>NZ_JAKSYE010000110.1 GCF_022829685.1 Methylobacterium sp. E-045
CGGATCACCCATAGCCGGATGCACCGACGGATGGGTAGCCGTCAGTACCAGCATCGTCGGATGTGGGGGAACTAACTCAAGGCCGGATCCTCGTCGTCCCCTGTCGTCAGATTGGGGGCGACGGTGTCTTGATACTCCAGAAGGTTATCCGCTCAATCATCTACGCCCTCGCCTTCCTCCTGGCCCTTGCCACTGCCTCTGCGGCCGAGCCGAACACCGGCCGGGCCTCGGTGGTCGATGGCGATACCCTCGACATCGGCGGCACCCTCATCCGCCTTCATGGCATTGATGCACCGGAGAGCGGTCAGCTTTGCCAGGATAGAGCAGGGAAGGACTTCTGCTGCGGACAGGCTGCTGCCCTCGCGTTGGCCAACCGAATCGGCTCCACGCCCGTCTCTTGCGATCCCAGGAATACCGACAAATACGGGCGCACCGTCGCGGTCTGCCGGAAAGGCGCGGATGACCTGAACGGCTGGCTTGTCGCGCAGGGGCATGCCATCGCCTACCGCCGGTACTCGGAGGACTATGTCCCGGCCGAGGACACCGCGAAGGCAGGGAAGCTCGGGATATGGGCCGGCTCCTTCACGGCGCCGGGCGACTGGCGCAAGGGCGAGCGAGCCATGACCATGGGGTTCGCGGCGCCGGGCGGCCCGGATAGTCCCATACCCTCACCAATGCCTCCGCAGCCGGCCCTCAAGGCCGGCAGCTGCGCGATCAAGGGCAACATCAGCCGGAAGGGCGAGAAGGTCTTCCACGTCCCCGGATCGCGCGACTATGACCGGACCCGGATCAGCGAGAAGGTCGGCTAGCGCATGTTTTGCTCAGAGGATGAGGCGAGGGCGACCGGATGGCGGGCGCCTCGGCGCTAGGAATCTTTCCGTTCTTGACGCCGGCGACCTCCACGCCGAGGTCGAGGCGCTGCGGCGGGAGTTGGCAGAGATGTGGGGCAATCAGGAAACGTTGCGGAAGTAGTCATCACTGCTCACGGTCAAGTCTCCTGCGGAATGGAGCATGGTCATTCGTGCTTACTACGTTGTGTTCAATCCGCCACTGGCCAGCGCTACGTGCGTAAATTAAGAAACCTCCCGTCCTCATGCAAGAACAGCATTGGAGGCGCGCGAGGAGGGAGCGGGCATGGCATCGGTTTCTTTTACATATAATGGAGATTACGATCCTCAAAATACGGTTTCACTACGGCAAAATGCATTTACAATCGTCTATATCGGCATCAATAGTCCATATGTAATATATGATTCGGGTTCCACGTTTGCTTTTAACAATTATTCAGATAGATCACAAGGTGGATTCCATTTCTCCGACAGTAACCGCACAACTGAATTTGGAGACTTTAAAAAATTAAACGCACAAGAATACTCATTAAATTTTGATTTCTCTGATAATATTGAAGTAGTAAATTTCACTGGCGGTAACTTCGGCGACATCCTCCGCGGCGGCGCTGGCAACGACATCCTGACCGGCGGCGGTGGCAACGATCTGCTGGAAGGCGGCGTTGGGGGTGACTCATTCGATGGCGGGTCAGGCACCGATACAGTTAGCTACGAACACTCCTCAGCTGGCGTGACAGTGTCATTCATTCCGTTTCTTTCAAATGCGGGAGACGCTCAGGGTGACACGTTCGCTGACATCGAGAAGTTCCGTGGAAGCGAGTTGAATGACACATTCTTCGGCGCTAACAGCACGTACGTTTTCGAAGGCGGTGGCGGTGCTGATGCTATCCTTAGCTTGAATGGAACTGATGTCGCCAGTTATGAGCATTCACCAACTAGCGTTACCGTAAATCTGTTCACGGGCAACAATACAGGCGGCGACGCCGAAGGCGATACGCTTACAAGCATTCAATACGTGCAAGGCAGTGCTTTTGCCGACTCGTTGACCGGCAATGATAGCGACAACATTCTGCGCGGCGGTGGCGGTGCGGATACTCTCGATGGCGGCCTCGGCGACGACCGGCTGGTGATCACGGAGACACCTACTGACATCGATGGCGGCGCGGGCACCGATACCCTCTTCGTCCTGGGCGGTCGCACCGTCGCTCTGACCGATACGAACTTTGCCGGCATCGAGACGGTTTACGTCCGCGACGACACGACCCTCGACATGTCAGGGGTGAGCACGGGCCAGGTGATCATCTCGCAGAGCATCGCATCCACGAACACCACCTCGCATGGTTCCGACATCACCGGCACGACCGGAGACGATACGATCACCGCCGGCAGAGGCGAGGATACGATCCATGGTGCTGGCGGCAGTGACGCCATCCGGGGCGGAAGCGGCTTCGCCACCATCTATGGCGATGCCGACAACGATACCCTGATCGCCGGAAATGGCGGCGCCTTCCTCTCGGGTGGATCGGGCGAGGATACGCTCAGAGGCGGCAGTGGCGCTCAGAACAGCCTCTTCGGCGGATCGGGCAACGATCGCATCGTGGCCGGCTCTGGCGGCGCCACCATCGAGGGTGGGGCCGGAACGGATAAACTCTTCGCCGGCGTCGGCTCGGACACCTTCACGTTCGCCGGCAACTACGGCCGGGATGAGATCCTGCGGTTCGATCTGAACAACGACTCCTTGGACGTGAGCAATTTTGCCAACGGAATCGGGGACGTCCATTTCGCCTCGGTCCACGACGGTCGCGACACCCTGATCACCTTTGCCGGAGACACCGACGCCTCACACAAAATCATCGTTCACAACATCGCGGCAGCGACCCTTGAGGATCAGGGGCACTTCATCTTCTAGGTCGGGTCGCGAGGCGGGGTGAAATGGAACCCGGGGTCACATTTACGTAGTTCTACCCGCTTCATGGACGGACCGCCTTCAAACCCGCCCGGCTTCGGCCGCGGCGGGATTTTCGCTGGGCCCCGTCGCGTGGTGCTTCTAACTCTCGCCGACGTCCTCACCCGCCGCGGCTTCGACCGCAGCAATGGCGTTCTCCAGCTCAGCGATGCGCTTAAGCACGCTGTCCGCCGGCATGGTGTTGTGCTCAGCCGCTGCTAGGATGAGATCGCGCTGGCGGTTCTTCAAACGCTCAAGGAGTGCATCGAGGTCAGGCATGAGGTGGGCTAGCTCCTTGTGCTGAGGCCTTTTCGTAGGTAACGTTTAATAACAATTTTTTTTCTTACTACTCTCGGAATCTGTTGAGGCCAAAACCAAACTCGCTTTATAGGGCTCTCATCGATCTCTGGAGAAAAGCGATATGACCGATCAAACTCCCGATCTTCAGCCCAACTACGTCGAACTCACGGCTGACCTCGTCGCCGCCTACGTCTCCAACAACTCGGTTCCGGTAAGCGCATTGCCCGAACTGCTGAGCAACGTGCACGCCGCCGTCAGCGGTCTCGCGACAGGCGGAACCACCGCAGCGGCTAAGGACAAGGTCGAGAAGGCAACGCCGGCTGAGATCAAGAAGTCGATCACGCCGGACCACCTCATCAGCTTCGAGGACGGCAAGCCCTACAAGACGCTGCGCCGGCACCTTACGCTCCGTGGGCTGAGCCCCGAGACCTACCGGGCGAAGTACGGCCTATCCCCCGACTACCCGATGACCTCTGCGAGCTACTCAGCGCAGCGCTCGGAGCTTGCTCGGTCCCTCGGCCTTGGACAGCAGCGGAATAAGAAGGCGGGTCGGCCTCGCAAGGCTGCTACGGCCTGAAAGACGCGCGTGGACGGCCCCTAGGCCGTCTTGAGCCCGACCAGCGGAGAGAACAGAGCGGGTGCCGCTGGACTGCGTCAGCAAGAGGAGCTCGCCGAAAAGCCAACGGCCACAGAAGCCAGGACGGGGTGCGCGTACATCCGGCGTCACCCTATCCCAGCATCGTGGCCGTCTCCGATCAGGCGACGTAGGTCGCAATCGGTGTGATCCTCATATGGGGATTACATGGTTAACGATCAATGAGGAGACCTGATCTGCTACTCCGCAGCCTCGGCCTTCGCATCGTCCTCATCGAGGATGCCCTCCAGATCGCCCGTGAGAGCCTCAAGCTGCTCCGCGCTCGCCACGATCTTGAACCTGGTGCCGTCCTCGGCTTCGACGGCAATCTCAACGTGATCGCCAACCTTCGCTGCAAGAGCCTGCTTTAGGGTGTAGGTCGTGGCCTTGTCGTCCGCTGCCATGGGGGTCTCCTTGTTCGGCAGCAGCCAACGCATCGGCGCCGAACAAGGGTCATCGCTGTGGTGCGGCGTATCAGCCCCGCCGCCCCGATCTGATTACGGGCCGGCAGGGTATCGACGCGATCCGACCTTACCCGGCGCCGTAACCACCCTTCTCGTTGGTTGGGTGGTTGCTTGGGGAATGGTCGTCATATCCCCCTGTCGAAGGCCCCTTGTCCTCAGAAGGCTCTACTGAGCGTGGCCCCGTTGGACTGGCGTCGGCGAGTTCGGCCGGCTCCTTGGCCTTTCCCCCGGGGTGAGCAGGTAGTGGCGTTCTGGTTTCGCTGGGTGCGACATCATCTCGTGAGGTCAAAGCAATCCTCCATAGGTGAGCGGCTGGAAGGGCTCAGGATGTCGACCACTCCCGCTTGACCTCCTCCGCAGGGCGGTCGAGGCGAACTGTGTTGCCCTCGACAGACTGGACAAAATCTACCGGGATGAAGTGGTGAAGCCCTTCGGCCGCCGGGTCCTTCTTCGTCAGTTTGATCTCGCCCTTATCGACGTGATCGACGGTGCCCACATGGGCACCGTCCGATCCGACCACGTCCGCGTGTTCCTTGATCTGAGAAACGTCGACCATCGGTTTCACTCCCTGTTTCGATCTCAACGGAAGCAGGGGCGAGGTGTTCCTGTGTTGACCATGGCTTGGAACTAGCCGGATCGGAGCCCCGAAGCATGATCCGATGCACATGGACATCGGGGGCGGGCAAGGCCATATTGATCAAAGGATTGGGGCTATCCCGGTCGGCAGAGGGGTTTCGGGTTCGCCCGGGCCCCTTTGTTTTGGCGATTATATCGTTGACACATACGGACTGAAGGTCTAGCTTCTGTTCCAAGGAGTTAGCCTGATGTCCGCCCTTTCCGCCAAGTTCTTCCACGATGAGGCCGCCGCTTTCGAGAAGCTGGAAAGCCTCCTTTGGTCGGAAGGCCCCGTGTGTCCCCACTGTGGCGGCATGGGTCGAATCACTGCTGTAAAGGGCGGTCGGATGGGTCTGCGGCGTTGCGGCGACTGCAAGAAGCAATTCACCGTCACCGTCGGCACCGTGTTCGAGTCCAGCCACGTGAAGCTACATCTGTGGCTCCAGGCTGCTCACCTCCTCTGCTCCTCCAAGAAGGGCATGAGCAGCCACCAGATCCACCGCATCCTCGGCGTCACCTACAAGACGGCGTGGTTCATGACCCACCGTCTGCGCGAGGCGATGCGCGAAGGCGCTTTCGTGCCCTTCGGCGGCGGTGGCGGCATTGTCGAGGTCGATGAGACCTTCATCGGCAACGACCGCACCGTGAAGCCCAAGGGCGAGAAGAAGGGCCGTGGCTACGCTCACAAGCATAAGGTGCTGAGCCTTGTCGACCGTGACACGGGCCAGAAGCGCTCCATAGTCGTCGATGACCTCAGCGCCAAGACCCTGCTCCCGATCCTCAAGGAGAACATCGCCAAGGAAGCCCGTGTGATGACCGACGAGGCCGGCCAGTACGGCAAGCTCTCCGCGACCTTCACCGGCGGCCACGGCTTCACCCGGCACGGCCAAGGCGAGTACGTCGACCTCGTGGACCGCACGATCCACACGAACACGATTGAGGGCGCGTTCTCCGTCTTCAAGCGCGGCATGAAGGGCGTCTACCAGCACTGCGGCAAGCAGCACCTTCATCGCTACCTCGCGGAGTTCGATTTCCGGTATAACAACCGGGTCCGGTTGGGCTGTGGCGACGTGGAGCGGGCTGAGCGGGCGCTTAAGGGTATCACCGGCAAGCGCTTGACATATCAGGGGTCTTGTGTCCGGTCGGCATGAAAGGGCGAGTCTGTCAAGACGTAAAAAATAATTTAATTGACTTTAACGCGAGCGCTTCCATATATCGTTGTGCGCGGGTCATCCCGCCTCGAAAATCCTAGTCCACCTAGGAGAACGGCTTGTCCGTAGCTTCGGTATTCGAAGCGTAGAGGCGTGGGGCCCGCGTTACTATTTTCTAGCGCGAAAGTTCCAGACTGAGAATCTTGCTACAGATCTGGGAGTATCTCTGTCGAACGATTGAGCTCCGCTCTTATCGAGTACTAATTGAGCGATAGTTCTCTTCGACTTTCTTGTAGTTTCCAATATATGTTTACCGTTTTTCGCAGCGCAAACTGCTCCCAAAATTACATCGTTAAGTTGAAGTATATCGCATTCTTTCGAGTCTGCTGACTCAATAAGTTTGAATGGGCTTCCAGTTATTCCGTGATCTTTCGCGCAAGCAAAATTTAGCATGTCCCTCATGTCATTGAGTGAAGTGCTGCTGTTCCTTTTGTCCAGACGTACATATAGTGTGCCATTTGACGCACAATTCCGCGCAAATCTATGATTTAATAATTGATAATACAACTTTGACAAACCAACATCGCTGTCTCCATTGTTGTATTTTCTATGCTGCCAGGCATGATTGTCAAATATGACACAATGAAACTGACAGTGATTGATATTATTCATGGCGAAAAAGTAATCTACTAGACTGATATATTCAGCTTCTTTTTGATCTGTAATTTTTGTCCATTTAAGTTCTTTAGTCATATTAGTTTTAGCGCGAAAGGCGCCTATGTTCGCTCGAATGATATCGATCGTACTGCGGTGCACGCAAAGACCACCAACGACCGTGTAGCGGTCGTTTGAGATGCCGGCTTCATCGCAGAAGAAGGCATAGTCCTGTTGCGGATTTTGCGTTGGCATCGGAGTCGATAGTATGTTGCTGAACGGCTTGGCGAGCAAGCGTCTTCTAAGACGAAGCCATTCGAGGCACACAATCGCTAAGCGATGAAGGTCAAACGCAATGGCGATCGCCGACACACCCACCAAGCCCAAGCCGCCCTCCAAGCAGCGCGAGTTCCCGCCAGGCGCCGATGCCGTAGCGGAACGTGGAACGGATCGCGTGGAGCAAATCCCGACACCCAAGCCCTCCAAGATCGATGCCGAGAAGCTGACGTCGGACGTCGAGCGCGCACAGGCTGTCGTAGCTGAAGCGCAGGCGGCAGTGGCATCGGCCAAGCTCGTCACACGCACGGCTCAGAACCGCGCCGACAAGGCAGCTACGGATGTGGTGGAGGCCCAAGCGAAGCTGGCTAAAGCCACCAGCAAGCTTGGGGCAGAGAAGCTGACGCCGGAGGAGCAGAGGCGCCGCTTCATAGAAGCCGCACGGGAGGCTGGGGCCAGCGAGAACGAGGCTGACTTTGATGCGAACCTGCGGCAGATCGTGAGGCCGAAGACTCCGGCTGCGTCCAAGTAGGCGCTACCGGAGTAGCCAAACTCCGAGATAGGACAGTGCGGCCGAGTAAATTGGCTTTCCGTTCTCGTCTGACACTAGGACTGTGACAGCGTGTTGTTCGCCGTCTTTCGATACCTCATCCAATGACATAGCAGGCAAAAGCTTCTTAGCCTCAAGCACGGCGGCCTGTAGATCGGCGCACTCAATGCTCTGCTCATCTTGCTCCAAGCGACCGTCGTTGACGTCGAAGAAGTATCGCGGCACAGCTACCCCCTAGCTCCGGCTTCCAGGGAAATTCATTCACCGAAGGATTGGTTGCCGTCCGATCCGGGGCGAATATCTGCAAGAAACGTAAGTGCGAACTGTATAATCGCCCTTGGAAGGGTATCCGCCAGACGCACCTCCCGCTGGACGACGCGGATGATCTCGTAGACCTACTCAATGCCATGGAGCGGGCCGGTCCAGGCTCATCCGTCACCTGGGCGGACGGCTCACATTAGCGGCCTTATGGAGCAAATGCACCAAGGGGGCGCGCCGCCCATTGTGTACAATCATATATAAAGGCTAAGATTGTGCATCATCGGCCTCTACCCTTGGCTCCGGTGACTGAGAGAGTCGTGCGCTCCCGCTTCCACTAGGAGAGCGATGCGATGCCCGATCCACCTCGATCCCGCATGGATGCCCTAAGCGAGTCGCGGCCGCCTGCTTATCGTGCTGTTCTGCTCGCGAAGAGCGGAGCCGTTATCGGTATGGTTCGCCTCTCGGTCCAAGATGACGAACAGGCGATAGTGCGTGCAAAGGCGATGGTAGACGGCCACGCCGTCGAGTTGTGGGACGGCGTGCGATTCATCGAGTTGTTCCCGCCGGTTGAGTGACGTTTATCGAATCAACCACGTCCCAGTGTAAGCCAGCGCACCAAGATAGACCGCTTGGCCGTCTGCGTCGCTGATCAGCACGGTAATGGCTTGGCGCTCCCCGTCCTTTGGTACCTCATCCGCGGCAATGGCTGGCAGGAGCTTCTTGGCCTCAGTCACGGCGGCATGAAGATCGACGCACAAGGTGCCCACGTCGTCGCGCTCGTTGCGTCCATCATTGATGTCGAAAAAGTAGCGATTCATAGGGGGCTCCACGCTTCGAAGGCGGGAGCACACAGTGTCTCTCAAGCGCGGAGGGCCGATGGTAGGGCCGCGATCCAACCACTTTAGAGCATTGGCCCGAAAATGATATTTCTAAATTGGGAAGGGCAATGCCGCCTCAACTACGGATTGGTTCCGCAACGCCCGTATGTGCGAACGGTATAATTCCCTTTGTTTTAGGGGAAGGTCTTCCACCCCGAGTGGTTTTCCATCTTAGGCATTAGTGCTTCGAAGGCTCTGTTTGGCTGCGTCGGACGGAGCCTTTTCAGTCCACACGGGCGTGCAACCAAATCCGCAAGTTGTAGCCCAGCTGCGTTGGCATCCTTGCGAGCAAATATCGGCTCAAAACGCGCATAAGAAAAATCAGGAGCGCGATAACCCCACCGGGCTTGATTTGCGACAATTCGACGAAATTCTAGCTCCAGTTCGGCGTCTTCGTTCTTTCCACGGCTTTCGAACACTACATGTACGAGTCGATCTGCCTGTCCTCCATGCTGTCGAATGCAACCAAGCAACTGTTCCATACAAAAGCGAAGTGCAATCTCGTAGGGACTCCATGGCTCAACGTATTTTGCCTTTAACCGCTCCTTATCGATTACTGCTACGCAAAGACGAAAAGGCGCCCCCCGTAATCAGGTCGGTAAGATCTCCTAGGAATGCCTCGTTCGTAGAAGGGTCAGCCAGCATGGCAAAGGGGCCAACTCTTTTCCGGATCTCTCGTTCGTGAAACACAACCTGATCGTGGCCCCAATAAGCAAATTTGAGCCGTTGCAGGGCTGGCGTAACTACATCCACATACTCGTCGCGGGTCATGATGACGAAGGCCAGCGCGAAGATTGGGTACCCGATATCAATGGATGCTAGACCATGATCCCCGCTCTCGTCGGCATAAACAACGAGATCTGAGAGAGTGGATGGATCAATGCGGGTGCGGCTCACAGGCCAAGCCTAGCAGTCATTGGCGCTTAGCCTCAACGACTTAAATGTCTCGCTCTCGAAAATGGGGCCTTTTAGGGCACGCAAGTCTGAGCGCGTTTCCCTACGGGCCACCCCATTCCCATTAAAAAATGCGGTCCCTTTTATAGAGCGCCCAACGCCGGGTCGGCTGACTTCCGCTCGCGGAACCTGATGCCGGCCCCTCCCCCGTTCTCGGGGATGAACTCGATACCGGCGGTCTCGAAGGCGCGCTGAACGTCAGAAAGCGTCCGGTCGTATGGAGTGCGCTTGCCACTCTCGAAATCGGCCAAAGTCTTTTTTGATACGCTTGATGCTTCGGCAAGCTGGTCCTGCGTCCAATCCAGCAAGGCTCGCGCGGCGCGACATTGGTCCCGCGTCATCACCATTTTTGAGCAACCTTGCTATTTTAGAGTTGACTTCTAGCTGGTGAGGTTATACCAAAAGAGCAAGGTTGCTTCAAGCGAGCTTTGCAAATGTCCCTCCACTCCCGCACCATCTCTTGGTCCATGGTCCTCCGCGAGATCCGCGAGAGTGGCCCGACCAAGGACGAGTTCGCCGCTGCTATCCAGGCCGAGAACGACGCCAAGCGCGAAGCCGACCGCGCCAGGATGGCTGCGAAGCACGGCCTCGTCACCGGCTCCACCTTCAACGTCCCGACCATCATGGCCTGCGCCATCGTTGAGGCCCGCAAGCACCGCCAGAACGACCCGGCCATGACCTGGGGCGCAGCTCTCTCCCGCGCTCTCCGCTTCTTCTGGGCCTGCGCCATCGCCGCTCGCCGCCTCGTCGTTCCGGCTGTCGCCCCCGTGGCTCCTATGCCTGCCGCCCTCCGCGCTGGCGTCCTGCCCCGCGCTTGGGAGCTGTTCCGCGCTTCGTACAACTATCCCCGCGTCCCCTTCCTCTCGATCGGCCGCGACTGCTTCACCTGGGCGCTCAAGCGGGCATGGGCCGAGGCACGCGAAACCCTTCGCCTTGCCGGTCTCGGTATCGAGGCTTTGAAGGCAGCTGACGCCATCGAGCCTCGCGTGCGGGTCGGTCTCTCGACCTCCTACAGCGAGCGCGCCGACGAGGTTGCTGCCCGTCACAACGCGGCTCGGCTCCGCACCGCCGCCATGGCCTACGCCTCGGCCGCGAACTGAGGCCGGGCCGATGATCTTTCCCCCTTTCACCCGCCGCACGCTGCTCGCCAGCGCCGCTCTCCTCGGTCCTCTGCTTCGCTCTGGCGCGCCCGCCGGGCCTGTCGATCCGATCCTATCCGCCATCCGTCGCGCTGCTGATGCTGACCAGGCGCATATTCTCGCGGGCCTCGCATCCATGTCGCATCTCGGACCCGATGGTCGCCTGACTGCTGAGTGGCGGGCCTATCGCTCGTCGCTCGCTCTGGACCGCTGGGAGGCTCGCCGCGCTCTCCACGCCCTCACTCCGGCCAGCCTGGAAGGGGCTCACGCCCTGGTCGCCTGCCACGCCGAGCGGGGCCTTCGTCCTGGCACCCGTGGCGCTCGTCGCACGGCTCGCCGGTATCTCCGCGAGATGTTCGGCCGACCCGGCGCGGTGCTTCCCATGCCCCAGCCCTCCTAACCCCGGCATCCCTGCCGGCGGGTAAGCCGGCGCCTCCTCCTCGATCCCTTCCGCAACGTGCCCCTTGGAGCCCGACCGATGAACTATGCCCAGATCCCGGATTTCTCCCTGCCCCTGGTCCCGACCACCATTGTCGAGCGTGTGCCCTTCCACGCTGACCCAGTGCTGGCCGCCATCGACGCCCACGACGAGGCTTGGTCCGTCTGGCAGGCCGCTCCGGAGGCTCGGGTGGCCGCAGCCCTGGCTGAGATGAGCGCCGCTCTCGACCGCCTGCTGGTGACGCCCTGCACGACCCGGTTCGGCTCTCTCACCCTCCTTCGGCATCTGCGCTGGCACATTCAGCACGACGGCATCACGGACGCCGCGGTCCTCGCCCGTGCCGGCGACCTCGCCCGCGCGCTGCATCTCGATTTCCTGCCGGTGACGCCGCCCCGCGAGCCGGTCGCCCCGATCCTCCGCGCCCTCATGTCCGGCGCCGAGGTAGCTGCCGCCCTGGTCATCGTCTTCGGCGGAATGGCCCTCGTCGGCCTCGCCACGCTGGCCTGATCTGCCTTTCTGACCGCCTGCCCACAAGCCTGCAACGACACAAGCCCTCAAGAGGTCAAGCCATGCGTAACCCCCTTGCCCGCCTCGTCCATCGCGACCCTGCCAAACCGTCCCTGCGCGAGCGCCTGACCGCCCTCAAGGCCACGGCCTCCCATGCCATCCGTCGCAAGCCGGTGGATGCCGCCCCGACTGCGCCGGTCGCTTCAGCAACTGCCGACCCCATTCTAGCGGCCATCTCCGAGACGGGGCGGCTTGTTTGGGCGCGCACCCGCGCTTCCAACCTGCCGCTGCCGGCCGGGACAATTGATCCGACCCCCGAACAGAACGCGGCAACCGATGCCTTCTTCGCTCACGTTGATGGTGTGCTGCTGAAGACGGTTCCGACCACGGCGGAAGGCTGCGTTGCCCTGGCGCGTTTCGCCGTCGAGTTCAGGGCCGACCAGGGGTTCAACATCGACGAGGATCACGCCAACGCTCAACACGTTCGCATCCTCGACCTGATTGCGCGTAGCCCGATGCTGGGAAGCGTTCCAACGGGGAAGCCCTTGGCGCCCGACTTCTCAGGCATGTCTTTGAACGCTCTGATCCGCACTTACGATGCGTTCAAGCTGGCGACTGATGTGGCGGGCCTGACCACATGGACGCTGGGCGCGCAAGAGGACGCAGGCGGAAGCCTGCTCCTTGAGAACGAGGCCGATCGCCTGTCCCATTTCCAAGATTACATCGCCGCTGAGTTAGCCCGGCGAGGCCTGTCCGAAGAGAGAGGCACGGCGGGGCGTCAATCCATCGTCCTGATCGACCGGGCCATTTCCTGTGGCGAGTTCGAAGAAGCCGCACTCTTCGCCTCTGAAGCAGATAGCCGGCGCCTCTGACGCTGCCGCCCTCGCGCGGCGGTGATCCCTGCCGCGCACGTCCTGCAATCCTGAAACCTAGGAGCGCCGCCGTGCCCTCTCTCAAGCTATCCAACCCGTTCCGCCGCGCCGATGGGCGCCCGTCCCTGAAGGATCGTGCTGCGAGCCTGAAGGCGTCCGCTGCGCGTGTGATCCGTCGCCAGCCCGCCGACCCGGTGTTCTCTGCCATCGAACGCTATCACGCAGCGCGGGAGGTCGGGGACGCATTCAGCAAGCGGTTTGAAGTCGAGGGGGCGGAAGCTCTCGGTGGCTGGGATGTCGCAAGTGAGGAAGATCTCCGCCTCGCCCACATATGGTCCGACCTCGCCACCGAAGTTCTGGAAACCGCACCGACCACCGAAGCGGGGCGCCTCGCTCTCGCGGCTTTCATTGAGACGTGGGTGGACGGACACGGCAACCTGGACGGCTCGCCGCAGGACGGTTCCGACACCGTTTTTGCCGAGGTCTACCCCGCGCTGCTCAAGGCGCTCCGAGCTTCTGTCCCCGTGCGAGATTGAGCCGATGAGCAACGTCCACACCCTCCGGCCGAAGCGCCCCGCCGTGGGGCACCCTTTTCACCCCTCCCCTGCAATGATCCGGGCTGAGATCGAGGCCGCAGCCCTCGCGGCGATGGATGCGGCCGACCGGCTGATTGCCATTCTCGACGGCATGGATGGCGATGAGAACCTTGAGGACGGCGGCGACGCTGAACCGTGCCTCGGCGCTCCCGAACAGCATCACGGCAGCCAGGTCGTCTGGCTCCGTGGCTCCGACTCCGACCGCAAACTCTCCCAGCAGGACGTCACCCGATGAAACTCCGTCTCACTCAGCGCGCCGCCGTGTCCCTCGGCTATTCCGACATGGCGCGCTTCCTCGGCCGCGCTCGCCGCTGGCGCTGCAGCCTCCTGAAGCGTGCCGGCCACGAGGTCGGCCGCGGCAACGTCATCACCGCCGCGGTCCTCGTCGCCGTCTACGTAGTAGCTCTATAGAATCAACATGCCCACTAGCCCACAATCCTTCACGCCAAACTGCCAACAAGCTTGCATGCAGGACTGATGGCCTGCATGCGCGCCCTCTTGCCTCCGGCTCTCGGGCGGGAGCGGCCTGTTGGTTCGCTTCCTCTGCGAGGCCATCCCCGATATGGGGAGAGCAACCATATCGAAACCCTGCCATGCCTACTTGTGGGCAGGCCGGCGGGCCTTCATGCAGGGAAGCAGGCGTGCGGACTATCGCGGTCATCAGTCAGAAGGGTGGGGCGGGGAAAACGACCCTTGCCGTTCACCTTGCCGTCGCCGCCACTCTAGCCGGTTACCGAACCGCCTTGGTGGACCTGGACCCCCAGGCCACCGCCCGGAAGTGGGGCGACAAGCGACAGGCCCCCGATCCGGAGGTGATTGGTGACCATGCCGAACGCCTGCCACAGCTCGTCGAGGCGGCGAAGTCGAACGGTGCGGGCCTCCTCGTCATTGACACCGCGCCGAATGCCGACCGCGCATCACTCGCTGCCGCTCGCGTGGCCGATCTCATCCTCATTCCATGCAGGCCAGCCGCCTTCGACCTCGAGGCCATCGAGGCGACACGGGACCTCGCAGCGATCGCGCGCAAACCCGCATGGGTGGTCCTGTCAGCCGCGCCGAGTCGGAGCGCCATCGTCGAGGAGGCACGGCGCGGTCTGGAAGCGGATGGAACACGCGTCGTCCCGCAGGTGCTTCACCATCGCGTTGCCTATTCGTATGCCGTGATCGATGGACGGTCGGCCAGCGAGTACGAGCCGGACGGGAAAGCTGCTGAGGAAGTGGCTGCGCTCTTCACGTGGGCCTGTGGGCAGGTGGGCTTGAGCGCAGGCCGGCCAGAGGACAGGAAGGCAAAGGGCAAGAGATGACGAAGCGACCCAGCCTGTTCGGCGACAAGTCCACGGCGCCGGCCGAACGGCCTGCCGAGGCGCGGGCGGAACCAGCGCCGGCCCCTGCGTCCCGCGAGGCAGTCACGACGCAGCGATACCCGAAAGCCAGCACGCGCGAGGGCAAGCGGGTCGTGACCGCTTACCTCGACCCCGAGGCGTTCCGGCAGTTGAAGCGCATCGCCGCCGACGAGGACGCCCAACAGCAGGATCTCCTCCTTGAGGGTATCAACCTCGTGTTCGAGAAGCGCGGCCTCTCTCGGATCGCGTGAGGGGCGGGGCCATGCGCTTCGCGATGCCGAACCACCCCTTCGACTTCGAGATTCCCGACGCCTGGGTCGAAGGGATAGATCTGACACGGGCTCGTGCCGCAGGCGGCGCATACCGGGCCCGGGGCGAGGCGACGATCGTCGCCCTCCATGTCATCGAGCCTCCCCGGCGGAACCCATGGGTCCCGCTCGACTGGCGGGGCTTCTCCCGGGGTCGCTTCATCACGGTTCTGACGCGCATGCTGGCCGATCAGGAAATCGACCCGGTCCCGGCATTCGCCCTGCCTCGCCCGGAGCACCCGCCGTTCCCCTACGACTACCGCCTCGCCGACGGCTACCACCGCTTCTTCGCCTCGGTCGCGGCGGGCTTCACGCATCTGCCCTGCGACGTCTTGAGACCGGTCGACTGAAACCCGCCCGCAAAACTGCCCGCCTGCCCACAGGCTGGCATGTAGCCATGCGGGATTCACATCAAGCCGGCACGCCCGTAACTTTCGATAAGGGTTATTCTCGAAAGTTATAGTCTTAGGCCGATCCTATGAAAGCAATCGTTCTGATAGACGGCACCAAAGGGGAGCGGCTTCCGATCAAGCCGGCGTTCGGCTCGGCGTGCAACGGTTGCGGCTGGTGCTGCGCATCAGAGGCGTGCGGGGTGGCTCGCGAGCACATTCCCGACCAGCCGGCCGGGGGGCCGTGCCAGGCGCTCGAACACGACGCGGGCCGGTTCGTCTGCGGGATGATCCGCCGGCCGAGCCACTACATGCGCCTTCCGAACGATTGGGCTGACGGGGTGCTCGGCGACATGATCGCGAACGCCCTCGGCGCGGGGAGGGGATGCGATGCCGACGATCCCGAAGCGACGGGGGCGGTGTCGTGACCAGACGCGGGCTCGTAAGTCGCCAAGCTGGCGACACACGGGGGGCTCTCGACGCAAGCGCCAACTTGGCGCCCGCGTTGCCTCATGGTGGCGAGGTCGTCGTTCACTCGCCGCACGGCGGGGCAAGTCGCCAAGTTGGCGACATGGGCGCGGTGCCCGCAGCAACTAACAACTTGTCGGCGGCTGATCCTGCAGGGTTCCTGCCCGCCGAACTCGCGTCCATTGTCCAAGCCTACCAACGCGCGAGCAAGGCCGGCTCGACGGTGCGGGCCTACACGACGGATGCCCGCGTGTTTCAGGCGTGGTGCGCCGGGTACGGGTTCCGGTCACTGCCGGCCACGGCGCAGGCGGTGGCGGCGTTTCTGAGCCACGAGGCCGAGGCGGGCCACGCCACTTCGACCATCGGCCGACGCCTCGCCGCGATCCGGTATGCTCACAAGCTCGCGGGCGCGGCCGATCCGACTGAGGACGAGGCGGTCCACGCCGTGATGAAGGGTATCCGCCGGCGGGCCGGCATGGTGGCGACGCCCAAAGCCGCGGCGACGGTCGATGTTCTCACGGCGATGCTGATGCACGTTCCGCCGGGGCTCGCGGGCAAGCGGGACAAGGCATTGCTGGCGCTGGGCTTCGCTGGCGCGTTCCGGCGCTCCGAGCTCGTCGCCCTCGATGTCGCGGATCTCCGCGAGGATGCCGAGGGCCTGCGGGTGCTGGTTCGGCGCTCGAAGACCGACCAGGAGGGCAAGGGCGTCGAGAAGGCGATCCCGCATGGGCGGTTCATCCGGCCGGTTGCCCTGGTGCGCGACTGGCTCGACGCTGCCGGGATCACGGAAGGGCCTGTGTTCCGTCCGGTGTCACGGTCGGGGAGGGTGCGAGGTCTCGCCAGCTTGGCGACTCCTCCGCGCCTCACGACGCAGGCCGTCGCTGACATCATCAAGCGGTACGCCCTCGCGGCCGGGCTCGATGCCTCGACCTTCGGGGCTCATAGCCTCCGCGCCGGCTACATCACGACTGCGGCCGAGCGGGGCGCGGATCTGGCTCGCATCATGGATCAGTCGGGTCATCGCGATCCACGGACTGTGCTCGGCTACATTCGGCGGGCTAATGCGTTCAAGGATCACTCGGGGAGCGGGTTTCTTTAGCGCTCGAGGAATTGTACGAAATCACTGATCGCTGGATGTAGGTTGCAAAGTACCAGGGCGCTAGCCATTAGTACCCTCCTACACACCTCAAAGTTGGATCAGTTTTCAATGATCTACGAAGATCTTTGGGTAAGCGATGCCCAGTGGCAGACAATATCAAAGCATTTTCCAGCATCATCACTCAAGCAGACCGACGTACGAAGCGTTATGTCAGGCATATTATATGTGTTACTGAACAAATATGCGTGGAAAGATTGCCCCAAAAGGTATGGTAGGTCGGGAACAATAAGCCAAGCGTTCCGCAACTGGCGGCACCGTCCTTTTTGGACTGAGATGCTCTTAGCACTAGCGGAAGAGGGATGGATTGAAGAGGCGCATGCCCTTGATCCACTGGCAATGACATTGTCTCGACCTGCTCGACACGGAAAAAAGATTGACGAACGCTGGCGCCGAACAAATCGCAGAAGGCTATCCGAGAGAACAATATGTGTATTAGATAAATAAAAAGGGCCGCCAAACGAATGGCAGCCCTCTCAAATGTACCTAAAGGTACTTACCACTTGTACGCAAGGCTTGCCAGTACGCGGCGTGCATCACCGTAGAAACACTCGTTTCCTGAGATACATGATGTGACGTAACGACGATCCGCGATGTTCGTTACATTGACTGCGGCGCGCCACTTATCCCATGAGTAATGCACCTGAGCATCGAAGAGAACATACTCTGGCACTGTCAAAGTGTTGGCGACGTCTGCGAAAGAGCGTCCAATGTAACGAACACCGCCACCGAAGCCAAAGCCACGCCAATCTCCGGTTAGTATCGTGTAATCGGCGAACACCGAGGCCAGAACTTCAGGGATGCGGGTCGGCGTAAGGCCGACTTGATCAGCGTTTCCCTTTATAGTCTGAAGGTCGTAAGCAGTGAAGGCACCGACGAGGTTCAGTCCCTCTGCGAGGTTGGCAACAGCCTGAACCTCAACACCGCGGGAGCGAACTTCGCCCAGGGGAGCGCTGAAGAATGTTCCAGGAACCGGCTGCAACACGTTCTGGCGCACGAGGTCGAAGGCTGCAGCGGTCAGGAAGAAGCCGTAGCCGATCGGCTCGAACTTGATGCCAGCCTCAACCTGTTCGCCGTACTCGGGAACATAGCTACGGCCGCTAGCATCTGAACCGATCTGCGGTTGGAACGAGGTCGAGTAGCTGACATAGGGTGCGAGCCCGTCGATGAAGTTATAAATCACGGCGGCACGGCCGCTGAAGGCTTCGTCGCTGCGCTGGCTACTGTTCCCCGGGCTGAGCCGATCGCGCACCACGTTATCGGCGAAGTCCTGCCGGCCGCCGAGTACCAGGGTTAGGCGATCAGTGAGCTTGATCTGGTCCTGGGCATAGATACCAATCTGTTGGAAGGTGTCGGCGTTGACGAGGTAAGGTGACGGTCGGCCAACAATTTGGCCGTAGATTGGGTTGGTGATGCTCAGGCCGGGCACCGCATAGCCGGCGGCAAAATTTGTGCCCTGGTTGTCGTGCAGATCATAACGCTTGTAGTCCACCCCGAGCAGCAAATCGTGAGCGAAGTAGCCATCGAAGAACCGCGCTTCTGCTTGGTTGTCGACCTGAAAAATTCCAACCTTTGAACTGGTCAAAAACTGGTAGCGGGAGAGCGTTGTTTGAGTGGCGGGATCGGCATAGCCCAACTGATTGAGATACGAATTCTGAAATGCATCGCTGAACGAGTAGCGGAGGTTCTGCCGGATCGTCCAAGTCTGGTCGATCGCATGCTCGAATTCGTAACCAGCGAAGACTTGCTCGCGCTGGAAGGTGTTGATCGCAGGGTCGCCAACGTTCAGCGACCGCGGGATCCGGAGGCCATTCACATTAGGCCGTACTGTGCCGTAGTAGGGCAGAAAGTTCGCTGTAACCGCAGTCGAGTCCCGCTGGTAGCTCGTCAGAAACGTGAGTGACGTGCCACCGTTTGGCCGGTAGGTCAGAGCAGGCGCGATATAGACGCGATCATCCGGGGCGCCGTCCACCTGGGTGCCACCCTGCTTACCGAAGCCGGTAAGGCGGTAGAACCAGTGACCAGAATCATCAGCCGGCCCTCCGAAGTCGAAGGCACCATAGACCTGCCCAAATGAGCCGCCACCAACTTCGACGTAGCCGAAGGGCTGTGTGGTCGGACGCTTGGTAATCTGGTTGATGATGCCGCCGGGGTTGCCTGCCCCGAACAGCACCGCAGCCGGTCCCCGTAGCACCTCAATCCGCTCGAGGCCAAAAGTTTCGACCTTGAAGGTACCGAAGCCGTAGTTCAGCACCTGGAGGCCATCGCGGTAAATGCCGTAATCGCTAGCGATGAATCCGCGTAAGCTAAAGTAGTCGACACGAGTGTCTGCCCCGAAGGTTCCCGAATAAACGCCTGCCGTATACTGGGTCGCCTGGGTCAAGGTCTGCGCCTTCTGCGCATCGATCTGCTCGCGGCCAACGACTGTGATGGACTGAGGCGTTTCAATCAGCGGAGTGTTGGTCTTCGTGGCGGTCGCCGAGCGGGTTGCTACGTAGCCAGTAACCGGGCCCGTCGGGCTCTCGACCGCCCGTGCAACCGCACTTCCCCCAACACCTGCGCCCCCAGGCCGCCCCGTTCCCTCAACGCTGAGCTCTTGAAGCTGAACACTCGCCTGGGCTGAGGAGCTTGCGGCGCCACGAGGCGATGTAGCCGCTTCCTGAGCCGCAGCGCTCACGATGAGAGTGACGAGAGACACGCCTGTCAGCGCAATCCTCGAGACAGCACTGCGCAAACGCCGGGAATCCTTAGAGTGAGCAATCTGCATGTCGGTGCCTTGAATATGCATGCCAACAGAGGCCACCGACACGGTGAGCCGTAGTTTATAATAATGCTAAACTACTGTTTTCGCTGGCTTTCTTGCTCTTCCGCTATCGCTCCGGGGCTTCGTATACAAGATGGCCAACTCACTGGATCCGTCAGTGTGACCGTTCGGCAACGAGCATCTAGAAGGCCCAAACTGCTTGCAATCGCCTCTGTAGCGATGGCCTTTTGCAGCCATGCCCATCCGGCGCGAGCATCGCTTTTTCTACCCCATCGACTGGCCTCAGCTCTCGGCAGTGATACGCTTCCGTAGGGCAGGGGGGCGCTGTGAAGGCTGCCAACGTCCGCATGGCCGGACGGTCTATCACCTCGGTGACGGACGCTGGTGGGACGCTGAGGCGGGAACTTGGCGGGACGGGGCAGGGCGGATCGTCTGCCTGGCCGTAGGGGCCGACGACGTGCTCGGGACAGTCCGCACGACGCGGGTAGTCCTGGCGGCCGCCCATCGCGACCACGACACCGCGAACAACGCCGGATCGAACCTCGCGGCCTTCTGTCAGCGCTGTCACATGATCCACGACCGGCCAGAGCATCAGCGAAGGCGCTGGCGGACCCTGTTCCGCAGGAAGGCCATGGGCGACCTGTTCCGGGGGCCGTATGGGTGAGCGACGGTAGGATGGAACGGCACGGCCGGGGAGGTCTTCACCTCGCGCCACCTCGAGCGGGCGGGACCGGAGATAGCCGAACATGAGTTCAGCAGTCGTGGCAACACCAGAGCCGACACCCTTCTGGTCGGCGCTGTTCACCGATCGACGGATCGCACCAGCGCTCGGCCTTGGGTTTACGTCGGGCATTCCTTTCCTTCTCGTATACGCGACACAGTCAGCTTGGCTTTCCGACATCGGGATCTCGATCGCGACCATAGGCCTGCTGAGCGAGCTGACCCTTGCCTACAAATTCAAATTTCTATGGGCACCGTTCCTCGACCGGTACGATCCGCCCTTACTCGGGCGCTTCCTTGGCCGACGGCGAGGCTGGATCGTTGCAGCGCAGCTCGGGGTCGTCGCCTCCGTTGCTGGCATTGCCTTCGGAGATCCAGCGCATTTTCTCGCATGGACGATCGTTTTTTCGCTTGCCTTGGGGTTCGCCGGGGCAACACTCGACCTTGTTATCGATGGCTGGCGCATCACCAGCGTGCGGCCTCCGGAAAAGCAGGCCGTGCTCTCATCCTGGACGGAGATCGGCTGGCGCCTCGGAAACCTCGCCGCGGGAGCAGGTGCCTTATTCCTGGCCGACAAGATCGGTTGGCGCGGCGCCTACCTCTGCATGGGCGCGCTGATGCTCGTAGGCATGATTGCAGCCGTACTCGCGCCTGAACCGCCATCAGATAAGGTACCTCATCTCGCTCGGTCAGGCTTTGTCGAAACGATCTGGGCGCCCATCCGCGAGCTGCTGACACGGCTCGGCCCCACGGCGCCCGTCATCCTGTTGCTGGTCGCGGGCTTCCGAATGCCGGGCTACGTCGCGAGCGCAATGGCGGTACCGCTGTTCAAGCACCAGGGCTTTTCCAACACCGACATCGCCACTGTCACCAAGCTCTTCGGCTTCTGGATCGGGCTTGGCGGCACGTTCCTAGCCGGCGCCCTCATTCCCCGTATCGGGATGCTACCGAGCCTACTGATCGGCACGGTAGCGGGCTCGGCCGCGCATCTGAGCCTCGCCTACCTCGCCGCGCACGGAGGCGATGGCGGAACGGCCTTCTGGACCTTCGCGGTCACAGTCGGCATCGACGGCTTCGCCTACGCCTTCGCGTCGGTGGTACTCATCACCTACATGTCGACGCTGGCGTCGGCCGATCACGCGGCCAGCCAGTTCGGGCTCCTGACATCCCTGTGCGCCTTTCCAGGTAGCGTGCTGGCAGGCTTCTCGGGCTTCGTTATCGAGCGGACAGGGTTCACTTGGTTCTTCATTGGCACGTCGCTGATCGGCGTACCGGTTGCGCTGCTCGCGTTCTACGTCTGGGCCAAGGTGGGTATCTCCGACGAAGCCCCGCCACGGCCCGCTCCGACGCATTGAAAAGCGAAGCGAAACATTTCGCCCGGAGTGCGCCCAACGTATCGGCTCATAGGTGGGAACAACAAAAATTGCGGCTGCTGCATGCAGGGTTGGCATACCACCGTGGCTTTTCGGCTCTTGCGTTGTGCGATGCAGCGTCCGACAACAGTGGAGTTAGACCGCGATGGCGTCGCGGTCCTGCAGCCCTTCTTGGGCGTTTCCTCCCTAGACTTCGGGCCGCTCCCTTATTGGGGCGGCCTTTTTTCTGTCCAGGGATGGGCTTCTAGCGTGCAGCCTATCTGTAAACAAGCACGATTGTGCGCCACTCAGTTCGTAGAAGAACTTTTCCGCGTGTTTGTCACCCGCGGTACGAGCTGGACGATGCCCAGCGAGCCGAGCTGCCCGTCTGATCCAGCTTCAATCAGATCTGTCCTGGCTGGCAGCCGTAGGGTGGCACGGAGCGCGGGAAACGCTCCTTGATGCGCTCGCAGCCCCAAGTCCGCAGCGACTCTGGCAGGCGACGGTTCACCTCGATGCCGACCTCGTCGTAGGGCGTGGGGCCAGCCGTGACGTAGTGATACCAGCGCCAGCCGAGCGTACCGACGCCTGCAATCAGGATCGCGAAGGCCACTGTGTCAAACAGCGTTGAACATTGACCCTGGATCGGCGTCGAACTTTGACCCCCTGGATGGGTATGGCGGGACGCCCCTGATCAGCCCGGCGAAGCGGGTCGGGGTGGCGCAGCCGGGCTTATCAGGGGTCCAGCAGGCGCGACGTGCGTGCCGGCCTCAGGCGCGGTTCTTGAAGCGCCAGCTCTCGTTGCCGGTCTCGACGATCTCGCAATGGTGGGTGAGCCGGTCGAGCAGCGCCGTGGTCATCTTGGCGTCGCCAGCGAACACGCTTGGCCATTCCCCGAAGGCGAGGTTGGTGGTGACCACGATCGAGGTGGTCTCGTAGAGCTTGCTGATGAGGTGGAACAGGAGCTGGCCGCCCGACTGCGCGAACGGCAGGTAGCCGAGTTCGTCGAGCACCACGAGGTCGAGCCGGGCGAGATGGTCGGCGATGCGGCCCTGGCGGCCGGCGCGTGCCTCGGCTTCGAGCCGGTTGACGAGGTCGACGACGTTGTAGAACCGGCCCCGCGCCCCGTCTCGAATGCAGGCTCGCGCGATGGCGATGGCGAGGTGGGTCTTGCCGGTCCCGGTCCCGCCGACGAGTACGACGTTGCGCTGGTGAGCCAGGAACTCGCCGCCGGAGAGCGCGCGTACCAAACCCTCGTTGATCGGGGTGCCGTCGAAGGCGAACTCGGCGATGTCCTTGGCCAGGGGCAGCTTGGCGATCGTCATCTGGTAGCGGATCGAGCGTGCCTGCTTCTCAGAGATCTCGGCCTGGAGCAGGTCGCCGACGATCTGCTGCGGTTCGTGGGTGCGCTTGAGCGCGACCTTGATGATCTCGTCGTAGGCCGCCTTCATCCCGAAGAGCTTCAGCTCGCCCATGGTGGCGAGGATGTTCTGGCGTTCCATCATGGGGGGCTCCTCAGGCTGTCGTAGCGGGCGCAATCCGCGACCGGCTCGTGGCGCAGCCGCAGGCTCTCGGGGGTCAGGATGGTGACGGGCGGGGTCGGCTCGCGCTGCCGGGCGAGGATGTTGAGGACGACGTCGGCCGAGTGCACGCCTTCGCGTAGGGCCTCGGCACAGGCCGCCTCGACGGCCGGCAACCCGTCGGCGAGCACGGCGGTGAGGATCTCCACCATCTGACGGTCCCCTCCGGCACTGCCGGCGAGCTTGCGTCGGACCCGGTCAAGGGCGGGAGGCAGGACCCAGTCCTTGAACGGTGCACCGTTCCGGAGCGCGCCGGGCTTGCGGGCGAGCACGGGGACATAGTGCCAGGGATCGAACACGGTCTGATCCCGCCCGAAGGCGCGCTCGTGCTCGGCGACGACGCGCCCGTCTTGCCGGATCTCGACGCGCTCGGCGTAGGCCCGTACCTCGACCGGCCGACCGATGGCCGAGGCGGCGACCGAGTAGCGGTTGTTGTCGAAGCGCACGAGGCAGGTCGTGGACACCGAAGCGGTGACGGCGTGGAAGCCGTCGAAGCGGCCAGCATAGGGAACGAGGGCTGTCCGCTCGGCCTCGAACCGCTCCCAGACGGTGCGCTCGCGCTCCTCGGGATGGGGATGGGCCTTGGCGTAGGCGATCACCCCATCGAGCAGGAGCGCGTTCAGCTCCTCGTAGCTCTTCACCCGGACACGCGGGGTGAAGAAGCGCTCGCGCACCAGCCCGACCTGGTTCTCGACCTGCCCCTTCTCCCAGCCCGAAGCCGGCGTACAGGCGACCGGATCGACGAGGTAGTGCGAGCACATCTGCAGGAAGCGGCGATTGTAGGCGCGCTCGCGCCCGACGAAGATCGTCTCCACCGCGGTCTTCATGTTGTCGTAGATGCCGCGCTGGCAGGTGCCTTGGAAGAACGCGAACGCCCGGTCATGGGCGTCGAACACCATCTCCTGGCTCTCGGGCGGATAGTCCAGCACGAACAGGATGCGTGAGTGGGACAGGAGGATGTGGTCGTCCTTGACCGTGACGGTCTTGTCGGCGATCAGCACTACTTCGAGGCTCGTGAGTAGCTGGTAGGCTATGCCCGCGCAGAACGACAACGGCATGACCGACTGTGCCGGGACCAATGCGGGCTGCCACCATGAGGTCTTGGCTAGTTGCCCCTCGGGTCGCATGCCATGCTCGGTTCCCACCATCCGTAGTGCTCTCGATACCGGACACTGTG
>NZ_JAKSYE010000112.1 GCF_022829685.1 Methylobacterium sp. E-045
GCAGCGGCGCCACGCTCGTGGTCGACCGCGCCGGCAACCTCTACGAGACGCGCGGGATCGTGGTCACCACCAGCCTCGCCTGCGTGGAATGGGCAGGCGTGGTAGCTGAGGACGCCAAGATGACCACGGTGATCCTCGACCGGCTCGCGCAGCGCTGCAAGAGCGTCGAGGCCGGGAATGGGAGCTGCCGGCGCAAGAACCTCGGCTGAGGCCGGCACGGACGCCGCGCCTGCTGGACCCCTTATGAGCCCGGCTGCGCCAGCCCGACCCGCTTCGCCGGGCTGATCAGGGGCGTCCCGCCATACCCATCCAGGGAGTCAAAGTTCGACGCCGATCCAGGGTCAATGTTCAACGCTGTTTGACATGCGGAGGCTGTCGATCGTGCGCATCATCTCCACGAGCGAGCGACCGAGCCGATCGAGCTTCCAAACCACCAGCACGTCGGTGGGGCGCAGGTAGGCGAGGGCGGCATCGAACTCAGGACGTTTCGTGCCGGCTTTCCCGGACTTTTTCTCCTCGAACAGCCGTTCACAACCAGCGTTTATTAGCGCGTCGCGCTGCAGGTCCAGGTTTTGGTCAATGGTAGAGACACGGGCATATCCGACAAGCATGTCGGGATAGTGATTCAAGCACGTTTATCTGGCAATAGAAAACCAGCCATATTTTTCCGACAGAAACGGCGCCGTTTTAGGCCGCGTAGCAAGGATACCCCCGATATGTCGGGGAAACGGTCGGATATCCGACATGAACGGAGATAGGTTCGTTGTTTGGCGTGGATAGGTAGAAGTTGTCTCACCCCGCGGTGTAGATAGACGAACAGGACATACTCTAAGGCGCAGGTTGACGAACGCGGCAGGACGCACGCCATGCCATCCTCTCAGGTGGAAGCTGCGACCGTGTCGGCCACCTTCGCCTTGCGCGCACCAAGTTCCTCAGGCCGGCCCGTGGTCGTATCTGCGGCCGTCTGATGTTCCA
>NZ_JAKSYE010000113.1 GCF_022829685.1 Methylobacterium sp. E-045
TTCTCCCAGGCCTCGATAGCCTTCTCGGCGATCACCGGATGGTACAGCCGCCCGTCTGAGCACTCGACCCAGCCATAGAGTGCACCCTCGGCGACGCGCTCCCATTCGGCGACCACCCGGCCGTAACCGGCGAACTTCGAAAGCTGCTTCGGATCCTTGGGCAACGACCCAGCCGGAGACTGGTGCCATGAGGCGCACCACAGCAGGATCGCCGCCCTGAACTCGTCGCCCGTGATCTCATCCACGATCGAGGAATCGCGCAGGCGCCCGACCTCGAGCGGCATGAAGGCAAAGTCGCGCAGGTCGATATGCGCAGGCACGAGGGGGTCAGGAAGCGGATTGGTCATAGGCTCAGGCCCCAGGCTGAAGGTTGCGGATGGCATTCAGAGCCGGGTCGATCCAGGCGCGCACGAT
This sequence comes from Methylobacterium sp. E-045, assembly GCF_022829685.1. Classification (GTDB taxonomy): domain Bacteria; phylum Pseudomonadota; class Alphaproteobacteria; order Rhizobiales; family Beijerinckiaceae; genus Methylobacterium. The sequence goes on from NZ_JAKSYE010000113.1 coordinate 415, forward strand.
GTGGTTCGCGCGACCGATCCGGTTCTTGTCGATGATGATTTCGAGGAGGTGCCGGCAGCCCGCGTGCTCGGCGAGCGCTTCGGGGTTCTGCTCCCGGTATTTGCCTGACCGCTCGATGTAGTAGGCAGGGCGGTAGAGGAACGCGACGGCGTCCGAGTTCTCCTCGAACGCGCCGGCGCCGCGGATGTCCGCGAGGCTGGGCCGGCGATCATCGACGGACTTCCCCTCGGTGTTCCGGTGGCACTGCGCGAGCAGCAGGACCGGCACGCCGAGGTGCTTGGCCAGGGAGAGAGCGCCGTCGGCGACCTCCTTCAGGCCCTCGTCCTCGCGATTGTAGGCGCGGGACGGGCGGACGATGTGCGCGTGGTCGATCACCACCATGCCGAGCGGCACACCCTTACGGGCATACGAGTTCGCCAGTCGGTCGGAGGCGGCAGCGATGTCACCGATGGTGCGCCCGCCACCGTCCTCGATGTGGAAGTG
>NZ_JAKSYE010000118.1 GCF_022829685.1 Methylobacterium sp. E-045
TGGGCCGCTACCCGTGAAGGCCTACAACGCGACGATCGCCGTGCATCCAAAAGGCAGTGGGTCGACCGTGGTCTGGACCGCGACCTTCGATGCAGCCGGGATGACCGATGCGGAGGCGAAGGCCGACATCGAAGGCGTTTACGAACAGGGTTTAGCTGGCATTGCAAAGGATGCGAGACCGTAGGGTTAGAACCCTATGGCATGCAGCTAGCATCGGCACCGCTCAAGGGTATCAGAGTGCTCAGGGGGGCACTGATGCTTTGGCAGAGGCTCCCCCTTCTCCCAGGGAGGAAGCCCCGGCCAGCCGCCGCCAAAGCGCCGTTAAACAGCACTCTAGGCGTTTCGATGGGTTTAGATGGAGAGTCGAAAGAGAGCGCACCCCGCCTTCCGCTGGATCGAGTAGCTAATGCAGGTGCATTTGCCGGATTGGGTGATACGAAGTCGCGGATGCTGGTGAATTCCAGCAGTATCCTCAGGGCTCCGCGACTGAAGTTTTTACATCAGACCGGGCCGGCCGCTGGAGCCAGCCTGCGGAATAGGTTGGTATTCCGAAATAGCGTAAGCGTTCCAATAATCGAGATCACCGCAGCGCAGGCGAGCCACAAGCCGGGCATGGCGCGATTGCCGGTCACATGGATGAGATAGGTGCAGATCGCGGGGGTGAAGCCTCCGAAAATCGCCTGGGCCAAGCTGTAGGCTAGTGAGAAGCCGGTGGCGCGTACATCAGCCGGCATGATCTCGGTCAACGTGACGACCATCACGCCCTGGTAGCCGCCGTAAAGGAAAGACATCCACATCAGCGCCGCGAACAGCCGCGCGAAGGATGGGTCCGACACCAGCCATGCCATGACTGGATAGGCCGTAATCGCAATCAGTACCGAGAAGGTGATCAGGACGGGAAGGCGCCCGACGCGATCAGACACGGCACCCATGACGGGCACCCAGATAAAGTTTGCTACGCCGACACAGACCGTGACAAGAAAGCTGTCGTTAGCGCTCAAGCCTAGCACCTGCCGAGCATAGGTTGGGGTGTAGGCGGTGATCATGTAGAAGAATACGCTCGTCAGCGTGACGAGAAGTACGGCCTTAAACACAATCGCCCAGTTCTGCAGGAGTGAGCCGTAGATCTCGCGTAACGTCGGCTGACGGCGCTTAGTGCGCTGGGTGAACTCCTCGCTCTCTTGCATCGAGCGTCGAATCCAAAACAGCACAGGAACGATCATGCAGCCGATGAGGAAAGGGATGCGCCAACCCCATTCGAGCATCTGCTGATCGGTCAGAATGCCGCGCAGGCTGACACCGATGATGGCAGCGAAGACAACGGCGACCTGCTGGCTAGCGGATTGCCAACTCACGTAGAATCCGCGGTTTCCAGGGGTTGCGATTTCGGAAAGATAGACCGAGACGCCGCCTGACTCGGCCCCCGCCGAGAAGCCTTGGAGTAGACGTCCGACAATAACCAGGAGAGGCGCGCCAAGGCCGATGGACGCGTAGGTTGGGGTGAAGGCGATCATCGCGACGCCGACCGACATGATGGCGAGACTTAAGATCAGGCCGGCGCGGCGTCCGTGCCGATCGATATAAGCGCCGAGCACGATGGCGCCGAGTGGGCGCATCAAGAAGCCAACGCCGAAAGTCATTAAGGAAAGCATCAACGAGACGAACTCGTTGTCGTTTGGGAAGACGGCTTGCGCTACGTACGAGGCGTAGAATCCGTAGACCATGAAATCGAACATCTCGAGGAAGTTGCCGCTAACAACGCGGACAACATCCTTCTTGGTCGGCCGTCCCTTAACTGTGGCGTCCATGTTTCCCCTCCTGTAACCCGCTATAGTCTCGACCGCCCAAACGTCCGGCAGGCCAGAGCTCCAAACACCGGCATTCTATTGTTCTAATATTTGGAACACTGGTCTACGATATGCTACATTAGGTAAATCATGTCGCGCCCGTCAATCGGATGCAGAAGCATCGTGCATAAAATTTATATGGATTGAATGATCTTAAGAAGCATTGTTCCATTTTCTCCCTTAACCGGCTTGACCATGCCGGTACGCAAGCGATATGAGTTTACTTAGAACGTCGTATTGAATATTGGAACGATGGACAGCACGCTTCTCAAAGGTCTAACCGTTCTGGAACACCTCGCGGCTAGTGATGCGCCGCGCGGCGTCAGCGAGCTCGCCCGGACTCTCGACCTGACTAAAAGTAACGTCCACCGCACGCTGCAGACCTTGGTCGTGGCGGGTTATGTCCGCGCAACTCCAGGAGGCGCCTACGAGTGCACCCTGAAGCTCTTTGAGCTGGCAAGTTCAGTCCTAGCTAGGGTGGATGTGCGGCAGGTCGCCGAGCGTTTCATGCGCTCGCTAGCGGACCAGACCCAAGAGACGATCCACCTGTCGCTGCTCGACAGGGCCGAGGTGATCTACCTGCACAAGATCGAGAGCCCGCATCCCGTGCGCGCCTATTCCTCAATCGGTGGCCGGGCTCCGGCCTACTGCGTCGCCTCCGGCAAGGCGCTGCTCGCCTACCAAGAGGAGGCGCTAGCACATCTCACCGATCCGCTGCCGGTTTATACCGCGCGCACCATCACCAGCCTCGACATCCTGCGGCGCGAGCTGGAGCAGGTGCGGGTGCAGGGCTTCGCAATCAACCGCGGCGAGTGGCGCGAGGGTGTCTGCGGATTGGCTGCCATCGTCCATGATGCGATGCGTAAGCCCATCGCCTCGATTGGAATTTCCGGCCCCTCGGATCGGCTCGATCCGGCGGCTCTACGACGCTTCAGCGACGTGGTCGTCGACGCCGCCCGTGGGTTGTCGCGCGCTCTTGGCTACAACCCCATCGACCTCGCGCCGCGGATCATCCGAACTGGCGCGATGCGCGAACCCGCTTGATTTCAGGAGGACAGGCTTTGGGACCGCTTTCCGGTATCCGCGTCATCGAATTTTGCAGCGTCGCTGCCGGTCCGTTCTGCGCCATGCTGCTTGCCGACATGGGCGCCGACGTCATCAAGGTCGAGAACCCGGAGGGCGGCGACACCATGCGGGCATGGCCTCCGATCAGCGCAGGCTACAGCGAGAACTTCGCATCGCTCAATCGTAACAAACGCTCGGTGACCCTCGATCTCAAGGATCCCGCCGGGAACAATCAGGCGCGCGACCTGATCCGCTCCGCTGACGTCGTGCTTGAGAACAACCGCCCCGGTGTGATGCAGCGGCTCAGCCTCGACTACGCTACCGTAAGCATGGACCAGCCCAAGCTCGTCTATTGCTCGATATCGGCCTTCGGCCAGGAGGGTCCACGCTCGCGCGAGGCCGGATTCGACCTGACGCTCCAGGCCATGAGCGGTGTCATGAGCGTAACCGGCGAGCCGGGAGCGCCACCCGTGAAATGCGGAGTGCCGATCTCGGATTTCGGGACTGGCCTCTATGCCGCCTACGCCATTGCAGCTGCGCTGCTGCAGGTGGGCGCCGGCGGCAGAGGTACGCATATCGACGCCTCGATGTTCGGGGCCTCGCTCGCCATGGGCGCTCTTCAGACGAGCCAGTATTTCGGGAGCGGCAAGGCCCCGGAGCGTCTCGGCTCCGCCCATCCGCGCAACGCTCCCTATCAGGCCTTCCGCGCCCAGGACGGTTACTTCGCTATGGCCGCGGGCAACAACACTCTCTATCGCGCGGCCTGCAACGCCATCGAACGGCCGGACCTGATCGACGATCCGCGCTTCGCCTCAACTGCCCTGCGCGCCGATCACCAGACCGAACTACTCAAGATTCTTGAACGGGATTTCGCAGCCCATTCCTGCGCAGACCTGCTCGAACGCTTCCGGAATGCCGGCGTGCCTTGCTCGCCGATCAACAGCTATGCCGAGGCGCTCGCCGACCCGCAGGTCGCGCATATGGGCTGGGTCCAGCCCGTAAAGCTGCCCTCGGGTGTCGAGACGCGCACCTTCGTCTCGCCGCTGAAATTCTCAGGTGAGGGGTTCCCAATCTACCGCGACCCTCCGGCACTCGGCGAACATAATGACGAGGTGTTCGGTGCTGCCGCCGTGGTTATCGCGAAGAGCGCATGATGGACGAGCTTCTGATCGCGCGGGACGGCGCCATGCTGACCCTGACACTCAACCGCCCCGATAAGATGAACGCGCTCTCGGCACAGCTCGTCGAAGCGCTGCTCGACCAGATCCAGCAGGCGAGCACCACCAATGTCCGCCTGCTCGTCCTTAAGGGCAACGGGCGCAACTTCAGTGCTGGCTTCGATTTCGGCGATTATGAGGATCAATCCGAGGGGAACCTCGTCCTGCGCTTTGTCCGGATCGAACAGTTGCTGCAGGCCGTCTACCACGCGCCCTTCGACACCCTCGCGCTCGCGCATGGCCGGAATTTTGGCGCGGGCGTCGATTTGATCTGCTCCTGTGGCCGGCGCGTCGCCGATCCCGGCGCGACCTTCCGGATGCCGGGCCTGTCCTTCGGGCTCGTGCTTGGCACGCGCCGATACGCCGAGCGAGTCGGCAACACGCTGGCCCGGCAGGTCTTGGAGGAAGGCCAGGCTTTCGACACGACCGAAGCGCTGGCCGCCGGCTTCCTGACAAAGGCCGCGCCGAAGGAGGACTGGGACGAGGTCGTCGCGAAGGCCGCTGCGACCTCGGTGCGGCTGTCGGTAGAAGCGAACGCCGCCCTCATCGCTGCCACCTCGACCGACACGCGGGCACTGGATCTCGCCGACCTCGTCACCTCGGCCGCGCGGCCGGGGCTGAAGGAACGGATCCAGGCCTATCGCGCCTGAGACGAAACACCGATCTGGAGAGCTGACGTGGCTTCGCACTCATCGAAAATCATTCCGCTGACGGAGCTCGCGGCCCTCGTCGCCGATGGCAGCTCGCTGGCTCTCGGCGGCAGCTTTCTGCACCGCGGCCCCTTCGCCCTGGTGCGCGAACTGATCCGACAGGGCCGCAAGGACCTTGAAGTCGTCAAGCAATCTCCGGGTTACGACATCGACATCCTGTGTCGCGCCGGCGCGCTGGCGCGGGCCCGGGCCGGCATCGTCGCCATGGAAGGCAATTTCGGCCTCGCGCCCTGGTACCGGAAAGCGGTTGAGAGGGGCGAGATCAGGCTAGAGGAGCATGCCTGCGCAACCCTGACTGCGGGTCTGCGCGCCTCGGCCTTCGGCGTACCGTTCATGCCCTGTGGCGGCATCCATGGCTCCGATCTGCCAGGGCTGAACGGTTGGAAGCAGATCGAAGACCCCTACGGCACCGGCGAGTCCGTCTATGCCATTCCGAAGATCACGCCGGATTTCGCGGTGATCATGGCCAACGAAGTCAGCGAGGAGGGTGATGTCCGCGTCTACGGTACCTCGCATTGGGACCGAATCATGAGCCGATCCGCCAAGCGCGTGCTGGTGGTTGCCGAAAAGCTTGCACCGAGCACTTCCTTTCGCGAGCAGCCAGAGCTGACGATGATTCCCCATTTCCTCGTCGAAGCAATCAGCGTGGTCGAGAACGGAGCCTGGCCAGGCTCGTGCTGGCCCCATTACGAGGTCGATTACCCGGCCGTGGAAGCGTACATGAAAGATGGCCCGGCCGTGCTGAAACAGCACCTCGACTCTGCCCCCGAGGCACGGGAGGCAGCCCATGCGTGAATGGTCGGGCTTCTCCTACATCGTCACGAACCTCGCCCGGTTCGTCCGCCCCCGCGAGATCACCTTCAGCGGTGTGAACTCGGCGCTGCCGATGCTGGCTTGCCTCGTCGCCAAGCAGGCTTACGATTTCGACTTCACCTACATCAACGTGGCTGGCGGCGTGGATCCGCGCCCGTCGAAGGTTCCGATTTCGAGTTCCGACCCAGTACTGGCAGAGGGCTCGCGCTCGATCTTCTCCAACGAGGATTTCTACGACCTTTGCACCCGAGGCCAAATGGACCTCTGCTACCTCGGCGCGGCCCAGGTCGACGGGCTCGGGCGCACTAACGTCTCGGTGATCGGGGATTGGCACGCGCCGAAGGTCCGGCTGCCCGGCGGCGGCGGCGGCGCGGTGATGCTCCCGACCGCTAAGCGGGCCGTCACTTGGCGCACCGAGCACTCGATCAGGACGCTTGTTGAGACCCTCGACTTCATCACGGCATCCGGCGGTATGCACGGGGTGGTGACGCCTATAGCGGTGTTCATGAAGCGAGAAGGACGCCTCGTCCTGTCCTCTTGGCATCCGGCGGCGAGCCTCGACGAGGTCCGTGCCCGCACTGGCTTCGCCTTTGAGGCAGACGGGGCCGAGCCCACGGCTCCGCCGACCGAAGCGGAAGCGGCCGCGCTGTCCAAGCTCGATGCGGACGGCGACTTCGAACGCGACGCGGCGATCAAGCTGCGCTGAGCCTAAGAACAACCGGGAGGACCCGTCATGGCCGAGTCGATCAGCGCACGCCTCCGCGAGGCGATGACGCGCCATGCTTCAGCCAGCCTTACAGCGATCATCGCTCCGGAACAGGTCAGCTACGCAGATCTCCAGACTCGGATCGATGGCTTCGCAGCGGGATTCCGCACCTGGGGCGTCAGTCACGGCGCGATGGTCGGCGTGATCGCTCCGAAATCGGTCGACGCCATCGCGGCCTATTTCGGCGCTATGCAGGCCGGCGCCTGCGTCTGCTTCCTCGAACCAGGCCTCGCTCCCGACATCGTCGCGGAACAGGCCGATGTGGTCGGCATGCGCCACCTCGTCGTGGACGAGACGCTAATCGGCCGCTTCGACATTCCTGCACAGACGCGCCTGGACATACGCACCCTAAGCGACCTTGAGGGTGAGGGTGCTTTCATCGACGAGGCGCTCGAAGCCCACGACAACGCCATGCTGCTGTTCACTTCAGGCAGCACCGGCCGACCCAAAGGTGTGCTGCTTTGCCATGGAGCGCTGATTTGCAACGCCGATGGCGTCGTGCGGCACACGGGCACCACGTCGGATGACCGGCTGCTCCACGTCATGCCGCTCTATCACACTAATGGTGTCAATAATCAGCTGATCGTGCCCTTCCTAGCTGGAGCGAGCGTAATCTTGCTCGACCGATTCAAGCCGGAGATGACCCTCGCGCACCTTCGCAACGACCGGCCGACCTACTTAACGGGCGTCCCGACGATCTACGCGCGGATGCTGCCGCACCTGATACCGGGTGAGCGGTTTCCTTCGCTGAAGTTCCTGCGCTGCGGCTCGGCCCCGATAACGCCGGCCCTCCATGAGCAGATCGAGGAGGCCTTCGGCGTACCCCTCATCGTATCCTACGGCCTATCAGAGGCGACCTGCACCTCGACGATGAACCCGCCGGAGCGGCGCAAGCTTGGAACGATCGGGACGGTCCTAGCGGGCCAGACTGTCACGTTGTTCGATCCGGTTATGAACAAGCCGGTTCCGTTAGGCAGGGAAGGCGAGATCCGGATCACCGGACCGGCCTTGATGACCGGTTATCTCGGCAGCCCGGAGCAGCCTATTGTAGATGGCTGGCTGCGTACGGGCGATCTCGGCCGCTTCGACGAAGACGGTTTCCTGGCGATCACCGGCCGGATCAAGGACGTGATCATCCGCGGGGGAGAAAACATCTCGCCAGCCCTGATCGAGCGGCAACTCGCGACCCACCCAGCAGTACGCGATTGCTGCGTCGTCGGCGCCCCAGATGACGATCTCGGCGAGGTGCCGGTCGCCTTCGTGGTGCTGCGCGACGGGGAGTCTCTAGACGAGACGGGCCTCAAGGACTTCATCCGCGGCTCGCTTGCGCGGATCTACGTTCCGGCCGAGATCCGCAGCCTCGCCGCGCTTCCTACGAACGGAGTTGGCAAGACCGACCGCAAGTCGTTGCGGAGCCTGCTGAACGCCTGAGGCATCATCGGCTGAAGGGAAACGGGCCAAAGAGCCATCTGGCAGCGGGATGTCATCGTACAGATAGTCTCGAACTTGCCGGCGACGCGGCTCGACCCCAGATTATTCTTCAGCCGCGGGACACTGATCCCCTATCTGGGGCAGGCGGAGCGCTATACGAGGCGGTACGACGCAGTGGCAGCCACCGAACACACGATTCTCGCGCTGTAGGATCACGGCGTCGCACCGATCCTCGCCGTGCACGACCCGAACTAAGTCGCCTTCCTGCGCGAGGTGTGGGATCATCGCGATGACAGACCCCGTGTCGAGGACGAGCTCCTCACGGGACATTTCGCCCGCCCCCACATACGTCGGAAGCCGAAGGGCCTGCTGGCCCAACTCGGCTACTAACTTGTCGACACGTATACCACGATCCGGGTGAGCACCTGGGACGCGGTCTCCGAATCGACCTAAGCCGCAATCGGCGCGGCCGATACGGCTGGGAGCATCATTGCGCCTACACGCTCTGCCGGCCGCCCGGCCACCACGCCTATGCCGATTCTCCCTGAGGCTTCTGCTACCTCAACAACACGGCGATCGCCGCCCAGCGCCTGCGCGCGGCCACCAGAGATCCTGTCGCGATCCTCGACATCGGCGTGCATCACGACAACGGTACGTAAGGCTTCTTCTTGCGCGCTCGGACGTGCTGACCGTTTCGGTCCATGCCGATCCAGCCAACCACATCCCGTTCTTCGCAGGCTTCGCCGACGAGACTGGGATGGGGCAAGCGACGGCTTCAACCTCAACTTTCCACTGGCCTCAGGAACCCGCGATGACGGGTGGCTCGCCGAGATCGATCAGGATCTGGCGCGCATCCTCAGCTATCGTCGGACGGCGCTGGTGGCCGCCTTGGGGCTCGACGCCGCACAAGGCGATCCACTCGGCGTGCTCGCTGTGACGGAATCGGGGTTCTCGTCGGCTGCTTGGCGCATCGCGCGTGTCGGCCTACCGACGACGATCATCCAGGAGGGCAGCTATCTCTGCTACGCGCTGGCGCCGAATCTAGTGGCACTCCTCTAGGGATTAAACAGGACTGGAAGATGCGTCCGAGTGAAATATTCTCCGCCGCACTCAACAAGGAGAAGGACTCTCTCCATCGTCACCTAAATATGGAAATTGCAGCCATTGCTTCGAGGCTATGCTGTGACGACTTAAAGAACAGTCATCAAGCACTCGTGATCGTCATGCGTCCCATTCAATTCGACCCCTACGGCGAGCCCGTCGCGCAGGGCTGCGACCAAAATCGTCCCAGCGCCTCTTCGCGGATTGTGTTGCGTTCGGGCGTCGGTCTTTTTTGGGCGATGGTTGTCTTGATCGTCGCCGCGCGCGCCGCGTATTTTGATCCGGACTTCGCCGAGAAATTCGGCACCGTCGCCTCGCTGGTCGGTCACCTCAAGACGATCGTCGGCGCCTAAACTGCCGAAATCGCAACATCGAAAGCGCCGCGGGCTGATAGGCCCGGGCAATTTCAATGCGAGGTCTTCGGTCAGCGATTCAGGCCCTGAATGCCATGACTTCCGATTGAGTAGCGGCGCCCCCGAGCCCGGCTTCGAGCAGGCCGGGGATCTCCGCTGGCGTATCGGCAACGACGACGCCTGCCGCCAAGAGCGCGCGGCGCTTGCCGTCGTAGCTTCCTACCGTCCCCGACACGATTGCTCCGGCATGGCCCATCTTCTTTCCGGGTGGGGAGGCGCGTCCGGCGATAAAGGACACGACGGGCTTCGACATGCCTGAGGCGTATTCCGCCGCCGCCTCTTCCATCGCGCCGCCGATTTCGCCGACCAGCACCACCGCACGGGTCCGCGGATCCTCATCAAGGGCCTTCAGCGCGTCGCGGGTCGTGGTGCCAATCATCGGATCGCCGCCGATGCCGAGGAAGGCCGATTGGCCGATCCCCGCCCTGGTCAGGTTGAGGCAGATCAGCGTGCCGAGGCTGCCGGAGCGCGAGATCACGCCGATCTCGCCCGGCTGGAAGATGTTCGGGTTGTGCCCCGGCATGATGCCGACGAAGCCCTCGCCCGGGGTGACAATGCCTGCGGTGTTCGGCCCAATGATACGGGTATGGTTTGTCGAAGCTGCGTGGTGGATCGCGATGACGTCCCGGACCGGAATGTGTTCAGTGAGGATCACCACCGTCTTGGCGCCGGCTTCGATCGCGTCGAGCGCCGCATCGCGGGCCATGGCTGGCGGGATGAACATTACCGCGATGTCGAAGGGCGTCTCAGCCATGGCGGCCTTGGCTGTCGCGTAAACCGGCACAGCGAGATGGGTTTCGCCGGCCCGCCTAGGATTCACGCCGGCCACGACCTGCGCGCCGCACTCAATCATCTTTTCGGTCCAAAAGGTGCCCTGCTTGCCGGTGATGCCCTGGACGAGCACGCGGGCGGACTGGCGATAAATGATCATCGGGCTGCTCCTGCACTGCTGGCCGCGTTGACGGCGGCCTGGACCGCGTCCTCCATCAGATCGAAGGGCTCCTGGCCGAGCCCCTCGCGCACGAAACGCACGGCCTCGTCTTCACCGGTGCCGTGGATCGAGAAGAAGACCGGGATGGCCGGGTTCAATCGCTTCCAGGCCGTGACGACGCCCTCCGCCATCACGTCGGTGCGGGCGAAGGCACCGCAGAAATTTACCACGAGGCTCTTCACACCGGGATTCGACAGCACGAGTTTCAGCGCCGCTTCCGACTTGGTGTAGGCCTCGCCGCCAATCTCCAAAAAATTCGCCGGGCGGCCACCGCAATGGGCAATCACGTCCATCGTCGTCATGGTGAGCCCGGCGCCGTTGGCGAGAACGCCGACATTGCCGTCGAGTTGAATGAATTTGAGGCCATTCTCGGCGCCCTCCCGTTCGAGATCGGTCATCGGCTCGGCGGCCGCCTGCGGAGCAAGTTCCAGCTGCCGGAAGGCTGCTGCGTCGTCCAGCGTGAGTTTGCAATCGAGCGCGACGACCCGCCCGTCCGCGAGTACGGCAAGGGGGTTGATTTCGATGAGTTCCGCATCTGTCCCGGCGCTCGCGCGGTAGAGCGCCGCCAGCACCGTGGCAACGCGCTGCTCGGTGCCTGCCATGTCGAGCCCGGACAGCATGGCGAAGGCCGCCGCCTGCTCGAAGCCCGTGTCGAGATCGACGAGGTGCCGGCGCAACGCGTCGGGCCGCGTCGCGGCGACCACCTCGATGTCCATGCCGCCTTCGGTGGAAAACAGCACCAGAGGACGCCGGCTCGCAAAGTCGATCAGGATGGCAGCGTAGAACTCTCGTGTTATCTCGGCCTGCTCCTCCAGCAGCACCGAGCCGACGGCATGGCCGTCGATGGTCATGCCAAGGATGTGCTCGGAGACGCTCCTCGCCTCCGTGGCCGAGTTCGCCGGCTTGATGCCGCCGGCCTTGCCACGCTTGCCGGTGGGGACCTGGGCCTTGACCATGCAGGGTCCGAGTTCCTCGAAGGCCAGCGCAGCCTCCTCGGCCGTGTGGCAATGGACGCTGCGAGGGACCGGAATCCCGGCCGGGGCGAGGACGCGCTGCTTCGCGACGACTTCCAGGAAATTCATTGTGCGGACTCCTCGTATCCGATCCGCTTCCAGTGCGGCCCGAACAGTTCCAACTCGGTCGGCTTGTCCTCCGGAATCGGCGTCACGAGGTGGGTGATGTTGATCATGTGCCGGAAGCTCAGGTTCTCGGAGATCGAGTTCTTTTGCCAGGAGCCGCAGCCCATGCTCAGGGTGAAGCCGAGGCCCGAGTTGAAGCCGCCGCCATTACCGAAGGTGTGAGCGAAGTTTACGAGGACGCGCACCACCTCGAGGTCCTCGGCGAGTTCGCGACCACGGTCCATATTCCGGGTGTGCAGGCCGCAGGAATGGCCCTTGCCCTGGTGCTCGAGGATCGCGCGGACCCGCTCCTTGGCGGCCGCGAAGTCGCTGGCGCGATAAACGGTCAGAACCAGGGCGAGCTTCTCGCCGGAGAAGGGATAGGCCTTGCCGACCCCGCTCTCCTCAACCAGGAAGAACTTCTTACCCTCAGACTCCGGCGCCAGCGCGAACGCTTCTGCCAGCACGCTCGCATCGCGGGCGATGAGGTCCCGGTTGAGCTTTCCCTTGACCCATAGGCGCTCGGCGATCCGCTGTGTCTCGGTGGGCGTGCAGAGATAGGCACCAGCCTGCTCCAACGCGGCGATGGCTCCGTCGTAGACAGCGTCGACGATCACGACCGCGTTCTCGGACGAGCATGAGGTCGCATTGTCGAAGATCTTCGACTCGCAGATCCTCTCCGCAGCAGCATCGAGATCGGCGGTCTCGTCGATAATGACCGGCACGTTGCCGGCGCCGACGCCGATGGCCGGCGTTCCGCTCGAATAGGCGCGGCGGACATTGTCCTGCGAGCCGGTCACCACGACGAGGTCGCAGGCCTTCATCAGGGCCTCTGTCGAGTCCTTAGTCACGGGGGAGGGCAGGATCTGCACCAGATCGTCGGGCAGCCCGATCTTGTCGAGCTCCTGGCGCATCAGCTCAACAATGCGTGCCGTGGTGCGATAGCCGAGCGGAGAGGGCGCGATGACGATGGCGTTGCGACCCTTGATCGCCATCATCGCCTTGTTGACTGGCGTCGCACCGGGATTTGTCGAGGGCGTCACCGCGCCGATCACCCCCATCGGCTTCGCGTATTTCACGAGTCCCTTGGCCTCGTCGCGCTCGATCACCCCGACCGATGACGCGCGCAAGAGGTCGCGCAAGGTGCCGAAGGTCTTGCGCTGCTTCTTGCGGATCTTGTCGGGGATGTTGCCGAGGCCGGTATCCTCGACGGCGAGGCCGGCAAGTTCGCGGGCATGGTCCGGGTTGTACAACGCCCAGGCCAGCGCCCGGACGGCGGCGTCCGCAGTCTCCTGGTCGACGGTGGCGAAATCCCGCTGCGCGGCACGGGCCTTTAGCATCACGCCCTCGACGGGACCCGGCGCGATCGGGTTGGGGGGGACCGGGACGGTTTCCTGCCGCTCGATGGGGCGGTCGGGGGTCTTCAGACCGACGACGGGCATGGGCGGATTCCTTCTTTCGGAGGGAAGGGGAGGTGAGGGCCGTTGAGGCTCTGGGGTCAGACGCCTGGCCTGACCGCCACCGGTGAGGTCAGAACTGGTGCATCGGGCTCGACATCGTCGAGGAAAGGCTCATCGGGCCGCATGCGCAGCGCCAGCACGGCGCCGAGCAGGAGCAGGCCGAGGGAGGCGACGAAGGGCAGGTCCCAACGCCCCGTCGCGTCGATGACGGCGCCGAACACCACCGGCGAGATCATGCCGGCCAATCCGAAGCCGAAGTTCATGAAGCCCGAGGCGGTGCCCGAATGCTGGGGCGCGATGTCCATCGGCACGGCCCAGATCGGAGCGACGATCAGTTCGGCGAAGAAGAACGCGCCGGACAAGCAGAGCGCGATCGTGACGAGGTCGTGCACGAACAGCACCGGCAGCATGAACACGAAAGCACCCAGGAAGCCGACGACGATCACGCTGACCCGAGCCTTCGAGACGCTGCCGGTTTTGCGCAGGATCCGGTCGCTGACGATGCCGCCGACCGTGTCGCCGACGACACCGGCGAAGAACACGCCCGAGGCGAAGATCGCCGATTTCTTGATGTCGAGATTATGCTCGTGGAGGAAGTAGGAGGGGATCCAGTTGAGGAACAACCACAGGGTCCAGCCGTAGCAGAAGTCGGTGAGGGTCACCGGCAACATCCGCTTGAGCAAGCGGCGCCACGGCACGGCCTTTCGCTCGGATGCAATCTTCATGACGGGCAGGACGGCGAGCTCCTCCTGGGTGATGTGCTTGTGCTCGCGCGGATCGTCCCGGAAGTACCAGAACCACAGGCCGACCCAAGCGAAGCTGATCACGCCGACGATCCAGAAGCTGTCGCGCCAGGATAACGTGACGATTAGGAAGGCGATGATCGGCGGCGTCAGCGCGTTGCCGAGCCGGGCGAAGGCGTGGGTGATGCCCTGAGCGAAGCCGCGCCTGTCGGCAGCCATCCAGTTGGCGAGCGCACGGGTCGCGGTGGGAAAGGCCGAGCCTTCACCGACACCCAGGATGAAGCGGGCGACGATCAGCGACATGGCGCCCTCGACGAACCCGATGGCGATCGTGGCCGCCGACCAGATTGCGCCGCAGATCAGCAGCGTTTTCCGGGGCCCGAGTCGATCGCCGAGCCAGCCGCCAGCGATCTGGAAGAAGGCGTAAGGGTAGGCAAAAGCCGAGAAGGCGAGGCCGAGTTCAAAGTTGCTGAGCCCCAGCTCCTTCTGCATCGCCGGGGCTGCGGTGCCGATGTTCACCCGGTCGATATAGGTGACCAGATACATCAGACAGATGATCAGCAGTACGCGATCCGTGGCTTTAAACCGAACAAGCCTCAGCATTCTGCCCTCCTGACCGATCTCAGACAGACTTCGCCAGCCGGCGCGCAGCATCGCGCGAAGGTGGGGCAAGTCCCCGACATCCGTTGAGCGTTTCTCTCCTTTGAGACGACGACCGGTTCAGGATCTTTGATTGCCCTGAATCAAGCGGGAACGCCGCCTCAATCTCACTCTAGAGATTGCTCTTGCATCGGAGAAATTTATTCTCTTTATCGAGATCATTCAGGAAATTGATCGATATGATTCCGGATCTCGAAATTCCGCTGCTACGGACCTTCGTCGCGGTCGTGGAAACCGGCAGTATAACGCTAGCAGGAAAGCAGGTCGGCCGCACCCAGCCAGCGATCACCCACCAGATGCATCGGCTGGAAAAGGCTCTCACCAAACCGCTCTTCGAGGGGGATCGCCGCCACCTCACCCTAACGCGCGAGGGCGAGATGCTGCTCAGCTACGCGCGGACCCTGCTCGGGCTCAATGACGAGATCCGCGAGCGGTTCGAGGCGCCCGACGTCACTGGGCATGTCCGGCTTGGCGTACCAGATCTATACGCGGCCTACCTGCTGCCTGTGGTCCTCGCGGGTTTTTCGCGGGCCTATCCACAGATCGAGATCGAACTTCGTTGTTCTCGCAGCGTGAACCTCTACGCGGCCCTGCAGAGGGAAGAAATCGATATCGCCTTGATGACGCGCCAGCCCGAATTCGGTGGCGGAGCGATCGTCCGGGAGGAACCGCTGGTCTGGGTAGCCGCGCGCGACTACCCCCTCAGCCCGCTTGGGGTTCTGCCCTTGGCGCTGCTGCCGGCGGGCAGCATCTATCGGCAGCATGCCCTGGAGGCACTCGGCCATATTAGGCGGCCATGGAGCATTGCCGCGGTCAGCGACAGCATCGCGGGGCTCCAGGCCGCGGTCTATGCGGGCCTCGCCATCTCGGCTTTTCCCCTCTGCGCCGTGAGCCCCCAAGTTCGACGCCTAAGCCGGGCAGAAGGTTTTCCGGACCTGCCCGGTCTCGAAATCGTCCTGCAGCGGAAACCCAACGGCATTTCTGCAGCGGCCGATCACCTTGCGGAATACATGATCTCGGAACTCGCAAACGTGCAGCGTTAAGATCACGCCACGCGCGTGGGGCAACGGTACCATGCTGCAATGCCGAAAGCCCACATATTGCGATGCACAATAATCTCGATTAAGTGGGATGCATCGCAGCAGGATCTGCCCACCATGCACCCTACCGAGCGCCTCCGCCAGATCCTGCCCTTCGCTGTAGCACTATACCTCGCTGGCAGCATCGCTCAGCTTCAGGCGGCCCGCCCGATGGTTCACATGCCGCGCGACGGCGTATCGCTTAAAAATATCGTGTCCGGCATCAAGTGGCACATGCTTGAGATGGCGAAGAACGAGCAGGCTGAAACATTCGTCGGCTTTACCGGCAACTAGCGTTCACGCAGCACCCCAATCTTCCAGTCTCGCCGGCCTGATCCAGCCGAAGGCTCTCACGCACCCGCCCCCTGCACGCGTGTGAAGTATTCTGCCTGACCGCATTGACAGGACCGCTCTTTCCTCATTTAATCGAACGTATTGTTCCATTTTTCGAGATAGAAAAAGCTCGAAACGGTACGATATCGAGGAAACGCAGACGGGCGAGGTGCAGGCGATGACAATCGCCCCCTTCGACTTCATCATCATCGGCGGCGGTACTGCGGGGTGTGTGCTCGCGAACCGGCTTTCCGCAGATAGCCGGCATCGGGTCCTGATGCTGGAGGCAGGGCCGCGCGATCGTTCGCCCTGGATCCATCTTCCCATCGGCTACGGGAAGACGATGTTCCATCAGACGCTGAATTGGGGGTTCTACACTGAGCCCGAGCCGACCATGAAGGATCGGCGAATCTACTGGCCGCGAGGACGGACGCTGGGTGGCTCCTCGTCGATCAACGGCCTGATCTTCGTTCGCGGGCAGTCGGACGATTACGATCATTGGGCCGCGCTCGGGAACGCGGGTTGGGCCTGGAAGGACGTGCTGCCGTACTTCGTCCGCTCCGAGCACAACACCAGGGGCGGCGGGCCGGCCCATGGCAGCGATGGCCCCCTCTGGTGCTCCGACATCGAGCGCAAGCACGAACTCATCGAAGCGATCATCGCGGGCGCCGGCCACCTCGGGGTCAAGCGCACCGAAGATTTCAACGGTGGCGACCAGGAGGGGGTCGGCTACTATCAGCTCTTTACCCGTAAGGGCTGGCGCTGCAGCAGCGCCGTCGCCTATCTGCGCCCGGCCGAAAAACGGCCGAACCTGCGTATCGAGACCGATGCCCAAGCCACCGGCCTCATTCTCGAAGAAGGCCGCGCCGTCGGCGTTCGCTACCGGCGAAACGGCCACATCCACGAGGCGCGCGCCAAGCGAGAGGTCATCCTCGCGGCGGGCGCGCTGCAGAGTCCGCAGCTTCTCATGCTCTCCGGGATCGGACCGGGGGCCGAACTAAAACGACACGGGATCGCGGTCGCGCACGATCTGCCGGGCGTCGGCGAAAACCTGCAGGACCATCTACAGGTCCGCATGATCTACCGGGTGAGCAAGCCCATCACGACAAACGACGACCTCAAGTCGTTGACTGGCAAGATCCGGATCAGCCTGCAATGGCTGCTGACCCGCAGTGGGCCGCTCGCCGTCGGGATCAACCAGGGCGGCCTGTTCACCCGCGTCATGCCCGGCCCCGGCACGCCGGACGTGCAGTTCCATTTCGCCACGCTCTCGGCCGACATGGCCGGCGGCGCGCCGCATCCCTGGCCCGGCTGCACCTTTTCGGTCTGCCAGCTGAGGCCTGAGTCGCGGGGCACCGTGACCCTTCGCAGCGCGGACCCGTTCGAGGCTCCGGTGATGCGAGCGCATTACCTCGCCACTGAGATCGACCGCCGCTGCACGGTGGAGGGGATGAAGTTCGGCCGCCGCCTCGCCGCCACGGCTCCGCTGCGGAATCTGCTCACAGACGAGATCAAGCCAGGGCGCGATGCCGAGGACGACGCGGCGCTGCTTGATTTTGCGCGCGGATCGGGCGCAACGATCTTCCACCCCTCCGGGACCTGCAAGATGGGCTCGGACCCGATGGCGGTCACCGACATGCGCCTGCGCGTCCACGGCATCGTTGGCCTGCGCGTCGTCGACTGCTCGATCATGCCGACGCTCGTCTCCGGCAATACCAGCGCACCCGTGGTCATGATCGCCGAGAAGGCCTCGGACATGATCCTTGCGGATGCGAGGTCCGAGCCGCAGGCCGTTCGCGTCGATGCCCGGGCGACCGTGATCCAGGCACAGCCGAAGCCGGAGCCGGCCTCGGCCCAGTAAGCCTTGCAACGGCCCCGTCCAGCGGGCCGGCCAAAGACGAAGGGAGGATGGCGATGAGGACGACGGATCGTGCAGCGGCCGCCGAAAGAGCAGGTCTTGGTCGGGTAGTATCGGCGGCACTGATCGGTGCCACGATCGAGTGGTACGACTTCTTCCTCTACGGTGTCGTTGCCGGCATCGTCCTGAACAAGTTGTACTTTCCAGCTAGCGATCCTCTCGTTTCGACACTACTTGCCTACTCGACCTTCGCGGTGGGATTCATCACGCGCCCGCTCGGCGGCGTGATCTTCGGGCATTTTGGCGACAAGATCGGCCGCAAGAGCATGCTCGTCATCACGCTGATGCTGATGGGCGTGGCGACCTTCCTGATCGGGCTGGTGCCAACTTACGCGCAGATCGGCGTCGCTGCGCCGATCCTGCTGCTGGTTCTGCGCATCTTTCAGGGCATCGGGCTTGGAGGCGAGTGGGGCGGGGCCGTTCTGATGGCCTTCGAATACGCTCCGCCGGAGAAGCGCGGGCTTTATGCGAGCATCCCGCAGATAGGGCTGGCCCTAGGTCTCTGCATCGCCTCCGGCGTCGTCGCGGCTCTGTCTTATGGTCTGACGGAGGAGCAGTTCCTCGCCTGGGGCTGGCGGCTCGCTTTTCTCCTCAGTGCGATCCTAGTCGCCGTGGGGGCCTATATCCGCCTTAACGTCATGGAAACTCCGGAATTCGCGAAGGTGAAGGAGACTAACCGCGAAGCCGCGATCCCCTTTGTCTCCATGATGCGGGACTATCCCGGCAACGTCATCGCCGGGATGGGCGCCCGCACTATCGACGGCGTGTTCTTCAACATCTTCGCAGTGTTCTCCATCGGATATCTAACGGGGACCGTGAAACTGCCGCGAACCGAAGCTTTGCTCGGTGTAACCACTGCCGCGCTGCTCCTCTGCGCCACCATTCCGCTCGCCGGCTGGCTTTCCGACAAACTCGGCCGCACACGGGTCTATGCGTGGGGTTCGGTGATCACCGGCTTCTCGGCCTTTCCGGCCTTCTGGCTCTTCCTGAACAGCGGCGGCAGCACGGCGATGATCTGGCTCGCCCTGATCGTCCCCTTTGGCATCTTCTATGCTTCGGTCTACGGACCTGAAGCAGCCTTATTCTCGGAGCTGTTTCCGGCGCGCGTGCGCTACACCGGCATCTCGTTCGTCTATCAATTCTCTGGAATCTTCGCGAGCGGGCTAACACCGATCATCGCGACCGCGCTGTTGCAGTATTCCGGCGCGGACAAGCCTTGGCTCATCTGTGCCTATTGCGCCTTCGCGGGCCTGGTCAGCGCGGCCTCCGCCATGTGGATCGGCCGCAGAGCCCGCCAGGCTGCACTGTCCAATTTGGTGCGGCCTGAACCCCCTCAATGGGTACAAACCCACACCAGCTAAAGAATGTTCTATTATTTAGAACGCTATTGGAAGATTGTTCTCGAAACAGGGTGTGCTTCAGCAAATAATTGCTATGAGGGCATAGGAATAACGGCGCTATGGCTCGGCGCCGAGGGGTGACGATGCTGCAGGACAATCGTTTCGTGACGCCGAAACCACCGCATCCGATCATGGAGCGCCTCACGGCCTTGGCACCAGGCATCGCACTCTGCATCGCGGTGACCCTCGCCTCGATCGGCCTGCAGCATCTGGAGGAGGGAGCGGTCGAGCACCCCTATATCGAGGCTCTCGTTATCGCGATCCTGCTTGGTATGGCGATCCGGACGTTCTGGCAGCCGAGCGCGCTCTGGCGCTCTGGCATCGCTTTCAGCGCCAAGCAATTGCTCGAAGTCGCAGTGATGCTGCTCGGCGCCTCGATCAGCTTTGCGGCGATCATCGCCTCCGGTCCCCTGCTCCTCGCCGCGATCGTCGCAACGGTGATCGTAACGATCGCCGCGAGCTTCATGATCAGCCGCATGCTCGGCCTCGCCGTGCGGATTTCGATCCTCATCGCCTGCGGCAACTCGATCTGCGGAAACTCGGCCATCGCGGCAGTGGCCCCGGTGATCGGAGCGAGTAGCGATGACATCGCGTCCTCAATCTCCTTCACCGCGATCCTGGGCGTCCTGATGGTGCTGGGCTTGCCGCTCCTGATCCCGCTACTGGGGTTGGGCGCGAGCCAGTATGGAATCCTCGCCGGCCTCACCGTCTACGCAGTGCCGCAGGTCCTTGCGGCCACCGTCCCGGCTGGTCTCGTCGCGACGCAGATCGGCACGTTGGTCAAGCTCGTACGCGTGCTTATGCTCGGCCCGGTCGTGGTAGGCCTCTCGCTTCTCGCTCCGCGCTTCAGCGGCACCCAGAGCGATCCGGCGAAGTCCCGCAGGTTCGATCCGTTCAAGCTGGTGCCGTGGTTCATCCTCGGCTTCCTCCTCCTCGCGGCCTGCCGCTCGCTCGGCCTTGTGCTCGACGTCGCGCTTGGGCCGATCACGAAAATCGCCGGCTACCTCACCGTCGTCTCAATGGCCGCCCTCGGGCTCGGTGTCGACGTGCGCGTGATTGGTCGAGTCGGCAGTCGCGTCACGGCGGCCGTGACGCTGTCGCTCGTGCTGCTTCTGCTGATCAGCCTCGGACTGATCCACCTGCTTAGGCTCGGCTGAGGGCGGATATCGACGGACACAGCCGCCGAAGAGGGGGCTGACAACGATGGAGGAAGCCATGTTGCATCGACGCGACGTCCTGCGCGGAGCCGGCGCCGCCGTTCTTACCGCGGCGGGACCATTCGGAGGGCGCTCCGCCCAAGGGGCGGGTACCGACGACGTCATGTTGCCGTTCGGAAATGGCGAGCGCGCCCTCGTGAAGTATCCCGGCAAGCGCCCACTCATCCAGATGACGAGCCGGCCGCCGCAACTCGAGACGCCGTTCTCGGTGTTCGACGAAGGTCCGATTACGTCCAACGATGCCTTCTTCGTGCGCTATCACCTCGCCGGCCTGCCCAGCGAGATCGATCCCGACACGTACCGCCTTGAGATCAAGGGCAAGGTCAACACACCCTTGTCGCTCACCCTCGCCGACCTGAAGAGGCTCGACTCCATCGAGATCACGGCGGTCAACCAATGCTCGGGGAATTCCCGCGGCTTCTTCGAGCCGCGCGTCGCAGGAGGCCAGCTCGCCAACGGCGCCATGGGCTGCGCGCGATGGAAGGGCGTCCCGCTCAAGACCGTACTCGAGCGGGCAGGGATCCAGGCCGATGTGAAGCAGGCGGTTTTCGAAGGGCTTGACGGGCCGGTGCTGGAGGCGACGCCGGACTTTGCCAAGTCGCTGAATATCGATCATGCCGTCAACGGCGAGGTGATGCTGGCCTATGCCATGAACGGCGAAGACTTGCCCTTCCTCAACGGCTTTCCCCTCCGGCTCGTGGTGCCGGGCTATTACGGCACCTACTGGCTCAAGCATCTCAACGCGATCACCTTGATCGACACGGTCTTCGAGAAGTTCTGGATGAAGCCGGCCTATCGCATCCCGGCCAATGCCTGCGCCTGCACGGAACCGGGTGGAAAAATGCCGGCCGAGACGGTGCCAATCAACACGTTCAACGTCCGTTCCTTCGTTACCAGCCTCGCCGACGGCTCCAGGATCAGGGCTGGCACGATGCCCTTGCGCGGCATCGCCTTCGACGGCGGTTCCGGCATCAAGGACGTCGTAGTGTCGACCGACGACGGAAAGAGCTGGGTACCAGCCTCGCTCGGCACCGATCTCGGGCGCTTTGCCTTCCGTCAATGGAGCCTGAACGTCGACCTCGCCGAAGGACGACACGCGATTCGGGTCAGGGCGACGAGCCAGGCCGGGCAGACCCAGCCGATGGATCCGCTCTGGAACCCGCCCGGCTACATGCGCAACGTCGTCGAGACGACGCATGTCACGGCAAGCTGAGGAAGATCGCCATGACCCGCTTCACCACGGCGGCCATCGCCGCGTTCTGGCTTTCGACGGGCGTGGCCCTTGCCATTCCCAAGACCTACGACATGCCCCAGGAGACCGCGAAGCTGCATACCGGCTCCGGGGTCGAGGTCGCGGAGGCGCATTGCCTCACTTGCCATTCGCCGGACTACATCGCCATGCAGCCGGGCCAGAAGGGTCACGCCTTCTGGAGCGCCGAAGTCACCAAGATGATCAAGACATTCGGGGCGCCGATCGAGGAGGAGGACGCTAAAAAGATTGCAGACTATCTCGCGGCGACCTACTGACGAGGTCAGCATGCAACGAAGGGAGCAGCGGGTTGCCCCGCCACTCCCTTCCTCCTCGGTGCACCGGTTTTCACGCCGGCCGTTGCGGCCGCATGTCGGCCTTTTCGATGCCCGCGACTTGCACCGGCTTCTTCATCGCGTCGCGGCGGAAGGGCTCACCGAGTTCCTGATTCAGGATCACCTCGATGAAGGTGGTGACGCCGTTCGATTGTGCCTCCCCGGCTTGCTGGATCGCCTCGGTTAGGGCTTGCTGTGTGTCAACACGGATCCCCTTGAAACCGCAGCCATCGGCGATCCGGGCATAGCTCAGCTTCGGATCGAGCTCGGTGCCGACGAAGTTGTTGTCATACCAGAGCGTCGTGTTGCGCTTCTCCGCCCCCCATTGGAAATTGCGGAAGATCACCATCGTGATGGCCGGCCATTCATCACGGCCGATCGAGGTCATCTCGTTCATCGAGATGCCGAAGGCACCATCGCCCGCAAAGCCGAACACGGGCGCATCGGGGCAGCCGATCTTCGCGCCGATGATCGAGGGGAAGGCATAGCCGCAGGGGCCGAACATGCCAGGCGCCAGATATCTGCGCGGCTTTTCGAAACTCGGATAAGCGTTCCCGATGGCGCAGTTGTTGCCGATGTCGGTCGACATGATCGCGCCGCGCGGCATCCCGGCCTGGATAGCACGCCAAGCCTGCCTGGGCGACATCTTCACGCTCTCGCGTTCGCGCGCCTCCGAATTCCAGCTCGTGCCCTCATCGTCCTCCTCGTGATCGATCGAGGACAGGGCTTGAGCCCAGGCCGATTTGGTGCGGTGGATCAGCGACGTTCGCTCGTTTCGGTCGGCGTCGCCGGCCGTTGCGGGGAGCTGTTCCAGGAGCGCCCGGGCCACATGCTTTGCATCGCCGCAGATACCGACTGAGATCTTCTTAGTAAGACCAATCCGGTCGGGATTGATATCCACCTGGATGATCTTAGCGGTCTTCGGCCAGTAATCGATCCCGTAGCCGGGCAGCGTCGAGAACGGGTTAAGACGGGTGCCAAGCGCCAGCACCACGTCGGCCTTAGCGATTAGCTCCATCGCCGCCTTCGAGCCGTTATAACCGAGGGGCCCGACGGCGAGGGGATGCGAGCCGGGGAACGAGTCGTTGTGCTGGTAACCGCAGCAGACCGGTGCATCTAGTCGTTCGGCCAGCTCGACAGATTCTGCAATGGCATCGCCGATAACCACACCCGCACCGTTGAGGATCACTGGGAACTTGGCGCCGGCCAAAAGCTCGGCCGCGTCGGCGATCGCCTGCTTGCCGCCTGTCGACCGCTCCAGCCGCACGATCTGCGGAAGCTCGACGTCGATGACGTGGGTCCAGTAGTCGCGTGGGATGTTGATCTGGGCCGGGGCACAACCGCGCCAGGCCTTCTCGATCACCCGATTCAGGACCTCGGCGACGCGGGTCGGGTCGCGGACCTCCTCCTGGTAGCAGACCATGTCCTCGAAGAGCGCCATCTGCTCGACCTCCTGAAAGCCGCCCTGGCCGATGGTCTTGTTAGCCGCCTGCGGCGTCACCAAAAGCATCGGCGTGTGGTTCCAATAGGCCGTCTTGATTGCGGTGACGAAGCCAGTGACGCCTGGGCCGTTCTGAGCCACGGCCATCGCCATCTTGCCGGTTACGCGGGAATAGCCGTCGGCGATCAGCGCCGCATTGCTCTCGTGCGCACAGTCCCAGAACGTGATGCCGGCCCGGGGAAACAGGTCCGACACCGGCATCATGGCAGAACCGATGATGCCGAAGGCATGCTCGATCCCGTGCATCTGCAGCACTTTGATGAAAGCCTCTTCCGTGGTCATCCTCATGGCGCGCTCTCCCAGCATGGCTGTGCCAAGTCGTTGACGGTCGTTCGTACCTCGGACGGCAGCGCATGGTCGTGGCGGCCAAACCGAATCTGGGAGAGGACGCGCAACGCGCTGTCGCTTACCCAGACCGAAACTAACCGCGATCGACAACCGCACGCAACGTTAATCTCAATTTTTTGCTTCTTTCATTCAGGAAAATGGAATATCAAGTTGGCAACCATGGATGACGTCACCGAATCGTCGCCGGCTCTTAAGGCTTTCAGCCTGCTGGAGATCATCGCTGCGATGGATCACGCGCCGACGCTCGCAGAGCTCACGGAATCCGCGAACCTGCCGAAACCGACACTGCATCGGTGGTTGAGCATGCTGGAGGGAGCGGAGTTGATTCGGAGGTTGCCAGATGGCCGGCGCTACGAGCTAGCATCGCGGGCGACCGCGCTTGCCTTTGCGATCCTGTCGAACAATCCCGGCTCGACCCAGCGTCATCAGATCTTGGAGCGCGTCGTACGCGCGCTCGGCGAGTCATGCAACCTGACGGTGCTGGAAGGAAGCGAGGTCATGTATCTCGATCGCGTAGAGGCCGCTGCGCCGCTCCGCGTTGCCTTCCAGAAGGGCTCACGTGTCCCCGTGCACGCCTCCGCCAGCGGCAAGATGTTTTTGGCGATGATGCCGCCGGCCAAGCGCGACCGCATGATCGGCACCCTTATGCTGGAGCGCTACACCGCCAACACCCTGGCCGATGTCGCTGCGCTTAACGAAGAACTGAGCCGGATCAGGCGCGATGGCTACGCCTTCGACGACGAGGAATTTCTGTCCGGCCTTTTCTGCGTGGCTGTGCCTATCTTCGACCGCAATGGCCGCGATTGCCTCGCCGCACTCGCGCTCCAGGCCCCGGTAGTGCGGCTGTCGCGAGGCAATGCGGCGGAGCGTCTCCCGACCCTGCGCGAAGCAGCCGAAGCCCTTGCCTTGACCCTGCGATAAGCGCCGCACGGCGCACAACCAGAGAGGACATGCGCGCCATGGACAAAGCCTTCCTCGTCCTCAACGCCGGATCATCGAGCGTGAAGTTCGCACTCTTCCGGGCAGAGTCGCTCGAACCGCTGTGCCGAGGCGGCATCGAAGGGATCGGAGGAAAGGCACAGTTCGGCGGAGCCAAGGGGCGAGAAGCCGTCCTGTTCGACAGGGAGGCACTGTCGGAATCGAGCAACCACGAGGTCGCGACCTGCTGGCTCCTCGACGCCATAAGGCATTCGGACCATGTCGCCCTCGCCGCCGCCGGGCATCGCGTCGTCCATGGCGGCCCGGATTTCGCAACGCCCGTCGCAATCGATGATGCAGTCCTCGCCGCCCTCGATTCCTTGGTCCCACTGGCCCCTGCGCACCAGCCGCACAACCTCGCGGCGATCCGCGCCGTGGCGAAAGCATGGCCCGGTCTGCCGCAGGTTGCCTGTTTCGACACGGCCTTCCACCGGACCATGCCGCGCCTGGCCCAAATCTTTGCAATCCCGCACGAGCTGACCGACCAGGGCCTTGTCCGCTACGGCTTCCACGGCCTGTCATACCAGCACATCGCCGACGTATTGCCCGACATCGCCGGCGAGGCTGCGAGGGGCAGGGTCATTGTCTGCCATCTCGGCCATGGCGCTAGCCTCTGCGCCATGAACGAGCATCGCAGCGTCGCCACCACGATGGGCTTCACGGCGCTCGACGGGCTGATGATGGGCATGCGCTGCGGCACCATCGATGCTGGGCTCGTGCTCTACCTAATCGAGCAACGCGGCATGACCCCGGCCGAGGTCTCCGAAATCCTCAACAGGCGATCAGGCCTCCTCGGCGTCTCCGGTATCAGCAATGATGCGCGCACCTTGCTCGCCAGCGCGGATCCCCGCGCGGCCGAGGCGCTCGACCTGTTCGCCTACCGCGTGGTGCGCGAGGCCGGCTCGTTGATGGCAAGCCTCGGCGGCCTCGACGCCCTGGTATTCACCGCAGGAATCGGCGAGCGTTCGGCCCGGATCCGCTCAACGATCTGCCGAGGCCTGGGCTGGGCTGGCATCGCCCTCGACGAGACACGGAATGCGGCGAACGCGCCTTGTATCAGCGAAGACGGGTCAAAAGTCCCCGTCTTTGTTGTCCCGGCCGACGAGGAGTTGCCGATTGCCCGCGCTGTCGCGAGCGTAGGACGGTAAGCCTGCCCTCGAGAGAGGCTGGGTTGCTGAATATTATCGATGGTAGCTGCGGCCCTTGAGATTGATAGGATCGCGTTCGGCCTCAAAGAGCTTCTGGTAGAGCGGCGTCACCTATTCAGCATCATCGAGATCAGGGCGAGGCTGATCAGGATGAGCACGGCTAGGGATGCCGATACCGCCAGCGCGACTTGCGGTCCGACACGTATGACCGCCCGCAAATCCACGTCGAGGCCAAGTGCTCCCATGGAGACGACGGTCAGGGTGGCGGCTAAGTCAGAGCTCGGCGTTGTAAGCGAAGACTAGACAAGTTCGAGGGGCCGCATAGCGGCGAGGGTTAGAAATCCGAGAATTAACCAGGGCGCCACCTTGGAGAGCGATACGCGTGTGCTGAACAGTTAGGGCCGACCTATTGGCACCGCCGCCGACGCTCCAGTGGATGGTTTTGTCACCGCCCTACACAGAAGGCGGCAGCAATCGACAATCGCGCCGCTACCAGGAGGGTTCGACCAGCAGGCAGCGGCCGGGATCATGGGCGGCCTCCGGAACTGGAGGCACCATGCGGACTCTATGGTCGACGCGGGGCAAACGCCGGCACCATCGCGTTTACGACACGCTCCACGTTCGTGATCGTCCGGAAGGCGAGGCCGAGCTGAACTATTCGGCGGCTGCGCTGTGGGACATCTCGTCCTCGTCTTGGCTGTCGTCGGCGGTCGCACCCGAGACACCGAGCTCGATGTGGCGCGCGAAGTGTTCGGCGGCCTGGGACAGCCCCTGCATTCGTCGCCAGAGCATGATGTCGACCTCCGGCAGTTCGGGAAGCCCGGAGTCCGGCGGCAACCGCTCAAGGCCGTTAACGTGGACCGAAGCCGACAGCACGAGCACGGCTGCATCGGCGAGCGCCATCGCCTGAAGCCCCGCAATGCTTTCCGACACGCAGGCGATGCGCCAGCCGACGCCTGCCTCGTTCAACGCCGCGAGCGCGACGTCGCGGTAGAGATTGCCCTCGGGCAGCATAGCGAGTGGCACGGACGAGCGGCGGTGCGCCTCGCCGTTTACAGCGCCGAGCCAGACCAGCCGTTCCGAGCGCAGCCGCGTGGCGTTGCCGGTCTTCGGTCCGACGCCCGGCATGCGGGTCGCGATCGCCACATCCACGAGGCCTGCATCCATGTCAGCTGCGATCTGCCGCGACAGCGAGCAGCGCACCGAGACCTCGACGCGCGGATAGGCGCGGCGGAAGCTCGCTAGCGTCTTGGGCAGCAGATAGGCGGCATAGAGGTCCGGGCAGCCGAGCGTGACGCGGCCGTCGATCTCCTCCGACGAGAGCTTCATCTGCGCCTCGTCGTGCATCTTCAGCACCGCGCGCGCGTAAGGCAGCAGCGTCTCGCCCTGCGGCGTCAGCCTCAAATGCCGGAGATCGCTATCGAAGAGGGGGCGACCGGCAGCGTCTTCGAGTCGCTTGATCTGCAGGCTGATGGCTGGCTGCGTCCTGAACAGCATCCGCGCTACGCGCGTCACGCTGCGCTCCTCGACCAGCAACACAAAGGTTCGGAGCAGAGAGATTTCGAGTGGCCTCACCATACAAGATAAATATTACTTTGCTTTATGCAAAGCAATATAAATTTGCGCTAATGTATCGCCGGGTAATAAGATTGAACAGATCGAAGAACTCTGGACAATTATTTAGCTTATGCATAAAATTATAGCCGTAGTTGCACGCCGAATGGGCAATTGCTCGGCCGCGACTGCATCGCGCCTCGCGAGGCGTGCGTCGTGACCGCAGGCTCGTTGCTCGAAGTCCGCGACGTCGCCAAGTGGTTCGGCGGGCTTGCTGCGCTCGACGGTTGCTCGCTTGCTCTGGAAGCCGGGCAGGTTACCGGGCTCATCGGCCCCAACGGCGCCGGCAAATCCACGCTGCTCAACGTCATGACCGGGCTCGTTCGCGCCGACCAGGGTTCCGTCCTGTTCGAGGGCCGGGACGTAACGGCCGTTTCGGCGCATCGTTTCCCGAGCCTAGGCATGGCGCGCACGTTCCAGATCGTTCGTGAGCTCGGCAGCCTCACCGTATTCGAGAACCTGCTGCTCGCTCCGCGCTTCCAGACCGGTGAAGGCGTAGTCGCAAGCATCTTTTCGCGCCGCAAATGGTGGGCGCAGGAAAGTGGCAACGCCCAGAAGGCCAAGGCGCTGCTCGAACGCGTCGGCCTGTTCCGGCTCGCCGACCACCCGTCCGGCGGGCTTTCTGGCGGTCAGAAGAAGTTGCTGGATCTCGCCCGCGCGCTGTTGCTCGAGCCTAAGCTCATTCTTCTCGACGAGCCGGGCGCCGGCGTCGCACCACCGCTAAAGCTCGAGATGATCCGGCTGATCCGCGAGCTGAAGGCTGAGGGTGTGTCTTTCGGCCTCGTTGAGCACGACATGCATCTCGTCGGCGAACTCTGCGACCACGTCCATGTGATGGCCGAGGGCAAGCGGCTCGTATCCGGGAACTTCGAGGAGGTTTCGAAGGATCGCCGCGTCGTCGAGGCCTATCTCGGGGTGGCGGCATGAGCGTGGTCCCGGCCTTGTCCGTTAGCGAGCTTCGCGCGGGCTATGGCCGCGGCGACGACATCGTGCGCGGCATAACGCTGAATCAGAGCCCTGAAACCATCCTCGCGGTGATCGGCCCGAACGGGTCGGGCAAGTCGAGCTTCGTGAAGACGCTCGCGGGCCTGCTCGACATCCGCCAGGGCCGCGTCTTGGTGACTGGAACGGATGTCACCTCCGAGACGCCTGCCAAGCGTGTCGCGGCCGGCATGGCCTATGTGCCGCAAGAGCAGAACGTCTTCCCGAGCCTCAGCATTGGCGAGAACCTGAAGCTCGCAACCGAATTCCTGCGCGGCCGCGCAGGCGTCGGGCCTGAGCAGCGCGAGCGTGTGCTGGCGCTGTTCCCGGAGCTTGCCGCCAGGCTCAAAACCCGAGCGGGCGATCTTTCGGGCGGCCAGCGACAAATGCTTGCCTTCGCAAGCGCGCTGCTGGCGAACCCCGAAGTACTGCTGCTCGACGAGCCTTCGGCAGGCCTGAGCCCCATATTCGTCGCTCAAACCATGGAGGCGATCGTTCGCGTGCGGGCGGCCGGCGTTACGGTGCTGCTCGTTGAGCAGAATGTTGCGGCAGCGCTCGAGATCGCCGACGAGGCGGTGGTGTTGGTCGCGGGGCAGGTCAGCTTGCGCGACACCGCCGCGGCCGTACGAACTGCTGATCTCGGCGACCTCTTCTTCGCGAAGGTCGCCTGAGATGGCCGCGCAGCTCTTCTTCAACGGCCTCGTCACCGGATTTCTGCTCGCTCTACCAGCGCTCGCGCTGACGCTCGTGTTCGGCGTGCTGAAATTCGCGAACTTCGCGGTCGGCGCGATGCTCACCCTCGGCGCTTATGCGGCCTGGGTCGCCAACGTCCAGCTCGGCATGCCGATGACCGCTGCCGCCGCCATCGCGGCCGTCACAGTGGCGGGCGCGGGACTTATCGCCGACCAGCTCGCCTTCGAGCGCTTGCGGCTGCGCGGCTCGATCACGCTGCTGGTCGCATCGATGGGCGTCTCGCTCGTGATCGAGAATGTCTGCCGCTTCTTCTTCGGCAACGCCAGCCGCGGCTTCTACGTCGCGCTCTCCCGCCCGATCCGCTGGGAGGGGATCCGCATCAATCAGGAGCAGATCACCATCGCGATCACCGTGGTGGCCTGCCTCGTCGCTGTCGACGTGCTGCTGCGCTTCACGCCGCTCGGCCGCGCCATGCGGGCGGTCGCGGACAATGCCTCGCTTGCGGCCGTCCGCGGGGTCGAGCGTCGGACCATTGCGCGGCTTACCTGGGTGCTCGTCGGCGCACTGCTGGGTCTCGCCGGCGTGCTCGCCGGGCTCGACCGCTCGATCGATCCGCTGATCGGCTGGAACTACCAAATCGCGATCTTCGCGGCCGCGATCCTCGGCGGCCTCGGCTCGCCGATCGGCGCCGTGCTCGGGGCGCTCACAATCGGCGTCGCCGAGGAAATGTCGGCGCTCGTCATCCCCACGAACTACCGGCAGGTCGTCAGCTTCGCGGTGATCCTCGCGCTGCTTCTGTTCCGGGCGAACGGGCTTCTCGGAGCGAAGGCGGCGCGCAAATGATCGCTTATCTCGTCACCATCGCAATCCTGGTCTGCATCGCGGCGCTCGTCGGCCTCGCGCTCAACCTCCAATGGGGCCAGGCCGGGCTAGTCAATTTCGGCGTCGTCGGCTTCGTAGCGATCGGCGCTTATGCGACCGCGCTGCTCGCCCCACAGATCGGCTGGTTCCCAGGTATGCTAGTCGCCGGCGCGCTGTCGGCGATCTTGAGCGCAGGCCTCGCGCTTCTCTCGATCCGGCTTGAGGAAAACTACCTTGCGATCGTCACGATTGGGTTCGGGGAGGTCGTCCGTCTCGTCATCCTCAATGAGGGCTGGCTCACCAACGGGGCGCTCGGCATCCCAGATATTCCGCGCCCCTTCGCGGCGCTCGGACAGACGATCGGCGGCGACACGGTGTTCATCGTCTTCGCGCTGGCGCTGGTCGCTATCGTGTTCGTCCTGCTGGAAGCCATGGCCCGCTCGCCCTTCGGCCGGGTGCTCCGGGCGATCCGCGACGACGCGACGGTGACGTCCGCGCTCGGCAAAAACGTCTTTGCGCTCCGCGTCCGGGCGTTCGCGGTCGGGGGGGCCGTGATGGGAATCGCGGGCGCGCTCCACGCCTTTTACCTCACTTATATCGACCCGGGTCAGTTCAACCCGATCGTCACGGCTTACGCGTTCATGGCCGTGATCGCGGGCGGCCGCGGTTCCAATGTCGGCCTTCTGATCGGCGCCTGCTCCATCATGGCGCTACTCGAAGGCACGCGGTTGCTGAAGGACTTCGTCACCGTCATTGACGGCGTGCAGCTCTCCGCGCTCCGGCTGGGGATGATTGGGGCTGGCATCGTGCTGCTGCTGATCCTGCGGCCGCAGGGCCTCGCGCCGGAGCCGAAGCGCCGCGCCGCGGATGTGCTTCCACAAGACAAGGGGAGCGCCTGATGCCTCGCGTCGCCGTGCTGCCGTCATCAAGCCTACCGCCGCATCTCGCCGAACTCTACGAGACCTTCGCGTCGGGCTACGCTGACTTCAGCGACCAGGCGGCGGTGATGGCTCATGTTCCAGCGGCGCTCGAAGGCCTGTTCGGCATGCTGCTCGAACTGCGCGAGCAGGGAAATCTCCCTCGGCGCTATGTCGAGCTCGGCGTGGTTACCGTCTCGGTCATGAACGCCTGCCCCTACTGCGTCACCCATCACGCGCCGCTGCTCGCCGTCGAGGGCGTGCCCGCGGAGGCGATCGCGCAGCTGCCGTCTGCTGACCACCCAGCCTTCGACGACACCGATCGGCTCGTCGTCGAATACGCCACGCTCGTCACAAGCCGCGCCTGGGGCATCCGCGAAGCCGTGTTCGAGCGGCTGAAAGCGCGGTTCGAGGACGCTCAGATCGTCGAGCTGACGCTGCGCATCGCTCTCGCGGGCTTCTTCAACCGCTTCAACGACGCCCTACAGATCGACGATGGCCGCGCGGCCGCCGCCATGAACCTCCCAAGCCCGCCGTGACAGTGAAAAGGACGCTCTCGATGACTGACAGCAGATTCGTGGTGAACCGCCGGACCGTCCTCGCGGGCGTTGGCTCACTGCCGCTCGTGGCCGCGCTCGGAAAACCAGCCATCGCGCAAGGGGCCGCCGGCGACGTGCCGCTCGGCATGGTCCTGCCATTCTCGGGCGCGACAGGCTCCTATGGGCCGGCAATGAAGCAGGCGGCAGAACTCGTCGTCTCGAAGGTCAACGAGGCGGGCGGCATTCTCGGCGGCCGCAAGGTCAAGCTCTTCATTGAGGACAGCGAGACGAGCGCCACCGCGAGCGTCGTGGCGTCGAAGAAGCTGCTCGAGGTCAACAAGGTCGAGCTCGTGGGCGGCTTCTGGGGCAGCCCCGAAGCGCTGGCAGCAAAACCCGTGATCCTCGCGGCCAATAAAGTGCAGATGCTATCCTGCGCGGCGAACGCCGTGACCGAGGGCGACACCAAGGGCCTGATTTACCGGCTGCAGGCGAAGTCGAGCCAATGGGGCCCAGCCGGTGCCAAAGTGATGGACAAGATCGGCGCAAAAAAGGTCACGGTGCTGGCCCAGCAGAACCCGTTCATCGTCGCGATGGTCGAGCCGTTCAAGTCAGAAATGAAGAAGATCGGCGGCGAGGTGGTCGACGTCGTGATGTACAATCCCGACCAGGCCTCCTATCGCGCCGAGGTCGAGAAGGCCTTCGGGCGGGAGCCCGACGCGGTGTTCGTGCTGCCGCTGCTGACCGATATGGTGTCGATCTCCAAAGAGATCTTCCGCGGGGGCTTCAGTTCGAAGGTCGTGTCGCTCGGAACCGGCGCGGACGCGGAAGGCAAGTTCCTGCAGGCGGTCGGCCCGGAGGTCGCGGAAGGCATCTACCACCTCCAGCCCTCACCCCCGATCGACAGCCCGTCCTACGCCCGCTTCGTCAAGGCAATGGGCGCGCCGGAAGGCACGGTGTTCCTGTTCGCGGGAAATGCCTGGGATCAGGTCTGCGTCACGGTGCTGGCCATGCAGCACGCCAAGACGCAGGAGGCGGCCGTGTGGACCAAGTCGGTCCGCGAGGTCTGCAACCCTCCCGGCGAACCCGTCGACGACATCGTCGAGGCGCTGAAGATGGTCCGCGAGGGCAAGGCCATCAATTTCAACGGCGCCGGCTCCACCTGCGACTTCGACGAGAAGGGCGACTCCCTGAACCGCTCCTTCTACGTGCAGCTCATCAAGGGCGGGAAGAACACGCCGTTCGGCGTGGTCAGCTGACGGAAGGCTGAACCGGCCGTCATCGTCGGACTTGACGGCCAAAGCGACCGAAGTCGCCACGCTGAAACCGGCGCCCCATCGCTCATAAGTAAAACTTTGCTTTATGCAAAACAATATCAATTTGCGTTTGTATGTGGCGATTACTAGGATTTTGAATATCGCTTGATCCTGGTTCTAAAGTAAAAAATCAAACCAATAAAAAGCTATGGCTTGCAAGGGGCGCACATGACCAAGTCAAAGCCGATCCATTTTTGCGGATTTCTCGTCGCGGGCCCGGTGGTCCACAGTCACGCGATCTGGCGCAACCCCGCGCATGAGACACCGTTTCTGAGTCTCGCGTACTATGCCGGCATCGCGAAGACGCTGGAGCGGGGTTTTTTCGACTTCGTGTTCTTCGCCGACCGGCTCGCGATCGCCGACCGCTACGGCGACAGCCATGAGATGGGCCTGCGTCTCGGCGATCAGGACGCGACTCGCATGGACCCGCTGCCGATCCTCGGGGCGATGGCGGCCGTGACGAGCCATCTCGGCCTCGGCGCGACGCGCTCCACCACCTATGACGCGCCGTTCAACATCGCGCGTGAATTCGCCACCCTTGACCACATCTCCGGCGGCCGCGCCGCCTGGAACGTCGTCACCTCGATGAACGACGGAGAGGCGCTTAACTTCGGCGATGTGCCGCACCTCAGCCATGACGAGCGCTACGACCGCGCCGATGAATTCATGGAGGTTGCGTTCAAACTGTGGGACAGCTGGGAGCCGGACGCGCTGGTGCTCGATCGCGCGGGCGGCGTCTACGCCGACCCGTCGAAGGTTCATTACGCCAACCACAAAGGCCGGTGGTTCAAGGCGCGCGGGCCGCTCAACATCCCGCGTAGCCCGCAGGGTCGGCCGCTCATCATCCAGGCCGGTTCGTCGGGCCGCGGCAAAGCCTTTGCGGCGCGTTGGTCGGAGGTGATCTTCGCGCTGCAGCCGAGCATGACGCGCATGACCGCCTTTACCAAGGACGTCCGCGCCGCGCTGGAGACCGCCGGCCGCGCGCCCGACGCGGCACGCGTGATGATGGCCGTGATGCCGTTCATTGGCGAGACGCGAGAGGAGGCGCAAGCCAAGCGTGACCTCCACGACAGTCTGATTGATCCGCGCGTCGGCCTGTCGACGCTCGCTGCCCACGCCAACGCGGACTTCGGCGCGCTGCCGCTCGATGCCACGATCGACGAGATCGCCGATACCGGCAGCCAGGGCAATCTTGCGGCGCTTCGCTCGATCGCCGGCGACGGCTCCATGACGATCGCGGACGCAGGGAAAATCTACGGTCGCGGCGTGATGTGTCCGCGCCTCGTCGGCACCGCGGA
The DNA here is from genome assembly GCF_022829685.1 of Methylobacterium sp. E-045. Lineage (GTDB taxonomy): Bacteria > Pseudomonadota > Alphaproteobacteria > Rhizobiales > Beijerinckiaceae > Methylobacterium. The sequence goes on from NZ_JAKSYE010000118.1 coordinate 34,058, forward strand.
AGACGTCGCGGACGAGTTAATCGCGATCGTGGATTCCGGCGCAACCGACGGCTTCGTCATCTCGCCCGCCTTCCTGCCCGACACGTTCGACGATTTCGTCGACAAGGTCGTGCCGATCCTTCAGGCGCGCGGCCGCGCTCGCACAGACTATGGGGCTGGTTCGCTGCGCGAGCGTCTCGGAACGTCGGGAGCACGGCCGTGAGCGCGACCGCTGTCATGCACGCCACGCCGCAGCCGGGCGTCGACCCGGCCGCCTTCAAAGCCGCGATGCGCCGCTTGGCGGCCGGGGTAACCGTGGTGACCAGCCGCCATGACTCGACCGTCAACGGCATGACCGCGACCGCGGTCTGCAGCGTCAGCGCCGAGCCGCCACTGGTGCTCGTGGTGCTGAACCAGTCGAGCGCCTCGCATGGCGTCGTCTCGCGCGGAGGGGCTTTCGCGCTCAACTTCCTGAGCGAGACGCAAAGCGAGCTCGCGACATACTTCGCGGGCCGCGACGGCAAAACCTTCGACGCCGTCCCCCACCGCCTCGGCGCGACTGGTTGTCCGCTGATCGAGAGTTGCGCGGCGCGGCTCGATTGCGTGTTGGAAAGCCGCCACGACGAGGGCACCCACACGATCTTCGTCGGCAGGGTGCTTCATGCCGAGACCGGCGACGGCTCGCCGCTCATCTATGTCGACTCGGCGTTCCACGGCCTGAAGCCGATCTAGTGATGAAAATCTGACGTTTGGTACCCACTGCCGGGCCTGCTTTTGACCCTACGCGGAACTTGAAAGCGTCCGCTTCGGGGCCGCCCGATATGGTGGTGGGAACGATCTGAGTAGGGTGGATTGTGGTCAGGCAGCTTTCCGGCCAGCACACGGCAAAGCGGTTGCTCTTACCCCGGTGTCACGCACCGGTCACGCCTTCGCGATGCGGTCGCTCAACCATCTCTGCACCCACTGTTGTAGCTTGATGCCACCTAGCCCATCCAGAGCCGATGCTGGCAAGTGCCCTTCCTCGACGTCGAAGAGACGACGCGCCGGATGACCATGCGGAAGGAGATCGAGAATCGCGTCGCTAGCAGCCGGCTCGCGATCATGGAGGACATAGGCGCCGAGCACAGCGAGCGACCTTTTTTCGTTCGAATGGCCCATGCGCTCACAAAGTGCGACGGCATCGTCGAGCATCGCATGCCGGCAGACGAGGACGATTGCCGATGTCGCGAGCGCAGGACCAAGCTTCATGATCCGCTCCGCTGTGAACGGGGCCAGTAGCTCAGGCTCGATCGTGTCCGCTAGGGCTAAGGCATTCAGCGCATCAAGCCGAAGCCAGCCACTTTCGCGATCGCCAATTATCGCACGGATCTTCATCCGGATAGCCGGTGAGCCACGGCCGGCAGCAACCTGCAGGCACTCCTGACTTAGCGCCCGGTCCGGTGTCGCGGTTGCGAGCTTGATGAGCTGATCGCAGATTCGGCTAGACAAAGGCTCGTATGCTGCGAGCGCCTCCACCGCGTCTCGCGCGATCGGAAACGAGTCGGGCTCGTTATGCGATGGGTCGGCGTCGGACCATGTGTCGCCGGTCAGGCGGAGCAGCACAGATAAATGGTCCGGGTGCGGCTTGGCCGCGAGCGCTCGCACCAATGCCCGGCGGACACGACAGCCGGGATCGGCAGCCAGCGCGAGCAATTCGGCGGGGAAGGGTGAATCAGCCCGGCCTGCGAGGTATTGAAGAGCGATCACTCGCGCATCGGCCCGAGGATGGCGAAGGGCCAGTGCAATCGCTGCCTCGTCCCCGATTTCCGCCGCCGCGGAGGCAGCCGCCTCAGCGAGGTCCTTGTCCGTGGTGTCGGTCAACCACCGGCGGATCAACTCGGCTGGAGCCTCGCCGGCTCTAATTAGGAGCGGCATGATCTCCGAGAGGATGCGGGCCGGCACAGTATTGGCCGCCTGCCCGAGGACCTCGATGGACTGGCGGCTGAGCGGCGCAGAGCGGGACGCACCGCGAAGAAGCGCCCAACCGATTTCGCGGAACGGCACCTCCAGCGTTTGAAGGAGGCTCGGTAACCCGGCTTTCTGAATGCGTGAATAGCGACGCCGCGTACCTATGAGATCGCAAAGGAAGGCAATACGCAAAGCGGCAGTCGGCGAGGCCGTAAACGCCTCGGCGAGAAGGGTTCGATCGACCGACATAGCGCAAGCCATCGCGGCGCGACTGTCGCTCTGATCAGGGATGCCGGCGGTGAGGGCTTGCTTGAGCGGCTCGCGAAAATACGGATGCCAATGGTGGCACACAGCGTCCCAAGCGTCTTTTTCGCGGCCACCTAACTTGGCTGCAACAAACATAGCTGCCATCTCCTCAAAACTGGGAGGAGCGCCTGTGTCGGCGTCTTGGATCGCGCGCGCCCATTGATAGCAGAATTCCGACGCGTGGTTGTGTCCGGCGAGTGCCTTCCAATCGCCAACCGCACGGACTGCTTCGACATAATGCTCAACAATGACGCCGGACGAATAGCCCTCCTCGTCGTTGCCGGAGGTGAAATATTCCTTGATGCCGTAGTCGCACTCGCCGTCGTCAATAGCGCGCCATCGTTCGGTATTTTTCATCCGTGTGGCATCATCGCGGGCGAGATCTTCGAGCGCTGCTTCGAAGACCGCCTTAAATGCAGGAAGATCGCGGAGCGCGCCAGCGATGACAGCCTCCGCGTTGGATACGTAGCCCCTGCCGACGAGACAATGCGCCGCCTGGAGGTAGGCGCCCTCAAGGCCTGTCGCGATGCGATCGAGCTCCGCCGCGAAGCCAGCACCATAGGATCCGTGCTCGTTAGACAGCTGGTCGCGGACGAAACGCTCAGCGATCGGAAAAGAGCGCGCATCCCGCGAGATCCGCTCGTACCATTCCTCGGGAAAGGTCGGCGCTTTCCACCGGTCGATGAAGAATGCCGCTCCACGCTTGACGTTGGTCAACAGCCATCGAGCAAGCTCCGATGGGTTGGAGGTCGGACTGCCAACATCACTGGCGAGCTGAAGGAGCTTGGGGAAGTCCGTGTCAGGGTCGAGCAGGGATGCTTCGAGCCAACCGTCGATGGCCGCGTGCGCGGCCGCCGGAACATCGAAGTTGATCGCACCGCCCTCGACATCGGCGACAAGCCGGCGCGCCTCGTCGATCAAGCGTGCGGCCGTCTCCATGCCCCAATTGGCATGCGGTTGCGGAAGGGTGGTGAGCGCTATCAGCACCGCCGCAAAGGCCGTCTCATATCGGAACCAGTCTTCATGCAGATGCTTTTCGAAGCCCGCACGCACGCTTGGATGTGCGAAGGCGACCGACGAAGTGGGCTGACGCAGATGACGCGCGGCAATCATCGTATCAACTAGCTTGTCCAGACCGACGGCAAGGTCCGGGGCACTGGTTCGCAACGTTCGCATCAGCGCGATGAGCTGCATACGATCGAATGATCCTCGGGCTGCCAACACGCCCCAGATCACAGCCGATTGTCCGGTCTTGTCGACATTGCTTAAAAATCGATCGACCACGCCCTCGACCGCGTCACGATGCGCGAGACCAATCAGGCGACGCAACCATTCCCCGTCATTCTCGCCCTCCCCGCGACCTGACAGGATGTTAGCGAAGAACAGGTCGAGCTCAAGTGGCTTCTCAAGTGCGTACAAGACGTCGGGCCTGAAGCTGAGCACCTTCGACTGTAGATCAGGGGGGAGGAGGTCCATGCGCTTATCATAGATTTTGCCGAACCGACCGTTGAGATATCGATCAGACTCGAGCTCTATTGACCAAGGCGCGAGCCCGACGACAGCTTGCGCGCCGAGCAACATATCGCTCCGCGACGTGACGACGTACTGGTTTTCGGGATGGGCATCGCGAAGCATGCGCGGAAGCTGCTCCGTCCACGTCTCGGAACCGGTGCGGAGGCTGTTCTGGCCCCAGGGGTCTTCGAGATAGAATAGCTTCGGTCCGGTCTGGACGATCTGTCGTATGCTCGATGGGTCGCTGTTCGGATTGACCACGACGATATCGAGCGAGCCATTGCGCTTGCGCGCCTGGTCGCACAGCGCGCGTGCAGCCAGCGTCTTGCCCGTGCCGGATGATCCGGCGATCACAACCACATTCTTCTTTTCGAGCTGGCGGATCATGTCAGGGAAGTTTGTCGGCGCGACGAATGCGTCGAGCTCGGCGACACTCGCCAGAAATCCGCCATGGCTACGGATCGTACCGAGGAGATCGTTATAGGCCCAGACGCCTGGCGTAGTCCCCCGCATCCGAACCTTGGCTTCGTCACGGAGCGCCGTGAGGCATGGTCCTTGCCGATCCTTTGGCACCCGCAGGATTTCGGTCAGGATATGTTTAATCTCATATTCTAATAGCTTCGGCGACAGACCGGCATAGATGGCGACACGTCCTTCCGGGGCGTCGGGCAGAGTTTTACGGAGTGAGGCAGGGAAATCGTCTTTGCCGGTCGACTCTTCGAAATCTTCAACCAGCAGACTTCGAGCCTCGCGCGAGACATCGGCATTTGTCACCAGGATGTAGCGGGTGTCGGGATCGGCAAGATGATCTTTGGCTGGCGAGCGTCGCTTCCCATGCTTGAGCAGACGCTCAAACGCGGCGAGCGACCATGGATCCCCTCCGCGCAACTTAACCTGCATGATCAATCGGGTGGCGACGCCCAACTGCGCCTGCGTCTGGACGTGGCCGGGATCATCGTCATCGAGCTCGACCTCGATATCCTCGGCATTCGCCGGCTCCAGCGTAATGCGTGTCGCTGATTTGGTGACAAAGAGGATTCGCAGAGCCGCAAGGATTGAGACGTCAAGCTGATAGTCATAACCGGCGAGCGCGGCTGTGGCGCCGGTATCGTTTCCCAGTGCGGGAGCAGTGCTAGCAGGTTCGTTCATCAGCGCATTGTAGATCAGATCGGAAACTGAAAGACAGTGGGGAGGGCAGGTCATGGCGCTTTCGCCGGCAGCGGTGACATAAGGAACAACTGGCTGCTACAAGCCACCACGCTCCAGATGTGCAATTTTGCCGTCTGCAATCAGACTAAGGGCAGCCAAACGGCTGGCATCGCGATTGCGTCAGGCAACTATCGCTGCTCGTCGCCCGAAAAGCGGTGTAGCTTCTTTTTTCCAGAGCTGGTCACGGACCGAGGCAGTCAGCACGCCCTGCGAACGGCTGCTCTTGGGATGCCTCTGCAAAGCTCGCAACGAAAATGATAGGTGAAGACCGGATAGTTGGGCTTCCGAAACTGAACGTCCGCTACCGGGTGTCGAGCCGACTGCTGTTTTTTTGAGCGGATTGCTGAACGAGGCGGACGCGAGCTGCTGACCCTTTGCAGAAGAGCAGCATTTCTGCTTCCGGGAACCTCGATACACTTGTCGAAAAGCGGCAGATGTCTAAGAGCAGCTTAGCTTTCTCGGATTGCAATATGAACAAAAGCTGCGTCCCTGCCGAGAGGGCAACGCCTCTCAAGCCTAGTGCACTGATTCAGACGGATGGTTCAGGGGCACGATTGAGTGCATCTAAGATGGCGGTTGCGGGTTTGGTCCAGACGAAGGGTCGGGCGCTGCGGTTGTGCTCGGCGATGTAGCGTTTGATGGCAGCCTAAAGATCGACGACACCGGTGAAGGTGCCCCGTTGCAGGCGGCGGCGCATGAGCGTGGAGAAGAAGCTTTCGACCGCATTGAGCCATGAGGCAGAGGTCGGGGTGAAGTGGAAGGTCTAGGTCGTAGAATCATAAGATCGGATCCAGATGCGGACGGCTGCGAGTTTGACGCTGGCGAGATAGTTGGCTGGGTCCTTGTCGTAGCGGGCGGCTACTGCTCTGAAGTGTTTGATTTTGTTGAAGAAGCGTTCGACGAGATTGCGGTAGCGGTACAAGAATGAGCTGAAGGCCGGGACGTTCTTGCGGTTGGGCATCGGCCGGACGTTGGCCCACGCTCCCTGTTTCGCCAGACGGTCTCGCCGTTCGTCGCTGTCATAGGCTCGGTCGGCGAGCAGGGTCTGCCCCGGAACAAGCGCGCTGAGCATATCGTCCGAGGAGCGGCCGTCATGGGCCTGCCCCTCGGTCAGCTTGAGGGCGATGGGGCGGCCCTCGGCATCGACCAGGGCATGGATCTTGGTGGTCAGGCCGCCGCGCAAGCGACCCATGCAACGGGATCGGGCGTCTTTTTTCTAGCGGTGGCAGCATGCTGGTGCACCCGCACGCTGGTGGCGTCGATCATCTGAATGTCGCCATCGTAAGCCTTTGACACGGCATCGAGAAGGCGATCCCACACCCCGGCCTTGCGCCACCACCGGAAGCGGTTGCCGCAGGTCGTTTGAGGTCCGTACCGCGCTGTGATGTCGGCCCAGGGCGCACCCGTACGCAGACGCCAAAAGATGCCATTGAGCACGCGCCGGTCGTCCACCCGCTCGACACCTCGTGTGTCCGTCGGCAGGACCGGCTTGATCACCGCCCATTCTGCATCCGTCAGATCAAACCGATCCATCGCCATCTCCTTCCAGAGAGGGAAAACCTGATGATCCTCATCCTGATCCAAAACCCGTTATGAGTTCACGACCTAGCGTGATGGCGGGCAAGCCAGGAGCGCACCTCCGGGTGCTTGTGGCTTCCGTAGTTGTCGAGCACCACGTGGATCACCTTGCCCGCAGGGACCGCGGCCTCGACGGTGTTGAGGAAACGGATGAACTCACCGTGGCGATGGCGCTGCATGCAGCGGTCGAGCACCGTGCCGTCCAGGGCGGCGAGGGCGGCAAACAGCGTCGTGGTGCCGTGGCGGGTATAGTCGTTCGTCTACGCGGCCGGATGCCCGGGTCCGAGGGGCCGTCGGGGCGTGTGCGCTCCAGGGCCTGAATCTGGCTCTTCTCGTCAATGGACAGCACGACGGCATGGGTGGGCGGGTTCATGTAGAGACCAACCACATCCTCGACCTTCGCAGCGAAGTCCGGGTCGTGCGAACGCTTGAACGTGCGCACCCGGTGCGGCTGCAGGCGGTGCGCTTCCCAGATCCGTTGCACGGCACGCAAGGCGATCCCGACGCGCTTGGCCAGGGCGCGCCCGGTCCAGTGGGGGACCTCGTCCGGCGGCTCCGAACAGGTCAGTGCCAGTACTTCCGCCACCGTCCGCGTGGAATGCGACGGCGTGCCGGGTGGGCGGGTCTTGTCGCATAGCAGGCCCTCGACGCCCTCCTCGGCAAAGCGCTGCTGCCAGCGCCAGACCGCGGGCCGACTGACGCCGGCTTGCCGAGCCACCTCTTGCACGGTCAGGCGCTTGCCTGAAAGCGGGACGATCCGGGCGCGCAGAATGTGCTTGAGGGGACGGGAGCGGTCACCCGCGATCCCGGCCAACTGGGACATCGTGGCGTCATCAAGGAGTACACAGACAGTCTGAGCCATGGCCCAGACTCACACGCTTCACGACCCGCGTGAATCATCAGTCCGCGTCACTGCACTAGCGTGAGCGTCATCGATAGCCGGGACGCAAACAGGATCGAAGTACGTGGCCTCAATGTTGAGTCACATAAGAGCCTTTCGTCATAGTACTTTAACGCGTCGCGGGCTTCTCTCGGAGAAGGCGGCAGGCGAGATTGTCATCAGGCAGAGGAATAATTTCCCTTAAAGTTAGTGGAATTATTCACCACGCGGGATTCACTTTAATCAGAACTCAACGTAGAGTCGAAACGGAAAACAGGAGGACCGATCGTGGATGGGGATTCAGTACCGCCGGAAACGCCCGATATGTTCCTCATCGCCTTGGGGCAGAATCTCAAGGAAAAGAAAGGCATTGATGCCGAACTTGCGGCCATCCTGATGACGCACATTCTGAAAGCCGTTACAACGCAGAATGCCGTCGCTCAAGCAAAGGAAGCCATTCTTAAACTCGCCGTCGAACGGGCGACTCCACCGAAGGTAGAGGCGATCAATGGCTGACCCCTATTATTTCCATTCATTAAGCCTTGCTGGATTTCGAGCATATCTTCACCCGAAGACATTCGATTTTAGCAAAAAGAAATGCCTGGCGATCTTTGCGCCAAACGGTAGCGGCAAATCCAGTTTAATCGATGCTCTAGAGTTCATGTTCTCCAAGGATGGAACACTCGAACGGCTCGGACAGCGCACCGTCAACACCAAGGCTGGCCCTGCAGCATTGGCGCACAATCTGACCGAAGAAGCGAAAATCGCGCCGACAGTTACGATTGACATGATCGCGGGCAAGGAGATCACGAATGGTAGTCGTGCTGCGGCCGGCCCAAAGCGAGCTATTCCAGCAGTAGCAACACTCGTGAATGCCTGTTTCGCGGTGCAACCAATCATTCGCGGCCATGCTCTCCGCACCTTCGTCGAGGTTCATACGCCAGAAGATCGCTACGCCGATGTGGCAAACTGGTTGCAACTCAGTCCATTGGTTGAGGTGCAGAAGAATCTTCGCTCGCTGCGCACTCAGGTGAGGGCTGCGGCCGACGACGAGACTGCGTTCATGCGCGTTGATACCCAACTCGCTAAGGCGACAATTCAGACGGTCAAAATTTGGGACGCAGCAGCGGTTATCTCTCACGCCAATACGTTAATCCTTGCGCCACTTGACCCGGCGCTTGTCCTCACGACTCTGACTGCGCTAGATCCAGCCTATGTCGAACTGGAGGTGCGCGCCAAAGCGGAGGAGAATAAGATCGGACTTGCCAGCTTGCGTCAGATCCGCAATGCGGCTGAAAGCTTGTGGCAGGAGACGACTGACGTCGATCTTGGTGAGACCGTGTTCAGCGGCGCAGTCCCAACCTTTGATGCCGCCGTCACGAAGCTTGCGATGGCCGAACGCAAAGAAGCAGAGGAACGCGATAAGGCAGCCGGAACCGTGTTTCAGGCTTTGTGGAAAACCGCTGAGCCGTTCTTCGCCGAAGATGCGCCCGTACCTGATGTTTGTCCGATCTGCATCACACCGATTGCAGAAACGACGGCCGGAAGCCCCGAGGCGATCCGAGACCACCTTTCCAAACATCTCGAAAAATTGGCCGAATACGCTACCGCCAAGAAGAATCACGATAGCGCTAAGACCTCGGCGACTATGGCCCATACCCTACTGGTAGCATCACTGCCGGGGCTGATTGGCTCACTTGGGGATAGCGAAGCAGCGCTCAAATCAAAACTGATCACTTATCAGGCTGGCGTCGCCGGTTGGCCGAAAAGTGCTGCGCCAGTTTCAGCCGACATTGCCGCATCGATCGCCAAATTACTGACTGCACTTGATAAAACTATTTCAGATATCGAGGGGACACAAGGGGATCACACCTATATCAAGGCTAAAGCGATGATTGATCGCCTGCTGGAGCTGGAAGCCGAACGGAATCTCGCGCTACTGACAAGCAGAGAGTTGGGGACGTTGTCCGAGGCGCTGACAGTGCAGGCAGCAACGATCTCGGCCGAGATCCGCAAGAAGGTCCAGGCACTGCTCAATAAGCTTCAGACGCCTATGAATGACATTTACAAGATGATCCAGGGCGCGGGCGCCAAGCCAATTCGATTGGAACTGCCAGGCGAGGACGATACCAACCAGCAGCGTCTCAATCTGCTGATCGATTTTGCTGCAAACCGGAAAGGTGTGCAGCCAGGCGGCTATTTGAGCGACTCCCAAATCCATTCTGTAGCGTTGGCGCTGCGTATGGCGGCGATTAAGCAGTTCAACGTCGGTGCACCGATTATCGCCCTGGACGATATTGTCACCTCTTACGACGCCGATCACCGCCGTACCATTGCCGGACTGATCGCTACCATATTCAGAGATTGCCAGGTCGTGATCACAACTCACGACGAGCGGTTTTTCAACTATCTGAAGGACCAGCTCGAAGCAAAAAATTGGCATTTCACACGTATCATTGGTCTTGACCCCGCATATGGACCGAGATTCGCAGACCATAAGATCAGCGATGACATGATAGAGGCTCGCTGGGCAAGCGGGCAATCGGCAGCCAATGAGATTCGTCAGGCCGAAGAGGAATGGCTGCTCGGCATATGCCGGGATTTTGGAGTCAGCGTCCGTATCCGAACTCTGGAAAAGGCCTATTCCTATGAGCGTAGTGAGTTGGCATCAGCGCTCGGCGGTTTGCTCAAGGACGCCAAGCTGGAACCATCGCTGGTGCCTGGCGTAAACAACCGCTTTCTCACCAGCCTTGCGTCAGGCATGATCGAAAACTTTGGAAGCCATTTTCAGGATGTCCCCTACGGCGATGGGTCAATTGGCGATGAAAAGGCGCGATGGGACGAGTTCAAGTTGTTCCGTAGCCAGTTCGCCTGCAAGAAATGTAACCGCACCAAATTCCAGCGCCCCTTCATGCTGAAGAAACCGGTGTGTGCGCATGGTGGGTGTGAGGCTCAGTTCGAATTCGCAAATGCAGAAACGGCACGATAGGAGGGCGATCGAAATTCGTTGAGCTGGCGACGCATTTTTGGTGAAAGGTAACGCTATTTGTTCGTGAAAGCGATGCTGAACCGCACACGCCCGTTAGCTGGGTCAACTACGAGGATGTCACGGACGTCACCGCGACGGCGTCAGTTTGCTTACCACCATCGTTCAGCAGATACGGTCCGGCCGGTTCCGTTCGAGTTGACTGAGACAGCCCGCGAGACGCAGGCGGCATGGCTAAAGCTGCGGGGACTGCGGGCCGGCGGCTCGCTTTTTCCGAGCCACTGCCGCCCGGGCCAGTACCTGATGACGCGCCAGTACGGCAGGCTCGTCCATGACTGGGTAGTGTTGATTGTCCTCGACCCAGCGGGATACGGCACGCACAGCATGCGGCGGAGGAAGGTCGCGCTAATCTATCAGCGGACTGGCAGCTTACCGGCCTGCCAGCTGCTCCTTAGGCATACCAAGCTTGAAGCACGGTATGCTAGCTAGGCATCAAAGCGCACGACGCACGCGTAATGTCACGGCAGACTGGCATTTGACGCTGACCGAGGCGGCACCTTGAGTCGCGTCACATGACCTCTTTCTCAGAGAGGGAAGTTAAGTCGATATAGTTTACTGTCTATGAAACGGCCTTTTACGAAAATGTCCACTTTGCTGTTTTGTGTCCACATAATCACCAAGACAATCATTTTGGAAATTTAGTATTATAGCTAACGGCGATCTTCGCTGCGCCTCAAAATCGCGACCTCTACATTAACGGCAGGAATGTTCATCAGCCGTCGCGGCAAGGATCCAGAGCGGCCCTCGGCTTTAGCCACGAGCTTTGTGTAAGGATCGCCGACGCGCAGCGCGAGCGCATCATAGGTTAGCCAGTCTGCCAGCGATCGAGACGCAGTCGCTACGGTCGCTCGGGCAAGCTGGGATCCAGAGCCTTGATGCTCTGACAGGTCAGCTACGAGCTGGGTTGGGATAACTGGTACGCCTCGCCCACCGAGCGGTGGGCCGTGGAAGAAGTAGACGCTTGCGTTGGTCTGCATCTGCAGCGAGCGACGCTGATCCACGTTAATTGCGAACGAACTGCTCCATGCGGGTTGAATGGCAGCGGTATGATCGCGGTAGAGTCGCTTCGCCTGCACAAGGGTGACGCGACGGCCCAAAGACTTACCGTCGAGAATTGGATCGACGATCAGGCAGAGATCGGCGGAGAAGCTCTTCGCGCCCCTGATACCCTTCTTACCTTCTTCCGCACGGTCGACGTTGCGATAACGCATATTTACCGAAACACGGCTGGGCGCCGAGGCGGCTCGAGCAAGCCCCTCTAGAGCTTGATCGAGATCAGCGAAGCGCATTGCTAGCGTCGTGAAGAGGGAAGACAGTAAGCGGTCCTCTCCTTCGTCGCCATGTGCCTCATACTCCCGTGCGACACGCGACTCGACCGATGATATGGTGCGCTCGATCAGTTGCTCCACTGCGCGGTCACCTAGCCATGTGAAGGCAGCCTCATCATTCGCCGCGACGTTGCACTCGATCGCGGCAAGACTTTGTACCAAGCCGCCGATTGTGGGAAGCGCCGGGACGGTCAAAGGTTCACCCAATTTGGCGGCGCGCACGGCGCGCGCAGAAAAGCGGACAATTTGGATTGGGTGGGTCTCAAGTTCGATTAACCAGGGGCGATCACTGGCTTCCGCTACGGCAAAAGCAGCAAACTGCGCTAGATCGCTTGTTCGGTCATTGGCTAACCACAACAAAGCCTCGATCACAGCCCGGCGAAGCGCATCGTCGCCAGCAATCGCGACGTGCAACCTATCTACATAAGCGGCACGGACCTCGGCGGGGCGCGAGAGGAGGCTTTGATCACCCCAGCCGGCGGATGGACCTACAAGCTGAAGAAGAATTGCCGCGACCTCACGGACTTTGCACAACGGCTCAATGGCATTTGCCAGCTCGAGACGCGCATCTATAGCGACTTGAGACTCTCGGGATCGATCGCCGGATCGCTCGAAAATAGCGGCGGGATGTGCATAGTCTGGCCGCGCTTGAAGTAGAGTTTGCAACGCAATCCACGGAGACCAGTTCATGCTCCGGCCGATTGCCGCGAAAAGCGCACCTTTGACCGACGCTGCGCTTCGTTCATCGCTAAGATGACGCTCGTTTAGTGCGACAATAAGAAGACGCGCATCGCCCGTAGATATGTGTGAAACTTTTACAAGTATATCGTCTATTCTCGCGTAATTACGATGATCGGAAATTGCAGCGACCAATCTCGAAATCAGGATGGGATCCCGCAGCAGTTGCGGGAAGGCGGCGAAGATGAGCTCTGTATCATACGTGCTTACGGCTTTGTCGGCGAGAGATGTAACTAAATCAGCCCAGCGGCGCTCGACGTGGGCCACAACCTCCGTCGACAACGCGTCGATACTTGCACCACTGTGGCCAGAGCGGTTGATAGCGCGCAGTAAAGCTATTGCGACCTCACCGTCGACATATTGATCAGTGCGGGGGTCGGAAAGGAGCGCAGCTACCAATTCTAGCTCGGCATGACTCACTTGGCGATCACTGGTCGCAAGAAACCTGTGGCGCTTCAGGTGGGGTTTCCGATCGGGCAACAGGATGCCTATGACAGTCATCAGATTGTCGATTGGCGTTATCGCAACGTTGTCAGGCAACGGACATCTCCTAGTTCGCTATTAAACGTATGATTTAAGTGGACTATTGATGATCTGCCGAATATACGTACGGGTAATGCCAATTTTTGGGTAATAAATTTTAGAATTTGGTGGATTTATCCTGGCTGCATATACGTCTCAAGCTTAGGCTGCTCTCAGGCATCGGCGATTAAGTAGCGGACGGGCGACTTTTGGCCAACCTAAGCTGTATACGCCTAAGCGTACCACCGGCAAGCGGATATCCGAAGGTTTTAGAGGGGTCGTTAGGTCAGATACGGAATGTCCGCTTCCAGGCAGACGGCCAATTTCCGCTCATGGCGCATTGCTGCCGGAGCAATATGGCGACGTGCGTCCGTCTAATAGGACGGCTTAGAAAGTTGGGAAAGCAAAGCAAGCCCGCCTTCATGCTCCGTTACTGCTATGGGCATCAGCGTATTCGCTCCAGATCGTTGATGCGTTCATGAGCGTGGAGATGCCAGAACCCTCTGGTAGGGTTCCCTCGATTGCCGCCTGAATGACGGATGGTGCGAGGAAGGCGAGGTTGAGGGTCATGCGAACCGAGCGCTCGCTGCAGCTTTCTGCTATGGCGATTGCGTGGGTGTCCGCCACGCGGCCGGCGATAAGATCATCGAGCCAGGAGCGCGCCTTGGCGATCCCATCGACGAGACGGGCCCGGGTCTCGACCCGCATCGGCCGCGGTGGAGTCGCCTGCTCATCGCCCTCAACGCGGATGACCTCGCGCCGACGACGGCTCGGTCGGGCCGACCACGGCACACGAAGGGGGGGCGGCTCGATGGCTCCTGCTCCGTTTGTGATGTCGTCTTGGTCTGCCCCGTCCGGCTCGACGAAGCTGATGGCAAGATAGCTTGGGTGAACGACGATCCGGCTGACGTGAGCGAGCAGGGGCATCTCTTCGGATGGTGAAGGTTGATCAGGGGAGGGTTGTGGAAGCGCCTCCCGCACCGCCTGCTCGATCTCGGGCGCCGACACCCGGGAGACCGAACCCGCCTCGCTGCGCTGCCCGGTCTCGAGCGCGCGTGAGACGTAGTAGCGGTAGTGGAGTGCCCCTTTCCTGGCCGAGCTCGGCGTCATCCGGTTGCCGCGGTCGTCGTAGAGCAGCCCCGTCAGCCACGAGCCGGTGTTGCCCCGGACGGAACCCTGCGCCTGCGCCTTCTCGCTCAGCGCCGCCTGGACCGCATCGAAAAGCTCGCGTGGGACGATGCCCTCGTGCTCTCCAGGATAGTGCCGGTCCTTGTGGATCACCTCGCCGATATAGACCCGGTTGCGCAGGAGATAGGCCAGCGGCCCCTTGGTGAAGGCAATTCCGCCACGGATCGTGCCGTCCCGGCGCGGGGATCGCTTGGTCAGGATACCCCGGTCCTGGAGATCGGCCGCCAGCCCGTTCAAGCAGCCGAGCGCGAGGTAGCGTTCGAAGATCGTTCGTACCTGGGCCGCCTCATCGGGGCAGGGGACCAGCTTTTTGTCGTGGACGCGGTAGCCCAGCGGCACCGGTCCGCCCATGCGCATGCCTTTGCGCTTCGAGGCCGCGATCTTGTCGCGAATGCGCTCGGCCGTAACCTCTCGCTCGAACTGGGCGAACGACAGCAGGACGTTGAGCGTCAGCCGCCCCATGCTGTTGGTGGTGTTGAAGGCTTGGGTCACCGAGACGAAGGAGACGCCGTGCGCGTCGAACAGCTCGACGAGCTTGGCAAAGTCCGAGAGGGCGCGAGTGAGCCGGTCGACCTTGTAGACCACCACCACATCGATGCGCCCCGCCTCGACCTCGGCAAGCAGCCGCTGCAGGGCCGGACGCTCGAGGCTGCCACCCGAGACGCCGCCATCGTCGTAGGCTTCGGGTAGCAGGCGCCAGCCTTCATGGGCCTGGCTCTTGATGTAGGCCTCGGCGGCCTCACGCTGATTGTCGAGGGAGTTGAAGGCCTGCTCAAGCCCGTGCTCGGTGGATTTGCGGGTGTAGATTGCACAGCGCAGGGACTTGGGGGCGTGGGTCTTGGAAGGTTGGGCCTTCGAAGGCGAGGTCTTGGGATGCGGCGGCTTGGAAATGGATGCCATTACGCGATCCCTCCCAACGTCAGAGCTATCGATGCATCGCCAGCGCCGCTTGGTGCTCTGGAGGCTACCTTGTCCCGCAGCCCGAAGAAACGGGGACCGTTCCAGCGAGTGCCGGTAATCGCGCGGGCAACCTCCGATAGGCTGGCATAGGTCGTTTCCTTCCAGGCGAAGCCACCCGTCACCACGGTGACGGTGTGGACCTCGCCCCCGAACTCGCGCACCAGCAGTGTGCCGGGCCGAAGCCCGGGAGCCGGGATCGGCGGGACGATCGGAGGAGCCTTCGGCTTGGCCGCGCGTTCGGCGGCGGCGCGGCGGCGCAGCCTCTCCTTCGCAATCCGATCGAGCAGTCGGGCACTGTCGCGATCGAGGTCGCCCAGCACCTTGGCCTGGATGCGGTAGGCCAGGAGCCGCACCATCAGGGTGCGGGACAGATGCGGGGGAGGGGCCGTTCGCAGATGCTGACGCCAGCGGATACGCAGGTCGCCCAGATCGAGGGAGGCGAGCGCCTCGATCTCACGCTTGAGCTCGGGGCTGATCACGGCGGCCATCACCGGGCCTCCGTCGTGGCATCGTTGGTCAGGCGATAGACGGTCCGACCCTCCGCATCGCATCCCTTCGTGAGGATCATCCCTCGCTTGCGCAAGCCGGTGAGGGCGGCGCGCGTCGAATGGGCGAGCCAGCCGGTGGCAGCCATCAGGTCGCCGACCCTGGCGCCCTCGTCACGCTGCAGCATCGTGATGATCAGCGCCTGCTTCGTCCCGGATCGCGGCTTTGTCCCGGCGCTGTCCGGTCCGGCATCCGCAACCGGCATCGAGGCGACGGAGCCGCCTACGTCGGGCCCGAAGCCAAGACTTTCCCGACCAGCGGTCGTGAGGCGCAGCCCGATCGGACCGCGCTGGTCTTGATGCCAGTGCCGCTCATCCCCGGTGACAACGACCTCGACCGCCAGCGCGGTCTGGCAAAGCTTGGCGGACAGCGCCTTGGCGGCTCTGGTGTTCAGCCCTACGGGCCGGGCGATGAGCTGATCGTGTGACTCGGCGGCTGTCTTCAGCAGCGCCTGGTGCGTCTCGTCGATCATGAAGGTGAGCCTTGCGATGGTGAGGCAGCGGGTCTGCTGCCACCAGCGCAACCCCGCGGATCGCGAGGGATCGGCAGGGGGTCGAGGGCGCACCGCGTCGGCGGCCTTGCGAACACCGACAGTTCCGCTCCATTCGCAGCGCAAGTCCAGTCCGAAATGACGGGGATCGCTCACACACCAGTGCACGGCCGCCGGCGAACCTATGCTCCGCTGGCCTGCGAACTGGTCTCCAGCACGGCGAGCCGAAATGCTGCGGAAGATGCATCGACGACCGGCGAGAAACCGGTCGAAATCGCCCAGAATCAGGCCCTCAGCACCGCCCCGGAGAAGGGACCGCCAAACAGCAACTCTTCGCTAAGTTCTTGAGATTGCCCACGTCTCCCGCGAAATGCGAATTCCCGTCATTCGCGGGGAGTGAGTGGTGGGCCCGGCAGAAGTGAAATTACCCAGTGAAATCAAGGGCCATATCCGCAGGTGCGGGAATATAGGCCCGTATGATTTCACACGGTTATTTTCCGCCCATCCCGCACCGACCAAGGGCGGACGAGGCGCAAAAGAAAGCCCGGCGCGGAGTGATCCAGCCGGGGTTCAGTCGCTTTGTTGAAGTACGGCATCGAATGATCGAAGCTTAACCACCTTGCATATTTGTTGAGCATCCATGTCATCGACTCCTCACTCACTCAAATCTGCGTGATCGAGTTAACTTTAGGGATGCGTTAAGTTGTGTGAGGTCTATCTAGATCAAGATAGCGCGCAATCGAACCGTTTCAGGGCATAAATTTGCCCGACATTGAGTTTCGTGCGGCCTTCGCTCTATAATGAGGAATATCGTCGTGCTGCTGCCCAATATTGCCATTCGAATCAAGCTGGTTGCTGCGTTCAGTTTGCTAACACTGCTTATGTTTGGGCTTGGTCTTTTCGGCCTACATTCAACAACTTCAATACATGGGTTGCTGCTTGACGTCCAGACAAACTGGATGCCCAGCGTAAGAGCCGCAGGCGAAATTAATTCTTGGACAAGCCGTTACACTACTAACGTTTTTCGGCATGTACTCAATACCGATGAAGCTGCCATGACAAGCATTGAAGCCGAGGGGGAAAAAAGAGCCAAAAAAATCTCGGAATTCACCAAGTCGTACGAGGCTTTGATTTCCTCTCCGGAAGAACGAGCACTTTTTGATGTTTTCAAGCGTGAGTGGCAAGATTTCACGAGGGAAGTTCAGCCGGTATTGATTCTATCTCGTCGGAATGAGAATGATCAGGCTCGGTCTTTACTTGATCAAAAAGCTACGCCGCACCAGAAGGCAGCGTTCAATGCGATTGAGGAAATCATCGCGGTTAACAACAAAGGCGCAGAGGCAGCTCAGCGGCAAGCATCCGACACCTACTCAGTGACGAGGACGCTTT
This sequence comes from Methylobacterium sp. E-045, assembly GCF_022829685.1. Classification (GTDB taxonomy): domain Bacteria; phylum Pseudomonadota; class Alphaproteobacteria; order Rhizobiales; family Beijerinckiaceae; genus Methylobacterium. The sequence goes on from NZ_JAKSYE010000118.1 coordinate 51,676, forward strand.
CGCTTGCGTCCGTCTGCCTTGGCCTCATTCTGTCAGTGGCGCTCACCGTGTGGATCATTCGCGGAATTTCCGGTGGTATCTCTTCTGTCGTGCAGCCGATGCAGGCTTTGGCAGCAGGCGACCTTACCATCTCTATTCCTCATCAAGGGGCAAAAACCGAAATCGGCATGATCGCGGATGCGGTTCAGGTTTTCAAAGACGGTTTGATCCGTATGCGGGTTCTCGAAGAGGAAACAGTTCTTGCCCGCGCCAGTGCGGAAGAGCAGCGTAAGAAGGGCATGCGGGACATGGCTGATGGCTTTGAGCGGGCCGTAAGTGGCATTGTCAGCACCGTCACGGCTGCTGCAACCGAACTGCAGGCCACCGCCCAAAGCATGGCCGGCACCGCAACCGAGACCGCCAATCAGTCGACCACCGTGGCCGCGGCTGCTGAAGAAGCGTCAACCAACGTCAACACAGTCGCCGCGGCCGCTGAAGAGCTAGGTTCGTCCGTCCAAGAGATCGGCCGGCAAGTTGATGGTTCGGCGAGCCTTGCGCAAGCGGCTGTCAACGAGGCTGACCAGACGGCCGCTCTCGTGCAGGAGCTGAGCGGCGCCGTAGCGAAGATCGGCGACGTCGTAACGATGATATCGACCATTGCTTCGCAAACGAACCTGCTTGCTCTTAACGCTACCATCGAGGCGGCCCGGGCAGGAGAGGCGGGACGCGGCTTCGCCGTGGTCGCTGCTGAGGTGAAGGAACTGGCCAACCAGACCGGCCGAGCGACAGCTGAAATCTCTGCCCAAATCGGACGGATCCAGGGGTCGACGGGTGAAGCTGTATCGGCGATCGGCCGGATCACAGCGCGTATCCAGGAGATAAGCAGTGTAGCTACAATGATTGCTGCAGGCGTCGAGGAACAGGGCGCGGCAACTCAGGAGATTGTACGCAACGTATCTCAAGCTGCCGTGGGTACGAGCGAGGTGACATCGAACATCTCTGGGGTTGCTCGGGCCGCTGAGGACACCGGCGCTGCCGCCAGTCAGGTGCTGGGTGCGGCTGATGAACTGTCCCGCCAGTCAGAGTGCCTTAATGTAGAAGTGGCGCGGTTCCTCCAAACTGTTCGCGCTGCATAAGACGGGTTCGATCCGAACCAGATGACGAAAATCACGGGAGCGAAAACGTAAACTGATACGATGAGAGATCGACTATGAAAGAACTGATGCTTATCAGTGACGATTTTCGACGCACAGAGCGATTACTCCACGATTTACGGCTATCACTCCCGACGACGATCTACGATCTCTATGACCACATTCCTCCAGCAAATCCCCCTGTCATCGTCCTTAGTGATATCAGGGAATTAACGTCCGATGCCGTCGCTCGGCTGAAGCATCTCCTTAGCCAAGCCGGCATCGGCAAGAAGCCGCATGTCTTCGTCGTTTACAATGAAGGTCCGCGGACCCAAGCTTATGCCCAGATGCTTGGGGTAACCACGATGATTAACGCTGCGGCCTTCTCTACCCTGCCGCGAGTTATCGAACGCGTCGTGGTCGAGGCCGGGATGGTGCCTCTTTCAGTAAAGAAGCACGCCAGCCGGGCGCGGGAGTTTTTACGCGACACGATTATGGCTGGCGTGCTGACACCAACCGAGGTTGCGAACGGAACGGAGATCGTTGCCACTGCCATTAGCACCCACGGGATCTACGATTGGATCCGCGTAGTGCGCGACTTCGATGATGGAACGCACCAGCATATCCTGCTCGTTGCAGGTCTGGCAGCAGCCTTCGCCGGCACCCTTGGAATGTCGATAACCGACCGACACCGATTAGCTCAGGCGGCTCTCCTTCATGATGTCGGTAAGATCAAGATCCCTGTTGCCATCCTGAACAAGCCAGGTAGGCTTGACGCATCCGAGATGACGGTCATGCGAACGCACGCCATCGAGGGCTATCGCATGCTTATCGGGTTAGGGTTCGATGACGCCATGCTCGGCGTCGTCCGATCCCACCACGAGATGTTAGATGGATCTGGCTACCCCGATGGATTGTCGGGGAACTCCATTCCTGACTTTGTCCGGTTGATTACGGTCTGCGACGTCTACGGCGCTTTGATAGAAGAGCGACCTTACAGAGAGCCGATGGCCGCGACGGAGGCGTACTCGATCCTGGTAGGCATGATGGGAAGGTTGGATGCCGATCTAGTGCATGCGTTCAGGCCCGTCGTGATAGCGTCGGCGATGCACGCCAATCGCTTTGGAAGCCCCGTGTCATCACATTGACCGAACGCAGATATGACGGCGCTGACATTTCCGCGCTCTTTGATTCGGAAGGCCAGGATATCGCTGCTAACCCCATAGGAAGATCCGCCGCGGCGCAAGCCGGGCTGGGCCAAGTCGCCAGCTCAGGGAAGAGCTGCCCCTCGTAGAGGAACGCAAGGGCGGTACATGGGCTGTGCCGGGCTAGGTCATCAGAGCGGGCTGACCTCAACCTTGACCCGGATCACGGTCTCGTCCCCTGTCAGGGGCCAGCTTTTGGAGATGGCGATCGGTTGATATGCAACATCCCGTGAACCGGGATCTTAAGCCATCCCGTCGGCATCGTTCATCGGATCGAACATGCAGGCGGCGAGCTCACCTCGCACTCGAAGCGCCTCGATCCGATGCGCTCTTACGATCAAGGTCACGGCATCCGCTTCAGGCCTGCCACCCTGCAAGCGCAGATCGGCTGCAACACCTGCCATAACGAAAGCAAGGTGTTCCAGTGCATCAATTTTGCCAGTCAGAATTTCTATGAGCTCGGCTCGTATCTGGTCCATTTCGCAGCTCGCTCCTGAGCGGCAGGGGGCGCAGGTGGAAATGACGCCTCAAGCCATTGGGCCCATTGCGGGGCTGGATATTAAAAAGGCGAATAGGGAAAATCCCGCTGCGACCTAAGCCGAGCGCGCTAGTAGCTAATGCTCCTCAGAGGAAGCAGCCCCCATAGCAAGCGTCACATGGCAGGCATGTGGCATCGTGTATGCCCTTCTGCATCGCGTAAGCCAAGTCCGCGCTGGATCTGGAGGCGGTGCGTTTTAGAGGCGCCTAACGTGAGCCATCCGCCCAAGTGATGGACAAACCGGGTTCCTTCCGCTCCGGCGCATTCAGCGCGCCTGCAAGATCGTCGGCGTCTTTAAATGGTAGCCCAACCCGCCGGACACTTTTCACCAGCGCGGCCTCCAGCGTCTTCACGTTGTAGACCGTCCAGGTGTGCCACCCGTCCGCTTCGGGCAAAATGTCGTAAACGGGCGGCTCGTTGTCGTTCATCGGGCGCAACCCCTGAATCGGCAGGCCAGCATAGCCACGTCGATCCCAAACGAAAAACCCGCCCGGCTCAGGCCGCGGCGGGTTTGGGCAGGGCCTACAGAGTCGCAAGCCAATGCGTACGGCGGTGGGCGCCGTACGATCCCGCCTAGATGAAGAAATTGTCTGCCGTCAGGCTCGATGCAATCACATCATGCAAAATGATTTTATCAGCCGGGTTTGTGCTCGTGGCGAAGGTGATCTCAGTGTCCTGTCCCTTATGGACGGACCTGATGTTCACCTCATCGAAGCTGTCAACGATGTCAACGACATCGAGCCGGTCGTGGGTGACGTCGAACCGGTAGATGTTGTCTCGGCCAAAATCCAATGGCAGCTCGGTCAAGTAATGCTTCTGATAGGTGAAGATATCTCCGCCCGTTCCCGCGAACATCTTGTCGTTGCCTGCGCCTCCGATGAGGATGTCGGATCCACGTCCTCCATAAATCCGGTCGGCGGCCTCAGAGCCGATGATGACCGCCATGTTGCCCGCTGTGCTCTGCGACACGACGGTCTGGCCCGTCGTCATCGGCGTAAAATCGGCTGAGCCGCCATTGCGCACGTAGGTTTTCTCAACATTTATGAAAGTCCCGTCCGTGAAGAGGGACGGACCGACGACGATCATGATGTCAGTGCCACTGCCCCCGTCGACGATCATGGGGGTCTCTGACACAACGAGGCGGTCGTTGCCGCCCGCGCCGAACAAAGAGTCGTAGACGCTGCCCCCAATCAGCGTATTGGCCGCATCATCCCCAGTGAGGACGTCTTCATGAGCGCTGCCGATGATCCGCGAGATCCCGCTCAGCGTGTCACCCTCGGCGTCGCCGCCGGTGTTGATGCCGGTGAGGAGATTGACCGTTACGCCTATGGACGAGCTCGCATACGAGGCCGTATCAGTACCCCCTCCACCATTCAGAATGTCGGCTCCGGCGCCCCCTTCCAGCACGTCGCTGGCTGCGCCTCCCGTAAGGGTGTCGTTTCCTTCGCCGCCTGTAAGCGTGTTCACACCGGACCCACCGGTGATGATGTCGGCGAAATCACCGCCCTGGATCGTCACCGTTCCGGTGCGGTCGGAGAAGTCGAAGAAGTACCCGCCCGTCCCCGGCGTGGCGTCTACGAGCCCGGATCCGCCGCTGTAATAGAGTCGAGCGCTTGTTCCGCTACTACCCTCAATAACGTAGCTGCCTAGAAATTCATCGAGGAAGATCAGAAGATTCTCTGCCGGGTCGGCATTGAATTCGAACGGTGGAAAGATCACCGTGGTATCATTCACGTTGAAATCAGCGCCGAGGGTGACGTCGATCGTAGGCATAGCTCACCTTGCCAAAAGTATGTCGCAGGTATGAAAACTACCAAATTAGCGTTAATTGATAGTTTATGTCAACGCGCTGATGACGCTGGCATTCGTTCCCGGTAGCGGCGTCCGCCACGTGGATGCGTTCCTGGCGGTGAGAACTAAAAGCCCGGCGCGCCATGACGGCGGCCGGCCGGGCTTTTAGTTTGAGAGGCAGGTCGTGAGGTTAGGTCCGGAGGGCTAGCTCAGACCACGCACGCGTTGCCAATCACTTAGGGCAATGCTGCGGGCATCGCAGAGCGCGCGAAGCCTGGTTCCGTCTTCCCCACGGCCCGCCGGTTGGTCCGAGACTGCATTGACCATCTCGTCACCAAACAGCGCCACGAGCTCTGCAGCCCAAGCCGCGTCAGCCGCATGAAGGCGGCTGGCTGTGACCGACAAGAAGGGGACAGGTCTCGGGTGGGCTTTCGCATTCGTCATGCGTGCCGATACGGGCGACTCACCGCTCCGGTTTCAAAAATGAATACAAAATTTCTTAAAATTTTAAAGGATTGCCCCCTTTCGAGGTAGCGAGGCGAGTTTGAGGGTAGCGATCAGCTACCAAAGCTAATGCTTGACGAGCGCCTTTAGCGTGAGCCGTCGGCCCAGGTGACGGACGATCCCGGCTCCTTCCGCTCCATGGCGTTCAGGGCGTCGGCCAGATCGTCGGCATCGGCGAATGCTAGCCCCACCTGCCGCACGCCCTTCACAAGCGCTGGCTCCATCGTCTTGGTGTTGTAGACGGTCCAGGTGTGCCATCCGTCCGCCTCGGGCATGATGTCGTAGACGGCCGGCTCGTTGTCGTTCATCTGGCCCAAGCCCCGTATCGGAAGGCCAGCATAGCCACGTCGATCCCAAACGAAAATCCCGCCGCGGCGCGAACCGGGCGGGTCAGTCATTCAGAGGAGCATCGGGGAGGATAGCTCCGGAAGAGGTGGGGCACGGGGCGTGCCGGGGGCTATGGCTGCGAATAGTGACGGCACCTTCTGTCTGCGGTAACCCTGGCGCGAACAGGGACACGCACATGTCGGACAAGCCGAGCCATACCCAAGGCCGCAACGAAACTAGAGCAGCGCTCGCATCGGAGCGGGCGGAATTGGCCGAACGTGTATGGGGGGAAGTTGAAGTGCAGAAGGTCGCCGCCGATCAAAACACCGCACGGCTGAAGGCGCTGCGGCTGGAGCGCGATGCCGCTGTGGCGGCTGTGAAGAAATCCGAGTCGGACGCCAAACCATAGCTGGCGCCGCAGTAGCGCGAGCCTGCGCGTCCGGCTCTCGATCGCCTGCTCTCACTCATTTGGCAGAGAAAACCCGCCGCGGCTGGAAGGCCGGGCGGGTGAAGTGATGGCTCAATGGAAGAGCGCTCCTTGGGGAGGAACTACTTCAGTCTCGCAGCGCTGGCATACCAGCGTCAAGCCCCGAACGTGAACAGGTCACTGGGACCCGCGTGGATCTCGGCCACGGTCACGTCGTGCAGGATGATCTTATTGGCCCCCTCGACGCCGGCGAACGTGACGATGGTGTCCTGCCCACCGTGGAACTCCTTGAGCGTCACGCCGGTGGCGCCCGCGATGTCGACGGTGATGTGATCGGTCGCGACATCGAACTTGTAGACGTTGTCGCGGCCAAAACCGGCCTGGAAGTGGAAGGTGTCCGACCCGGCGCCGGCAAACAACTTGTCACCGCCGGCACCGCCCTCGATCGCATCCCCGCCCTTGCCAGCCTTGATCGTGTCGGCGCCGGATGTGCCGATGATCTCAACGCCATGGCCGACAGTGGACTGCGATGCGATCCTACTGCCGGTGATAACCTGCGACATGTCTAGGTGCGTGTCGTTGCGGACGTAGACACTCTCGATGCCGGTGAAGGTGCTTTCGCTAAGGCTCACGGAGCCACCGCCAGACACGAACAAGAAGTCCTTGTCCGATCCACCATCGATCATGGTCGGGGTGTCAGTGATCACCAACCGGTCGTTTCCAGCCATGCCGTAGAGCGCATCGCCACCGCCGTTGCCAGTTAGCGTGTTGGCTGAACCATCGCCAGTGAGGGTATCTGCAAACTTGCTGCCGAAAAGGTTCGAGATGTCGAACAGCAAATCCCCCTCGGCATCTCCGCCGGCATTCACGTTGGTCGAAAGATTGACGTTCACCCCAGCCGATGAGCCATTGTAGCTCGCCGTATCGATCCCGCCATTGCCGCGTATGGCGTCAGCGCCCGCGCCTCCCTCAAAGACGTTGTTACCTAACGACCCATTCAGCACATCATCCTTAGCGCTACCAATTACGTTCTGAATGTTCAAGAACGAGTCGACGAGTCGGCTGGTATCAATCAGATCGTAGGCGTAACCGTTATTAAGATAGACAGCGATGCCGGCATTTAGCGACAGCGAAAGATGTTCGTAACTGATCGTGTTGGTGCCCGACCCGCCGTCGATGGTGTTATTCCCGAGCCCCGCCTCCAGTACGTCGTTGCCAGCGCCACCATTCAGCGTGTCGTTTCCCGAGCCACCGCGAAGGATGTCGCCATGGTCGCCCCCCGTGAAATCGACTGCGGCAATGTTGTCTGAAAGATTTATATAAAATCCACCATAGGATTTGCTATAAAAAGCGCCCGCTCCATTGTTTGGATTTGACTCAAATTCAATGGAACTGCCTAGATCTACAGACTAGTAAGAAACATTTGCACCCTGATAGATTACCGCATCGAAAAAAGTTATTTGAGAACTTTTTTCTTCACTGTAATTACCGCCAACTGTGTACCTAATAGAAGCCATTCGACGGACCTTTCGAGATACAGATTATGCGCTGGGATTACTTATGTGATCGCGGTGTGCATGACCCTTCGCTTCTAAAAAAGGCGTGCGTGGCAACACTCTAACTCAGCGGTTGCAACCCATACTAGCTGCCCGAATGTAATGCAAATTAAGCAAAGCGAAGGCGCGCACCATGCGTCGTCTTAAGATGCAAATGGTTTGCAATTGGTACAGGAGATACGCGCTGCAGCCTCAAATGTGGGCATCCCGCCCGTGTGTCCGGTTCTCGATGGCCTGCTCCCTCTCGATCGCAGCGAGGAGCTTCGTGTGTTCCTTCGACTCGTCCTTGATGATCCGGACGCACTCGGCGATGCGACCGGTGTCCTCGATCTGCCGGCGGGCCAGATCGCGCATCTCCCTCATCAGATCAATGACCTCGCGAGGGCCCTGCAGAAAAGGTTGCGGAACGTCGGCCAGGGTGGCCGGCGCGGGCGCGGGGAGGTGATCCTTGTCGCCCTTCGCTCGCGTGACCATCCAGCCGATCAGGATCATCGTGCACCCGCCGACGAAGATCTGCATCACCTCTTGGCGGGCGATGGTGTTGCCCAGAAATTCCAGCCACCCCATTACCCGGCCATCCTCTTAAGCTTGTCCATGGCCGCGCCGATCCGGCTCTTGCGCGAAACACCGTCGAGGACGGCAATGTAGACCGACAGCGCCTCGAACCATGCGAGCGTTCCGAAGACCGGGATGTTGAGGCTGGGAGAGTGGGCGACGGTGAAGGCGTCCCAGATCAGGGCCATCGTGAATTGGCCCATGATGAAGCAGCTCACTGCCGCGCCGAAGGCTCGGAAATAGGCCCCCTTCGGACCGACCGTGACGTTGTTGATGAAGCCGTTGAGGAACAGGGCCATGACCCTGATCGCCCCGACGGAGCCGAAGACCATCGCCATGTTGGCCTCGCTGGCGCCCATCTCGGCGATGGGGCGCAGGGCGTTGCGCTCCATTGTGTCGCCCGGCATCGCCAGGGTGAAGGCGATAAGGAGCATCATCAAGGCCATGCACCACTCGAACAGCCGATAGGTGCTGTACGGCCCGGCGGGGTGCATCGGGAGGAAGGCGCGGCGGTACGGCATCCGCCCGCCTACTTCACGAACGACAGCGTCGACAGCGCCTGGACCAGCGGCGTCAGGGTGTTCTTGTCCGACACGGTCTCATCGAACTTGAAGACCCGGAACAGCCGCTCGGAGATGCCCTTCGGCCCGCCCATCTCCTTGATGAGCCAGTCGGGGGTCGAGCCGAGGATGCGCTCGAGCGCCACCTTCAGGACGGTGTAGCCGACGTCGACCGAGATGGCCTTGCCGGCGGTCGCGCCCTCTACCGCGTTCAGGGCGTAATCGGCGCCGGTCTGTAGCGCCCGGTCGATCCGCTGTGTCGTGAGCCACATGGAGATCCACCAGGGCAGCTTGCCGGCGGCATAGGCCACCGCAGCGAGCACAACGGGATACAGGGCCTCCACGGCGACCTTGAACAGGCCATTGGCCATGTCGCCCCACTGGATCGGGAGGGCGGTAGTCGAGGGCGTAGCACACTGCGCGAAGGCGACAGAGACGGCACAGGCGAACGCCAGCGCCGCGAGGAAGAAGCGGGTCATGATAGTCTCACGATGTCAGGGGTTGCGCGGCGACCGGCCGGCTCGGTAAGCATTGCAGGATGCCCTGAGCAGAGCTGGCACAGGAGGCTGCTTATGAGCGGCAGTGAGCGATCACACGCCTTGACGGTCAAGGTGTTCGAAGCTCTGTCCCCTACGGGTGAGACCGTCTCGGCATCAGTGTGGCCGATTGCGAACGGCGGTTGGGGGCTGTCCCTCTCCGTGGGCGACAAACTTGTCGGCGATGGCTGGAATGAGCTTCGCTGGAGAGCAGTGCAGCTATGTTGGACCGCTGCGCAGAAATATCTAATTCCTCCACGGGGAGGTGAGGACCATGAACAAGCGCCAACCCCATGACTGTTCGGCGACCACTGTATTGACGGGCACGGACATAGAGGCCGAAGAAGGGGTCACAATCAAAGCGGTCGCTGGCGAGACCACGACGGGCGTGGGCAGCGGCACGATCACCGGGGGCGCGTCGAGCGGCGTCAGGGTCGAGAACGGCGCGCTGACGGGCTTCGCATCGGTACTGCGGGCCTTCGGTGCCGCCTTGCTGTAGGGCGTGAGGAACTGGTCGCGCTCGGCGGTGCGCCGGCTGATGATCTCAGGCGGCTTGCGCCAAGACATGATTGCCGCGGCGCAGCCAGCCCGATCGCCCGCGTTGAGACGCTTGACGAAGGTCGACTTGCGGAAGCCTCCGGGGCCGATGTTGTAGCAGATCGAAACGAGGGCATCGCGCTCATGATCGGCCATCGGCACGGTGACAGCCTGGTCGACGGCAGTCTCGTACTGGACGAGGTCGCGGGCGAAAATGTCGAGAGCTTCGGCTTGGGAGATGACGAGGCCCGGCGTCACGGTCGGAGGGCCAGCCGCGGATGTATGGCCGACGCCGATCGTCCAGATGCCGACGCTGTCCTTGTAGGCGGTCGTCTTCAGCGCCTCGCGCGAGACGAGGGCTGCGCGACCGGTTGCCGTGAGGGCCATCGGAATTCCTCAGATCAGGGAGTTAAGGTCAAGGCGTGGATGGCCGCGAGTGCGAGCCCGGCGACGAAGAAGAGGAGCCCAACCAGCGTCACGACAGCCGCAGCGGCCATATCGTGCATGTCGGCCTCACGCCGTTCGGACATGGCGAGGCCGGATAGGACCAGCGCCAAGGCTATGGCGAGGAAGAGGGCAGACAGAAGCATCAGCGCCGCGCCGGCCGAGAGCAGACGAGGGACGGGATGCCCTCAATGTCGACGGCCACGCAGACCGGACGGCGCCGAGCGGCCATGGCTGGTGAGGCCAGCGCGCAGAGAAGCGCGAACGCGAGGATGACGCGGGCCATAGCGGTGCTCATGATGTCAGGGGTTGCGCGGCGACCGGCCCTCTCTGGAGGGGCGCTGGAGGCCCGTAGGCGTTGACCCGGAGGGGTCAGGCGTTGACTGTCGGCACTATGGCGTTGACTAGCGCCCCAGGTGCTCCACGAGCCCCAGCAAATAGCCGTTGATGTTGGCCGCCCCGATAGGGTTCTGCGAATGGACGTACCATTCGAAGCCGTCGAGGCTCAGGCCGTTGTCCATGACGAAATCGCCAAGCCAACGCGCGAAGTCGGCGCCGGTCGGCAGAGGCTTGCCAGCCTCGTCCGCGCCGAGGTCGTGATCGAACGAAATGAACGACGGCAGGCCGCGGGCCTGAACGAGCGCCTGAGCGGTTTCAAGCGACCGCACCACCTCCCACTCGCCGGCAGGCGGATCGCGCTCATCGTCGAGGAACAGGCGGTAGGTCACGGCAGCACCTTATCGTGGTAGTGTGGCCCCGACACGCCGGGGCGGCCCAGAGCCAGCGAGAGGCCCTAACCGCCCCACTCGAAGACGGTTAAGCGAACGGCGAAATCCTGCCGCCGGCCTTAGGATCCGACTGGGGTGCGTGTCGGATCAGATAGCGGACCTACCGCCTGTTCCACTTTCGATAAAGGTCATGGGTTCCAACATCGACGGCCTCATATACGTCGTCAGCGATTTGTCGAAGTATGATCCGGTCGCCCTGATTGACATTGATTATGAAATAACCTGGCGCCCCACCAAGCTTTCGTTTGTCGAACCCGGTCAGCAATGGCTCGAATTGGAACCTATCAATAGACATAGCCACTGTCCGCTGGCGATGAGGCGGCAGCTTCTTTATGGCCTTCTTAAAGGCCGGAGTGGGGATGACTCGAGCCTTCACAAGCTAGCTGAGGAGGTAGCTGGCCAGATCGCCCGGCTTATCAAAGGTTGGGCCACCTCTAGACTCAGGGTTCACCTCAGCTCGCATCGCCCGAAGCTCGGAAGAAACATCGACCCGCATATCAATCTCTTTGCCGATGATGGCGAAGAGACGCTCATCGAGATCGGCAAGCGCATTTAGCCTTCCTGACTGTCTCCGAGCCCGCTTTATTGTTTTGCGAAAGCGCTTAAACATCTTTTCGTGAAACTCAATGCGCTCATCGCTCACCATTATAAGATCGTCCAAAATCTCAATAATATTCTCCGGCCTATCATCGACAAATATCATGATACTCCAGAAGACTTCATGATTTCGCTTGAAGCCTTCCTCCAATTTTTTTAGGAGATTGTTCATATGGGCGAGAAGGGACTCAAGCCTGTTGCGCTCCTGGAATAGATGCGTGTCCGCCAGCCGCTCAACGATCGCTAGAGGCGACGTTGAAAGCGCGAGCACCATCTCCGAAAGGGCAAAATCTAGGGCCATGGGAAGGATCATACTCGGCCCCCTTCGATCCGGATAGAGAGGTGTGTCAGATCGCGAGCACGCGCTTCAGAACACTTCGACCTGCCGGATCAGGCGCCGGAACACGACGATGTTGATCCGCAGCGCCTCGGTGACGGTGGGCTTCCAGAGCAGACGCGGATACCGGGCGACGCGCTTCTGAAGCACGGGCACCTCAAGAACCGCATCATCGGCGTTGAGCCCTGCGAAGCTCTGCGAGGCGTCCACGAGGATCGTGCGGTTCGTGCTGTCGCCGCCGTAGAGGTTCGCGCGCAACGTGCTCGGCTGCTTCGTCGCCCCCCAGAACAGCACCGTGTCGATGACATAGGTGTCCTGGCCGTCCTGCGTCGCCATGCCGAGTTCGATCTCGTTCGTGGTCGAGCAGTCCACGCCCTCCACGGTCATGAGCACGCCATCCGGCCGCTGCCAGATGGTGAGCGGGCCATCGACGCCATCGTTGCTCTCGATGATGATGCCGCCGCGCCCATGGATCGGCATGCCCATGAGGAGCGGGTTGTCCTTTGTCCCGCCCAGCTGGAACACGACGCCCCGGCCCGGAACGCTCGGCAGCCCGCCGCCGGATCCGGTGCTGAACCCTCCGCCGATGAAGCTCATATCTTCAACCCCAAGCTGGATGCGATCTCGGCAATCTTCGCATACGGGACTTCCGTCACCGGGATTCCGTCGCGGATTGCGATGTAGAAGGCGATCGCCGCGGCCTCGCCGATGCTCATCCACGTCGGCTCCATCCGGAGCGAGCACATGACGATCTCGCTGACCGCCGGGCACCCGATCTCGAGCATGTTGTGGATGATGCCGGCCGGTGGCTTGATCGCGGCGAACGGCAGCCCCCAATACGAGCGACCGTCCTGGACGTCGTCGAGCATGTCGCCGTCCTGCATGTAGCCGCCGCCGGGCAGCGTCGCATGGCATTTGGCGTGGCTGTCGGCGTGGTATCCGCCCTGGCCCATCGACTCGAAGGTAAGGCCGCGCGCGGCCCGCCCGATGTTCTCGAACGAGATCTTTCCCGCGCACATCATGCGATGGCTGGTCCGGACGTAGAGGTGCGAGGACCAGCCACGCTGCCCGAACCATTCGGTGACGTTGTGGTTCGCAGGCAGGCCCCAGAGCGCCATGTTCGCCTTGAGGGCCGGATTCACCCGCGATGACGTCTGCGCGAGGTAGTACCAGCCGGCGGTGTAATAATAGTGCCACGCCCAGAACAGTCGACGCTGCGCCTTCGTCTTGCAGCGGATATACTCCATCGGCGAGCCCCACTGAGAGCCGCCGTTGGTGGTCATGCAATACTGATCGACGAACTGACCGGACGAGATCTGTTCGATGTTGGTGTAGACGCTGCCGCGCTTCGCGATCCAATCCTCGAAGTCGGCCTCACGGAATGGCAGACCGTCGGGGCGGGTCGGCGCCTGGAAGGGCAGGCGATCCGATCGCTGCGAGAACGTCGAGCGCCAGTTGAACGCCATGTTGCGGAGTTCACCGATACCGGGAGCCACGATGGTGTAGCCCTGGTTGCCCCGGATGATGTCGCCCTTGGGGTTCAGCAGGGCCGCCGGCTGGATGTTCCGGTTGTTGCTGTAGGCACCGGCCAGCAGCTCGTTGTAGGTCGCCCGGTTCTCCGAGCGGCCGGCAGTGTAGGGCACGCGAGCCGCGCGGCCGAGCTGCGCCTCGTAAGAGGCGGACGCGAACTGCTTCGCCCGCACCTGCCGGCCATCGGAGAAGGTGACAACGCCGCCGAGCTTGGTGACGGGATCAATCGCAAAATCAGCGATCTCGATATCCCAGAAGGGCTGAATCCCGGAGAGCATGCGGTCGCGGGCGAAGCGCCCCCATTCCGGCAGGTAGCGCCGGGGCAGATCCGCGTACTGCCGACCATACCCACGGACCTCCGCCGTCGGAGGTGTGGTGGTGTTATCTGCGGGCGAGCCGACCACAGCGCCGTCCGCGATGGCGGCGGTCTCGCAGTCGATGAAGAACTGGCGGCCGACACCGGTCAGCGTATCGGTGCTGGCCCCGACCCCGACATAGTCGGGCAGGCCGAGCCCCCCCGTCAGCAGGCCGCCTGGCCATTGAGCCTCGTCCGCCGTAGCGACGGAGAGGCCGAACTTGCGCATGCGCGCGCCAACCGAGAGCCCGGCACCACCCGAGCCCATGACAAAAACATCGACGTCTGCAACGATCGCCATGGCTTAGGCTCCCAGCGCGGCGTGGAAGGCCGTGAAGGCGTTCGCGAGCTTTGCCACCTGATCGTCGGTCGGCACGCCTACGCAGAAGCCCGCCATCCGCATGGGGGTGGTTTCGCCGAACTGCAGGCCGGACGAGGTGTTGAGCGCGCCGATTGCGATGGACTGCGCGCCGCCGGTCGTCTCGTTGATCGTCTTGGCGACGTCCTGCTTGAAATCGGCACCGCTGTAGTAGCGGAAGTTATCGACGTCCCGCCGGACATAGCCCTTGAGCCCGCCGTACCGGGGGATGCCGCTGATGATGCTCGACCCGGCGCCCGTGTAGACCGAATCCGCACCGTTGGACCGGTCCGGGTTCAGGCGCAGCACCGTGTTGCCCATTGAAACCTTGGCCGCGCTCTTGAGCGTCGGATCGGTCCACGAGAACATGCCGTGGCCCGGCAGCACCGAGAAGGCCGGCTTGACCAGGCTGTCGATGGCGTTGAGTCCGTTGAACAGGGTGCCCGCGAACGACGTGTCCGGGTAGACGTTGTTGTCGCCCTGCAGGATGCGCGCGAAGTTGTTCGTCCCAGTCCAGTTGATGAGACCGTCGAAGTTGCCGGGCGCCGAGCCGACCCAGAGGAACCCGCCCTTTTGCGCACTGAAGAGGTCGTTCCAGCCGGCGTCGAACAGCGTATTGAAGAGGGTGCCGATGGCCGTGCTCTGCGGAGCGGTCATTGCTGTGCCGTAGCGCGCCAGATGCTTCGCGGCCCGGTCGGACGAGTTCGGATCCAGGTTGACCGTGGAGGTGAACGTGCAACTGATCGGCGACCCCTCGGTATCCGACAGGAAGCTAACGCGACCCTGCTGGAGGGTATCGAGGAACAGCGGCATCCCTGGACCAAGAATGTACGACCCGCCATCCGTAAGGCTCGGAGAAATGCCCGCGAGCGCGACGGCGACATAGGCTGTGCGCGAAGTGTTCTGAACCCGCAGGTTCTGAATGATTGCGCCCGCAGCCGGGGCGGCAACCAGCGTTTGCTCGGCCTTGGAGGCGACCTTTGCCCCCTTGAACCAATAGACAGGGGGTGGTGCCAAGTAAGCCTCCACGTATTGTGCGAGCGTCAGGGGGGCGAGCTTTTTGATGAGCTTCGCGCTGTCATCGAGGATGAAGATGCGGTCTTCCGGCGCGATGGCGTCCGTCATCTCCGGAGCGCTGGTCAGGCTCTGCGACGAGCGTTCGACGCTCACGACGTCGATTGAGCCGGTGCCCTTGCCGCCGGGGATCAGATTGACGCGCCGGGTCCCGGCGGGCAGATCGACGGTGCCGAGGCCAGCAACGAGCGAAGCGCGGAAGGTGAAGGTCTTGAACCCCTGCGCGGCCGTCAGCGGGTCGACGGGCAGGGGTACGGTGCCGTTGTCGGTTCCATCTGGCTTGAAACACGCGAAAGCGAACGCCGGGGCGTTATTGGCTGGGTTCGCCGGCGTCGTCGTATCGTCAGCGCCACGCTTGATTGTGGCCTTGAACTCCTCGACCTGCGTGTCGTCGAGGAACACCTGCGCGATTGGACGAGCTGCTGCGACGCCGGTGATCCGAAGAGCCGGCCCCAGTGTGGTTGCGACAATGCTGTATGCGCCTCCCACCGTCAGCGGGACGGCCGCAGCCGATGTCGCGGCTATTGATGCCGTCCACGTGCGGATCGCCTCGCCGGGCCGCCCCCAGTACCGGGTCGAGCGAACGGCCGTGCCATCAGCCGCGAGATCGGTGCCGGGCGAGATGCCGGCCAGCCCCTCCAGGGTGGTGATGCGGGTGGCGAGGCTCGCGATCTGGTTGGTGTAGCCCTCGGCGGTGGCGAGGCGGCTTTCGATGACCGCGATACGGGCACCGACGAGGCTCGTCGAACCGAGGAGAATTGCCTGCAGGCGATCCAGGCCCATCCGACCCGTGGTCGGAGGCCCGTCACCGTTCAGCCGAAAGTCGCCAATGAACTCGAAGAGATCACCGACCGGCAGGTCCGTCGTCATCGGCATGCACAGGGTCTCCCGCGCGCCATCGCTCGCTTGAGGCGAGGCGGCGTCAGGTTGCTCGGATGGGTGGGGTGGGTCGGGTCAGGTGCGCCGCGGCGCTCAGGGCACCGGGGCGAGTGAGCAGGCCCAGGCGAGGAGGCCCTTGGTGGTGTCGCCGGCGTAGGAGATGGTCGTGCCGCCCGTGCCGAGGTTCAGACGATCCTCGACGGCCAGGGCGCCCGACGTGCCGGCCGAGGCCGACGTGGTGGCGGTGATGACGATCAACCAGAAGTCGGCGGAGACCTTCTGGATGGTCGCCGTGACGCCGCTGAAGGTGGTCCCGCTGGGAGTTCCGACGCTGATCGTCCCGGCGGTGAGATCGAACGTGGTCCGGACGTAGTCGCCGTTGCCCGTACCGCCGCTGTTGATGAGATCGATACGGCCTGCCGAACGGCCCGAGGCTTTCAGACCCCAGACAGCGCGGACCTTGGAACCCGAAGCGAGGCCCGTGGCCTTATAGGCGACGGTGTGCGTGCCGGTGGTCGCGGTCTCCGCGATCATGGTGGCTGCGGCGCCGTCCGGCCCGGTGCCGTTGAGCGCCGCTGTAGTGGCCGTCTTGATCCATTCAGCGTTCGTGAGATCGTTCGGGAACGAGTTCTTGGCCCCCGGCTGGGTGACGTAGAGGAGCGACTGCGAGGCGCTCGGCACGCTCGACACACCCGAACCGTTCTGCGCCGTCAGCCACCAGGTGATGTAGCCAAGCGAGATCGTATCAGTGAGCGTGTCGGTCTGGTTGGGATCGACCGCCTTGCTGGTGCTGAGGGCGGCATTGGCGAAGGTGCTGCCGAAGCCGTTGGCGCGGAAGAGCTGGACGCCGCGCGCGTTGCCGCCCGACTGCTTGATCGCGTGGGTGACGGTCGTCCCGCTGAGCGTGGCGGAGGTGTAGGTCGGCGCGTTCGGTGCCGCGGGATCGGAGACGGCGCGGATCGGCGAGCCGGTGGCGGCCACGAAGTTGCTGATGTCCGCCCCGGAATCCGTCGAGAGCGCGCCCTGGACCTCGTAATCCGTGGCATCCGATAGCGTGCCGGAGGCGATGGACGTCCGGCTGGACGTGTTGAGCGGGATCGCGGTCCACGTGGTCGAGCCGACGGGACGGTAGCGCCCGACGAGGGACAGGTCGGTTCGGGTCGGGGCCGAGCAGGTGAGCCGGAGGAAGGCGACGGAGGTCCCGCCGTTCACCGTAGCGCGCTCGATCGCGACGACGAGGCCGGTCGGGGACGGCGCATCCGTGGCGCCGACGGTGTGGGTGGCGAGGCCCGTGAGATCGCCCGCCGTGCCGCGCGTGGAGACGCCCCGGGCCTGATACTCGATGACGTCGCCCTTTGCGTAACCGGCGAGGAGAACGCTGCCTGCGCCGGCCAGGGCCGAACTGGTGAGCCACGTGGTGGTGCCGACCTTGCGGCTGAGCACCTGGAAGGTCGCGAGCGGCGTCGTGCCGGACGGGTTCGGCCGGAGGTTGACCACGACCGGATAGGGGTTTTCGGTCGTCGCGAGGCTCGAGGCGGACGTGCCGGAATCGACGCTGACGATGATCGGCGCGACGGGAATGCTGACCGGCTGGTCCACCACGGCGCCGGCGCGGCCGCTCCAGGCCGGGGGCACGTCGTTGGCGACCAGCGTCTCGATCTCCGGCGCGTGCGGGATCAGGGTAAGCGCCGCGGTGAAATCCTTCTGCGGCTGGATGCCCTTTACGGTGCATGCCTGGGAGATCCGGGTGGCCTTCCCGAACATGACGAGGTTGTCCATGTCCGGCAGCTGGCCGGGCCCGTCGAGGATAAGGACGTTCGAGGTGCCGGCCACGGTTCGGACTGGAAACACGTTCGAGGTGCCGTCGGCATAGCGGACGCGCGCCGCATAGCTCTGCCCCGCCTCCATCGTCAGCATCTCGTCGACGATGATGGCCGACAGGCTCTCTGGCTTGAGGATGATGCGGGCGGAGATCTGATCGCGGTCGAGAACGTCGTGCGAGAGCTCGACACGGTCGCCCCGGGTCGGCACCAGGCTCTCGAAGTCCTGATTGACCGTGAAGGTGTCGAGCCGGAGCATGATCTCGTACTGGCGCTTCCTGGCCTCCTTCCAGACCTGGGCCGGGTTGGTGATGCCGGGCAGTTCGAGCTTCTCGATGACCTTCGGCTGGCCGACGAAGCCGGGCCAGGGCACGATCCGGTCGGCCTTGGTGAAGCTGTTGGTCTCATCGAGGAAGCTGACGCGGAACGCGTCCGGAAAGGTCAGGTAGGCCCGCTCGCCCTTGAAGCCCCACGAGTTGCGCGGGGTGATGTGCGCAGCGACCGTATCGAGGGCGCGGTCGATGACGACTCCCCAGCGGTCCCCCTTGTCGTGCGGGCTCGCTCGGCCGGCAGCGGCGATGTCGGAAAGCACGTCGAGGACGGACGCCTCGTAGTCGTGGATTCGGTTGTAGGTGAGCCCGTTCGCGACACAGTAGGCGTGCCAGCCGCCCAGCGCGTCGACCTCGTCCACGGTCAGCGGATAGGCGCCGGCCGGACCCGTCAGCACGTGCCGGAAGAGCGAGGCCGGGTTCTGCGTCTCGCGCTCGATCCAGGTCTTCGAGGTCGCATCCCAATCCGGGCAGACGCAGAACGCGTCGCAATTGTACTCGTCGAGCGTGCCGTTTAGCTGTCCGGTCGCGCGGATGCGGATGGCCGTCACCGCCAGGGGAGTATCGAAGTTCAGCGGGTATTCGGGTCGGAACGAGCGCAGGGCCGACCATTGCGAGCGGCCGGTCCGCTGGATCTCCTTCTTCGACAGATCCTGGTCCGGACGGTCGAAGTCGGCGCTGGTGCGGGTGACCTCGACCTCGTACAGGCCGCGGTCGGTCACGTCATAGGGGAACGTGCGTGTAAACGGCTTGCCGGAGAGCTTGGCGTAGACCGAGATCGGCCGGACGGTCCACGGCTCGGTGCCGACTTTGCGGTAGCGCAGCGTGAAGGTGGCCTCGACGCCGACCTTCTTGCCATCCTTGTCGACGCCGCCGAGGCCGCCCGGGAAACCGATGTCGATCGAGAACGAGGAGATGTCCGCCTTCGTGTAGCGGGTCTGCGGGCCGGCGCCGGGGCCGCCGCTGAGCAACTCGATCGTCAGGCCGCGCTCGACTACCTGACGAGGGGTCAGCGTCAGCGCCGCGTCGCCGGCCCGTCCCTCGCGGTGCTCGGCCGTGACCTCCTGGTACTTCTCGAGCGGCGTCTCGCCGATGCGGTGGTTGCGCAGCGCGATCGGGCCGTAGCCATGGATGAAGAGCGCGGTGACGAAGCGATCGTCCCCGACCGATTCCGTATAGGGCAGCATCCCGTAGGGCGGCGTCGAACGGATAAAGCCGAGGATACCGGGGACGACTCCGTCGGGCTGCGCCTGATTGCGCAGGCCCTGGATGCCGTAGGTGGCCGTGTCCTTCTTGTCGCTGCGGATCGGGATCAGCGCGTTGATCAGGAGCGTGCCGGCAAGCAGCGTCGTTGCCGTGATGGCACCGGACAGCACCGTGCCGAGCGAACCGGTGCCGACGCCGCCAAGCCCGCCGAACAGCAGTTCGCCCGCCAGCATAGGGCCATAGAACTGGCCGGCAGCCACGGCCGCGACGGTGAGGGCGATGGTGAGCACGTTCCGCAGGATGTCGCCCTGCGGCACGACGCGGATCAGCACCTGCGTGCCAGGCTTCGGCTTCACCGCGTGCCAGAGGGCGTCCGCGATCGGGTGACCGTTGAGGGTGACCCGGAAGTAGGCGCCGCCCAGCCGCCGCCCCGACGGCATCGCCTCGGCAACCATCTGGGCGATGGTCTGTCCTGGCGCGACCGTGAACTCGACCCGGTCGCGGGTTGGGTCGAGCAGGTGCGGCTGTGCGAGAACGCGGACCGGTGCGTTCATCAGGCGGCCATGACCGCGTCGAGGATCCGTGCCTTGTGCGCATAGACCCCAACGAGCCGCGAAGCCCAGCGCCCGGTCGTGTAATCGACGAGGCAGCTATCCTGGCCCGTATCGATATGAAGCATGCGGCCGCCGTCGACGGCGATGCCGACGTGGTGCGCGAGCCCAACTCGGCGGAAGACCAGGATGTCGAACTCGGCAGCTTTACCGGCACCGACCTCAACCCATGGACCGGCGGACGAGGTCGCCTCGGCAAAGACCGCCGCGACCTCTGCGCGCTCCTCAAGCGAGGGCACCGCAGCAGCGTAATCTGGCAGGGGGATCCCGAGGCACTCGGCATAGACGAGGCGTGCGAGCCCCCAGCACGCGATACCATCGCGCGTGAGACCGCCGACCTGCCAGGGCAGGCCGATGTAATCGACAGACCAATGCATGAGGGGCCTAGCGGCTGAAGTGGTTGGTGATGAGCGCGGCACCCGCGCTGGCACAGACGGCAACCGCGACCTGCGTGCCGTCGAACCCGAAGGCGACGGAGGCGATGGCAGCCGTGGCGGCCGACAGGGCGACCTGCGTGCGGGTCATGGAAACAGCCCCGGGAACCGGGCCGGCGAGAACCGGCCGGAGGGCCAGGGTTCGGAGGTGTAGGGCTCGCGCGAGATGTCGAGCGATACGGCGTCGGCGTCGTAGGATGCCTTCACGCCGCGCAGGTTGAGGTAGAGGGCCTCGAGCTTATCCGGCGACAGGGCCATGACCACCGCAAGGTCTACGCGGGCCGGCGACGAGATGGCCCGCAGCGGCGCCGCCATGTCGGGCGCCACGTTCTCAAAGGCCAGGGTGGTCTTCGGCGGCGTGTCCTTCTCGTCATCGGGCATGATCGCGCCCATGATGACGAAGTCGTAGTCCTGCCCCTGGTGGCGGGTGCCGTAGCGCAGCGGGTCCATCGAGAACATCATCGTCGGATCGCTCGACAGGTAGACCGGCGCCGGCAGTGTGGCGTGCGTGATCTTGATCAGCATCACCGGCCCGTCGTCGGTCGCCGAGGCGTTCATAGCCTGGCGGGCGTTCAGCGAGATCAGGCGGCCCATGAGTACAGCACCGTCATAGGGACCGGGACGACGAAGGACATTCCACGGGTGCGGGTCCCGGCGCTGGGGGCGGTGCCGCCGAACTGGACGAGCCACCACTTCGCGTTCAGCAGCGGCGCGCCGCTCGCTGTCAGGATCGGCTCGCCGGCGGTCGTCAGGATCGGGATGCCCCCGCGGGTCTGGTCGGGGAACCAGAACGGGCGAACACCGCCGCCGGTATCGACATCCCAGAAGCGCTCGAGGGTGGTGAACTGCTCGGCGTCGATCTTGATCGATTGCAGGATCGGCTTGCCGACGGCCGACGAGCCACGGCGCAACTTCGGGACGCCCCGCTCGGGCGCGGTCTGCAACCGGCCTTCGCGAAGCCCCTCGTTGAAGCCCTCGGCGAGGACGCGCTGAGGCAGGCTGGCGGGCCAGAGGGGAATCATCGGGTGGCGACCCTCGGCTGGTTCATGGCCTGCTGCCCCTGACGGGTGCTCGCGCCCCGAACAAACGCCTCGCGGATGACGATCTCATCCCGCTGGCCGCCGCGACCGTCGGGGACCTGGCGCTTCTCGACCCGGGCGTCCTCGAACTGGTTGATGATCCGGAGATCGACGGGCTGCGGACCGCTCGAGTTGGCCGGGCCATCGAACTTCGGCACGTAGCCGCCGGCGAACCGAGGAAGCCGGTTCTCGTTCATCGCCTTGATGACCGGACCGAAGCGCCGGGTGGCATCTGCGTTGACGATGGATTCTCCGTTCGAGATCATCGCTAGTATGCTGTCGGACGTGCCGGTGCCGGGCCCGTAGACCACGCCGGCCGGCGTCATGCCGGTGGCGTACTTCGGCAGGATGCTGGACAGGAAGGTCTTGATCGAGCCGCCATCCTTGCTCGATCCGGCGAACATCATCGAGACCGCGCTATCCAGCACCTTGTCCGATAGGCGCGAGGCCAGACGGCCCAGCGCGTTCGACATGGCGGTGGTCAGCGACGCGCCCTGTGAGAGATCGTTCTTGAGATCCTTCAGGAACCCGCCCGTCGAGCTCTTCGTCTCGGACAGGCGCTGAAGGTCGCGCAGGCGATCTCGATAGGTGTCGAACTCCTTGGTGCCCTCCTCCGCGTAGCCGCGCGCACCCATGTAGGCGGACTGCTCCTCGGGGGTCCGGCCGAGCGCGCTGTAGGCGTTCGCGGTGTCGCGCTCGAACCGCGACGAGAGAGCGGTTGCAACGACCGTCTGACGGGCTTTCGCCACCTCCAAAAGTGCGGCTTTCTGCGATTGTAGCTCGGCGGTCAGGGTTTCCGTCGGTGCCTTCAGAAGCTCCTCGGCCGTTTTGAACCGAATGCCGATTTCCTCGCCGCGCTCGCGTGCGGCGTTCAGTTGCTCCTGGATTGCGCGGAGGTACTCCTGGCGCGACGCACTCTGGTCGTAGGCCGTCGTCTCCGCACGAATCGCGACGACCCGTTCGGTCGAAGCCCGGGCCGGGGCGTTGTTTCCGGTGGCGCGTTTCTGCGCGTAATCCAAGACGTCCTGAACCGTCGCGGCGCCGTTCTTGAAGACCTCGGGGTTCTTGGCGGCGGCGGCTCGATCAACAGATGCAGCGTTGGCCGACGGGTCGGCGTCGAGGAACTTCTTCGCGCTGCCAGGCCCGAGGAAGTACCCCAGCTGCGCATTCCGCGGCGTTCCGGCATATCCGTCCTTCACCAGGCTGTTGGTGACTTCCTGCAGGTAGAGCGCGATGTACT
This sequence comes from Methylobacterium sp. E-045, assembly GCF_022829685.1. Classification (GTDB taxonomy): domain Bacteria; phylum Pseudomonadota; class Alphaproteobacteria; order Rhizobiales; family Beijerinckiaceae; genus Methylobacterium. The sequence continues at coordinate 74,405 of NZ_JAKSYE010000118.1, forward strand.
TTTCCGCGGTCGGACGGTCCGTGCGCAGCTGCGCAATCTTGTTATCTGCCTCCTTCCGTGAGGCGCTGGCCGCGTCGATCTCGGCCGACGCCTCGGAATCGTAGCGCCGGTAGAGATCGACGAAGGTACTCTTCAGGAACTGGCCCGCGCCGAGCGCCGACGACCGAGGGTTCTTGGCAAAGTTGTTGCCATCACTCTCTGCCGAGATGGTCGTGGCGACCGCATCGTTCGGGATCGCTGTCGCGCGGATGACCGCCTGACGATTCTGCGCCGCCAAGGCTGCGAGGGCGGCGGTGCGCGCCTCATTCAGCGTCTCGACCGATACTGTGCGCCGGCCGGCATCGCCCGCCTTCCGCGCTTGGTCGACGAGCTGATCGTACTGGTGGTTCAGCTGGGCCACTGAAAGGGAGTAGCCCTGAAGGTCGGCTGTCGACTTGGCGAAATCGGCCTGTTTTAGCGCCGATGCCGCTGCGTCACCGCCCTTCGCCATGTTGGCGCGCATCTCGACGATCTGTGCGTCGAGGGCCTTGACGGTCTCGAGGGCTTCCTGGGCGCCAGCGTTAATCTTCGGATCCGGGCTGAGCAGGATCGTCGAAGCTCCCTTGCTGATCCGGTCCCGAACGGCCTCCAGCGCCTCGATGCCAGCCAGTTCAGGGTTCACGAGCTTGGTCGCGCGGGTGGCCTGATTTGCGATGTCGTCGGCCTGAGCGCGCGCCGGGGCGTTGCGAGCAGTTTCCGCCTGGGCCTGAAGATCGGACACGACCTTGCGCTGGCGGCTGGTTTCATTCTCGTAGAGGTAGGAGTTCGAGCGGTTGCCGTACTTCGCGCGCGAGGCCTCGAGTTCGGCCAGCCGCGCCTGAGCGTCCGCGATCCGCTTCTCGAACGTGTCGGTGCCATCGCCGAACAGCGCCTTGCCGATGAAGTTGATGTTGTCCGAGAAGCCCTGCTTCGTCCGCTCCCACTCGCGCGACAGGCCGCCCATTTGCGAGGAGGCCTTGGTCAGCGTGGCCGGCAGCGCGTCGAGGATAACCTTGACGGCGCCTGTCTGGTCACCCGCCGCCGCCAGCTTCTTCGCCATGTCGCCCGCACCACCCCCGAGCGGGCCGAGCTTCGCCTCAAGCGCATCGACACCGGTCGCAACATTAGCCAGGGCGCCGGCCAAATCGCGGGTCGCGTCGGGAATCTCCTGCTTCGTCGTGGCGGCGTAGTCGCGCTGGATCTTGATGAGGTCGCCGAAGAACTGCGGCGCGATCCGGCCAGTTGAGGCATAGACGCCCGCCATCTCGCGCGCGGATGCGACGGACACCTCACCTTGGCGTGCCGAAGCTTCGGCGGTCGCGTTCAGCTGGGCCACGGTCGCGCCGCTGAGACGGCCGATGCCGTTCAGCGACATCTGGGCCTCGCGCTGGCCCGCCGAATAGGTGCTGTAGGCGTAGGCGAGCGTGCCGCCGATCGTGCCGATAATTGTAGCCGTTGCGGTCAGCGGCGTGACGAGCTTTCCGACCGCCTCCGCTACGCCGGACAGGACTCCAGACACGCCACCCTGGCCAGGGCCGAAGGTCTGCATGACCTGTCCGCCCTGCTGAAGCAGGATCGTCAGCGGAGAGGCCCCGCTGGCGGCGGACGCAACGACGTCCGAGACCTGATAGGTCAGGTTTTGCAACTGGTCCGGACGCAGCCCGCCGGTGCGCTGCCGCTCTGTCGTCTTGGCGAATTCGTCGTAGGTCGTGCGAGCCTTCGCAACGGCAGCGGTGTGCTCGGTGACCCTGATCGATCCCTTCGCCAGCAGGTCATCAGCGTTCGCAACGGCAGCGTTCATGCGCAGTTGTGCGGCGCCCAGCGGGTCGATGACCTCACGAAGAGCGCTGGCTCGCTTCTCCAGATCCTCCTGCGCGCGTGCCGCCTCCTCGAAGACTTCCGCCGATGCGCGGGCGGACTTCACCGGAGCGGCGTTCACGCCATAGGCGGCCGAGACGTTCGCCTGGTTGGTTGCGGCCATCTGAGCTGCGCGGGCATCACGAAGGGCGGCGGCACGGCGCTCCTCCTCGTCGGCAGCGCGCGCGGCTTCCTCGAACACCTCGGCCGACGCCCGGGCGGATTTCGATGGCGTGGACCCGATGCCGTAGATTGAAGAGAGGTTTGCCTGGGTCGTCGTCGCGAACTGCGCGGCGCGAGCCTCAGCGATGGCAGCGTTACGGCGCTCTGCTTCCTCGGCAGCCCGAAGCTGCTGTTCGAATACGCCCGCCGAACTACGCGCCGACACGCTGGGGGCCGTCTCAACGCCGAGCAGGGAATTGATGCTGGTCTGCGCGCGGCCAGCGGCTTCGGCCTCTTTGGCGGCCTGCGCAAGACGCTGGAATCGCTGGACCTGCCGGTCGGACGCGGTCCCGGCCTTGTCCATCGACACGACCACGCCATCGAACGCCTGCTTTCCAGCGGTGCCGACGTCGCCGAATTCGCGTTTGACTTCGGCGCCACCCTCGACACCGAGGCGGATTGCGACAGATTGGGTCATCACGCCTCCATAAGTATGAGAGCGGCAGATGCCGCCCAAAGGAAGGAAGCCGCTGTGCTAAGAACGATCGCGCTTGCAATGTGCTTTGGTCTGCTCGCTGTTCCTGCTCAATCGCAGGAAAACAGGCTAAAAGTTTTAGGGGATCGTGCTGCCGCACTAAATTCAATGGATATATTCTGCGGAAACTTTTATTTGGTTGATAAATTAGAGGCACAAAAATGGGCCCAGCGGGTTGCCAAAGAAGCTGTCGACCGGTTTGGTCTTGATAGCTACAGTAAGGCGCTCAACGACGGATCGAAAACAGCAATTGAACAAATAAAAGCCAACGGCGCTGCGATCTGGTGCCCAATGCAGCGTGAAAACCTGAAGAAAGCAGGAATACGCGGAGTGATTGGCGGAAACCTTCCCTAGTCTTCCCGCGCCGCCCTGTCTCGATATGCTCCCATGATGATTGCCTCGATGGCCGGTAGCGCCTCGGCCAGTAGGGCAGACATCGCGCCCATCGCATCGGCCATCATGAGCACCGAGGAGTAATCGAGGCCGTAGGGCGCGTTCTTGCCGTACCGGACCTGAGCGCCGCATGCCCTGATGACCGCCCAGGCGCTGATCCCGTCAGCGGTCTGGGGCGCATTCTCGGTGTAGGGACACGCCTCGCATTGAACCTTACAGGCGGCACAGTATTCCTGACCCTCGTCGGCGAAATGCCACTCGGCGAGGGCCTTCAGGCGTTTTTTTCCGCCCCTCGGTCCAAAGCCGGGCCGACATACAAGCGGTCAACGGCGTCGTAGGCCCGCCATTCGTCGAGGAGCAGGTCGACGTTTTCGGGCGTGACCGGGGCGAGGTTGCCGTTGGCATCTCCGACACCTTCCCACTCGACGATTCCGGCATGCGCCAGGGACCGGACGAGGGCGATACCGGCATGCGTCCCGACATTGGGGTTGCCGGCATCGGCATCGGCCTCCGAAGCCACTCGGTTCTCCATGAATACCTTGCCCGCCTCGTCGCGCCCGATCAGCACCATGGCGACGCTGATCGGCTTCACGCGGACACGCACGCCGGGGAGGAGATCGAGCCACGTGAGGTCGGTGGCGGCAGGTTTCAGCTTCAGCATGTGGACTGACCGGAGGTGCGAGAGGAATCGGGGCGAGGCAGCGTCAGCCGGTGTAGGCGGTGACGTTGTTCACCAGCGTCGCGGTGACGGACTTGCCGAGCGTCATGTCCTTGGCCGCCTGGAAGGAGAAGGTGGCCTGGACGCCGCCGGGGCCGGTGACCGGCGTCTTGGCCCGCGGCAAGTAGACGGCGTGCGCCTTGAAGATCAGCGAGCGGGATGCGTCGGTGACCCATCCGAAAGTCAGTTCCACCGGCGTTCCCGAGGTGGCCTGGGCAAGAAGATCCGTGTTCGCGAACCGGACGACGATCGATCCCTCCATGCTGACCATTCCGGGATCGGCGTCCTCGATGCGGCCGTCGTTCCGGATGACTTCCACCTTGTCGAGGTTGTTCGAGTAGGTGAACTCGGCCGAGACCACGGAGGCCAGGGCGATGCCACTGCGGGTGATGCTGCCCTGGAACGGCGAGAACCGCTCCACGGAGGCTTCCAGCGGCGTGCCCGAGCCGGAGGTGCCCAGCTTGTTCTCGCCCTGCGCAATGAGGCCCAGCGTCGCCGTCAGCAGGCCGGAGCGCTGCATCTGAACGCGCATGGTGTTGCCGCGGACGCCGAAGTTCTGGCCGTAGCTCGGCACCTCGGGAAGGCCGACCTCGATCGTCGCCGAGGGGAGGTCGCGCTTACCGGAGGTGAAGACGTGGGTGTAGACGCCGGTGGCGTTGGTCGTGGCGGGCTCGCCCATGTAGAGGCGGAGCCAGTTGCCGAAGTTGCGCAGGTCGATCGGCACGACGACGTCACCGTCATTGTTGATGACGTCGCGCGTCGGCGGCAGCGGCTCGCGGCCGTAGCCGAGCAGCTCGGACTGAATCAGCCCCTGCTCCTCGCCCAGAGTGGAGGAGACGAACGGCAGCTTGCGGTAGCCGGTCGTGGGCGGGGTTCCAGGGATAGTCTCGAACGCAGCCGTCATGATGGCGTTCGCACCGCGGGCTCGGGCCATGGTCGTCTCCTCGGGTCGGATCAGTTCAGGGGATCGGTGGTGCCGTAGACGACGACGAGGCCGACCAGGGCGGACCGGGAGACGGGCGCGCCGTCCGCGGTAAGGGGTTCGGTGACGGCCGCCTGGACCTCGACGTAGTCGCAGAGGCCGCCGAGCGTCCGATCGGCGGCGACGGCCTCGCCGACCGCCTGCAGCATCTTGTCGAGGCGCTCCTCAGCGGAGACCGTCCGGCTCGCGTTGGCGGCGAACTCAAGCGGGATCTCGTGCTCGTAGATCCAGGTGGTCGGGTTGAGCGTCACGTCGGGCTCGCCCGGGTCGCCGTCGTCGACGTTGGCGTAGCCGCCGGCCGGAATCGTCTGCTGCTTGACCTCGTTGCGGTAGTGGGCCGCCTTCGGGAGGGCGGCCTTCACCAGCGCCGCGACGGCCTGGATCACCTGTTCGCGCTTGCTCGGCATCAGGGCGTCCAGTTGGCTGCGATGGCGCCCGGGATGCGGTCGGCCCAGCGTTTTGCGGTGGCATCGATGTCGAAGCGCTTCCGCAGCTTCACCTGCTTCACCAGCACGAAGATCACGACGAACTGGCGCCCCTTGTCGGGCCCGCTCTCCTTGATCGGGCGGAAAGACTTCCGACCCTGGTAGCGCCGCGCCTGTCGGCGGTAGAAGGCGTCGGCGACGAGCACACCCCCGTTTCTGGTCGGGATGAATCGCAGCTTGACGCCCGTCTCCCGCTCCCAGGATGCCGGGCTCAGGGTGTTGTCGGTCGAGCCCTTCGTGCGGCGCTTCGAGATCTGGCGGACGCCGGCTTCGGGCGTCGGAATGGCGAGGTACTTCCGACCGCTGGCAACGATGGTCACGCCGCGGTCGAAGGCGTCGATCAGCTTCGGAGCGTTGGTGCTGACGTAGGCGGCGGCATCGACGCTTTCACCGGTCTTCGGAAAGGTCTGACCGCGCCAGGTGTTCGCGAGGCGCTGGCCGAGGCCGGCCTCCGTGACGTCGTCGCGTAGATCCTGCTTCAGGCCGTCGGTGACCTGCTTCATCGCCGTCGTCACTGACTTGGCGATCTGGACCTCCGCGCCGGACAGCGCCTGGCGGATGTCGGGGACGGTGGCCCGGTATCTCACGGCTCGTCCGGGTCCTCGTCCGGGTCGTCGGGCTGAACGGCCGACACCTCGCAAGTGCGGACGAGCCGCCGGGTGTCGATCTTGCCCATGCCGATGACGAGTAGCGTCTCGGCGAGTTCGCCATCGTCGTCGAGGAGGTCGACCGCATCGCCCTTCGCCGGCACAGCGACCTCGGAGAGGCGGATGTCGATCAGCATGGCGTCGAGGTCGAACTGATTGCCGGCGAGACCGACGACGGCCTCGGGCGCCTTCCTGATCACGCGGACGGAGACCCCATCGGAGCTGCCGCCCGCGCGCCAGATCGCATCGATCGCAAGGTTCGGGTCGTCGAAGATGGCATCGACGCCCATTGCGAACGCGTCCATCACGCCGCGCGCAGCGCCGTGATGATGTCGGCCTTGGTCCGGGCCGCCGAGATGTCGACGCCCTTCTCCTTGGCGAGAGTTTCGAGGTCGGCCTTCGACTTGCCGTCGAGGCCGTCCTCGTTGCCGTCGGGCTCGGGGCCCTGCTCGCCGGAGATGGCACCGCCGGTGTCGTCGTCGTTGACGACCTCGTGCGTGCCGGCCAGGAGCGCGGCCTGAGCCTCGTCCCAGCCCAGGGTGACGACGTCCTTCTTGCCCTTCTCGCGCAGTCGCATGACGCCCTCCGTCAGTTCGAGGTGGTGCCGCGCACGAGAAGCGCGGGGCGCTTCACGAGCGGGAGCGGGTTGGACTCGGTGTGGATGTCCATGCCCTTGCCGAACTTCTTCGGCTCGAGCGGGGCCACGAACACCTCGGAGTCGGCGCCGCCGGGCGCCTGGTTGACGCTTCCCCAGAAGTCCGGGGGAGCCCAGAAGTTGGTGAAGGTGTCGGTGGTGCCGAGCGGGATGAACCGCACGTCGCCGGCCGGGATGAAGCGCTGCGGCACACTGGTGGTGCCGTCCTCCTGCATGAAGGACGCGCTGCCGCGGTACTCCTCGAAGGTGATGCCGCCGAAGGTGAAGCCCTTGCGGACGTCCTCGCGGAGGATCTGCGGGCCCGACTGGTAGTACTTGAAAGCCTCCTTGACGGTGGCGTGCGTGGTGAACTTCCGGAACCACTCCGGAGAGCACAGCGCATGCACGCCCGTCATCGTCTCACCGAGGAGGTTGTCCTCCATGTAGGCGGTGACGTCCTGGCACTTACCGAGCACGTCGGTGCTGGCGGTGCCGAGGACGAAGTCGACGACCTGCTCGGTGACGCCGAAGGCGGTGAACAGGTTGAGGAGCACGCTTCCATCGGAGTCGCGGATGATGCCCTTCACGGCACCCATGCGCAGGTTCTCGAGCGTGATCGCGTGCTTGCGCCGCATCGTGATCAGCTTCCGGTTCAGGAAGCCGAGCACGCTTTCGAGGCCGACGCCGCCGTCACTGGTGAGCGCCAGCATGTTCTGCACGTCCGTGGCGAGGACGCTGTCCTCGTGCGGGATGTGCGGAACCACGAACGACACGGGCTTCTGCTTCCCGCGGGTGCCGAGCGAGGCCGGACCACCGCGCGGACGGGTCGGCAGCAGGTTGAGCACGCCGTTCTCGATGAGAACGATGACGGACGTGGTCGCGATGGGCTCGGCGGTGAACAGTCCGAGCTGGTTGATCCGGCCATAGGCGTTCGGCACCATGGAGATGCTGCCGGTCAGCGAGGCCGCCGAGAACGCGTCCTGGTTGAAGATGTCGAGGATGGGCATCGGCTTACGCTCCTTCGCGCACGATGATGCCCGCCGCCTTCAGCTGGCCGTTGGCCGCTGCGCGCTTCGCCGCATCGTTGATGGTGGGGCCGTAGGTCAAGCCGTTGTGGCTCACGACGGCATGTCGCGAGACGATCACGGCCTTCTGGTCGGCGCTGGTGGCGTCGACGGCGGTAAAGAGGACGGCGGTCGCGGTCTGCGAGCCGTCGGCGCCGGTGGCGGCGGCCGGGACGTACTTCCCGGTGGCGGTCACCAGAGCAAGCACGGTGCCGGTCTTCAGCTTGCCGGCGCCGGAGGCGATGATGGCGGTATCGCGGCTGCGGTAGCTGGCGTCTTCGACCTTGAGCCAGTCGGAGCCAACCTGAGCGGTTTCGAGCAGGGCCATGATCAGGCGTCCTTCTTCAGGCCAGCGCGCTTGAGCTCACGCTCCATGCTGTTGGCGGATGCGGTGGGGCCGGCCGGAATGGCGGCGGGGACGTGGGAGGAGATCGAGGTCTTCTCCTCACCGGCGACGAGCTTGTCGAAGAGGGCCGCCCGGACCTGCTCGACCGACTTGCCGTCGGCGAGCATGGTGGCAGAGAGGTCCTCGGGGATGCTCGCGTCCTTGCGGCGGGCGAGCGCGACGAGCTTCTGAGCTTCGCCGGCCGCGCCGATCCGCTTCTTGGCGTCCTCGAGGGACACGCCCTCGGCGAGGAGGGTTGCGGCCATATTCGGCACGCCGCCTTCGACACAGAGCCGCGCGATCTGCGAGGCGTCGGTGCGGTCGATCGAGGTGGTCGAGGTGCGGTCCTTCTCGGCCTCGGCCGTCGCGATCTTGGCGTCGAGGGTGGTGACCTGCGACGCGGCAGCGTCGAAGTCGCGCTGCTCGTCGTCGGTCATCGAGCGGCCGCGGGCTGCGGTCGCAAGTTCGTTCATACGGTCGGATGCCTTCGTGCGGTCGCGACGAAGGCCAGCGAGATCGCCAGACATTCCATTCTCCAGGGTGGTGAGGAGAGCGCCGAAGCGCCCGTGTCCCGGCTCTCGCCGTGGATGATCCGCGGCTACCGCCGCGCGGCTCTCGCCTGGCGCTCGTTCGACGCCGTGCGGGCCAATTCTGAATAGGTGCGCTCGTAGCTCTGGACGCGGTCGGCCATGCCGGCGGCAACCGCCTGAGCGCCGACCTTCACGCCGCCGCCGCCGAAGGATTCCTTGACCTTCGAGGCCGTGATGCCGCGACCGCGAGCGACGTCGGCGATGAACTGCGTCTCGATGCTGTCAAGGAGCGAGCGGATCTCCGCCACACCGTCCTCGGCCTGCGGGTCCGGGCGCTTGTTCGGAGCGTTCGACGAGACGATCTCGATGGCGATCGAACCGGACGCGTCGGGCTCGACCTGCTTGGAGATGCCAGCCACCACGCCGATCGAGCCGAGGATGCCGGTCTTCTCGGTGGTGATCTCACCCGCCGACGAGGCGATCCAGTACGCCGCCGAGGCGGCGGAGCCCGAGACGTGGGCGATCACGCGCTTGCGGCCGCGGGTCGAGTAGATCTGGTCGGCGAGGCCGTTGATGCCGGTCGGAGATCCGCCGGGCGAGTCCACCAGCAGCATGATCGCGCCGATATCGGGGTGGGACTGTGCCACCCGCAGGTCATTGGCGAGCATTGCCGCCGACACGCCGCCGGACATCTCGGTCATGAGATTGGCGCGCGGGAAGATCGGGCCGGTGATCGGGATGACCGCGACGCCGTCGGCGGTCGCCATGGCGTAGCGGGCTCCGTCGAGGCGGCGCGGCTGGCCGCCGATGGTAGCGGCGAGGTCCTGGCGGAACCAGGCATCGCCCTCAAGGGAACGGCGATCGGCGCGTTCGACCCGGTCAAGGGTGGCGAGACTCGCCATGAAGTGGAGATAGTCGGGACGGATAGCCCAGGGCTCACCCGTCAGCGCATGCAGGGCGCGAGTCATTCCGGCTCCTGTGTCGGTGGCGGGTTGGGGGCGTTCGGACCGTCGTCGGTCGCTGTCGCAGGTGCGGACTTCTGCCGACCGTCGCTGGTGTAGGTCAGGCCCAGACTGTCGGCCCGCTCATTGTCACCGGCCTGCTCGGCGTCCACGGTCTCCGAGTCATAGCCGCCCTCGGCAACCTTGCGGGTGCGGGTCGAGAGACCGGCCTGGATCTCCATCGTCTTGCCCTGGACGTCCTGGACGGGGTGGATGTACGGCCACGCCTGCGGGATCCAGTTGACGGCGTAGGCGTCCTGCCGGGTCATCCCTTCAGGCAGGCGGAGCACACCGGAGAGCAGCGCGAGGTCGATCCACCGGATCCAGATCGGCCGGCACAGCTGGAACACGACCAGATGATGCTGCCACTGCTCGACGGCGCGGCGGAAGTCGTTGAGCGCGGCGCGCAAGGTGCGGTCGTTCAGCTGGCTGTAGTCGCCGCTCAGGATCTCGTAGAGGAGCCCGCAGGCCGCCGCGACGCTGCGCTTCGACTCGCGCACGAACATCTCGAAGTTGGGCCCGACGTCCTTTGGATCGCTGAAGGTCATGTCCTCGCCGTCTGCCAGCACCTGAATGGTGCCGGGCTCGAAGTCGAGGGTGGCCACGCCATCATCATCGCCGGGATCGGTGCCGAGCGGCCCCTCTTGCCCATCGGCGAGCACCCGCTTCACGAAGCCAACGAGGCGGGCAGCGTTCTTCTTCCGGATCAGCTCGGCATCGAGATAGCCGTCGAGGTCGTAGAGGGTGCGCAGCGCCCGCGCGAGCCAAGGCTCTCCGCGATCCTGCCCGGGCCGCATCGCGCGGTAGAGGTGGCAGATGTCCGTGGCCGGGACTTCGACGGGCTCACCGAAGCCGGTCGCCATCACACCGTCGCCCGGGTGCTCGCGATAGAGCCAGTATCCGGTCCGCTTGCCGATGGCGTCGTACTGAATACCCTGGCGAATGCGGTTGGTCGCATCGGTCTTCAGATGCGGGCAGTGGTCGCCCTCGAGCAGCTGCAGCTGCAGTGGAACCGTAAGCCCATCCTCGGGGCGTCGGGTGCGCAGGCGGGTGAAGGTCTCACCGCCCTCGACCATGCCCCGAACAGCGAGGGCCTGCAGGCCGTAGAAGTCGTGCGCGCCGATGCTGTCGGCCTCATCCGTCCAGGCGAGGAACAGCTTCTGGATCTGCGCCCGGAAGGCGGCGTCCTCGGCTTTCCGCTTCTTCGCGGCGGCCTTCGACAGTCCTTCAACGGACCGCGCCGCCATGGAGCGCGGCACGATGCCGGTGCCGATAATGTTTGTGACGAGCCGGTCGACGGCCGCGCCGGCATAGGGGTTCTTCCTCGCCTGGTCGCGCGACTTCCGGCGTAGCTCGTCGAGCGCATAGACGATCGCCGAGTTCGGCCCGTAGCTGCCTACGCGCCATGAACGCGACCGGCGGCCGGCGCCGTTGGCGACGTCGTAGGGCTGGCTCTCGCGCGCGACGGCGACGTCTTCTCCGGAGAGATCCATCACCACCCGCTACGGCTCGTCGTGACGATCTGACGGGTGCGGCGTGGAGCACCGGCGGCCGGGCCCATCAGGGCCTGGAGACGCGCCAGCAGGTCCGAGCGAATGAGGCGCATGTCGCTGTAGTCGCGATAGCCCACGCTTCCGGTATCGGCGCTTTCCACGCGCTCGACGCCGCTCGCCATCGTCCGATCGATGTCCGCGATCTGCTTGCGCAAAGCGGCAATCTGCTTGTCGAGGTCGTCGGCCATTCGCTACCTCGTCGTTCTGCTTCGGACCTTGCTGCGGCGGCCGGCGGCGCGCTGAAGGTTCCGGGCCGCTAGCGAGCCGGCGGCGACTGTCGGTTGCTCAATCTCGGTCGGGACGATGACCCCGCCCCGCTCGACGCCGAGCGAAGCCTCCAGATCCCGCCAATGCACCTCGCGCCACCGGTCCCAGCCGCGCATGGCGGCGAGCCCGCGGGCATAGTTGGCGCAGTCGAGCACCTCGTTGCGCCGTCCGCCGATCGGAACCCACTCGCGACGCGTCCGGCCCCGGGTGACATGCGTGACGAGCTCCTCGGCCGTCAGCTGCTTCACCTGGTCCTCGGTCACATCCTCCGGCAGGTGGACGAAACCGGCCGGAAAGGGCCTGCCGTCTGGCGGGCGCTGCAGGGACAGACACCCCATCAGCTCTTGCTTGGCGAACGAGGCCCCGACCCGGATCGTTTTCAGGCCGCGGCGCAGCTTTTTGCCGGCCGGGGTCGCATCCTTCGCGCCGACGCCGAGGAAGGCCGCTGCGTAGCTGTCCTGACCATCGACGGCATGGACCGGGCGGCCTGCCTGGCGCCGCACGAAGGCGTAGACCTCGGCGGTGAAGCCGCTGGAATCCACTCCCCAGTCCCGAACTGCCATGTCCGCGCCGCCCTCGTGCGGCCACGTCTCCGAGAACAGGGCTTCGAGGTCGTTCCAGACCTCAGCCCGGTTGGTGTCGCCCGGGAGCACCCGGTGTTCGATGAGCCAGCGCTCGCGGTTGCGTCCGAAGGCCCAGATGCTCGCCTCAAGGCGGTCTTTCTGAACGTCGACGCCGCCGAATAGGATCAGCCCCCCGAAAGGCACCGTCCCGCTGCGGTATCGACCCTTGCGGGTGTAGACATCTTGCCAGTCCGGCGCGTCAGCGCCTTCCTTCCAAGTCCTGGCAAGCTGCGTGTTGAAGAAGGTCCGCAAGGCCTCCGGTCCCCGCCGTAGCGCGCGGGCGAATTTCGCCACCGTCTCGCGAATGGTCTGCTTCGGGGCGTAAAGCTTCGACGCCTGGAACCCAGCATGATCGTTCGGCACCGCCTCGGTGCCGCAATGGATGCACAGGGCCCTTCGGACCCCGTAGGCCTCGGGCGCCCAGCGCTCCGGAGACTGGTTTTCGCCGCAGCAGGTGAACGAGCGGGTCTGCCGCCACTCGATTTTGCGCAGCGCGACGAGCCGCTGGGGCTCTGTCATCGGATGCTCGCAGGCTACGCACTCGTAGCGCGCGCTCTCCGCCCGGATTTTGCCGTCCGCATCCTTGTCGAAGCGGACCTGCTCCCATTCGAGAGGGTGCCAGCCGTGACAACCAGGGCATTCGACAAACGCCTTACGCTGGTCACTCTCCTCATAGGAGGCTTCGATTGCGCTGCGGCCCGCCACCGTGGGCGAACAGGCCCGCACCGACAGACTGTTGGCCTTGAACTCGGCCTGGCGCTCCTCGGCGAGGTCGATGGGCGAGCCTTCGCCACCGGCGGAGAGCGGATATTTGTCGATCTCGTCACAGGTGAGCAGCCGGATCGGCCGCATCGCGAGGTTGGTCGGGCTGTTCGAGCCGACGAGGGTGATGTGTCCACCCGGGAACTGCTTGTGCGTCAGGGTCGCGCCGGCGTCCCGAGACTTCGAGTCCCCGAAGATCTCCCGCAGGACCGCCGTGTCCCGGATCATCGGGGCCAGCCGGTCCTTCGAGAAGGTCTCGGCCGCGTCGTCCTTGGGCTGAACCACGAGGATCGGGCACGGATCGATGTGCATGAACCGACCGAGGATGTTCTCGATCACGGTTGTTTTGAGGAGCTGCGTACATGCCATCAAGGTGATGACGCTGACGCCCGGCTCCGTCGCCGCGAGCATCGGGCCGCGGGCCACCTCGACCCGGGAGACGATGAAGCGACCGCCGTTCGACGATTCCTTGCTCAGCCTGCGATAGCGCTCGGCCCACTGGACCACATCTAGGTTCGGGGTCGGGGTTGCCCCCTTCCTCCATGACCTTGCGAGGCTGTCGGTATCAAGCGAACTCGGCCGAGGGTTCTCCGAGCTCGGAGAGATGCTGTTTGACATGCGCGTTCAGGATCGTCGTCAGCGCACGGGGGTCGACCTTCAGCTCATCCGCCATCACCACCGCGACCCGCGCCGGCCAGGACTGCCAGGCGTCGCGGTAATCACGAGCGGTGTCGAAGAACAGCTTCTCGGCCGCCTCGCGATCGACGAGCTTCTTGTCGTTCTTCTCGACCTCCTGCTTGCGCTGAAGGCCCAGGAAATTCTCCTTGCGCCGGATCGCCTCCGGCAGCGGTAGGTTCGTCGGGTCGAGCGGGCCGATGTCCTCGGCCTCGTCGCCGTCCGGAAGCGCTGCCGGTCTCGGCATCGCATCGCCGAGCTTCTGCCAGGTGTCGGGCTTGGGCTTCGCTGGCGCCGTCGGCTCGCGCGCCGAAGTGTTACCGGTAACGGCCCGGATGGGCCGATGGGTAACACCGCCTCGGTAGCTCGCAGGGCGCTGATCCAGGTTCCATTCCGACGCTTCAACGTCGATCAAACCTGCATCAGAAACTACCAGCAAGCCCTTCTGTTTCCACGCAGTTACGGCCTTGCGGGATACCCCTCGCCGACGGGCGAAATCGGCTTGGCTAAGGTGCCTGTCGTCGCTCATCCCGGCTGTTACCTGTTACCCTGTTACCGGGTTTTTGGACCCTGGCGCTAGGAACATTGGGGGCCCCGACCACCCGTATAGGGTTGGAGGCGCCAGGGTCCCTCGGCACCTAGGACGGACGTCCCATCAACTAAGCGTTGGCAACATCAGGGGTGCGGTTTCGAGGCGAGGCTTGAGGGTGGTGAACCGGGCCATCGCCAGCATCCTGATCTTGACGGAAGTGGTGGTTGCTGATCGGTTGAGGGGTCGGCGCTACTCGCGCCAAAGTCGCAGCATAGCGACGGCTAGAGGAGCAGACCGTGATGACTGATGCCTTCTACAACCGCGTCGGCGCTGAGCGTATCGACGATCGCCAAGTCGCCGAAGTCATCGGCATCGCCCACGGTATTATCGCCGATGGCAGCGTATCTCAGGCGGAAGTCGAATACCTTCAGAAGTGGCTTGAGGCCCGCGTGAATGTCACGTCGAACCCGGTCGTTCGGCTGCTTCGAGATCGAGTGAACGAGGTGCTCGCCGATGGCATCGTTGATGAAGACGAAGCCAAAGACTTGATGTCGACGTTGTCCGCATTTGCTGGCGGCGACTTCGAGAAAGGCGAACTGACGAAATCGACCAGCCTACCTCTCTGCAATCCCTTTCCTTCCATGGTCTTCCACGGCTCGCTCATCTGCTTCACAGGCACGTTTGCGTTCGGCCAGAGGAGGCATTGCGAGGAAGCGGCGCTGGCGCTCGGCGCGGTTCCAGGAAGCCTGACCGCAGCAACCCGCTATCTTGTGGTCGGCGCCTATGCGACCGAAAGCTGGAAGCAGTCCTCGTTTGGGCGGAAGATCGAAAAAGCCGTCGACCTGCGAACCAAGGGCAAGCCAATCAACATCGTTGGCGAAGCACACTGGGTTGAACAGATGAACGGTCGTTAGCGCGCTGGCCGCCACTGAAACAGAGGACAATTTTATGGACACCGATGAGCCAACACCCATCACGGTACGATGGAAACACCTGGGTAAAAGTATTGGCCTGACGGTTTCTCGCGCGGGCCAAGAAGTATTGGAGACTGCTCTAACGGCGCCCGAATTGGATGATCTCATCCAGCTTTTAGGCCAGCTTCGGTCAGGGCTTCCAGACACGGTTAACCCCGAACTTGAGCCCAACGCTCGGGTTGTATGTACACCACATCCCGCAGTGGTGATGAGGAGTCAGGGAGATCAAGGCTTTGAACTAATTTTCCGCCACCCTGGATACGGATGGCTTTCATTCCTTCTTAGCACCCAGACGCAAGAAGCAATTGGCAAAGCGCTCCTTGCGTCGCCACCGAAGTAACTACCGCCTCAGCGGCAAATTGACGGACGAGCGGCGAGGACTCGACTCAGCAGCGATGTTTCTGCAACTAAGCGTTAGGAGGAACGCTGAAATGGCAAAAACGTCCGAACCCGAGTTGGGCCGCGCAGTGATGCGCTTTTTGGCGACCCGACCAGGGTACCAATCTACAATGCGCGTGATCATCAAAAGACTGCCCGCGCACATAGCGCTAACGACTGAAGATCATGAGCCGTCAGGGACACGAGTGGGCGAAGCGATGTGGGAACAGCGCGTTCGCAATCTGAAATCTCACAGTGCGACGCCGGGTAACGTCATCGCAGAAGGTTATGTTGAACGCCCATCACGCGGCAACTATCGCCTAACTGCTAGCGGTGCCAAGCATCTCGGCCTGTCTCCCTGAGGAGTATCTGGCTTTGTAGCCAGGCTTGAACCATTTCAACTCGGTCCCACCGAGCGCATCTTTGTCCCAAACGAACCATGCGTAAGCAGTAGTTCCGCTACCCTTTTGCACCGCGCCCGATGGGTAGAAGGTGATCCGCTCACTGAAAACCCAGACCCGACTTGGCGGATGAACAGCAAAAATCGTACTGGCTCGGTTGGCTCCCTCAAGGAATGCCAACCGTAGCAGCAAAGCGAACTTTCGCTTGGAAGCCTCGACCCCGCTCCTAACAAATCCCTCCGCAGCGTTGTACGGCGGGTTTGTAACGATGTTGTCCGCCCTTCGCCTGGGGGACAAAAAGTCTTCGCCTGCCTCGCCGTAACCCCTGTCGAACAGATCAGAGCTAATTACGGACCTGTTCGCCGTCTCCAGCACGCGGGACATAGCGCCATCGCCGCACGCACTTTCCCAAACGTCACCGACAAACTTTTCATTGTCGATTAGTGCATGAGTTGCCCAGGCTGGGGTCGGGAAAAAGTCTGGACCGTCAAGGTCCGCGAAGCGTTTCGCTGTCGGCTTGAAGCCGCCGTTCAGGTGATAGGTCGCATCCATGGCCCATCTTAACCGAACGAGAGCGATCCTGTCTCTCCACCGGTTGAGTCAAAGCGACTCACGTCCCCGATCGACGATCTGCAGGCCTCTGGTTGATGATGGTGGCACCGCTCGGATTTGAACCGTGGACCTTCAGACGATGAGCATGAGGGCTTGTGAGATCGGCGATGGCGAGGTGGTAGAGAGAACCTGATCCCCTGCGCCATCGCTAAGGCCTGCCACATGAACCGACCGTCGCAACTTACCTTCGGCCTGCTGCTCACCGGGCTGGCCGGCTACATCGACGCGATAGGGTTCATCCAGCTCACCGGGCTGTACACATCGTTCATGAGCGGCAACACCACGCAGATGGGGGTGTCGATCTCTCACGGTGCGGTGGACGGCATCGTAAGGCCAGCCGTCTTGATCGCCACGTTCCTCCTCGGGTCGACCATTGCCAGTGGCTTGTCCATCGTCACGCCTGCGCCCTGGAAGACGACGATCGTCCTGACCTACGAGGCCATTCTCGTCTTCGGAGCGTTCGCCCTCGGGCTGCAATTGCCCGATCTAGGTCTGGTGTCGTTCTTCCTGGCTTTGGCCATGGGTGCGCAGAACGCCGTTCTTGGCTCAGTGCAAGGCTTTCGAGCCGGAACGACCTTCGTCACTGGGGCGCTGTTCAGCCTTGGTCAGAAGATTGCCGCCGCCTTCACTAAGACGGGGCCGCCCCTGGGCTGGGTTGGCGATGCCGCGGTCTGGTTGGCCCTATTGATCGGAGCCATTGGTGGAGCCGCTGTCTACGGCACCATCGGTATCTTCGCCTTGATCTTGCCCGCCGGCCTCACAGCCTGCCTCGCAACTATGGCCGCGCTATTCGCTAGGGCGCATCGGGTCGGCGCCTGAAGGGGGCCAGGAATGACGGTGAGCGGTGAGGCTCAATGGTCGGGGGCGAACGATGCAATCTGATCCTGAAACGATGAACGAGCAGTTCCGGACGGACTGGTCACGGTTCCATCACAACCTAGAGCCAACAGGATGGCTTCTAAGGTCCGGATCGATTCCCTGGGTTCGCTTTCATGCGCTTCCCGACTCCAAGCGCTATGCCGAAGATGCCACCGAGCGTGCGACGATCCTTGCTCGAGCATATGCTCTTGCGGCTGAAGTGCTTGGCGAAGGTGCCCCGTGTTGGATGATCGTGTCGCGGACCGGAGAGGAAGTGGCCGGAACTGCACCTGCTTTAGAGTGGACGTATGATGACGACGGCGATCTCAGCATTTGGCGCAGCTACGTCAGCTTAATCGAATGGCGCACGGGCGAACACGACCAGGTGCTGACAGATATTGCCGAATGGAAAACCGCCAACGAAGTCTGGATGGCTAGGGCCACGGGGGAGATCTTTGCGCCATACGATGGCGGCTTTGACCTCTTCCTATCTGACTGGACGCGCGTAGCCTTCTTGAAGCAAAAATGGGCCGACTGGCTTTCTTCGCATCCCGAAGGTCTGTGAGAACTTGCTGCCACCCGTTTTTCTTAAGCTTCGCCACCGGCGAGGTGAGGAAATGGCCCTGCGGGTATCTAAGGTTCCAAGGCGAAGCTGATCAGCCGTCAACGTTCCACGAGGAGACGGTTCTGGCCATTGCCCAAAGCATGTTGTCGAGCGCGGTCGCCAAGGCGTTGTCGTTGTCTTCATTTCTGATGTTCAGAACGGCACCCCAGGTCATACCAGTGCCTGTGTGCACCTGGATTGAGGTGGTGCCCGGCAGGCTGCCTGTATGCCAAGCATTGCCTCCGTTATTGAAAGCCAGCCCGCAACCGTATGCCCCCGACGGCGAGGCGATACTGGCGGACGTGCAACTCAAAAGTAGTTCGAGGCTGCTCCGCGTGAGGATGACGCTCGAACCTTCGTCATCCAGCGCCCCAAACAGGCCCGCCATGAATTGCGCTTGGTCGCCGGCACTGGCAATCCAGCCACCGTGCGCTGCCATGCGCGTGATGTTGAAGGAATACGGCTCATTCTGATCCTGCCCATCCGGCATGAAGTAGTGGACTTCGTTGGGCTGAGGGGCGATGGCGCCGATCATCATGTCGGTGATGCCAATGGGCGACAGAACGTTGTCTTGAACAAAGGCCTCATAGGTCTGGCCGGTGATTTCTTCGATGATCCGTCCCAGAACGCAGTAACCGAAGTTGGAGTAGGCGTAGCTGCTACCGGGTGGATTCTGGAGCGGGTAGGTCTGGAGCGCCCATATGATCAGCTCATCTGTCGATAGCTCCGGCTTTTGAAACATGGGGTCATTGGCATCGTTGGGCCAACCTCCCGACGTATGCGTAAGGAGTTCATGGACGGTGATCAGCGGAACCCAACCGCTGGGTGACCCGAACCCGCTAAATTGCGACAGCAGACCATTCGTATCGAAAACCGTGGAATTGAGCGCCAGCTTGCCTCTTTCCATTAAGAGGAAGATCGCTGCCGCGGTTATGGCTTTGGTGTCGCTCGCGATCCGGAAGAGACTCGTCGTCGTCACGACATTGAGGTTTTGGTCGGCAAAGCCGTACCCTGCTTCGTACAGCAAGGTACCGCCGCGCCGAAAGCTGAGTGCTCCGCCCGGCACTCCATAGTTCTCCATGAACTCGATCATCAAAGCGTCAATTTGCGGCTGCGGCGAGAATGTGGATGTGTTTGGATCTGCCATGATCATCGCCCCCTGCGTTTGCTCGTGATGCTCTCACAGTCGCAGGCTGTACCATCGCGAGTTTGTCCGCAACGTGCATCTCCCAGATTTTAATCGGCCGGGAAGCACTGGAGCAAAGGGGAATGACCTTCACTCTTGAAGCTTGCCGACCACAGGGCAGCGCTTCGCTACGCCGAAGAGAAAGCTGACTGCCCTTTCTAAGGGCCAAGTAGTACCCCAATGGGGTCAGCTTTGCGGGACCAGCCTCCAAAGTGGAGAAGCGGTCTGACCCGTCTCCGTCGCGGCTCAACTGACGACGCCCATAGCAGGGCGGAGGTAAGCGGCGGCTGTCAGATCTTGAAAATGTCACACCACCTGGATTTGCGCAAGGCTTAACTCCACAGGAACCGGTGCACTGAACATGGAAACTGAAACCCGCACCTTGCCCCTTTCCAGGATCACCTCCTCGATCTCGGCCGGCAGACTGAAGAATGGGCCGTCGGTGACGATAACTCGCTGTCCTATCGCGAAGGTGATGGGCGCAGGCTTCGTGTTCTTAAAGACGTTGTTGGCGAACCCTTGAAGGGCCACGGGATCAAGGCGCGCTGGCTTGAGCACCTGCCCGGCAATGTTGCCTTTCAGGCTCGTGTCGTCAGTCATGTAGCAAACCACTTCGGCAACAGGCGGGGAGGAGGGGTCAGGCTCGAACTCGCGCCGAACCGTTTCGAGCTGCGCCGCATCCTCAACGCCGATGAAGACGGTTCGTGCCAGCGTTGGACGCAAAGTGTCTATGCGTCGGCCTCGTCGGGTGACGACCTCCATCGTGCAAGGCTGGAATGTGACCGCCTGGGATAGGGTGATAGCCCTCAGGGCCACATCCTTCATTCGAGGTGCCATCCGGACAACATGCCAGGAGAGGGCAGGGTCGATGTCGAATGGAGCTTGCCCAACGGCCTCCTCCGGTTTCGAGATGAGCGACGCTGCGGGGTTCATGGCGCTCGCGAGCCGTCGCTCCTGCCTGCGCCTGTTGCGATCCCTCTGACGCTGCTTCTTATCCCGGCGAGCCATAAGCGTGTCCCTTTCATTTTGGGTGGGCCAAGGCTCGACGTGGGCCTCCGGCTCTCTAACAGTAGTGGTTTATAGGGTTTTGTTTCGGCCACTAACCCCTAAACTGCCTGAAGTACGTTTAGACAGTTCCCACGCGTTGGTTAAAACAAACCCTTAAACCCCTATGGTTGTGGCTCGAGCGGGGAAATTTAAAACTACAACGCCCATTCCAGGCAATACAGTGCCCCATCGAATCTTGGCCAGAGCAGAACGCGGCGCGGCCCGTTTGGCCTTCAGGATCTGAGCTCGAGCGTTGACGTCCAGCTTTTGCCAGACCGTTAGGACCATCGGTTCGGGACACCGGCGGCCTCTCTCAAGGGCGTCGCTTCAAGTGCACGGGCTGCGGCAAGCAGTTCAGCGTCACCAGCGGGACCATTTTCGCCTCGCGCAAGCTGGCCTTCACGAGCCTTTGTGCTGTCGCCGCCATCCTCGTGAACGCTGTGAAGGGCCTCTCGGCCCTTCACGCGGCCGCGACATTCTGGCATCTGCGCGGCTATGCCCAAAAAGCCCTCTTATTTCGCCTTCCTAATCGCAGTTCGCCAGCCAAACGAGACGGATCGGATTTATGCGATCCTGGCTCGCACGATGGGCGAAGCGATCGAGGTAGCCGCGATTCAAGAGCCAAAAGGTCCTACGCCACGCTATGTCGGCTCGCTTGGCGCTCGATCCGTTGAACGGATGGGACTTAAGCCAGGAGAAGCGCGGGTTATCTAACGCCGCCCAAATCTAAGCGAATTGAACATCAAATAACTATCTATCGAAAGCCGATAAAGATCCATACTGCGATGGATCTTGACTTTGTGATGCAGAACCATTTTCTATAAGCAGTTGGTGGCGTGCTTTAAGGAGGTATGCCTGTCGCTCAAACAAGCTAGCGTAACCTCCGTCTTTATGAGAGCCTTTACCTTGCGGTGGCAACTGGCGCCAAACCCGCCCAGGATGATCGCGCTCGAAACTTTGTTGCGCTCGCTCATGAACCTGAAGTTCGGAAATCTCGGACATTCCACCAGCCCCAACGTCCGAATGAGCATATAATCACCCATGAATGTCGGAAAGCGGAAAATCCGAGCCAAGCGTCTGTGCGTGGGCGCTCAAAACGCCGCAGCAGTGAGCTAAAATGGGTCGCGGCGCTGGCTTGGTGCATTTGCTCCGGAAGGCCGGTTTCATGCGCATTACCTCGCGATCAAGCCGCGCGGAAAATCGGCCTTCCGCAACAGAACGTCGTTCCAATCTGCTCCGGCGAGAGCAGGTAGCTCAACGCGCACGGGCCAACCCTTCATTGCAAGGCGGTGCGCCAAGCTGTAGGCGGAGGCCTGTCCGGCGAATTTCTGATCGCTGTCCCCAAACACGATGATCTCGCGGACGTCCTCGGGCGGTATCCACTTGGCGAGCATGGTGCTGCTCACCGCGGCCCAGCACGGCACGCCGAACAGCGAGGCGGCGGCAAAGGCGGTCTCGATGCCCTCGGCGATGCCCAGCACCGGCGCAGGGTCGAACAACCGGATCGCGGCGCCGTCCGGTATCGTTCCGGGCATCAGCCGCCGCGGCACCTCGACATCGGCCTTCGTCCCGCCGGGGGCGAGGTAGGTCCGATGCAGGGTGGCGGGGATACCGTCGTGCCCCATCACCATGGCGATCATGGCGGGATGGTAGGACACGACGTCGTCCTGGTAGCGCAGCCTGTCCGCGCATCGCAGGCAGGCCGGCACGTTCGTCAGGCCGACCCGGCGGAACAGGTATCGCCCCACGGGATCGTCGCATGTGACCGCGTGCGAGGTCCGCCATAGGTCGTTCATGCTCCGCCGGCAGTCATCCTGCGACCGGGTTGGCTTGACCGGGCGTTGAGCTGCCTCGCCGAGGAGGGGATCGATCCGCTTGGCCAGCGCCCGGAAATCCAGCCCAAGGACCCGCATCGCCAGTTCGGCACCGTCACCGGCTCCGCATGCGTTGCAGATCCAGGTGCCGCGGCCTTCAAGGTCATCGAACCGGAAGCGTGTCTTCCCATCGCACATAGGGCAGGGGCCCTGCTTGCCCGACAGGAACCGGCTGTCCACGCCGACTAGGGGCAGGAGGTTCCGCCACCGGCCACGGGCTCGCTCAGCGAGAGGCTTGCGCATTGCTGCCCCCCTTGGCCTTCGCGTAGGCGATCTGGCGCGATCTGATCCAGTTCAGCAGGAACGGCTGTGGCTCAACCAGCGGGGCGTTGTGGTAGCGGTCGGGCCATACACCCGTCAGCTCGCGGAACTTGTGTGCCGCCCATCCCTCC
>NZ_JAKSYE010000119.1 GCF_022829685.1 Methylobacterium sp. E-045
CGGCGTGTGCGTGCTCCCCGAGGGCACCGAGATGGTGATGCCCGGCGACAGCGTGACCATGGACGTCACCCTCATCGTCCCCGTCGCCATGGAAGAGAAGCTCCGCTTCGCCATCCGTGAAGGCGGACGCACCGTCGGCGCCGGCGTCGTCGCCGCCATCAACGATTAAGTTCGGTACGCTCAGTCTCTACCGCTGATTGTGCACATCGATGCCGGCGGCCCGTCTTGACGGGCCGCCGGCATCGTCGTTTAGTAAACCATGGGTTGCATGCCGCGAGGCCATCTCATGGGTTCGACACCGGTTGCACTCTTCGACACCGTTACGTCCCGACGCGCCGTCATCGCCGGAGCCTTGTCGATCGTAGCCGCGCCCGCGCAGGCCCAAAGCCTTCCTGCCAAGAACGGCCCGGCCCAGAATCGCGCGACGTTTCTGGCGTTCCGGGCGGAAGTCCTTGACGTCCTGCGAACGAACTATCCCGCCGTCACCGTCACCGTGGACGACGATGATCCGGAGCAGATCGTCATCGGCCGCTTCACCCTCTTCCTCGGCAACATCCGCCAGAAAATCGCTGGACGGACGGGCGCGGAGCGCCGAGCCGTCATCGTCGACTTCCTCCATCCGGTTGCCACCGCGAAGCCTCTCCCCGCAACGCCCGCTCCCGCGGAGACGTTCGCCAAGGCGTCGGCCCGCCTGCGCATCCAGCTCGTCCCTACCGAGTATCGTGAGCAGGTGCCGACCCTGACCTGCCGCCGCTTCTCTGAGCGGCTCCTCGTCGCCTACGCCCTCGATGAGGACGAACGCTATCAACTGGTGACCCATTCGATCTTCGAAGGATGGGCCGTCGATCAGGAAACGGTGGAGCGGATCGCCAGGCGAAATCTCGAACTCGCCTCGGGCGGTATACAGGTCCACATTTCGGCGACCGGAAAGTCCGGTCATTTCGCGACCCTCGCGGAGAGCAGCGGCTACGCGGCGGCCAGCCTGCTTCTCCCCATGGTGATGGACCAGATTCAGGAAGGGCTCGGAACGCAGACCATCGTTGCTGCGGTCCCCACGCGGGATGTCCTCATCGCATGGTCATCGAACAGCGAGGGGAAAGACCGGCTCGCCGCAATCGTGACGATGTACATGCGCAAAGGTCCATACGCCCGAAGCGACGAACTCTTCGCCTACTCGAAGAACGGGATCCGCCTTCTGAACAGCCGCGAACTCGCCGAGCACGGCCGATAGGACCTTGGATTTTCGCATCCCTCTCTCCGGAAACCCTTGCGTCCCGTGCAGCGATGGGGCATGGAGCGTCCCGCGTAGGAGTGTAGCTCAACTGGTCAGAGCGCCGGTCTCCAAAACCGGAGGTTGCGGGTTCGAGTCCCTCCACTCCTGCCAGAGTTTTCCTTCGCGCAACGCCGGATCGGCCTCCCGTCGGGAATGTCGAACCGGGGCGTGTCTCCCGCTCTCTGTCGACATGTCCGCGACGGTCGACAAGACCCGGGACTTGCGCTAGAGCGTTCGCACTCCGAGATCGGTGACTGTGTTCGGTGCGGGCTTCGACCAGAGCCTCCGCACCGGTCCGCTTTCCGGTCAGGGCCGATTTTCCCTGTTGTTGGCATCAATGGCATCGAACGAAGCAACGAAGAAGGCGGACCTGGCGCGCACTCCGCAGCGCGGCTCCGCCACGCCGACGCCGCCCCGGGCCACCCCGCCCGTGCGGCCCGCGCCCAAGCGCGTCGGCCCGGCCGAGTTCCTGTCGCAGGTGCGCGACGAGGGCCGCAAGGTCACGTGGCCGAGCCGCAAGGAGACCACCGTGACGACGATCATGGTGTTCATCATGGTCGTGGTGGCGAGCATCTTCTTCACGGTCGTGGACCAGGCCCTGCGCTACATCGTGACCCTGATCCTCGGGGTCGGCGCCTAGAACAACTGAGTCTTTCTGGGCGCGTCGTCGCGACCGGGCAGACCGACGTCAGGATTTGGTGAGAACCGTGTCGAAACGCTGGTACATCGTCCACGCCTACTCGAATTTCGAGAACAAGGTCGCGCAGTCCATCAAGGATCAGGCGGCCCAGCGTGGCCTGATGGAGCTGTTCGACGAGGTCATGGTTCCGACCGAGAAGGTCGTCGAGGTCCGCCGCGGCCGCAAGGTCGATGCCGAACGGAAGTTCTTCCCCGGCTACGTGCTGGTGAAGTGCGATCTCACCGACGAGGTCTATCACCTCATCAAGAACACCCCCAAGGTCACCGGCTTCCTCGGCGCTGACAAGTCGAAGCCGGTGCCGATCCCCGATTCCGAGGCCGAGCGCATCAAGGGTCAGGTCGCCGAGGGCGTCGATCGTCCCAAGCCCTCGATCTCCTTCGAAATCGGCGAGACCGTCCGCGTCGCCGACGGTCCCTTCGCCTCCTTCAATGGCACCGTCGAGGAAATCGACGAGAGCCGTTCGCGCCTCAAGGTCGCCGTGTCGATCTTCGGTCGCGCCACCCCGGTGGAACTCGAATACGCCCAGGTCGAAAAGATCTGACGTAGAGGCAAATGGCGAGTGGCGAACGGCGAATGTAGGTATCCCCTACTCGCCGTTCGCCATTCGCCATTCGCCATAACCCGCGGGAGGTCCGCCCGGTTTGCCGCCGGGATGCACGGACCGCACCGCGACCTGCAACCGCTCGCCCCGTCCGTGCTCCAGGCAGCCGGGCGGCGAGCCTACATTTGGGAGCAGTCCCTATGGCAAAGAAGATCACGGGCTACGTGAAGCTTCAGGTTCCGGCCGGCGCCGCGAACCCGTCGCCGCCCATCGGTCCCGCGCTCGGTCAGCGCGGCCTGAACATCATGGAATTCTGCAAGGCCTTCAACGCGAAGACCTCTCAGATCGAGAAGGGCACCCCGATCCCGGTCGTGATCACGGCCTATCAGGATCGCAGCTTCACCTTCGAGATGAAGCAGCCGCCGGTCACCTTCTTCCTGAAGAAGGCCGCGGGCCTGAAGATCGGCAAGAAGCCGGCGTCCGGCTCCAAGACCCCGGGCAAGGGCCCGACGGTGGGCAAGGTCACCGAGGCTCAGCTTCGCGAGATCGCCGAGAAGAAGATGCCCGACCTGAACTGCGACTCGGTTGACGCCGCCGTCGCCATGATCCGTGGCTCCGCGCGGGCCATGGGCCTCGACGTCGTCGCTTAAGGGGAGGGCACAATGGCACACGAAGGCAAGCGCATCCGCGCCGCCCGCGAGGGCATCGACGCGCTCAAGCTCTACACCATCGACGAGGCGATCGCCCTGGTGAAGCAGAAGGCCAGCGCCAAGTTTGACGAGACCGTCGAGGTCTCGATGAATCTCGGCGTCGACCCGCGCCACGCCGACCAGATGGTCCGCGGCGTCTGCAACCTGCCCAACGGCTCCGGCCGGACGGTGCGGGTGGCGGTGTTCGCCCGCGGCGCCAAGGCCGACGAGGCCAAGGCCGCCGGAGCCGACATCGTCGGCGCCGAGGACCTGCTCGAGATCGTCCAGAGCGGCAAGATCGAGTTCGACCGCTGCATCGCGACCCCGGACCTGATGCCGCTGGTCGGTCGTCTCGGCAAGGTGCTCGGCCCCCGCGGCCTGATGCCGAACCCGAAGGTCGGCACCGTCACCATGGATGTGAAGTCCGCGGTCGCCGGCGCCAAGGGCGGCTCGGTGGAGTTCCGCGTCGAGAAGGCCGGCATCGTCCATGCCGGCATCGGCAAGGTCTCGTTCGATGAGGCCAAGCTCGTCGAGAACATCAAGGCGTTCGCCGATGCGGTGGCCAAGGCCAAGCCCGCCGGCGCCAAGGGCACCTACATCCAGCGCGTCGCCGTGACGTCGTCGATGGGCCCGGGCGTGCGGGTCGAGCCGTCGACCGTGCTGACCGCCTGATCGGCGCTTCTCACGGACAGATATGACAACGCCCGGCTCTCAAGGCCGGGCGTTTTCTTTTGGCCGGGTGCCGTCTCCGTTCAGGGCAGGAGCGTCAGGCGACGGCCCGCGAGCAGCGTCGCGGTGAGCCCGGCGAACATCGCCACGCCGAAGAGCCAGCCCGATGCGGCGCCGGCCATGATTCCCGACAGCAGCGTGCCGACGCTGCATCCGAGACCCGTCATGGCGCCCCAGCCGAGCAGGATTCCGCCGACGAGGCCGCGCCCGATCTGGCCGCGCTTGGGCAGGGCAGGGCGGAACTCGCCGGCCGCCAGGGCGGCGGCAAAGGATGCTGCGACGAGACCGGCGATGAACAGGCCGTTCGGGGTCAGGATCGCATCGCGGATCGCTGTGGCGCAGCCGCGAAACCCGTCGAGCCCTTCGAGCCGCGCCGGCAGGAGATCGAGCCCGGCGGAGGCCTGCCTGGCCCGGCCACCGATCTCCGCCGTAACGCCGAGGGGACCGACCCTGAGATAGGCCAGGGTTCCGAGAGCGCCGACGGCGAGGCCGCCGAGCCAGGTCGGCCAGCGGTCGACGAACACGGCGCGCAGAGGCGCGACGCGTTCCGATGGCGATGCATCGGAGGGAGGCAGCCATCGCAGCAGAGGCACCGCGAGGGCCGCCAGGACAGCGAGGGTGAGGAGGAGGCTGCCGGCATAGCCGAGATGACGGGGCAGCCAGATCACGGGCGCCTCCGAGATGCTGGCGAGGTAGAGCGTGTTCCAGGTCAGGAAGCCGAGACCGAAGCCCAGGGCCGTTCCCACCAGGGCGAAGGGTGCCGTGGGTGAGCCCTCGCCGAGCCTGTAGAGATGGGCGCCGATACAGGAACCCGAAATCGCCATGCCGGCCCCGAAGGCGGCGCCGGCGAGGGCCAGGACCGGCCCGACCGGACCGATATGAGCGTCCGGCGGCAGCCGTACGCCGCTCGGATCGGGCAGCCATGCCCCCAGCACCACGCTGTAGCCGACCGCCCCCGCGGCCAGGGCCGCGAGGATGCCGAGGGCGCCGCGCGGGTCACGCCGGTCGATGAGGTCGCGCCACAGGCAGAAGAAGCAGAAGCGCGAGCGTTGCAGCACGAAGCCGAACAGGGCTCCGAAGGTCAGGGACAGGGCGAGCCGGCTGCCGCCGGGATCGCCCGACAGCTGCAGGGCCGCGACCAGCAATCCCGCGCCGATCAGGCCCGCCGACCCGACCCGCAGCGAGACGGAAAAACGCCCGGTCGAAAGACCGGGCGCGCTGCGTTCGAACATCGCCGGGGATGTCACTTGCCGGACCAGACCGTTCCGGCGAGGTTGACCACGGGCACGCCGACGGCGTTGCCGTACTCCGTCCAGGAGCCGTCGTAGTTCCGCACGGGGTAGCCGAGGACACGGCTCAGCACGAACCAGGAATGGCTGGAGCGCTCGCCGATGCGGCAGGAGGTGATGATCGGCTTCGAGCCGTCGATCCCGACATCGGCATAGAGCTTCTTCAGCTCAGGCACGGATTTCAGGGTGCCGTCCGGATTCACGGCCTTGGCCCAGGGCACGTTCACCGAACCGGGGATATGACCCGCACGGATCGCCAGCTCCTGCACGCCCGCCGGCGCGATGAGCTTGCCCGAGAACTCATCCGGCGAGCGAATGTCGAGGATCGTCTCGTTCCGCTCCTTGCGCGCCACGGCAAGCACGTCCGCGAGACGAGCGCGCTGGCCGTTGGAGACGGGTGTGACCGGGAACGTCGAGGCGGCTACGTCCGGGTTGCGGGTATCGAGCTGCCGCTTCTCGGCCTCCCATTTCTTGCGGCCGCCGTCGAGGAGCTTCACGGTGTCGACGAGCCCGTACTGGGCGAAGACCCAGGCGCCCCAGGCGGCGAACCAGTTGTTGTTGTCGCCATAGAGGATCACCGTGGTGTCGCGATCGATGCCGAGCCGCCGGATGAGCGCCGCGAACTTTTCAGGCCCCGCGATGTCGCGACTCACGGTCTCCACGAGGTCCGTATGCCAGAGGACGTTCTGTGCGCCGGGCACATGGCCGCGCTCGTAGACGCCCGGCTCGACACTGACTTCGACGATCCGGAGCTTCGGCGAGGCGAGGTTGGCCTCGAGCCATTCGGTGGAGACGAGGGGGCTGGTCTGGCTCTGCGTCTGCTCGGTGGCATCAGCCGCCACAGGCCCGATCATCGGCAAGGCCAGAGCGGCCAGAGCGATACGAGCGGCAAGAAAGGTTTTGAAAGACACGGGCGCGCTCCGGCGAGGAATAGTCGTCGCATCGCGGATGAGCTTGCACATCTGCAGGTCATGCTCCGAAAATTGACCTCACGATGGTGTTTAACTTCAAATCTAAAATCAATACGATGTTATTTCAAACATCGATACATCAGGAGAATATAGCTGCCGCTGTCGGCACAAAAAGACAGGGATTATCTTGAGCCTTCAATCGTCCGTGAACCCTGAACAAGGGTGGGGGATTCGGATATGGCGAGGCAGCGCGGACGACGGAGGCGGTCCGGAGTCATAGATCGGGCATGCCAGTTGCGCCTGGATCGACACGTCCTCGGATTTTGCCGGCGAATGCCCGGCTTTCGGACCGGGCATTCGCGTCCGTGATCAGGCACGCCAGAACGGCTTCTCGGCCTCCGCACGCAGGGCAACGGGATCGAGGTCGAGCGCCTTCATTTGCTCCGAGGTCAATTCGCGAATTGTACGCCGACCGGCCGCCCTGCCGTACCAGATCGACAGGAGGCTGATTGCTCTCGCGGGAAAGGGTCGGTTAGGGTGGCCGAGCGTTCTCGAGAGAGGGCGTGAACGGGTGGGTGGATTGTCGGACAACGGCATGATCGGGTCACCTCCATTGGGTCATCACTGCTATTGATCCGAAATTGAGTCGAATCAATTAAATCATTGTCCTCGGAGCAATACGCGCGTGGCAGATTATCGGACGATTTCGGAGGGGATCGCTGCGGATATCGCGCGGGGAAGCCTGACACCGGGAAGCCGGATGCCGACGCAGCGGCAGTTCGCCTTCGAGCGCGGGATCGCCGTCTCCACGGCGAGCCGCGTCTATGCGGAGCTGACGCGGCGTGGACTCATCACCGGGGAGGTCGGACGCGGCACCTTCATCCGCGCGTCGGCCTCCGCTGAAGCAGGATCACCGGATGCCGAGACGGGTCTGATCAATCTCGAACACGTCTTTTCGATTCTGCCGCATCAGGCGGCGGAAATGAGCGCCAGCCTCGGCGCCCTGCTCGATCCGGCCAAGCTTCAAGCCACGTTCTCGCCGGTCCGACCGGGCGCGACGGGGCCGGCCCGAGCCACGGCAGCCGCCTTCTTCGCGCGGGGAGGGTGGTCGGCCGACCCCGAGACCGTGCTGTTCACCGGAGCGGGACGACAGGGCATCGCCGCGGCGATCGCGGCCTTGGCCCAACCCGGCGATCGGATCGGCGTCGAGGCGATGACCTATCCTATCGTCAAGGGTCTCGCGGCCCGGCTCGGCGTCGAACTGGTTCCCCTCGCGATGGATGCGGGAGGGGTGATCCCGGACGCCATCGAGGGGGCTCATCGCGAAGCCCCCCTCCGCGCCCTCTACCTCCAGCCCGTCCTGCAAAGCCCCCTCGGCCAAACCATGAGCGCGGACCGCCGGCACGCCGTTGCAGCGCTTATCGGCAGGCTCGACCTCCTCTGCATCGAGGACGCCGTGTACGGGTTCCTCTGCGACGAGGAACCCCTGGCCGCCCTCGCGCCGGACAGGGTGATCGTCGTCGACAGCCTGTCGAAGCGGCTGGCTCCGGGCCTGGGCCTCGGTTTCGTCGCCGGGCCGCCCGCTCTCACGCAGCGGCTCGCGGGCTCGATCCGTGGGGGAGCCTGGACCGCGAGCGGACTTCCCCTCGCCATCGCGCTTCAGCTCATGAACGACGGAACCGTTGGCCGGATCGGCCAGGCGAAGCGGGCGGATGCGGCGGCGCGCCAGAGCGCGGCACGGGACGCGCTGAGCGGTCTCGACGTTCGGGGCGACCCGAGGGCGTTCCACCTCTGGCTATCGCTTCCACCTCATTGGAGCGCCGAGCGCTACGCCGGCGCCGCGGCGCGTAACGGGGTCGCGGTGTCGCCGGCCAGCGCTTTCGCCATCGATCCTGCGATGCCGGAGAACGGGGTACGCCTCGCCCTCGGCTCACCCCCGTTCGAGCGCCTGGGACCCGCGCTTCGGACGCTGCGACGCCTGGCTCTCGACGAAGACGAGTCCGGGGTGGAGTGAGGTCCACCCCTTCCGCGGGGGCCCAGCCCGACGGACCGGCGGGTCGGACACGCGCCCGAGCCTGCGTCAAACGCGCGCGAAGGATCCCCCCGGCCGAGCCGCAAGGCGGGATCCATCCCGAAAAGGGTCAAGAAATCAACACGCGAGGGTGACGCCTCCGCACCTGTCTGTGCTAGGAATGCCGCCATGCGATGCACCCTCTCCGTCACCTCGAACCGACGCATCCTGTGCGTCTTTCCCGCTTACACGCCGTCCTTCGGGACGTTCGCCCACGCCTACCCGTTAATGGGCGGGGTGAAGGCCTTCATGCCCCCGCAGGGCCTGCTCCTCATCGCGGCCTATATGCCGGAGGAATGGGAATACCGGTTCATCGACGAGAACATCAAACGGGCAGGGCCGGAGGATTTCGCCTGGGCCGATGCGGTGTTCGTGTCCGGCATGCACATTCAGGCACCCCAGATCCGGGACATCTACGCCAGGGCGCATGCGGCCGGTAAGGTGACGGCGCTCGGCGGTCCTTCGGTCTCCGGATCGCCCGAGCAATACCCGGAATTCGATTATCTCCATATCGGCGAGATCGGCGACGCCACCGACGAACTCGTGTCGATCCTCGACCGCGACCTGTCGATCCCGGCGAGCCAGGTCCGCCTCGAGACCAAGGAGCGCCTTCCGCTCTCCGACTTCCCGGCGCCGGCCTACGAGGCCGCTCCCCTCAAGCGCTACCTCATCGGCTCCCTGCAATTCTCGTCCGGCTGCCCCTATCGCTGCGAGTTCTGCGACATCCCGCAGCTCTACGGTCGTCAGCCCCGCCTGAAGACTCCGGAGCAGATGCTCGGCGAGCTCGACGCGATCATCTCGCAGCCGGGCCATCCGGCCGTCGTGTACTTCGTCGACGACAACTTCATCGGCAATCGCAAGGCCACGAAGGACATGCTGCCCCACCTGGTGGAGTGGCAGAAGAAGAATCACTACCCGCTTCAGTTCGCCTGCGAGGCGACCCTGAACATGGCCAAGCAGCCCGACATCCTCGAGCTGATGCGTCAGGCCAACTTCATGACCGTCTTCGTCGGCATCGAGACGCCCGAAGAGGACGCGCTGGCGGGCATCGACAAGAAGCACAACGCCGCCGTGCCCATGTACGAGGCGATCGAGACGCTCAACAGCTTCGGCCTGGAGGTGACCTCGGGCATCATCCTCGGCCTCGACACGGAGACGGACGGCTCGGAGCAGAAGCTCATCGACTTCGTCGACAAGTCCGCGGTCCCGGTGCTGACGATGAACCTGCTGCAGGCCTTGCCGAAGACGCCGCTCTGGGACCGTCTGACCCGCGAGGGACGTCTCACACACGACGCCGCGCTGGAATCCAACGTCCTGTTCAAGCGGCCCCACGACGACGTGGTGGCCAGCTGGCGCCGGGCCATCGCCCATGCCTACGAGCCGGAGAACCTGTTCGCCCGCTTCCGCTATCAGGTCGAGCGGACCTATCCGCACCGGATCAAGACGCCCACCAGGGGCAAGCTCACCCGGACGAACCTGCGCCGCGGCCTCGTGCTCGGCTTCAACATCGCCCTGCGCGTGGGGATCCTGTCGGATTATCGCGGCGTCTTCTGGCGCGCGGCGGGGCATGCCCTCAAGCGCGGCCAGATCGAGGCGGTGTTCAACATGGGCTTCGTCGCGCACCACCTGATCCGCTTCACCCGCGAAGCCCTGCGCGGCGAGCACAATGCGTCGTTCTACGCGGCCAAGGCGGACCAGAAGAAGGAAGACGCCCGCACGCCCTGGTGGGAGGCGGCGCGCCGGTTCCTGCCGACCTAGCCGGCCCTGCCCACCCTGCCTGACCTGTCCGCGGCGGCGCATCGCCCGCCGCCGGCGCGGGCGGAAATCACGTCAACCACAATCGTACGGCAGGGCGAAGATTTTCCGCACGAGGCACTTGGCAGGGCGCTTGCTTGGGCCTATAGACCCCGCTCAACGTTTTTCACACTTTGAAAGGATTCGACCAATCGGTCGACATCCGACATGCGAATTCGTCTGGGTGACCAGACGATAATGGCCGGAAGGCTTTGAGGGGCGAACAGCCTCTTTAAGCCTCGTCCGGCCATGTCCTGTCCGAGACTGCAGGCGCCGGGCGACCGGCTTAATCCCCCAGCCTGCACAGACGGGGAAGACCGAATTCAAGACCCTCTCGGCCCCGCGATTCGCGAGGCAGTCAGGTATCGGTTTGAACCATCTCGCCCGTGCCGTCCACCGTTCCGGAGGACGTCAGGGGACAGGGCCGTGAAGCGTCGTCCAGGACGTTCCGGCTTCTCGCTGAGCCGAGTTCCGTTCCGGGCGGCATGTGCAACCGGCGGCCCCTCCTCGAGAGGGACCCGCCAACCGGAGAGAGCCCCAGTGGACAGGACAGCCAAAGCTGATCTCGTCTCGACGCTCAACGGCGTGTTTGCGAACACGTCCGTCGTCGTCGTGGCCCACTACAAGGGCCTCACGGTCGCCGAGATGCAGAAGCTGCGCGCGCAGATGAAGCTGGCCGGCGCCACCGTGAAGGTCACCAAGAACCGCATCGCCAACATCGCTCTCGATGGCACGGACGTCGCCTCCATCAAGCCCCTCCTGAAGGGTCCGACCCTGCTCGCCTATTCGAGCGATCCGGTCGCGGCTGCGAAGGTTGCGGTGGATTTCGCCAAGGGTAACGACAAGCTCGTGATCCTCGGCGGCGCCATGGGAACGACCGCTCTGAACCCGGACGGTGTGAAGGCGCTCGCGTCGCTCCCGTCCCTCGACGAACTGCGCGGCAAGATCGTGGGCCTCATCCAGGCTCCCGCGACCAAGATCGCCCAGGTCGTCAACGCTCCGGCTGCCAAGCTGGCTCGCGTGTTCGGAGCCTATGCCACCAAGGACGCGGCTCAGGACGAAGCGGCCTGACGCCGCCTCGTCCTTCCCAACCCATCCGTTCAAACCGATATCCAAAGGAAGAATACCATGGCTGATCTTGCCAAGCTCGTCGACGACCTGTCCTCGCTGACCGTTCTCGAAGCCGCCGACC
This sequence comes from Methylobacterium sp. E-045, assembly GCF_022829685.1. GTDB lineage: Bacteria > Pseudomonadota > Alphaproteobacteria > Rhizobiales > Beijerinckiaceae > Methylobacterium. The sequence continues at coordinate 11,190 of NZ_JAKSYE010000119.1, forward strand.
TCGCCAAGCTCCTCGAAGAGAAGTGGGGCGTCTCCGCCGCCGCTGCCGTCGCCGTTGCCGGCCCGGCCGCCGGCCCCGCCGCCGTCGTCGAGGAGCAGACCGAGTTCACGGTTCTCCTGACCGCCGCCGGCGACAAGAAGATCGAGGTCATCAAGGAGGTCCGCGCGATCACCGGCCTCGGCCTCAAGGAAGCCAAGGACCTCGTCGAGGGCGCTCCGAAGGCCGTCAAGGAGTCCGTCAACAAGGAAGAGGCCGAGAAGCTCAAGGCCCAGCTCGAGAAGGCCGGCGCCAAGGTCGAGCTCAAGTAAGTTGCCGATGGGCCCAATCCGGCCCGTCACTTCCGGCCGGTCCCATCGGGGCCGGCCGGCACCGACGCCCGCGGGTCTCCGACCCGCGGGCTAAGGTCGCTTCAAGCGACCGATCGGTCCTGGAACGGATCGGCGGCATTTCATTTCGGGTGGGCTCGGTCCGGCGGGACGGGTTCATCGCCTGGTCGCGGGAGGCATAAAGCCTTCCCCGGGCACCCGGTACGCGGGACGTAGGAGCGAGGTCACCCATGGCCAACACGCTGGTCGGTCGCAAGCGCATTCGCAAATTCTTCGGCAAGATCAAGGAAGTCGCCGAGATGCCGAACCTCATCGAGGTTCAGAAGGCGTCCTACGACCAATTCCTGATGATGGACGAGCCGGAAGGCGGACGGGGCGACGAAGGCCTGCAGACCGTGTTCAAGTCGGTCTTCCCGATCTCCGACTTCTCGGCGACCGCGCTCCTCGAATTCGTCAAGTACACGTTCGAGCAGCCGAAATACGACGTCGACGAGTGTCGCCAGCGCGGCATCACCTTCGCGGCTCCCCTCAAGGTGACGCTGCGCCTCATCGTGTTCGACGTGGACCCGGATACCGGCGCGAAGTCGGTCAAGGACATCAAGGAGCAGGACGTCTACATGGGCGACATGCCCCTGATGACGGAGAACGGCACCTTCATCGTCAACGGCACCGAGCGCGTCATCGTCTCGCAGATGCACCGTAGCCCAGGCGTGTTCTTCGACCACGACAAGGGCAAGACCCACTCGTCGGGCAAGCTGCTGTTTGCCGCCCGCATCATTCCGTATCGCGGCTCCTGGCTCGACGTCGAGTTCGACGCGAAGGACATCGTGCACGTGCGTATCGACCGGAAGCGCAAGCTGCCGGCGACCTCGCTGCTGTTCGCCCTCGGCCTCGACGGCGAAGAGATCCTCTCGACCTTCTACAACCGTGTCGTCTACGACCGCGACGGCGCCGAATGGCGGGTTCCGTTCGATGCCGACCGGCTCAAGGGCTTCAAGGCGTCCGTCGACCTGATCGATGCCGATTCCGGCGAGGTCGTGCTCGAGGCCGGCAAGAAGCTGAACGCCCGCAACGCCCGCCAGATCAGCGAGCGCGGCGTTCAGTTCCTGAAGGCCACCGACGAGGATCTGATCGGCCAGTACATCGCCGAGGATCTCGTCAACCCGAAGACCGGCGAGATCTGGGCCGAGGCCGGCGACGAGATCTCCGACAAGCTCCTCAAGAGCCTGGAAGAGGTCGGCGTGTCCGAGCTCCCCGTCCTCGACATCGACCACGTCAATGTCGGTCCCTACATCCGCAACACCCTCGCCGTGGACAAGAACTCGTCCCGCGAAGGCGCGCTGTTCGACATCTACCGCGTCATGCGCCCCGGCGAGCCGCCGACGCTCGACACGGCGGAGGCGATGTTCCACTCGCTGTTCTTCGATTCGGAGCGCTACGATCTCTCGGCCGTCGGCCGCGTGAAGATGAACATGCGCCTCGATCTCGACGCCGAGGACACCGTGCGCACCCTGCGCCGCGAGGACATGCTCGCGGTGGTCAAGGCGCTGGTGGATCTGCGCGACGGCAAGGGCGAGATCGACGACATCGATCACCTCGGCAACCGCCGTGTGCGTTCGGTGGGCGAGCTGATGGAGAACCAGTACCGCCTGGGGCTGCTCCGCATGGAGCGCGCCATCAAGGAGCGCATGTCCTCCGTCGATATCGACACGGTCATGCCGCAGGATCTCATCAACGCGAAGCCCGCCGCGGCCGCGGTGCGCGAGTTCTTCGGCTCGTCGCAGCTGTCACAGTTCATGGACCAGACCAATCCGCTCTCGGAAGTGACGCACAAGCGTCGCCTCTCGGCGCTCGGCCCCGGCGGTCTCACCCGTGAGCGCGCCGGCTTCGAGGTGCGCGACGTGCACCCGACCCATTACGGCCGCATCTGCCCGATCGAGACGCCGGAAGGCCCGAACATCGGTCTCATCAACTCCCTCGCCACCTTCGCGCGGGTGAACAAGTACGGCTTCATCGAGACCCCGTTCCGTCGCGTGAAGGACGGCGTGGTGACGAAGGAGGTCTCCTACCTGTCGGCGATGGAGGAGGCGAAGTACTACGTTGCCCAGGCCAACGCCCAGATGGACGAGAGCTTCAAGCTGACGGAAGACCTCGTGGTCTGCCGTCGGGCCGGCGACGTCATCGTCGTGCCGCCGGACCGCGTCGACCTCATGGACGTGTCGCCGAAGCAGCTCGTCTCGGTGGCCGCCGCGCTGATCCCGTTCCTCGAGAACGACGACGCGAACCGCGCGCTGATGGGCTCGAACATGCAGCGCCAGGCGGTGCCGCTCGTCCGCGCCGACGCGCCGTTCGTCGGCACCGGCATGGAAGCCGTGGTCGCCCGCGATTCGGGTGCCGCCATCGCGGCGCGGCGCTCGGGCATCGTCGACCAGGTGGATGCGACCCGTATCGTCATCCGCGCCACCGAAGAGGCCGATGCCAACAAGCCCGGCGTCGACATCTATCGCCTGCAGAAGTTCCAGCGCTCCAACCAGTCGACCTGCATCACGCAGAAGCCGCTGGTCCGCGTGGGCGAGCAGGTCAAGAAGGGCGAGATCATCGCCGATGGTCCGTCGACGGAGTTCGGCGAGCTGGCGCTCGGCCGGAACGTGCTCGTCGCGTTCATGCCGTGGAACGGCTACAACTTCGAGGATTCGATCCTGCTCTCCGAGCGGATCGTGAAGGATGACGTGTTCACCTCGATCCATATCGAGGAGTTCGAGGTGATGGCCCGAGACACCAAGCTCGGTCCGGAGGAAATCACCCGCGACATCCCCAACGTCTCGGAAGAGGCGCTGAAGAACCTCGACGAGGCCGGCATCGTCTATATCGGCGCCGAGGTCCATGCGGGCGATATCCTGTGCGGCAAGATCACCCCGAAGGGCGAGAGCCCGATGACGCCGGAGGAGAAGCTCCTCCGCGCCATCTTCGGCGAGAAGGCCTCGGACGTCCGCGACACCTCGCTCCGGGTCCCCCCGGGCGTCACCGGCACCATCGTCGAAGTGCGTGTGTTCAACCGCCACGGCGTGGACAAGGACGAGCGCGCCCAGGCGATCGAGCGCGAGGAGATCGAGCGTCTCGCCAAGGATCGTGACGACGAGCAGGCGATCCTCGACCGCAACACCTACGCCCGCCTTGCCGGCGTCCTGATCGGCCAGTCGCCGATCGCCGGTCCGAAGGGCTTCAAGAAGGAGACCACGCTCAGCCGTGAGCTCCTGAACGAGTACCCGCGCTCGCAATGGTGGCAGTTCGCCGTCGTCGAAGACCGTCTCATGACCGAGATGGAAGCGATGCAGAAGCAGTACGACGAGTCGAAGAAGCGCCTCGAGCAGCGCTTCCTCGACAAGGTCGAGAAGCTGCAGCGCGGCGACGAGTTGCCCCCCGGCGTGATGAAGATGGTCAAGGTCTTCGTCGCGGTGAAGCGCAAGATCCAGCCGGGCGACAAGATGGCCGGCCGCCACGGCAACAAGGGCGTCGTGTCCCGGATCGTGCCGATCGAGGACATGCCGTTCCTGGAAGACGGGACACATGCCGACATCGTGCTCAACCCGCTCGGCGTGCCTTCGCGCATGAACGTCGGTCAGATCCTCGAGACCCATCTGGGTTGGGCCGCGGCCGGTCTCGGCCGCAAGGTCGGTCTCGCCGTGGACGCTTATCTGCGCAGCAACGACATCGCCCCCCTCAAGGCGGAGATGGAGGCGATCTACTCGCCGTCGGAGCTGGAAGGCCTCTCGGACGATGACATGGCGGAGGCGGCCAACAACGTCCGCCGCGGCGTGCCGATGGCCACTCCGGTGTTCAACGGTGCCAAGGAAGCCGACATCGAGACGATGCTGGAGTTGGCCGGGCTCGACCGCTCGGCGCAATCGACGCTCTATGACGGGCGGACGGGCGAGCCTTTCGACCGCAAGGTGACGATGGGCTACATCTACATGCTGAAGCTCCACCACCTCGTGGACGACAAGATCCACGCACGGTCGATCGGTCCATACTCCCTCGTCACCCAGCAGCCGCTGGGCGGAAAGGCGCAGTTCGGCGGCCAGCGCTTCGGCGAGATGGAGGTCTGGGCTCTGGAGGCCTACGGCGCGGCCTACACGCTGCAGGAGATGCTGACGGTGAAGTCGGACGACGTCGCCGGCCGCACCAAGGTCTACGAGGCCATCGTCCGCGGCGACGACACCTTCGAGGCCGGCATCCCCGAGTCGTTCAACGTGCTCGTCAAGGAGATGCGCTCGCTCGGCCTCAACGTGGAGCTCACCTCCTCGAAGAAGCTCGCGAACGACCAGCTCGACCCGCCTGCCGAGGCGGCCGAGTAGGACCACACCACACGCTCCCGCGCCGGCACCTCGCCGGCGCGGTCCGAGCGGGGAGGGGAAGCGCCTCCCGGGACGACGGCCAGCGGCGACCCGGACGGTCGCTGCGCCGACCTCACGTTTTCAGCACGCGGTAGCCCCTCGGCGGAGGGTGCGCCCCGTCAGCAGGAGTTGATCCATGAACCAAGAGGTCATGAATCTTTTCAACCAGCAGGCTCAGCCCCAGAGCTTCGACCAGATCAAGATTTCGATCTCGTCACCCGAGAAGATCCTCTCGTGGTCGTTCGGCGAAATCAAGAAGCCCGAGACGATCAACTATCGCACGTTCAAGCCCGAGCGCGACGGCTTGTTCTGCGCGCGGATCTTCGGGCCGATCAAGGACTACGAGTGCTTGTGCGGCAAGTACAAGCGCATGAAGTACAAGGGCGTCATCTGTGAGAAGTGCGGCGTCGAGGTCACCCTGGCCCGCGTCCGGCGCGACCGCATGGGCCATATCGAGCTCGCCGCGCCCGTCGCCCATATCTGGTTCCTGAAGTCCCTGCCGAGCCGCATCGGCCTGCTGCTCGACATGGCGCTCAAGGACCTCGAGCGCATTCTCTACTTCGAATCCTACTGCGTCATCGAGCCGGGCCTCACCCCCCTCAAGGAGCGTCAGCTCCTGTCGGAGGAAGAGTACCTGCGCGCGCAGGAGGAGTACGGCGAGGATTCCTTCACGGCGATGATCGGCGCCGAGGCGATCCGGCGCATCCTGCAGGAACTCGATCTCGACGGGATCGCGAACTCGCTGCGCGAGGAGATCGCTACCACGACCTCCGAGCTGAAGCCGAAGAAGCTTCTCAAGCGCCTGAAGATCATCGAGGCCTTCCAGATGTCGGGCAACAAGCCCGAATGGATGATCCTCACCGTGGTCCCGGTAATCCCGCCGGACCTGCGCCCCCTCGTCCCCCTGGACGGTGGCCGCTTCGCCACGTCCGATCTCAACGACCTCTACCGCCGCGTCATCAACCGCAACAACCGCCTGAAGCGGCTGATCGAGCTGCGCGCGCCCGACATCATCATCCGCAACGAGAAGCGCATGCTTCAGGAGGCGGTGGACGCGCTGTTCGACAACGGTCGTCGCGGCCGCGTCATCACGGGTGCCAACAAGCGTCCGCTGAAGTCCCTCGCCGACATGCTGAAGGGCAAGCAGGGCCGCTTCCGCCAGAACCTGCTCGGCAAGCGCGTCGACTATTCCGGCCGCTCGGTGATCGTGGTGGGCCCGGAGCTGAAGCTGCACCAGTGCGGCCTGCCGAAGAAGATGGCGCTCGAGCTGTTCAAGCCCTTCATCTATGCGCGCCTCGACGCCAAGGGTTTCTCGGCCACCGTCAAGCAGGCCAAGAAGCTCGTCGAGAAGGAGAAGCCGGAGGTCTGGGATATCCTCGACGAGGTGATCCGCGAGCACCCGGTGATGCTCAACCGCGCGCCGACGCTCCACCGCCTCGGCATCCAGGCCTTCGAGCCCAAGCTGATCGAGGGTAAGGCGATCCAGCTTCACCCCCTCGTCTGCGCCGCTTTCAACGCCGATTTCGACGGCGACCAGATGGCGGTCCACGTGCCGCTCTCGCTGGAAGCCCAGCTCGAAGCGCGCGTGCTGATGATGTCGACCAACAACATCCTGCATCCGGCCAACGGCCAGCCGATCATCGTGCCGTCGCAGGATATCGTGCTCGGTCTCTACTACCTGTCGATCGTGGCCGAGGGCGCCATCGGCGCCTTCGATTCGACCAACAAGAAGAACCCGATGCAGGGTGTCTTCGGCACCATCGGCGAGCTCGAGCACGCCCTGGCGGCCAACACCGTGAAGCTGCATTCGAAGATCCGCTGGCGGTGGAACGGCATCGGCCCCGACGGCGAGCCGCTGACCCAGACCTACGACACGACACCCGGCCGCGTGATCCTGTCCACGGCCCTGCCGCTGCACAAGAAGGTCCCCTACGACGTCGTCAACAAGCTGATGACCAAGAAGGAGATCTCCGCGATGATCGACACCGTCTACCGCCACTGCGGTCAGAAGGAGTCGGTGATCTTCTGCGACCGGATCATGGCGCTCGGCTTCAACCACGCGTTCAAGGCCGGCATCTCGTTCGGCAAGGACGACATGGTCGTGCCGGACAACAAGTGGCCCATCGTCGACGACACCCGCACGCTGGTGAAGGATTACGAGCAGCAGTACAACGACGGCCTGATCACGCAGGGCGAGAAGTACAACAAGGTGGTGGATGCCTGGGCCAAGTGCTCGGACAAGCTCGCCGCCGAGATGATGCTGCGCATCTCCACGGTGCAGAAGGACGAGAACGGCGCCGACAAGCAGATCAACTCGATCTACATGATGAGCCATTCCGGTGCCCGTGGTTCGCCGGCGCAGATGAAGCAGCTCGCCGCGATGCGCGGACTCATGGCCAAGCCCTCGGGCGAGATCATCGAGACCCCGATCATCTCGAACTTCAAGGAAGGTCTGGACGTTCTCGAGTACTTCAACTCGACGCACGGAGCCCGTAAGGGCCTCGCCGACACCGCCTTGAAGACCGCGAATTCCGGCTACCTGACCCGCCGTCTCGTGGACGTGGCGCAGGATGCGGTCATCCGCGAGGTCGATTGCGGCACCAGCAACGGCATCAAGATGCGCGCCATCGTCGATGCGGGCCAGGTCGTGGCTCCGCTCTCGATCCGCATCCTCGGCCGCGCCACGGCCGAAGATCTCGTGGCTCAGGACGGTACGGTCATCGTCAAGACCAACGAGACGATCGAGGAGAAGCACCTGCCCGCCATCCAGGCGGCCGGCATCCAGGAGGTCAAGATCCGCTCGGTGCTCGTCTGCGCCACCAAGAGCGGCGTCTGCGCCACCTGCTACGGGCGCGACCTCGCCCGCGGAACGCCCGTCAACATGGGCGAGGCCGTCGGCGTCATCGCGGCGCAGTCCATCGGCGAGCCGGGCACCCAGCTCACCATGCGTACCTTCCACATCGGCGGTGCGGCGCAGATCGCGGATTCGTCCTTCATCGAGTCGAGCTTCGAGGGCACGATCAAGATCCGCAACCGGGCGCTCGCCCGCAACACCGACGGCGACCTCATCGCCACCGGTCGTAACGTGGCGGTGGTCATCGTCGGCACTGACGGTGCGGAACGTGCGGTCCACCGCCTGCAATACGGCGCGCGACTGCGGGTGGACGAGGGCGACAAGGTCAAGCGCGGCCAGCGCATCGCCGAATGGGACCCCTATACCCGTCCGATCATCACCGAGACCGACGGTATCGTGGCCTACGAGGACCTGATCGACGGCCAGTCGATCACCGAGACCACCGACGAGTCGACCGGCATCGCCAAGCGCGTCGTCATCGACTGGCGTGGGACGGCACGCACGGCCGACCTCAAGCCGGCCATGCTGGTGCTCGACCAGGACGGCAAGCCGATGAAGCTGCCGCGCGGATCGGATGCCCGCTACTTCCTGCCCGTAGACGCCATCATTGGCTACGATCCGGGCGGCACGGTGAAGGCCGGCGACATCCTCGCCCGCGTCTCCACCGACTCGGCCAAGACCCGCGACATCACCGGCGGTCTGCCGCGGGTGGCGGAGCTGTTCGAGGCCCGTCGTCCCAAGGACGCGGCGATCATCGCGGAGAAGTCGGGCACGATCCAGTTCGGACGCGACTACAAAAACAAGCGTCGCCTGACGCTGACTCCCCACGACGGTTCGGATGCGGTCGAGTACCTGATCCCGAAAGGCAAGCACATCCACCTCCAGGACGGCGACGTCGTGGAGCTCGGCGACTACATCGTCGACGGCAATCCCGCGCCGCACGACATCCTGGCGATCAAGGGCGTGGAGGAGCTCGCTGCCTACCTCGTCAACGAGATCCAAGAGGTCTACCGGCTCCAGGGCGTGTCCATCAACGACAAGCACATCGAGGTGATCGTCCGGCAGATGCTGCAGAAGGTGGAAATCACCGATGGCGGCGATTCCGAGATCCTCACGGGCGACCAGATCGACCGGACGGAACTCGCGGACATCAACGAGAAGCTGCTCGCCGAGAACAAGAAGCCCGTGGTGGGCGTGCCGGTGCTGCTGGGCATCACCAAGGCCTCCCTGCAGACGAAGTCGTTCATCTCGGCGGCCTCGTTCCAGGAAACCACCCGCGTGCTCACCGAGGCGGCCGTCAACGGCAAGGTCGACCATCTCGAGGGCCTGAAGGAAAACGTCATCGTCGGCTCCCTCATCCCGGCCGGCACAGGGTCGATGGCCGCCGACATCCGCGCCGTGGCGCGGCGTCGCGACGCGATGATCCTGCAGCAGAAGGCAGCCGAGAGCGGCGCACAGCCCCTCAGCGAGTTGCCGCCCGCCGCGGAGTGACCTGACGACGACTTTACGCACGAGACCGGGGGCGGCCAGCAATGGCCGCCCTTTCTCGTTGCACGGAACCGTCTCGGCGACGCCAAGACCGAGCATCTTGCCGATCGCTGGCGCGAACGACCCGCCACGCATCGATTCCGGGTCGTCCTCTCGGCCGCCTTATCCATGAGGCCATGAGCGTGCCCGGTCGCGCGGGCGATTCGTTTGCATGCATGACCGCAGTGAATATCGGTCGGCCTCCCTCGATGCGCCTCTCCCGCGCGCTCATCCGGGAGCGGGAGACTTGCTCCGATGGCCCCAGCGCGGTACCGGATTCCGGCGCGGTACACTCATCGGGTGTTAACCGCTGGTCAGACCAAACTTTATCGTGCTTCGGGATTGACGTTTCGCCGTCCCCCGCATAGAAGCACGCCACTCCGGCACAACAGCAGGACATAGCGAGTCGCGACCTTCGGGCCGATCGGCAATCGCTAATCCGGTACCGGCACTCACATCGACTGACGTCCTTGTCAGATCAGTAGGTACGAGCGCGCTGCAAGGCGTGATCCTCTGCCGAACACGCGCCACGGGTCCTCACCGATCCATGGCGCATATTCGTTTTGCGGATCTTCCTATCGAGATCCGCGACAGCCTGGAGACAGGCTGCCTCGTGAAGCCGAACATGGGATCGCGTCTCAGCGATCCGAATGAAGAGGGCAGAGTATGCCGACGATCAACCAGCTGATCGCTCAGCCGCGTAAGGCGCAGAAGAGCCGCAACAAGGTGCCGGCGCTCGACGCCTGCCCGCAGAAGCGTGGCGTTTGCACCCGCGTCTACACGACGACGCCGAAGAAGCCGAACTCGGCGCTCCGTAAGGTCGCCAAGGTCCGTCTGACCAACGGCTTCGAAGTCATCGGGTACATCCCGGGCGAAGGTCACAACCTTCAGGAGCACTCCGTGGTCATGATCCGCGGCGGCCGCGTGAAGGATCTTCCCGGCGTTCGCTACCACATCCTCCGCGGCGTGCTCGACACGCAGGGCGTCAAGGGTCGTAAGCAGCGCCGCTCCAAGTACGGCGCCAAGCGTCCGAAGTAAGAATTTCGCGCACCCCGTAAGGATGCCGCCGACCTCCATGAGGTTTCAGGTGGCCTGCGCGGGGTGGTTTCAAGACCTTGATTTATAGACGGAGCGAGCGATGTCCCGCCGCCATTCTGCCGAAAAGCGTGAGATCATCCCGGACGCCAAGTATGGCGACATCGTGCTGACCAAGTTCATGAATTCCATCATGTACGAGGGCAAGAAGTCGATCGCCGAAGGCATCGTCTACGGCGCGTTCGACATCGTCGAGAACCGTGCCCGTGCGAACCCGATCGAGGTGTTCCGCGCCGCTCTCGAGAACGTCGCTCCGGCGATCGAAGTCCGCTCCCGCCGCGTCGGCGGCGCGACCTACCAGGTCCCCGTCGAAGTCCGCACGGAGCGTCGTCAGGCCCTGGCGATCCGCTGGCTGATCCAGGCCGCCCGTGGCCGCAACGACCGCACCATGGTCGAGCGCCTCTCGGCCGAACTCCTCGATGCCGCGAACAACCGTGGCAACGCGGTCAAGAAGCGGGAAGACACGCACCGGATGGCTGAAGCCAACCGCGCCTTCTCGCACTACCGCTGGTAAGCGGCCCCGGACCCTTTCAGGAGCAATCCGATGCCCCGCACGCATGCGATCGAGGACTACCGCAATTTCGGCATCATGGCTCACATTGATGCTGGCAAAACCACGACCACTGAGCGGATCCTCTACTACACCGGCAAGTCCCATAAGATCGGCGAAGTCCATGACGGTGCCGCGACGATGGATTGGATGACGCAGGAGCAGGAGCGTGGCATCACGATCACCTCCGCCGCGACGACCTGCTTCTGGCGCGACAAGCGCCTAAACATCATCGACACCCCCGGCCACGTGGACTTCACCATCGAAGTGGAGCGCAGCCTGCGCGTCCTCGACGGCGCCGTCTGCGTGCTCGACGGGAACCAGGGCGTCGAGCCCCAGACCGAGACCGTCTGGCGCCAGGCCGACAAGTACGACGTCCCGCGCGTCGTGTTCGTCAACAAGATGGACAAGATCGGCGCTGACTTCTTCAAATGCGTCGCCGACATCATCGACCGCGTCGCCGGCAAGCCCGTCTGCCTGCAGCTTCCGATCGGCGCCGAGACGACCTTCAAGGGCGTCATCGACCTGATCAAGATGAAGGCCATCGTCTGGACGTCCGAGAAGCTCGGCGCCGATTTCTCGGAGACCGAGATCCCGGCCGACCTCGCCGATCAGGCTGCGGAATATCGCATCAAGCTCGTCGAAGCCTGCGTCGAGATGGATGACGATGCCATGTCGGCCTATCTCGACGGTGTCGAGCCGGATGCCGAGACGATGCATCGCCTCGTGCGCACCGCCGTCCAGCGCCGCGCCTTCCATCCCGTGCTCTGCGGCTCGGCCTTCAAGAACAAGGGCGTGCAGCCCCTGCTCGACGCCGTGGTCGATTACCTGCCGTCTCCCGCCGACCGCGGCGAGATCAAGGGTCTCGACTTCAAGACCGAGGAAGAGATCGTCCGGCACCCGTCCGACAGCGATCCCTTCTCGATGCTGGCGTTCAAGATCATGGACGATCCGCACGTCGGCACGATCACGTTCTGCCGCGTCTATTCGGGCAAGATCGAGTCGGGCGCCAACGTCATCAACTCGTCGCGCGACAAGAAGGAGCGTGTCGGCCGCATGCTTCTGATGCATGCCAACAACCGCGAAGACGTGAAGGAAGCCTTCACGGGCGACATCGTCGCCCTGGCCGGACTGAAGGAAACCCGCACGGGCGATACCCTGTGCGATCCCAAGGACGCCGTCATCCTCGAGAAGATGGAGTTCCCGGAGCCCGTCATCGAGATCGCGGTGGAGCCGAAGTCCAAGGCCGACCAGGAGAAGCTCGGCATCGCTCTTGCCAAGCTCGCGGCCGAGGATCCGTCCTTCCGCGTCTCCACCGACCAGGAATCTGGCCAGACCATCCTTCGCGGGATGGGCGAGCTTCACCTCGACATCAAGGTCGACATCCTGCGCCGCACCTACATGGTCGACGCGAATATCGGCCAGCCGCAGGTGGCGTATCGTGAGAAGCTCACGAAGCGCACCGAGATCGACTACACCCATAAGAAGCAGACCGGTGGTACCGGTCAGTTCGCCCGGGTGAAGTTCGTGGTCGAGCCGAACGAGCCCGGCAAGGGCTTCGAGTTCTCCTCGAAGATCATCGGCGGCACGGTGCCCAAGGAGTACATCCCGGGCGTCGAGAAGGGCCTCAACTCGGTCCTCGGCGCCGGCATCCTCGCCGGCTTCCCGGTGGTGGACATCAAGGTCGAGCTGATCGACGGCGCCTACCACGATGTCGACTCGTCGGCCCTGGCCTTCGAAATTGCCTCCCGTGCGGCGCTCCGGGAGGCCCTCCAGAAGGGCGGATCGGTTCTCCTCGAGCCGGTGATGAAGGTCGAAGTCGTCTCGCCGGAAGAGTATACCGGTTCGGTGATCGGCGACCTGAACTCCCGCCGTGGCCAGATCCAGGGCCAGGACATGCGCGGCAATGCGAACGTCATCAACGCGATGGTGCCGCTCGCCAACATGTTCGGCTACGTGAACCAGCTGCGCTCCTTCTCCCAGGGCCGCGCGAACTTCACGATGCAATTCGACCATTACGAAGAGGTGCCGCGCGGCGAGGCCGAGAAGGTCGTCGCGAAGTACGCTTAAGGCTTCCCGCCTTTTCCGGACCGCAGCAGCATCACCTGAAACATTGAGATTACGGAGGCTACGATGGCCAAAGAGAAGTTTGCCCGCACCAAGCCGCACTGCAACATCGGCACGATCGGTCACGTCGACCACGGCAAGACGTCGCTGACGGCGGCGATCACGAAGGTCCTGGCGGAGTTGGGCGGTGCGACGTTCACGGCCTACGACCAGATCGACAAGGCCCCCGAGGAGAAGGCGCGCGGCATCACGATCTCGACGGCCCACGTCGAGTACGAGACCGCCAACCGTCACTACGCCCACGTGGATTGCCCCGGCCACGCCGACTACGTGAAGAACATGATCACGGGCGCCGCCCAGATGGACGGCGCGATCCTGGTGGTCTCGGCCGCCGACGGTCCGATGCCGCAGACCCGCGAGCACATCCTGCTCGCCCGCCAGGTCGGCGTGCCGGCGCTGGTGGTGTTCCTCAACAAGGTCGACCTCGTCGACGACGAGGAGCTCCTCGAGCTCGTCGAGATGGAGGTGCGCGAGCTCCTCTCCAAGTACGACTTCCCCGGCGACGACATCCCGATCACCAAGGGTTCGGCCAAGGTGGCGCTCGACAACGGCGACAAGGCCGTGGGTCACGACGCCGTGCTGAAGCTGATGGAGTCGGTGGACGCCTACATCCCGCAGCCGGAGCGTCCCATCGACAAGCCGTTCCTGATGCCGATCGAGGACGTGTTCTCGATCTCGGGCCGTGGCACCGTGGTGACGGGTCGCGTCGAGCGCGGCATCGTCAAGGTCGGCGAGACCGTGGAGATCGTCGGCATCCGCGACACCCAGACCACCACGGTCACGGGCGTCGAGATGTTCCGCAAGCTCCTCGACCAGGGCCAGGCCGGCGACAACGTCGGCGTGCTCCTGCGCGGCACCAAGCGCGAGGACGTCGAGCGCGGCCAGGTCGTGTGCAAGCCCGGCTCGGTCAAGCCCCACACCAAGTTCAAGGCCGAGGCCTACATCCTCACCAAGGAGGAGGGCGGCCGCCACACCCCGTTCTTCACCAACTACCGGCCGCAGTTCTACTTCCGCACCACGGACGTGACCGGCGTGTGCGTGCTCCCCGAGGGCACCGAGATGGTGATGCCCGGCGACAGCGTGACCATGGACGTCACCCTCATCGTCCCCGTCGCCATGGAAGAGAAGCTCCGCTTCGCCATCCGTGAAGGCGGACGCACCGTCGGCGC
>NZ_JAKSYE010000120.1 GCF_022829685.1 Methylobacterium sp. E-045
GCTCGCCCGAACCGGATTTCAGCGCACAGGTTCGCCGCGCCTTCGACAGGCTGAACGCCGTGCTCGCGGCGGCCGGCTGCAGTTTCGACGACGTGGTGGACGTGACGACCTTCCACACCGACCCTGAAACGCAATTCGACAAGGTGATGGCGGTACGCGACGTGATGATAGGCGAGCCCCCCTATCCGAACTGGACCGCCGTCGGCGTGGCTTGGCTTGCGGGCTTCGACTTCGAGATCAAGGTCATTGCCCGTCTTCCCACCCCGGTCTGAATCAGTGTTCGGCTTTGACGATGCCGGGAAGGAGTGCCGAGCCGCCTGTTCCTCTCCGGGCCCGACACCAGTCAGGAGCACCGTCGATGAGACGGATTTCAACGGCTGCTCCCAATCTTCAAATGAAGGGGTCGGGCGCATCAGGGCCAGAGTAGCAGCGAAACATACGGCCGCTTCTGGGAGCCGCACGGCCGCGCTGGAACGACAGCGTCGGGTCGGGAACCATCCGTCCGCTCTACGACCGGCATGGGTGGATTTTTGCCCATCCGCTTTCGGAACTAGCTACAAGGAAAGCTGCCTCTCGCTGATGAGGCTTGAATGCTAACGCATGGCGGCCTCGTCATACTGCTTGTTGGAGGATGAGGCGCGCCACTTTGAGAGCTATGCCCAACCAAGCGCCCTTACCGCCTGGGCGTCGTTCCAGATCTTCGTCATCCCAACGATCCTGTCGCCCTCGAACTGCATCACGTAGACGTAGTCGGTCGACGTGCTCTTGCCCGTCGGTGGGCACGGACCGCCTTCCCCGGTATGGGTTCCGCGGAAGATACCGTATGCCGCTACGTTCCGGCGCACCTCGTCCGTGGCGAAGGATTTCACCTCGTACCGACCGTCGGGGATGAAGGTCAGAAGCCCCTTCATCCAATCCGTATAGTCCCGTAGCGAGGTGACACCGGCCAAGGCGTCGGCTTGGGCCGAGAAGGTCGCGTCAGGAGTGCAATAGCGCTCGCATGCCTCCCAGCCACCACCTGTCTCGCAGGCATCGAAGAAGGCCTTCGCAACCGTCGCGATGTTGCTCATGTCGGAGTCATTCCTTTGCTATCGCTTCGGACGCCGCCTGTCGCGGATGCCCGTCCGGGGGTATGCCGCATAAAGGCTCGCCTCGTGAGCCTTCATCGAACGGAACAAGGCCGTAGACACAGGTCCCCCGGAAGGACGCCTGCGTTGGCCTTCGTTCCGCTAACTCGCCCGGGCGACCTCAACGAGGTTGTCCGAGAACGACGTGCCGTAGCCCACACTGCTTCGCCCAAAGACGGCGATTAGCCGAGGGCTTATCAATTTTCCGCACAGTGCCGCTTGAATATGAAGACCTCAGCACCAGAGGCCTCGGCGGAGACATTCGAGACCCCATGACGATCGACCAGCCAGGACCGGACCATGGCGGCGGCCGTGGGGGTGAGCGCTTGTTTCCAGAGCCAGACGTCACCGGCCTCGTCCACGCCGTTCTCGCGGAACAGGGCTTGACGGGCATCATCCGCAACGCCCACCGACCATCCGGCAAAATCGGCGCCGAACTCTTTGACGTAGGTGGCGAACTCGAACTTGATCTGCTGAACGCTGTAAATCATCGGCTCAACCTGGGATCGGATTGATGCGGGCATCGACCGGACCGATGCGACGGCCCTGCATGCGCGTCATGCCTGTGCGCTTCTCGTCGGCAGACATCTCCTTGATGATGGCCTCAAGGGCGTTGAGCGCCGTGCCGACGCCATGCTGGGCAGCCAGAGAAAGCCAAGCGAAGGCCTCCACCCGGTCCTTTCCAACGCCAATGCCATTCGCGTAGAGGTGCCCGAGGCGCGCCTGAGCCGGATAGTGACCGGCCTCGGCGGCAGACCGATAGAGCAAGGCAGCGCGTACGGGGTCCGCCGGCAAGCCATCGCCCTTTGCCAGCATCGTCGCGAGATTGTACTGCGCCATCACGTCGCCGCCGGAAGCAGCACGTTCGAGCCAGCGCGCGCCCTCGCCGCGATCCTGCGCAACCCCCTGGCCCATGGCGAGCATCGCGCCGACATTAGTCGCGGCGGCCACGTTGCCTCCTTCGGCGGCACGCCGGTACCAGCCGAACGCTTCGGAGAGGGACGAGTCCACGCCGAAGCCGTTGGCGTAGTGCGCCCCAAGCCATGCCTGCGCCTCGGCAACGCCAGCCTCAGCGAGGGGCCGCAATCGCGAGAGGGACTCGGTGTAGGAGCCGGCGCGAAACGCGTCGATGGCCTTTCCGAGGTCTCCTTCGGCGCAGGATGCTGGTAATGTCCGTTCCGGTGACATGCTCATGGGCTCAGCGCCTTCTGCCTATTGCCGTCGCGTAGAGGGGTTCAGTCGCCTCGATGCGGGGCCGTGCCTTGACGGCAGCGGCCAGACGCCTGTGGAGCCAGCGCTCGGCCGCGTTGGGGAGAGGGTGTCGGCGGGCCGGATTTGCCTCCCGGACGTCGAGGTCTCGTTGAAGCTCGGTGGTGCGCCAGACGCGAGCATCGATTTCGGCGAGCCAGTCGCCCGCGCCCCGTGCCCGGTTTCCGAACAAGGCGACCCGGCACAGGGTCTCGCCAAGGGCGGTGGGCTGCACGATGACGCCACAGGTCTCGCCGGGCGACGAAAACAGGATGAGATTCGGAAACAGTATCCGGGCCTCGGCGAGCCTGCCGTCCCTCAGCGTCGTTGTCAGCCATAAGCTGTCACTCGTCGGCAAGGCGACCTCGCCGCCCGCGAGCGCCCCTAGGACAAGCTTCCAGTTGGCCGGGTACGTGCGACGAAAGGTTAGCACCGTCCCGACGGGGCGGGAGGTCTCGTCCTCGAAGGCGAGGTTCTGTAGCGGCTCCGAGGTGGTGCCGGCATCCAGGTTGACGAAAATCATCGACCCGGAGGTCCGCACAGCGACGGGAAGCAGACGTTCCGGGCGCAGGCCGAGATACTGGTGCATGGCCGGCGTCGGGCCGCCATCCGGTGCGGCCGAGAGCGGGAGGCCGTCGCGGCTATAGCCGCAGGCAGTGAATGAGCAGCGGGTCTTGGTACCCGTCTGGCACTGAAGCGGCACCGCGCGGCAGCCGCCGTGCTGAGCCTTGTTGAAACGCCCCACCAGGCCGCCATCTGCGCGGCGCTGCACGTGAACGCCATGATGTCCGACCGTGAAGGGCAGCAGATCGTTCGTCCTCGGAATTTCCTCCTGCGTCCCGATACAGACCCAGTTCCGCGTCCAGATGGCATCGTCTTCGAGGTTGGCGAAGGCGAGCGAGCGATACGCCGTCGGCGGAAGATGATGCGGCTCGGCCGGATCCAGCGCCTCTGCGAAGAAGGCGGGATCGGAGAGATCCCAACCTTCCGCGGCATAGCCGAGATCGGGGCGGTCCGTAACGAAGCCGGCCGCTGGCATGTTGTGCGGGGCAGCCGGGAGCGATCTGACGGACATCGGCATTCCTGCAGCAGGCATCCGGAGGGTAGCGCTGGCGAGAGGGGTTGGACGAGAGGCGTGCGGGGCTTGCACGCCTCCCGTCCTCACTCTGAGCCCCATAGAGGGCCCAGAGATCGATCGTGGGGATCAGGCCGGTAGCGGCTCGCCGCGGGCTTTGCGGCTCTGGTGCTCAATTGTGGTCGGATCATAATCCGCGCGGCCGCGGTGCTTGATCGCATTGGCCGGCGGAGCGGGCAGCGGCCCGTTCGTCGAGAAGCGGTCGAGCACGTTCTTCACGAGCCGCGAGATGTTGTTGTCGCAATTGTTCCAGGGCAGCGAGCCGCAGAACGCGATTGACGAGAAGGCGAAGCAGCCGCCCCCGTTCGGCGTCTCGTGGAAGGCGATGTCGCCACGCACGCGCGGATGGGTCGTTCCGTCGAGGCCTTGCTGGTTGAAGCCGAAATCCTCCATGACGAGGAGGTAAGCTTCGGTGTGGCGGCCCGCCGAGGTCGCGACCGCCAGCGTATGGGGCGGCGAACCAAGCATGGTATCGACGATGTCGAGCTCGAGACCGGCAGCACCGCCACCGACGAGACCGAAATTTCCGAGCTTCTCGTCGTATCCGATGCCCTCGAAGGCCCAAGCCACGCGCTCGTCGAGGCTGTCCGGCGTTCGCGAGAAGTAAGATGAGACGTCGAACCCTTCCGAGGACATGCCGACCCCCGCCACTGAGTGCAGATAACGCCCACGAAAGCGCCACATGCCGCCGAGTTCGCCGGTGCCCTGGTGATAGTACTCGCCGGGATCCGCGCGCCAGGTCCGGATGCCGGACTCGCAGCGGCGCATCTCGGTGACGATACCGCGGCCTTTCTCGGCGTAGCCGGGATGGTAGGAGTGGACCCAGTACCAAGCGTCCGCGCCCATATACATCAGGCGACCGCCACGCTGCGTATAGTTGTGGAGCGCATCAAGCTGAGCACCCGAATTATGCTCCGGATGCGAGCCGGTGATGATGACGTTGTAGTTTTCGATCCGGGCCAGCCCATCATAGGTGATGTCTTCATCGGTGAAGACGTCGTATTCGTAGCCCATCGTCTCCAGCCAGTAGATGAGATGAAGATCGGCCGGGTATTGCCACGGGGCCTGCGCCAGGAAGTGATCGTATTTCGGCCGGATCGACAGGATCGGCCGCAGGCGCGACGAAATCGATATCCCGGTGCCGTCGGTGTGGGTGTCGTAGATCGAGCCGCCGTATTCGCGGTGCTCGGACAGGAACATGTTCTGCTCCTGCATGATCGGCACGCGATAAACGAACAGTTCGGCGCCACCGGCGTTGCAGGCCACGTGCTCGTTGGCATAGGCCATGTAGCTGATGGTCGGGACCATGACGGCGATCTTGGCCGTCTCCTGCCCAACGCGCGGCACCACCCAGAACGGGATGAAGTCCTCGTCACCGTCAGAGGTGGTGAGCTTGGCGCCGTAGAACCGGCTTTTCACGCCGGTCTCGGGCACCGCCCATTCGAAGTTCGAGACCCAGCGGGCGTCGTCGACGTCGTCGTCGTGGAAGCTGATCGCGCCGTATTCCTGCGGAGCATGCTTCCAGTCGAAGTTCTGGCCCGACCAGTTGTAGCCGGTCATGGCCCGATTCGGGCAGTTCACCAGGGTCGCGTCGAAGCGATAAGGGCCTTCGTCCTTACAGAACAACGTGTCGATGCCGGCCGAGAAGTTCCAGGCCGCGACGATGCATTCGGAGAGCTTGCCCGTTGGGCCGCTGTTGCGGCGCTCCGTCAGGCCCGGCTGCGCACCGGCCTTCATCATCTCGATCTCCGCGCGCGACAGCGCCCGATTGCAGATGCGGGGGCTATCGATCTTGCCGTTATACTTGCCGGCGAAGACCACTCCGGCCGGCTTTGAGGACTGGGCGAGCGGATCGTCCGGGGCCAGCGTCTTCACATAGGCCGCGAGGGCGACCGGGATCGGAGCGTGGGCGATGGAGAGCTTCAGATTCGTCTCGACCGGCGGGCTCTCGGGATCGAGCGCATAGACGACCTGAGGCTCGTGATAGAGGACGACATCACCGGTCGCGGCATCGAAGGTTGCCGCGCAGAAGTGCCAGGCGTGATCGCGGATCGGGATGCCGGTGGTGATCCGGTGCTCGTTGATGCGGAGTTCGAGACAGCCGTCCTCGTTGATGAAGAGGCCGTAGCCGCTATCGTTGGCCCATTTGGTGACGAGGCCTTGGGCGCCATGCTTCCAGTAGCGCTGATGAGTCTTGGGCGCCGTAGGCCAGACCCAGCATTGGAGCGTGAAGCTTTCGACGTGGAAGGCCTTAGCATCCGGCACGTAACCGTACGAGCCACCGTGGATGATCTGCTTCTGGCCCTTGTAGGTGCCGTTCACCGACGCATCGATCAGCTTGTCGATGTAGCCCGGCCCTCGCGGATTGGTGTCGCCATTGATGACCTGAACGATCTCGACCTTGTATTCGGACGGACCATCGCAGTTTACGTAGAACTTGATCGTATCCCCGGGGTGGACACCGAATTTGTCGGCGTATCCGGTCAACCTCATGTAACTCATCGGACCAATCCTCAATGGGGCGCGAACTCTCCTCGGGGGAGCGCTCTCTCCGGCCTGACGCGCGGCCAAGTTCGGTTTCGGTGATGGGGATACGGCGGGTGGCGGATCAGGTGATCGGCCAGTTGTCGTCCTTGCGTTTCCAGCCTTCATGGAAATCGTCCGGGAAGCCGTAGTTGTCCGAAAGTTCGTCCAGGCGCATCAGGAAGATGTCGTGCTGGATCTCCTGCTCGTCGGTGTAGATCTTGTCGCCAACGAATTCGGGCGGCACGCCCCGTACGCCTGACAACCTGCCGATCCGCCATTCCCCGTCGATCTTCGTGCAAATGACGATAAGCTTACCCTTTGGGCTCTCGCCCCGCATGCGCAGCAGAACCCGCTTGAGGACAGGGTCAGCATGCACACCACCGGTCAGCACCGTCGTGTCACCGGGCGTTTCGCAGAGCAGGACAGAATTTCCGGCTACGCCCTTCATCGAATCCATGCACGCCTTGTGCTCATCGATCAGACGCTGGCGCTCCGGGCTGCCCTTTTTAGGAATCGGTTCCATTGCGTTCCTCTTGGCTGAGGCGCCCGGGACCTGGGGCGCGGTGATAGGACGACCGAACGGAGTGCAGCCCTTAATTGCAGAAGGGACGATCCTTCTGTTTAGCTCTGCGAATTAAAAACTACGCCCAGTTTAGACGTTACGTCAATAAACTTCACTAATTCATCTAGACGTTTTAATTAGCATTCTCTGCGCACTATGTGTGCAAAAGGGCCGATGGGTGTGCAACTGCAAGAAGCGCTCGCGGCGAAGCCGACCAGTCCCTCATCGGAAAGCCGGCCCGCGCTTTATCTGCGGGGTCGGTGTGGAGTCTCGCCGACGCCCGGATAGCCAGCGACAATTCGAAGGAACGGCTGCCCGAAGCCCTGTTCTTCAGCGGGCACGTCACCGAGCCGATCGAAGGTCCCCACTATACGCCAAAGCGCTTAATCACCGGGAACCTACTTGCGTTGTTTTCCGAGGATGTAGAGCACCTTACAAAGCTGCATCCACTGGCGTTCTCAGCGCTGGCTCGACCTGGTCCGACCGCTTATCCCCGACGGTCGCCAGGCCATTACCAAGCGGCGATGAGTGGACCTCATGGCCGCCTGCCCGCGTGCGAAGTGACCGAGCTTGGCGGCACCCTCGAGGGAATTGGACGCTTTAGCTATTCGTAACTAGATGTTTTTGCGGAATGCTCGGCATCTTGCGAGTCAACTCGTACGGATGCCCGCCTCACGCTGTCCACCGCCCCCTTGCCAGCAAACTGTCATGGCGGTTAAGGCTGTTAGGTTGGTGGTTCCCAGGAGGTACCGCTGTCACGTTAGGCGTAGTGTTAAGACACGGGGCGGTCCTGCTCGCATGAAAATACTCATCGCCGACGATCACTGGGTCGTGCGAGAATCCTTGAAACAAGTTTTGCGGGGCCTTCGACAATCTCTCGAGCTATTCGAGGCAGAAACGTTCAACGAGGCTCAAGCAACTCTCGAAGCTCATCCCGATGTGGACTTGCTTCTCGTCGATCTCGTCATGCCGGGATTCTCGGATTTCGATGGCCTCCGTCGCCTCCGCGCTTCGTTTCCCGACGTTCCGGTCGTCGTGATCTCGGTTCACGAGGATGTGGACCACGTCATGAGATCGCTCGGGCACGGCGTGATCGGTTACATCCCGAAATCGTCCGGAGGTCAGGAGATCGAACGCGCGCTCGAACGGGTGCTGGAGGGGGAGGTTTCCTTCCCGAGGCGCATCATCGAGCGGTCGGGAAGCGCCGTCGCCTCTTCCGCCACACCTTCCTACGTACAGCTGCCTTCCGAAAGAGTTGCGCTTGAGCGCGACCCGGGCGTGTTAACCGATCGCCAGAAGGATATCCTCCTTCTGCTGGGTCAGGGTTACTCGGTTAAGAGGATTGCATCGGAACTCGAACTCAGCAGCCACACGGTCCGCGTCCATCTCGGCAACATCATGAAGGGCCTGAACATGCGCGATCGCGCCGAAGCGGTGCATTACGCAATCCGGCATTTCGGCCCGCTGGCCGCGAGGGATCGTGGCTGAAAAGGCCGATCACGAAACGGACATCCCCCCTGCCCTGGACCCCGCGGTCCTGGCGGGACTGGACGCGCTGCCCAGCGGGATCACGATCTGGCGGCCGGACCGGCGCCTCGTCCACGTGAACGAAACGCTCCGCCGCACGCTTGGCATCGCCCCGGCTTTTGGCGAGCTATTCGACGACTTCGTGATCCGCCTCGCCCACTCACGGGAGGTCGTACTCGAGGATCCCAACCGTTGGGTTCGGGAGGAGATTGCGGATTTCGGACAGGAGAAATCAGCCGACTATATCCTCGCTGCCGGCCTCGTCATGAACGTGACGCAGCGTCCAACGCGCGACGGTGGCATGGCGGCGACCTATTCCGACGTCACCACGACGAAGAGGAACGAGCACGCCCTTCGCGAGGCCAAGGAGACAGCCGAAGCTACCGACGAGGCGAAGTCGCGCTTCCTGCGGGCAGCCAACCACGACCTGCGCCAGCCGCTCGCATCGCTTAAAATCCTCATCTACAGCTGCATGCGCGAGGCCGATGAGGAGACGCGTGCAGAGATGCTTCACGCGATGAGCGTGGCGGCGCTCATTATGGAAGACCTACTCGGAGCGCTGCTCCAGATCGGACAGCTCGATGCGGGGCGGATCAAGCCGCGCGTCACGAGCTTCCAACTCTCCCAGCTCTTCGAGCGCCTCAACATCCAGTTTCGACATCAGGCCGAGGAGAAGGGCCTGAGGCTGCGCTTCGTCACGCCGCGCGACACGGTCGCGACGGACCGGGCCTTGCTTGAGCGCATACTCAGCAACTTCGTCGCCAACGCCATCCGTTTCACAGAGGTCGGCGGAGTGGTGATTGGCTGCCGCAAAGAGGGAAAACTCCTACGGGTGGAGATCGTCGATACCGGGCGTGGCATTAAAGACGCTGATCGTGAGCGTGTCTTCGACGAATTCTACCGCGTCACGGACGAGCGGCGCAGCGAGAAGACGGGGCTCGGTCTCGGGTTGAACATCGTCAGGCGGCTCGCCGACTTGCTGGAACTCCCAGTGGGCCTGAGGTCCCGTTCGGGCCACGGCTCGATCTTTTCGGTGACCGTGCCCTTTGGCAACATCTGGCACAGCGAAGGCGGGGATGCCGAGATCAGCGAGGCCGTCGCCGGCGAGTTCGTCGGCGTTCCGGTTCTCCTGGTGGAGGATGACGACATTCTGCGCCGGAGCATGACGCAGTTGCTCCAGCGATGGGGCATCGAGGTTCACGCTGCCGCGAACGAGGACGAAGCCCTACGGCTGGCGCGAGGCGGCGCGCAGGTCCGCCTGATCATCGCCGACTATAACCTGACCAGCCGGACAGGCCTCGAGGTGGTGCGCGAGTTGCGAAAAGCCTTCGGGACGGAGACGCCCGCCTTCATCGTCACGGCTGACGCCGAGCCGAAGGTTCTCAACGGCATTCGAGAGGCCGGCCTGCCGGTTCTGATCAAGCCGGCCAGCCCGCCGCGTCTGCGCGTCTTAATGCACAATCTACTGTTCGAGCCTGAGCAAATCCGCCGGCCGGACTGATCGATAACGTGGGGCCAAGCGAGTGTCCGTCGAACTGCCGCCGATCCCGATTGGGAGTATGATCCCGCTGACCGGGCCATCTGCCGCCGATGGCGCAGAATTCCGGAACGGGATGACCCTCGCGGTCGAGGAGCTGAACGCGCAAGGCGGACTGCTCGGGCGCAAGTTGCAGCCGATCTTCGCCGATACCTGCCGGCAGACCGCCGAGGAGGTCGTCGGGGCCGCACGCATGCTGATCGAGAAGCATCGGGTGCATGCGATCATCTGTGGCTACAATATCGGTCCTCAAAACTCCGAATACGAACCGATTGCCGATGCGGGGATCATCTACGTCCACGCCAACACGCTGCTGCAGCACCATGACACGATCATGAGTGATCCGAAGCGCTACTTCGGATGCTTCATGGCCGATCCGGCCGACTATTGGTACGGGCCCGGCTTCATCAAATTCATATCGTGGCTTCGCGATACCGGACAATGGACGCCGAGTTCCGACCGCCTGGCCATCATCGCCGGGTCGAAGCCGTACAGCATCGTCATCGCGCAATCGATGGCGGCCGCTGCGGTCGATTACGGCTGGCGCCTCTGCTTCGGTCCCAAGATCGTGCAAACGCCGACGACCGAATGGCGGCAGGTCATCGACGAGGTTCGCGCGACCAATCCGGCCGTTGTCGCGAACACGCACTTCTACGCGGGCGATCTCGCTTATTTCCAGCGGCAGTTCATGGAGAACCCGATCGACTGCCTCGTCTATCTGCAGTACGGGGCGATGCACCGGACGTTTGCCGACATCGCCCAGGAAGCGAGCGTCGGCATCATCGTCTCTTCCGTAATCGGCCTCCTGCGTGACGAGGTCGGGAAGAGCTTCGAGGCCCGATACAATGCTCGCTTCGGCGAGGGCGCCAGCGCGACGATTGGATGCCAATCCTACAGTAACATGCACCACTACGCCGTCGCCGCCGCCATGGCCGGCGGTTCGGGAGCTCCCGGTGATTTCGAGCAGAACCGCAGAGTCGCAAGGGCGCTTAAGGGCATGATCTATCGGAGCGTGCACGGCACGATCCGCTATCATCCCGATTGGCAGGCCGCAGTGCCCTATCCGGTCGTCACCCACGACCCGTCACTCGGCATGCCGCACATCTTCTATCAGATCCACGACCACCGGAAGCCGCTCTCGATGATCGCGCCGGAGCCATACAACACCGAGCGCTTCATCCTGCCGCCCTGGATGAGCCGGCGCGGCGGACTGCAGAAGCCCGCCTCCGCCAATGGTCTGGGCCCGGGAAGGCCGGGCGGAGGCGCGTGACGTCACCACTAGTTAGATCGTCATGTGGCGGTTGATGAGGTCGTCGGTCATCTCGCCAATCGGGCCACGCGCGACGATGCGGCCATTCTCCATCATCAGGAAGGCATCGCCGAGTTTGCGCGCCACCTTGATATGCTGCTCAGTCAGGACCAGCGTGATGCCGAACTCCTTGTTCAGGCGACGGAGCGTTTGGCCGATCTCCGCGACGATGTTCGGCTGAATGCCTTCCGTCGGCTCGTCGAGCAGGAGGATTCGCGGATTGGTCGCGAGCGCGCGGGCGATCGCCAGTTGCTGCTGCTGGCCTCCGGAGAGGAGCCCCGCCTTTCGGTGCAGGTTCTGGGCGAGATAGGGGAAGAGGCTCAGGCAGAGTTCCGGCATTTCTTGCTTGCCGTCGGTGCGCGCAAACGTCCCGAGCAAGATGTTCTCCTTGACCGTGAAGTGCGGCAGGATCTGGCGCCCCTGCGGGATGTAGCCTAGGCCGTATTTGGCGCGCTTGTAGGTAGGAGCCCGACCGATCGCATCGCCCGAGATCCGGATCTCGCCGTTCGACCGATCCGTGAGACCCATGATGGTGCGCAACAGCGTTGTCTTGCCGACGCCGTTACGGCCAAGAACGCACAAACACTGCCCCTCCGGCAGATCGAAGCCGACGTCCTTCAAGATCGGCGTCTTGCCATAATAGGAGGTGACGTTTTCAAGCGAGAGTAGCACGGTCAGATCTCCGGTTCGCCGAGATAGACTTCCCGCACCTTCGGGTTGCTCTCGATCTCACTGAGCTTTCCCTGGGCAAGGAAGCTGCCCATGTGCATCACAGTCACTACGTCCGCGATCTCGCGCACGAAGCTCATATCGTGCTCGACGACGATGAGGGTGTGGTTCTTCTTAAGTTGATTGAGAAAGACGATCGTCTTCTCGATCTCCGACTCTGTCATCCCGGCAACGGGTTCGTCGAGCAGCAGGATGGCTGGATTCTGCATCACAACCATGCCGATCTCGAGCCATTGCGTTTCGCCGTGGGAGAGGACGCCCGCCTCGACATCGAGCCGATCCTTCAGGCCGGTCAATGTCGCGACTTCGTCGAGCTGCGCCTTGAACCCAGCCGGCTGGCGCCGGAACATGTTCCGAAACGGATTGACTTCCCGCGAATACGACACCTCAAAGTTCTGGCGCACGCTCAACTCACGGAACACCGCCGGAACCTGAAATTTCCTACCGATCCCCCGCTGGGCGATTTCATGTTCGCCGAGTCCGGTGATGTCATCGTTGCGAAGGACGATCTTTCCCGAGCTGGGCTTCTGGCGTCCGGTGATCAGGTCCATCGTCGTGGTCTTGCCGGCGCCGTTGGGGCCGACGAGACAGCACAGGGTCAGCTCCGTCACGTCGAGGCTGAAGTCGTTAATAACGTGCGTGCCACCGAAGCTCTTGTGCAGATTGTGGATCTCTAGAACGCCCATTGCCTTGTCCTTACTTCGCTGGAGCGCCGACGATACGAGGCGGTGCAATGGGATCAGGGCCACGGCGTTGGCGACCGGCCATCATACCGAGCACCTTCTCAAGCAGGCCGGCCAACCCGCGCGGCAGAAAACGGACGACCAGGATAAAGAAGCCGCCAAGTAATAGGAGCCAAGTGTTGAGGAACTGGTCGCCCAGGTAGCTCTGCCCGCCCTGGATCATGAGCGCGCCGAGGATTGCGCCAAGTAGGGACAGCCGTCCGCCGATCCCGGCCCAGATCACCATGGTGATACTAAAGTTCACGTCGAGTTGGGCGGGCGACACGTACTGGACCAGCATGACCCAGAGGCAGCCAGCAATCGCCGCGATCAGCCCGGAAACAGTGTAAATTACCGTCTCGTAGAAGGCGACATCGTAGCCTAGGAAGCGCACACGCTCCGGGTCGCCTCGGAGGGACTGGACAATGAGTCCGAACTTGCTCTGCGTCAGCAACTTTGAGGCAACTGTCGTCAGGAGGAGTAGAGCGACGACGGTCCAGTATGCCTTCGTGCTGTAGGGATCGATCTCGGTGCCAAAGATCTGGAGGGCGGCAGGAGGCGAGATGCCGTTTACACCGTTGGTGTAGGGCTGCATGTCGAGAATTAAGGTATAGAGCGCGCTGAGCATAGCCAGCGTCATGATCGCGATGAACGGTCCGGAGACACGGGCACGGAACATCAGACTTCCGAAGATCACGTAGAAAAGCGTTGGCACCAACAGCGCCAGGACGATGCCGAAGCCCGTGCTCCAGAAGGGCTCCCAGAAGAACGGCAGATGGTCGAGACTGTTATTGGCCATGAACGGCGGCAGGGGGTTCGAGGCGTCCTGCGACTGCATCTGCATGGTCATGGCCATGCCGTAGGCAGCCAGGCCGAAGGCGATACCCTGACCGAGGTTCAGGATACCGCCGAAGCCCCAGCACAGGCTGATCGAAAGAGCCAGCATTGCATAGACACCGTAGGTCGCGAACTGGTTTAGCAGGAAACCATCGCTCACGATGGTCGGTACAGCGAAGAGGCACATAAAGAAGACGGCGTAGACCATCCACTGAGCCGTCTTGTTGTGGTATAGGTTCTGGGTCATCGGTCTGTACTGATCTTTCTGGAAATTTAACGGCGGGCCTTGGCGACAGCGAAGAGGCCGCGCGGGCGAAACCGCAGGAAGACGACGATGAGCACGTAGAGAAGGAAGCGCGCGAAGGTATCGTTCGAGACCATCGCGAAGATGGACTGCAGCTCGCCCGTCAGGCCGGAGGCCGCGACGCTACCGACCAGGGTGCCGCCGCCGACGACGACTACGAGGAAGGCCTGGACGACATAGGACGTGCCCATTGTCGGGAGGACGATAGCCAGCACGCCGAACAGGCACCCGGCCATGCCCGCGAGGCCGGCCCCAATGGCGAACGTAGTCATGTAGACGCGGTCCGCGTCGATGCCAAAGGAGGCGGCCATCTCCTTGTTCTGCATCACGGCACGCACCTGCATGCCAAACCGCGTCCGGTAGAAGAGATAGACAGTGCCGGCGACGACCGTGGCCGTGACGCCGAAGATGAAGATCCGAAGCACTGAGAGGTTGACAAAGCCGAACTCGACGTTGCTTTGGAAAATCTCTGGAACCGCAACGTATTTCGGGTCGCTACCGAAGAGGATCCGCACACCCTGCATCAACACCAGCGAAACGCCCCATGTCGCAAGCAGAGTATCGAGCGGGCGATTGTAGAGGTATCTGATCAGGCCCCTCTCGATCACCACCCCAATCGCCGCCACGACAATGAAGGAGGCGGGGATACAGAGTAGGAACGGTAAGCCGAAGACGCTTTGCAGCATGTAGGACGTATAAGCGCCGAGCATGATGAACTCGCCATGGGCCATGTTGATGACGCCGACGGTTCCGTAGATGATCGTCAGTCCGATCGCCGCGATCAGCCAAATACTGGCGATGCTTAAACCGAGGATCAGCGCGTTCACGACGGACGCGAATTCGATATGGGGCATGATGCGTCCAGCAGTTCATTTTGAATTCGACCGGCACTGACAATGCCGACCATGCATATGCCAGCCTCGTTAGAGTCGCTCCTCCGAGGCTGGAGGTGTCGTATCGGCGATCAGATCACGTTCTTGCGGACCTTGCCGTCGGGCGCGACGAGTCCGTCGGCCGTGCACTTCCCAGAATTCGGGTAGATCGAGTACGGGTCCGGCGCGACGTGCTCTGAGGCTTGGTCCACGGTCTTGAAGCTACCGTCGGCCTGACACTGGCCGATCTTGGGCTTCAGCCAAGTATTGAAGTTGTCGCCGTCGATCCAGATTAGGCCTTCCGGCGATACGTCGTCCTCGACGCGGATGCCGCCGCTGACGTCGCGGATCATCCGCGACGTGACCTCTTCAATGTTTCCCGTCTTCTTGAGGGCCTTTTCGAGACCGTACTTGAAGACGTAGGCCGAAAGGTAGGTCTCTTCCATGTTGTAGTGCGTGCTGCCGTTCTTCCCGTATTTGCTCTTGAGGAAATTCTCAACGAACTTCGCGTTAGTCGGATTTTCGAGCGTCTGGAAGTACGGCGCGGACAGGAAGTGGCCCGCGCCGACATCGGCGCCCATAGCCTTGGTCTCGATCTCGCCGGTGGTCAGTGAGGCGATCGGCATCGCATCGACTTTAAAGCCCTCCTGCTTGAACTGCTTGTGGAAGGCAATGTCGGATGCGCCGACGACTGTCGAGAAGATAAAGTTCGGCTTGGCCTCGCGGATCTTGTTCAGTACCGGACCGAACTCCGAGCTTCCGAGGGGGATGTACTCTTCGCCGAGGAGCTCACCGCCGGCATTCTGGAGCCAGAGTTTGGCGTTCTTGTTGGATTCCTTTGGCCAGACGTAGTTCGATCCGACGAAGAAACACTTCTTGCCGAAGTTCTTGACCATGAATGGTATCAGGTCTTTCGAATGCTGGTTCGCCAGCGGACCCGTGCAGATCGTGTTCTGGGTACACTCCGCACCTTCGTAGCAGGTTGGATAGTAGAGCAGGCTATTCTGCTGCATGACGATCGGCAGGATCGCCTTGCGGCTGGCCGAGGTGTAGCAACCAAACAGCGCGATCACCTTCTCGCGCATGATCAGCTCTTTTGCCTTCTCTGAATAAACATTGAAGTCTGACTTTGCGTCGATGATAACCGGCTTGATTTCGTGGCCGGCAATACCACCGTTCTTGTTAATCTCCTCGATCGCGTACTGCATCACGAGGGTCGAGTCTTCTTCCGGCACTGCTAGCTGACCGGTCAGAGAGAATAACAGGCCGACCTTGATGGGTTCGCCCTTCTTCAGCGTTGCGCCCCAGGCTTCCCGAGAGGTCGGAAGCCACAGATGCGGAGCAACAGCCGCTGCCGCAGCCAGCGTCGACCCTTTCAATATTTTACGACGCGTGATGTCCATCTTCGTCTCCTGCAAGACAGCCGGCAGCGGCCCGCGCAATGCGAGCAAACAGGCGTTGCGTCTCCGGCACTAATTGGTCTTGATGAGAAAGGCTGACACGTGACGGTCCAATCAGTCAACGCGCAGCCTGGAAAAACGCTATGCTTCCGCTGCCCGAAAAACAGGCAACGTCAAATATAGCGTGTCATATTTGCAAGAGATGTGCTCCGCTATTCAGGATCGTAGACGAAGCTGTTGACGGTTCGAGCTTCGCGATGCGAGCTTTAAAGTCATGCCGGCCAGGCGACGCATGGCTTAAAGCGATGTGTACCTGAATCTTGCAGCCACAGGTGGAACCAACTCGGGTGTGTGTTCATGTCTGAATTCGCGAGGACCGCGAAGTTGGGTGTGGCGGGGCAACCATCCGGAGAAGCACCGAACGACCAATAGAGAGACGGATCGACCCGGCGCGGCACTCTGCGGCATCGGGCCATAATCACGGCTGTCTGGTCGATCTTCCGGAGGGCATGAGACAATGAAGATCTATCGAATAATCGATCACGGCTCAACACGCTCCCCGACGAGGAAGCACTTCATCCGGTCGGTTGCGGCTGCGA
Organism: Methylobacterium sp. E-045; assembly: GCF_022829685.1. Taxonomy (GTDB): domain Bacteria; phylum Pseudomonadota; class Alphaproteobacteria; order Rhizobiales; family Beijerinckiaceae; genus Methylobacterium. The sequence goes on from NZ_JAKSYE010000120.1 coordinate 16,435, forward strand.
TACTGGGGCTATCAGCCTCGGGAGCGCAGGCGCAGACGGCGTCCCCGGTGGGCGAGTTCAACGTCCAGACGCAGCCGCGCACCACCCGTGAGGTCGCCTCGAAACCCGCCGATCCCGTCCGCACCGGGCCCCTCGCGCCCTGGGCCACCGACATGGCGGCGCGGGGACTGACCTTCGACGTCAACATCTACGACTTCTACCAGGCCAATCCGAGCGCCGGCCTGCGCACCGGC
>NZ_JAKSYE010000121.1 GCF_022829685.1 Methylobacterium sp. E-045
TCTGGAGTATCAAGACACCGTCGCCCCCAATCTGACGACAGGGGACGACGAGGATCCGGCCTTGAGTTAGTTCCCCCACATCCGACGATGCTGGTACTGACGGCTACCCATCCGTCGGTGCATCCGGCTATGGGTGATCCGGCGGTGCATCATACGACGCTCCATGCGCACCTCAGCAATCGTATTGGTGGGGACCGTCAGGGCTGGCGCAGGGCCAACGACCGCGGCTGACGCCGTTGTAACCAAGCCCACCGTTGCAGAAGCCATAAGCACGGTGGTGGCGATGAGTAATTTGCGCATATTAATACCTTCTCGTGCTGCCATCGCACCGCAGAAATCTGCTGCTAAATGGGTGAAGCGTAGGGTGAACGCACGAACCGGTAATTTGGGCTATGGGAGATCAAACGAGTCTTTTGATTGCCTTTCCTTCATGGAAGGCGGTGCCTATCCCCGGTTGCTGCGGCTACTCTGAGCAAAGCGAGATCTCGCTGCAGCGCCTCGACCTCGGCGTGAAGCTCGCCAGCATCCACGGCCAACTCGACGCACTGGTCCTGGACCTCCGCGAGATGGGCGCGCAACTCGGCGTTCTCGGTCGCTAGGGTGAGCAGAAGCAGGGTGTCGGGAACGGCTGGCCTCCCAGGGATCGAGCAGGCCGTGGGCGTCGCCGATGAGGGTTAGCGTTGACTTAACCGTCCTGCCCGGCCGACATGGCACCGTGCCCGCCTCTCGCTCCAAGCGAGTCGTGAGCCGACCACCGTTGAGGATTATAGCCGCGAGAAAGACTTGAGACCCCAACGCGAAACGGCCCCACCCCGGCAAGGGTGAGACCGTTTGAAATCGCTGGGCCTGTGAGGCCGCTACCTAACCCCTCACAAGCCACATGGCTCCGCCGGAG
>NZ_JAKSYE010000123.1 GCF_022829685.1 Methylobacterium sp. E-045
GGTAAAGCCCAGAGCACGGTTGTCGCTGCGGCTGGCCATGCTGATTCAGATGATCGACGCCACCAGCGTGCGGGGGCACCAGCATGCGGCCACCGCCCAAAAAAAGACGACCGATCCCGTTGCATGGGTCGCTCGCGCGGCCGCCTGACCACCGAGATTCATGCCCTGGTGGCTGCCCAGGGCCGCCCCATCGCCCTCAAGTTGACCGAGGGGCAGGCCCATGACCGCCGCCCATCGGACGGTATGCTCGGCCCGCTCGGTCCTGGTCACACCCTTCGCGGCGACCGGCCTGACGACAGCGACCAACGCCTAGACGCGCGGCCCAAACAAGGGCCCTGGGCACATGTCTGGCC
>NZ_JAKSYE010000124.1 GCF_022829685.1 Methylobacterium sp. E-045
CGAGGCCGCCCGCACGATCGCGGACCTCTGCGACACCATCAAACAGGCTTTCAAGCGCTTCACACCGAATGAGTGCCGCAACTACCTCGTGGCCGCAGGATACGATGCTTTTGACCCTACTTGATCGGATGTAGCCCTAGATCAAAAAAACCGGGAAGAATCATTCCGACGCTTTCGGCTGCTGTCATGCCCGCCCCCTGGGAGGCCAGTCCATGCTTCCGTCAGGATCGCCTCGCGGTGATCCGCCTTGGCCGGGGCCTGGTCGCGGATGAAGGCGACGGCCTGATGCAGGGCCTGGGCGCTAACAGCCTGGGCGAGTTCGTTACCCTTCCGGCGGTTGGCGCGAGAGAATGCCGTGGCGGCCGGGCTCGGTGCGGTGGTGTTCTCCAGCGACACGATGAGGGTCGTGAGGAGCCGGGCGAGGAGAGCCGTGTTCATCGGAGATGCCTCGTTGCCTCTTCTAATTTTGCGGTCTCGACTGCGATGAGAAACCCGCGCTTGATCTCCTCAGGGCTCGCGTTGGGCCAGCGCTTCCAGACGCAGTCCACCCATTTGGACGGCTCCGTGCCCAGGGGAATGCCATCCATCTCGATGATCATCTTGGCGATGGTTGCAGATAGATCGCTCATGCTGCGTCTCTTGCGCGTTCGAGCTTCGTGTTCAAAATCTCCAAAACCATCTCCGCAACCACGCGCTCGGTGGCAACGCGTAGGGTCGACCACAACGCGAAAGATAGCGTCAGCGGCGGCCTGGATAGCAGAGACGACGCTCACGACCGCCACCCCGGCAGGCCGGTCCATGCCTTGTCGATGATGCTCTCACGGCGTTCTGCATGAGCAGGATCGGCGTCTATGACGAAGTGCAGAGCAGCTTCCATTGCCTCCTGACCGCCGAGGGCTGACGCTTCCTCGCCATTGCGACGGATGGCAGTCTGGTAGGCCTTCACGGCTGGTCCAACGAGGGGTTGGCTCTCGACTACCATCACGAGGGAGAGAAGCGCTTGGCCGATCAGGTCGGCACTCTCCTTCGACGAGGGCTTCGCAGCTGCTTCTGGCTGCTGGATGGTTTCGGCGAGGTGTCCGGTCGTCCGGGGGCGGATCATGGCTTCGTGCTCGCATCCGAGACAAAAAGAGGGCGTCTCTGGCGGACATTAGCGCGGGCTCGCAAGTTCCTGCGGGTTGCGTCTTCGGGCCGAAATGATTTGGTAACCATCAATAAGCAATAATTTTAGCGACTTATTTTGCAGGTGGAACGCCGGATATCGCACGATGTTGAATTGAAATGCATAAGCGGCCCCTGAAGCGAGAGCCGAGATGTTGCGCCCAATCCTTGTGATAACGCTTCTCGCAATAACGCCTCTTGCCGTTTATTCGGCCTCGACATGGTCGGACAAGGCGAAGATCGACGCCGAGGTTCATCTAGAGCGTGAACGGTTTTTAGGCCGTCTCGTCGAGCAGCAGTCCCTACGCTGTGAAGAACATCCCCGAGAGTCCGCGGGCGAAGGCTGCCCCCGTTCCATTCGGTTCCAGTAGAGCATCCCCTGGGGCCGGTTGGCGCGGGCTATCCTTTGCCTTGCCTCTCGTGGACGACACTGGGCAGAGACAATTTAACCGGCGATGCTGAGCTAGAGCCGGCCCCTTGCGAGACCCCCTTCATGTCCTTTGTCGCCGATAAGTTTGCGTGAGGCACCACGCCCAGTCTAGGACGCAGGCAGCGTCTCTACATGGTATGAGACAGATCGGAGGCTTGGTTGAAGGAACCCGAACAAGGCAGCGCTGAGGCGGTCTATGTCTCAGCCATGGTCGGCGAAATGATGCGTCGTGTTCTGAATGATGCTCTCGTTGACCTCGCGCGGACTAAAGGCTCCGGCTATCTCGACACATTCCTGCAGCGCGAACTTACCCGCTACGTTGATCTCTTCCGTGAGCGGTCCGGCGACACGCCAGAGATAACCGACACCTTGCGGGCATGGTTTCTGACTGAGGGCAGTACGGCTCTGCGGGCCGTTATAGCGCGTGCAAAAGCGGACGCGACCCATGAATAGGGTTGCCGTGCTCTCAAATTCCAGGGCCTACTCGCTGCGGCCCGAGTGGAACACGGCACGGCCTAACCGTTCGCTCAGCGATCCCCCAACGAGGTTGCTGGCGAGATTGAACCCTTCAGACCACATATCGCTATCGTCTGAACCCCGTGGGTAGGGACATTCATCCCAGGTATCACCCTGGTTAAACGCTTCAAAACCAAGCCAAAACGGTGCAGCAGGATCTACTTCAGCCATTGAGCCCTCCGGACCAATCCAGAAGGTGACGGTGCAACCTCCGTGCCTCATGGGGGGCAGGTCGCTGGATGCCCTCCGGGGATCCAAAAGGTCGCGAGAACTGAATGCAACGCAACAATCCCCGGTCGGAAACGTATAAGCTGGGCCATAGGAGCTACCAGCTTGGCTGCACCTACCGAGAAAGATTGCACGACCTATTGGGCCACCTTCGTGGACCTGGGCGGAGCGGTATCGCTCACGGTCCTGTTCTTCGCCCTCGATGATCGTGAGGCGAAGCGCAAGGCGAAAGGGATGGTGGACGCTCAGGGCGTAGACCTGTGGACGGCGTGCGTCTAATTGGGCACTTCCCGCCGAGCTAGGTGGTGATCCCAGCCGCCTTGTTCTCGGCTGCCTCAAGGGCCTCCATAGCCAGCGCAATCCGCTCGGGGAAGTCGCCCTCGATGAGGGGGAAAGCGTCTGCCATCGCATAGTCGACGCCGATCTTGAACGGGGTCGAGTGACGCTTCCCAGGGCGGGGAGCCCAAATGAGGAAACGGTTGCGGGTGTAGATCATGGTAAACTGACTGTTCGCTGACGGGCAGCCTTTCCACCCATGTTAATGCTCAATCCCCAATGACACGGATGGTTTCGTTGCACCGGTGCGTGCGTATGACATGCATCCATTCATTCCGGCTTGACCGTGCGTACTGGAAACCCGCCAAGCTCTGCGATTGACCTAGAACTTCGCCCTCGCCTCAGACGCTCTGGCACTCGGCCGGGTCGAGGTTGGGCGCGCACGGCCCCTATGCAGCGGCGGCGGGAATCATGGCTGCACCCGAAAAGCGGGGACCGGCGCGGGCGGGACGGGCCGAAATTGATCCCCCCGATTGGGGGGATCAAACGGGCCGGTACGGCGATCGGCAATCTCAGGCTCAACCGCCGGCAGGGCGGCAACAAAGCGCCTCCGATGGCGGCCGGCTCCGACACGGAGCGGACTATCTCCGGCTTCGGAAGTTTATGGGAAGACCTGCGATTTGATGACCGCGGCGGCCGGCACATCGAGCACGACGGACGGCAGTCCGACATGCTCGATCTGTGCCTGATAGCAGTTCGGCATTATGCGGAGCAGTACCCCGACGATCTGCGGGACAGCGCGGTGACGCGCTTCCACTACAATACGAAACCGTATCCCGCGACCTAGCGCGCCCTGGGAGGCCCGCCGTTTCCGACACCTTGCTCCTGCTCTCGTTGGCGATTGAGAATGCCGAGCTTCGCGCCCGGCTTGCGGAGGTTCAGGACCAGTGCGTCGAGCTGGCGGTGGATGCCGGCGAGCTACACGCCGAGGTCGAGGCGCTGAGGCGAGATCTCGCTTTGCTCAAAGTGGCCGCAGCGACCGGAGAAAGGCACCGTCTTCCATGAAGGAAAAGGCAAACAAAAGACTCGTTTGATCTCCCATAGCCCAAATTACCGGCTCATGCGTTCATCCTACGCTTCACCCATTTAGCAGCAGATTTCTGCGGTGCGATGGCAGCACGAGAAGGTATTAATATGCGCAAATTACTCATCGCCACCACCGTGCTCATGTCTTCTGCAACTGTGGGCTTCGTTACAACGGCGTCAGCCGCGGTCGTTGGCCCTGCGCCAGCCCTGACGGTCCCCACCAATACGATTGCTGAGGTACGCATGGAGCGTCGTATGATGCACCGGCGGATCACCCATAGCCGGATGCACCGACGGATGGGTAGCCGTCAGTACCAGCATCGTCGGATGTGGGGGAACTAACTCAAGGCCGGATCCTCGTCGTCCCCTGTCGTCAGATTGGGGGCGACGGTGTCTTGATACTCCAGA
>NZ_JAKSYE010000128.1 GCF_022829685.1 Methylobacterium sp. E-045
GATGGGCGCGCAACTCGGCGTTCTCGGTCGCTAGGGTGAGCAGAAGCAGGGTGTCGGGAACGGCTGGCCTCCCAGGGATCGAGCAGGCCGTGGGCGTCGCCGATGACGGTTAGCGTTGACTTAACCGTCCTGCCCGGCCGACATGGCACCGGGCCCGCCTCTCGCTCCAAGCGAGTCGTGAGCCGACCCCCGTTGAGGATTATAGCCGCGAGAAAGACTTGAGACCCCAACGCGAAACGGCCCCACCCCGGCAAGGGTGAGACCGTTTGAAATCGCTGGGCCTGTGAGGCCGCTACCTAACCCCTCACAAGCCACATGGCTCCGCCGGAG
>NZ_JAKSYE010000130.1 GCF_022829685.1 Methylobacterium sp. E-045
TCAGGGTTGGTTCCGAATTGGCGGGGTCATTCGCCCGCCATGTGGCGCATCTGATTCAAGCTCGATTGATCATGGAGCTGACGGGCGCAGCGCCTGGATGCCCCCGGGTCTTCGACGAGGGAAAGCTGCCCCCCCCCCCCCCCATACGGGTTCGCGTCTCGGGCCGCCGTGGTGATCGAGGCGCGGCACGACGACGAAGGACCGCTGGTTCGGCCCGCCGGACACTGGCTCGGTGGGCGGGCCGGGGCGGCCCCGGGTTGCCGCCGACGGGGACCGCCCGTTGGACACGGGCCACGGCGCCGAACACGGGGGGAGGGGAAGGGGGGGGGGAGGCCGGGAGCAGG
>NZ_JAKSYE010000132.1 GCF_022829685.1 Methylobacterium sp. E-045
TCCCGACGCGCTTGGCCAGGGCGCGCCCGGTCCAGTGGGTGACCTCGTCCGGCGGCTCCGAACAGGTCAGTGCGAGCACCTCCGCCACCGTCCGCGTGGAATGCGGCGGGGTGCCGGGAGGGCGGGTCTTGTCGCGTAGCAGACCCTCGACGCCATCCTCGGCAAAGCGCTGCTGCCAGCGTCAGACCGCGGGCCGACTGACGCCGGCTTGCCGAGCCACCTCTTGCACGGTCAGGCGCTTGCCTGAAAGCAGGACGATCCGGGCGCGCAGAATGTGCTTGAGGGGACGGGAGCGGTCACCCGCGATCCCGGCCAACTGGGACATCGTGGCGTCATCGAGGAGTACACAGACAGTCTGAGCCATCGCCCAGACTCGCACGCCTCACGACCCGCGTGAATCATCGGTCCGCGTCACTGCACTAGAGGCCTGACCTCGATGTACGGTCCTGGGTGAGAACACCCTGCTGACGAATACGGCTCGGGACACGACGACGGACAGTCGAAACGCCATCACGATGTCATGTATCGCTTGTCGGACATCGTGGGCGTGCGGCGTGGGTGCGACGGCACCGTGCATGGCGGACCCTGTCCCTTGCGAGCCTAAGCGATGCGACCGGCCGGGAGGGCAATGTAACGTTTTGTGACAATGGACTTTCCCCCGTTGTCGCGGCGGCCGGCCCTCGTATGTTCGGGGCATGAGCGAAGGCCCGACCATCGTCGTCGTCGAGGATGACGGCGACATCCGCACCCAACTCGCCGGCTATCTCGAGGGCGAGGGGTTTCGCGTGATCGGCTTCGACGGTGGTGCAGGCCTCGACCAGCACCTTGCGCGCGCGCCACCTCCGGACCTGATCGTGCTCGACTGGATGCTCCCGGGCGAGGACGGGCTCTCCATCTGCCGGCGGCTGCGTGAGGCGGGCGGCCCTCCCGTCGTCATGCTCACCGCCAAGGACGAGGACATCGACCGGGTGCTCGGCCTCGAGATGGGAGCCGACGACTACGTCTCGAAGCCGTTCAACCCGCGGGTCCTGCTCGCCCGGATCCGCGCCGTCCTGCGGCGGACCCATGGGAATGGCGCCCGCGCGGACGCCGCCGATCCCGAGACCCTGACCGTGGCGGACCTCGTCGTCGACCTCGCCGCGCGCCGGGTGACGACCGGCGAACCGGCGGCCGAGATCGCCCTGACCAGTGCCGAGTACGACCTGCTGCATTGCTTCGTCACCCGGCCGCAGCGGGTGCTCTCCCGGGATCAGCTCCTCGATTGGACGCGGGGCCGCTCGGCCGACGCTTTCGACCGCACCATCGACGTGCAGGTGAGCCGGCTGCGGCACAAGCTCGACGCCGGGGGCAGCGCCGCGGCCGCCCTGCTCAAGACCGTGCGCAACGCGGGCTACATCCTCGCCGCGCCGGTGAAGCCGGCCTCGTGATGGCCCGGGTCGGCCTGCTCGGGCGGATCATGCTGCTCCTGCTCGGGGCACTTTCGTTGCTCGTGCTCGCCACCGTCGCCCTCGACACATGGCAGCGGCGGCAGGAGCCCTCGCCCTACGCGACGCGCTTTCCGCGTGTCGACCAGGCCGCGAACATCGTCGCCCTGCTGAGGGATGCCGATCCGGCCCTGAGACCGGCCATCCTGAGGGCCGTCAGCGGCGAGGCCCTCAGGGCTGAGATCATGGAAACGGCCCCGGACGACTCCGGACTGATCCGCGAACCGCGCCTCGAACGGCGCCTGCGGCGGATGACCGGCGATCCGGACGGACCGCTGCGGGCCTACACCGACACGGCCATGCTGCACCGGGGCGTCGACCCCGAGGACGTCAACGACAGGGATCGGAACCGTCCCGTCGGCAAGCTCGCCACGGCGACGTATCGGCTGCCGGACGGCCGGACCCTCGTCATCTCGGCCGTGGAAAGGCATCGCTCGCTCATGCCGTGGCTGCTCGGCCGGCCCCTGAGCCTCTGGGTGACCGTCCTTGGCGCCGTGGTCGCCGCCCTCGTCCTTGTGGGTACACGCCACGAGCTCGCCCCGCTGCGACGACTGACCGAGGCGGTGACCCGGTTCGACGGCCGCGTGCCCGAGCCGGTCGCCACCCCGCGGGGCGCCCCGGAGATCCGGCGCCTCGCCCAGGCGGTCCGCGACATGCAAGACCGCATCACCGGCCTCCTCGGCGAACGCTCGCTCCTGATCGGCGCGATCTCGCACGACCTCAAGACCTACCTGACGCGCCTGCGCCTGCGGGCCGAAGGCGTGTCGGAGCCGGAGCGTCGCGACCGCCTGGTGGAGGATCTCGACGCCATGACCGCACTGATCGACACCTCCCTCGGCTTCGCCCGGGGCACCGCGGTCGAGGTGAGCCGGACGCCGGTGGACCTCGCCGACCTCGTCGCGGTCGAAGTGGCCGAGCAGGCCGCGCAGGGCATCGACGTCCGCCTCACCGGCGAGGACGTGCAGGATGCCGTCGCCGCCGGGGATGCGGTCGCCTTGCGTCGCGTCGTCGCCAACCTGATCGGGAATGCCGTCAAGTTCGGCCGCTCGACCGTCGCCGTCTCGGTGAGCCGGAGCGGCGCGTCCTGCCGGATCACCGTGGAGGACGACGGGCCGGGCATCCCGGAATCGGAGCGGACGACCGTGTTCAGCCCGTTCTACCGGATCGAGCGCTCCCGTAGCCGCCAGACCGGCGGTACCGGCCTGGGGCTCGCCATCGCCCGCCAGATTGCGGAGGCGCACGGCGGCACCGTGGTGGCCGAGGCGTCCCCCCTCGGCGGTGCACGTCTCGTGGCGACCCTGCCGGCCATCGCCTGACGACGGGACGACGCGCGAGGCGCCCCGTTACAAAACGTTACGTCGACGCATCCGTCCGTCACATCCGGGAGGCGAGCGGGGACGATCCTGCCCTCATCGGTCGCGAGGCCATCTCCGGCATCGCGGCTCATACGAGAGCAGAGAAGGATTCGACGATGCTGAAGATCCTCGCCCCGATCGCCGTCCTGGCCGGACTGGCAGTACCGGCCGCGGCGTCTCCGCTGATCCAGCCGGCCGTGTCCACGGGCCTGGACGGTGCCGAGATCATCCAGGTCTACGGCGGCTGCGGCCCCTACGCCCACCGCGGCCCCTACGGCGGCTGCCGGACCGGCGGCCAATGGGGTGGCTACATCCGCGGCCGCTCGTGCCCGGCCGGGTTCCACATTGGACCCTACGGACGTCGTTGCTGGCCGAACTGATTTTTTCAGCTACCCCTTTTGATCGCGGCGATCTCGCCGACGATGCCAAGGGTCGCTTCGGCGAAGGCGGAGGCGACCCACGGTACCGGAGACGAACCCGTTCCCGACGATCCCATACGCCCGATCCGACCGGGTGGCGGGCGACCGAGGCGACATCGCATGAGATCCACGGAAGGAACGGCGGCGGGACGGAGCACCCGTCGGAATCTCCTCACCGGCCCGATCCTCTTCGGTGCTGCCTGGGCAATGGCGACCTTGCCTTCGGACGCTCTGGCAACCGCCGTCGGCGATCCGTCGATGGCGGGGCCCCTCGGAGACATCTGGATCGGCGCGTCCGACGCCAAGGTGAGGCTGATCGAGTACGCCGCGGTGACATGCTCGCATTGCGCCGCGTTCCACGAGAGGACCTTGCCGGCCATCAGGACGCGCTGGATCGACACCGGGCGGGTCCGCTTCGCCCTGCGTGGGTTCCCCCTGAACCCGCTCGACACGGCCGCCTTCATGCTCGCCCGGTCCGATGGCGGACGGCACTACTACGCGATCACCGACCTGTTGTTCGAGAAGCAGGCCACGTGGGCCTTCGTGCCGAAGCCCCTCGATGCGATGCGCGACCTGTTGCGTCAGGCCGGGTTCGACCGGGCGAAGTTCGACGCCGTCCTCGCCGATCAGGCGCTCTACGACCATGTGAACCGCGTGCAGGCCCGCGCGACGGAGGGGCTCGGCGTCCATGCCACCCCGACCCTGTTTGTGAACGACGCCCGTTACGAAGGGGCGCTCACGGGCGATGGCTTCGATGAGGTCATCGCCAAGCTTCCGGGGTAGCTGCATGCCGCCGATCTGTTGCCTTGGCAGACACGCTCATCGTCTCGGCCACTGACGTCAGAGTGAGCCCGCTCCGGGCCAGCCGAACCCGTCGTTCTCGACCCGACGGCGTCAATCGCGCCTTCTGATGGACGTTCATGCGGTCCCTCCGGGATCGCTGAAGCCTCGCAACGCCAGCGTTCTCGGTTCCGACCGGACGGACGTCCGGCAAGCTCACGGCTAGACCACGATGGCATCGGCCGGGAGGTCGACACGGTGGCACCAAGACGCGCAGTATGGCCCGCGGGTCGCGGGAATGTGCTTGTCCGCCGGCGCGATCACCCATAGCTCCTGACCATGACTGCGATCCCATTCGACAACAGCTACGCCCGCTTGCCCGATCGGTTCTTCGTCCGTCGGGCCCCGACACCCGTCGCAGCCCCGCGCCTGATCCGCATGAACCGCGGCCTGGCGGCGAACCTCGGCATGGACCCGGATTGGCTCGCCGGCCCCGCCGGGGTGGGAATGCTCGCGGGGAACAGCGTCCCGGAGGGCGCCGATCCGATCGCGACGGCCTACGCCGGGCACCAGTTCGGCAACTTCGTGCCGCAGCTCGGCGACGGGCGCGCCGTCCTGCTCGGCGAGGTCGTCGACCGTGACGGGCAGCGCCGCGACATTCAGCTCAAGGGCGCGGGCCCGACCCCGTTCTCCCGCCGTGGCGACGGCCGGGCGGCGCTCGGGCCGGTGCTGCGCGAGTATCTTGTCAGCGAGGCCATGGCTGCGCTGGGCATCCCCACCACCCGGGCGCTGGCGGCGGTCGCCACGGGCGATCACGTCCTGCGCGAGACCCGGCTGCCCGGTGGCGTGCTCGCCCGCGTGGCGGCCAGCCACATCCGGGTCGGCACCTTCCAGTACTTTGCCGCCAGGGGCGACACCGGGGCGGTGCGGGCGCTCGCCGATCACGCCCTTGCCCGGCACTATCCCGAGGCATCCTCGACAGGGCACCCCTACCGGGCGCTGCTCGACGGCGTCGTCGCCCGCCAAGCCGACCTCGTGGCGGCCTGGCTCCTGGTCGGCTTCGTCCACGGGGTGATGAACACCGACAACATGTCGGTGGCCGGCGAGACGATCGACTACGGCCCCTGCGCCTTCCTCGATGCCTACGATCCGCGCACGAGCTTCAGCTCGATCGACGCGCATGGGCGCTACGCCTACGGACAGCAGCCGGGGATCGCCCTGTGGAACCTCACCCGTCTTGCCGAGACCTTGCTGCCGCTGCTGGCCGAGGACGAGGCGGCGGCGGTCGAAGCGGCCGAGGCGGCGCTCGCCGGATTCGGCCCGCGCTTCGAGGCGGCCTATCGCGGCGGTCTCGCGCAGAAGCTCGGGCTGTCCGGAGACCGGGACGGCAGCGCCGCGCTCGCGGACGACCTATTGGCGCGGATGGCGCGGAACCGGGCGGACTTCACCCTGACCTTCCGCCGCCTCTGCGACGCGGCCGAGCGGCCGGAGGCGGATGCCGGGGTGCGCGACCTGTTCGTCGACCCCACCGCGTACGACGCGTGGGCTGTAGGCTGGCGGAAGCTGTTGGATGAAGAGGGACGGAACTCCGCGGCGACGGCGGCAGCGATGCGCGCCGTCAACCCGGCCTTCATCCCGCGCAACCACCACGTCGAGGCGATGATCGCCGCGGCGGTCGAGCGGGGCGACTTCGGCCCGTTCGACGAGCTGTCGACAGTGCTGTCGCGGCCCTACGACGACCAGCCCGCCCACGCCCGCTATGCCGAGGCGCCCGAGGGCGGCGGTGCGGGCTACCGCACGTTCTGCGGCACCTGAACGCGCGACCGGCATCCGCCTCACCCGAGGATCGTCACCGGTCCCTTTGGTTCGGAAACCAGTTCCCGTGGAAGCCCGGCGGGATCCGGTGCCCGAGACGGACCGTGGCGACGGGCGGCGCCTCGACCGCGCGTGCGTCGAGGATCGTGAAGTCCGTCGTGTCGCCCGCCGTGTCGACGACGAGCCCGACGAGCCACCCCTCGTCCTCGCCGGCCTCCGGCCCCTCCGGAACGAACACGAACTCCCCCGGGACACGGTCGGCGCCGAACTCGTGCACGTGCCGCTCCCCCGTCGCCAGGTCGTGCTTGTAGATCTGCGTCGCGCCGACGAGCTGGGTGTTGCCGTTGGCCGGGACGGAGCCGGCGTAGACGTAGCGGTGGGGCCGCCCGAAGCGGCGCTCGTCGATCCGGGGGAATTCCTGCGCAGCGGGGTCGATCACCCGCCGGTCGACCCGCTTCGTCGCGGGATCGGCGATCCAGCGCTCCAGCCGGCCCGGCGTGTCGAGACCGCCGCCGGCCGAGGCGAACACGCGCTCATAGGCGACGACGTCGAGCACCACCCGCCCGTCCGCGTCGTCGTAGGCATTGGCCACGTGGAAGACGAAGCACGGCTCGACCGCGCACCACACGATATCGGCGGCCGTGCCGTGCCGGGGCAGCAGGCCGATGCGGGCGCCGTGGGCCGGGTTCCAGCGGAACGGGAAGCGGTGGCCGGCCAGCACCGCCCGCATCGAGAAGGTGACGGGCAGGTCCAGCACGACGACGAAGCGTGCCGTGATCGCGCAGTCGTGGATGCAGGGGCCGTGCTCGACCGAGATCGACACGTCGCGCACGACCCGGCCCGCGGATGAGACGACGACGTGGCGCACGCTGTCCCAGACGCGGCCGTCATAGGCGATGGCATGTGTCTCCCCGGTCTCCGGATCGCGGTGCGGGTGCCCGCTGAAGGAGCCGGCGAGCGTGCTGCCGAACGGATCGTAGCGTTGCGTCTCGAGGTCCTCGGACAGGGCGACGGGATAGCTGCCGGCCTCGACCACGGCGAAGGTGCCCCCGCCGATCTCGACGACGTTGGTGTTCACGGTGTCGTCGCCCCGGCGCGGTCCCGGGGCGGCGGCCCGGCCGAGTGCCGCGGAGGCCGCACGCGAGCCGATCCAGCGGTTGCGGTACCACAGGGCCTCTCCGTCCGCGATGCGGAGACCGTGCACCATGCCGTCGCCCAGGAACCAGTCGTGCCCGCGCGTCGTCGGACGGGCGGGATTGGCCCCCATCTTGAGGTAGCGGCCGTCGAGCCCCGCCGGGATCGTCCCGGTCACGGGCAGGTCCCGCAGCGTCAGTTCCTCGCGCATCGGCGCGTGGACGCCGACCACGAAGGGGTGCTCGGTTCCTGGCAGGCGCAGCCGGTTGCAGGCCGCCACCAGCGCGACGAGGCCTTCGGCAGCGGCACGTAGGCTGGATTCGATCAAGTTCGGCATCGGTCGCGATCTCGATGAGGTGCGGGGGGCGAGGGCCGTCTTGACGTGGGGCGTCCTCCGTCACCGGACGAGGACGACGGCCCTGCCTGCGTGGGAGGGCTCTGCGATCTGCCCAACGATGTATCCCGCCACGTCTGCCCTGGCGATCCGGCCGTCGCGCCATGTCGACGGCTCGGTCAGCGCCCGGTAGCGGCCCGTGGGGGCGCCGCTCGTCAGGATGCCGGGCCGCACCAGCGTCCAGGTGAGGCCGCTGCGCCGGATACGCATCTCCTGGGCATCCTTGTCGTCGTAGGCGCGCCCGAGCATCAGGCGGAACGGCAGCCGCTGAAGGAGGCCGATCGCGTCGCGGCTGTCCCCCGCACCGAAGCCGGTCACCGCGATGAGCCGGTTCACCCCGGCCCGCTCCATGGCGGGCACGAGCAGGTTGGTGGCGTCCGAGAACAGGCGCACGGGCCCGAGCAGGTCCCTCACCGGGACGCCGAGCGCCTGCACCACGACGTCGATCCCGTCGAGGGCGCGGGTGATGTCGCCCGCGTCCAGAGCGTCGCCCGTGAACCGCTCGAGCTCGTCCCCCGACAGGTCAATGCCGGAGGCCGAGCGCGCGAAGGCGCGAACCCGATGCCCCGCCGCCAGGGCCGCCTTGGCGGTCTCCAGGCCGACGCCCTTGCTGGCGCCCAGAACCAGGACATGGGCCATGTGCACTCCCTCACCGTCGCGGATCTACGCACAAGACCCTACCGCGGACCCGCACACCATGTGTCCGCTTGACCGGGGGCGAATGTCCGCGTCCGGGCAAAAGGCCGACTTTTGCTTCCGGTGCGTCTCAGCGATAACAAACGACGGATTCAAGTAGGAAAATATTCCGGCATAGGCGTCATTCCGCCGGCTGGGGCGTCGGGGTCGAAGAAGCTCGACCCAACGGACGAGCCCCCAGGACGTGGTCGGCAGGTGGGTGAGCGAGGTGATCCCCGGTCTCGAACAAATCTGGCTCGATCCACGGCGCCGTCGCCCTGTCCGGCCGGTCCGCCCGCTTCGAGAGCGGTGCGGTGGCGATGGGCCATGTTCGATCAAGGAAGCCGGATACTACGCTGATCGAGGGGTTGGCGTCGTTCGATCCGATGGAATGATACCCTTGCCGGGGCCGCATTGCCGGGCCGTGCTGAATTGCTCAGAGGCGCTGCCGACGAATCCTACGGGGTGAAAATCCTTGAGCGGGGGCAGCGGTCGCCGTCGAAGCACCGCCAAGCCCTTGTCGAACCTGTCGAAGGGTCAGGTCATCTCTGGACGACCGCCTCCGGGAGCGACGCCGCGGAGAAAGCTCAGCACCTTCAATCGGTCCTCCTCGTCCCTGAGCAAGGCCCAAAGCCGCAAAAGCTCGACCGTCTGGTTTCGATCAAGCGCGGACAGATCCGAGAACGCTTCAACCGGGCAATCAAGTGCCGCAGCGATCCGGTTCAACAGCGACTCCACGACATTTAGCTCGTACTCAGCGGCATCCCGCTTACACATGGGTAACTCCGATTGTGCGCAACCGGGTTATCGCACCCTTCGGGGGACCGATCAAACTGCAACCAGAAGCGATAACTCGCGTTTGATCCGTATTGATTACTTAAGTTATTCTGCGAGTATCCAGCTGGCTTTGGACAGAAGGGACCGGGCAGGAATGGAAGACGACGAGCGTTTCAATGCCATGGCCGAGGCTTGCCTCAAGGCTCACGAGGCGGTGGCCGACGTTGGCACGCCCGCAATGCTTGCCATGACGCGTGCTCTCCTGTGGCAGGTGGGGCAGGAACTCGCTCAACGAGAAGAGCAGCGCAAAGAGATGCTTCGCTACGCTGATGCTAATTTACAACGCAATGATCGACCACTACCTGCCTCCGAGTAGCTGCGTACACGAGGCGCTGTCCGGAGGATCGGACCACCGATCCGGAACCGCGGCTCGTTTTCGATGCCGACCGGATGGACCGCCTGGAGGGAGATGGCGGTGATCATCTCCATTTCTTGGGCGTCGAGAGTCCCGTCGAGGGAGGCGGCGTGTTCGCGTGGGGTCACGGACTTCGCTCCAGTCGCGTTAATCCGCGCCATCGGGTGTGCGTCGGCACGTCAAGAATTAGATCGGCACACTATCTTAGTCTCAGACAGCAACAAACAGACCTGATCCCAGGACTGTAGCGCAAAGGAGCTAAGTCATCCACATGAAGACCCGTATCGCCGCCATCGCCGTCGCTCTTGTTCTTGGCGTTGCTCCGATCTCGTCCGCGATGGCTTTCGAGCGTCCGTCCCGCTACACCTCGTTCAACTCGTATGAGGTCGATGCCACTGGCTCGCTCGGCGCGCGCGACAGCGCCTTCTCGCGCAACCCGGCCAACTGCCCGATGAGTTCGGCCGCCGAGGGCAACGCGAACCAGCAGAACTTCCCCGTTCAGCAGTACGGCCAGACCTCCGGCGGGAACCGCTGCTGATTGGTCGACAGGGATTCGATCATGCCGATGAAGGGTTTCAGCTACGCGATGATCGGGGTGTTCGCCTTCGGCCTTCTTGCGACGGCCGTCGGCTCCGCCAGGGTTGTCATGGGCCTCTGACGGCGGACGGACGGCTGATGGAACGGCGAGGTGAAAACCTCGCCGTTTCTGTTTGAGGCCCCTTGGAGGCATCCTGATCGAATAGGGAGACGTCTGGCCCGGACCCGTCTGCGATTGAGTCGGATTCGCCCGCCGGCGACGAGCTTCGGGTGCCGAACCGCACGATGATCCAGGCACCCGCACCCTACATCAGCATCAGACAAGAACTCACGGCCCACCGCCATTTGACGGAGACCGCGCAAGACTGACGGGATTACCCTATGAACATTCGTTTTGTTTCTGCCGTTGCCGCTACTGTCCTGAGCTTCGGCACCTTTGCTTCGCTCGCTGTTGCCCAGCAGAACGAAGGCTGGGGCCATTCCTACAAGCTCAGGGCTGCCCAGGCCGCCAAAGCCGCTCCGAACGCCTTTGACGACCTGACCACGGGCTCGGTCGTTGTCGACCGCGACGGCCAGGCTTCGGTGCACCTGAAAGAGTTGGACACGAACAGCGTCTATGCGCCCGCTTCGACGGCTCGTCGCTTCGGAGCACGCGGCACGCCGCTTCCCAACTGAACTTCCGAGCGATTCCGAAGGCATGCGGCGGGGCGAAAGCCCTGCCGTTTTCGTGTGCGGGGTCATGCCTGCCAGTCGGCGAGATCGGCCCATGCCTTCCTGATGATGCGCTCGCGCTGCTGTGCACGGTCGGGATCTGCATCGATGACGACGCGAAGCGCATCCTGCATGGCCTCGCTACCGCCCGCGGCGGACGCTTCCTCGCCTTTCCGGCGGATTGCCGTCTGGTACGCCTTCACGGCAGGCCCGGCCGAGGGCTTCCCCTCGACAACCATGACGAGAGCCAAGAGCGACTCGCCGATGGAGATCGCGGCATCTGGTACCGAGGGTGCCCCTGTCAGAGCCGATGGGTCGGAGAGAGGTCCGGTCGTCCGTGGACGCATCATATGACGGTGTGTTTCTACGTAAGAGATGAAAGAGGGAGATCGGACGCCGGCACGGCCCGCCGATCGGTAGCTGCGAGCACGACCGAGGCACTTTGATGTCAGGGGGCCGCCGGAGGTGGCGACGCCTTCGTGGTCAAGCATCGCTCGATCTGGCCGGTTGCCCGGATGTGCAACACCCTCGACGACCCCCGGTCCGGCGTCCATGCCCGGCTCTCCCGGCGGGCAAACCGGCGAGCCCGGGACGCCGCCGCGATCCCGTCGAAGGTGCGGGCGAGCGCTCCGTCGTCTTCCTCGCTCCATGCCGTCGAGGGCGTCTTCTCCGCGCTCACGCGCCCCCCGCTTCAGCGGGGCACCTGCGCGGACATCGTCGATCTGCGGGCAGCCATCAAACGCCATTTACCGAGCACGACCACAGCGCCTGTCCTCTCGTCCGGACAAAGCCCGCAGCCGCCATCGACGATGCCGTCAACCGAACCCCTGACCCCTCCGTCAGTGTCCGTGCGCGAGCGTCCCGCCTCGCCGACCGAATGAGAGCACGCCACGAGAATTCGTTTGCGTCATGCTTTTTCTCAGCGCAGTCTACGTAAGTGTGTAGGTCGCTTCCTCGAGCGCTCTCCGCCGAAGTGGATGCCGGCTCGGCGAATAAGAGCGCGGCAACACAAAGGACTAGAGCCGCGCCCGACGCGATCGAACGCAGCTCTAGCCACGGGAAGGTTCGCTGAGATCTCGGTTGGGACGGAAAATGAGTGATGGCAAGTCGGGAGATCGCGCCCTCGAGACGGCTCGGGAGTTGCGCGCAGCCGCCGAGGAGGCGCGGCGGACGATCCTGGCATCGCGCGATATCGTGGAGAGATCGCGCGAGCAGACGCGCGCAATGATAAACCGGCCGGAGATTGAGCCGTGTGATCAGCACATCAGCCAGGCCCCCTCGGAAAAACTCGTCCACTGCCTGATCCAGGCTTACGAACTTGCGGTCGACGAGGATGATGTTCGAACACAGGCTTTGCTTGGCAGTATGTTACATGATGTGGGGGGACGCATCGCTGCAGCGATTGGACCGAAGGCAGCCCAGATGATTGTGCACTGATCATCGTGGAACGGAAGACGTGGATGGCTCAAGATTTTAATGAAGATCCGATGGATCGCAACGCCTCTCAGATCCTTGGCCGTATCGCCCAAACGCTCAACGTCCCGCTCACGACTTTATTTTCGAATAGGGACCTATCGCCGTCCATTGGCTCACTGAGCGCTGCCGAGTTGAAGAGTCTCGCTCAGACGACCGAGATGCTGCGCATTTTCGTCAAACTGAAAGATGTCGATGCTCGCGAGCGATGCCTTGATTTCGTGAAAAGCGAAATCGAACAGCAGAAATAGCTTGGCTTAGTTTATAGGCACGTCATTCACGCCTTCGGTTTCGTGGGGTTGATCCGCCAAGCCCTTTGTGTCCCTTGAGGTGGCACGGTGAGGGGTAAGGATAGGCGATGACCACACAGGATCGGTTCCCGATCATCGGTATTGGTGCATCCGCTGGCGGCATCGAGGCCATGAGAGCCTTCTTCAACGGGTTGCCACAGACCCTTGATGCCGCTGTGATCGTCGTGACGCACCTCAGCCCCGAGCGTGAAAGCCTGCTGACCGAAGTCCTCGCTCGATTCACAGCTTTGAAGGTCGAGAACATCATCGACGGTGTGGCGATTCAACCTCGCCACGTCTACGTCATGCCCCCCGGCGTCACTCTCGGCATCCGAGACGCTCGGCTCATCACGACGCCACTCCCTCCTGGAACCCGCGAGACGAAACCGGTCGATATCTTTTTTACCAAGCTCGCGCTCGACCAGGGCGACCGGGTGGTGGGTGTCATTCTGTCGGGCGGTGACGGCGACGGCGCGATCGGAGTCAAAGCGATCCGAGAGCAGGGAGGTCTCACCCTGGCGCAGGTCGGGGACGAAGACGGCCCCGAAACGCCGGACATGCCCCTCAGCGCACTGCGGACCGGCTACATCGATTTCGGATTGCGGGCCAGCGAAATGGGCGCCCGGATTGCTCGAAGTTATCCAGGTGACCGGGAGCCGTCACTGAGCGGTTTGGACGATGCCGATCCGGCGGCTGCCACCGTTTCCGAGGAGTTGCTCGCAGAGATCTACACGATCCTGCGCCGGCAGGTCGGGCATGATTTCGCGGGCTACAAACCAAGCACGTTTCTCCGCCGCCTGTCCCGGCGCATCAACGTCAGCGGCTCGGCCGGGCCACAGGCCTACCTCGACTTGCTGCGCGCGAACTCTGCGGAGGTCGCCGCCCTTTTCCGGGACCTGCTCATTGGCGTGACCAAGTTCTTCCGCGACGCTGCGGCTTTCGACGCGCTCGCGGCCCTCGTCGTCCCTCTGCTCTTCGAGGGACGTGGCCCCAACGATACGGTACGGGTCTGGGTGCCCGCCTGCTCAACCGGCGAAGAGGTCTATTCCATCGCCATACTCTTGAGTGAGCACGCCGATACGCTGACCAACCCACCGCGTATCCAGATTTTCGCCACCGATATCGACGAACGCTCGCTGACCGTCGCCCGACTTGGCCGCTACCCGCGGGCCTACCTCGATGCCGTCTCTCCGGAGCGTATCGCTCGCCATTTCGTCACGGAGGCAGAGAGTGTCGTCATCAGCAAGAAGCTGCGAGACATGTGCACATTCTCGCCCCACAGCGTGCTGCGCGATCCCCCGTTCTCGCGCCTTGACCTCGTCTCCTGCCGTAACCTGCTGATCTACCTGGGCCTCGCCGCACAGGAGCAGGTTCTCCCCATCCTTCACTATGCCTTGCGCCCATCCGGGCATCTGTTCATCGGCATGGCCGAAAACGTGACGCGTTTCGAAAATTTATTCGCCACTGTTGAGAAGAAGCACCGAATATTTCAGGCCCGGAACACGATCCGACCCGTGCGTTTGCCGTCCATGCTCGACGCTGACAGAACCGGTATCCTTGCGGCTGGCGAAGGCCGACGCCGAAGCGGGACAACGCACGCGACGCTGCGGCAGGTGGTAGAGGCAGAGATCCTCATCACGTTCAGTCCGCCGCATGCGGTTGTGACGCGCTCAGGCGAAGCCGTGCATTACTCTGCTCGGATCGGTGACTACCTGGAGATCGCCTCAGGCCAGCCGACGCAGGATCTAGCCGCGATGGCGCGTCGCGGACTGCGTCTCGAGCTGCGCATGGTCCTCAGTGAGGCCATCGAGGGTAACCGCTTGGCCGTCCGGGATGATCTTGAATATACCCTGCCGGATGGTCGTATCAGAAAGCTATCTCTGATCGTCAAGCCGCTGACGATGGCAGCCGAAGCGGAGCCACTGTTTCTCGTTGTTTTCGACGATGCTGCGTCGCCCATCGATCCGACCCTCCGGCGCGCGCAGATGGATGGCGAGCAGAGCGAGGAAATCGCGCGGCTGGAGCGTGAACTGACTGATGCGCGCGAGCGTATGCAAGCGATTGTCGAAGAGTATGAGACTTCTCTCGAAGAGCTGAAATCGTCGAACGAAGAAATGCATTCTGTCAACGAAGAAGCACAATCGGCGAACGAGGAGCTTGAGGCCTCAAAGGAAGAGGTCCAGTCAATCAACGAGGAGCTTCACACGGTCAATGCAGAACTGAGCTTGAAGATCGAACTCATGGATCAGATGAGCGATGATCAGGAGGCTCTGTTTGAGAGCACTGAGCTGGCGAGTGTATTTCTGGATCGAAATTTACGAATCCGCTCGTTTACACGTGCCGCAGCGGAGATATTCAACATAGTTCCAAGTGATCATGGGCGTTTGCTGAGCAATTTCTCGGCTCCCTTCTCTCTGGCGTGGCTGCCGGATGAAGCCCATAAAGTGATGGTCGAAAGACAGACGAGCGAGCGCACGATCGACGGACTGGGCGGGGCACGGTACCGAATTCGCCTTACGGCAACGGCTCGAAAAGGTGCCGAGGTATCGGGAGTCGTGGCGAACTTCGTCAAGTTGGCCGAATAGGAAGCCTCAGCACGGGGCTCATCGGCTCGACGACAGGCCCGATGCGAGGGCGCTACGACGCCGCGAACCGACCGATGCGCGGTGTGAGCCGGTCGCCCCGCTAGAGCATTTTCAAGCGAGGTGGACGCCGGTTCGGCGAAAAAGAGTGCGACACACCAAAGATCCAAAGGTGTGCTCAGACCCAGCGTGGTCGGGAGCCGATCTAGCGCCTACCCAATGAACAAAGTCGATGTCCGCTTGGCGCGACGGCAAGCGGTCGGACCGAATCCTGAAGCGTTTCGGAGTACACTGTCAAACAGCGTTGAACATTGACCCTGGATCGGCGTCGAACTTTGACCCCCTGGATGGGTATGGCGGGACGCCCCTGATCAGCCCGGCGAAGCGGGTCGGGGTGGCGCAGCCGGGCTTATCAGGGGTCCAGCAGGCGC
>NZ_JAKSYE010000133.1 GCF_022829685.1 Methylobacterium sp. E-045
CCCACCCCCCCCGAGTGACGACATCTCACACTTCTCGCGAAATCAGCCCACGCTAAGTGTTTGAAACTATGGAACCCGAACTGCGCCGGTTCTCCCCGCATCGCGCCTTCATCGCCACCGCCGACCTGTAGCTCAACCCCACGGCATCCAGCGGGGGTACAAATCCCATTCCATGACCAAGGTCTTGGTCTCCGGCTGCCTCAGTCGGAGACAAATGGCCTCCGGGAAACACGGCGCGGCTCAAGCACTACTGCCGGCGACGCTTGAATGAATGAACCTAATCAATCCAGCATGAGTGCTCCGGACATGCGAAAGGCCGCTCTGGTAAAGCGGCCTTCGTGTCAAGCGTCCGAAATTGAAAACCCCCCGCGATGAAGCGGAGCCTATTTAAGCGGCAGAGTTCCGGCGCTGGTCTCTCAATGATGGCACTTTCCGCTGGATTGCCCTTGGTTCAAGTACCGAATGGATATTGATTGGAAGGCGCGGCTGCGGTTCGCACGGATTTCAGTAGATCCTGCATTGAAACGCATCCGCTCAGTTAATCGCATCCTTATGCGGCTCGCACGGTTGCCAGGAAGCGCCCCACCTCAGCGTTAAGGTGCTCCGATTGCCTTGAGAGTTCCGATGCCGAAGAAAGAACCTGCGTCGCGGCAGCGCCCGTCTCCTCGGCGGCATTTGCCACCCCAGAGATATTTGACGTGACTTCGCCAGTTCCTACGGCCGCTTGGGATACGTTGCGTACGATTTCCTGGGTGGCGGCACCTTGCTCTTCCACGCCTGCCGCGATCATCGTCGCAACTGAGCTGATCTCCTGGATGCGAGCCGTAATCCGGCCAATCGCCGAAACTGCTTCAACCGTCGAGCCCTGAATACTGCCGATCTGAGCGGAGATTTCACTCGTTGCTTTTGCAGTCTGGTTCGCCAATTCCTTCACCTCGGCAGCGACCACAGCAAACCCACGTCCTGCTTCGCCAGCGCGTGCAGCTTCAATGGTCGCATTGAGGGCAAGCAGGTTCGTCTGAGAAGCGATGGTTGAAATCATCGTCACCACGTCACCGATCTTAGCGACCGTGGTGCTGAGGTCCTGCACGAGAGCTGCCGTCTGGCTCGCTTCATTAACAGCCTGGTGCGCGAGGTTCGCCGAACTATCGACCTGTCGGCCGATCTCCTGAACGGACGATCCAAGTTCCTCCGCAGCAGCAGCGACGGTGTGGACGTTTGTGGATGCCTCTTCCGCGGCTGCCGCAACCGTGACGGACTGGTTTGCGGTCTCTGTCGCAGTGCTAGCCATGCTTTGGGCTGTAGCCTGCAATTCGGTGGCCGCCGCAGTGACGGTACCGATGATGCCGCTCACCGCTTGCTCAAACCCGTCTGCCATATCGCGCATCCCCTTCTTGCGTTGCTCATCGGCACTGGCACGGGCAAGAACCGTTTCCTCTTCGAGAGCCCGCACGCGGATAAGGCCATCTTTAAAGACCTGGACCGCATCCGCGATCGTGCCGATCTCGGTCTTCGCACCCTGATGCGGAATTCTCACGGCGAGATCGCCATCGGCGAGCGATGTCATCGGGGAAACGACGGAGGCGATACCCCGTGAGATGCTCCGTACGATCAGGGCCGCCAACGCAATGCCAAGGAGTACGGCTAGCAGACCGGCGCCGATGAGCACCAGTTTAGTCTGAGCGTATGTCGCTTGGCTGTCTGCCTGGGCTTGAGCTGCGCCATCCTCGTTGAGCTTTATGATCTTATCGAGGGCTACCGAAGCACTGCGCCGTGGGGGAACTCCCTTCGCCTCGTACAAGGCCAGCGCCTGGGCCTTCTCTCCTTTGCGGGAAAGCGACAAGATCGATTCTACCGATGCAGTGAACACGTGCCAATTACGCGTAAAGTCTTTAAACAGTGCCCGCTCCTCGGGCGAGCTGATTAGCGTCTCATAAGACTTGGAGACCTGCTCGATCTTCTGCCCGCGTTCGGTGAGGTCCTTATCGACGCCCGAAAGTGTCTGGGAATCGTCAGTTAGGATGTGTCGCATTAGGCTGGTGACATACCGACCTGTCAGGGCATCAACTTGGCCTGCTGTCCGGACGCTAGGCATCCAATTTGTTTGCACATCAATAAGCAACCCATTGAGCTTGGATGAGCTGTAGAGCCCGACCGCGCTTAGCGTGCCCAGAAACAACAGCAGAAAAGTGAAAGCCGAAATTAGCTTTGCGCGAATGGAAACGTTTCGGATGGCCACAGCTCTCTCCACGACAGCTTCAGGGGCCCAAACGGAATCCCGATTTGTTCCGCTGTCGTGCGAACTTTTGCCCTGGAATGCTTAATACACGCTTGCGATGGGAGCCGCGTTGAAACGTATCGGTAGCGGCATGAGGAGATGCCGGATGGCAATTGACCATATCTCACACTTCTCGCGAAATCAGCCCAGTCTAAGTGTTTGAAAATATGGAACCCGAGCCGTGCCAGTTCTACCCGCATCGCCCCTTCATCGCCACCGACGACCTGTAGCTCAGCCCCACCGCGTAAAGGGGACTGCCGCACCAATCCGCCCATGATGGCATTGCCAGACCTTCGTTCATAATTGGGTCCGATCAAATCATTCACTCGCTGGTTGAAATCCGAGTTCATCCGCACTTTGAGTGCTGACGAGTGATTGAGTGCAGTATAGGTTGCTGCGTCTTCCGAGAACTTGGCAGCCAAGTTCCGCAAGATAACCGAACGCGCGGGCGACGGGCGGGACGCCATTTAGGACGAGGACAAAAGCGCGAGCAGGCACCTAGCCATGTCCGCGCCCAGGCCGGCGAAGATGGAATTCACACCTCAGCCTCCAAGACCAACCGCCCGGCGCAACCTCGTTCCTCGAAGCTGTTGGTTATCAAAGAGCACCCGCAAAACTCGTTGAACTGTGTAGGCGCTCAATATCCCGCCGGGGCGGGGCCCCGAACAAACGACGATACTCCCGGCTGAACTGGGATTGGCTCTCGTAGCCGACGGCGAAACCGGCTTCGCCGGCGCTCATCCCGCCTGCTAGCATCAGTCTCCGCGCCTCCTGCAGGCGCACCTGCTTCTGATACTCCAGGGGTGTCATGCACGTGACCGCCTTAAAGTGCTCGTGGAGTGACGATGCACTCATGCCCGCAGTCGCGGCTATATCGTCTATCCGAAGTTGCTTGTTGAACTGACTACGTATCTTGGCAATCGCGCGGGTTACCTGGCCGAGACGGCTGTTCGCCTCGGCCATCTGTCGCAGCCCTGGACCATGCGGGCCGGTCAGTAGCCGGTACAGGATTTCGCGCTCGATCAGGGGGGCGAGCGTGCGGATACTCGCCGGTTGGTCCAGTAGTCTGACGAGGCGACAGGCTGCATCCACCAAGTCCGGGTCGCTCGGATAGACGGCGAGCACCGGCAGGTCGGCCCTGCACGACGGGCCGCCCTCGGCGATGATCAGGTCGGCGAGCGCCGATAGATCGAGGTCGACCTTGCAGCAGAGATAGGGCTCGCTCGGGCTGGCCTCGGTGATATGCCCGACCAGCGGCAGGTCGACCGACACCAGCAGGTAGCGCGCTGCATCATACGTCACGGTCCGGGTAGCGAGGGAGACGCGCTTCGACCCTTGGGCGATCAGGCAAAGGGATGCCTCGTAGACCGAGGTCACCGGCATGGTCGGTCCGTTGGCTCGGATGAGGGACAGCCGAGGCATCATGGTGCTCGCCATGCCCTCGGTTGGCCCATGTCTCAGGATCAGCTCAGCGAGCTCCTGGATTCTATCCATAGGACCTGTTGTGGCGAGATGGGCGTGAGCCGCAAGGGGGTTCGTCGGGTTCAGGAGGATCGTGCAAAGCCTTCGGATGATCGTTCTAACGGTCCCGGCCTCAGCCGCCCCATGGTCGGCCCCGTCATCCGCAACGGGAAAGCTTCCTCATGGCCGGCATCAGCGACAAGACCATTCTCATTACCGGTGCTTCTAGTGGCATCGGCGAGGCCACCGTCCGGGAGCTCGCCCAAATCGGCGCACGGCTCTTCGTCGGCGCACGCCGGACCGACAGACTGAAGGCGTTAGCCTCGGAATTGGGCGATCATGTCGCCTGGCGCGCGCTCGACGTAACCGATGGCGCCGACTTCGAGGCCTTTGCGGCGGCGGCCGAGGCCCGCTTCGGGCGCATAGACGCTCTCGTGAACAACGCGGGCGTGATGCCCCTCTCCCCCCTGGGCGCCCTCAAGCGCGAGGAGTGGAGGAAGATGATCGACGTGAACATCCACGGTGTCCTGAACGGCATCGCTGCCGTGCTGCCGCGCTTCGTCGCGCAGCGGTCGGGGCACATCCTGAACGTTGCCTCTATCGCGGCGCACATGGTCGTGCCCACGGGCGCAGTCTACTGCGCGACGAAATACGCCGTCTGGGCCATCACCGAAGGGTTGAGACAGGAGCACGACGACATCAGGGCCACCGTCATTTCACCCGGCGTCGTCGCCACGGAGCTTGGCAACGACATCACCGATCCGCAAGTTGCGGATGCCCTGAAGGCCTGGAGGCGGAAGTCGTTGACCCCCGATGCCATCGCGCGTGCCATTCGCTACGCCCTGGAGCAGCCCGAGGGCGTGGACGTCAACGAGGTCATCGTTCGGCCGACGGCCGCCGGCATGTAGTACACCCGGTCCGAAGACCGCATCGATGGCTGCTTTCGGGTAATGGCACGGTTTGTCCGGAAGCCTTCGAACGGCGCAGGTCACTTGCCTCCTCGCCCAAGAGGAGCCAGTTGCTGGCCGGAGAGGCGCGTGTGCAGCATGATAGTGGGCTACGGCATGCTGTTGTCGTAGGCTGTCATTGCAGGGAGTGCGCCACTCTCCGGGACGCGGCAGAGGCCGATTGCCCCTGGCCGAGGCGCTCTTCCGGCCGAATGGTGCTAGCCGCTAAAGCTCGACGCCGACGCTCGCCAAGAAGCGATCCATCCGGTTGTCGACCTCGGCCTTCGTTTCTGCCCAGGCGGGGAACGACCGCAGGAGGTTGTCATGCCAAGTAACTAGGTTCGGGAACTCCCCGAATGGAAACTTTGCACGGTCGACCTGGGAGAAGGGCCCCGCGATATCGATGTCGGCCAGGGTCAACGCATCGCCGACCATAAACCTGCGGCCTACCAGATGCTGGTCGAGCACACCTGCCGCCGCGCGGATCTTGCTCTCGGCGAACGCGATGAGGGTCTCGTCCCTTGGTACGTCCATGACCGTCTTCCCCACGCGCTCGTCGAAGATGGTGGTGGTGAAGGTGCGCCACTGTTCGCCCGACCAGAACATCCACTGGAGGACCTGGAAGCGCTCCTCCTGTGTGGTGCCAACCAGGGGCGATTCCACCTTGGCGGCCAGGTAGAGGTTGATCGCCGACGACTCCCACAGGATGGTGTCCCCGTCTTCCAGGACAGGCGTCAGGCCGTGGGGATTGAGCTGCGACCTGAATGCCTCGGTCTGGCTCTCGCCTTTGAACAAGTCGACGTTAATGCGCTCTAACGGGATGCCCATAATTTTAGCGGCCGTGGTCACGCGACGCAGGCTGCCGGAGCCCGCATCACCATAGATCTTGATTGCCATTGGACTTGCCCTCGGTTCGAAGCCCACGTCCGGGCTGCCAGCCACCTATGTCGCCCATTCCGCTTCGAAACCGTATTGCGAGAACGGCGATGCCATCTATTCCAAACCAGAATGGGTCAGGCGTAGTCTCGCGAGTACGTTCTATGCCGTCAGCCGGCAGGGATCCCACGCTTGGTCTGGTAAGGATGGATCGGAATGGACAAACTGGACGCGATGCGGATGTTTGTTCGCGTCGTCGAGAGTGGGAGCTTCTCGCAGGCGGCACGAGACCTAGGCGTCGTCCAGCCGACGGTCAGCAAGCACCTCGCAGCGCTCGAAGCGCGGCTGGGCATGCAGCTCCTCGCCCGGAACTCACGTACTCGCGCCGTGACGCCCGCAGGCCAGGACTATTACGAAGCGGCGGTCCGTATTCTCCAGGATCTCGACGCGGTTGAGGAGAGGCTCCTCGAAGGGCAGTCAGCCCCCTCAGGGCTGGTGCGCGTGACCCTCTCACCGGCCTTCGGGAGGATGTTCGTGATCCCTCGATTGCTGGAATTCAGGGATCGTTTCCCGGACGTCGCAATCGAGATGGAGGTTTCCGGCCGTCATGTCGACCTGATCGAGGAAGGCATCGACGTTGCGATCCGCATCGGTCGGCTCTCGGACTCCGCGCTCGTCGCCCGCCGCATCGGCGACATGCGGATGATGACCCTGGCCTCCGCCTCCCATCTGGCCCGGCACGGCACGCCGAAGACACTGGACGACCTACGCACTCACCAGCGGATTGGTTACGTCTACCAGGGGGACCTCATCGGATGGGGCTTCGACGTGAATGGGCAACAGGTCACTATCGATGGAGGCGGGGCGTTCAGGACGAACGACGCCGAGCCTGTCCGGGGTGCGGTCCTCGCGGGCCTTGGCGTCGCCCATCATGCAAGCTGGCTGTTCACGGACGCGTTGGCCTCGGGTGAGGTCGTCCAAGTTCTCGAGCGATATGCGCCCCCGCCGTTCCCTATCAGCGCGGTCACCACCGCCGGACGACGCATGCCATCACGGGTTCGGCACTTCATCGACTTCCTTGCTGCGGTTTGCGCGGAGGAGCCGGAGCTACGTGTCAGCGACAGGTAGGCATTAGCGGACACCGGCTCAGGCGCGGCCACCGACGTCAGGGGCCCCTCTACGAGTCCCTCGCATCGGTTCATTCGGCCCGAGGTAAGTCCCGAGCAGGCTCCCACGCTCATGACCTGTGAAAGAAGGCCGAAGGGTCTGCTTCCATGCGAGCTCTACAGCACAACCGTACGACCAAGTTGGGTGGTATGCAGCCTGACCGCTTTCCGCTTACGATGAGATCTTAGCGGACATGGGCTCGAGCGATAAAGATCCGACGTCATGCTTCCACCTCGACGTCGCTCTCCGGCTCGGCCTGGCAAGCCAAGATGTAGCCATCGGTCTTGTCGTCCTCACGGTGGGCGTCCTCCACCGACATCCGAACCTGGCCGCTCTTCAGCTTCACCATGCAGGTGCCGCACGATTCGGAGCGTCAGGCACTCTCGATCACGACGTTCGCCCCAGCGGCCACGTCGAGCAACGTCTCGCCTTCCCGAGCCTCGGCCGTCCTGCCGGAGCTGACAAAGCTGACTTCGCCGACGACCTTTGCGGACTTCGCCGCCTGCCGCAGGGCGAAGGCGATCTGTTCGTTCGTGAAGCGTTTGCAGGCATGGCACCTACCCTCCTTCAGCGCCCAGGATGCCCGAAAAACTTGCGCTCAGCGCGGACCAGTTTGCTGGGTTAGGGTCATTATGGCCTGCGCCCTTTAGCATAGCCCTTACTTGGGCACGGCTTGCAGACATGTAAAAATATTGTAAATTATTGCAGTAATGATAGTTTTTATTAGATCAGTGCCAATCCTCATTGAGTGTAATTTCCGATCTTTTTCACGAAATAAGCTCGCGAAAGCAATTCAATACTCCGATGTGGCCAAGGTTATGTTCGGCCGCTGCCCCTCCGAGGACTGAGGCTTATCGCCGGTCGTGCAAGCGGCAAAGGCCAGAATCCATTGCAGAAGGTGGATGTCCGGCCGGGGCATGGAAGATTCATCGTAATTGACGACGGCGATAATCATCAAAACGATTAGCGCCCAGGCGGCGGTGGCCCCATCGCCAGCCCACCAGGCTCGCACCGCGACGGCGAGCGATGCAATGCCAAGGATGGCCACCAGGAGGAGGCCCGGCAGGCCGAGTTCGAGCCGGACCTCCAGATACCCGCTATGGGCGCTCGGCGTCGTCCAACCGAGGGCGGCCCAGACGTTCTGCGCGGCCGGGGTTTCGGGAAGCCAGAATGCGGAATAGCCGTAGCCGAGCACCGACCCGTCCTCGATGGCGCGACGGACAGCAGTCCAGACCTCGGCACGGCCGGTCAGTGAGGAATCCTTGCCCAGCAGGTCGAACAGGTCGACGGGTACGACGTAGACGATCCATACGGCGAGGGACGCCGCGATCAGGCCGGTGAGGAGGCCGAACACCGCGAGGGCGCGCCCGTCCAGGACGAGCAGGATCCCGGTCGTCACGACGACGATGGCCATGCAGAGCAGGAGCGAGGTGGTCGCCTGCGCCAGGATGATGGTAGCGAGCGCGAGCGCGAGGGACACGAGATCGGCGAGGGTGACGCGGTGACGGCACAGCACGATCCCGCTCAGTGCCACCGTTCCAACCACCATGGAGTCGCCGAGGCTGTTCTTCTGCGTGAAAACACCGCGCACCGCGCCGGCATAGCCGCCGATATCGAAACCCGAGGCCGGCACGATAGCCGCCACGGCGAAGCTCGCGAAGGCTACGATCCACATGGCCGCCACTTGGAGCCGGCAGAGCAGCAGCGTCCCCAGGACAGCATGGGCGTAGACGGCGAACATCATCAGCGTCGCCAGAGTAAGCGAGCGGCGCAGGGAGGCCAGCGGGGCCTGCGACCACAGGCTGGACATGGCGGCGAGCGCCAAGAACAGCAGGAAGGGCCAAATGACGGGTAGGGCTGCGAGGCAGGCCCGATGATGGCGGAGGACGAAGCACCCGCCGACGAGAAGCACGATCGCTTGGTTGATGGTCGCCATGGCATCAACAGCCAGTTCGCCGCTGCCGTCCCCGTCGTTCAATCCGAATTGGACGCCGAGATAGACCAAGATCGCGAAGATCGCGTAGGCCATTTCCAGGCGGCGCGAGCCGGGCTCTAATATCGCGGCTCGGCCGCTGGCACCCGAATGATCCATGGTGGAAGGATCGTTCGTGGCAAGATCGGAAAACCTGTCCTTCATGATCGGTCCGATCGCCGCCCCGTCTTCCTCCAGCATGACCATGCCGCCTGAAGAAACGGTTTCATGAGGGGCGGCTCCGGGCTTGGCGGGCCGATGGCAACCCGCTCCTCCGCAACAAGGATCCGACGGAGACCGCCTGTGGACCGGAGGCTCCCTCATCGAACGAGCCTTGCGGCCGGGTGAATTGACTCCGCAGGGCCGCGCCATCCCCGGACATGAGGTGAAAAAGTAACCGCCACCGGCTATTGCTTCTCGACGCCGACGTCTTTCGTGGAGCTTGCGATCGTGAACCCGTCTCGCCGCATGGCTGCGGGCCTTACCGTGGGCCTCGCGCTGCTCGCACGGGCCGGCGTTTCCGACCCGTGCCGGAACGTGGATCCGCGCCACCATGATTGAGCGCCCGGCTTCTTCCGCGCGCCGTCGCTACGCCCTGATCTCCCCGAGCCGGGACGAGGCCGGGACGATGCGCCGGACCCTCGACAGCCTCCTCATCCAGACGGTGCCGCCTGCTCACCTCGTCTTTGTCGATGACGGGTCCACCGACGACACGCAGGCGATCCTGGCCGAGTACGCCCCAAGGATGCCCTACCTGCACGTCGTGTCCCGGCCGGACAGGGGCGTGCGCAAGGTCGGTCCCGGCGTCATCGAGGCGTTCAATGCCGGGCTTGCAGAACTCGACCTGTCGCAGGTCGAGTTCCTGTGCAAGCTCGACATGGATCTCGACCTGCCGGCGCGGTACTTCGAAACGCTGATGGACAGGATGGACGCCGATCCCATGATCGCGACCTGCAGCGGCAAGCCCTTCTTCCCCGACCCTTCAACGGGCGTACTCATCAGTGAACACATCGCCGACGAATTCTCGGTCGGCATGACCAAATTCTACCGCGTCTCCGCATGGCTGGCGATCGGCGGATTTCCGATCTCGATCGGCTGGGACGGGATCGACTGCCACCTGTGCCGCATGCAGGGCATGAAGGCCATCAGCTTCCCCGATCCGGAACTCGACTTCGTCCATCTGCGCCCTATGGGGTCGAGCCACATCAGCCTCTGGCACGGGCGCACGCGCCATGGCCTCGGCGCCTGGGTGATGGGCACCCCACCGGTCTTCATGCTGGCCGCCACGCTGTATCGGATGAACAAGCGTCCGCGCGTGGTCGGCGCGGTGGCGATGCTGTGGGGCTACCTGAAGGCCTGGGCCGGCGGCGTGAAGCGGTTCGATGCGCCGGGCTATCTCGCCTTCGTGCGCAGCTACCAGTTGCGGGCGCTTGTGATCGGACGCGGGCGGGCCGCCGAGCAAATGCGCCTGCGCCAACCGCTGTCTCTCCGGGCACTCCTTCGGAGGCCGGTCGATGACACGGGCGAACATGCGGGAGGCTGAGGGTCCGGGGCCCCGCGGCCCGGTGCTGGACCGGCGCCTGCTCTGCCGCGCACTGGCGGGGTTGGGCGCGGAGGCACTGCCGCGCGTATCGAAGGCAGCTTCGCGTGAGCCGAGCCTCGCTGCGCTCGCGGCGGCCAAGGGCGTCGTGTTCGGCATGGCGTTGACCCGCGAACAGGTGCAAGAGGCGCCGGCCCTCGCCAGGGTGGCCCTAGCCGAGGCGGCAATGCTGGTACCGGGCAACGAACTGAAATGGGGGGCGGTGGAGCCCGCGCCCGGACGGTTCGACTTCGTCGACGCCGATGCCCTCGTCGATCTCGCGCGCTCGCACCGCATGCAGTCGCGCGGCCACGCCCTGGTCTGGCACGAAGCGCTGCCCGCCTGGATCGGCACGAGCCCGACGCGAGCCGAGATGAGCGGCGCCCTGTCTCGCCATATCGGCGCGTTGTGCGGCCGCTATGCCGGGCGCATGCACTCCTGGGATGTGGTCAACGAGGTCATCGAGCCTTCCGGCGAACGGTCCGACGGCCTGCGCCGCACGCCCTTCCTCGGCGCCCTCGGCGAAGACTACATCGCGCGCGCCTTCTCCCTCGCCGCCGAGGCCGATCCCGACGCGATCCTCACCCTTAACGATTACGACCTCGAACGCGACACCGAGTGGCAGGCGAGACGGCGGGCCGCCATGCTGGACCTGCTGAATCGCCTGATCCGGCGCGGCGTCCCGGTCCGGGCGCTCGGCATCCAGGGGCACCTCGACCCCGCCAAGGGGCCGCTCGATCCCGAGATATTCCGCAGCTTCATCCGTGCGGTGGCGAGCCTCGGCCTCTCGGTCTTCATCACCGAACTCGACATTACCGATCGTCTCCTCCCAGGCGATATCGCCGCCCGTGACCAAGCAGCCGCGGAGACGACCCGCGACTATCTCACGGCCGTTCTGGCCGAGCCGTCCGTCCGCATGGTGGTGACATGGGGCGTGAGCGACGCCTATTCGTGGGTGGACGGCAACCGCCGGACACGCCGCACGGATGGGCTCGCCTCGCGGCCCCACCTCTACGACGGCGCATTCCGGCCCAAGCCGCTGCGCGCCGCCGTGGCCGATGCGTTCCGTTCCGCTCCCGCCCGGCCGATCGCCCGATGAACGTTCCGCCCCCAGACCTGCGCCGGCGCGTCGCGCGTTTCTTCCGGGAGCGGCCCCGCCTCCATGCGGCGGCGCATCCGCCGTATCTCTACCTGCGCCGGTTGCTCCGCAGGCGGGAGCTCGGCCGGCACGGCACCGTGCGCGACGCCCGGGGCGGAAATGCGATCCTCCGTGCCGCCATCCTCTCTGGCGCGCCGCATGGCATCGCCAAGATCGGTTCCCTCGAAGCCGAGGCCCTGACCTGCTTCCTCGGGCAGTCAGGGTATTCCCCCCTGCTGATGGAGCAGCTCGTCACCAATGTCGGGCTGTTTCCCGGCACATCCGACAGCATCGACCGGTTCTGCGCTTCCTATCTCGCGGCCCTGGAGCATATCGACCTGCTCGCGGTCTGGGGCCAGCCGGGCGAAGCCGAGATCCTGAGTCGCGCGCCGGCGGCCTTCACCGCCTCGCCGAGGGAGCTTCTCCACATCGACAGCTTCGAGCCCTGGTATCACGACGCGCCGTGGTCGGGCGCGCTCGCGGGCAAGCGGGTGGTCGTGCTGCACCCGTTCGCGGCGACGATGGAACGCCAATATGCGCGGCGGCGGGAGATCTGGGGCGACCGCGGCATCCTCCCCGATTGCGAGTTGCGGACGGTCCGGATGCCGCTGAGCCCGGCCCTGGTGCCGTCGATGTTCGGCCATTGGCAGGACCAGTTCGACCATCTCGTCGGCGAGATCGAATCCCGCCCCTACGACGTCGTCATCGCCGGGGCCGGCGGCATCTCGCTTCTGGTGGCGGCGCGGGCCTGCGCCCAGGGCAAGGTCGGTTTCCACATGGGCGGTCTCACCCAGATCCTGTTCGGCATCCTCGGGCGGCGCTGGGACAAGTCGGCCTTCATCATGGCGCAGCGGAATGCCGCCTGGGTCAGGCCCAGCGGCGAGGAGGCGCCGGCCACGACCCGCAAGGTCGAGCAGGGATGCTATTGGTGAGGGGGCAGGCCAACCCTCCGCTGCCTCGCCTGCACCGGGTGATCGGGCGCGCGCTGGCGCGGCACTGCGCGCGGCGGCTCGCGATCCTGCCGGAGGATTTCAAGCCCACGGTGTCGTTCACCTTCGACGATTTTCCGGCCTCCGCTTTGTCCGCGGCGCTGCCAATCCTGCAGGCCACCGGCATGACGGCGACCTGGTATGCGACCAGCGGTCTCCTCGGAAAGTCGAGCGCGGTGGGGACCGTCGCCACCGCCGGTCAGCTCCGCGGACTACAAGAAGCCGGCCACGAGATCGGCTGCCATACTCACGGGCATCTCGACGGCCGCAAAGTGCCTGCAGAGGCATACGGCCGCGACATCGACGAGAATCACCGCGTCCTCATGGAGCTGGTGCCGGGGCTCGCCATCCGCTCCTTCGCCTATCCGTTCGGCGGCGTGACGGTGGGGGCAAAGCGTGCCGCCATGACGCGAGCCGTCACCTGCCGGAGCACGATGGCGGGTATCGCGCGGGGCCATGTCGATCTCGCGCTGCTGCCGGCCAACCCCCTCTACGAGGAGACGCTGGACGCGGCGCAGGACGTGATCGGTCGGCTGAGTCAGGCGGGCGGCTGGGCGATCTTCTACACCCATGACGTCGCGGAAGCACCCTCCCCTTGGGGATGCACTCCCGCCACCTTCGCCGCCATTACCGCCGCCGTCGCACGTGCCGGCCTCCGTGTGGGCACCGTCGGCGCTGTCGCCGATCAGATTCTGCGACGGCTCGCATGAATCTCAACCCAGGTCTCGCGTTCACCGCCCTGCGGCGCCACCACCGGACCCTGGCGGGGATCTTCGACCAGGCCGTTGTCGGGATCGGCAACCTCGCGGTCGGGTTGATGGTGCTAAGGGCATCGACCAAGGAAGAGTACGGGCTCTATAGCCTCTGCTACATGACGCTGATCGTGCTGAACGGCTTTTCCAACGCCCTGTTCGTCGCTCAGCTGACCGTATCGTACCATGACCGCCCGGCGGACCTGCGGAATGCCTTCGCAGCCTCGCTGCTGTGCGGGCAATTGCTCTTTAGCGTGTCCCTGGCCCTCGCCGGCCTGGCCCTGGCCGTTCTGCTGCCCGACTCCATCCTGTCGCCCGACATGCGCCCGCTCCTCATCGTGGCGGTGCTCGCCTGTCCGGTGGTCATGGCGCACGATTTCGTGAGGGGCTATTTCTTCCTTGTCGAGCGGACGACGAGCGCCATCGCCCTAGACCTGATCCTGATCGTCGGCTGGTTCACCGGCACGGTCGGCCTCGGTTCGGGCCCGATGCCCTCCCAATCCCTCGCCGCGCTCGCGGCCTTCGGGCTGGCGGCGTTGACCTCCGTCGGTCTCGGCCTCGCCTTGTCGCGCCTGCCGCTGCGGGCGGGATGGCACTCGGCCATCGGGGTGGTGGCGACCGTCTGGGACCAGGGGCGATGGGCCTTGGGAGGCACCGCCATCACCGCGCTGCAGAACCAGGGTCACGTCTATCTGCTCGGCTGGCTCGGTAGCGCCAAGGAGATCGCCGAGCTGAACGCGGCCCGCATGCTGATGATGCCGATGGGCCTGGTCATCATCGGCGTGGGACGGACGCTGGTGCCCGCCATGGCGCGGCAGGCGGCGGAGGGGCGCTTTGCCGAGATGCGTCGGGACGCGAGGCTCACCCTCGTCGGCGTCCTCTTGGTCATCGGCCTTTACTCGATGGTGATGCTCATCGGCGAAGATGTGTTCATCGCCCGGGTGCTGGGCAAAAGCTATGAAGGGATCGCACCCCTCGTGGCCTTGTGGATGGTGATCCTCCTGTTGCAAGCCATCGATGCCAACCTGTCGGCCGTGATGCAGGTCGCCAAGCGCTTCCGCGAACTCATGCTGATCAACGTCTGGACGGTGGTTCCGGTGCTGCTCGGCGTGGTTCCGATGATCCTGCTCTATGGCGCCGAGGGCAACCTCGTGGCGCTGGCGGCCGGCTATGCGGGGATCACGCTGCTGCTGTGGCGCGCGGCGCGACGGGCGGTAGCCGACCTGGAGAAAAACGCTTCCGCCGCAGGGCAATCCCGCGACGATCTCGTCCGGGCGGGCGGACTTCCCGCCGCCGGTCCGAGTAGACGCTGATGTCGGCCGTGTCCGTTGCGGCGGATGATCCGGAGACGGGCATCCTCACCACCGTAAGCGTCGTCATCTGTACGTTCAACCGTCCCGCCCTGCTGGCGGAGGCGGTCAGGACCGCGCGGGCGCAGCATCTGCCACCGGGCATCTCCGCTGAGATCGTGGTGGTCGACAACGCGCCGGACGGCAATGCCGCGCCCGTCGTCGCGTCGCTTGCGGGCGGGGCCGGGCTTCCGCTGCGCTACCTCGCCCACCCGGTGCCAAACATTTCCCATGCCCGCAACCGCGGCGTCGCGGGGACGGCAGGGGCGCTGGTGGTCTTCCTCGACGACGACGAGTGGTGCCGCCCGGGCTGGCTCGCCGCCCTGGTGGGGACGGCTTTGGAGACGGGAGCCGACGTCGTGTTCGGCGCCGTCCTGCCCGATTTTCCAGACGGGCCACCGGATTGGGACCCGACCGGTCGCCCCTACGAACGCAGGCTCGATCAGCCCACCGGCACACCCATGGGCATCCGCCACGATGCGCAGGCGAGCGGCCGCTGGATCGGCACCGGCAACGCGCTCCTGCGGCGCGACACCTGCCTCGCCGGGGCCGAGCCGTTCGACCCGCTGCTCGGACGCTCGGGCGGCGAGGATTACGACCTGTTCGTCCGGCTCGACCGGGCCGGCCGCCGCATGGTCTGGTGCGGAGAGGCCGTCGTCTACGAGGTCGTCCCCGCCGACCGGACCCGCTGGGACTACATGGTCCTGCGGAACTGGCGAGGCGGCCAGCAATGGGCCACCATCGCCGTGCGGCGGGCGCGGCGACCGGCCCTCGCGGCCGGGCGCATCGCGATTCGGACGCTGGTGCAACTCGTGATCGTCGGCGCCGCCTGGGCAACGTCGCGCCTCCGCGACGCTCCCGATGCCGGGTCGCGCTGGCTCAAGCTCGCGCAGGTCGCGGGCAAGCTGCTGTGGTGGACAATGCCGAAGGGGCACCGCTGATGCGGGGCGTGACCATCCGCGTCCACCGTTCGGTGCGGGACGCCGAGGCGGATCTGGAGGCCCCCGGTCTCGCAGGCTATGCCTTCGGGCGTTTCGCCTGGATCGAGGCCTGGCAGGACACGCTCGGGGCGAGCACCGGAACCGAACCCGCCATCGTCGTGGTGGCGGATGCCCGCGTTCGGATGGTGCTGCCCCTCGGCATCGCACGGCGGAACGGCCTGCGCGTGCTTGAGTTCCTCGGCGGGAACGTCACCGACTACAACGCTCCCAACGTCGAGCCCGCCTTCGCCCGTGGCCTGGACGCGGCTTCCGTCCAGGCCCTCTGGCAGCTGATCCGCGCGGCCCTGCCGCCGCACGATGCCGTTCACCTGCTGCGGATGCCGGCGACCCTCGACCCGCCGGAGGAGGATGGTGCGGAACGGGTGCCGAATCCGCTGGTGTCCCTGCCGGGTGTGCGCGCCGCCGGACACGCGCGGAGCGTGACGCTTCCAGACAGCTACGCGAAGCTGACCGGGGCCATGAGGCCCCGATTCGTCGCTGATACGCAGCGCCGCTATCGTCGTCTCAACGAGGTCGGACCCGTGGCGCTCGTCGTGGCCGAGGGCGAAGCGGCCATGCAGGACGTTCTCTCGGGCCTCAAGCCGATGAAATCGCGTCGCTGGCGGGAGACGAAGGCCAGGGACTGGTTCGCGACCTCGGCCTTCGCCGGCTTCTACGATACGATGGCCCGGATGAGGCTGCCCGAAGGCCGGATTCATGGCAGCAGCCTCACGGTTTCCGGCATCCCCGTGGCGTCTCATCTCGGGCTCGTCTATCGCGGTCGCTTTTACCTGCTCCTGCTGGGATGGGAATCCGACGAATGGCAGCGCTTCAGCACGGGACGCCTCGTGGTCGACGCCTTGCTCAAGAACGCCATCGAGGAGAGCCTTCGAGTCTTCGACTTCACCGTCGGCGACGAGGCCTACAAGGACGAATGGGTCGATACCCAATTGCCCCTGTTCCGCTTCGACAGCGCCGTCACCGCGCGCGGCCGCCTCGCCTCGATCGTGGCGGACCTGCGCGACCGGCTTCGCGCGCGCGCCAAGCGGGTGACGTGGCTCCGGGGCCTGATCCGAAAATTGGCCGGCCGCGCGCCACGGCCTCCCATCCGATGATGCCCGCCCGCCTGCGAATCGATCAATCACAATGAGGATGTCATGGACGCGATCCGGCACGCCTTGAAGGATGGGAGCAGGCGGCTCGCCCTCCGGGCCGTCCGCATGGGATTGCCGCTGCCCGGCCGGCCGTTCCAGGCGCTCGCCGAACATGTCGGCTTGCGCGACCTGATCAGGCGGGAGCGGATCGACGTCGTGCTCGATGTCGGCGCCAATTCGGGTCAGTTCGCCGAAGGGCTGCGGCAGGCCGGATATGCCGGCCGGATCCTGTCGTTCGAGCCGGTGCGCAGGGATTTCGAGGCCGCGTCGCGGCGGATGAAGGGAGACCGGCTCTGGACCGGGCTATGCCTGGCGCTTGGCGATTCCGAAGGCGAGGCCGCCATCAACGTCGTCCCGAGCCTGACGGTGATGAACTCCCTCCTCGCCCCGATCACGGCGTCGCGCCCGATCGAGATCGAGCAGGTCCGGGTCCGCCGCCTCGACGCCGTGCTGCCGGACATCCTTCCGGATTTCAAAGCGTGCCGCATCCTCCTGAAGATGGACACGCAGGGCTACGATCTCCGGTGCTTTGCCGGTGCCGCGGGATGCCTCGGTTCCGTCCGAGGCCTGTACTCGGAGCTGTCGGTGCTCCCGCTCTATGCCGGCTCGCCGCACTACCTCGAATCGTTGGCCCGTTATGAGGAAGCGGGCTTCGACCTGATCGACCTGTCGGTCGTCTCGCGGCGCGCCGACGCCATCCAGGAGATGAACTGTCTCATGCGTCGCGCACGCGATGCGACCGAAGGGCCTCGCCTCGCATGACCCGTGTCCTCGTCCTCGGCGCCGGCGGCTTCGTCGGCCGGCATCTCGTTACGGCGCTCGTCAGCGAACCGGATTTCGAGTCCGTGGCCCTGATGCGCGGCACAGCCTACACGCTTCCGCCCGGAATCGAGATCCGCCGGGCCGACGCGACCGATGCAGCGGCTCTGGGCCGGGCGCTCATTGGTATCGACGCCGTCGTCAACTGCATTTCGGGAAGCGAGGCCGCGATGGTGACGGCGACCCGCAACCTCGTCACTGCGGTCGCTTCAGCCGACATCGGTTGCGTCGTCCATCTCAGCAGCATGGCTGTCTACGGAGGGGCTTCCGGCCTCATTGACGAGGATGGGCCGCTCGACGGGTCGGACAATGCCTACGCGCGCGCCAAAATCGCGTGCGAGGCCATCATCGCCGCCTCGGCGACTCCCACACGATGGGTCGTCCTGCGACCGGGCTGCATCCACGGTCCCGGAAGCCCGCAATGGACAGAGCGGATCGGCCGACTCCTGCGCCGGCACCGGATCGGCGATCTCGGCGCGAGCGGCGACGGGATCTGCAACCTGACCTTCATCGACGACATGGTGCGGGCCATCGTGGCGGCCCTGCGCCAACCGCGAGCGAACGGGACCTTCAACGTCTCGGACCCAAATCCCGGAAGCTGGAACTCCTATCTGACGGGTCTGGGCCTCGCCATCGGTGCCGTACCGGTGACGTACGTGTCGAGCCGCTGGCTCTCTGCCGAAGTCAAGCTCCTGGCACCCGCCCTCGTCGTCGCCGAGCGCATCCTCGCGAAGACACCCCTGCGCCTTGCACTCCCGCCGGCAGTGACGCCGTCCATGGCGCGCCTGTGGCGGCAGGAGATCACCCTCGACCACCGCAGAGCCGACGCCGTCCTGGCGTTCTCTCGGACACCGCCGGACCGGGCCATCGCCGCGGCAGCGGACTGGCTCCGCACGCTCGACTGATCCGGTCTCACGCCGCTCGGGCTGTGGCGAAGTCGCGTTTCAACCTGTCGGCGAGCCGGAGCGTCAGGGCGACGACCGTGAGGGTCGGATTGGCCTGACTCGAAGTCGGGAACACTGCGGCCCCCGCGAGGTAGAGGTTGTGCATTCCGTGCACGCGGCATTCCGTATCGACGACGCCGGATGTCGGCGTCGCACTCATGCGGGCCGTGCCGATATGGTGGCCGCCATAGGCTCCGTCGCGCAGCATGTGATGGGCCACCAAGGCCGGATCGTAGTCCAACCGTCCGCGGCCCCAGCGGCGCAGCGCCGCGTCGAACAGCGACAGGGCCGTTTCCGCCGTGCGGATGTCGACGGGCGAATGGCGCCAGTCGACCGTGACGCGGGGAAGGCCGAGGGCGTCGGTCTCCCGGCCGAGGCTTACCCTGCTGTCGGGATTCGGCACCTGCTCGCCGTGATAATCCAGGCTGAACAGGTTTCCGGGTGAACGCACGATGACGGACGGATATTTGCGTGCCGAGAAGACCCGGTGCCTCACGCCGTGCATGAAAAAGCCCGCGGTCGCGACGGGCTCGGTGACGACGTTGCGGAGGTGGTGCAGCAGCGCTCCGGCCCCTCCGCCGCGGTTCTGCAAGCGCTTGGCGCGTTCGTAGCTGAAGAGCGGCTTGGCGAGGTAGAGCGCCGACAGGGGGCCGCTGCCGTGGCGCGGATCGGGGATCGCCGGAAAATGCAGGCGGAGCAGGCCGTTCGCGAGGCCGTGCTCGCGCTGGGTCGCGGCGTCGAGCGTCCAGCGGCGCCGGCAATACGCGCCGTCTTCCGCTTTCTCGTAGCCGTTCCAGACATAGTCCCGCGGCACGTTCAGCGTCACCGCTCCGATGGTGCCGGCGATGTGGCACATGTAGTAGCGGCCGACGAGCCTATGATGGTTGCCGATCCCGGCCTCGGCGTGGCGACGGGACGCCAAGAGTAGCCGCGGCGTCTCGATCCCGCCTGTGGCGACCACCACGCGGCCTGCCGCGACGGCGAAGCGCCGCCCGGCGATCGTGGCGACCTCGATCCGCCGGACCGTCGCCCCCTCCGGGCCGGTGACGAGCTCGATGGCGTTGGCGCCGAGAAGTACGCGGACATCGCCGCTCGCCGCCAGCTTGGCGCGATAGCGGGCGCCGAAATCGGTTGGTGGCGAGAACCGCTCGATCCCGTCGAGGGCGAACCCTTCCGGGTCGAAGGATCGGATCGTTGGCCGCATTCCACCCGGCAAAGCTGCCGTGGCCGAGAACTCGCACGCACCGGCCTCGCATAGGGCATTGGCGGCCGGATACCAGCAGGCGACGTCGTCGTAGGAAATTGGCCAGCCGCTATGGGCGAGCCAGGGCCTTGGGGAAAAGTCGATCGAGTCAAACGGAATGCAGCGCCCGCTCCAGACGGTGGTGGTGCCGCCCATTCGCCGTTGGCGGTATCGGTCGGTCGGGGGGTGAAGGTCGGGCTCAGCGACTACGCCCTCGTACAGAGACTGGGTGGTCGCGTCGGGCTTCCATCCGCCGCCTTCGAGAAGGATGACGCGCAGGCCGCTGCGGAGGAACTGGAGGGCGAGAGTGATTCCTGCCGCGCCTGCCCCCACAATGCAGAGATCGCACGGAAGTTCGCTGCCGTCGTCGATTGTATCGGCCGAAAGGATCATGGAGGTCACCCGACATCGAGGGCTGAGGTTGAAGCGGCGTTTCCGCACGGCTCGTAGCGCATCCGCGGTTGCGGCCGAACTCCCATCGATTCTATCTCGGTGACGGCGCCGTCAATAATATTGCAGGGCGGAGGCACGCTACGGTAATTGCATCAGGCCCGGAATCAGAGGACCGTTTCGTGGGACCAGCCGATGGCATGCTTGACCAGCCCCTTCACTGGGTTTCGCGGGCGCGATCGTCGTTCATCCCCGACTTCTCGCGCAAGGTATTCTGCATCTTCGGTGTGACCTTCGACAACGTGACGATCGACGATGTCCTGACGACTATCGACGAGGCGGTCAGGACGCGCCGCCAGTGCATCATCACGACGCCCAATCTCCATTTCGTGACTCGCTCCGCTTCCGATGTCGAGTTCCGCGATTCGATCGTCCGCAGCGACCTCAGCTTGGTCGACGGGATGCCGCTCGTTTGGGCCAGCAGATTGTTCCAGGTAGATGTTAAGGGACGCGTCGCAGGCGCCGATCTCTTCGAACGCATGCGACAGCGCCGCGAGTCCGGCGTACGCCTCAAGGTCTATGTTTTCGGAGGTCCCCCCGGTGTCGCTAAGCTCGCATCGGATCGGCTCAATGAGGAGGATGGCGGCCTTTGTTGCGTTGGGTATCGCTCACCGGGCTATGGCAGCGTCGAGGAGCTCAGCAGTTCAGAGATCATTCGGGAGATCAACGCGAGCGGTGCGGATTTCCTGCTGGTGGCGCTCGGTGCCAAGAAGGGCCAGAGTTGGATCCAGCAGAACGGGCTGGCACTAGACGTTCCAGTCATCAGTCACCTCGGCGCGGTGATCAATTTCACAGCAGGAACAATACGCCGCGCTCCGGTCCCGCTTC
The DNA here is from genome assembly GCF_022829685.1 of Methylobacterium sp. E-045. Taxonomy (GTDB): domain Bacteria; phylum Pseudomonadota; class Alphaproteobacteria; order Rhizobiales; family Beijerinckiaceae; genus Methylobacterium. The sequence goes on from NZ_JAKSYE010000133.1 coordinate 20,927, forward strand.
AGAATGTAGGGCTCGAATGGGCCTGGCGGATCTCTCGGGATCCCGCCCTCTGGCGTCGATACCTGTCAGATGGCTGGACGGCACTGGGGATGGCGACGCGGACCTCCTTGAATGCTGGGCTGTCCGTCTTGCGCGCCCGGGGACAGGGAACGAGTGCCGTTTCCAAAATCGCGGTGGCCGAGACAGAATCCGACTTGGCGATCGAGATCAGGGGAGCGTGGAACGCAAGCGGGCTCGCCCCACTCCGCGTCGCCTTCCAGGCCCATTCGGGCAGCGACAAGCGCCTATCCCTCGATGTCGGCGCGATCACCAACCTGGACAGCGCCGCCATCGCCTTGCTGATGATGTTGCGGCGGCACCGCCTCGATATCGGACAGGGATGGCATGTGACCGGGGCCTCCGCGCGGCTTAAGCAGATATGCCGGATCTACGGGGCAAGCGACCTCGTAGACTGAAGCGAGGAGGCGGCGGCGTTGGCCCTTTCGCCGGGCTTTGCCGCCGAGGTGACGGCGCGGGTGGGGGACGCCGTTCGATTTTGGGCGGACTGGATGCCGCCCATCGTCAGGACTGAGCGTAATACGTGCCCGCCTCCCGCGACCGGCCGTCCCGGTCGCGGGAGAGCCTTCCGATCCGGGCCGAAGGGAATCCTGCCCGTTGCAGGACGATGCGGCCAGCCGCGATCAAGAAGCCAAGGGCTGCGCCCACGACGACGAAGACGATGCCGCGGGGCGGAAATGCGCGGTTGAACGGCGGTTCCGCTTGGGAAATCATCCGTGCGGTGCTGCTGTCGAGCTGTTCGATCTCGCCCATTTCGCGGGACCGGCTGAGGAAGGTGTTGAGCAGGTTCCGGTTGATATCGACCTCTTCCTGCAACTGCGTCGATTGGGCCAGGGCACTGCTCGTATCCGCTGCTCCGACGGAGAGCACGTCGACGATCGCCTTCGATGCCTTCTCCGCTGCGGCGGCGCGCTGATACTGGAGCTGCCCCGCCCTCCTGATCCGCCCGAGCTCGAACTGGATCGACTGGTCCAGTCCGGCGATCTGCTCCTTCGCGTCGCGGACGGTCGGATGGCGCGGTCCCAATTGGGCCAGGGCCGACCTCAGTTGGCGTTTCGCATCCGCCTGCTTGCTGCGGAGCTCTGAGATCGTCGGCGATGCCAGGGCCTCGGGCGTATCGCCTTCCGACTCCCGGCCGCTTGCCGGCCGGGACATGTCGTCGAGATGGACGAGGCTCTGGACCCGCTGAGTCCGTGCCTGGGCGAGCTGGGCATTGGCTTCGGTCAGTTGCTGCTCGCTGCTCAATTGCAGGCGTGTACCCACGAGCCCGTGCTTGTCCTTGAAAGCTTGCGCCCGTGCTTCCGACTTTCTCAGGCGGTCGCGAAGCTCATCTAGGCGGCTCGTGAGCGCTTCGTTCGCACGACGAGCTTTGTCGGCCCGGGCGGCGGATTGCTCATCGAAATAGGCTTGGGCGACCGCATTTGCTAGGCGCGCCGCTAGGTCGGGGGTTTGCGCGCGGGCCGACACGTCGATGATGAAGGTTCGTTCTGGTCGACGGACTGTAATACGCTCGGCGAGCGACTGGAGTGCCTTGAGGCGTCGGCCTGCTGCCAAGAGAGGAGGTGCCGGCGCTGCGCCGATAAGCTCCCTGATCCGATCGATCAGTGTCGGCTCGCCGTTGCCGATGAACGCAGGGTCGTCGACGAGTCGCTGGTTAGCGACAACCCGAGACAGCACGCTTCGCGAGGTGATGATCTTGGCCTGGCTCTCGACGGAGCTCACTTCGAAATTGTTGTCGCCACTTTGCTGCTGTCCCGCGGGAGCTGCCAGGGGCTGGATGCCGCGACTGTCGACGAAGAGCGACGCGGTGGCGACGTAGCTCGGTGGAATGAGGAAGCTTGCTGCATAAGCCAGCGCTGCGCACACGGAACTCACCCCAGCGATGAAGATCCAGCGCTGCAGAAGCCATGACAGTACGTCGGCATATCCTATGCGCGGACCGTCGGGTGCGGTGAGATGCGGGTCAGTGGGATCGTAGGCTCCGTCGGGCATGCGTCAGGCCCTCCCGCAACCTGCACAATGCATGGGTCCTCGTCGTTGGCTCTATTCTCGAGAAGGTTAAGTGACACATCCTAACAACTCGTAGAACTGCGTCAGCGGGACCATGTACCGCTTTGAACATAAAGGATGACAGAACGGGTTGAACCGCGCCTGGTTTCTCGAAGCCCATCTGGTGATCTTCCCTCGGTTCCACGGACACCTCTGATACGCTCCTTGCGGGCGGGGAAGGTGTTTGATGGCCAAGACGAGACGCGAGTTCACCCCGGAGTTCAAACGCGAGGCGGTGGCGCTGCTGGAGAGCAGCGGCCGCCCGCAGATGCAGATCGCGGCCGAACTCGGGATCCAACCCTCGATGCTGAGGCAGTGGCGCACGGGGCTGATGGGTGGCTCCCCACCGCCGCGGGTAGCAGGTTCACCGGGAGCCGCATCCGCAAGTTCGGTGGCTTCCCCCTCCGACCAGGCGGCCGAGATCGCCCGTCTGCGGCGTGAACTCGACCGGACGCGCATGGAGCGCGACGTCCTAAAAAAACGTATGGCCCGCCCCGTCCGCAAGGTCGCCAATGAAGATGCCTGTGACTGGTCTGCACAAACGTATCCGGCATGTCGGCACGGGGCCGCCGCCAAGATGGAGAGCCGCACGTCCCGGGCCTCATAAGCGAATCGGCCTCGGGGGCCGCTTTTTTTGCCAGGCTTCCGGAACGCCGCTCGACCGTCAGGCCATCTTCACTGTCCTCCCGCAGACTTCGTGGACCCGCGCCGAGCGATCCTGTTCCGCCTCAGGTCAACCTCCTTTGATGCCCTATGCGAGGGCCGACTCCGGCCACCGCTCGAAGCTCACTCCTTTGCGCAGCGTCGCCCAGGCGATCCGCGCGAGCTTGGCGGCGAGTGCGACGACCACGACGTTGTAGTGCGCCCGCGCCAGCAGACCGCGCAGCCATCGGCCGGTCCCATCCTCGACCTTGGACAACGAGGCCAGCGCTGCGCGCGCTCCATGGATGAAGAGCCCACGCAGATAGGCGTTGCCTCGCTTGCTGATGCCGAGCAGCTTCGGCTTGCCGCCGGTCGTATGCTGTCGGGGCACGAGGCCAAGCCAGGCCGGCAGGTCGCGGGCGGACGCGAAGGCGCTTCCATCGTCGACGGCTGCGCGCAAGGCCGTGGCCGTCATCGGCCCGACGCCCGGGATCGACACCAGGCGACGCGCTGCATCGTCGGCGCGGGCATGCGCGACAAACTCCCGGTCGAGAGCTTCGATACGGCTGTCGAGGTTCGCCCATTCCTCGCGAATATCGACGACAAGGGCTTGGATGTGCGCGCCGATCCGCGCCTCGGGATCCGTCACGAGAATGCCGGCAGCCGTCTCGAACTTGCGGCGGCCCTGCGGGAAGACGAGACCGCGCTCCAGCAGGATTGCGCGGAGCTGATTCATCAGCATGGTCCGCATGCCGACCAGCCGAGACCGGACCCGGTGCAGGCTCTGCATGTCGAGTTGCTCCTGGGCCTTGAGGGGCACGAAGCGCATCGTCGGACGCGTGGCGGCCTCGGCGATCGCCCCGGCATCGCGGTCGTCGTTCTTCTGCGCCTTGACGTACGGGCGGACATACTCGGGCGACATCAGTCGGATGCTATGCCCCTGCGCGGCCAGCAGCCGCCCGAGGTGATGGGCTCCGCAGCAGGCCTCCATCACGACGACACAAGCCGGAAGCTTGGCCGTCAGGCCGACGATCGTCTCACGCCGCGCCCGACGGCGCAGCACCACCGCTCCGGCTGTGTCGAAGCCGACCAGGCTACAGCTGTTTTTGCCGAGATCGATACCCAGCACGGCGACCGAACTCTTTGCCATTCCCGATCCCTCCATTCCTCCACGGCAGCAGCATGCCACCAACGGTTCGGTAAGGGGCGGGCCATCCCATAAGCGATCGGCATCTTTGCGGAGATGCCCAAGTGACGTTCGCCTTCATTGAGCAGCATGCGAGCACTTGGCCGGTGCGTCTCATGTGCCGCGTGCTCGAAGTCTCTCATAGCGGCTACTACGACTGGCGATCGCGTCCCGAGAGTGCGAGGTCGGCGTGACCCTGACCCAGCAAACTGGTCCGCGCTGCGTGCAAGTTTTTCGGGCATCCTGAACCCTGAAGGAGGGAGGATGCCATGCCTCGCAAACGCTTCACGAACGAACAGATCGCCTTTGCCCTGCGGCAGGCGGAGAACGGTGCGACGGTGGACGAGGTCTGCCGGAAGATGGGTGTATCCGAGCCGACGTTTTACCGTTGGAAGAAGCAGTTCGTCGGCATGGGCGTGCCTGAGATCCGGCGGTTGAAGCAGCTGGAGGACGAGAACGGCAAGCTCAAGCGGTTGGTCGCAGACCTGACGCTGGACCGCTCGATGCTGCAGGACGTGCTCAAGCGACCCGAAGGGCAGCGTCAGCAAAAGTGGTGAGGCCCGCCGTTCGCCGTGAGGTCGCCGGTCACCTGCGGGCGGCCTATGGGATCAGCGAGCGTCGGGCCTGTCTGGCCACCGGCTTCGGCCGTTCGTCCCAGCGCTATACCAAGCGCTCTGATCCGCAGGTCGCGCTGCGGATGCGATTGAAGGAGTTGGCTGCCGCACGGGTCCGCTACGGCTACCGGCGGCTGCACATCCTGTTGCGACGGGAGGGCTGGAAGGTGAACCATAAGCGCACCTACCGGATCTACCGCGACGAGGGACTGTCGATCAGGTCCAAGCTGCCCAAGCGCAAGCGGGCCTGGCGATATCGCCAAGGGCGACCAGCGATCGGTGGGCCCAACGAGGTCTGGGCGATGGACTTCGTATCCGACCGCATCTTCGACGGGCGTCCGTTCCGGATCCTGACGGTCGTCGATTGCCACACGCGAGAGGCGCTCTCACTCACGCCGAGAGCCAACTTCCGCGCCTTCCAGGTGACCAAGGCGCTCGATGCCTTGGTCCGGCTGAGGGGGCGGCCCAAGAGCCTGCGGGTCGACAATGGGCCGGAGTTCGCCGGCCGCATGCTCGACCAGTGGGCTTACCTGAACGGGGTCGAGATCGACTTGGTCGCTCTGCGCCCGCCTCCGGCTCTCCCGACCGGGCAAGCCGACCGACAACGCTTACATCGAGCCGTTCAACGGCCGTCTACGAGCGGAATGCCTGAACGCCTCGTGGTTCCTGTCGCTGGCCGATGCCCGTGAGCGCATCGAGGACTGGAGGTGCCACTACAACGAAGATCGACCCCATATGGCTCTGGGCGGCTTGACGCCCCGAGCCTTCGCCAACCAAGCTGTCACTGCCCAAGAACTTGCATAGGCCGTGGACCACAAACGGGGTCAACTCCAGACCGACGATGCACTAACTTCGAACCTGGGCCACCGAATGGGGGCAGGCCAACAGTAGAATCTGGGCCAATGTCCGCTTAAGGGCAGACAAAGAGTAGGGCTAAATGGCGTAGTTGGGTCGGGAGCCGTCCGTTCGCTCTACGACCGGGTTGGGTGGATTTCCGCCCGTCCGCTTTCGAGCGCCATATGTTCGAAGCAGACGCCGTGATCGTCTCCTCTCTTGCTATTTGCGCGCCGGCAACCTTTGCAGAGTGTCCTCGACTAAAACGTCACGCCTGCGGGTGACGCGTCCTGGCCGGCGGGGCGGCCTACTTCAGGAGGCCGTTCGCCAAGCACCGGAAGGCCTCGCTGGCCCTCGCGAGGACGGCCGGCGGATCGTCGGACGCAGCGACCCAGAGCGCGGCGTTGAGAGCCGCGCCGTTGATCAGGCGCGCCGCGGCCTCGGCATCGACTGGCTGG
>NZ_JAKSYE010000002.1 GCF_022829685.1 Methylobacterium sp. E-045
AGCACTATTTCGCTCCGTCTCGCGCCGCGCTCATGATGATGTCCCTGGTTCTTTCTCTCTATGTTGCCACCATATTTGCTTCGCTCGTCCCCGCTTCAGCAGAGGATCGGCGGGTTAAGGTTTACTCTGGCACCAGCTCAATCACGGTCCCTGCCTCACGACTAGCAGCCACGCAGCCGTCGCAGCAGGCAACCAGCTTCAATGCAGCTCCCGCTCGTAAAATTCGGGTTGTGCAGGCTTCTCCCTTCCGCGCCATGAACTGAGTACCGCCCGTCTACAGGTGGGACGGTTAAGATTTGTGGCTTTGCGGCAGAGGCTGGAACGGCATGAAGCGAGCGATTGGCGGACTAATAGGCTACCTCGCAGTCCTAGCCTCACAGACGGGTCCTGGCTTCGCCTTGGAGGTCTCCCGCAGCCTTGAGATCCAAGCACCCCCTGCCACTGTCTGGAAGCTCATTGGCGGCTTCTGCGCCATCGCGAAATGGCATCCGATGGTTGA
>NZ_JAKSYE010000026.1 GCF_022829685.1 Methylobacterium sp. E-045
CCATCGTCCGCGACCTGCACTGCTCCCGCAACACGGTCCGGAAGGTCGTCCGGTCGGGAGCCAACGCCTTCGCCTACGAGCGTGAGGTGCAGCCGCTGCCCAAGCTCGGGCCGTGGCGCGACGATCTCGATCGGATGCTGACCACCAACGCCGGCAGGTCCGCCCGCGAACGCCTGGGCCGTGACCGAGGCGCGCTCGCGCTTCCAGGTTTTGGCATAGCGCCGAACGGCATCGTAGCCGCCCTCGTAGCCGAGCCCGCGCAGCGCCTCGTAGATCCGGATCAGCGTCAGCCGCCCGCGGGCGGACCTGCCGGCGTTGGTGGTCAGCATCCGATCGAGATCGTCGCGCCACGGCCCGAGCTTGGGCAGCGGCTGCACCTCACGCCCGTAGGTGAAGGCGGTGGCTCCCGACCGGACGACCTTCCGGACCGTGTTGCGGGAGACGTGCAGGTCGCGGACGATGTCCTTGATCGCGCGGTCGCGGTTAAAGAACTCGCGCGCGATGCGCCCAATCTTGTCCACGCCCTTCATCCCCCTACACCACCCTCCGGTCGTACCGGAGGGCAGTCTGCGAGAACGAGGTTAGGGGGTCAGAATTGGACGCCGATCCCCCGCCTCACGGGGTCAAAGTTGCACGCCGAAACACAGGCTCGACCTCCGCAGGGTGCGCAAACAAATCAAGCACTTAGGCTGACTGGGCTGGCTCGGTGTTCCGTTCGTGTCCGACCGAACAGATTGAATCGAGCTGGACAACCCTGCACAATCTCATGCAAAAGATTCCTTCGCACGAGGCTAGTTTAAAGCCCAACGCTTAAGGCAGGGGCGATAGCGCTGCAGTGGGCCATGAGGTTGGGTGGTGTGAAACGGCGCCTCTGCGATGGATGAATTGAAAGCAGTCTGGCGCGATGTGTTCGCACAGATCGCAGCTAGCTCGATCCTCGCCAGCGATGCCCTGCCCCTGACCGCCTACGCCTTCGGCAAGTTCAATCCCAAACTCGTGCTCGAACGCCTGCTTGATCCGAGGCCGAGCTATTTTGCACACAAGGATATCCTGTTCGCAGGCCTGTGTGCCTGGACGGTTGCCCCCAAGCATCAATTCTTGATCGAGGAGGCGATGGTGCTGGCAGGAGCCGCCCGTTTGGCCGCCGTCGAGAAAGAAATTCAGGGTCAGCTGCCAGAAGCTCCGATGCTGGCTGATATCATCACCCGCGTCAGCAAACCCGGCATCGATTTCTACCAAGATTTTTACTATCCGGTAGGCGGCTTGCAGTGCATCATCAAAACGCGCTCGCCGAAGTTGATGCAGCGCTCACTTCAGGCTGCTTCTCGCGAGATCGGTTTCGCGGTGGAAATGATGCGGGTGTGCCACTACCACGCCATCCATTTGCAAGACCGAAAGCGCTATCGTCTGGCAAGTTACGCCTCAGGCGGGCAAGCCTTGTCTGACTTATTGGTTACAGAGAAGTCTATAGGCGGAGTTGTTAACCCTCTTTTGGCGGTCATTCTGAAAAAAAATCGAACGGTAGACGCTCTGAACTGCAAAAAGAAGTCTGATAGGTTCAAGTGGTCCGCGGCAATGATTTATGCAGCGCACTCAATAAAATACGATGGCGATACATTACTTTCACTGATATGCTCTGGTGCGGCAAACTTTGCTGAAGATGGCCACCTTCTCGCCGAATGGGTCGGGCGAGCGGCCTACGTTGCAAGCAAAGTGATTGAACTGATGTATACTAATCCTGGCAATTTAGTACAAATTGAATATTTATCCAGCAACACCACCGTAGACATCAATCCGCCTGATTACGGCACAGCATCGGTCAACGTGGAAAAGGCATTCAAGACTGCACACACCAATCCCCAAAATGCCGGCGGGTCAGCCACTTCGAAGCTCTCCGGCATGGGTGGTCGCAACAGGTGACATAGGTTGGCCAGCCGAACCTAGGTTGTGTTTTCAAACATTCTTATGCTGCCTGCGTTGTGCACGTAAATGCATTCTCGTTCGATTTTGAACGGAGAAGCATCATGAACAAACATTCGCAACCGGCTGGCGCTCTGCGTCTACGTCAAATCATCAAACCAACGGGTCCGATCCCAATCAGCGCCAGTTCCTGGTGGTCTGGAGTCAAGAAGGGAATCTATCCTCAGCCTATCAAGCTTGGCCCGCGTATTACGGCATGGCGGTTGAGCGACATTGAAGCTTTGCTTCAGCAGGGTATTTCAGCTGGTAAGGAGCCCACTGACAACACGGGCCATCGCGCTAATTCCCGCGTCCTTACCACGACTAGCAACGATCATAACGCCATTCCCAGCAGCAATGAGGCTTCGGCCCACGGCGGGGAGGTCTGAGCTATGGCGACGAAGCTCATCGGCCTTATGCCGAATCATGCCGACGCCAAGGCATCGCTGGCAAGCCAACGCCTGATTGGCCAGTTGCGCCGAAGCGAAATCGGGGCGGCGGCACAGCTTGCTGACAGCCTCGATGTCTGCACCACGCTAAGGCCTTGTCGGAGCGCCGCCTGCCCAATGTGTGGTGCCGAGTTCCAAGACGTGATGGTCGCCATCAACGGCCAGTTCATTCGCATCCCAGCCCGCTCGGCCCGCAATCGGGCACACGCAGTGACCATTGTACCGAGCACGGGGTGCGTCAAACCAGAAGACCTATCAGTCGAAGCCTTTGTGAAGGTAGGTGACGAGATCACGACAGCACTAATTCGGCTCGACTATCCGCCGACGCTTATTGGCCTCGAAGCATCTTTCAACGAGGACGCCACCGGCAAAGTCGAGCCGCACTGGTGCATCCACGGGCACACCAACAGTGTGGATTGGCCAACAACCAAACAGGAAAACGGCATCAGGGCGGCGTTCCTCGCCTCTCCGTGGATAAAGTACCCAGTGCACATTGACCTACTCGACGACCGAATCGAGGGGCGCCGGTACCCCTTCAAGCCTGAGCGGTTCCGACGGGTGACGCAGCTCATCACGGACAATCCTGGCCGGCGACCCTATCGCGACACCAAGCAGCGAGCACTGCGACCCTGGCAAGCAGTAAGCTTGGCCATTGTCGAACATGAACTTGGTTTCGAACGGCGGCTGCGGATCCACGGGATCGATGAAAAGGCCTTTGGCGAGGGGCTAAGGGGCCTCGATTGGCCTTGGGGCGGCTTCTAGCGGGGTAAATGGGGGTGTGGGTAACTGCACCCCCGCCTCGCGTGCCGTACCCGTGCTGCGCCTACATCGCTCGTAGTGCAGCACCCTACCGCCTTTGCCGAAAGCCCGTGCACCCCGTGCACCCCGTGCGTGGGCTGCCAGACGCAATACTAAACCTATCAACGATAAGCGACAGGACACCATAATTATGACTACTAGCGGCGTTCGCAAGATACAGCAGCTATACGACGAAAGGGCGCGGGTGTGGGTCGATATCTACGAAGCACCCGGCATTGAGGAGAAACCCATCCAAGCTGAAGTGCCTCGCGAGGACCAGAGTCCGAATGCAGTGCGCCGCCACCTCCTGCGTAAAGGTGCACAGCTGGCATCGGTGGAGGATCCCCAAGCGCTTGCCGCAGCCATTGCCGCCGAGGCTCCCGTTCTGCGTCGTGCAGCGCACATGGGTTGGCGTGATGATGATGATACGTTCGTTTCGCACCGTTTCGTCTCTCCTGCGGAAATGGACGTGTCAATCATTCCGCCGGAATGCCCTATGGTTGGAGCCGCTGGACAGCTGCAGATCCGCGGAACCCTTGAGATCTGGCAAGGGCTGGTTGCAGTATCACAGTACTCGACAACTTTGGTCGTGGCACTGTGCGCCGTATTTGCCGCACCGTTGCTAGCCTTGCTTCGAAGACCGAGTTTTGCCCTCGTATTTTTTGGTCCAAGCAGGATCGGGAAATCATTTGCTCAGCTTGTCGCTGGATCAGCACTTGGTTTCGGCCGTGAGGAGGATTTACCGAGTCTTAATGCCACACCAGCTGGGCTCTTGGCGGCCGGACTTGGGTTCAATGATCACATGTTGCCTATCAACGAGATCGGTACAGCACGAGGGCCAAAGAGCGAGGTCTACGTGACGCTGCGAGACTCAACTTACTCGCTTATGAACGGCCAGGACACGATACGTCACCCGTCCTGGACTGGCGACGGTGAGGCGCCGAGCACGTTTCGTGTTATCTGCTTGTTATCTTCAGAAATTTCGCCTGACGCCTGGGCAGCACGCAATGGCGAAACGCGCGATGACGGGGAGATGGCACGCCTGATCGGGGTGCCGGTGCTGAATGCGGGGAGTCAAACAATCTTTGACCGGCCGCCCACCGAACTAACTGCTGAGGGGCTCTCCGAGTGGGAGAAGGGTCAGTTCCAGCGTTTGCGCCAATCGCTTCCAGAGAACCGTGGCATCGCCTTCCGCGAATTTATCGATTGGCTGGTGATAGACGTTGAAAAGAACGTCGCTCTCACCCGTAGCCGTGTCGCATCATTTGAGGCACATTTCGCTGACGCCAGCATGACAGCCGTTGGGCGAGACATCGTGGCAAAGTTCGGCATTCTATGGGCAGCGGGCATACTTGCGGTAGACGCGGGCATTCTACCGTTGGGTAGAAGGGCGATAGGTCCGGTGATCATTCAGGCCTGTCGGGCAGCGCTTGCAGAATTGCCTGACCCACAGAACGAATTGCGCGCCGACCGCACGGCGCTAAAGGAGCACCTGGCTGGACGCACTATCATCGACCTCGAAGCTTGCAGTCGTAAGGAGCAGCGGCTGATGCGCGATGCTGATGGCTTTCACAGGCCACGTCGGGAAAGCGGGGGCGAGGAATACGTCGTAAGAGCGCAGGAGTTTTCTGCTTGGTTCGGCACACCAGTGCGGGTGCGTCGCTTGTTGGAATGGCTGGATGACGAGGGCTTGCTCGATCACGGCCGTGATCGGACCACTAAGCGCTCGAACGAATGGGCGCAGAAACAGGTAACTTGGCCAGACGACACCCGGGTACGGTCGATCAGCCTCTATCTGCCCGGTGGCCTTTCCGATCTCGACCGCTGACGTCTATGGGGGCGGGCTTCGTTTAGCTTGCCCCTACCACCCAACGCCCTGATGGCGCGAGGATACGCGCTGTCACCCAGCTGTAAAAGTCCAGCGAGATTGCCGCAGGGTTGACTGGGCTCATTCACGGCCTGCTAGGGCGTTTGGCATGCCAACGTCGCCAAACTCGCCAGCTACAAACCTTCAGCATGTTGATCCCTTCGCCCACTTACTCGAGGTGACTCGGCCCGCTCTCTTACTTGCCCCGTCAACGCTGCTTGAGGACATCGCTGGCCGCCTTGCCGAGGCTGGCGTGATCGATGCCGTCGCTCGTGGGGATACCGGGCCAGTGTACAACTGGCTGATGAGCCTTGTACCCCTGCAGGGGATCTCCGATGCAATCGCCTTCGGTTATGCTGAACGGCACGGGAGAGCGACGTGGGTCGCCGTATGCGCATCGTTGAACGCATCGCCGTCATGCCCCCGCCTTGCCAGCTACTGGGCTTTTGCGGACTGCAGGTATCGAAAGGCCGCCGCCACATGCGCTGAAGCTCGGCATCGCCCGGCTTGCCCGCTACCGACCCTGCCGCTGCGGAAGGGCGGGCTGAACCAAGCAGCCTACAGCCTCGCCCTTTTCATACGTGATGTGTGTGGCGGTGACTTCATTGGCTGGATCGACAGACGGCTTGCTCAGGGAGATCCGGGCATCGGCAGCCCCAACCGAAGCCAAATGATGCGCGCGGCCGTTCTAGCGCCCCTCACGTCGATTGTGGGCATATCGGACAAGCTTTGGTCCATGATGCTCGCGGAGCTGCTGCTTGCGGCCGACCCGAACCGTGAGCGTTGGGTGACCACCGGCGCCAGCATGATCGCCATCGACAGCTTGGTGCACAACTTCCTACATCGCAGCGGCGCGCTTCAACGATTCGGTGCCTTACACGACTACGGGCCCGCCTGCTACGCAGCGGGTGGGTGTGCAAATATCATTGAGGGCTTGACCGAGTGTATCGATGCCCGAGAGTTCAACCCTTCCTTCCCTGCAACCTTCCCACGATTCGTTCAGCTCGCAATCTGGCTGTGGTGTGCCGAGTGGGGCGTGAACCTGTGTAACGGCCGCAAGATCAACCATGCCGACCGATGTCGTCAGGTTTACTGTCCCGCCTACGGATTGTGTGATCGGCTTCCACTCTATGGCTCGACCTGACGGGAGCAAGCGAGTTTCGTGCTTGTTCGGTCAGCCGGGGCACGCCCTGCTGTACCCTGCGCTTCTACTGAAACTGTCAAGATACAACGCTTCTTGGAACTTGAGATAAGGTCAGCCATAGTTGGCAAGCCGAACGCAATGCCAATGAGCAATTAATATAATTTTAACCATCTCTCATTTCGAATCACATTGCTTGCATAACTGTTGTATAAATGCGACATTATAGCTTAAAGGGAATTCCTTTGCCCGTAGCTAGCAGCTTTTTCCTGGCAGCATGCTACGATAGCTGATGAGTTAACTTAAATATTTGAGAATCTGTTATGAGAACAATCCTGTGCGGCACGGAGATGCCTACCAGCCAAAAGACACTCAATACGAGGCTCATGTCGTCGTCGGCGATTAGGCTAATACTGTCATCGATTTACATTAGCATCGTGTTTATCGGGGGCGCTCGGGCGCAAGATGCAACTTGCGCAGGGACAGGATGCAACACGAAAGGCATTGCTGGAGTCCTATCGGGCTTCAACAGTCTTCTAAATAGTACTCAAGGTCAGAATGCATTACAGGCCAATCAATTTACCGTCGTGCAAATTTACGCCAACTCTTCTTCGAGTGATAAAATACGAGCAATAGCAAACAACATTCAGGTGGGAGATCTTTTTTTTGCTTCTAATATTTATGGGCGCGTACTCGGCCCCGCTCGCACGCAGATGATTGCAAACGATTACAATAATTACGTCAACAATAATAACAGCGCCACCAATAGCTCCGGCGCAACTACGTCATACTTATCACCGGTATATACTTACTTGCAGTCTGTTGTGGACAATTCCGGGAAGCACGCCGATGCTGTTAAATCCACCTTTGGGGCAATAGATACGTATGGGCAAGCTTACGATGCCCTGAGTGTTGCTTCAGGAGGGAATCCTCGTCCTTTTCAGACAACCAGTTCCATCCGCAATAATCCCTGGATGGCTGGGCCGGGCATTAGTCCGGACATGGCTAGCCAACAGGCAAATGCATGGAAAGATCTTGCTAAAGGCGAATCTTTTCCGAGCGGGCATAGTACTTTCGGCAATACGCTCGGTATAAGTTTTGCCATGATGGATCCGCAGCACTTTCGCGCTTTTCTAAGCTCCGGCGTCGAGTTCGCCTACAGCCGAAACGTTCTTGGTGTTCACTACCCGCTCGACTCGATTGCTGGCAGAATCATTGCTACTTATACCATCGCGCATGAACTGGATAAAAAGAGCACTACGGGTGCAAGTTCACAACAAGCCCTAAACAATGCAGCATCCGCATTTTCCAATTTCTTTCCGGCAACTAGCCCCGTTTGTGGAAGTGGAGTGGCAAGCGTATCGGCTTGCGTTTCAGCCGGCTTGCTTAACAACTCTGCCAATTTGGCGGCACAGCGGGCACGTTACCGTTATCTGCTAACCTATAATCTGCCATCCGTAGGGCCGACGGACGAACCAATGAGCGTGCCCAAAGAGGCGCATCATCTGTTGGATACGAGATTCCCGTATTTATCGAAGAAACAAAAAAATGATGTGTTGAAGACTACCTCATTGCCGTCTGGCGCGGCGCTGAGCAGTAGTTCGAACTGGGATCGCATCAATCTATTCGACGCCGCTGGCGGCTACGGAGCCCTGACCAAGCCGACAACCATAATCATGAACGCTACGCAGGGCGGCTTTAATGCCCTCGATACATGGGACAACGATATCACCGGCGTGGGAAGCTTGACGAAAGCCGGCACCGGGACCCTCGCCTTGACCGGAGCCAACTCCTACTCAGGCGGCACGACCGTGGCAGGCGGCGTACTCGCATCGCTTGGCACCCTCACGGGAAGTGTCACTGTTCAGGCAGGTGCTGGCTTCGTGAACGCGGGCACGCTCAACGCTAATGGCGGCGCGATTGACAATGCGGGCACATTCAACAATCTCGTCGGCGCCACGATCAACGGCTCCGTCACGAATTCCGGCAGCCTTGCGAACGACGGGACCATCAACGGTACCCTGACCGTGACTCAAGGCGGCATCCACACTGGCAACGGTACGGTTGGAGAGCTGATTGTCGGAACTGGTGGTACGCTTTCCCCCGGGCACTCCATCGGTGCAATCCACGTCCTCGGGAACCTCGCCCTGACACCCGGCTCGACCCATGTCGCCGAACTCAATCCCGGCGCAGCGGACCATATCCACGTCGAGGGCCGGGCTCAGCTCGGGGGCAACCTCGAGGTGCGTTCCTATGCGGGGCTTTCGTCCCGCCTCGGCGAAAGGCTCGAGATTTTGAGGGCCGAGGGTGGTGTCGCCGGTCGGTTCAGCCGCGTGTCGGCACCCCATTTCGGAACCTTGGAAGCGGCCTTTCCCTTTCTGGCACCCCGTCTTGATTACGGCTTACGTTCGGTCGGTCTAACCCTGTCGCGCAGCGACGTTTTGTTCGCCGAGGTCGCTCAGACCCGGAACCAGAGCGCTGTTGCACAGGCCGCTGACCGCCTAAGCTCCGGAGCGCTTCTGACAGCTTTGACAAGCCTCGACCGCAATACTGCTCCGGGGGCATTTCAGACCCTGTCAGGTGAGGTCCACGCCAGTGCTGTGACAGCTCAGTTCGAGACCGGCGCCGTCGTGCGTGAGGCCGTGCTCGACCGTATGCGCTGGGGCGAAGTCGGCCTGCGTTCTGGCGATGGCATCGGTCAGCGCTTCGCCCCCGGCGCCACCGTACCGGCTGCTTTCGCTGCCGACCCGAGTGGACGGGCGCCTATCATCTCTCAGGTGACATTACCGGCGCGCACCCCATCACCCTTCACCTCTTGGGGGCAGGGTTTCGGTAGTTTCGGTGCGACTGCAGGCAATGACAACGCAGCCCGCCTTACACGCGAGACGGGCGGATTTGTCCTCGGCGGCGACATCCGCCTTGGTGATTTGTGGCGCGTGGGCGTCGCTAGCGGCTACACCGTTACCTCTTTCGACGTCACCGGCCGCCTTTCTTCGGGCAGCGTAGAGAGCGGCTTCGGCGCCCTCTATGGATCCGGTGTTGTCGGGCCGGTCGCGATGCGCCTTGGCTTCATTGGCAGTGGCAACAACCTATCCACTCAACGCTCCATCGGGTTCCTTGGCCTGCAGGATAACGGTACGGCTCGCTACAATGGCCGTACCTTCCAGGGTTTCGGCGAGGTCGGCTATCAGATCGCCACGGGCTTCGGTCTGATCGAGCCGTTCCTTGGAGGCGCCGCGATCCGGATAGAACAGGACGGTGCGCGAGAGAATGGCGGCAGTGCCGCGCTGACGCTGCTGGGGCATAGCAACGAGTTGGCGACAAGCACAGTCGGTTTGCGGGCCGAGGCACAACTCGGCTCTGACCTCCTGCCCGGCATACCAGCAAGACTTCGCCTGCTGGCTGGTTGGCGGCGTGCTTACGGCGATCTCGCACCCGGTGCGTTTCTGGCATTCGGCTCAGGTGAGTCTTTCCTGACGGCAGGCGTTCCCGTGGACCGAGACGCCTTCGTAGGTCAGGCTGGGATCGATTGGGCACTGACGCCAGCAACAAGTCTCGGCTTCGCCTATGGCGGCCAGATTGGTGCTCGCGCAGCCGATCACAGTGTCAAAGGTCGCTTCAGTTACGCCTTCTAAATCGCTGTTGCATATGAGGCTACCAGGGCGGTTGAGCGCTGGCTCTGCCGCCCTCATTGTTTGAACGAACTGCGCAATGCCTTCGGTGCCAATCGACAATGTACTAATGGTTCGCTTTATCGAGTACAATAGGACCGGTAGAACAACATTCATAGTTCGGATAGCAGGATAATCGAGCTTGGCGGCATTTTCTGCGATACTGGTATGCTGCTGCGTTGTTGCAAGCGGGCTGCGATTTTTTCTCTCAATTCAAACTGCCATCGGCAGGTGCGTGTCACCACCCCCAGGCATGATGTTGACAAAAGGATTTTAGTCCTATATTTACGTTGCCGGTCGCTGCGTTTGCGGCCCTTCGAGTACCGATGGGGGGCCTTGTACTGCGCTTGAGCCAGTGCTGGCGAGCATGCTCAAACACGCAGGCTTCGACCTGCAAATCTACCCATTAGCAAGGCGGCCTTCGGGCCGCCTTCTTCGTTTCAGGAGCCCTGTGATGAACACGACAACGAGTGACACCGGCGAAGCCACCAACCACACCAACAACGACGCGGCAGCGAATACCGCAGACACCGCCAACCCTGCCGTAATTTTGTTCGGCACCGATGAGGGCGGCAAGCCACACGCCTCGACGTTTAGCCAAGCCGAGGTCGAACTCGCCGAGCGGGCAGCCGGGTTGATGGGCCTTCGCGTGCTGCACATCACGACCGACGAACACCGAACTGTCGCCGCTCAGTTGCCCGCAGGCCGAATCTTCGCACAAAGCGGTCGTGGGTTCGTACCGTTCGTAAAGAAGGCCCTGTACGAGCGCTTGCTGAACTTGGCTGGCCCCGGCGAAGCACCACCGCGCTCGGTAGCGGCCATGCCAAATTCGCCGCCCTCAAACGATATGCCTGCGCCAGCAGGTGATTCTACGCGCCCAGCCAGCTGGGCCGAGGTCAAGGTCGGCAGCCTGGTGCTCGCGTCAACGGGCCAACAGGAAGGGTGGTTCGAATCGGTTGTAGTCTACACAAAGGCCGACAGCCTGTTCGAGTTGCGCTGGCGCGACTGGCCTGAGGAGGCGCACTTCGTTCGGCATCGTGACGCGCTGGCGCTGCTCAGCCCACTCGGTCCCGAGGCGTAGGACCATCGGCATGACCACGATGTCATCCGTCGCTGAACCCGGCGGCCTGCCGAATGAGCCAGCGGCGGCTCGTGCCACCGCTGCTATTCGCAGCCTCAATGATGCATTTCGCCGCACCTTCAGGGGCGGCGCCGTGCTGGAAACGCTCGGTATCGTCAACCTGAGGGACGCTGATCGCATCGCCGTGCTGCTGGCAGTACAGCGGTTCACGGGGTTCAAACCCGGCAATGCCCCCTATGACGAACATGACTTCGGCGTCGTCGAGGTCGGTCAGCATCGTTGCTATTGGAAGATCGATACCTACGACCTCTCGATGCTGGGTCACTCCCCCGATGCAGCCGACCCTTCGATAACGGCCAGGGTACTCACGGTCATGCTTGCAGACGAGTACTGACCATGCCGGCCTCAGCCAATTTTCAAAATACTTTGACTGCGACCGCCCTTTGGCTTTCGACCGGCCCGCAGAGGTCGCGGCGCTTCGCTGCTCTCATCATACGAACGCAACAGCGTATCGACCTCAACTCCCAGCACGGCGGCCAAACGATCCAGCACGTCGATTGTGGGATTTACGACACCTCGCTCGATGCCGCTCAGATATGGCGCAGCCACGCGGGAATCCACAGCGAGCGTCTCCTGAGACAGCCCCCGCGTAGAACGCAAATGTCTGACATTCCAAGCCAAGCGAGCCCGCGCATCCATGCACCCCAGGCACGTGCATACCCTCGCTTAATCCATGACGTATATGATATGAATTAGGCGTGAGAGGCGGCTCACAGTTCATGTTCGCGGCCAAGGAGGAAAAAACATGGGGGATCGTGCGACACGGTTATGGCGGAGGGCTGCCATTGCGTCGTTTGTGGTCTCGGTCACCTTTGCTGGCGTCTCGGCCTGCTCGGGCATCGTAAGCTGCGCTAGCCAGCCTGTGCAGACCGCTCTACAGCGTGCACTCGACAAGCTTTACGCGCAGTCACGACAGCTTGCTGATGTTCAGGTCAAGGTCGCGGATATCATTGTCGTTCAGCAAAATTCTCAGTCAGCTACCTGCCGTGCCGCGATGAACATTACGGTTGATTACCTCGGAACACAGCAAAATGAGAGCGTTGTGGCGACCTTTGTCGCCGAGCGTACCGAGCGAGGTGATATCATCGTCACAATAAGTCAGTGAGCAAAACGAGGCTTTCGCGGCTCGGTCGGAACTTATAAATTTTTAAACAGATTTAGCAACGCTTATCTGAGCATGATTTAGCACAATTACCTTCATAATACATACGGAATACAAAAATATTAACCCCGACAACCGCTTAGCTGCTGGTTGCATGAGAACAAAAGGTTTTGCAGCGAATCTTGTAACCCACTAAAATACACGGGGGCAAAAATGATAAATTCCTACACCAATGCTATGCGCAACTATGCAGTGTTGCAAGGGCGAACCTCACGCGGCGACTACTGGCGCTTCGTTCTCGTATACGTCGGCATCGCACTCATCGCCTTGGTGGTCGATGCAGCGCTTGGTACAGGCAATAAGGACGGCGGCCTGTTCATTGGCCTGGTGCACCTCGGCCACCTGATACCGCAGATCGCCGCTGGCGTTCGCCGCATGCACGACACCGACCATTCGGGCTGGTGGCTGTTGCTCAGCCCCGTCGCGCTGGTCTTCGCCTGCTTTGCCGGGACGCCGGGCCCGAACCGGTTCGGGCCGCCCCCGGTGGCCGGTGCCGTGCCCCCGTCAATTGGCGTCGCCCCCGCAGGCCCTGTGCCGGCTCACCCCGTTGGGCAGCCGCAACGTGACGTGATCGCCGAGATCGAGCGGCTTGCGAAGCTTCGCGCCGGCGGCAGCCTGTCAGAGGCCGAGTTCGAAGTGATGAAAGCGCAGGCCCTGTCGCAGGCGCGTGGCGCGTGAACGACGACACCGCCTGGGTGCTGGTCGCGGTCACCGTTTGCGTCGCGATCTACGGCCTGCCCTCGATCATTGCCTTCCATCGCCATCACCCCAACCGCTGGATCATCCTGGCGGTCAACGGCCTGTTCGGCGGAACGCTCGTTGGGTGGGTCGTGGCGTTGGTCTGGGCGCTTCATGCAGTGCATCGGTCAGATCAGCCCGGCGCCTCGCAGGGCGGTGAGTCGGGGCTGAACCTGTTCGTCAACGACATTCAGAGGGGTGCCCTCGTGGCGGCCCCTCACGGGCATGGGGTCGGAAACGTGCAGCCAGCCCTGTCACCCGGCGATGCGGTGCGGGAGTTCGAACGCCTCGCGGATCTTCGTACCGCCGGCTACATCGACGAAGGCGAACACCGAATGCTCAAAGCCTTGATCCTTCGAAAGATGTAGGGCGGATGGCTCCTATCGACCCAACTCAGTCGTACTGGCCATCGTCAGCGCTGCTCGAAAGCGGTCATTCGTCAGACGTCCAAGAACTTTGCCTCGGAGTGGACAGAAGCCCTTGACCGGTTGGACATCCAAGGTCTGGTCAAATCCGACAGCCGGCGGTCATTTTGATTTCTACAGTCTACCCATCTCCTAGCGACGGCGACGGCTCCCGTACGTTATCCGCCGCAGCACGTGAGAGAGCTGATCCGCCGAATATGGTTTATGCAGCAACTCGAACCCGTGGTCGTCATTCTGCGCCAGCACATGGCTGTAGCCCGAGGCCAGCACGACCGGCATTCTCGGTAGATGGCGCCGTAGTTCCTCCGCCAAGGCAATCCCACCCATGCCTGGCATCACCACATCCGAGAACACCGCATCGAACCCGTCGCCGTCAGGCCCAAGGCGATCCAGCGCGTGCTCCGCGTTGGCAACCCATTCCGTGCGGTAACCGAGGTCTTCGAGGATCTGCGTCGCGAACTTGCCGACCTCGATGTTGTCCTCAACAACCAGAACCTTGAGGCCCTTGCCATCCGGCCCGGGCCCGATCCCCTCCTCGTCCGCGACCGCGTCTAACACAGCCTCAACCTCGGGCAGGTACAGCGAGAATGTCGTGCCTTGGCCGAGCACGCTGTGAACGTCCACATCTCCGCCGGACTGTTTGGCAAAGCCAAACACTTGGGAGAGGCCGAGGCCAGTACCTTTCCCAACCTCTTTCGTCGTGAAGAACGGCTCGAAGATGCGCGTTAAGTCTTCTTCAGCGATGCCGGTACCGGTGTCGGTCAATTCCACCACCGCGAATGGGCCAGGGCCGCCAGCGTGTCCACGGATTGGCGGTATTGGCGCGCTGCAGCGCAGCCGCATCGTCAGCGTTCCCTCGCCGTTCATGGCGTCGCGGGCGTTGACTGCGATGTTGACCAGCGCGGTCTCGAACTGGCTCTGGTCCACCTTGATGAAGCAGTTTGCATCGGTCCGCTCAGCAACAACTTGGACACGCGCGCCCGTCACCGTGTCGAGCATGTCCGCCACGGCACGGAGGCGTTCACCCACGTTCAAGACCTCAGGCTTGAGAGCCTGCCTACGGGCGAAGGCCAGTAGCTGCCCGGTCAACCTCGCGGCGCGGTCGACCGTGTCCGAAACCGCATCCATGTATCGCTTGCGGCGATCCTCCGGGAGATCAGGACGGCGTAAGAAATCGACCGACGAACGGATAATCGTCAGCAGGTTGTTGAAGTCGTGGGCGACGCCCCCCGTGAGCTGACCCACTGCCTCCATCTTCTGCGACTGACGAAGTTGCTCCTCGGATCGCAGTAACTCCTCAGTGCGCTCGGCAATGCGCTGTTCGAGCGTGTCGTTGAGAGCGCGCAGGGCGGCGGTCGCGCGGTCGCGCTCAGCTTCGATCTTGCGACGCTCGTTCAAGTCGAGCAGCACGCCGGGGAAGGTCAGCGGCGTGCCGTCCGCTCCGTGGGTCACATGACCGTTGGCTTCGAGCCAGTAAAATTTCCCATCCGCGCGGCGCGTGCGGTACTGGTGCGCGTAGTGACCGCCCCGCGCGATGGCTTCGTTGATGGCGCCTGCCAAACCGGCTTGGTCGTCCGGATGGACGGTTGCAACGATTTGAGCGAGCGGAATGCCTTCCCGTCCAAGGGCTGGGTCGAGACCGAAAGCCTGCGCGAACGCCTCATCGACCGTGAACCGGTCGGTCGGCAGATCCCAAAGCCAAGTGCCGATGATCGCACCGGCCGCCAGCGCGTTTTTTACGCGCTCGACGTTGTCCCGCGCGACCATCTCGCTGGTGCGCAGGCGCTCCTCCGCGTTCCGCCGCTCGGTGGTGTCGCTGAAAATGATCGCGAGTTGTCGATCTGCAGGATCGCCGACCGGGACGGCGCGAACGTCGAACCAGCGCTGGAACGCCTCGGCGTAGCTCTCAAACGTCGCCGGTTCACGGCTCTTGGCCACTCGGCCGTAGGTCTCGAACCAGAACTTTTCCAGGTTCGGGGCAAACTCGGTGACCCACTTACCACGCAGGTTCACGCCTGCCTGCTTCTCAAAGGCAGGGTTGGCCTCAACGAAGCGGTAGTCCACTGGTTGGTCGTCTGCGTCGTACTTGACCTCGACGATGGCGAACGCGGCTTCCACGGTTTCCAGGATCGTACGGAAGCGTTCCTCAGCCGCCTTAAGCGCCTCGCCCGCCAGATGCTCCTCGGTGCGGTCGCGCATGATCTTGACGAAGCCGGCGTGGGTTCCGTCGGCGTTGCGCAGGACCATCATTTCGCCGGAAGCCCAGAAGCGTTTCTCGCCCTTTTTCACGTGCCAGCGCTCGTCGGCGGCACGACCGTCTCGCAGGGCGACTTGCATCTCGAATTCGATCCGCCCGCAGGCGCGGTCCTCCGGCGTAGCGATGCGATTGGCATCCTGGCCGACTATCTCGTCAGCGGTCCAACCCGTGACGTGCTCGGCACCCTTGTTCCAATCCGTGACGATGCCGTCTCGATCAGTGACGACGATGGCGAAATCCAGTGCACTGTCGAATACCGACCGGTAGCGGTGTTCGCTGGCTTCCAAGGCCCTACGATCCCAGCGGTAGCCGGTGACATCTACCTGAGCGCCGAGATGATAGAGAACGTGTCCTTCGGCATCAAGAATTGGACTGATGTACAGCTCGTTGACGAATGACGTGCCGTCCTTGCGATAGTTCAACAGATCGACGGTGATGTCTCGCGTGGTAAGCAGAGCCGCGCGAATGCTCTCGACATCTAGAGGATTGGTATCGGGACCCTGGAGGAACCGGCAGTTGCGCCCGAGCAGCTCGTCGGCGCTATATCCCGAAAGCTGTTGGAATGCTCGGTTTGCGAAGACAATGGGATCATCCGGCAGCCGGGGGTTGGTCAGGATCATCGGCATGCGGGTCTTCTCGATCACCGAGAACAATTCGTCGTGCCCTATGGGGGACGAACGCATCGGACGACCGAAAGCCGTGCCTTCATTCTCCTCGCGTGACACCTCCAGGCGTCGCACCTCAGCCTCAAGCTCCTCTCGCGAGAGGGTCGACAAATCCCGTTCAGCCACTTGACCAGCCCTATTTGGAGGGCTCGTCCTAGTCCGTAGTGAGTCCGCTTTCTATCATTTTCGGACGTCGCGCCACAGTTCGTGCAATGTGGCAGAAGGGTCGAGAGCGGGCACGGCGGCGGCATCCGCTTTCCCGCATTACCCGCCGAGAAGCGGACCGGCCGAATTCCACCCATCGCGGACCCTGGGAAGGTTCGGTTGCCCGCAGCTTGGTAGACGAAAACCTACGACTGGAGCGGTTGAGTTTAAGATCGTCCGACTTCGACCGAAATGTTGATGGATCGGCCGCTTAACCGGCGGCGTGCTCCCTACGGGCACGCCGCCTAACGAAGGTCAGGCCGCTCGTACCGTCGTTAGGAACCGTCCGACCTCAGCGGCGAGGTGTTCGGATTGGCGTGACAGTTCGGAGGCCGCCTCAAGCACTTGGCTTGCCGCCGCACCCGTTTCTTCGGCCGCGCCGGCGACACCCAAACTGTTGCTCGTAACCGCGCTTGTGCCTATCGCCGCCCTGGAAACGTTGCGAGCTATCTCCTGGGTCGCTGCACCCTGCTCCTCCACGGCCGCCGCGATTGAGGTTGCCACACTACTGATCTCGCGGATACGCCCGGCGATGCCGTCGATGGCCGTGACCGCCTGACCCGTCGAAGCCTGTATGCGGCCGATCTGGCCGACGATCTCCTCTGTTGCCTTAGCAGTCTGGTTAGCGAGTTCCTTAACCTCGGCTGCGACCACGGCGAAGCCTCGTCCGGCCTCGCCTGCGCGGGCTGCTTCGATGGTGGCGTTGAGCGCCAGGAGGTTGGTTTGACCTGCGATGCCAGAGATCATCGCCACCACGTCACCGATACGGGTGGCTGCGTCGCTCAAATCCCGCACCAGAACGGCCGTCTCGCTGGCCTCCGTAACCGCGCGGGTGGCAAGGTCGGCCGAACCGTTGACCTGCCGGCCGATCTCCTGCACCGACGAACCTAGTTCTTCGGCCGCCGCCGCCACTGTGTTGACATTCGAGGCCGCTTCCTCGGCCGCTGCCGCCACTGAATTTGACTGCGAGGCAGTCTGTGCAGCAGTGCCTACCATTGCCTGTGCCGTCGCTCGCATCTCGGCAGCGGCGGCGTCAACCCGACCCACGATGCCGTTCACTGCCGCCTCGAACGCTCGGGTCGTGGCATCGATCTGCTCGGCTTGACGCAGTTTCTGCGCTTGCTCGGCTGCCCGCTCCTCGGTCAGACCCCGTGCGGCTAAGGCGTTGTCTTTGAACGTGCGCACCGCTTGCGTAATGTCACCGACTTCGTCCCGTTGCCGCGTTTCCGGCACGGCAGCATCAAGTTCGCCCCTGGCGAGTTTCAACATCACGGCGGTCAGCGGGCGAAGCGAGCGGATGGCCCGATAAGCCCAGACTGCAAAGCCGCAGCCCACGAGGGACGCCATCGCGCAAAGCGTCAGCATAAGAACGGTAAAGTCATGGGAGACTGCGCGGACATCGGCTCCGGTGGCCTGATTGCGAGCTTCCTGAAGATCGATAAATCGATTGATGCGTGCAAGCCACTCGACAAAGGCCGGCCGCGCGTCCTGCATGAGGGTCGCTCGGGCTTTGCCAACGTCCCCAGACTGCTGGCTGTCGATCACGACCTTCATCAACGGCAGGGTCCTCGCTTCGGTCTGCTTGATATCCCCAAGGATCGCGCGCTCTTCGGCAGAGGTATCGGCACGCTCTGCGAACATCCGGTCCATGTGGGCCGCCGACCGCGCGTAGGCGTCGGTCAATCGCGCAATATCGGCGAGCACCGCGTCACGGCTTGACTGGTCCGAGACAAGCGTGATGTCACGAAGACTGATCGCCCGGTCATGTACACTACCCCGAAAATTAATGGCGTAGCGTTGTTTGACGGAATTCATGTCGTTGATTTCTGTCAGCTTATTGTCTATGCCCTTCACTTCTGATATGCCGTAGATTGTCAGTATAGCCATCATCGCAAGCAGGACAGCGTAGCCAATCGCGACCTTTGTACCTAACCTGAAACTAACCATTTTACCCCCGCTTCCAACGCGTGATGGCGGTTTGATGATGGAAATATGTTAATCAACGCCGATAAAATAAGATTTTTTGCTGCTCATCATCGTGCCGCAACCAATTTGTCGCACCGGTATAATAAAGTTTGATTTTAATAGTCTGTAACCACACCAAAGAATATACTTTACATACCTTAGAGACGGGATAATTCCACGCACAGTATTATTGAGCAATAATTCTTGAATGGGAACGCGTTGACCTTGCGTTTGCTTATGAGAGCGCCGCGCAATATTAGGTATGACGTTTGGGTCTGAGGCGGAGTGTCCGCTTCAGGGAGAAGGTTCAGGGTCTTCTCCCCACCCATGAGCGACATAGCGATGGCCCGATACATCCCGCCCATCAGGATTCGCGAAGCACCCGATAAACCTGCATGCGGGAGCAGCCCAAGGCCGTCGCAATCGCAGCGGCCCCATTGCCGGCCTTCGACAACGTCATGATCCGGTCGCGGTCGAGGCGGCGCTTGCCGCCGGCATAAGCACCGCTGCCCTTCGCGCGTTCGATGCCCTCGCGCTGGCGCTCCTTAATGAATCGACGCTCCATCTGCGCTACCATGCCGAGTACCGTCAAAACGACATGGCCCATTTCGCCCCGCGTTGAGACGTGGGGGTCGAGTACGGTAACATAGGCCCCGCGCTGCTCGGCCTCATGGATAAGATTGAGGACGTCTCGGGTATCGCGGCCGAGGCGGTCAAGGCGCGTGACCACGAGTTCATCGCCGGGCCTTAGGAACTCCAACACGGTCGCCAACTCGGCTCGGCCGTCACGGCTTCCACCTGAGACCTTCTCCGAACGAATGACCCCGCAGCCTTCTGCCTTCAGCCGAGCGACCTGTCCATCGAGGTCCTGATCGAGGGTGCTGACGCGAGCGTAACCGATGCGGGCCATAGTTTGTAACCTCAAGCTTTAGGCCCAAGGCTACCTTGTCACAAATAGCCAGTGTCAACCCAGATGTTACGATGACCGATGGCGGCCATGTTACGTCACACCAGGGTATACCCGAATGTTACTTATCTGTGCTGGCATCAGCTTCGTGCCATGAGCGGAAGTTGGCAGCATTTCCGGAACCGAACGTTCCGCTTCCGACTAAACCTAGTCGCCTGAATCGCTATGCGCGCTACCCGTACTTAGCCATTCGTCAGTTATCCGGCAACTTCGGCTCTGGGCCATAAGTGGGGATACAGCCTTGAAAATTGGTGACCATCCGCCTTGCGCCGGAACAACGTTCGACAGCGTCAGCGTCGATTCTCTGAACAATCATGATTCATGTGGCAGCGCTGGCGGAATGCGGCGTGGTCCTTCGAGACGTTATCGGCACCTAACGGACACCTGGGAGCCGTAAAAACGCCCACCAGGGGTGATTTTTGCGATCAAAGACCCATCTGCACAAAGCAGTTGGAGAGGTCGTCATGGGGCGCTCCGCTGGAAACGGAATGCAGCCATTTCGGGCTTACCGCCCTGCCAAGGGTCGGTCGGGCGCGGCAATGCAAGCCGATCTAGATAGAAAGCACAAACTAGATGTAGGAAATGCCGAGGCACGGCGTGAACTCGTCGGATTGAAGAGATTACAGCTCTCACTAGCGGCTCAAATCGAGGAGTTGGAGTTTGAAGGGATTCCTACATGCATGATCCTTGATCGTCTGAAATCGCAAATTGCTCGTGCGCGAGAGTTAGCCTCCGCTCTTGATACCGAGCGAAAACGTAATGCCTAACGTTGACGCCACATTGCTATAAAGCTTAGCATGAATATTCCATTTATGAGATGGTCGAACGCATGCCACTTGACCGCTCACGTTCACAAATCGTGCGTGAGAACCAACCTTTTAGTTGGCCCTTTATCAATTTATACTATAACAAATCAATAACATTCTTTGCCCAGATTATATTGATAGTTTTATCATTTAATTCGACTTGCATATCCGTCAGTTCTTTTAAAGCGCTAGCTGCGCCTTCTAATGCTTTAGTTCCAAAATTATGCGGGCTTATTGTAATATTCTGCTGCTTTGACTGAGCCGCCCTTGTTATGGTTTTATATATCTCGTTGATGTTTGTTTCGATAAAATCACGCCCTCCATCTGATCCAAATACTGATGTTTCCTGAAAAATCCGATTTGCGCTATCTGAAAAACTTACCCATGTGCTCTGCGCGGCCAGGGCCTTTTTATAAACTTCATGCACACTTTTTCTAAATTCAATCGGCGTCATGATCTTGCTCGCTAGTGAAGACGGTATACAGAATTTTTGACTGCATTATCCTAAGAGTTTAGTTTTAACACCAGCGCGGGCCGTTTCGCGATCACGTTGATACTCTGCCCACCGTTGATTGAGATCTTTCTCACTAAATCTATAGGCAAACGGAACACTTTCCGGGGCACTTTCAACAGCAGCGTTATAATCGACCATAGCGAGCAGGACATCCGATAACGGGTATCCGCTACGATCTGCAGCCACCAAACGCGCTTTAACCTCTTCAATAGCACGCGCCGCACCCTTGTGCGCTATATATGCCCCCAAAACGTCTGACGACATCACAAAAACTAAGACCGCCAATCCGATGCGAACAATGAGCAGCAAATTATTGTTGTCTGCAAATGGAAGAGCAGCTAAAGCTGTGATTGCTGCTATCGCGGTGAACATTCCAACTATCACAAGCATCGCCGTCGCGCTGGCACGTTGTAGATCAGCGCTATAAAAGGCAGACTCCTCTAACATCTCACCAAGTTTTTTTGGTCCAGCGTCTTGTTTTGTCGCGTAATAGTCGCTTTTTTCAAATTTACTCGCGGTTACTTCTGATACTGTAAGGCGACTTTTCAAGCTCAAAATCTCGTTGGGTGAATAAGCATTTTCTAATCCACCGGCTAAAAGTGCTGCCCGTCGTGCAGAATGAGCCGCATTCCGTGCTGCCATATATGATGCGTTTAATGCCCACCAAATAATAAGTATCGCAGCGCCAAATATTGCTAGCGCATAGGTCCATATAGCGTCTGTAACAACAACGGATATTGCGGCAGGTAAGGCAATAGTAAGTTGAATAAAAAATAGCCAGACACGGCGTTTTGCTGCTTTATCAAATTCCGCTCGTAGGTAGCCAACGAGATTTTGTGCTGTCAGGGCCATGCCTTATCCTTCAGTAATACGATGGGAATTTTCCTGAAAAAACCATGTTCCACCAGTAGAAAGCGTCTGAGATGTTCCCCTTATTTTCAGCTTCCATGGCTTTTTCAGCACGAGTGAGTGCCGTTTCCACTTTCGACAGAGCCGCTGGTTTTACCGCAGCTGTACACGGGTGTATATATCCTGATATACCCTTGGGGTCCTGCATAGCGGCAAGCTCTTTTTTGTGCAGGTGCCGGAGAGTACGCATAACGTCGAACTTATAAACAATGGTGCTTTCGCCCTTCGCGTACTCTGTTGTTCTTAGTTCAAGATAAAAAGATCTTATGCCGCCATCTTTATAGTAGTTCCATGATTTGATCATGCGGATCAAAGGCTTGAGCTTATTGTTCAACCGTTGGTGATGATCTGTAACCCACTTGTTGTGGGCGGCTGGGCTTGATCTCATCCAACCATCATACCTATCTGGAATGTCATAAATTCTATGGCCATCCTGAACTTTGACGTAATCCGCTGGGACAATCTCATGCTTTTCGCTGGGGGAATTTCCGAACGGAATAATAACCGCCGGACTTCGTACAACTATTTCAGTAAAAGGAAACCTTTTTTGTAGCGACTCTTTTACCTCTCGCAAGGTAATCCCAGATTTTTGCTTTAGTTTATTTTCTGGTATTACTGCAAAATAATCGATATCGCTGTACCCGCTCACGCCAGTATCGTGCCCAAACGAGCCAGATCTAAACATATTCTTCAAATCGAAATCAGTTGTGAGTCTGCCTTGAATACTTCTTCTGTGAGTTGCAGCTTTCGCGGTTTCAGTAGTTGTCGCTTTCAGCCAACTGGCAAAAACCTCAAAGGCGCCATCAACCGTCTTCGCCATCTTTCCCCTTCCTATGAGCCTATTTTTTGATATCAACCCTCAATATGACAGGTTTGTCAAACGCTTACCAATTCGCTTCATCTTGTTGCATGCCGTTGGGATAAAAATTCTTTTTCCAGTATCCATCCCGATCCAGCCCGTTAGAGCGTGTTTCATAATGCTTGGGCCATCCGTCTGACGAGGGTTATGACTGTTGCGAGGTCGAAGAAGGCGAGTACAGAGGTTGGCTACCAACTCGATTTGTTCGATGCCTCGCTGGAGATCGCGCAATCGGTCATCGCGCACCATCTCGCAACCTACATCGCCCGCCAGCAACCACTAGCGTTTGGCTTGGTTCGGTTTCTCGAGTCTGTGTATGAGTTCGGCAACACCTACGGGTCGGTAGCCCCAGGCATCAACGTCAACATCGCATGAGAAGTGGGTGTCGGGCAGTAATCCATGCGTGTGGCTATAAAGGTGCCGCGTCCCGCGCCTCAGGCCGGGCCAGGCTCGATGCGCGTAGTGAGCGAGAAACAGCCGCCATTCCGCACCGGCGGCATCGCTCCCAGTGATCCGCGCACTCTCCTGCGGCAGCTTTCGCCACGGCAATTCGAGGACGCGATTGGCATCATGATTACCTCGAATAACCGCTTTCGGCCTTGGGGTTTCAAGGTGTGCCAACGGCCTCGATGTCGAGCGAGAGGTTGGCCCGGTAGACAACCCTACGCGCATCGTCTCGCACCACCGCGAGGTAGTTGTGGCGGTCGTTGGCAGGATCGAACCCTTCGGCCACCCTGCGCATGATTTGCAAGAGCTTTTCCCGCGCGGCGTCGGGGTCCGGGAGATCGAAACCAACCGTATCTTTGACGTGCGTGGCCCCGTCGTGAATGTCGATGAAGTACCGTGGCATTGCCCGTGGCCTTTGAATGGGCTCCCCGGGGCAGCTTGTACTCCCTCGGTGGCTGCCTTCGCACGATCCCTGTAGCCGCATGGCACGAGATGCCCTTCGATGATGCTATCGAGCCGCTGCCCCGGCCCAAGGGCCTCTTGGACGGGCTTCTGGGCGCCCTACGTTGCAGCGATGACTCAGCCGCCAGACGACAACCTCGACCACCGCGCACTCGGCTACTACGCTCCGGGCAAGGGGCTGAGGCGCCAGGACTGCCCCTATGCGGAAGGCATGGAGGCGCACGCTCAATGGATCGCCGGGTATGATGAGGCGGTGAATGAGCGAGAGGGCGGGCAGGGCGAAGCGGAGTAGGATAGGTATTCTCAGGATTGCGCCGCCGGGTCCCCTAGCCGGTGCCATGCCTCAAGGTACTCTGGCAGGGCGTAGGCCTTCGGCTGTAGCCAGAAGGAAACCTTTCCAGCCTCGTTGACGCCTCGGTGGGCACCGCTCTTCACCTCGTCCAATGTCATGACGTAGCAGACGGGCACTGAGGTGTTCGCGTTGACGGTAACGACCCACCATTGCGAGCGGAGTGTATCCAGCCTCCCACCGAGCGGCACGGGGACCCTCTTCGAGAGGGCCTTGGACTGGATAGGGAGCACTACCCGCTCATCGACGCTTGCCGCGTATAGGTCGGCACCTCGTGCATTCCGTGTCGTCGGCATGACGTGCCATCCGAGGCGGGAAAGCTCTCTGGCGACATGATAGAGACCCGCATTGCCGGTGAGGTGATGGGCCATGGTTCACGCTTCCCTCAAGCCCACCGCGCCAAGGCGGCTTCAGCCTCCGCCGGGTTATCTCGGATGCGATAAATGGTCTGGCGGCTCAGCCCCGTAGCGGTGGCAACCTCCGAGACCCCCGTCCCCTGGCCTAGCGCCCCCCGTACGTCATCGAACTGGTCCCGCCTGAAGCTAGGCTTGCGGCCTCGATAGGCCTCCTCGCGGCCCCTGGCGTGGTCTATGCCGCCCCTCTGCGCTTCCTTGGTGGCTTCCGCCTGGGCCTGCGCCGTGGCTGCCATGAAGCCAATGAGGGCATCCCTGACGGCTTGCTGCATCGGGTCCTTGGTGACCCCGTCGAAGGTGAGGTTGTTGATGACGGTGCGGACGATTACCCCCCACCGCATCATCTCCCGGATGGTGTCGCACACGTCCGCGTAGTTGCGGCCCAGGCGGTCTACCCAGCGGACCACCAGGGTATCGCCACGCCTAAGCATGTCGAACAGCCGGCGGCCTTGAGGGCGGTCCTTGAGCGTGGTGGTGAAGCCAGACACTCCCTCGTCCGACACCACCTCGTCTACCTTGAAGCCCGCCGCTTCCGCCTGTGTGCGCTGATGGGCGATAGTCTGGTCCGTGGTCGAGACACGGGCATAAAGGATCGTCTGCATGGCAGCTGCTCTGTCCGAAAGGGGGTGTCCGCAAGATCATCTGCCCGTATGGCGATGTCATCCCTTACGGACGGCCTTTTCGGACAGGCGCCGAGCTGTACGCTGCGGTATACCCTATCGGACGATCCTTACTCGAAGGTGGCCTGGGCTTCCTCACCCGATGCCGACGCGACAAGTTTCTTTCGGATCGATACAGCCAGGCCATCAGCTTCCAGCATTAAGTCAAATATCTCGGTTCGGATTTTGATGAAGCGGGCAAAGTCTTCCGGCGCGATGGCCTGCATTGCCTCCTGCGTGAGGGGTACTGAGAGGCTGTTTTTGAGAAACAGCTCGATCCGCTCGGCTCTAACGGGGGCCTCATCTGATGCGACCGCTTGCAGCAAATCTCGCCAGGGACGCTTGCCCTTCTTTTCGTTGCAAGTCCGACAGCACGGAACAAGGTTTCGTACCTGATGCCCGTACCCAGAGAACTCCCCCTTCACCACGCGACTGAATACGTGGTCCCAGGTGGCTGCGGCACCTCCGCAGTAGACGCATTCAAGCTCGCCATCGGGGTCTTGCCCGAGGTCCCGTAGCCCTGCGGCAACCTCCTCTCTGACATACGTATCGAACGGCGCAAGCGCGGAGGCGAAGGCCGCTGAGAAGGTGCTTTTCCTTCCCATGATCGTCTGGCCTTTGAGATGTTTCTTGATGCCTTCGATGCGCATGGTGCCCTTCCGATTTGCCGTCGTTCCCTCAGTGTGCACAAGCGATCAGGGAGGGGCCATCAGGTTCGGCCTGAGGGAAACCCGGCGGCGGGCATAGGGGGGACATGCTGATCCGCCGGTGCGAGTATGGCGTCTTAAATGTGTGACCCCTTGGATTGTTTGCAAAATCCCTCCAAGGTGGCTTAGCATTCAGCACGCCCGTACTTAAGAACCTATTGCAGGGTGGCAGGGAAGCTTTTGTGACTGGTCAGCGATTAAGCAGCAGCCTCAGGCTTACAAGGTGCCCGCATTGCCAAATTGCTAACCCGCACTTGCCTATGCTCTGGGCTCCCGAGCAAACTGCGCGATCTGATGGGTGGCAACAGGAAGTTTGGACCTGCTTTGTATGCACGTCATGCGGAGGAGTAACGAGTACTCGGTCAAAGAGTGCCGGGGATGGATCAAGAGCAATCTCTAACATCTACCCTGAGCCTAAGGCGGCCCATTCAGATATTCCCGATACTGCGCGACGTTTCTTGCAGCAAGCAATCGAGACACTTCATGCCCCGGACGCTGCCGCAGTGATGGCCGGCAGTGCTGTCGATTCAATGCTTAAGTCGTTAGGATACGATGGCGGCTCAGTTTATAGTCGTATTGAGAAAGCGGTAGGCGATAACGTATTGACACAGAATATGGGTGAGTGGGCGCACTCCGTCCGGCTCGGATCAAATCGTCCTCGGCATGCCGATGCGGAGCAGCCTCACGTCTCGCCTGCGGAGGCCAAGCGTTCCGTCGAATTTGCTGAAGCTCTTGGGCAGTTCCTCTTTGTCCTTAAGGCACAGATCGACAGGGCGCTTGCCCAGGCAGAAGCTGCAAAGTCAGCGTAAGGGCCTACGCGATCTCAATGCGAGGCAACCTGCCTACCGCATCCGCCATCGCCTTCACTGTCACCTCGCCGTAGGCATCGCCGGCCGTCCTCGGCGCGTGCCCCTGGATCGCATCAAGTACCCGGTCGCCCATTCCGGCTTCACCGCCAATCGTCTTGAAGTGGTGACGCCAAGCATGGTTCGGGGCAACCCTCGGGTCGGGCACGACAGCCCGCGCAAACTCCGCCAAGCGGTTCTTCAAGCCCTGAAGCGGTCCCAGCACCTCACCGTCCGGCCCCGGCCGTAGGAACAGGTAGTCGTCCTTCGCCTTCGCCGCGAACCGCCCGAAGCCCTGCCCAATGAGATGCGTGTGCAAGACCACACCCTTGCGCACGCGTAGCTGCATCGTCCATCAATGTCCGATACGAGCCACTACAACTCATTTCGAAATGTGGGTGAAACATGGGCTAGCTGCCGAAACCATTTGGAGTTAGCTTCAAAACTCAGCCAACTAGCATCCTCAAGTGGCGGTAAGGATGTAGTCCTCTCCGCTGCCGACGCTTGTTGATAATGGAGAATCAGTTGTGTGGACGAGTTCCGTGAGCGCGTCGGACCACGAATTGAGCGCTCGCCGCTTTTCCTTCGCGCGATCATAAAGATCATAGTGGCGGCCTGTAACATCGCGTCGCTTGTGGTTTAGAACTGCACTCACATCCTCACTTGGACAGCCAAGGGCTGCGAGACGAGTGGCCACTGTTCGACGCAAATCATGGGGGGATGGCGGTCCGGATGCCCAGCTTTGGGAAGCTTTCGATGCGGCCCCTACGCTGCTACCGAAACGTTGCATCGCGACGCTGAGAACGTGTCCCGATATCGGCTTACTGCGCGCCGACGGAGAGGGAAACAGAAAACGGCTAGTGCTATCAGCTAAGTTTATGGCCTCAGAGATGGTTTCGCGGGCGAGCCCGGAAAGTGGCGTGAAGTGCGCACAACCATTCTTAGACCTCGCAGTTGGCAGAACCCATCCAGCTCGTTCTGGATCGTCGATGTGGGAGAATTCTCCGCGCTCCGCCTGCGCGATCTCACTCACGCGAGCGCCCGTGAGAAGTGCGATCCGAAGAGCCAGCCCTACACGACGAGAAACCGGTGGGTTTACGATTCCATGCCAAAACAGCACCACCTCTTCGTCTGTAAGTACCCTCCGGCCGATGTTCTCCGCCCCCCGCTTTCGAAGCCGCACGCACGGGTTTGCAGCAACCAGGTCCGCATCAACAGCGAAGCTATAAACAGAACTAATAAGCGCCTGGATACGATTTGCGTTAGTTGCGGTTCCCGCCGCCACCATCCCTTCGCAAAGGTCGATAACATCGCGACGTTGGATCTCATCGTATCGTCGGTCAGCCCATTTGGGCAGGACATGTAGTCGGAGATTTCGCTGGTCGGCCGGGGCTGACCGCTTGAAGCGTCGGGCGTGCTCATTGAGATAGCGGTCGCTTAGTGCCCTAAACGTGTTGGATTTAGATGCCTCTCGCTCACGCCGTTTTTCTACCACAGGGTTGACGCCTGCGGAAACTGAGCGCCTCAGGCCGTTGGCGCGTTCCCGCGCGTCTGCGAGGCTTACTTCAGGGTACGACCCTATCGTGGCTCGAGTGACCCGGCCAGACCGAGGGTCACGGAAGCGAAAAGACCACGATCTAGCGCCACCTGACGTGACACGAAGCTCCAGTCCTTTGCACCGAGTGTCGCCCAGCTCGGTACGCCCGGATGGTGGAGGGGAGAAACCACGAACCAGTACGTCAGTAAGGGGCTTTTGCATTTTCAACCGGGGGCACAAGGGGGGCACAAAAGGTTGCTGATGGTAGCGCACCTCCTTGGACACCGCTAGACTGATATTACAACAATGACAGCGACTTAGCAGGATCCCTCAGGTCCCAGAACGTCCAGTGCAGTCCATGGTTACATGACTGAAAATCGCAGTGTCGGCGGTTCGACTCCGTCCCTGGGCACCATTTTTCTGACCTTGCCTTTGGCGTCAGAAACCTGAGTGCTTCCAGCGTGTTGAAACGAGGCGACGGTGTACGCGTTCGGCTCGTATGCCCGGTGAGGCGCTCCGATTCCTCCGTCCGGCAGGTCGTGCCGCGCATCCCCTCGGACGGGCGTCGTCCATCGCCTGGTCGAACGCTCACGACCTCGCTGCGAGCCGATAAGGCCCTGCGATGCGCCCGCAACGCAGCCCTCGCCGCGGCTTGACGCCCCGCGCCCTCGCCGGCCAAGCTGCCGCCGCCCGAGACAGGGCACGGGCCGCGCACCCGATACCGGGCAGGCCCCGCCGCCGCTGACGTTCCCCTTCTCGAGAGACGCGTCCAGAATGGTTCTTCCCCGCTTCCGCCGGGCCACCGGCCGGCTGCTCGCCCTCCTCGGGCTCCTCTCCGTCCCCCTTCTGCCGGCCCGCGCCGCCGAGGCGGTCTTCCCGCCCGCCGGTGCGATCGGCCTCGTGCCGCCCGCGGGCATGACGCCCGCCAAGAGCTTCGCCGGCTTCGAGCATCCCTCCGGCGCCTCCATCGTCATCGTGGCGATGCCGGCCGAGGCCTACGGTCAGCTCACCGACAAATTCACCCCCGATTCCCTGCGCGCGACCGGCTTTGCCGCCGTGGGCGCGGCCGAGGCGCTGCCGGTCGCCGGCGGCGAGGGCCGTGTCCTGCGCGGCAGCCAGTC
This sequence comes from Methylobacterium sp. E-045, assembly GCF_022829685.1. GTDB lineage: Bacteria > Pseudomonadota > Alphaproteobacteria > Rhizobiales > Beijerinckiaceae > Methylobacterium. The sequence goes on from NZ_JAKSYE010000026.1 coordinate 29,038, forward strand.
GGCCAGGGGGATCGCCTATACCAAGTGGGTCGCGGTGGTGCGCGGCGGGGACGGCACCGGACTCGTCACCGTGCAGGTTCCCGAGGCGGCCCGCGGGCAGGTGCCGAACCAGGCGGTGGAGGCGGCGCTGGGCACGATCGCCTTCCGCTCCCCCGGCAGCGTCGCCGACCAGATCGCGGCCATGCCCTATGCGGTGGGGGATCTCGCCGGGTTCCGCCCGGTCCGCACGCTGATGGGGAACACCCTCCTGCTCACCGACGGTCCCAAGGACGTCGATCCCGAGGGTACCCAGACCCTCGTCATCGTGGCGCCCTCCCTCGGCAAGGCCCCGGTGGCCGCCGGCCAGCAGAGCGCCTTCGCCCGCAAGGCGCTGAGCACCCTCCGCGAGGTGCGGGACATCGCGGTCACGGACGAGAGCCGCACCACCGACGGCGGCGCGGTCCTCATCCGCCTGCGCGCCACCGGCAAGGACGTGCGGTCCGGCCGAAAGGCCGGGGTGAGCCAGACGATCCGTTTCGAGGGCAAGACCTACCTGCGGGTTATCGGTCTCGCCGGCGCGGACCGGCCGGACGCCCTCGCGCGGGTGGAGCGGGTCGCCGCCTCGGTGATTCCGCGCTGAGCCTCCGGGGCGAAGCGGAGGGTGACCGGGCATCGGTCGCACAGGGCCCGCGAGGGTTGCCCCCGCGATCCCGCGGCGGCTAGACATCCCTGCGACCGGAACGCCGCACGTCGCCGGGCCGGTCGCCGCCTCTTCCCCGTCTCGCGAGGAGCCACGATGCAGAGACCAGCGGATCGCAGCGACGCCCGGCGCGGGGCGGGTGCATGAGGGTCGTCCGCACGGCGCGCCTCCACTTGAAGGACGGCGCCTCCGACAAGGTCTACGAGGTCGACCTCGTGGAGAACGACGCGGTCGCCGCGCCCGAGCGCTTCCTCGTCAATATCCGCTACGGACGGCGTGGCGCGATCCTGCGCGAAGGATCGAAGACGGGCCGGCCGATCACCGCCGATGCCGCCGCGAAGGTGTTCGACAGCGTGGTCGTCGCGAAGGTCAACGGCGGCTACCGCCGGAGCGACCCGGCCGCCGTCCCCGGACCGGCGGTCGAGGCGGGATCGCGCGAGGCCGGCCCCCCGGTTGGGGGGCGCGAGGGTGTCCTTCTCGCGCGGCTGGCCTCCTCCCGTCGCGCGCCGTGGCCGGAGAAGGATCGGGAACGCCTGCTCTGGCGCATCGGCCAGCTCCGGATCGCGCAAGCGGAGCCGGACCTCGTCGCCCTGGCGCGGGAATTGGGACCGGCGGGGGCGAGCTACGCCCTGGTCTGGGCCCTCGCCCGCGCCGTGGGGGGCAAGGCGGCACCGATCCTCGAGGCCGTGGCGGCCGAGACGGGCAGCGTCGTGATCCGCGATCTCGTCCGCTTCGCCCTGGTCTCGCCGCTGATGGGCGCGCAGAGGCGCCCCTCGGGCGAGGAGGCGGACCTGCCCGACACCATCGCCTGGCCGGCCGACGCCGGCGACGCGGCCGGCCTCGTCGCGGCGCTGACCGCCCTCGCCAGGGGCAAGCCCCTCGCCGTCGGGCCGGCGCTGGTGGCGCTGGGCCGCCGCGCGCAGGACCACGCCGCGCTGCATGCGGGCCTCTGCGCCGCGCTCCCGCTCTTGCCCGCCCGGCCGCCCTACCTGATCGGCCTGCGCCGCCTCTTCAAACATGCGGAGATGGCCGACGATGCCGCCCTCTTCGGCGCCACCGCCCTCCGGCTCGAGACCGCGAAGGCGATGTACAAATCCGGCGACAGGACCTTCTACTCGTCCGAGCTGCGGCAGGTCGTCGTGGTGCGGGATGCGCGCAGCGGCCCGCAGGCGCGGATCGGCCTGTCCTCGGCCACCTCCCTCTACCTCAAGCGCCGGATCTGGCGGGCCCTGCGCAAGCGCGGCGAGGTCGGCGATCCGGCCTTCGCCGAGATGGCCGCCGGCCTGCTGCTGAGACTTCGGCCGGAGGATCTCGGTCCGCGCACGCTCTCGACCCTGTGGCGGCGTCAAGAGAACGGCGCCTGGGGCCGCGAGCCTCGCCTGCGCGGACCGCTCGCGACCCAATGGGCGGCGAGCCATCTCCTGTTCCGTCATGCCCCGCAGGCACGGCCGCGCTCGGGCTCGGCCACGTTCTTCCTCGGTGCCGACACCGACCTCGACTCGCCGGACGAGGCCTTCCCCGACCTCTGGAGCGCGCGGCCCGACCTCGCCCTGCGTCTCGCCACGGAGGGGCGGATCGACCCCGTGGCGATGCTGGGACTTCGGGTCCTGAGGGCGGACACCGCCGCCTGCGCCGGTCTGGATGCCGCCGCGATCGGTCGCCTGCTCGGCGCATCCCTCCCCGCCGTCGCGGCCCTCGGCCTGGCAATCGCGCGGGAACGGCTCGCCCGGGGCGGGGCCGATCCTGACCTCCTCGCCGTCCTCGTCCAGGCCCGGTTCCCAGAGGCGCGGAGGCTCGCCCTGCAGCGGATCGAGGCCGAGGCGGCGCTGCCCTGGTCGAGCCCGGCCTTGGCCTTCGCGCTGCTCACGAGTCCCGCGCCGGAGGTCGAGGCCGCGCTCCTCCCCCTCGCCCGCGGGCGCAGCCTCCCGGCCGAGGTCGCCGGGCCTCTGGCGGACCGGCTGGTGGCGTGGCTGCGGGCGATGCCGCCCGTCCTCGACGCGGATGCGGTGGCGTCGATCCGGGCCATGCGGTCCGGCCTGCCGCTGCTCTGGCCGGCCCACGACATGCCGGTGGCCGGGCACGACGTCGCCGCGCTGATGGCGCATCCGGCACCGGAGATGATGGCCGCGGGCGTCGCGCTGCTGGCCCTGTCCGGCACCGATGCCGACGGGCTGCCCGCCGAGCGGTTCTACGCCCTGATCGGATCGGACTCCGTGGACGTGCGGGACGCCGCCCTCGGCCTCCTGGCACGCCTCGACGACGCGCGCCTCGGCCGATACGCGGACCTCATCCGCGCCTTCGCCTGCGGGCCTTCGCCCGTCCTGCGGAAGGCCGCGCGGCCCCTGGTCAAGCGCCTCGTCGAGGCCGATCCGGACGGCGCCGGCCCCCTGGCGCAATCCTTCATTGCGAGCCTGTTCCGCACAGCGCCCGACGACCGGTTCGTCGCCGACACGGTGGCGCTCCTGAGCGAGGCGATGCCCGGGGAACTCGCCGCCCTGGATCCCGGCACCCTGTGGCGCCTCCTCCAGGCGCAGGCCAAGGGCGCGCAGCGCCTCGGGGCGATCGTGCTGGCCGAGCGGGAGCCGGGCATCTTCAGCGTGCGCCAGATCGCGCGGCTCGGCGGGCATTCGCACCTCGCTGTGCGGCAATGGGCGATGGCCGCCTATCTCGCCGAGCCGGCCCGCTTCCAGGCCGAGGCGGCCGAGGCCGTCCTCCTCGTCGAGAGCGACTGGCCGGAGACGCTCGCCTTCGCGGAGATCCATTTCGCGACCTGGCCGGAGGAGGCCTGGACGCCGGAGGCGCTTTCCGTCGTCACCGACAGCGTCAAGCCGGAGGTCCTGGCCTTCGCCCGCCGGCTCCTGCGCAGCCGTCTGCGGCCGGGGGAGGCGGATGCCCAGATCCTGCGCCTCCTCGAACATCCCTCGCCCTCGATGCACCTCCTGGTGACCGAGCTACTGACGGCGGAGGCCGTGGCCGGCGAGGACGCCTTCGCGCGGCTGGTGCCCCTCGCCCGCATCGTCATGCTGCAGGTGCTGACGGGCCGGACCGCCAAGGACAGGATGGCCGCCTTCCTGAAGGGGGAGGCCCTGCGCAGCCGGGAGCGGGCGCACCGTTTGCTGCCCTTCTTCGCCGACCTGTCCCTGAGCGGCACGGCCCGCGACCGCAGCGCCGCGATCCTGGCCCTGCGCGACATCGCCGACGCCCATCCGGATCTCGGGACGCCCCTCGTCCGGCGGCCCTCCGCGGCGCGGCCCGTCGCCGGATCCCTGTCGGAGCGAGCCCGATGAACGTCGTCCACCGCTATCTCGGCGAGAGCCGCGCCGTCACGGAGGGGGGCACCACGCGGCTCGGCTTCGCGCCCGATACCTTGCGCGATCCGACCTTCTTCAACGGCCGGGTCGCCCGCCACCTGCCGTTCCGCGAGGCGATGTCGGCCCTGCACCACGTCGTGGTGTCGGATCTGCGCTTCAAGCCGAAGGACTGCAGCGCCTATTTCGCCTGGCTCAAGGCCAACGAGCAGCAGCTTCTCGCCGAGGCGCTGGCCGGGCGGGAGGGGCTGGAGGCCGAGATCGAGTCCCTGCGCCGCGAACTCACGGAGATCAACGTTGAGTCGATGGCGGTGATGCGGCCGTTCTTCAAGGCGCGGCAGCGCTATTTCGACCGCCTCTACAAGGAGGATTTCGACGCCTGGATCGTCCTCGATCCGGTCATCACCGTGCATCCCGACGAGATCTTCTTCGAGTGTTTCAGTCTCGACGAATCCACCTACGGGCGCCTGTCCTGCGACCATGACGTGTTCGAACGCATGGGCGAGATGGCCTTCGGCACCACCAACATCGATTACAGCCACGCCCTCTACGACGAGTTCCAGAAGATCCGCAGCGACCGGAACACCGAGCTCGCCATCGACCCCACCGGCTTCTCGGTGCGGACCACCGGGTCGGAGGAGTACCGCGAGGACAAGATCGAGCTGCCGGATTCCTGGATGCGGGGCTTCCTCCAGGTGTCCAGCGCCATGGCGCAGCCCGCCTGCGTGGTCGATCTGCACCCCGTCGACATGCACGCGATCCTGACCCGGCTCGCCGCCCGCCGGGAGCGGCACGGCCCGCGCTCCCTGCGCTTCCTCCTCGAACCGGACCGGCCGGTGAGCGTGCTGATCGAACCCTGGAACGAGCGGCTGACCTTCCGGCGCTCGATCTACCGGGGATCGGCGGCCGCCGAGATCCGGGTCTGGGGCCGGCGCCGGCTGGCAATCCTCGCCCGCGCCCTGCCGCTTGCCAGGTCCGTGCGCCTCCATCTCCTCGGCACCGGTCTGCCCTCCTTCGCGGTGGTGGATTACGGGGGTCTGCGCTTCACCCTCGGCCTGTCCGGCTGGACCGCCAACGACTGGTCCCGCGCCGGCCAGTTCGACCTCCTCGCCCCGCGCACGGATGTGGATGCGGGCACCGCCGCGCGGGTCTTTTCGGCGCTGGGCCGCCATCTCTTCGCCGATGCCGGGACCCTGGCCGCCGAGACCGGCCTCGACCGGGCGACGGTGGAGGCCGCGCTCGGCGGCTACGTCCAGGCCGGCCGCGTCATGTTCGACCTCGATAAGCGGGTGTTCCGCCTGCGCGAGCTCACCCGGGAGCCGCTCGATGCGGGCGCCCTGCGCTTCGCCTCGGAGCAGGAGGCCAAGGCCGACCGTTTCGTCGCCGCCGGGCTCGTGACCCTCGGCCCCATCACCCGCGCCGAGGGCCGGCGCAGCCTCACCGGTTCGGTGCTGGACGACGGCCGGGCCATGGCGACCGCCGTGGAGATCGACGCGGACGACCGCATGGTCGGCGGTCACTGCACCTGCGGTTTCTACATCCGCAACAGACTGATGCGCGGCCCCTGCGAGCACATGCTGGCCCTGCGCCGCATCGTCCACGCGCAGGTCGAAGGCAAGCCGATGAGGAGTCAGGCGTGAGGAACCGCGTCCGGAACCGATTGATGCCGTCCGCCGCATGGCTTAAGTCTTCGGACCTGAGGGACGTCGGGCGGAGCGGACCTTGCAACCTGGGCGGCGTTTCGCCGTCCCTGCACCCTGCCCGGCAAAGCGTCACTGGCCCGCTCTTCACTGGGCCGGCACAGACCCCTACCGCGCGCTTTCTGTTCGGGTTCCTTGAACCCAAACGCGCGGTAGGGGTCGTGCCGGCATCGAGTGGACCGGACCAGTCCCGAGACTTGACGAAGGCTTTCCGGCCGGCGTCCCTCAGTCATCCTCCCGTCCGGGCGAGCCGCCCATGAGCGTCCAGCCCGGCTCGCTCACCCGGCAGCAGCTCTACGACCGCATCCGCGAGAGCTCGAAGGACGAGGTCGTCCTCGAAGAGATGATCCGGCTCGGCTACTGGCCGGCCGGGACGGATCAGCCGAACCTGCCCGAGGACGTCATCCGCCGCCGGGGCGAGCTCGCCCGCGAATTGAACGACCTGCACCGGAGCGCGGCGCTCTGGAAAAATCCGGACGCCGCCCTCAAGGCGATGCACAAGCGCCGGAAGAAGGCGGCCCTGGACCGGCGGCGCGAGACCAAGCTCAACGGCGCGCGCGGCCGGCACGAGCGCGCGCTCGCCTGGCACGGGCGCCGGAACCGGGAGATCCTGTATCTCGGCGAGGGCGTCTCGGCGGGATTGTCGGCGCAGGGGGACGCTCATCCCTCTCCCTCGGGCGGCCTGCCGGACTTGGCGAGTCCCGCTGCGGTGGCGCAAGCCATGGGGATCGGCCTCGGCGAGCTCCGCTTCCTCGCCTACGACCGGGCGCTCGCCACGGTGAGCCATTACCAGCGGTTCACCATCCCGAAGAAGGCAGGCGGCCTGCGTGCCATCTCGGCGCCGATGCCCCGCCTCAAGCGGGCGCAATACTGGATCCTCGATGCCGTGCTGGTTCATGCCGGCATCCACGACGCGGCCCACGGCTTCGTCCCCGGCCGCTCGATCCTGACGAACGCCGCCCTGCATGTGGGGCGGGACGTGGTGGTCAACCTCGATCTCAAGGACTTCTTCCCGACCCTCGACTACCGCCGGATCAAGGGCAAGTTCCGGGGCCTCGGCTATGCCGAGCCGGTGGCCACCGTGCTCGCCCTGCTCTGCACCGAGCCGGACGTGGACGAGGTCGAGATCGACGGGCAGCGCCTCTACGCGGCGCGCGGGCCGCGCCGCCTGCCGCAGGGAGCGCCCACGAGCCCGGCCCTCACCAACCTCGTCTGCACCCGCCTCGACGCGCGCCTCACCGGCCTCGCCGCGTCGCTGGGCTTCACCTACACGCGCTATGCCGACGACATGACCTTCTCCGCCTCGGGCGAGGCGGCGGGCAAGGTCGGCGCGCTCCTCAAATACGTGCACGAGATCGTCGCCGGGGAAGGCTTCACCGTCCATCCCGACAAGACGCGGGTGATGCGGCGGGGCCGGCACCAGGAAGTCACCGGGCTCACGGTGAACGAGCGGGTCGCGGTGCCGCGCGAGACCCTGCGCCGGTTCCGCGCCCTGTTGCACGGCATCGAACGGCATGGACCCGCCGGCCGCCGCTGGGGCCGGAGCGAGGGGCAGGCGGTGCTCGGCGCGGCCCTGGGCTTTGCCCGCTTCGTCCGGATGGTCACGCCCGAGGCCGGGTCTCCCCTCGTCGCCCTGGCGCGGCGGCTGGCCGAGACGCACCGGGCGCCGCAGCAGCCGGCCCAGCCCCGGATCACCGCCTTCCGCGAGCGCTCCGCGCGGGGCGTGCCGCCGCGCGAGGGCTGGTGGAGCCCGGCCGAACGCCCGCTGCCGCAGCCCGATCCCATCCTGGTGGAGGCGGAGCGGCCCGCCGGACGCGTGACCGGCCGAAGCGGCCCGCCCTCCATCGGCCGTCGCCCCGAGCCGGTGGCCGACATGCGGCGCACCGGATCACGGCCCGACGGTGAGGTCGGGGAGGAGACACCGCTGAAGCCCTGGATGGTGGTGCTCGGCGTCTTCGTCCTGTTCCAGGCCGGCGCCATCGTGCATCCGGTCCTCGGATTGCTCGTGCTCGCCACGGCCCTCGTGATCGGGATCCGGCGCTGGTTCCGCCGCCGACGCCGGAGGTAGGGATTTCGGCAGCGGTCCGGCCTTCGACCGCCCCTCGAACCGGGTCTCGGTGACCCCGATCCCTGGGTCGGGGCGATGAGGCGTCCCGGGATATCTCGTCCTCAGTTCTCGGCGGCAAGCGAAGCGGCAATCCACTCCTGTGCTCGATCCAAGCTGGAGAAAATGGGAGGTCGCGACCGGTAGATCCGTCCGAACCCCGCCTCCAGAAACCACTTGCCGGTATCGTCGCTCTGGTCGTCCGACAGGCGCACGAGCACGGCGACGAGATTGTCCCGAGCGAACACGAGCAGGCCTTCTGCGTCTTCGCTGTCGGTAGCGACCCGAACAGGCTGAAGACGCAGGGTCATGCGACGGCTCTGTTTTTCAAGTGCAGATAGTTGGCCTTGAACTCTCCGAGGGCCTTGAGACCGGATCCGTCGAGGATTTTCAGGGTCCTGCCATGGAGCTCGATCAGGCCCCGCCGGCGCAGTTCTTTGAGCGAGCGATTGACATGGACCGCCGTCACCCCCGTCGTGTCGGCGATGTGCGACTGGGTAAGCGGCAGTTCACACGTGTCTTCCGTTGCCAGGCCGACCGCGTGTAGTCTCACGAGCACCTCGCAGAAGAGATGGGCGATCCGCTCGATGGCGGAGCGACATCCGAGATTCACCAGCCACTCCCGCAACGTCGCCTCGTCCGCGAGGGTGCTGATGTGCAGAGCCTTCGCGATGGTGGGATGGCGACCGACGAGATCTCGCATGTCGGCAAAGGGGATGCGGACCACGCTGCAGGTCGACAGCGTGGTGATCGCGTGATCCAATTCATCGAGGAGCGCGACATCGAGGTCGCAGGTATCCCCGGGCAGGAGCAGGGCGGTGATTTGACGGGTGCCGTCGGCGCGCTGCTTGTAACGGCACGCAATGCCGCTCATGACGAGATACACGCCGCGCGGTTCGTCGCCCTCTTCGATGAGGGTCGTCGCCGGCGCGACGGTGCGTGGATGGGCGCTGATCCGTTCGAGCATGGCTCGATCCGCATCGGACAAACTTGCGAACCCTTCCAGCTTGCGTATGAACGGGTTGCTCGAAGCACTCGTCGGGATGCTCTCCCACGGGGCCGGAATAAGATCGGTCTCCCTCGGATCCCGCGCATAGGCCGCAACCGAGCGAGCCAATTCCCTGACGACGTGAATCAGGGCGGAGGGCAGGACCGGCTTCATCAGCCAGGGCACTCCGCGAAAACCATTCGCAAGGGGCTCGTCCTGCTGAAGGCTCGAGTGGACCAGGAACGGCACCCCGCGTCGGCGTAGCTCGCCAGCCAGGTCCACGCAGAATCCTTCCCGCAAGAGGGGATCCAGGATCGCGAGGCTGGGCGGCCTCTGTTGAAGCAGACGCAAGGCCTCGGAGGTCTTCGTGAAAGGACCGAGCACCTCGTAACCTGCGGCCTCGAGCGCATCGACGAGATCAAGGGCAATCAGCGCGTCGTCTTCGACGAGCATGATCGTAAGTGGGCTATGCCCCATCGATACCAGCGCCTTCTGGAGGGTCTTCGCTGAGCGTAAAACGGCACCAGCCAAGTCCAATGGCGCAGATTATCGGTTAGAGTAAATACTTATCCTGCTTTCGAAGTTGTCCGGTGTGAAATCGGACTCAATTGGAATGTGCGAAATCGAACATAAATAAATTTAGCAAACAATAGTTTGTGCTGACGTTGATTTCGGCCTATAGATACTTATTGCAGCACGATTACCGAGCGCCTGCGACTAAGAGACGATTTACGCTCTTGCTCTTTTGGGGAGACAAGAGCCATGGCTCGCGTTCAACAATCCGATGTCCGCAATCGCTTGTTAAAGGCAATGACATCCGACGACTTTGCGCTTGTACAGCCGCATCTTCAACTTGTCGATCTTCCCATAAAGTACGCTCTGATCGAACCTGATATTCCGGTCCCGCATCTCTATTTCCTGGAAAGCGGGATCTCCTCTGCGACGATGAAGGGCGCGGAGGGGCATGTCGAAGTCGGTCTAGCGGGCTGGGAGGGGTTGTCGGGAGCCGTACCGGTGCTTCTCGGCAACGACCGGATTCCGCACGACAACTTCATGCAGGTGGCCGGTCACGGGCTTCGTATCGGGACCGAGGCCTTGTGTGCGGCGGTCGAAGAAAGCCCGTCGTTGCGCACGTTGCTCCTGCGCTACGTTCAGACCGAGTTCGTCCAGGCCCGGCAAACCGCCTACGTCAATGCCACCTACACGACGGAGCTGCGCCTGGCGCGATGGCTGCTCATGTGCCACGACCGGGTGGACGGGGACGATCTGCCGGTCAAGCATGAGTTCCTGGCCGTGATGCTGGGCGTGCAGCGCACCGGGGTCACGCTCGCCCTTCAGGTGCTGGAGGGGGCGGGCCGCATCCGCGGCCGACGCGGGCGCATCACGGTGACGAACCGCGAACTTCTGGAGCAGCTGGCCGGCGACAGCTACGGGGCCGCAGAGGCGGAATATGCCCGTTTGATCGAGGGAGCCTGATGCCCCGCTACTTCTTCAACCTCCGCTATGGCCACGGTCCCGACAAGCTGTCGGTCGATCCGGAAGGGGACGAGCTTCCCGATCTCAATGCCGTCCGCATGCATGCCTTGCATTCCGCGCGGGATCTGATCGCACGATCGCGCACGGACGCCGTTCGCGACTGGTTCGTGTGTTCGTATGAGATCGAGGACGAAGACTGCCGGCAATTGCTCACGGTTCCCTTCACCGATACGGTTCCGGACGATGGAGACGACGGCACGTTTTAGCCGTGCTCGACAGGGAAGAGCGTTTCAGCCGTTCCTGAGGAAGGCTATTGTCTTCGCTGAGGATGTGATCGTTCGATTTTTTACGTGCGAACGGAAAGTCGCGCCGCCACCCATCCGGGACGTCGATCTCCGCCCCGACGTGCCGCCCGCAAGCGGATGCTCCCGCCTTCCGCAAAGAGTCGCTTCCGGAGGGGCTGCTCGGCGTGGGGAGCGGACGTCACTTTGTGACCCGAGACCGGACCTTCGATTGCGGGTTGCGAGCCTCGGTGCCGAGGCCGGATCGGCGGAGCCCTGGTCCGCACTCAGGCCGGCAGGGCGATGCCCGATAGTGCCTCGCAGGCTTCGAGCAGCGCCTCCTGCACGGCCTCGTCGCGAGAGGCCGGGTTCGGATCGCGCGGGCGAAGGTGGTGGAAGTAGCCTCCGGTGACCCGTGCCGCCGCGTCGTCGCTCGCCGCGAGCCACACCTGCGTGCGGTGGGCCTGGTCCATATCGTCGGGCGCGCCGGGACCGCCCATCCGCGTCGGCACCCAGCCCGGTTCGAGCGCGTTCGCGAGAACGCCCGGCCAGCGCCGCGCCACCGCGAAGGCGAGCACCGTATCGTAGAGCTTGCTCTCGGCGTAGGCCTGCGCGCCGGCCCAGGGCCGCTTGGTCCAGGTCAGATCGTCCAGAGCCGGGCGCACGCCTTGGTGCATACCGGACGAGAGATAGACGAGCCGCCGCGGCCGCTCGATCAGCGCGGTAAGCACGTAGGGCGCCATGACGTTGATCGCGAAGACGTGCGGAAGACCGTCCGCCGTCTCGATGCGCTCACCCTCGCGATAGCCGATGCCGATGTTGTGGATGACGGCGTCGAAGCCGCCGAGCCGGTTGGCCCCGTCGGCGACCGCGCGCATGCCGGCGAGCGTCGCGACGTCACCCTCGACGACCGCTTTCGCCTCGGGCCATTCGCGGCGCGCATCCTCTGCGCGCGTCGCGTTGCGGGCGTGGAGCACGACCTCGTGCCCCTGTTCGGCGAGGAGCCGACCGGCCATGAGCCCGAGCCCCTCGGACGAACCGGTGATGAAGATGCGCGACATCGGCGTTTCCCGGATGGCATCGGGCCGTCCCGTCGGCCCGGGTTAAGGACGGGGCGGCGGCCGCCGTGGCGGACGGCGCCGTCGCGGCGGCACCCGACACGATCGGCGCGCGCCGCGTCGGGAAGGTCGATCTCGAAGCCATGACCATCAGACCGGACGGTTCAACCGCGTTCGACGATGTGGCGCAGCACCGCCTCGAAGGTGACGGTGCCGGTGCGATGCTCGGCGCCCTCGCACGCGAAGTCGATCCAGCCCTCGTTGAAGCCATCGAGCATGGCGATGCGCGCTTCCGGATGGCGCATGCCCTCGGCGCGGAAGCGTGCCTCCCAGGTCCCGCGCGGGATCGCGACCGCCTCGACAAACCGTCCGAGTGCCGCGGCGAAACCCGCGGCCTCATCGTTCGGGCTGTACGTGCGGGGGCCCGACAGCTCGATGTTGCGGGTCCCGGTCCAGTCCTCGCGTAGGAGATCGGCGGCGGTCCGTCCGACGTCGTGCGTGCTCACCATCTCGATGGCGCGGTCGACGGGCTGAAGGTAGCTGCCGATGCGACCTCCACGCGCAGCGGGTAGGTCCCAGGCGGCGTTCTCCATGAACCAGGCGGCCCGCAGCATCGCGACGGGGAGGCCGGTGTCGGCGAGCGCCGTCTCGTAGAACCCCGCCCAGTTCAGCAGGTTGAACGCGGTGGCCTGAGCGCCGACCGTCGAGAGGAGCACCACGCGCCCCGGAGCCGCCTTGCCGATCGCCTGCGCGGCCGCCGCGGCGGCGCGGCGGCTCTCCTTGAGGTCCGGCGCCTGATCGTAGTTCGGCGGGCTCATCAGGAAGACGCCCGCCGCGCCCGCGAAGGCGGCCGCGAGCGCCTCGGCGTCCGTGGCGTCGGGCACGACTGCGACCGCGCATCCGCGCGCCTTCCAGGCCGCGCCCTTGTCCGCGTCGCGCACGATGGCCCGCACCGGCAACCCGGCCTCCAACAGCGTCCCGGCGACGATCCCGCCAACCTTTCCGGTGCTCCCCGTAACGACGAACATGCTTCACCTCACCCTTCGGGCGACCGGTGCTCGACCGCCACGATACCAAGGTGGCCTGAAGCCCATCCGTGCGTTAGTGGCATGCGGCGCACTTCATCTGTGCCTGAAGTCACGGAATTCACGTCATGGCCTTCGACGGACGGCTCCTTGCCGGCATCAGCGTGCTGGCGGCTGTGGTCGAGGGCGGCAGCTTCACCCGTGCTGCGGAGGCGCTGGGCCTCTCGGCGTCCGGTGTCAGCCGTGCCGTCGCGCGGTTGGAGAGCCGGATCGGAGTGCGGCTGCTCGACCGGACGACGCGTTCCCTCAGTCTCACGAGCGAGGGCACACGGCTCTACGAACTCGCCGCCCCACACCTGGAGGGATCGAGGCGGCGGCGAACCTTGCATCGGGAACGGCCGGCAGCGTCCGCGGCACGCTGCGGGCGAGCGTCAATCCGATCTTCTCCCGCCATGTGCTGGCACCGAGGCTGCCCGAGTTCGTCGCGCGCTTCCCCGACCTGACGACTGTCATCGTCCAGCAGCCCGACGCGGGCGACCTCGTCGCCGAGGGTATGGACGTCGCGATCCGCTTCGGGCCGCAGCCGCCGTCCGGGCTGTCGTCACGGCTGCTGCTCCGCACGCGCGTCCTCACCGTGGCGGCGCCGACCTACCTCGAACGGCGCGGGCGGCCCTCGACCCCGGCCGATCTCTCCGGACACGACTGCATCCAGTTCCTCGACCCTCAGCGGCGACGCCCGTTCGCCTGGGAGTTCCTGCGCGCCGAGGAGACGTTGCCGGTGACGACCCAGGGACCGCTCACGTTCGCCGACGTCGATACGATGGTCGCCGCGTGCGCGGCGGGCGCGGGCGTCGCCCAGGTCCTCGCCCTCGGTGTCGAAGGTCTGCTCACGAGCGGGGCATTGGTCGAGCTGTTCCCCGATTGGCCGGGCGAGACCTTCCCGCTCCACGCCGTGCGGCCGTCGCGGCGCCTGTCGCCGGCCAAGGTCGAGGCCTTCCTCGACTTCTGTGAGGCGATCGCGCGGCCCTACGCATGTTGAAGCGCTATGCCGCCTATTCCGGAAGCCAATATCGGGACCGTCCGAGAAGGGGCCAGGCTGTGTGAAAACGCCGGAACGCCGCGACTCCGGAGTTCAATGTTCTATGGAGTCGCGAAAATCGCACGTCTGACGGCATTGGCCGCGACCTGAAAGGCCTCTCGTAGGCGATCCGTCTGCTCGCAGCGGCCGGCGGCGCGTTTTTTTACACGGCCTCGGTCGTGAGCGGACGATACCGGCCGTCGGATGGCGACCACTCGCCTGCCGGCGTCTTCGGCGGAGGCCCTTCGAAGACGGCTCACGCCACTGCCGACAGGGAGGATCTCCCATACCTCTTGCAATTATAAATGATATATATAATTTATAAGGCGAAGCGGACCCCCGAGGGGGCGCATCGTGGGAGAGCGTCGTGGGCAAGACGGACATCAAGACGGCCATCGTCACCGGAGCGGCGTCCGGCATCGGATTGGCGACGGCGAAAGCCCTGACGGCAGCGGGCTACCGGGTCTACGGCACGAGCCGCAGGCCCGTTCGGGGGCGGGACGGGGACGTCACGATGCTGGCCTGCGACGTGACCGACGACGCCTCCGTCGAGGCCCTGGTGAAGACGGTCCACGGCGAGACCGGGCGGATCGATCTTCTCGTCAACAATGCCGGCTTCGGCATCAGCGGCGCGGCGGAGGAATCCACCGTCGAACAGGCGCAGGCCCTCTTCGACGTCAACCTGTTCGGAATCATCCGCACGACCCGGGCGGTTCTCCCGCTGATGCGGGCGCAGTCGGGCGGCCGCATCGTCAACATCAGTTCCATCCTGGGGCTCGTCCCGGCGCCCTACATGGCCGTCTATTCGGCGAGCAAGCACGCGGTGGAGGGCTATTCGGAATCCCTGGACCACGAGGTCCGCGGCCAGGGGATCCGCGTCGTCCTGGTGGAGCCCGCCTATACGCGCACGGCCTTCGATGCGAACCTGGTCTCCCCCGATGCGCCGTTGAGCCTCTATGATTCCGATCGCGCGGGCCGGGAGCGCTTCACGCGTGAGGTCATGGCCACGGCCGACGCGCCCGAGATCGTCGCCAAGGTGGTCGTGAAAGCCGCCACAGCGGCGGCGCCCCATCTGCGCTACACCGCCGGATCGATGGCGCGGCAGGCCAGCCTCCTGCGCCGTTTCGTGCCGGCCAAGCAGTTCGACAAGAGCTACCGCAAGCAGATGCGTCTTCCCCCGGTCTCCTGACCCTCCGCGCACCGGACGCTGAGGCAGAGCGAGGGGGGGCGTCCCGCCCGGTTCTCAGGACCGACCGGGATTGACCATCGGGTCGGCCTGGAGCCTCGCGGCCGCCAGATCGATGAAGGCGCGGACCTTCGCCGGCGCGCGCCGGCCCTCCAGGCTCACGATGTGGACCGGGACGGGCACCGCGTCCGGATCGTCGAGGACCAGCCTGAGCCGGCCCTCGGCCACCGAGGGCGCCACCTGATAGGACAGCAGACGCGCGATCCCCTGGCCGGCGAGGGCGGCCGCCAGGACCCCGTCGATGGTGTTGCAGACCAACCGTGATGGCGTGGCGCCACGCGTCGGCCCATCGGCCGGGGAATGGCGGTCGAAGGGCGGTCCCGTGGCGGTCGAACCGATGGTCGCATGGCGGTGCAAATCCCCCATGGAGTCCGGTGTCCCGTGCCGGTCGAGATAGTCCGGCGCGGCGCACAGAACCCTGCGGACGGTGCCGACCCGGACCGCGACGAGCCCGGAATCGGCCAGGTGCCCGATGCGGATTCCCACATCGGCGCCCTCCTCGATCAGGTTGACCACCCGGTCGAGGAACAGCGCGCGCACGCTGACGGCCGGGTAGAGCGCAAGAAAATCCGTGATGGCAGGCAAGACGTAAAGCCGGCCGAACTGGACCGGGGCGGTGATCGTCAAGGTTCCGGAAGGTGTCGCGTAGGCGCCGGCGGCGAGTGCTTCCGCCTCTTCCATGTCCGCGAGGATGCGGCGGCAATCCTCCAGGTAGCGTCCGCCCGCCTCGGTGAGCATCAGCGAGCGCGTGGTCCGCGTCAGCAGCCGGGTTCCGATCCGGTTCTCCAGGGCGGCCACCGCACGGGTCACGGCGGGCGGGCTCATGTGCAACTGGCGCGCCGCGGCGGCGAATCCCCCGCTTTCCGCCACCCGCACGAAGACCCGCATCGCCTGCCACCGATCCATGCCGGCCTCCACCATACCCGCTGATTATTCCGAGAATCGGAACAGTCGCTTGCGAAGAATGCCGGTTCACGCATTCCGGGCAAGGGTCTCTGATGTGTCCGTGGCCGGCGCACCTCGTCCGGCCGTCGGGGAGACACGTCATGAAGCTGTTCCACACGGCCCTGTCCGGGCATGCGCACCGGGCCCGCCTGTTCCTGTCCCTGGTCGGGGCGCGTTACGAAATCGTGGAGGTCGATCTCGCCGCCGGCGCGCACAGGACGCCGGACTTCCTCGCCCTGAACCCCTTCGGACAGGTGCCGGTGCTCGTGGACGGCGACGTGGTGGTTCCGGATTCGAACGCCATCCTGGTCTATGTGGCCAAGACGCTCGGACGCACGGATTGGCTGCCCGAGGAGGCTTGCGGCGCGGCGCGGGTGCAGCGCTGGCTCTCGGTGGCGGCCGGGCCGATCGCCTTCGGCCCCGCTGCCGCCCGTCTGGTCACCGTCTTCGGCGCTCCCTTCGACGCCGGCGAGGTGATCGCCCGGGCGCATCAGATCCTCGGCCGCATCGAGGCGGAACTCGGCGGCCGCGCCTGGATCGCCGCCGACCACCCGACCATCGCGGACGTGGCCCTCTACAGCTACGTCGCAGCGGCACCGGAGGGGAATGTCGACCTCGCCCCCTATGCCGCGATCCGGGCTTGGCTCGGCCGGATCGAGGCGCTGCCCGGCTTCGTGGCCCTACCCACGACGGCGGCCGGCCTGCGCGCGGCCTGAGTGTCTCTCACAAAATTCCCGCCGCCCTGTCGTGCTCCGAGTGAGAAACGACCGGGACCGGGAGTCTCGGGAGGCACCCTGAGACGAAAACCTGTCACCGGAGATCCCCCATGTCGTCATCCGACCCGCACCCCGCCTCGCCCTGGCACCGGGGCGAGATCGCGATCCAGGAGCATGCCGGCGTCGCCGCGCGCATGGCCGAGATCGGCCCCCGGATCATCCGCGATCGGATGATCGAGCAGCATCGCGACTTCTTCCGGCATCTGCCCTTCGTGGTGCTCGGGGCGGTGGACCCGGAGGGCGACGTCTGGGCGACGCTCCGTGTCGGCGAGCCGGGATTCCTTGAGGCGCCGGACCCCTTCCGCCTGCGCGTTCGGGCGGCCGCCGACCCCGGCGATCCCGCCGAGGCGGGCCTCACGGAGGGATCGGCTGTGGGCCTGCTCGGGATCGATCCGGCGACCCGGCGGCGCAATCGCCTGAACGGCACCATCCGGCGTGAGGGGGGCGACGGTTTCTCTGTCCGGGTCCAGCAAAGCTTCGGCAATTGCCCGCAATACATCCGCGTCCGGCAGGGGGCGGAGCGTTTACTGGGTCCCGTCGCGGCGGCCCGCGAGACCGGCCATCGCCTCGACGAGCGCGCCCGCGCGCTCATCACGGACGCCGATACGGTCTTCGTCGCCACCTACGCCGACGGGGAGGAGGGGGACCGGCAGGTCGACGTCTCGCATCGCGGCGGCGCGCAAGGCTTCGTGCGGATCGGCGAGGACGACGTGCTCACGATCCCGGATTATTCCGGAAATCGCTTCTTCAATACACTGGGGAACATCCGCGTAAATCCCCGCGCCGGGCTCCTCGTCATCGATTTTACTACCGGTGATCTGCTGCAGATGACCGGCCGGGCGGAACTGCTCCTCGATTCCCCCGAAATCGCGCACGTCCCGGGCGCCGAGCGGCTCTGGCGTTTCGCACCCCGGACCTTCGTCCGACGCGCAGGCGCCGTGCCGCCCCGGTGACGAGGAGCCCCGGCGCCGGCGCCGGGCTCGCTTCAGCGACGACGGGCCTGGCTCGCGCGGAGCACCTTGCGGGCCCGGGCCTCGTGGATCGCCGCCACCTTCATCAGGAGGTGGCGTACGACATCCGAAGGCGCGCTCGCGGCACAGTCCCGCAGGGCGATCGCCGCTCGCACATGCATCAGCGCCCGATCCAGCATCCGATCCCCGCTTTCCGCTCTTTCTTCTCCCAGTCTAGCGACGCGGTGCTTAAGGCATCTTCAAGCCGGATGCGTAAAGGCCCGCCCGGCGCCGGGGAGGCCGGGCGGGGGCCGCCGATCCGCTGCGAGAGTTGACGCCGGCCGTCGGGACTGCCAACCCGGCCGCATTGCGGGCGCGGCCGATCCCTCGGTCCGCAGGAGTACCGAATCTTCATGTCCGATCTGCTTGAGACGATCCGCAGAACCCTCGTGCCGATCCACAAGGAGGGCTACCCCTTCATCCTGATCGGCATCGTGCTGACCGTGCTGTTCGGCTATTTCGCGCAGTTCGCCGGCTGGATCTTCCTGATCCTCACCCTGTGGGTCTGCTACTTCTTCCGCGATCCCGAGCGGGTCACCCCGGTGGCGGATGGTCTCGTGGTCTCGCCGGCCGACGGCCGGGTGAACCTGATCTCCACCGTGCTGCCGCCGCCCGAGCTCGACCTGCCGCAGGAGCCGATGACGCGGATCTCGGTCTTCATGAACGTGTTCGACTGCCACGTGAACCGCGTCCCCGTGACCGGCAAGATCGGCCAGATCGTCTACACGCCCGGCCTGTTCCTCAATGCGGAACTCGACAAGGCCAGCGACGACAACGAGCGCAACGGCCTCGTCATCGAGACCACCCATCGCGGCACCCCCCTGCGCGTCGGCGTCGTGCAGATCGCCGGATTGGTGGCCCGCCGCATCGTCGGCTGGGTCCGGGCGAACGATACCCTGAATGTGGGCGAGCGCTTCGGCCTGATCCGCTTCGGCTCGCGCGTCGACGTCTACCTGCCGGTGGGCACCCGCGTGCTGGTCGGCCTCGGCCAGAAGGCGGTGGCGGGCGAGACCGTGCTCGCCGATCTCGGCGGCGGGCCCGAGCGCAGCTTCCGCCGCATCTGACCTCGCTCGGCCCCGCCCGGCGGGGCCGCGATCCTTCGCGGTCGGTGCCCCTCAGGCCCGTTCGCCCGTCTTTCTGAAAAGGCGCGTCATGGACGATCTCTTTCCGCCCTTCGAGCCGGATGCCAACGAGCCGAAGCCGCGCCGCTTCAAGGCGGTGCCGTTCCGGATGATCGCGCCCAATATGATCACCCTGATGGCGGTCTGCCTCGGGCTGACCGCGATCCGTCTCGCATTCGAGGGCAAGTTCGAGCCCGCCGTGATCGCCATCGTCGCGGCCGCCTTCCTCGACGGGATCGACGGGCGTGTCGCCCGGATGCTCAAGGGGACGTCGCGTTTCGGGGCCGAGCTCGATTCCCTCGCCGATTTCGTCAATTTCGGCTGCGCCCCGGCGCTCATCCTCTACGGCTTCGCCCTGAAGGAGCTGCGCTCGCTGGGCTGGATCGTCGCCCTCATCTTCGCCATCGCCATGGCCCTGCGTCTCGCCCGCTTCAACGCGATGCTCGACGATCCCAACCGGCCCGCCTGGAAGAAGGACTTCTTCGTCGGCATGCCGGCGCCGGCCGGCGCCTTGACCGCGATGCTGCCGCTTTATCTCCACTTCCTCGGCCTGCCGATCGAGCGCTGGGCCGCCCCGGTGGTGCTCGGCTATACGCTCTGCATCGCCCTCCTCGTGGTCTCCACCGTGCCGACCTTCTCCGGTAAGACCATGGGCAAGCGCGTGCCCCGCGAATGGGTCCTGCCGATCTTCCTCGTGGTGGTCGCGGCCTTCGGCCTGTTCATCAGCTACCCGTTCGAGGCCATGGTGGTGATGGCGGGCGGCTACCTCGTCACCCTGCCCATCGGGGCGGCGCAGTACCGGCGCCGGGCGAAGCTCGAGGAGCGTCTCGATGCAACCGGCCGTGGACAGATCGAACCGGCGCCTGTCGAAAGCTGATCACCTCGCCTAACCTCACTGCGTGCGGCCCGATGGGCGCATGCTTGGGAGGCGACGGTGCTGGAAGAATTCAAGAAATTCGCGCTGCGCGGCAACGTCGTCGATCTGGCGGTGGGCGTGATCATCGGCGCCGCCTTCGGCTCCATCGTCACCTCGGCCGTCCAGGACGTGTTCATGCCGATCATCGGCGCGATCACGGGCGGCCTCGACTTCTCGAACTATTACATCGCGCTCTCGTCGAGCGTGCAGAAGGGGGCGGCCTATGCCGATGCCAAGAAGCAGGGCGCGGTGATCGGCTACGGGCAGTTCATCACCGTGGCGCTCAATTTCATGATCGTCGCCTTCGTGCTGTTCCTCGTCATCCGGGCCATGAACAAGCTTCAGACCCAGGAGGAGGCGAAGCCCCTTCCCGAAACCCCGCCGGACGTGAAGCTGCTGGGGGAGATCCGCGATATCCTGGCGGCCAAACCCAGGGTTTAGTGCACCGACGCGGACTGAGGATTCACGCGGGGCGTGATGCGTGCGCGTCTGGGTGATGGCTCAGACACGTCTGTGTACCACTCGATGACGCCACGGTCGGCCGGGATCGCGAGTGAGCGATCCCGGCCTCTCAGGCCCATGACCGGGGAGAGCGGTGCCATGCGAACGGCAAGGCCGATCCGGAAGGACGTGCCTGCCCTTTGGGATCACGGCGTAGCGCCCTCCAGGACGCTGTTCCGGGCGGCCACCCGCACGCGATCCTCCGCATTGTCGGTCTGGGCGAACTGCGCGGTGTATAGGCGCCGGTAAGCCCCGTCCGCCGAGAGAAGCACTTCGTGGCGTCCCTGCTCGACGATGCCGTCGGCGCCGACAACGACGATGCGGTCCGCCTGGCGGATGGTGGCGAGGCGATGGGCGATGACCAGGGTGGTGCGGCCCTCGGAAAGCTCCACAAGGGAGCCCTGGATCGCTTGTTCGGTCTCGCTGTCGAGGGCCGAGGTGGCCTCGTCGAGGATCAGGATCGGCGGGTTCTTGAGAAACACACGGGCGATGGCGAGGCGCTGCTTCTGGCCGCCCGAGAGTTTGACGCCGCGTTCGCCGACGACGGTGTCGAGGCCGTTCGGCAGTCCCTCGATCAGCGCGGAGAGCTTGGCCCGCTCCGCGGCCTGCGCGATCTCCGCCTCGGTGGCATCGAGGCGGCCATAGGCGATGTTCTCGCGGATCGTGCCCGCGAACAGGAAGACGTCCTGCTGGACGATCCCGATCTGCCGGCGCAGCGAGGCGAGGGTCAGGTCCCGAATGTCGATGCCGTCGATGGTGATGCGCCCGCTCTCCACCTCGTAGAAGCGCGGAATGAGCGAGCACAACGTCGTCTTGCCGGCCCCGGACGGGCCCACGAAGGCGACGGTCTCCCCGGCGGCGATGGCGAGATCGAGCCCGGACAGGACGGGCCGGCCGGCGGTGTAGCCGAAGCTCACGTCTTCGAAGCGGATGTCCCCCTTCAGCGCCGGCACCGAGACGGCACCGGGGCGGTCGACGATGTCGGGTTCGGTGGCGAGCAACTCGGCGTAGCGCCGGAAGCCCGCGACTCCCTTCGGGTAGGTCTCGACCACGGCGCCGATCTTCTCGAGGGGCCTGTAGAAGACGCCCACCAGCAGCAGGAACCCGATGAACCCGCCGGGCGAGAGCTCGCCGCGCACGACGAAGGCCGCGCCGCCCAGCAGCACGACGATCTGCACGAGCCGCATGCCGAGATAGTTGATCGACAGGCTGGCTGCCATGATCCGGTAGGCTTCGAGCTTGGTCTCGCGGTATTTCCGGTTGTCGGAGGCGAACAGGCGTCGCTCGTGCGGCTCGTTGGCGAAGGCCTGCACCACGCGGATGCCGCCGACATTCTCCTCGATGCGCGCGTTGAAGGCCGCGACCCGGCCATATTGCGTCTGCCAGTTGCGTGTCATCCGGCCGCCGTAGCGGAGGGTGACGAAGGCGATCACCGGCAGAATGGCGGCGGTCAGGAAGGCCAGGGGCGGGTGGACGTAGACCATCAGCGCGAAGGCGCCGATGAGCGTCATCACCGCGATGAAGAGGTCCTCCGGTCCGTGATGGGCGACTTCGCCGATCTCCTCCAGGTCCTTGGTGACGCGGGCGACGAGGTGGCCGGTCTTCTGGTTGTCGAAGTAGCGGAACGACAGCTTCTGCAGATGGTCGAAGGCACGCCGGCGCATCTCGGTCTCGATATTGATGCCGAGAACGTGCCCCCAATAGGTCACCACCACCATGAGACCGGCATTGGCGAGATAGACGATGCCGAGGCCGAGGGCGGCGAGCACGATCAACTGCCAGTCCTGGCGTGGCAGCAGCACATCGACGAAGGCCTTCACGGCCATGGGGAAGCCGAGTTCGAGCAGGCCCGACAGGACGGCGCAGCCGAAATCGACGAGGAACAGGGTCCGGTGCGGGCGATAATAGGCGAGGAAGTCCTTCAGCATGGTGCTTTCGCGAGGTGATCGACGGGGCAGAGGGCGCCGCAGGAGGGGACGCCCGGTATGCGGTAGCGCATACAGCAAACCCGTCGCCGCCGCTCCTCGCCGCCTCGGAAGGCCTGCGCCAGCGGGCAGCGGCCGAACGCATCGCTTCCGCAACGGCCGAGGCACGCTTCGGCCCGCGTGAAGGCAGGCACCGCGTCGCGGCTCAACTCGCGCAAGGCGAAATCGGCGGTGACACCGGCATTGCACCAGAGAACATGCCGGGACAGACCGTAATGGGTCTGGCACAGGTCGAAGAACGGCCGCAGGTGGCCCTCGATCAGGGGATCGAGGCCGGGCTCCGCGCCCCCGTGCCGGTCGTCCTCCTCCGCCACGATGAAGCGGGAGACGATGCCGCTCTCGTCGAGTTCGAAGCCGATCCGGTCGAAACCGATCGGCAGGGCACGGCCGAGGCGGCTGAGCGCGGTGAAGTAGGGGATGATCAGGGCGGGGAGGTAGTACTGGGTCCAGAGCGAGACCAGGGCGCGACGGTCGGCGGTCTCGAAGCCGTTGTCTGATGCCGTGTGGAGGCTCCTGCCGAACCCGTCCACCACCTCGTCGAACCTCGCCTTGCTGGTGAGGATCGAGAGCGGCCTTGCCTCGGATCGGGACGGAGCCGTGGCGATCCGGCTGCCGAAGGCCGACAGCGACGGCGGAACCAGCCCGGCGAGTTGATCGATCATGCGCGCCCCGCGACCCGATCGGCATCAACGGTCCGGCGGATCGTCGACCGCAGGGCAGCGAAGGCGACGGCGTAGAACAGGATCGCGGCGGTGAAGTAGGCCGGCCAGCCGATATGCGCCGCGAGCGCCGGCGCGGCGACCCGCAGCGGCATCGCGGCAAAGAACGCCGCCCCGAACAGGAGCGCGTAATCGGTGGCGGGACGAGGCCCCTGCGCCCAGCGATAGATCATGTTGAACACCGGCACTCCGAGGCCTCCGCCGCTGACGATGCCGAGGATCGTCGCCGCGATCGCGAGAGGGGCCGAACCGGTGGCGGCGCCGGCGATCATCAACCCGCCGCCGGCGACCACGCCCAGCGCAGAGACCGTGATGAGTCGCAGGGTCCCGACCCGTCGCTCGAGGATGCCCGAGACCAGGGCCATGACGAGGTTGATGACCGGCGAGAGAGAACCAGTGACGAATCCGACCTCCCGCAACGGCATCCCAAGATCCAGCAGGGCAAGATTGTTCAGGCCCGAGAGAGCGAACATGGCCGCGAAATAAAGGCCTAGGACCAGGATGCGCGGCGCCAGGCGGCGCAAGCGTTCGAAGGGGGCCGTCACGCGTTCCGCCGGAGCGGCGCCGCGGCGAAGCCGGACCTCCGGGTAGCGCAGCATCGGCAGCAGGCAGAGGAGGTTGAGGCCAGCGATGCCCAGCACGGCGGCCTGCCAGCCGATCGTGTCGTAGTATCCGATCAGCAGGCCCGCGCCGGCGATGCCGCCCAGCGACGCGCCGGAAAGTTTGGCTGAGGCCACGAAGGGCCGCCGGTCGGCGGGCACCGTCTCGACCACCAGGGCTTCGAGGGCGATGTCCATGGTGGCGACGCAGAAACAAGTCGCCACCGCGAGACCGAGGAGCAGGCCGAGGGGCCACGTCTCCCCCCGGCTCAGGAGCAGAAGCAGGGCGATGGTCGCGCCCTGCATCAGCGCGATCCAGCCGATGCGATGCGGGAGGCCGGGCAGGCGCAGCCTGTCGATGGCGACGGCCCAGAGAAAGGTCAGACCGACCGGCAGGTTGATAAGCTGCAGCAGGCCGATCTCGGCGAGTTCGACGCCGCGTGCCCGCAGGATCAGCGGGGCGCCGCTGGACAGGAAGCCGAGCGTGGTCCCGAAGGTGATGTAGAGGCTGAAGAACGGCAGCAGGGGCTTCGCCCGGTGCAACAGTCGGGATGGCCCCTCGAACCGGATGCCGCTCATGCGGTTTGGGCCGCCCGGTCCAGCAGCCTGCCACGAACGGGTGTCGTCCCTGGAGAGCATCCGCTCGCGCTGGTCATGTCCGCACTTGCGGGCGGGCGATTCGAAGGGTCCGGATGACGCGGCAATCGATCCGCGATTGAGCGCGCGACATGACAGGGCCTCCCTTCGGACATCTAGAGCTCTTGTGATCCTCGCCGCAGAAGTAGTTTGTAAACGGTCTAATCTATTGCACTCATTGGCTTTTCTTGGCGATATGCCGTGCACGCCTTTCAAGCAAGGGCCGTTTGGCCGCAGTGCCGTCAGCCTTCTCCACTTGCTGCGTGCGTGACCTCTATTGCCCCGGCATGGTGAGGATCAGCGGACCGTTACGCGAGGCGATGACGGTATGCTCGTATTGCACCGTGAGGGCCTTCGGCCGGCTGTAGAGGGTCCAGGGGTCGTCGCCATCCTCGGCGAATTCGGCGCCGAGGGACAGGAACGGCTCCACGGTGAAGACCAGTCCCTCCTGGATGATCCGTCGCTCCGAGGCGTCGGGCCAGGTGGCGATCTCGGTCGGCTCCTCGTGCAGCGATAGGCCCACGCCGTGGCTGGCGAGGTTGCGGACCAGGGTGTAGCCGTTCTTCCGCGCGAAGGCCCCAACGGCCCGTCCGATATCGGCCAGGGGCTTGCCGGTGCCGACTTGGCGCAGGCCCGTCCACATCGCCCGGCGCCCGTCCCTGCACAGCCGCTCCACCGCCCGCGTCACTGGCGGCACGGCGAAGGACGCGCCGGTATCGGCGAAATAGCCGTCCTTCTCGGCGGACACGTCGATGTTGACGAGATCACCCGGATTGATCCTGCGGTCACCGGGAATACCGTGTGCGATCTCCTCGTTGACGCTGATGCAGGTCGCTCCGGGAAAGGCGTAGACCAGTTCCGGCGCCGGCCGAGCCCCGGCCGTCTCCATGATCCGCCGTCCGATCCCGTCCAGTTCGAGGGTGGTCATGCCGGGCTCGATGGCCTTGCCCATCGCCTCGAGGGTGTCGGCGACGATGCGACCGATCTGCTTCAATCCAGCAAGCTCGTCGTCGTTCGACACCGTCATGTCGTCATCCCTTCATGGAGCCGGAGGAGGCTTCGCTCACGCGGTTCTGCCATCCTCCGCGAGCCCGGCAAAGCCAGGGCCGCCCCGCGCGCAAATCCCCTCATCCGGGTCCGACGGATATCGGAGGGCCCGCACCCCCTCAGGCGGCGAAGGCGCCACGCGAGCGCAGGATCTCGATCTCGTCCGCCGAGAGGCCGAACTCGGCCAGCACGTCCTCGGTATGCTCGCCGAGAAGCGGCGCATGCCTGCGGGCGCGTTGCGGCGTGCCCATGAGCTTCACGGGAAAGCCGATATTCGGCACCGTGCCCTCGATCGGGTGGGGAACCTCGATGCGCATCTGCCGGTGCCGGCCATGCTCGCTCTCGAACGCTTCCGGATAGGTGTTCATGCGGCCGGCGGGAATCCCGGCATCGAGGAGCAGCGACACCCATTCCTCGGCGGTCCTGGCGGCAAAGCTCCGCTCCAGCTCCTCGATCAGCTCCTCGCGGTGGGCGAGCCGTGAAGGGATGTCGACAAAGCGGGCATCCTCGAACAACTCGCCACGATCGAGCACGTCGCAGAGCAGGCGCCAGAGCTTCTGGTTCGTGGCCCCCATGACGAAATATCCGTCCGAGGCGCGCACCGCCTGATAGGGGGCGCTCATGCGGTTGGAGGTGCCGAGCGGCTGCGGGATCCGGCCCGTGCCCCAGTATTCCGAGACGTCCCAGATCGAGAAGGCCAGGGCCGCGTCGAAGAGCGAGGCATCGATATACTGGCCCTCGCCGCTCGCCTGCCGGCCGATATAGGCCGACAGGATCGCGTAGACGGTGAACAGGGCGCAGCCGATATCGGCGACGGGCACGCCGGCCTTCACCGGCGGACCTCCCGGATGGCCGGTGACGCTCATCACCCCCGACATGGCCTGGGCCATCAGATCGTAGCCGGGGCGCTTCGACCAAGGGCCCGACTGACCGAAGCCCGAGATGCTGGCATAGATGAGCCCCGGATTGCGGACCCGCATCGCCTCGTAGCCAAGGCCCAGGCGAGCCATCACGCCGGGCCGGTAATTCTCCACCACCACGTCCGCGGTGGCCGCCATATCGAGAAGGAGATCCCGCCCAGCATCCGATTTGAGGTTGAGGGCGACGCTACGCTTGTTCCGGTTCATGTTGAGGAAGCCCATGCTGTCGGGCCCCTTCATCTTGAATCCCATGGCGCTGCGGGTCTGGTCGCCCGTGCCCGGCGGCTCGACCTTGATGACGTCCGCTCCGAGATCGGCCAGCAGCATGCTGCAGAACGGCCCCGCCATCACCTGCGTCACGTCGAGGACGCGGATGCCCGCGAGGGGAAGGGGGCGGGGGGCTTCGTGCACGGAGTCTTTCATCGTGCTAACGTCCTCTGCTGCGCCGTGCGTGCCCCTCTCCCCTCGAGTGGGGAAAGGGGAATGCGCTCTGTCCTCGGCTCGAAACCGGCACCGTCAGGCATGGATCATTCCGCCGGAACCGCACGTCCCAGGGGCGGTGCCTCCGGCTCCGCCACGAACGGCCGCTCCGGGTGCATGGTGAAGGCGAGGCCCGCGCCCAGGAGGCAGAGGCCGATGGATCCGATGAAGGGCAGGGTCCAGCTCCCCGTCATGTCCACGATCATCCCGAACACGATCGGCGAGATGATCGCCGCCACCGCCGAGCCGGTGTTCATCAGGCCCGCCGCCGTGCCCGAATATTTCGGTGCGATATCCATCGGCACCGACCAGATCGGACCGATCACCAATTCGGCGAAGAAGAAGCCCGAGCTGAGCAGCAGCGCCACCAGGGTCAGGTCACGGGTGAAGAACACGCCGGTGAGGCTCGCCGCCGCGCCGAGGAAGCCGACCACGATGACGCTGAGCCGGGCGAGCTTGAGATCGCCGGTACGCTTCAGGATGCGGTCGCTGAAGACCCCGCCGAGGGTGTCGCCGACGACGCCTGCGAAGAACACGCCCGAGGCGAACAGCGCCGAGTTCTTCAGGTCCAGTCCGTAATTGAGCTTGAAGAAGCTCGGTAGCCAGCCAAGGAACAGCCACAGGGTCCAGCCGTAGCAGAAATAGGTCAACGTTACCGGCAGCATGCGCCGGGTGAGGCGGCCCCACGGCACGTTCTGCTTGGCGCCCACTTGGCTCGGGGGTGGCAGCACCGCGAGTTCCTCCGGCGTGATCGCCGGGTGATCCTTCGGGTCGTCCCGGAAGTAGAGGTACCAGATCACGACCCAGACGAAGCTCGCCACACCCAGGATCACGAAGCCGATGCGCCAGCCGAACTGGTAGATCAGGAAGGCGACGATGGGGGGCGCCACCGCGTTGCCGAGACGGGCGAAAGCGTGCGTGATGCCCTGCGCGAAGCCGCGCTTGCCCGGCGCGGTCCAGTTCTGCATGGCGCGGGTGGCGGTGGGGAAGGTGGCGCCCTCGCCGAAGCCGAGGAGGACGCGGGCGAGGAACAGGCTGATGAGCCCGCCCACGAACCCGGTGAGGATCGTCGCCGAGGCCCAGATCAGGCCGCAGACGAGGAGGGTCCGCCTTGCGCCAAACTTGTCGCCCACCGAGCCGCCGATGACCTGGAAGATGGCATAGGGATAGGCAAAGGCGGACAGGATCAGTCCGAACTGGGTGTTCGAGAGCCCGAGATCCTTCATGATCTCGCCGCCCGCCGTGGCGATGTTCACCCGGTCGAGATAGGTGACGAAATACATCAGGCAGAGCAGGAACAGCACCATGTTCGACGCGGAGACGCGTCTTTTAGCTGGCGTCATCGGGGTTTCCTCGGGTTGAGCGCGCAACCCCGCCCGATCTGAGCGCCGGTTGTTCGTGGGGGACGCGCAAAGTGTGCGATCGACACGGTGCTCCCTCCCCACAAGCGGGAGGGAGGTGCTGCTCAGTCGTCCAGGCCGGAGCGCAGGGCGTCCATGGCCGCCAGGACACCGCCGCGCGTGTGCGGGACGCCGCCGGCTTTCAGGCCCATCTCGACACCTGATAGCGCCGCCATCAGCATCAGGTCGTTGCATTCGCCGAGATGGCCGATGCGGAAGACCTTGCCTGCCACCTTGGCGAGGCCGGTGCCCAGGGAGAGGTCGTACTTCTCCAGGATCAGATTGCGCAGGGCATCCGCGTCATGGCCCTCCGGCATCACCACGGCGGTAAGCACGGGCGAGTATTCGGACGGTTCCCGGCACAGAACCTCAAGCCCCCAGCCCTCGACGGCGGCACGGGTGGCGGCGGCGAGGCGCTGGTGACGGGCGAAGACCTGGGCCAAGCCTTCCTCCCGAAGCATGGCGATGGCTTCGCGCAGTCCGTAGAGAAGGTTCGTCGCCGGTGTATAGGGAAAGTAGCCGCCGGCATTCGGCTTCAGCATGTCTTCCCAATCCCAGTAGGAGCGGGGGAGCGTCGCTGTCTTCGCGGCGGCCAGAGCCTTCTCCGACAGGGCGACGAGGCCGAGGCCCGGCGGCAGCATCAGGCCCTTCTGTGAACAGCTCACCGCGACGTCGACGCCCCATTCGTCATGGGCATATTCGGCCGAGCCGAGGCCCGAGATCGTGTCGACGAGGAAGAGTGCGGGGTGGTTCGCCCGGTCGATGGCCCTACGGATCTCCGCGATCCGACTCGTGGCCCCGGTAGATGTCTCGTTATGGACCACCATCACGGCCTTGATCGACTTGGCGCGGTCCTCTGCAAGGATGGCTTCGACCCGTGCCGGATCGACCCCATGCCGCCAGTCGCCCGGGACGAACTGCACGTCGATGCCCCAGCGCGCCGCCATCTGGCGCCACAGGGTGGCGAAATGGCCGGTCTCGAACATCAACACCCGGTCGCCGGCCGAGAGCGTGTTGACGATGGCCGATTCCCAGGCTCCCGTGCCGGAGCCGGGATAGATGATCACCGGCGAGCGGGTCTGGAAGATGGCCTGGGCCCCTTCGAGCACCGCCTTGCCGAGTCCGGCGAAATCGGGACCGCGATGATCGATCACCGGCATGTCCATGGCGCGCAGGACGCGCTCGGGGACCGGGCTGGGGCCGGGAATGTGCAGAAAATGGCGTCCGGTCCGTGTCGTCATCGAGATCTCCGCGGTGGCCGGTCGAGGGAAGGCTATGCTCCGGATCGACGCTCCATGGGGCAACGCGACGGAAAATTGCATTCATTTTTTGAGAGAGCAAGCGCTATTATGCAAACACACATCCTCGACCCTGAGCCCTTCGGCTGCTAAGTCCGCATTATGGTGCTCGATCCTGTCACTGAACCGGAGGCCGATGCCGGCCTCGCCACCGTCGACGAAGCGCGTCTCTCCGCGATCCCGTCACTGGTGAGATCCCTCCATGGCGAGCTTCTGGCGCGCTTGCGGGACTACATCGTCGAGGGCAATCTGGCCGCTGGCGCGCGGGTGCCGGAGCGCATCCTGTGCGAGCGCTTCGGCATCTCGCGCACGCCACTGCGCGAGGCGCTCAAGGTGCTGGCTTCGGAGGGGCTGATCGAACTCCTGCCGAACCGGGGCGCGCGGGTGCGCCAGCTCGGCGCCGAGGAGCTTGTGGACCTGTTCGACGTCATGGGTGGGCTGGAGGCCCTGGCCGGACGCCTCGCCTGCGAGAAGATCACGCCCGCCGCCTATGACGAGATCGAGCGGCTGCATCACGAGATGTACGGCTGCTATATGCGGCGCGACCTGCACGGCTACTTCGCCTGCAACCAGGCGATCCACGACCGGATCGTCCAGGCGGCGGATAACGAGCCGTTGCGGACGAGCTACGCCAACTTTGCCGGGCGCCTGCGCCGCGTGCGCTACTCGGCCAATCTCGACGAGAATCGCGACCGCTGGGGCGAGGCGATGCGTGAGCACGAGGAAATCCTCGACGCGTTGCGCCGGCGCGCCGGTACCGAGCTGAGCGACATCCTGTTCGTGCACCTGCGCAACAAGCGTCGGGCGGCGGCGGGGCGGGAGACGGCGTGTCCGCCGGACGCCGCCGCCGACGTCGCATCGTGACGGCGGCTCAGCGGCGGGCCTCGTGACACCCTTTGGCCTGTGCCCGGATCACGTCCGCCGCTTGCAGGATGCCGGCCCGGTCGACGTCGAGATGGGTGGTCGCGCGGATCTGATGCGCGCCGATGGCGCGGATACGCACGCCCTCGGCGAGACACGCCTCGGTGAAGGCGGTCGCCGTGACGCCCAGCGGCTCCACCGAGAAGCACAGGATGTTGGACTGGGCCGCATCGGGCGCGATGGCGAGGCCCGGCGCGCCGGTGATGCGGGCCTTCAGCTCGCCGGCATTGGCGTTGTCGAGTTCCAGCTGGTCCACATGGTGATCGAGGGCGTAGAGCCCGGCCGCGGCGAGGATTCCCGACTGGCGCATGGCGCCACCGAGCCGGTATTTCCACCGCCATGCCTCGACAATAAAGCGCCGCGAGCCGCACAGAACGGCGCCGACCGGGCAGCCGAGTCCCTTGCTCAGGTCGATCCAGGCGCTGTCGAAGCCTTTGGCGTAATCTCTGGCGGAGATGTCGGTGGCGGCCACGGCGTTGAGGAGGCGCGCCCCGTCGATATGCGCCTTCATGTCCTTGTCATGGGCGAGGTCGCGGATGCGGCGCATGTCGGTGAGCGGCCAGACCGAGCCGCCGGAAAAGCTCGTGGTCTGCTCTATCGAGACCAGGGCCGAGCGCGGCGCCGTGCGGGCGGGAGGGCGGATCGCCGCCTCGAACGCCTCGGGCGTATAGAGGCCGGCCGGGGTGGCCAGAGCCTTCACCGAGACGCCGCCGATGGCCGCCGAGCCGGCGGCCTCGGTGTTGTAGATGTGGGATTGGTCGTCGACCACGATCTCGTCGCCGGGCCGGGTCTGGACCAGGATCGAGACGAGGTTGCACATCGTTCCGGAGGGCATGAACACGCCCGCCTCCATGCCGAGGAGGGCGGCGACGCGCTCGCACAGAGCCAGGGTCGTCGGATCCGAATCGGATTGCTCGTCGCCGACCTCCGCGCGGGCCATGGCCTCGCGCATGCCGGGCGTCGGCCGCGTCTGCGTATCGCTATACAAATCGATCATCTGCCGGCCCTATTTTGCATGCAATCCGTGCGGGCCATTCTAGCCGGTCGGGGCGATCCCGCCACCCTATCGGAACCCGCATCGCTTTGAAGCCGGCGCGCGGCACCCCCACGAGGACGATGGATCATGACCGCCACGGCTGAGCCCGCCACCGGCCCGAATCCCGCCCCGTCGCCCGGCGCCGGGCCGGGGGCGATCACCCCGCGCGCCGCCAACCGCCGGGGAGCCGGCCTGCCGCGCCGCCTCGCCGAGGCCTTGAGCGGAGAGGCGAAGTTCGATGCCTTCACCCGGGGGCGCTATGCCAATGATGCCTCGATCTACCAGATCATGCCGGCGGGCGTGGTCCTGCCCCGCAGCGCCGCCGACATCGCCGCCACGCTGAAGATCGCCGCCGAGCACGACGTTCCGGTGATCCTGCGCGGCGGCGGCACCTCGCAGAACGGCCAGCCCATCGGGCGCGGTCTCGTGGTCGATTGCTCGCGCTTCTTCAACGGCATTCTCGCCTACGACCGCCACGCGGGAACGATCACCGTCGAGCCCGGCATGGTGCTGGAGCGGCTCAACACGCGGGTGAGGGCGGATGGCTGGTTCTTCCCCGTGGAGCCTTCCACAGCCACCCGCTGCACCATCGGCGGCATGGCCGGCAACAATTCCTGCGGCGCGCGGTCCCTGCGCTTCGGCAAGATGAGCGACAACGTGCTCGGCATGGAGGCCCTGTTCCATGACGGCGAGCCCTTCGGCTTCGGTCTTACCGGGAACGCGGCGACGGGCGTCACCGGCTCGCGCCGTGCGGACGACCTCGCCGCCGCCATGCGGGCTCTGGCCGAATCCGAACGCGACGAGATCCTGCGTATGTACCCGAGGGTGCAGCGCCGGGTGGGCGGCTACAATCTCGATGCGCTGATCGAGGCACGGCCGAATCTCGCCCATCTTCTCGTCGGCTCGGAGGGCACGCTGGCGGCGACCACCAGCGTGACATTGAAGCTGTCGCGCCTGCCGGCGCACCGGGTCATGGGGGTCTGCCACTTTCCCTCGTTCCGCTCCGCCATGGAGACGACGAAGGCCATCGTCGACCTCGATCCGGTGGCAGTGGAACTCGTGGACAACAACGTCCTCGTGCTCGGGGCCGACATCCCGCTGTTCCGAGCGACACTGGCCGACATCACCCGTGGCCGTCCGAACTGCCTGCTGCTGGTCGAATTCGCAGGCGACGACCTCGACGCGCTCCTGGCCGACCTCAGGCGGCTCGACGCCTGCATGGCCGATAACGGCCATGCGGAGGCCGTGGTGGAGGTGCCGGAGCCGATCCGCCAGAAATCGGTATGGGAGGTGCGCGAGGCCTGCCTCAACATCATGATGTCGATGAAGGGCGACGCAAAGCCGGTCTCCTTCATCGAGGATTGCGCGGTGCCGCTGGAGCATCTCGCCGACTACACCGACGCGGTGACGGAGGTGTTCACCCGCCACGGTACGCGCGGCACCTGGTACGCCCATGCTTCCGTCGGCTGTCTGCATGTGCGCCCGATCCTCGACATGAAGCAGGGCGGCGACGTCGCCAAGATGCGGGCCATCGCGGAGGCCGCGAGCGAACAGGTCCGCCGCTTCAAGGGCTCCTATTCGGGCGAGCACGGCGATGGCATCTCGCGCTCGGAATACATCGCACCAATGTTCGGGGAGCGTCTGACCCGCGCCTTCGAGCAGGTCAAGGACGGGTTCGACCCGGAGAACCGGCTCAACCCGGGCAAGATCGTCCGGCCGCTGCGGATGGACGACCGTTCACTGATGCGGTTCCAGCCGGGCTATTCCGTCAGCCAGCCGGCGAAGGCCGCCCTCGACTGGTCGGAATGGGGCGGTTTCGGCGGCGCGGTGGAGATGTGCAACAACAACGGCACCTGCCGGAAGCTCGCGGGCGGGGCGATGTGCCCGTCCTACCGGGCCACGGGCGAGGAGCAGCATCTCACGCGCGGCCGGGCGAACTCCCTGCGGCTGGCGATCTCGGGCCAGCTCGGTGCCGACGCCTTCACCAGCCACGAGATGAAGCGGACCCTGGATCTCTGCGTTTCGTGCAAGGCCTGCCGCCGCGAATGCCCCACCGGCATCGACATGGCGAAGATGAAGGTCGAGTTCCTGCACCATTACCATGCCCGCCACGGCCTGCCCCTCAAGGAGAGGCTGGTGGCGGCCCTGCCGCTCTATGCCGGCACCGCCGCCTGGCTCGCGCCACTCCTCAATCTGCGCGACCGGGTGCCCGCCCTGGCGAGGCTGTCGGAGCGGGTGGCCGGCCTCTCGGCGCGGCGCACCCTGCCGCGCTGGCGCAGGCCGTGGACGGAGCAGGGCGAGCCGGCCCATCCCGGCGATGTGACCGGAGATTTTCGCGACGTCGTCCTGTTCGGCGACACGTTCAACCGCGCTTTCGAGCGCGAGAACCTGGAGGCGGCGGAGCGGGTGCTCATCGCCGCCGGTTACCGCCTGCACCGGGTCTTCCCCAATCGCGGGCGGCGTCCGCTCTGCTGCGGCCGCACCTACCTCGCGTCCGGCCAGACCGACCGGGCCCGCGAGGAGGCCCGCCGCACGCTCACCACGCTGCTGCCCTTCATCCGGGCGGGCGCGCGGATCGTCGGCCTCGAACCCTCCTGCCTGCTAACCTTCCGCGACGAGTTCGCATCCCTGCTCCCCGGCCCCGAGGCGGGCGAGCTGAGCAAGGCCAGCCTGCTGTTCGAAGAGGTGCTCGCCGTCGACCTCGATGCCGGGCGGATCACCCTGCCACTAGCGGATCAGGGCGGGCGGGTCGCCCACTTGCACGGCCATTGCCACCAAAAGGCCTTCGCCGCCATGGGCGCGGTGGAGAGGGTGCTGCGCGCGGTGCCGGGGCTCGACGTGCGGGTCATCGAATCGAGCTGCTGCGGTATGGCGGGCGCCTTCGGCTACGGCGCGGAGACCATCGACGTGTCGCTGGCCATGGCCGAGCTCTCGCTGTTCCCGGCCCTGCGCAAGGCCGGCGCCGACGATCTGGTCGTGGCCGACGGCACCAGCTGCCGCCACCAGATCCATGACGGCCTCGGGCTCGAAGCGCTCCACGTGGCGCGGGTGCTGGACGCGGCGATGGCGGGCCGCCCCCGATACGATACCGATATTCGATGACGGCACAGCCCTCTCGTCGGGAGCCACATTTTACTGTTCGATGTCCGGTAATTTCAATATAATTGACATATATAAAGCTTGAATGTCTCATGCACTGCAGATTGTCAGGAGTTAGACAAAAATTTAACCAGGACGTGCTTGTATAAGCGGAGACATCAGAGACTTACGGCCATGCAGCTCCTTTCGAGGTTCAAGATCCTCCCAAAACTTTTGGCGATCCTGGCTTTTATCAGCGTGATCGTCGGCGGCTGCGCCTGGTACGCCCAATCGCGCATGTCCCAGATCGACGACGCCTACAATCTGTTCATCGATCACGAGGCCAAGGCCGTCGCGAGCGCACGGCAGACCAGTCAGCTGATCTTCTCGTTGAACTATTTGGTCTTCCGCATCATCGCCGAGACCGAAGAAGCTCAGACAAAAGAGGCTGATGGGAGATTCGAAGCAACGCTGCCCCAGCTAATGAAAGTCCTGGCCGATCTCCGTGACCAGGCACCGACCTTCGTGACACGGATCGACGCGCAGACCGTCCGCGTGAAGCAATTCGTCCAGGATGTGAGCGAAGTTCGCCGTCTCGGCATCCTCAACCAGAATGACGATGCCCTCGCCCTGATGCACAAGACCATCGACCCGACCTTTCTGGCGATGACACAGGAGGGGGGCGCGTTGGCCGAAGATATCGCGAAGTACATGGATACTGACTCCGAAACTCTCACGAGGCAGACGAACACCACCCGTTACGCCCTGATGATCTTCAGCGTCCTCGGATTGTTGGGTGGCATGCTCGCCGCCATCGTCGTCTCGGTCTTCGGCATCACCCGTCCGATCGGCAGCCTGGTCGGTGTGCTCCAGCGCATGGCCTCCGGTGATATCGATGCTCAGATCCCGGAAGCGGCGCGCGGCGACGAGATCGGCGCGGTCGGTCGTGCGGTCGAGGGCATCAAGACCATGGTCGCGGCCAAGGCGGCCGAGCAGGCCGAGATCAGGCGCGTTGCCGATGAGGCGGCGGCCGTCGCACGCAGGCGCACGATGGCGGAACTGGCCGACGGCTTCGAACGGGCGGTGGGCAGCGTCGTGGGAATGGTGTCCGCTTCGGCCACCGAACTGCAGACCACCGCGCGAACCATGAGCGCCACCGCGACGGAGACCGCCAGCCAATCCACCACCGTGGCCGCGGCCGCGGAGGAAGCCGCCACCAACGTCCATACCGTGGCCGCCGCCGCGGAGGAGCTCGGCTCGTCGATCCAGGAGATCGGACGTCAGGTCGCCGGTTCGTCGAACCTGGCGCAAACCGCGGTGGACGAGGCAGACCAGACCCTGCTGCTCGTGCAGGCCCTGAGCCAGGCCTCGTCCCGCATCGGCGACATGGTCGGGCTGATCGCCAACATCGCGAGCCAGACCAATCTGCTGGCGCTCAACGCCACCATTGAGGCCGCCCGTGCCGGCGAGTCGGGTCGGGGATTCGCGGTGGTGGCCACCGAGGTCAAGGAACTCGCCGCACAGACGGCACGTGCCACCGACGAGATCGGCAGCCAGATCAGCCAGATCCAAGGCGCGACGGGCCAGGCCGTGTCGGCCATCGGCGGGATCGCAGCACGCATCCGTGAGATCAACGAGGTGGCGGCCTCCATCGCGGCAGCCGTGGAGCAGCAGGGTGCGGCGACGCAGGAAATCGTCCGCAACGTGGCTCAGGCCTCCACCGGCACGGGCGAGGTGACGAACAACATCGCGGGTGTAGCGCAGGCCTCCGAGGAGACGGGCGCGGCAGCCGCGCAGGTGCTTTCGGCGGCATCCGAACTGTCTCGCCAGTCCGAGCATCTCGGGACTGAAGTCGCCCGTTTCCTCGGGACCGTGCGGGCTGCGTGACCGTCAACGGGGCTGGGCACGCTGGTCTTTGCCGGGTGCCGGCCATATTGACGGACGAACGCGGCAGCTCGACCTTTCACTGAGCCGGTCGGTCGCCGTCTCATCGAGTGTTTTCCGCCCATGACGAACCGTCTGCCACGCTCCTTCGAGGGCGTTCCGGCCGGGCACGCTGGAGCCGCCGCATGATCGTCTACCTGTCGGCCCTTGCCGGGGGAATCTTCATCGGAACGTCCGCCGCCCTGCTCCTCGTCCTCAACGGCCGCATCGCTGGGATCAGCGGCATCGCCGCCGGGGCGATGCGGCCGTTGAGCAGGGACACGCCCTGGCGCTGGGCCTTCCTCGTCGGCCTGCTCTTCGGCCCGCTCCTGTATCGCCTCGCCTACGGCGCATGGCCCGTGGTGCACCTCGACGCGCCGTGGCCACTCATCGTCCTCGGCGGCCTCCTCGTCGGCTACGGGACGCGGCTCGGAGGGGGGTGCACGAGCGGCCACGGCGTCTGCGGGCTCGCTCGGCTGTCGCCCCGCTCCATCGCTGCGGTGGCGACCTTCATGGCCGCCGCCGCCGCGACGGTGTTCCTCGTCCGCCACGGAGGATGGTGATGGATAGCTTGCGGTCCTCCGTGGGGTTGCTCGCCGGCCTGTTGTTCGGCTTCGGTCTCGCACTGTCGGGCATGATGGACCCGGCGCGTGTTCTCGGCTTCCTCGATGTGGCCGGGGCCTGGGATCCTAGCCTCGCCTTCGTGTTGGCGGGCGCGGTCGCCGTCTCGGCGCTCGGCTATGTCCTCGTGTCGCGGATGCGCAAACCCGTTCTGGCGCAACGCTTCGAGATTCCCCAGAGCCGCCCGATCACGGCGAGCCTGATCGGGGGCGCCGCCCTGTTCGGCATCGGCTGGGGCCTCGTCGGCCTCTGCCCCGGCCCGGCGCTGGCGGGACTGACGCTGGGCTTGCCGCAGGTCATCGGGTTCGTGGCGGCGATGGTGGCCGGCATGCTGCTCCATCGCTTCACCGCTGCCGCATCCGGAAAGTGAGACGCGAACGCACATGGCCCGGTCGGAGAACCGACCGGGCCGTGTGGTGGAGCTTTGCGGTGTCGTGGCCCTTGCGCTACCGGCGCGGCAGGGCGTGCAGAGCCTTGAGGAACGCGTCCACGTCCGCGCGAGTGTTGTAGAAGGCGAGCGAGGCGCGCACCGACTGGTCGACCCCGAACCGCCGCAGGGCGGGAAGGGCGCAGTGATGGCCCGAGCGCACTGCGATGCCGCGCGCGTCGAGGTGCTTGGCCACGGCCTCGTTCTCGTGCCCGTCGACGACGAAGGACATGACGCTGGCCTTCTGGTGGGCGGTGCCGATGAGGCGCAGGCCCTTCACGTCGGCGAGCCCTCCCTGCGCGTATTCGAGCAGGTCGTGCTCGTAGGCCGCGATACCGGGCAGGCCGACGCTCTCGAGGTAATCGAGGGCCGCCCCGAGGCCCACGGCGCCGGCGATGTCGGGCGTGCCGGCCTCGAACTTCTCCGGCGCGCCCTTGTAGACGGTCTTGGAGAAGGTGACGTCCTCGATCATGTGGCCTCCGCCCTGCCAGGGGGGCATCGCCTCCAGCAGGTGCTTCTTGCCGTAGAGGGCGCCGATCCCGGTGGGACCGAACACCTTGTGGCCGGAGAAGACGAGGAAATCGGCATCCAGCGCCTGCACGTCGAGGGGGATGTGTGGCGAGGATTGGGCCGCGTCCACCAGCACCGGCACGCCGTAGGCATGGCTGAGCGCGATGATCTCCGCCACCGGGTTGATGGTGCCGAGCGCGTTGGCGACATGGGTCACCGACACGATCTTGGTGCGGCCCGAGAGCAGGGCGGCGAACTGCTCGAAGATGATCTCGCCCCGGTCATTGACCGGGATCACCCGCAGGGTCGCCCCCGTGGCCTGGGTCAGGAGCTGCCAGGGCACGATGTTGGCGTGGTGCTCGATCTGGCTGACAATGATCTCGTCGCCCGGACCGACATTCGCGCGGCCATAGGAATTGGCCACGAGGTTGATCGCCTCGGTGGTGCCGCGCAGGAAGACGATGTCGTCTTTCGACGGAGCGTTGAGGAACCGCCGCACCTTTTCGCGCCCGCCCTCGAACAGGTCCGTCGAGCGTGCCGCCAGGGTATGGGCGGCCCGGTGGATGTTCGAGTTGTGGCGGGCGTAGAATTCGCTCGTCGCGTCGATGACGCTCTGCGGCTTGTGGGTGGTGGCCGCGTTGTCGAGCCAGACCAGGGGATGGCCGTTGACGCTCTGGTGCAGGGCCGGGAAGTCCTTGCGAACGCGCTCCACGTCGAAGGGGGCCGCCACCGGGCTGGAGCCCTGCGACGAGACATGGGGGGCGTGGCGGTGGCCCGGCTCGACGCGGGACGACGGGGCGGGCGCGGCACTGCCCGTCCGGCTGCGATCCGTCAGGAAGTAGTATTCACCCGACGAGAACGGCTCGTCGGCGATCTCCACCTTGCGGGATGCGTCGGGAGCGGCACGGCCGGTGCGGGAGAAGGTCTCCCGCGAGGCGTCCTTGTGCGACGCGTCCGGGCCCGGATGGCCGGGGGCTCCCGGAACCAGGGACGGCGCGAACCCATGCGCGAAGGCATTGGCGCGCGGGTGGTCCTTGGCGATCGTGGCATGGAGATCGTGGCCGCCGGGCAGGAAAGCGGCGACGTCGTCGACGCTCGGCACGAAGAACTCGGGCAGTCCCCCACGGGGGGCCTGCGCCTCGGGATGGACCGAGGGAAAGGCCGAGGGCTGGGTGAAGCCCGGCCCCGTCAGGCCGGGAAGGCCCACGGGCGGTGCGCCGAACGAGCGCGCGGCCAGCGCCGAGGCATCGGGCTGGAGCCCTGCGGGCGCCGCGCCCGAGGGGAGCGACGGCGTTCCGATATCCGCCTTCGGCGCCAGCGGGTGGCCGAAGCCCTGGGGAAGATTCTCCAGGGCCTGGGGGGCTTGCGGGGTCTGCGGCAGGTTGGGGGTCAGGGGCGCGGACGCCGCCTGACCCTGACCGTAGATCTCCCGGGCGAGGCGCCCGACGAGATCCGCATGCGCCGTGTCGCCGACCAACCCCGTGGGGAGGCCCGGCGCGTTAGGCGTAGTCATGGTAGTTGCCCAGCAGCACGTTATCGAGGCGTGCGATGGCGTCTTCCACCAGCACGGCGGCCGAGAAGTAGCGAGTCACGAGGTGCGAGGCGATGGAATGGTCGTTGGTGCCCATGTAGCGCACCGACAGGCCGGTCTCGATCTCGCCGGTGACGCCGGACTTCTGCAGGCCGACCACGCCCTGCTC
The DNA here is from genome assembly GCF_022829685.1 of Methylobacterium sp. E-045. Taxonomy (GTDB): domain Bacteria; phylum Pseudomonadota; class Alphaproteobacteria; order Rhizobiales; family Beijerinckiaceae; genus Methylobacterium. Next base: position 68,550 of record NZ_JAKSYE010000026.1, read on the forward strand.
GCCTTCGCCAACGCGAAGCAGCAGGATCGAGGTGGTCTGGGCGCCGGTCACCGGATCGATGTCGATGGGCAGCTTGTCGCTCGGCACGATCGGCACGCCGCGCCAGGTGATGAAGGGCGAGCCGAACAGGTGGATCACCACCGGGGGCACGCCACGGCGCGTGGCTTCACGGCCGAAGGCCGCGATGGCGCGGGGATGGGCCACGAAGAAGGCGGGCTTCTTCCAGACCAGGGTCAGGAGTTCGTCGAGATCGTCCGGGGTGGGCGGTCCGCCGCGCGTCGGGATGCGCTGGCGCTGGCTGACTTCGTGGAGGAGGCCGAACTCGGAATTGTTGAACAGCTCCCACTCTTCCCGCTCCTTGACGGCATCGACCGTGAGGCGGATCTGCTCGCGAAGCTGGTCGATCTCGTTGGAATAGAGATCGGTGACGCGGGTGTGGGTGTGCAGGATCGTCTGGATCGTGGAGAGGTGGTACTCGCGCGGGTCGACCTCGTAATCGACATAGGTCGTGGGCAGGCGCGGCTCGCCGGTATGGACCGCCAGAAGCTCGATGCCCTGCTCGCCCTCGCTGTTGGTGTGGCCCTTGAGGCGATCACGCTCTTCCACGAACTGGGAGATGCGCGAGCGGATGCCCTCGTCCTCGATGGCGGAGCGGTCGAGGGTGAGCAGCGTCACCGCCGAGAGCGCCTTCACGGCGGGGGCAGGGGCGTTCTCGTTCACGAGGTCGCTGTCACCGAAATAGTCGCCGCCGGTGGCGAGACCCTGGCGCAGGCGGTTCTTGAACGGGCCCGACAGGGTCAGCTCGACGGTGCCCTCGGCCACGACGGTGAGGCTGCGGCCGGTGGAGCCCTCCTCGGCGATGATCTCGCCCGCCTTGTGCTGGGAGACGGTGAACTTGGAGGCGAGGGCCGACAGCTCGTTGTCGCCGAGGCGGCTGAACAGCGGGACGCTGCGCAGGGAGGACGGGCGCACGGTGCGGGTGCCGCCGTCGTTGGCGAGTTCGATGCGGCCGGGCTTGGCCAGCACCACGGCGCGGCGGTTGACCCGATAGACGCCGCCGGCGACGTCGACGAAGGGCAGCAGGCGATGGAACCAGCGCGGGGTATTGGCCGCGTTCTGGACCGACGTGACGGTCGCCGTCGCGAGATTGCGTGCCGCCGAGGCGCTCACGCTCAGACCGGGTCCACTCATGGGTGTTCGTCTCCGTATTGCGGCAGGAGGCGTCGGCCGGCTTTGACGCAGCGCATGCCGCATCGAAGCCGCGCCTGTCGCGCGTCCGCTCTCGCTCGATGGATAATCTTGGACTGATCTTGGTCAGCCCCCGCTGCCTCAGACAAAGCGTCACTGCGGGGGCGGGTTGTTTCTAACGCTTGAACTTGAAGAGCGTCAACGAAATTCTGTTCTATAGATTCGCGCAATTTGAGAATGAATATTCTATTTTAAGCCATATAAAATAATTGTATTCTATATTATGACGTTATGGTAGATAATTTGTCTCGACTTCGCTGCCTTTTGGAAAGAAGAAGAGTTGAAAAATCGTTTCCCTAAATTCCTTCACCAAAAAACTGGTCCATGCTGAGGGCGGGGTCTTCGGTGGGGCTGATGCGAGACACGACGCGGGCCGGCACGCCCGCGACGGTGGTGTGGGCGGGCACGGCGTGCAGCACCACGGCGGCGGCGGCGACCTTCGCGCCCTCGCCGACCCGGATGTTGCCCAGCACCTTGGCGCCGACGCTGAGAAGGACCCCGCGCTCGATCTTCGGATGGCGGTCGCCGCTCTCCTTGCCGTTGCCCCCGAGGGTCACCGATTGCAGGATCGAGACATCGTCGGCGATCACCGTGGTCTCGCCGATTACGACACCGGTGGCGTGATCGATGAACACGCCCGAGCCGATACGAGCGGCGGGATGGATGTCGGCCCCGAACACCTCGGAGATTCGGCTCTGGATATGAAGCGCCAGAGTGGCGCGGCCCTGGTGCCAGAGCCAATGGGCCACCCGGTAGCTCTCCAGGGAGGCCAGTCCCTTGTAGAACAGGAAGGGATCGAGATAGCGGCGGCAGGTCGGGTCGCGCTCGCGGATGGCCACGATGTCGCGCACCGCGTGGTCGCCCGCATGCGGGTCCGCCTGGAAGGCGGAGAGGCAGAGGTCGCGGGTGGACAGGCGCGAGAGGTCGCCGTCGCCGAGACGATGGGCGAGGCGGTAGGCGAGGGCATGAACCAGGCTCGGCTGATCCAGGACAGTGGCCTGGATGATGCCGGCATAGAGCGGCTCTTCGATCAACGCGGCCTCGGCCTCGGCGCGCATGGCGCGCCAGAGGTCGGCTTCGACGGTGGTCTGGCTCACACTGCGCAGGGGCGGACGGAGGATGTTGGTCGGAACGCTGCGCGTCGCCAGGTTGCCCGCTGTCATGGTCTGTCTTTCACTCCTCGCGCCCGGCTCGCGAGAGCCTGCATTCTACCCCTGCAGGCCGCCCCCTCAGCCGATGCGTTGGAACAGCGTCGCGATATAGCCCACGAGCAGGCCGTGGCCCTCGAACTGGACATTGACCGCCTCGGCCCCATCGGCGCCGGATACGATGTCGACGATACGCCCCGTGGCGTGGCGCCAGATGCCGAGCGCCTCGGCGACATCGAGTCTCGCGAACACGACCTGATCTCCGAGAACCATCGTTCCCTCCTCCGGGTGTCGTTTTTCAGTGTTAGGGGATTGCCCGAGCACCCGACGGCCACTGCCGGTCAGGACTCCACATGCTTCGAACCGCGCTTCTCACGGGTTCGCTGCTGTTCTCGGGTTCCCGGCTATGAGCGTTCGCCGAGTATCGATGCTCGCGCGAGACACGGCGTGCACTCCGCAGGCGCCGGGCCGATGGTCACGTCGGCGGGTAACCGTCCAAGGCGTGGTGACACGGATTTCCAATCCAAGCATTGCCAGCGGACAAACCTTTCCTGGGAGGCATGGCGCGGGCGGGCAGGTGGTTCTTTGGTCTCCCTGCATTGTGCATATCTTGACTCGTCTGGGTCAACGAGAGTGATTTTCAAAGACCAAGTGCTTCCGGAAAGATCCTTCCCTTGTGTCCGGCACGAGGAGCAGGCTTGTTCTTCCAGGGCGATTCGCAGCTGCTGGCCTCGCCGTCCGGCCTTGCCGGAGCCGCGCGCCGATCAGATGCCGCTGAACCAGTTGTAGCCCTGGTCTTCCCAGTAGCCGCCGGGATAATCGTTGGTCACGAAGACCGAGACGATGTGCTTGGGGCTCTTGAAGCCGAGCTTCGTCGGCACGCGCACGCGAAGGGGATAGCCGTATTCGAGGGGCAGGGCGGTGCCGCCGAAATCCAGGGCCAGCACCGTCTGCGGATGGAGGGCGCTCGGCATGTCAAGACTGCCATAATAGCGGTCGGCGCATTTGAAGCCGACATATTTGGCGGTGAGGTCGGCCCCGACCCGCTCCAGGAAGGCCTTCAGCGGCACGCCGCTCCATTGCCCGATCTGGCTCCAGCCCTCGATGCAGATGTGACGGGTGATCTGGCTCTCCTGCGGCAGAGCACGCAGCTTCTGCAGGGTCCAGGGCGCCTTGTCGGCGACGAGGCCGCCGACATCGAGCTTCCAGGTCGCCTCGTCGATCTCGGGGATGTTGTCCGGGGGGTAATAGGCATTGAACCGGAAGGGCGTGTCGATCATGCTCGCCGGAAAGGTCGGCGCCAGCCTGTTCGCGTCGAACAGCCAAGCCTGGACCCGATCGTTGGCGCGCGACATCGCCCACAGCGTCCGGTCGATCAGCGTTCCGTTGGCGCCGGTGGAGAGGTCGCAGCCCGAGAGCAGCGACAGGGCGCCGAGGGACAGGCCGGAGCGCAGGAACAGGCGGCGCTCCAGCTTCACCAATTCCGGCTGGATCTCCCGGCGAAGCGCGCGCAGGCGTTTCGCCTCGGTCTCGTCACGACTCATGAGCGCGTCTCCACGGGGTCGATGGGAATGCGGGCGCGGCCGGTCACCATCGCCACGAGGGTGCGCGGGACCAGGATGACCAGGGCCAGATGGAGCAAAATGAAGCCGACGAGGCCGGACATGGCGAGGAAATGCACGCGCCGCGCCCATTCATATCCGCCGAACAGTGAGGCGAGCCCCTGCAACTGGATCGGTTTCCATAAAGCGAGGCCGGAGGCGACGAGGAGGATTCCGAGGAGGAACGCCACCAGATACGCGACCCTCTGGACCGCGTTGTACTCGCCGATCCGGTGGACGAGGCGCAGCCTGACCGCATCGCTGGCGTCGCGCCAGAATGCCCTCGGGCTGACGGGCAGGAACGACTTGGCGAAATGCCGGGCGAACAGGCCGTAGAGGACGTAGGCGAGACCGTTGAGGGCGAACAGCCACATCGCGGCGAAGTGCCAGGCGAGGGCCCCGCCGAGCCAGCCGCCGAGAGTCGCCCATTTCGGGAAGACGATGGGGAAGAACGGCGAGGCGTTGTAGATCGCCCAGCCGCTGAACAGCATGCAGAACACCGCGACGGCGTTGATCCAATGGGTCACGCGCACGACGAGCGGGTGGATCACGGTGATGCGGGAGGGGCCGGCGGCAGACGGTGACATCGCGGGTTCGCCCTTTCAAAGGCCGCTCGAACGGCGTTTCGCGCAACCCACCCTCTCCCCTCTGCGGGAGAGGGCGGCCCGCGAAGCGGATCGGGACAGGGGAGCGCCATCGACCGGAGAGGTCGCCTCCCCCTCTTCCGCATACATCTCAGGCACCCTCCCCCCGCAGCGGGGGGGAGGGCACAACGGCATCACATCGACGGGACGGTGCCGTTGCGGCCGACGATGAGGATCACGGCGGTGGGCTTGCCGTCGGCACCCTTCTTGGTGAAGGCCACGACCTTCGCGCCGTCGACGACGACGGACTTGTCGCCCGGATCGACCAGGGTCACCGGCACGTCTTCCGGCACGTTCACCTTCTTCTCGCCGCCCTGATATTTGACCAGAAGGGTCCGCCCCTCGGTGCCGGAGATGGTGCCGATGGCGCCGTTGGTCATGGTGGAGTTGGAGCCGAGATCCCACGGGTAATGCCCGTCCGCCGTGCCGCGCAGGGACGACGCGAAGACGGTGACCTGCAGCGCCTTCTGCGATCCGTCCGGCTGCGGGATGGCCGCCGTTCCGATGTAGCTGTCGGGCTTGATGTCCGTAAGCTTGCCGGTGGAGGCCGCCAGCACCTTCACGTCCGGCGCCATGCTCACCGTCAGCGCCTCGCCCACCCGCGGCTTGATCGTCACGGCCGTGCCGTCGACCTTCTCGATGGTTCCGCGATAGCGCGTGATGTCGTCGGCCTGGGCGGCGGTGGCCGACACGGCGAGGGTCAGGGTGAGCGTCGTCAGGAATGATTTCAGCATGGCGGTTCCTCGGAGGTTCGGCGTCGTTGTCGTCAGGGCGGATTCAAGGTGATCCGCTCCCGATGCCGGGGCTGCGCCGCCGCCCCGGAATGGTGTGTTCTCGGGTCGGCTGCCTGTTACATTGGCGGGACGGTACCGTTCTCGCCGACGATCATGCGGTCGGCGACCATTGTGCCTTCGGCATCCGCCTTGGTGATCGCCACCACACGGGCGCCGACCTTGATGGCGGATTTGTCGGACGGGTTGAGGGAGACGATCGGAACGTCCTCGGGGACCGTGATGGTTTTCTCGCCGCCCTTGTAGGTCACGGTGATCGTGCGCACGGTGGTGCCCGCGAGGGCGCCCACGGCACCGTTCGTCATCGTGTTCTCCTTCTCGAGATCCCACGGATAATGGCCGTCGCCGGTGCCGCGCATGCTCGGGGCGAAGACGGCGACTTCGAGAGCCTTGAGGGTGCCGTCGGCCTGGGGCGTCGCGGCGGTGCCGATGTAGCTGTCGGGCTTGATGTCCCCGATCTCGGCCTTGCTGGCGGCGGCCACCCTCATGGAATCGGCGAATTTCACGGAGACGGCCTGACCGGTCCGGGGCTTGATCGTGACGTGATCGGCCGAGACGGATTCGATCGTGCCGCGCACGCGGACGGGCGCGGAGTCGGCCATGACAGGCAGGCTGGCGAACAGGCCAAAGCCGAAGGTGGCGGCCGTGAGGATCCGTCGTGTCATGGAATGCCTTGCGCTGGTGCGATCCCGGCTGTCGGAATCCTCGCCGGACGCTTCAGCCTTCACGGCGAGAAGCGCTCGGACAACGCGCGATGTGGCATCGGGTTCGTATGCGCACAAATCAATTGCGCGCTACCGCTGACCGGTCAGTGAGCCATCAGCATCGGCATGGTGGCATGGGCGAGGACGTGGCTGGTGGCGCCTCCGAAGATCATCTGGCGCAGGCGGCTCTGGGTGTAGGCGCCCTTGATCAGGAGGTCGCAGCCGAATTCCTGCGCCTCGTTGAGGAAGACCTCGCCGGGCGTGCGCCGGCCTTCGGTGAAGGCCTTGTGATCGGCGAAGATGCCTTCGCAGGCGAGCGCCCTGGCCAGATCCTCCGCGCTCGGCCCCGGCACCATCCCGCCCTCCGCGCTGACGACGCGGATGCGCGAGGCCTTGCGTAGGAAGGGCATGGCGAAGGCCACCGCCCGGGCAGTCTCGCTCGACCCGTTCCAGGCGATGAGGATCGCCTCGCCGAGGCTCGTTGGCGGAGTGGGGGGCGCAAGCAGGATCGGCCGGCCGCTCTCGAACAGGGCCGTCTCGAACGTGGTCATGCGCGGGGCGCCGTCGCCGGAGCCGGGACGGCCCACCACGGTGGCGGTGAACAGGCGAGCGTAATGTCCGAGGAACGCGTCGCCCGCCGGCACGTCCGGCCGCCAGCGGTAGCGGGTTCCGGCGGCGGCCACGAATTCGGGGGTGCACGGCCCCTCGGTGGCGACGGGAATGCCGGCCCCGGCGAGGAAGTCGATGAAGCGCTTGCCGGCATCCTCGGCCTCGGCCTTGTCGGCCTCCTCGTCGCGCAGCCACGTCATGCCGCCGACCATGTCCACCGGAACGTATTCGGCGAGCGCCGGGCGCAGGGAGACACCCTCGATGAGGCTGCCGAAGCGGCGTCCCACCAGGAGCGCCGTCGCAAAAACGGAGGGCAGCGCGTCATGGAGCGCCACCGGAACGAGCAGGGTCTTCATCGCCGGGAGCCTCCATCCACGCCATCGCCACCGACGGGCAGGCTAGTGTGGTTTTGCGTTCCGGAAAACTCCGGCTCGTCGTCAACCCACGCTTTTCTGAAGGCATCAGATGCTGCACCGGGCATCCATAGGGTCGTGCGGGCCTGCAAGGCTAAAACGACAGGTGAAGCTTGGCTATAGGGCCGTCCTGATCATCGCTGTGATCCCGTCGATATCAGTAGAATCGCCAGCGTTACGACGACATTCTCCGGGAACCCAATGGATGCACTGTCGTTGTCCGGCGAACGTGGCGTTGTCGGATGCGCCGATCGGCAGAGATGCGGTCCGGTCCGCCGCCCTTGCGTTTTCACGATCCTATCCAGAGGTCAAAATCATGAACAAGTACGTTGCGCTGTCCGCCATCGCCGTTGCCATGGCGACCCCCGCCGCGGCACAGAACATGTCCGGCGATTTCCGGCTGCAGGCGATGCAGGCCAATGCGTTCGAGGTCCAGTCCGGCCAGATCGCCCTTTCGAAGAGCCGCAACCCGCAGGTGATCCGTTTTGCGCGTGACGCCGTGCGAGACCACCGCGCCGCGAACGTGGCCCTGGCCGGCGGCGAGCGGACCTATGCCGGCAACGGCGGCCCCGGTGGCCTGATCGGCGCTCCCCTGGCGATCGCCGGTGGCGCGGTGGGCGCAGCCACGGGTGCTGCCACGGGTGTCGTGGCCGGTACGCTGAGCGGCGGCCCGGTGGGCGCCGTCGAAGGGATTGGCAGTGGCGCGAGCCGTGGTGCCGCCGCTGGTAGCCAGGCCTTCAACGGTGATGTCGACACCACCGCCGGCACCACCATGGTCCCGGTCGATCCGCAGCAGCAGGCCATGCTCTCCGAGCTCGCCGCCGCCCCGGCCGGTCCGCGCTTCGACCGTCTCTACGGCCAGATCCAGGTGCGCTCGCACGAGGCGGCCATCGGCATGTACCAGTCCTACGCTCAGACCGGCACGAACCCGGCCCTGCGCGCCCATGCCGAGCAGGCTCTGCCGGTGCTCCAGCAGCACTACCAGATGGCGCAGCGTCTTCCCGGCGCCCGCTAAGGGGTCTGTTTCCGCCGCCGCTCCGTGGACCGGCGGCGGGGGTGGTCACTATGAAAACGCCGGGCTGGTGAGGCCCGGCGTTTTTCTATGCGCGTCTTTCATGGTTCTGGCCGGCGAGCCCCCACATCCGGTAGGATGCGGGGGCTCGATCGGTTCAGACTTCGCTGCTGTGCATCAGCGAGGCTGGGGTCATCGCCTTTCCGCCGCCATCGACGGCGGGCTCGAAGTCCCCCGTCTCGGGATTGCGCAGGAGAAGCTCCCCATGGGCGATGCCGAAATGCGCGCCGTGAAGCGCAAGGCGGCCGTCGGCGACGCGCTCGCGGACGAACGGGAATGTCATCAGGTTCTCGAGGCTCTGCGCCACGGTGGCGTATTCGAGGCGCGTCAGATGGTCCGGCCCCTTCTGGACCTTGAGCTTCTCCTCTGCCCCCTTCACCAGGGACACCCACTTGCCGATGAAGTCGCTCGTCGAGAGCGGGCCCGGCGGGTTGGCATAGGCCTTGATGCCGCCGCAGGTGGCGTGACCCAGAACGACAATGTGCTTCACTTGCAGGGCCTGGACGGCGAACTCGATGGCCGCCGACGTGCCGTGGTACTCGCCGCCTTCCTCGAACGGGGGCACGAGATTGGCCACGTTGCGGATGATGAAGAGTTCGCCCGGTCCGGTATCGAAGATCACTTCCGGCGAAACGCGGCTGTCACAGCAGCCGATCAGCAAGACTTCCGGACTCTGGCCCTTTGCTAGGGCGGCGTAGCGCTTGGCCTCGTCGGACAAGCGTCCATCGAGGAACGACCGGTATCCTGAGGTCAGCTTTTCTGGAAACATGCGTTTGCCTTCCTTGAGCGTTGTTGTTGGGGGTCGCCATGGCAACCCGGTTCTCGACCTCGACTAGCGAGACCTGTGCCGTATCTGGTTCCGAGGCCCTGTGTGGCCCAGTATTGGGCCGGTAGCCCAGTGCGGGTTCACACCTGATGCCAGGCTAGCGTGACGGGCGGCTCAGGCCGCTCGCCCGACGCGATGCGTCTGGCCAGATGGGCGAGGCCCGCGGGTTCGATCCGCTCGCTGCTGGCGTCCAACTCGTCGAGCGTCCACCAGCGCGTACCGAGAACCGTGCTGTCCTCGGTCTCGGCGAGGCGCCCGGTATCGACCTCGTCGCTGGGCAGACGCACGACGAAATAGCGTTCGCGGGCATCACGCGGCTTCGGGAACAGAAAGAACGGACCGTCGCAGGCAGCGACTTGCGGCCCGATCTCGGCATCGAAAACCCCGATTTCCTCTCCGAGTTCCCGAAGGCAGGCTTGCGCGTGGCTTTCGCCGGGCTCCAGCCCGCCACCCGGCATGAACCAGAAAGTCCGATTCTCCGGTCGCGATGGATCGATGGGGCGCTGCGCCTCGTAGGCGATCAGAAGCAGCCGGTCTTCCGGGTCGAAGACCAGGGCACGGGCGACGTGGCGAAGGGGCGGCGCGCCGAGGGCTTCGGGTGACGTGCGTTCGGGTTCGGGTGTCGACGGTAGAATCATGCAGTGGGTTTAACAGGGAATCGGCCCCTCGCCAGCAGGCGCCCAGATCACCACGGGCAGGCCATGGCGGTCGCGTCCCGGCGGGTCGGGCATCGGGATCGCGCATCCGAGGACGATGTCGCGGGCGACGACCAGGGCGGCGAGGGCGTCGAGGTGATCGTCGGCCCCGATTCCGGCCGGTCTTTCCGCGTCCACGAGCCCTGCGGGGAGACCGGCCCTTCGCAGGAGCGCGCGGCGCTCCTCCAGCCCGTCCCGACGCCCGGGCCCCTTCTTCGCCGATACGAGCGGGCGGTCGCCGTTGAGACGGCGGAAGGCCACTTCCGGGTGAACCTCGTGTACCCGCTCGCGGAGCGGCGGCCGCGCGAGGAGCAGGTCGTCGACCTCACGGATGTAACGGGTGATGTTCCAGCACTGGATCGAGGGCGCGAAGGGCGGGACGCTGGCCGCGCGGGAGAGCACCTTGGCCTCCTCGTAGCTGCCGGCATGGACCGCCGCCCGCGGCGGCACCGGGAACACGCTGGACTGTCCGCCCGCGAGATAGGCCCTGGCCGCGCGGTCGGCGACCCGGCCGCCGCCCTCGACGCGGTCGGGCAGGCCGATCGGGACATCGATCCCGACGCAGACCGGGGCTTCCGGCCCGTGCAGGAGATCGGAGACGCGGGCAAAGCGCGCGGCGCGGTATCGGCCGGGATCGTCGAGGTCGAGGAGGGTTCCGGCCCAGGCGCCACGGCAGCCGTCGAGCCCGGCGATCCAATGCGTCATGCGAGCCCCGCGAACCGCGACGGTTCTGGCGGGTTGACGCTGCTCAAGGACGGCCGGCTTCGAGGGTCGTCCCGTCGCATCGGGTCACGCCGCCGCGGGCGGCACGCTTCACAGGATCGTTCCATGGATATCGCCGTCGACAAGGTCACCGAGATCATCCTCCGGGTCAGGGCGCTCGACGTGAAGGAGGGTGCCACCGACCCCGATTCAGGCTCCAACCCGATCGATGACGGCTCCACCGACGTGCTCACGTCCGGCACTGACGATGCCACGGAATCGGAGGTCCGCTCGATGATCTCCGGCCTCAACGACGACGAGCGGGCGAACCTTCTCGCTCTTCTCTATGTCGGGCGCGGCGACATGGAGGCGGAGGAATGGGGCGAGGCCGTGCGCTTCGCCCGCGAACGCGAGGCGGTGGGCGAGGGGGCTCTGCATGAGATCATGGCCTCGCCCGATGCGGGCGATCTCCTCGACGAAGGGCTCGCCGCCCTCGGGATCAGCCAGGACATCGCCGACGCGTAGACCGTCTCCGGACGCCTCGCCCCGCAACGGCCGATCCGGGCAGGGCGAGGCGTACCCGATGCGGGCTGGCGTGGCACCGGGGCAACGGTGGCCCAATTCTGGCGCCATGCCTCGAAATCCACAGCGTTAACCTTTTATTAACCCGACGATTGCCGTTCCAGTGTGGCCGTGAGACGTTCGTTAACAACAGATTAACGGGACGAGCGGCGGCCATGCGGATCGCGATTTCGAAGTTCCACCATGCGGTGCACGCCATCAAGCGCACCATCGGCGGTCTGAGCCTGCTTTCCGGCTTGGCGGTCGCGACCCTCGCCACCCTGCCGAATCCCGTCTTCGCCCAGACGCTGGCCTCTCTCCCCAGCGTGGCCAGCACCATCTCCACCGCGGGCGCCGCCCGCCCGATCAGCGCCTGGGTCACCTTCTGCGAGACCTATGCCGCCGAATGCGCGGTGAATGTCTCGGAGCCCGCCGCGATCAGCCTGACGCCCGGTATCTGGAACACCATCGTCTCGGTGAACCGACGCGTGAACAAGTCCATTCGTGCCGTCACCGACATGGAGCAGCTCGGCGTGGCCGACCGCTGGGATCTCGCCGAATCCGGTGCAGGCGATTGCGAGGACTTTCAGCTTCTCAAGCGCAGGCTTCTCGCCGAGGCCGGCCTGCCGCGCCGGGCCATGCGGATGACGGTGGTCATCGACGAGAAGGGGGAGGGCCATGCCGTCCTCACCCTGGTCACCGACCGGGGCGACCTCATCCTCGACAACAAGACCAACAGCGTGCTGCCCTGGCGCCAGACCGGCTACACCTTCATCAAGCGCGAGAGCCAGAACGCCATGGCCTGGGTGTCCCTCGGCCGCGCTGTCTCGCCGGTGACCACCGCCAACCGATAGGAAAGGGATGCGCCGGGACATGCCGTCCCGGAGGAGGATCGCATCAAAGGCGATGCATTAGCGACTTGTTAAGCGCGTGCGGGCGAGGGTTGCCGGGTTCGGGAATCCCTCGCCATGACGACACTGAACCGCTTGCCCGCAGCCGTGCTCCTGGCCGCCATCGTGCCCCTGTGCTGGATGGCCCCCGCCACGGCACGGGATTCCGACGTCGGTGCCCTGCACGCGTCGTGGCGCGGATGCCTGCATCGGAATTTCGACCTGCAGGCACTCGTGACGAGCCGGACACTGGCCGTCGAGTCGGCGGTGAAATCCTGCCGCTCCAGCGAAGCGGCTTATCTCGCCGCCCTATCCACCTCTCCCCTGGTGGACGACGAGGACGTGTCGCGGGTCCGTCCGGCCCTCATCCAGCGCGCCAAGGGCTGGCTTCTCAGCAAGGCGAGCGGCACGCGCCCGCTCTGACGACCCATCACGCCGCTTTCGGCCCCCGCCTGCCTTCGAGCCGCCCGCCCATGACCAGGGCGGCCAGCGCCTCGGCGGTCATGGCCCGGCCATAGAGGTAGCCCTGGCCCTCGCGGCATCCCATCATGCGCAGCATCGTGTCCTGCTCGATCGTCTCGATCCCCTCGGCGATGACATCGAGGCCGAAGCTCTGGGCCATGCCGAGCACGGCCCGGACAATTTCCGCGTCTTGCCGATCGGTGAGGATGTCGCGCACGAAGCCGCGATCGATCTTCAGGCGCGTCAGCGGGAAGCGCTTGAGCGAACTCAGCGACGCGTAGCCGGTGCCGAAATCGTCGAAGGCGATGGAGACGCCGTGCCGATGAAGCTCGCGCAACGGGTCCAGCAGGGAGTCGTCGGTCTGGAGGGCGATCCGCTCCGTCACCTCGATTTCGAGGAGGCTCGGCGGCAGCGCGTGGTGTTCCAGCGCGCCGATCACCTCGCGGGCCAGTCGCCCCGTCCTGAGATGGGCCCCGAACAGGTTCACGGCAACCCGCAGGGGCGGCAAGCCGAGGGCGCGCCAGAATGCGGATTGCCGGCAGGCATCGTCGACGATCCATCGGCCGATGGCGGTGGCGAGGGGATGGGCTTCGAGGGCGTCGATGAAGGCGGCTGGCAACAGCAGGCCACGGGTGGGATGCTGCCACCGTAGCAGGGCTTCGGCACCGATGATCCGCCCCGACGCCAGTTCGACCTGCGGCTGGTAATACAGCACCAGTTCGGCGTGCTCCACCGCGCGGGTCAATTCGTCGTGCAGCGTCCGCCGGGCGACCACCGCATTGCGCATGGATTGTTCGAACAGGCGAAAGCAGCGCCGCCCGTCACGCTTGGCCTGGTAGAGGGCCAGATCCGCATCGGCGATCAGCTCGTCCCGGACGGTTCCCGGCCCGGCAATCGCCGCGCCGATGCTGAGACCGACATGAAAGACATGCCCTGCCACCGGGAACGGGGTCTGGAACGCCTCCAGGATCTTCGCCGCCAGGGCCGCCGCATCGAGGGGGTTGCCCCGGCCCGGAAGGAGCAGCGCGAACTCGTCCCCACCAAACCGCGCGACCGTGATCTGAGATGTGACGTAGGACGACAGACGCACCGCTACGGCCTGGAGCAGGACGTCTCCGACGGCGTGCCCCAGGCTGTCGTTGACCTCCTTGAAGCCGTCGAGATCCAGCAGCATCACCGTGGCGTAACGGTCCGTCGCCAGGCACCCGTCCAGGCGCTCGTCGAAGAGGGCGCGATTGGTGAGGCCTGTTAGCTTGTCGTGGTGGGCGAGCTGAACCAGCTTGGCGTCGCGGGCGCGCCACTCGCTGATGTCGCGGATGAGGGCGCCCATCCCGATTCCGCCGGGCTCCTGCCAGACCGACATCGAGAACTCGATCGGAAACGTGCCTCCGTCGCGGTGCAGGGCCGTCAGCTCGATGGTGCGGCCGGCCAAGTGTGACGCCCCCCCGGAGGCGATCCGGCGCAGCCCCGCCCTGTGGGCGGCGCGGAGCGGCTCGGGAATGATGATCTCAATGGGCCGGCCGACCATGTCGCCCGCGGCATAGCCGAACAGGGCCTCGGCCGAGGGATTGCAGAAGGTGATGGTGCCCGTTCCGTCCACCACGAGCAGGGCATATTCGGCAGCCTGGGCAAAGCCGATCGCCGCTGTGTTGGCTAGTTGCGCCCGGCGCATGTCCAGCCGGTCCATGACGAGATCGGCGAAAGCGGCGAGCTTCGACCGCTCGGCATCGTTGAAATCAGCGCGCGGCTTCGTGTCGAGGACGCAGAGCGAGCCGATGCAGTGCCCCTCGGCCGTGATCAGGGGCGCACCGGCATGGAACCGGACGCCCGGCAGATCGCGGAAGAGAAGGCCGTCGTCGTTCGCGTCAATGACGACAATCTCGGACTGCGCGAGGACGCGTTCGCAGGGCAGACCGTGCCGCGGCATGCGCTGAAGATCGACGCCGATACGGGCCACCAGCCAGGAGACGTTATCGTCGACGAGGGAGACCCAGGCCATCGGCATGCCGAGGCTCGCCGCCGTCACTGCGACGATGCGCTCGAGACCGGCATCCGGGGCCGCACCGATCATGCGGCAGGAGCGCAAGGCGGCCAGACGCTCGGCGTCGTCCGTCGGGGCATGGCTGTCGTCGGTTCCGGCAGGTGCCGATGGTGGAGGGAGCATGGATCGGCACCGAGCATGAGCGGTTTCACTTGGACTACTCTGTCAAATGCTAACGGACCGTGCCGCCGAGGCTCGGACCTATCGATGTGGGACGCGCGTTCCGGATATCGCTTCCACGGGGCGAAGCAGGATGGTCGCCGGTCTTCGCCGAAATGGGTCCACATCCCTGACGGATATTGTGGAACCTCTCGCGGAGACGGTCGACCCTATCTCACACATCAGATTCGGTCACGGTTCCGCCAATAGCGCCACGTGAGTCGCTATCGGCCACGTGCGTCGCTTTTTGGACGAACTGCCGTCACGGGTCGTGTTGCGCAAGAAATTGATCAAATACTGGAAATCTTATTAAAATCCATTAACCATGCTGCAAAATCACGGAAAACCAAATCTCGTATGCTTGATTGATGTATATCTATCGTTCATTCATGTTTATACCCGACGGTGGTCAATCATGGCGCATTCGATCTACGTAAGGAAGATGGGGGACGGCTGCGAACAATCTTGGAAGACTCTGGCCCACGCCATCCAGTCTCAAAGCGAGGCGGTCCTGCTCGCCAGAAGACTGGCATCGTCCTATCCGGAATCTGGCGCGGATCCCTTCAAGCGGGTGTTCTGGTTCCGGGACCGGACCGGGCTGCACGAGATCTGGGCTGCCCCCGAGGGCTGAACAGGTTTCGCAAAAGTGGTCACCGGTCCTGCGGCCCGAAACCTGCGGCACGCCAGAGACCCGGGCGATGTGAGGCGTTGGCTCGCCAAGGCGAACCTGCTCGGGGACGCATCGGTCTTCCTCTGCGGTGAGATCTTGAAACGGGAGAAGGCCGGCGGTATCGCCGGGCGGCCGGTGCAACGAGCCACGGCTTCAGGAGATCGACGCGCCATGACCGAGATCCGTCCGCGTCGCAGCGTCCTTGCCATGCCCGGCTCCAATCCGCGGGTCCTGGAGAAAGCGCGCGGCCTGCCCACCGACGTCGTGATGATCGACCTCGAGGATGGCGTCGCGCCCGATGTGAAGGCAGAGGGGCGGGACGCCGTCGCCGCCACGGTGGCCTCCCGGCCCTTTGGCCGACGCGAGGTCGCGGTCCGCATCAACGGCCTCGACTCGCCGTGGGGCGAGGCCGATCTCGCCCGCATCGCCCCCGCCGGGCCGGACGCGATCGTGATCCCGAAGGTCTCCGGCCCCGATGCCCTCGTCGCGGTCGGCTCGCGCCTGCGCCGGCTCGGTGCGCCGGACCATACCCGCGTCTGGGCGATGATCGAGACGCCCCTGGCGATCCTGCACATTGCCGAGATCGCCAGCGCCGCCCGCGACGTCGATACGCGCCTGTCGTGCCTCCTCGTCGGGCCGAACGATCTCGCCAAGACCAGCCGGGTCCGGCTCGGGGTGCCGGGCCGTCCGGCTCTGATGCCGTGGCTGATGAACGTTGTCATGGCGGCGCGCGCCTACGAGATCGACGTGATCGACGGCATCTACAATGCTTTTCGCGATGAGAGCGGGTTCAGGGCCGAATGCGAGCAGGGCCGAGACAGCGGGTTCGACGGGAAGATGCTGATCCATCCCGGCCAGATCGCCACGGCCAACGAACTGTTCGGCCCCTCGGAGGCCGAGATCGAGGAGGCGCGGGCGATCATCGCCGTCTTCACCGAGCCGGAGAACCGGACGCGCGGGGCCATTGCCTTTCGCGGCCGGATGATCGAACGGCTCCATGCGGTGGAGGCCTCCCGGATCGTTGCCCTCGCCGACGCCATCGCGGCACGGGCGGCGTGAGCGGCGGGTCTCCTTCCGTTCCCCCGGCGGTCGATCTGCGCATCCGCGATCCGCGATTGCGGGAATGGGGCTTCCCGCGCTGGGGCTCCGCGGCGGCAGCGGGGCTCGACCTCCATGCCTGCCTCGACGAACCCCTCCACCTGACGCCACAGGCTCCCGCAATCCTGATTCCGGCGGGGTTCAGCGTGCTGATCCGGGATCCGGATTGGTGCGGCCTCGTCTTCCCGCGCTCTGGCCTCGGTCACCGCGACGGTCTCGTCCTGGGCAACGGGACCGGCGTCATCGATGCGGATTACGAGGGGCCTCTCATGATCTCGGCCTGGAACCGCAATGCCGACCCTACCGCGACCATCGTCATCCGTCCCGGCGACAGGATCGCGCAACTGGTCTTCACCCGCGTGACGCGGCCGGCCTTCACCCTCCTCGACGCCTCCGGTTCCGATGAGCCCGCCCCGCAATCCGCTCGCGGGCAGGGCGGCTTCGGATCGACCGGCCGGCGCTAGAGGTCTGAGTGAACCGTCCTCTGAATGAAGCGTTCGACGCTTCCGAGGATTGCGTGGAACTCGACTGAGAGGTGATGGCGTATGCTGCGACCGATTACGGTCCCGGCATGGATATTGAGGGCGGCGAACAAGCCGGTCGTGCCCTGGCGGCGATCATCAATGGGGCCGTCGCCCCGGTGCGCCGGATGTCGGCGGGAACGCCGATCCGATCACGACCCGATTCTCGTTCTTCCGAAACAAGGTGATTCCCAAGACGGTCTGATCGAAGGAGAGGGGAATAGGCGCCCCCGCGCCTATTCCCCCACGCCGAACAGCTTTTCCAGGAAATTCCGGTCGTCTTGGCTCGGCCCGCGGGCGCGCTGGTTGGCAGCGACGCGGGGGGGCGGGGCGGCGGATTGCGGCTCGCCGAGAAGGGCGCCGATGAGGCCCCCCGGTGCGGTGCCGGTGGTGGCGGGAACCTCCGCCGGGGCGCGGTTGCGCCAATGGTTCGCGCCCGGCAGCATCGTCGGAGTCTGGCCCTTGAGGGCCACGGTCATGTAGGTCTTCCAGATCTCTCCGGGCAGGTTGCCGCCGGAGACCTTCTTCGTGGACTCGCCGTCGTCGTTGCCGAGCCAGACGCCGGTGACCAGGGTCGCCGAGTAGCCGATGAACCACGCATCGCGAAAATCCTGGCTGGTGCCGGTCTTGCCGGCGAGATCCCAGCCAGGAACCTCGGCCTTCTTCGCGGTGCCCGAGACGAAGGTCTCGTGCATCATCGCGTTCATCATTGAATCCGTCTCGGCGCTCATCACGCGGCCGAGATTGGTGTCCTTGCGCTGGTAGAGCGCCCTGCCCGTCGTGCTTTTCACGTTGGCGATGACATAGGGGTTCACCCCCGTGCCGCCATTGGCGAAGGCGGCGTAGGCGCCCACCATCTCCAGCGGGGTCACCTCCGAGGTGCCCAGCGCCAGGGAGCCGTTGGCCTGCAGCGGCGAGGAAATACCGAGGCGCTGGGCCGCCTGCACCACCGTCTTCGGGCCGACTTCCTGGCCGAGGCGCACGGCCACGGTGTTGAGCGAGAGTGCCAGCGCCTCGCGCAAGGGGACAGGGCCGCGATAGTCGCGCGAATAGTTCTCCGGGTTCCAGCCCTTGATGCTGATCGGCGCGTCGTCGCGCACGGTGTCCGGGGTCAGGCCGCGCTCCACGGCGGCGAGATAGACGAAGGGCTTGAACGAGGAGCCCGGCTGGCGCTTGGCCGTGGTGGCCCGGTTGAACTGGCTCTGGGCGTAGTCGCGCCCGCCGATGAGCGCCCGGATCGCCCCGTCCGGCCGCATCGAGACCACGGCCCCCTGGGCGACGTTGTAGCGCGAGCCCTTCTGGTTCAACTCGTCCACCAGCGCCTTCTCGGCCGCGCCCTGGAGGCGGGCGTCGACGGTGGTGGTGACGACGATGTCGGTGTCGAATTTCGGCAGGAAGTCGTCGAGCACGTCCATGACGAGATCGGCCACGTAATTGGCCGAGCCGCCGCCGCGGCTGCTCGCCGGCCGTGCCGGTGTCGCCAGCGCCAGCTTCACCTCGGCGGGTTTGGCGAAACCGAGTTCCTCCATGGCCGCGAGGACCTGGGCCGCGCGGGCCTGGGCGGCGGGCAGGTTGCGGTTGGGGGCGAGGCGCGAGGGGGCCTGGACGAGGCCGCCGAGCATGGCGGCTTCGGCCAGCGTCACCGCCTTGGCGGGCTTGCCGAAATAACGCTGGGCGGCGGCCTCGATGCCGTAGGCGCCGGCGCCGAAATAGACCCGGTTGAGGTAGAGTTCGAGGATCTCGTCCTTGGTGTAGCGGTGCTCCAGCCAGAGGGCGAGGATCGCCTCCTGGATTTTTCGCGATGCGGAGCGTTCCGATGTCAGGAACAGGTTCTTGGCGAGCTGCTGCGTCAGGGTCGATCCGCCCTGCGAAACGCCCCGGCGGGTGATGTTCTGGGCGACGGCGCGGGCGATGCCCACCGGGTCGACGCCGAAATGGCTGTAGAAGCGCCGGTCCTCGATCGCCACGAAGGCGCGTGGAAGATAGGGCGGTAGCTCGCCGATGCTCACCACCCGTCCGCCGGTCTCGCCACGATTGGCCAGGAGCGAGCCGTCACTGGCGAGGATGGCGATGTTGGGCGGGCGCTTCGGGACGGCGAGCTGGTCGATCGGCGGCAATTGCGAGGCATGGTAGGCCACCAGCCCCGCAATGGCGATGACGCCCCACAGGCCGAGAACGAGGGTGCCGTAGAACAGGCTGCCGAGGAACGAGCGCCGGCGCGGCTTGCGGGCCGTCGCCTTGGCCCGCGCCGAGGGACGCCGGGGGCCGTCGCCCTGGCCGTTGCTGCTCGTCGAGCGTTTGCCCACACCACCTCCGGCGCGATCGTGGCCGTTGAGGCGCAGGTTGAGGTCACCGCGACCACCGATGCGCCCTTCCGGCACGTCGAAGTTCGGCTCCTCCCGCCCGCGCCCCTTGCGTCCGTTCGCCATGCGTTTCGTCTGAACCTGTGAGCGTCCCGCGATCCGGGAGGCTCTGGTACCGCATGGTAAATACGGCGGGTTTAAGGGTTCCTAACCCGGATCGTATTGGGATTTTGGAGTCGAAGGCGAGTTTTGACTGATCTGTCGTTGCGGCGAGGGGGGGCGATTTCTGCTCGTCGAACCCTCCCCGCCATCGCCAGGGCGGTGACGATAGATGCGCTTCTGGAAACGATCGGTTTCCATCGTTTATATTTCATTCCATCTGCGGGGGCGCGATAACGAGACCGGCGCGGACAGGCCGGCGTCCTTCGAGATTTCGTCCAGGCACGAGCGTATTCCCTGGCCCGAACGAGCGGGCCGATGGAGACGGTCGCGTGGATCGAGGCCGAGCTTGCCCCTTAAACCGCGATACATTTCAGTCGGACCGAGCAAAAGGGGAAACGGGTGATGAGCTGGCACGGTGCGGACGACCCGGTTCCGGGCGATCACTTCTCCTGCGACGCGATCAAGACCCTGATCGTCCCGCGCTCGCGGGATCTAGGCTCGTTCTCCGTCCGGCGGGCTCTGCCGTCGACGGAGTGCCGGATGGTCGGTCCGTTCATCTTCTTCGACCAGATGGGGCCGTCCGAGTTCCTGCTCGGCCAGGGCATGGACGTGCGGCCCCATCCGCATATCGGCCTCTCCACCGTGACCTATCTGTTCGACGGCGAGATCATGCACCGGGACAGCCTGGGCACCGAACTGCCGATCCGTCCGGGCGAGCTCAACTGGATGACGGCCGGTCGCGGCATCACCCATTCGGAGCGGACCGGCGCCGGGCTGCGCCGGACCGGCTCGAAGCTGTTCGGCATCCAGAGCTGGGTCGCGCTCAGCGGCAAGGACGAGGAGACCGCCCCCGCCTTCGAGCATTACGAGGCGGATGCGCTGCCGATCCTCACCGGCGAGGGCAAGACCGTCCGGCTGATCGCCGGGGAGGCCTTCGGCGCGCGATCGCCGGTACGGACGTCGAGCCCGATGGTCTATGCCGACGTGATGCTGGAGGCAGGCGCCGTGCTGCCCCTCGATCCGACCTATGACGAGCGCGCGATCTACACCGTTTCGGGCGCCATCGATATCGCCGGGGACGGGTTCGGCCCCGGCCAGCTTCTGGTCTTCAATCCCGGCGACCGCATCAGCGTGCGGGCGACCGAAGCCGCGCGGTTCATGGTGCTGGGCGGCGAGCCCATGGATGGGCCGCGCCATCTCTGGTGGAACTTCGTCTCCTCGCGCCCCGAGCGGATCGAGCAGGCCAAGGAGGATTGGCACCAGGCCCGCTTCGACACCGTGCCCGGCGAATCCGAGTTCATCCCGTTACCGGAATCACCCCCGCCCGTGCGCTACCCCTGATGCGTGAGACCGGAGCGAGGCCGATGGGGCGTCGCCCGCGAACCCTCTTCCAGCGGAGACGTCGACATCATGGCAGTTGAAGCATCCGGTGCCGCGAGCGAACTCGTCCAGGTGGTGGCCCTCCTCGCCGCCGGCGTCGTCGCGGTGCCGGTGTTCAAGCGGATCGGCCTGGGTTCGGTCCTCGGCTACCTCGTGGCGGGGCTCGCCATCGGCCCGTTCGGCCTCGGCCTGTTCTCGGATGCCCACGCCATCCTGCATGTGGCGGAACTCGGCGTGGTGATGTTCCTGTTCATCATCGGGCTGGAGATGGAACCGTCCCGGCTCTGGGGCATGCGGCGCGAGATCTTCGGGCTCGGTCTCGCCCAGGTCGGCGTCTGCATCGCCGCTTTGACGCTCGTCGGCATCGTCATGGGGTTCTCGCCCGCCATCGCGTTCGTGGCCGGCACCGGCTTCGTCCTGACCTCCACGGCCATCGTCATGCAGCTTCTCGAGGAGCGCGGGTCGCTCTCGACGCCGAAGGGACAGCGCATCGTGGCGATCCTCCTGCTGGAGGATCTCGCCATCGTGCCGCTGCTCGCCATCGTCGCGCTGCTGGCACCCGGCGGGCAGGCGACCGGCACGATGGAGCGCGTCTCCAGCATCGGCATCGCCCTCGGGTCCGTGGCCGCCCTGGTGGCGGCGGGGCGCTGGCTGCTCAACCCGCTGTTCCGCCTGCTCGCCGCGGCCAAGGCCCGCGAGGTGATGACGGCGGCCGCCCTCCTCGTCGTGCTCGGCTCGGCCCTGGCCATGCAGCTCGGCGGGCTGTCCATGGCGATGGGTGCCTTTCTGGCGGGCGTCCTCCTCTCGGAATCGAGCTTCCGGCACCAGCTGGAGGCCGATATCGAGCCGTTCCGGGGCATCCTGCTCGGCCTGTTCTTCCTCGGCGTCGGCATGTCCCTCGACCTCACGGTCATCGCCGCGAACGGTGTGCTCATCGTCACCGGTGTCGCCGCCTACATGGTGGTGAAGAGCATCGTCATCTACGCCGTCGCCCGTCTCCTGCGCGCCTTGCATCCCGAGGCGGTGGAGCACGCGGCCCTGATGGCGCAGGGCGGCGAGTTCGCCTTCGTGCTCTATGCCGCCGCCGCGAGCGCGGGCATCATCGACGGCACCACCAACGCGATCCTGACGGCGACGATCATCCTCTCCATGGCCGTCACGCCGCTGATGGTCATCGCCTTCGACCGCCTCGGCCCTAAGGCCCCGGTCTCGACGGAGGGGGTCGAGGTGCCGGAGAACCTCGTGGGCAGCGCCCTCATCATCGGCTTCGGCCGTTTCGGCCAGGTGGTGAGCCAGCCGCTGATCTCGCGCGGCTGCTCGGTGTCGATCATCGACACCAATCCCGCCTATATCCGCATCGCCGAACAATTCGGCTTCAAGGTCTATTACGGCGACGGCGCGCGCCTCGACATCCTGCACGCGGCCGGGGCCGCCACGGCGCGGGCGATCCTGATCTGCATCGACGACCGCGAGGCCGCCCGGCGCATCGCCGAACTGGCCAGGGCCGAATTCCCCCTGGTGCCCGTCCTCGCCCGCGCCCGCGACCGCGAGCACGCGATCGAACTCATCCATGCCGGCGTCGCCTACCAGCTCCGGGAGACGTTCGAATCGGCTCTTGCCTTCGGCGAGCAGGCGCTCCTCGCCATCGGCGACGAGCCGGGCGCCGCCAGCGCGGTCATGGCCGAAGTCCGTCGCCGCGACGCCGAGCGGTTGGATATGGAGACCGTGGGCGGGATCTATGCCGGGCGCGACCTGATCCGGGGGAATGCGGCGGAGGCCTGAGGAACGGCGATGTCGCCGGCCGCGCCTCACATGTCCGGCGGAGCGTCGGGATTGCCTTCGTGGCGGTCGCGTTGCGCCGCGGCGCGGGCGAGGAGGAGCAGCGTCACCGGCGTCGTCACGGTGAGGAACACGCCGATCAGGGCATCGCGCAGGACGAGGCGGCCCTCGATCAGGGACAGGAGCAGCATCGAGCTCATGAGGATCAGGGCCATGCCCAGGGTCGCGCCCAGGGTGGGGGCATGGACGCGCTCGTAGAACGTCCGGAGGCGGATGAGGCCGAAGGCGCCGGTGAGCGAGAAGCCCGCGCCGGCGATTGCGAGAACCACCACCAGCCACGCAGCCCAGACGGGCAGTCCGGCCCCGTTCACTGGATCACCTCGCCCTGCATCAGGAACTTCGCCAGCGCCACGGTGGCGGTGAAGCCGATCATCCCGAGGATCAGAGCGGCCTCGAAATAGAGGCCGCTGCCGGTGCGCATGCCGTGGACCACCACCGCCAGCATGCCGTTGAGGTAGAGGGTATCGAGGCCGAGGATGCGGTCCTGGGCGCGGGGGCCGCGCAGCATCCGCCATGCGGCGAGCGCCATGGCCAGAACCAGCATCCCCTGGGCGAAGCCGAGCCCCCAGTCGAGAACGGTGGTGGCGCTCATGGAAAGAACCTCATGGGACGAAGAAAATCATGGACCGAAAATCTGCATCAGGGGGCGCTCGTAGCGGTCCTTCACCCGTCGCACCCATTCGTCGCCCTTCGTGTAGTCGAGCACGTGCATGAGCAGGCTGCCGGTATCGGAATCGTACTGAACCCAGAGCGTGCCCGGCGTGCCGGTGAGGATGATCGACAGGAGTGCGATGCCGAACGGCTCGCGCATGTCGAGGGGAATGGTGACGAAGCCGGTCCGCCGTTCGCCCCGGCGCAACCCGAGGATGATGCGGGCGACGTCGATGTTCGAGCGCACCATGTCGTAGAGCACGGTCACCGCGAGTCGGACGAGGGTGCCGGGCGCGCGCACGCGCACCGGCTGAGGTCTCAGCGCCAGCATGACGGCGGGAACCGTGAGGCCGATCAGGAGCGCCAGCAGGACGTTGCCTGGTGAGAGCGGCGCGTTCAGCAGGAGCCATGTCGCGGCGAGGCAGGCCGACAGAAGGGGGTAGGGCAGAATGCGGCTCATGACCCGCCGCCTTCCTGAGGCACCCCGAGGACGGCGCGAACGTAATCCTGTGGCTGCGCCAACCAGCGGACGGTCTCGTCGGCATAGGCGAGGGCCGGGCCGCCCCAGAGGGCGAGGGCCAGGCAGGCGGCGAGCAGGCCGGCGAGGGCGGTGAATTCCGAGAGGCGCAGGACCGGCGGCGGGTCGTCGCTCGGAACCCAGAGATTCTTGATGCCGAGCCGCACCATCGGCATCAGCGTGGCGAAGCTCGAGAGCGTCAGCGCGGCGATGAGCCACCAGGCGGACGCGGTCATCGTGCCCGTGGTGAGCCCCGTGAAGATCGCGAGCTTGCCGACGAAACCGGAGAGCGGAGGGATTCCCGCCAGCATCAGCGTGCAGACGAGGAAGCCGCTCCCGAGAAGCGCCACCGCCGCGGGGATCGCCCGCCCGATCTCGGTGGCATCGGCATCGTCGAAGGGGTCGCGGTACTCGTCGGCGAAGACGGCCCGGGCGGCCTCCAGCGGGTCGCGCCCGCGCTGGAGGATCTCGGCCAACAGGAACAGGGCGCCTGCCGCGAGGGTGGAGCCGAGGAGGTAGTATAGGGCGCCCGAGAGCGCCCCGTCGTTACCCGTTCCCAAGGCCGCCAGCACGGTGCCCGACGAGATCATCACCGCGTAGCCCGCCGCTCGCGTGAGGTCGCGCGCGGCGAGGATGCCGATGGCGCCATACGCCATCGTCGCGAGACCGGCGGCGAAGATCCAGGTCTGTCCGAACCCCTCCGACAGTCCCGCCCCGAACAGCAGCAGGCTCAGGCGCATCACCACATAGACGCCGACCTTGCTCAGGATCGCGAGGATCGCGGCCGCGGGCGCGCTCGCCGCCGCGTAGGTGGTGGGCAGCCAGAATCCGAGCGGCCAGGCGCTGCACTTGATGAGGAAGGCGATCCCGAGGACGGCGCAGCCGATCTCGAACAGGGCGAGTTCCCCCGCCTCCGGGACCGCGAGCCGCCGGGCGAGGTCGGCCATGTTGAGGGTCCCCATCGTGCCGTAGATGAGGCTGACGCCGATGAGGAAGAACAGCGAGGCGACGAGGTTGACCGCGATGTAGCCGAGGCCGGCCCGGATCCGCGTCTCGCCCGATCCGTGCAGGACGAGACCGTAGGAGGCGGCCAGCATCACCTCGAAGAACACGAAGAGGTTGAACAGGTCTCCAGTGAGGAAGGCGCCGTTCACGCCCATCAGGAGCAGCAGGAACAGGCCGTGGAAGCGCGGCCCCGCCCGGCCCCAGCGGGCAAAGGAGAAGATCAGGGCGCACAGGCCCAGCACGCTGCCGAGCGCCAGCATCAGGGCCGAGAGCCGGTCTGCCACCAGGACGATCCCGTAGGGCGCGGCCCAGTTGCCGAGGCGGTAGATCTGCGCCGCCTCGCTCGCGCGCCAGACAAGGGCGAGGGCGATGCCGAGGAGGGCCAGCACCGTGGCGAGGCTGAGCGCCCCTTTCAACCGACTCCGGCGCTCGTCCATGAGGAACATCGCCCCGGCCACCGCGATCGGCAGCACGATGGGCAGGACGACGAGATGCTCGGTCCAGTCGCTGACGAGGGGGGCATTCAGAACCGTGGCGTTCATGGATGCGGATTCTCTGGATTCGGCTCCGCCAGATGCGGCTCGCGGCCGTCGACATGGTCGCTGCCGGTGATGCCGCGGGCGGCAAGCAGCACGACGAGGAAGAGCGCGGTGAGCGCGAAGCCGATCACCAGGGCGGTGAGGACCAGGGCCTGCGGCACCGGATCGTCCACCGAGACGATGTCGGCCCCGGCGCCGAGCACCGGCGGCGCGCCCACGGTCAGACGGCCCATGGCGAAGATGAAGAGGTTGACGGCGTAGCTCAGCAGCGAGATGCCCAGCACGACCTGGAAGGTGCGGGGGCGCAGCATCAGCCAGATGCCCGAGGCGGCGAAGACGCCGATCCCCAGGGACAGGACGATCTCCATCAGGCGGGCTCCTTCTCGACGGCCCGCTCCACCCCCGACTCGGCGGGGCGGGTGCGCCGCAGGGATTGGTGAGCCAGGGCGACGAGCATCAGCGCGCTGGCGCCCACCACCAGCACCATGATCCCGAGATCGAACAGCAGGGCGCTCGCCACCGGAACCTTGCCCAGGAGCGGAGGCTCCCAATAGGCGAAATAGGCGGTCAGGAACGGACGCCCGAACAGCCAGGAGCCGGCGCCGACCAGGACGGAGACCAGCAGGCCGATGCCGATCCAAGAGATCGGCTGGATCCGCAGCCGCTCTTCGACCCACTGCGCGCCCTGGGCCATGTATTGCAGCATGAAGGCGATGGTGAGCGCGATGCCCGCCGCGAAGCCGCCGCCCGGCAGGTCGTGTCCGCGCAGGAACAGGTGCAGGGCGAGGAGAACGATGAAGGGGAACAGCCACGTCATCACCACTCGGGGGACGAGGAGGGCATCGGCGGCGGTGTCGCCGAGGCTGCGGCCCTCGCGGGCATCGTCATAGGCGTCGTGATTCACCTGCTGCTTGGGAGGCCCCAGACTGTCCGCAGCGGGGCGGAAGCGGCGCAGGAGCGCGAACACCGTCAGACCGACGATGCCGAGCACGCAGATTTCGCCCAGCGTGTCGAAGGCGCGGAAATCCACCAGCAGCACGTTGACGACGTTGCGCCCGCCCGCCAGCGGGTAGGCCTCCTCGACGAACCAGCGAGCAATGCCGTCGACGGCGGGCCGGGTCATCACGGCGTAGGCCAGCCCGGCGAGCCCGAGCCCGGCAAAGGCGGCGATGCACAGGTCGACGAGACGGCGACGGCGCGACCGCGCCTTCTCCGCGGCCGGCGCCGGAATCGCCGCGTCGCGCTTGGGAAGCCAGCGCAGGCCGAGGAGGAGCAGGACGGTGGTGACGATCTCCACCAGGATCTGCGTCACCGCGAGATCCGGGGCGGAGAGCCAGAGGAAGGTGAGGCTGCTGACGAGGCCCGCCCCGCCGACGAAGATCGCGGCGGACAGCCGGTGGTACTTCGCCCGCTCCGCCGCACCGACGGCGCAGGCAGCGCCCACGAGCCACATCAGCCCGAAGGCCGGGTCGAACGCCGTGGTCTTACCCGGCGCGAACAGGTCGAGCCCCCGTGCGGCTCCCGCTACGACGGCGGCCAGGAGTACGGTGAGGAAGAGGATGCGCAATTGTGCCTGGAGGCGTTCGGCGCCGAGACCCGCTTCCAGCCGGCGGGCACCGTTCACGAGGCCGGTCATCGTCCGCTCGAACAGCCATCCGCCGTCGATCCGGTCCATGAGCCAGGGGCCGCCGCGGGGATTGGTGTTGATCCGCCGCCCGAACGCCACGTAGAGCGCGATGCCGCCCAGCAGTGCCACCACGCTGAGCGCCAGCGGCGCGTTGAAGCCGTGCCAGATGGCGAGGTCGTAATCGGGCGTCCGTTCGTCGAGGACGGCCCGGACGGCGCCTGCGAGGAGGGGACCGATCGTCAGGTTCGGCACGAGGCCGATGGCGACGCAGACGAGGACGAGCAGCTCGATCGGGATCCGCATCCAGCGGACCGGCTCGTGCGGGGCATGCGGCAGATCGTGGGGGGGCGGCCCGAAGAAGGCCTGCCGGATGAAGCGCACGGAGTAGAGCATGGTGAAGGCGCTCGCCAACGTCGCCAGCACGGGCAAAGCGAGGTTGAGCAGGTGGCCATCGGCGTTGTCCACCGCCTCCGCCAGGAACATCTCCTTCGACAGGAAGCCGTTGAGGAGCGGCACCCCCGCCATCGCGGCGGCGGCGACCATCGCCAGCGTCGCCGTATAGGGCATCGCCCGCCATAGGCCGCTGAGGCGGCGCATGTCGCGCGTCCCGGTCTCGTGGTCGATGATGCCCACCGCCATGAACAGCGAGGCCTTGAACGTCGCGTGGTTCACCGTGTGGAAGATCGCCGCCACCACGGCCAGCGGCGAATCGAGGCCGAGGAGCAGGGTGATCAGCCCGAGATGGCTGATGGTGGAATAGGCGAGCAGGCCCTTGAGATCGTGCTGGAAGATCGCGCTCCAGGCGCCCACCAGCATCGTGATCATGCCGGCGGTGCCGACGATCCAGTACCAGGCCTCGGTGTCGGCCAGCACCGGCCAGAACCGGATCATCAGGAAGATGCCGGCCTTCACCATGGTCGCCGAATGCAGGTAGGCGCTGATCGGCGTCGGTGCCGCCATGGCGCGCGGCAGCCAGATGTGAAACGGGAACTGCGCCGATTTGGTGAGCGCGCCGGCCAGGACCAGCACCAGGGCCGGCAGGTAGAGCGGGCTGCGGCGGATCGCGTCGCCGGAGGCGAGCACCACCGAGAGGTCGTAGCTGCCCACGATCTGCCCGATCAGCACCAGCCCGACGAACAGGCAGAGGCCCCCCGCCGCCGTGATGGTGAGGGCCATTCGCGCGCCGTCACGGGCGGAGGCGTTGTCGGACCAGTAGCCGATGAGCAGGAACGAGACGATGCTCGTCAATTCCCAGAAGACGAAGAGCTGGATCAGGTTGCCCGAGAGCACGATGCCGAGCATCGCGCCGACGAAGGCGAGGAAATACGAGAACAGGCGCGGCACCGGGTCCGCTTCCGCCATGTAGTAGCGCGCATAGAGGACCACGAGCGCGCCGATCCCGAGTACAAGGACGGTGAACAGCCAGGACAGCCCGTCGAGCCGCAGCACGAAGCGGACGCCAAGCGTCGGCAGCCAGTCCATCGCCCAGATCACGGGGTCCGGGCCGGCGACGGCGGGGTAGAGGAGACCGATGCAGGCGAGGCAGGTCACCATCACGACACCGGCGACGATCGCCGCGGCGTTGCGCGCATGGCCCGGCAGGCAGATCGCCACGACGCTACCGAGGAAGGGCAGGATGGCGGCGGTGGCGAGTAGCAGGTGAGGCGGCATCGGCTCGGGCAAGATCCTCGTTGGGCGGGACCGCCCTCCATCGGGTGCGGAGGGGATCCCGGCGAAGCGAAGAGCGGGGCGCTCGCGTCGGTCAGCTGCGGTATAGGCTGCAACATCGGACGTGGCGAGGGCGGAGAGCCGCGAGAATCCGGGAATTTCCGCGACATCGAAGGCACTTCCGCCTCTTTTCCGGCGGCCTATTCCCGTCGGCGCGACATCGGCTTGCTGAGATAGGCCGATCCCGCGAGGAGGAAGCGCCACGGGGTGTCTGCCCCGCGGGTGATGCCGATACGGCGGTCTGCCCGGATCTCCGGTGTCGCGTGTCGGTCCTCCAATTCGAAGGGCGGCCGGTCGAGGGGGAGGCCGTCGTGCAGGCTCGTCACCGCCAGGGCCTGACACAGTCGGCCAGGGCCCGCGCAGAGGAGACGGAGAGCGTCGAGCCCGCGCCGCTCGCGCATGGTCTCGATGCCTTGCCCCGGCTCGAGTGCGCGGATCAGCACCGCGCTTCCCGGTTCGCAGACGAGGTTGAGGCACCAGTGCATGCCGTAGGACCGGTAGACATAGGCATGGCCCGGCGGCCCGAACATGCTGGCGTTGCGCCGGGTCGGGCCATTGAAACTATGGGAGGCCGGGTCGCTCCGGTCATAGGCCTCCGTCTCGACGACGAGTCCGCCGATTCCGGAGACGAGGAGGCGGCAGCCGATCAGGTCGGCGGCGACTCTCGCCGCCGGCCGCGCGTAGAACTCCGCACCGAGACTCACGGCTTGGCGGAACCGCCATCCAGCACGCGGGCGATGCCGTCCGGCCCGAGTTTCAGCGCCACGCGGATCGCGCGTTCGACGAAGGCCTGGGGCGTGAGGCCGGCGAGCTTGGCCCCCCGCGACACGTCGAGGCCGAGGCCGAGATCGATCGTTACCTGCGTCGTGCGGGGGACAGGGGCCGGCGGTTCAGCCGACACGCCCGGAGGGGGGACCACCGCCGGGACGGCGGGAGACGGCACCGGCTCGCCCGCCGGAGCCAGGCCGAGGGCCTGCCGTCGCCCCTGCGCCGCCAGCCGGTCGGCCCGCTCGTTGCCGACATTGCCGGTATGGCCGCGCACCCAGGTCCACTTCACGTCGCGGGCGGCGTTCAGGGCATCGAGTTCCTGCATCAGCTCGACGTTCTTCACCGGCCCGGTGCTGGTGTGCCAGCCCTTCGCCTTCCAGCCGCGCATCCACTCGGTGACCGATTTGATGACGTACTGGCTGTCGCAGCGCATCTCGATCGCCGAGCCGGCGGGGAAATGCGACAGGGCCTTGATCGCCGCCGTCAGTTCCATCCGGTTGTTGGTGGTCGCGCGGTCGCCACCACACAACTCGATCTTGCCCTCCGGCCCCTCGATCACCACGCCCCATCCACCGGGGCCGGGATTCGGATCGCAGCCGCCATCGGCATAGGCGACGGCGCGGGCGAGGGCGGGCTTCGTGGTCGTCATGACGCTGATCTCGTGTCCGGGGCAGCGGGGCCCCTAACACGAGCCGCAGGGTCAGGGCGATTGCAGCGCCACACCGGCGGGCCGGATCTCGTAGTGGATCGGCTTGAAGGCGTTGTTGTTCGACTGCAGGGCCGAACACGCGGTAAGCCCGATGATCAGGTCGGTCTCCGCCTCGAACGTCACATGATCGCCGGCCCGGCTCAGGGGCGGCTCGACCTTCAATTCCCCGGTCTCTCCGCTCACCACGACATTCATGAACACGTTGAAGGCCACCGGGATCCGGTCGGGCTCGATGCCGTAAGGCGCGAGCGCCGCGGCGAGGTTGCCGAAACAGCCGCGGTGCGGATGCGCGTCGCCATAGATGATGCGGAACGTGTCGGCCGAGCAGGGGGTGAGGAGGAAATCGTGCCGCCCCACCGTATCTTCGACGATACGCAGGAGGACGTTGGAGCGGTTGGAGTAGATCGGGTCGCCCGTCGTCAGGTAGATGCGGCTCGCATAATCGAGGGTCCGGCCCGACGAGATCACCTCGTTGCGGTCGGCGGCCGAGAAGGCGAGGAGGTCGGCCACCTGTTCGCCCTTCGGGTCGATGACGGTGAGGCGGTCGCCCTTGGCGAGCTCGAAGGCGACGCCACTGCGGGGCGCGATCTCGTGGCGGCGGATGGGGGGGAGGGCGGTGTCAGGCGGCATCGCGGCCATTCTCGGCGACGGGGTCATTGGCGCCCGTCGCCCGCCCCTGGAACGGACAGACCCAGTCGCCGCCGACGGCGCGGCCGCTATACTGGCGCGCCTCGGAAGCATCACCGTGCCGGGCCAGCATCGGATTGATCGAGCCGGCCAGCGCCTCGTCGCGGGCGAGGATCGCCGAGCGCAGCCCCTCGTAGCGGCCCTCCGCGCGCAGCTGCTCGAATTGCGCGCGCACATTGAAGACGAGGACGGGATGCGAGAAGCGGCGGGCGGGCCGGCTCGCGCCGGGATGCATTCCGACAATAAAAAACGCCTCGCCGCCGAAGGACAGGGCGAAATGCGGGTCGTCCGGGTCGGCCTGCACACGCTTGTCGTAACGCTGGCCGAGGAAGGCGTCCTTGTCGGACAGGGATTGCACGCGGTCCCACAGGTGCCCCTCGAACAGCTCTTCCGACAGGGGCGCCGCCTTCTCGAACACCACGGCAAAGCTCTGGAACAGCTTCGGGTTCGCCCTGTAGCGGCAAATGAAGGCGAGGAGCGCCGGATAGATCCGCGTGTCGTCCCAGCCCGAAGCGACGTCGCGCGCGACCAGGACTTTCAGCTGCCCCTTGGCGAGGGCCGATTTCGCGCCGACGCAGGGGAAGGGCTGATCCTTGATGAAGGCGTGGAATTCCAAGGCGAGGGGGTGCGCGGCATCGTCGGTGGGAAACAGCATGAGGCTCCGGATCGTTGTCGGTCGAGGCTCGCTTGTGCGACTGGCCTTGATGAGGACATGGCAAACCGATCGCCGCCGGGGAGGTTCCGACTCGTTCAGGGACAGGACGTCGCTATCCACAGGATTGCATGAGATCAGCCAAGATGAGGGCGGATACGTCGCATGGTCTCATCTGGGACGGTTGGTCCTGTTTCATACAGTGAACTGCGCTTACCGAGCGATCCGCCCGCCACATCTTGAGCGCGACTTGACGTAGATTCGAGGAGACTCCGCATAGGCCGGTGGTCGGGATATGAAGGAGACGGCCCGTTCCGCAGGGCCGGTATGCGACCCACAATGAAGACCTTTGGAAGGTCCGCTTCGTGCGGTTTTCTGCCGGTCCGTTTTTCGGCATCATCGCCGGGAAAGCTGCGCCCTAACGAATGCTGAACGAACGACTACGCTTGTCCCGCGTCACCACACAGGACTTGGTCGATGTTGAAGGCGTCTTCGACGATCTACAGAAGTATTCCACCTACGTTGATGGTGGATGCCGAAGAGAAGGAGCGGCGTTCGAATTTGCGACGGCTCGTCCGCCCAGCGCCTCAATCGAAGACAAGCATTCTTTCGTTGCTCACCAAGATGGGTATCCAGTGGGCTTGTTGGATATCATCGACGGATACCCCCTCCTCGGAACCGCCTTCATCGGTCTTCTTGCCGTGCGGGAGAACTTGCATGGCGCCGGGCTCGGTCGTGATCTTTATACGCAAGCGGAGACATTCATTCGAGACGATCTTGAAGCCCGTGTGATCAGGCTCTCAGTCGTCGAAGCCAATCCCGTGGGTGGCTTCTGGAAGCGAATGGGGTTTGTGCCGACCGGTGAATGGAAGCCCTACGAAGTCCAGACCGTCGCTTCGCGGTTGATCTTGATGGAGAAGCTCATTTGCTCTCCGGCGAAGTGACGAGTTGAGTCGAGGGCCTTGGCGACGGGGGGGGCGTCACTGGCTTTTCCCTCCCACAGGGAGGGATTCGGCCTCTGTGTGGTGGAGGGCGGATGCGGTCTATACCGGCATCCAGGGCGCCATCGACAGGCACATCGCAACCAGGGGAATCGCCGGTCCCGAACAGGCGCACTACACCCCCCTCTGGGCGCCGGGACCACAGGCGCCCAGCCTCGATTGTCTGGCGGCCGGCATCGGCAGCGTGATCTGGGCGACGGGCTTCCGCGCCGATTACGCCATCATCGACGCTCCCGCCTTCGACGGGCGCGGCCTGCCGATCCACACGCGCGGCGTCACCCCGGTGGACGGCCTGTCCTTCGTCGGCCTGCCCTGGCTCCACACCTGGGGCTCGGGCCACTTCTCCGGGATCGCGCGGGATACGGAGTATCTGGCGGAAAGGCGGTTAAGATGCGGGCTGAACGCTCAGTCGGAGAGCCGCTGTCGATGGCGAGTTGTGGCCTCGGATCGAAAGCATGAGCGTTCGTCGGCTTGGGCGGTCGGAGAGGGTGCGAAGAGATGCATCTGCAATAAAGGCAAGATTTTTATTCAATTTTAATTTTTAAGACATCCTAATTGCTATTAATTGGCAATAAATATTCTATCTATTATCAAATTTAGTAGGGTTTAATTTGATAGTTAAAAATATCATCAGTATTTAGTGCGACGCGAACGGCTGTATTGGTTGCAAAATTAACACTCTCGGCCATATTTGGTGAATACGTATCCATGGCCACTTGTCGGGAAGTGTGACCGTTTCTATTTTTGCCGCCGCATATTTGAGCAGGGATAATGCGGACGATGTTGGTCAATGTTGGCGAGCCGTTCAAGACGGACGATCTCTTTGGCAATGGTTTCGTTAGTGGTGTCGTGCCGACGGCGCAGGGTGGATACTCGATACTGCAAACTTATCAGAGTAATGATTGGTCCACCGGTACCGTCATCCAATCGCAATACCTCCAGACGTTCAACGCAGCCGGAGTGGCTATCGGGAATCCGATCAAGCTCGGCACCACGCCCGTGGACAACGTTCACGACGTCGGCGACGGATCGTACCTCGTCAGCATCGACAAAAGCGTTCAGCGCTTCGACGATGCCGGCTTTCACATCGACGGCAAGATCGCGCTCGCGACGATGACCGCATCGGGGAAACTAGCGACGTTCTACACGACCGCTCTGGCGACGGTCGACGGGACGGATGACCATTTCGGCCAGGATGTCGGCATTGCCTACGGCAACACCGGGACGACCGCCTTGGCTCGGATCGCCGCCGGGACGACGGATGGCGACAACGACAGGGTCGTCGACATCTTCGATGCCGCGCATCGCCTGAAGGCGACCGTCGTCGTCGACCGCGACATGACCGGCGACGTGCATCAAAGCACCAAGGTGCTCGCCCTTTCGGACGGACGCTACCTGGTGACCTGGACCGAATCGGACGCCACCGGCGTCGACGTCATGGCCCGCGTGGTCACGGCCGCCGGCAAGGTGTCGGGCGCCGCGTTCCTGCTCGGCCATGCCGACGATCTGGCGACGCCGGCGGATGTCGATGTGAAATACGCGACGACGGCCCTCGCCAACGGCAACTTCGCGTTCGCATTTCAAGCATCCGAGTATTATTTTGACCAGACCGGACAGGGGCAATCCGAGGACATCCGGAATCCCGTCGATTCCTCGATCTGGATCGCCGGCAGCAAGGGATTCACGCACGGAGCGGACCTCGTGCGGCACACGGAACTGAGCAATCCCTACTTCGAGTCCATGATCGCCCTCTCGAACGGGAAGATCCTCCAAGTGGTGAGTGATTTCCAAGAGCTCGGGGAGAACGTGAACCTCGCGAGCCTGCACGGATATCTCTACGACGAGAACGGCAAGGCGACGGGCGACGAATACGAGTTCTTCTCCGATGCGGTCACGCCGAACTATTTCAGCGATGGCGGCTATCCCGTGGCCCTCAGCAATGGCCAGTTCGCCATCGTCAGCTCTGACTATTCCTACGGATCGAACGAATCCAACTCGCAAGACATCGTCCAGGTGTATTCCACGACCACGGCCGATTACTTTGCCGTCGCTGGGGCAACGGCGGGCGACAACATTCTGAAGGGTGCCAGCGCATCGGCGAGGGCTGACCTGCTCAACGGATTGGACGGCAACGACAAGCTCTACGGTTATACCGGCAACGACAAACTTCTCGGCGGCAACGGCAACGATCTCCTCGACGGCGGCAAGGGAGCCGACGCGATGGAGGGCGGTGCCGGCGACGACACTTACATCGTCGACAACATGGGCGATACGATCGTCGAGGGGCGCAACAAGGGTTCCGATCTCGTCAAGGCATCGGTCAACTACACGGCCGACGACAATGTCGACTCCATCCTGCTGACGGGCGCCGATGATCTTCGCGCCTTCGGTAATGCTCTTGCCAACACGGTCACGGGAAACACCGGCGCGAACGTCGTATACGGTCTCGGCGGCAACGACGTTCTCAACGGCGGGTTGAATACCGATCTCTTGAACGGCGGGCTCGGCAAGGACACGTTCGTGTTCGACACGACGCTCGGGCCGCAGAACGTCGACCGGATTATGGACTTCGTCGCCGCCGACGACACGATCAGGCTGGACGACGCCATCTTCAAGGGAATCGCCACCGGCACCCTCAAGGCGGCGCTGTTCAAGGACGTCGCCAGCGGCGCTGTCGATAAGACCGATCGCATTCTCTACGATCACACTACAGGAGAGGTCGCCTACGACGCTGACGGCAACGGGGCGGCCAAGGCCGTCGTCTTCGCCATTCTCGACACGCGGCCGCTCCTAACGGCGTCCGACTTCGTCATCGTCTGAGCGGACCCGATCCCCTCGAACGGAGCGGCCCGAACCATTGCGGTTCGGGCCGCTCCGTCGCGGATCATCCGATGATCTTGTCGATGGTGATCGGCAGGTCGCGGATACGCTTGCCGGTGGCGTGGAACACCGCGTTGGCGATGGCGGCCGCCGTGCCGACAATGCCGATCTCGCCGAGGCCCTTCACGCCCATCGGGTTGGCCTTGTCGTCCTCCTTCACGAAGATCACGTCGATGTCTTGGATGTCGGCATGGACCGGCACGTGGTACTCGCCGAAATTGTGGTTCATGAAGCGGCCGACCGTGTGGTCGAGCATGGACTCTTCCTCGAGCGCCGAGCCGATCCCCATGACCACGCCGCCGAGGATCTGGCTGCGCGCGGTCTTCGGATTGATGATCTTGCCCGCCGCGATCGCCGAGACGATGCGCGTGAGGCGGACCTGGCCCAGCTCCTCGTCGATCTTCACCTCGGCGAAGACGGCCGAGTGGGTGTAGGAGGAAAATTCCTTGGCGTGGCCCGAATCGGGGCCGGCGCTCTCGGTGGCCTCCACCTTGTCGACCCCCGCCGCCTTCATCGCCTCGACGAGGGAGATGCTGCGCGACGGGTCGCCGGCCACCTCGATCCGGCCGCCGGTAAAGACGACGCGCTCGAGATCGACATTGGCAAGCGGCGAGTCGTCCATGGCGCGGGCCATGGCGAAGACGTCCGCCGCGATCTTGCGGCAGGCCTTCATCACCGCAGTGCCGGAGGAGGCTGCCGTCCACGAGCCGCCGGCCACGGGAGCTTCGGCGAGATCGGTGTCGCCGAGCTTCGTCGTCACGTCCTCCATGGGCAGGCCGAGGGCGTCGGCGGCGATCTGCGTGAGGATGGTGTAGGTGCCGGTGCCGATGTCGCCGGTGGAGTTGCCGACCACGAGCTTGCCGTCGGCGGTGAGCGTCGCCTGCGCCGCGGACTTCTGCATCAGCGCTTCCCACACGCCGGTGGCCATGCCCCAGCCGACGAGTTCCTTGCCGTCCCGCATGGAGCGGGGCTCAGGATTGCGCTCCGACCAGCCGAAGCGCTCCGCGCCCTGCTCGTAGCAGGAGCGCAGGGCCTTCGAACCGAAGGGCTTGTCTTCGGTGGGGTCGCGGTCGGTGTAGTTGCTGAGTCGCACGGCGATCGGGTCCTGGCCGGTGGCGTAGGCCAGTTCGTCCATGGCGATCTCGAGAGCGAACACCCCCGTCACCGCGCCAGGAGCCCGCATGTCGGCGGGGGTGTAGGTGTCGATCTGCGTCAGCTTGTAGCCCAACGCGACGTTCTCGCAGCCGCCATAGAGGATAGCCGACCAATTGACGACGACCTCCTGGTAGTCCTCGAAGCGCGAGGTGCCCGACAGGGCATCGTGCTTGATCGACTGGAGCCTGCCGTTTTCGTCCGCACCGAGGGAGACGGTCTGGCGCACGTCGGGACGGTAGCCGAAAGTGAACATCTGGTCGCGGGTGAGGGTCACCCGCACCGAGCGCTCCAACTCGCGCGCGGCCATGACCGCGAGGAAGAGCTGGTATTGCGGGCGCAGGCCGAGGCCGAAGCCGCCTCCGAGATACGGGTTCAGGACCCGCACCTTGTCCTTGTCCATCCCGAACACGCCCGCGATGTAGCCCTGGCTGTTCGAGACGCCCTGGATCTTGTCGTAGACGGTGATCGCACCGTCGCCATCCCAGACCACGGTGGAAGCGTGCGGCTCCATCGGGTTGTGGTGCTCCACGGCCAGCGTGTAATCGCCACGCAGCTGGATCGGCGCCTTGGCGAAGGCGCCGTCGGCATCGCCCCGGGGCTCGGGCGGCGGCTTGATGCCGCCGCGCTTCTTGGGCGGCTCGTAAGCGAACTCACGTTGGCGCTCCACGTCGGTATGGGACTCCTCCGCCTCGTAGGCTACCTTCACCAGGGAGGCGGCATAGCGGGCTGTGCCGAAATCCTCCGCCACCACGAGGGCGACGGGCTGGCCGCTGTAATGGATCTTGTCGTCGTAGAGGGCGCGAAACGGTGAGCCGGGCGGCGCCACGGCGTCCTGGTAATTGTAGTCGAGCCAGGCCGTGCGCGGCCGGTTCTCATGAGTGAAGACCTTGAGGACACCGGGTACGGCTTCCGCCGCCGCGCTGTCGATGGCGGTGATGCGGCCCTTGGCGATGCCGCCGGAAACGACGTAGCCGTGGGCGAGGTCGATGGCGGTGAACTCGCCGGCGTATTTCGCCTGGCCGGTGACCTTGGCGGGGCCATCGACGCGACTGCGCGCGGTGCCGACGAAGCTGTCCGTGCCGGTGGAGGAGATGCTGTTGGCCATGTCTGGACGGGTCCTCAGGCGATGCGCTTGTCGGATTGCGACTGGGGCGTGCCGGCAGCAGCCTGGGTCAGGCCGCGGATGATGGCGCGCCGGGCGAGCTCAATCTTGAAGCCGTTCTCGGATTGGGGTTTGGCGTCCCGCATCACGATTTCGGCGGCGCCCTCGAAACTCTCGCGGGTGGCGGGTTTGCCCGTGAGGAAGGCCTCGGCCTCGGCGTTGCGCCAGGGCTTATGGGCGACACCGCCGAGCGCAAAGCGCGCCTCGCCGATCATGTCGCCGTCGAGGCGCACCAAAGCGGCCACCGACACCAGGGCGAAGGCGTAGGAAAGCCTGTCGCGCAGCTTCAGGTAGGTGTGGTGGCCGGCAAAATCCTCGTCCGGCAGATCAACGGACAGGACAATCTCGTCCGCCTTCAGAGCGGTGTCGTATTGCGGTGTGTCCCCCGGCAGGCGGTGGAACTCGGCAAAGGGAATGCGGCGCTCGCCCCCCGGTCCGGTGACGCGGACCTGCGCTTCGAGGGCCGCCAGTGCCACGCACATGTCGGACGGGTGGGTGGCGATGCATTTCTCGCTGGTGCCGAAGATGGCGTGGATGCGATTGACGCCGCCGATCGCCTGACAGCCCGAGCCCGGCTCGCGCTTGTTGCAGGGCGTGGCCTCGTCATAAAAATAATAGCAGCGGGTGCGCTGGTTGAGGTTGCCGCCGGTGGTGGCGGCATTGCGCAACTGGCCCGAGGCACCGGCCAGGATCGCGCTCGCCAGGAGCGGGTAGCGGTCCTTGATACGCTCGTCATAGGCCACTGCGGAATTGGTGACGAGGGCACCGATGCGCAGGCCCCCGTGATGCTCCTCAATGGCTTCGAGGGGCAGACGGGTGATGTCGACGAGGCGCTCAGGCCGCTCGACATTGTACTTCATCAGGTCGACGAGGTTGGTGCCGCCGGCGATGAAACGGGCCTTGGCAGTCGAGCCGATGGCCCTCACCGCCTCTTCGACCGTCGTCGGGCGGACGTAATCGAAGCGGTTCATCGGGCGGCTCCCGCGTGCATCACGTCTTCGATGGCATCGACGATGTTGGTGTAGGCGCCGCAGCGGCAGATAT
Source organism: Methylobacterium sp. E-045 (assembly GCF_022829685.1). Lineage (GTDB taxonomy): Bacteria > Pseudomonadota > Alphaproteobacteria > Rhizobiales > Beijerinckiaceae > Methylobacterium. The sequence goes on from NZ_JAKSYE010000026.1 coordinate 107,214, forward strand.
TGCCGCTCATGGCCTCGCGGATTTCTTCACGCGACGTGGCGTGACCTTCCGCGATCATCCCGGCGGCAGAGCAGAGCTGGCCAGGGGTGCAATATCCGCACTGGAAGGCGTCGCGCTCCACGAAAGCGGCCTGGAGCGGGTGCATCGCACCGTCCTGTCCGGCGTGTCTGGCGAGCCCCTCCACGGTGACGATCTCGGTGCCGTCCTTCATCACGGCCAGCGCGAGGCAGGAATTGATACGCTTGCCGTCCACCAGCACGGTGCAGGCGCCACACTGACCGTGGTCGCAGCCCTTCTTGGTACCGGTCAGGTCGAGATCCTCGCGTAGCAGATCGAGGAGGGTGGTCCACGGCGCCACCTGAAGCTCACGGACCTCGCCGTTGATGGTCAGGCTGATGCCGATGGTGGCCGGAGCGCCGGGCGATCCGCTGTCGATGAGCATGGGCGTGTCCTGAGGGATCAGGGGCCGGGCAGGGCACCGGCCGCGTTTCTCGAATGGGCGGAGGCGCGAGGGGAAGAAACGTCCACGCCCCACGCCGGTCCACTCGATAACCGTTCCAATCTGCGCCTGTTCCCGGGAGGGTGGTTTCCGTGTCGATCTTCGAATGCATGCCGAGCAGCATCTGAACGTCGTCCGAGCCCACGACGCTCCGCGACTTGGTTTGCGCCCGCTCATCCCCTCGGCTAACCCTGTCGCCATCCCCTCTTGTCAGAAGGACGCGCGATGGCCGCCCTCGACCCGGTTCTCAACGACATCGACCGCGACCTCGACAATGCCCTGGAGCGGCTGTTCGCCTTCCTGCGAATCCCGTCGATTTCCACCGATCCGGCCTATGCCGGCCATTGCCGCGAGGCGGCGCAATGGCTCACCGGCACCCTGACGGCGCTCGGGTTCGAGACGGCCATCCACGAGACCTCGCTGCATCCGGTGGTGCTGGCGCATGCGCCCAAGCCCGGCAAGCCGCACGTGCTGTTCTACGGCCATTACGACGTGCAACCGGTGGACCCGGAAAACCTGTGGGAGACGCTGCCCTTCGAGCCGCGCATCTCCCTGAATTCCAAGGGTGAGAAGCAGATCGTGGCGCGGGGGGCCTCGGACGACAAGGGTCAGGTCATGACCTTCGTCGAGGCCTGCCGCGCCTTCATCGCCATGGAGGGCGAACTGCCCTGCGGCGTCACTCTCCTCATCGAGGGCGCCGAGGAGAACGGCTCGCAGGGGCTGCCCGAGTGGGTCGCGGCGAATCGCGAAAAACTCGCGGCCGACATCGTCCTCGTCTGCGACACCAGCATGTGGAACCCGACCACGCCGGCCATCACCACCTCCCTGCGAGGCCTTGCCTATTTCGAGGTGAAGGTAACCTGCGCCGACCGCGACCTGCATTCGGGCTTCTTCGGCGGTGCGGCGCGCAACCCGATCCACGTCCTGTCCAAGATCATCGCCGACCTGCACGATGCCGATGGAAAGGTGACTCTTCCGGGTTTCTACGACGGCGTGCGCGAGACCCCCCCCGAGATCCTGGAGCAGTGGCGCGGCCTCGACTTCACGGCGGACAAGTTTCTGGGTCCCATCGGCCTGTCGGAGCCGGCCGGCGAGCGCGGGCGCATGCTCATCGAACTGATCCAGTCGCGTCCGGCCTGCGACGTCAACGGCATCATCGGCGGCTATACCGGCGAGGGCACCAAGACCGTCATCGCGGGGCAGGCCAGCGCCAAGATCTCGTTCCGCCTCGTGGACGACCAGGACCCCGAACAACTCGCGCGGACCTTCGAGGCCTTCGTGCGCGAGCGCATTCCGGCCGACTGTTCGGTGGAGGTGATCTGCTACAAGGGCAGCCGCGCCATCAGCCTGCCCTTCGACATGCCCGAACTGGACACCGCGAGGGGCGCGCTCGCCGAGGAATGGGGCGTTCCCGCCGTGACCATCGGCGCGGGCGGCTCGATCCCCATCGTCGGCGACTTCAAGCGCTTGCTCGACCGCAACACACTCCTCATCGGCTTCGGCCTCGACGACGACCGCATCCATTCGCCCAACGAGAAGTACGATCTCAGGAGCTTCCACAAGGGCACGCGCTCCTGGGCGCGCATCCTCGCGGCATTCGGGGAGCGCTGAGCGGGGTGCGCGGAAGCGATTGCCGGTCTTCCGCCCTGAAACCACCGGCTGCGAACCTGCTCAGGACGCTTCCGCACCCGACAGGCTCATCTTCGTGTCGAGCCAGTTCCACAGGGCGCGGATCTCCTCGGCGGCCCGGCCCTGGGGTGCGTATTCGGTGACGCCGAGGCCGGAGGCTACGGCGTCCTGATGATCCACCCGGTGCACGATGTTGGGTTCGGCCAGCACGCCCAGCGAGCGCAACTGTGCCGCATAGGCATCGGTGCGCGGGGAGGGCGGGGGCGGGCATTGATTGAGGACGAGGGCGAGCTGGCTCCGCATCCCGAGGCCGACGAGGGTCTGAAGGGTCGGCCTCGCGGCCACGAGGTCGAGCCGCGACGGCCGCACCGGCACGACGACGAGGTCGGCCGTTCGCAAGGCCGGGGCCAGACCCGTGGCGGTGCCGGCGGTGTCGATGACGACGAGGGTGGTTCCGTTCTCTCGGCAGTCTTCCAGGATCTCGGGCATCTGCCCAATCTCCCAGGCCTGGACCCGATCGACGCTCACTCCGCCCTTCCGGCGAAGAGCGCCCCAGCCGGCCAAAGACCCCTGCGGATCCAGGTCGAAGGCGATCACGCGTTCGCCATCCTCCGCCGCCGCCACGGACAGGGAGGCGGCGAGGCTCGTCTTGCCGGTGCCTCCCTTCTGCACGGCCATGGCGACGACGCGGATGCGCCGGCCGCCGGCCGGCTCCTCCGTCATCACGCCGGCCCGCCGACGCGCGGCCGATGGGTCTCGTCAGGCGCCATACGACCTGTCTCCGTCACCTCGAAAGCCCGCCATCGGCTCCGCCCAAGGCGGGCATGAAGGCAACACGCCCGCCGACTTCAGGGGACGCCCTATGGCAGGGATCGTCTCTGAATCGGACGGAGCGCGACCCCTCCGATCACCCCGTCCGGGCATTGCCGACGGGGCGATGAGCCCCGGCTCAGAACCGTCCGCGGCGCTGCGCGTCGAGGCTCCACGGACCCGCGCCCGCGGCGGCGAGGTAGAGGAAGAGGAAGCAGAACAGGATGGCCGCATCCCCGCTGTTGAGGGCAGGGAATGGGCTCTTCGGCGCATGGGCGATGAAATAGGCGAAGGCCATTTGGCCGGAGAGGATTAACGCCACCGGCCGGGTGAACAGGCCGAGGATGATCAGCGCGCCTCCGACGATCTCGAGGATGGCCGCGAACCAGAAGAGCGTGAACAGCGCCGGTGCCGCCCCGCCGCCCATGCGCATGGGGAACCCGAACAGCTTCTGCGTGCCATGCTCCAGAAACAGCACGCCGGCCACGATCCGCAGAATGCTGAGGAGGCGGGGAGCCCAGGTGGATGAGAGGGCGTTGAGATTCATGCTGAAACAATCTCCGAGGGGAGGGCCGTGCGTGCGGCCAAGCCTCCGCAATCAGCACGAAACCCCCTCCGTCGTCGACTCGCCGCGCGTGAGAAAAGTCACCGCGGCGTGCTTGCAGCCGCGGTGACGCTACAGCCTGGAATGTTTCTGATCTACGGCCCCGATTCTACGACTCCTTGAAGCCGTAATCCGGCACGCCTTCTTCGTTGTCATAATATTTATACGGCAAAAACTTTCCGGACAGGTTCATCTTCACCCGGTCGCCCTTGTTGTTGGGCTCTCGTTCCATGGTCATGTTGAAATCGATCGCCGACATGATGCCGTCTCCGAAATCCTCCTGGATCAGTTCTTTCCAGGTGGTGCCGTAGACCATCACCAACTCGTAGAACCGGTAGATCAGAGGGTCGGTGGGCGGCATCTGCGGGATCGAGCCGCGATAGGGCGCCTCGTTCAACATCCGCTCTTCGGATTCGGTCAGGCCGAACAGCTCCGCCGCCTTCCTGGCCTGGGCTTTCGGCAGCTTCATCTGCCCCATGCAGGCGGCGGTGATGAGGATCGGCGAGAGGCCGCCGATCTCGGCCTGGATGTGCTTCCAGGTCCAGCCCTTCTCGCGCTTGATGTCGAGGAGCTTTTCCGTGAGGTCTTCGCGCTTCATGTGAGGTCTCCGGTGGAGGAACGTAGGTGAGGGGTGGCGCGCGGATCTGAGTGGCGCGGATTTACGAGGCGACGGGGACGGGGAGCGGCTCCGGCCCGTCCGAACCCGGCCGCACCATGGGCGGGTGGCGCTGGTCGTAGCCGGCGGGCATGGCGTCACGCAGGGTCTTCGAGCGGCTGACGAGGAAGTCCATCAGGTGGTTGCGCAGGGCGTAGTAGCCCGGCGCGTGATGGAGGTTCGCGCGCTCGCGCCGTTTCGGCAGCGGGTTCTCGACGATCTCCGCCACCTTGGCCTCGGGGCCGTTGGTCATCAGCACGATGCGGTCGGCGAGGTAGATCGACTCGTCGACGTCGTGGGTGATCATGAAGACGGTCTGGCCGGTCTCGATGCAGATGCGGCGCACCTCGTCCTGCAGCGTGCCGCGGGTGAGCGCGTCGAGGGCCGAGAACGGCTCGTCCATGAGCAGGATCTTGGGCTCGATGGCCAGCGCCCTCGCGATGCCGACGCGCTGCTTCATGCCGCCGGAAAGTTCGGACGGGCGCTTATGCTCGGAGCCGGCGAGGCCCACCGTTGCGATGGCCTTGCGGGCCCGCTCCTCCACCTCGGCGCGGGACGCCTTGCGCCAGCGCGAGGAGACCGCATAGGCGACGTTGCCGAGCACCGTGCGCCAGGGCAGCAGGGCGTGGCCCTGGAAGATCACCGCCCGGTCGAGGCTCGTCCCCTCGATCGCCTGCCCGTCGACGATGACGACCCCCTCGCTCGGCGCCTCCAGCCCGGCCAGGATGTTGAGCACCGTGGTCTTGCCGCAGCCGGAATGCCCGATCATGCAGACGAACTCGCCCCGCCGCATGGGCAGCCACAGGTTCTCGAACACGGTGTTCGGCTTGCCGCCGGGGGCGGGATAACGCCGGGCGATCCCCTCGATGGAGATGAACTTTTCGGAGGAGGACATGCGGCTGGTCCCGGCGGCGGGGTCGGGAGCGGCACTCGCGGAGTGCCGCGCGAAGGGGAGGAGCGTGCTCATGGCGCGGCCTCACTCGGGGAAGGTGACGAGACGCTGCGCGCGCGCCAGCAGCTGGTCGAGGATCATGCCCACGAGGCCGATGACCAGGATCGAGACGATCACATTGGTGATCGAGAGATTGTTCCATTCGTTCCAGACGAAGTAGCCGATGCCGGTTCCGCCCACGAGCATTTCGGCCGCCACGATGACGAGCCAGGCGATGCCGATGGAGATGCGCATGCCCGTGAGGATGGTGGGCGCGGCCGCCGGCAGGATCACCGTGAAAGCGCGGCGGACCGGCCCGACCTCCAGGGTGCGGGCGACGTTCAGCCATTCCCTGCGCGTTCCGGCGACACCGAAGGCGGTGTTGATCAGCATCGGCCAGAGCGAGCAGATGAAGATCACGAAGATCGCGGACAGGCTCGAATCTTTGATCGTGTAGAGGGCGAGCGGCATCCAGGCGAGGGGCGAGACCGGCTTCAGCAACTGGATGAACGGGTCGAGGGCCCGGCCCATCAGCGGCGACATGCCGATGAGGAAACCGATGGGAATGGCTACCAGAACCGCGAGGCCGTAGCCCAGTGCCACCCGGCCGATGGAATAGGCGAGCTGGATGCCGAGCCCCTTGTCGTTGGGCCCGCGATCGTAGAACGGGTCCTTGAGGTGCTTCCAGGCCGTGGCCGCGACGTCGAGGGGCCCCGGCATCGCCGACTTGCCCGTGGTCGCGCTCGCGCCCATGAGGGCTGCGTATTCCGGATCCATGGCCTCGGTCTTGGCGACCCCGCCCACCGCGATCTGCCAGAGCAGCAGGAAGGCGGCGAGGACGGCCAGGGACACGATTCCGGCCCGGAGCGGGAGGGAGGCCTTCATGGCTCAGCCCGCCCGTTTGATGGCGAAGGAGCTCAGGTACTCCTCGGGTTTCGCCGGATCGAAGACCTTGCCCATCACCGAGAAGGATTTCGACGTGGTCGTGGGCGGGGTGAGGCCCGCCTCCTTCATCAGCCGGGCGGCGTCGGTGGCGAGATAGACCTTCTCGGCCACCGCCTTGTAATCGACATCGCCCTTGATCTGACCCCAGCGCTTCATCTGCGTCATGATCCAGACGGCAAAGGACGACCACGGGAAGGCGTCGAAATCGACGCGGTCCGGCACCTTGCGGACAGCGCCGAGGCCGTCGGCGAAGGTTCCGGTGAGCACCTGCTCCACCACCGTCACCGGCTGGTTGAGGTAGTTGGCCGGAGCGATCTGCGCGGCGATCTCCTTGCGGTTCTCGACCTTCGAGGCGTGGGCCGTCGCCTCGATCACGGCGCGGAGCAGGGCGGCGTAGGTGTTCGGGGTCTGGGTGACGAAATCCTGCGAGGCTGCGAAGGCGCAGCACGGGTGCCGGTCCCAGATCTCCTTCGACAGGATGTGGATGAAGCCGACGCCGTCATAGACCGCGCGCTGGTTCACCGGGTCGGGAGCGAGGAACCCGTCGATGTTGTCGGCCCGCAGGTTGGCGACCATGTCCGGCGGCGGAACGGCGCGGATCTGCACGTCGGTATCGGGGTCGATCCCGGCTTCCGCGAGGTAGTAGCGCAGCAGGTAATTGTGCATCGAATAGTCGAAGGGCACCGCGAGCTTGAAGCCCTTCCAGCTCTTCGGGTCGCGCCTGTCCTTGTGCTTCATCGCCAGGGTGATCGCCTGGCCGTTGACGTTCTCCACCGCCGGCATCGTGTAGGGGACGGGGTTCGATCCGACGCCGAGGGAGATGGCGATCGGCATCGGCGCCAGCATGTGGGCGGCGTCGTATTCCTTGTTCAGGGTCTTGTCGCGGATCACCGCCCAGCCGGCGGTCTTCACCACCTCCACGTTCAGCCCCTGCTTCTCGTAGAAGCCCATGGGCTTGGCCATGATGATCGGCGTGGCGCAGGTGATCGGGATGAAGCCGACCTTCAGATCGGTCTTCTCCGGCTTTGCGCCCTGCGCGAAGGCCTCGGCCACGAATTTCGTGGGCAAGAACTGGCTCACGGCGGCGAGCGCCGTCGCCCCTCCGACGCTCCTGAGAAAGGCGCGCCGCTGCGCATCCTCGGGAAACAGGGCCCGCATGACGGCGCCTTCGACGGCCCGTGTGATCGCGGCGTCACCGGACGGAGCTTCGGCATCGTGCGCCGCTTGATCGTGATGGTTCCCGCAGGAGCAGCCCCCGCGCTTCAAGGTCAGCCGGGCGTTGAACGGATCGTCGAAGAGCGCCATGTCGCGAACCTTTGTGCAGGGACGCTCGCTTCTTGGCAAACGCTGTGCCAGTGGCGATTCAACGAAAAAACTCATATATATCAATATGCTGATCGAGATTTTATAATTACGAAATTTCGTCGATTACGATATCCCGTAATTCGTGTTACGAGATATCGTGATAACGAGTTCAGTCGCATTACCTGCGTCGCCCTATGGCCCCGCCTTCGACAGGGCGGCAGAGGCGATGCTGGTGCTCGATCCGGTGGCCGACGAGGTCCGGGACGCCAACCCGGCCGCCGCGCGGCTACTCGGCTACGATCCCGCCGTCCTGCGGGGCATGCGCGTCACCAGCCTTCATCCGGACCAGGTGCCGACGCTCATTGTCTTCACCCAGGCCGTTCAGGCGCGGGGACGCGACTGGACCCACGCCCTCTCGCCGAGGCACGCGGAGGGGCACGGCCTCCACGTCGAATACAGCGGGACGATCCTGCCGGGCGAGCCGGCGCTTCTCCTCGTCAGCCTGTTCGACCTCGACGAGCGCCGGCGCCGCCTCGTGGATACGGAGGCCGATGCGCATATGCGCGCCGGCTTGTCCGAGTGGCAGCGGATGGAGCGGATCTTTCGCGATATCGAGCGCGAGAACCAGCTCATCCTGCGCGCGGCCGGCGAGGGCATCTACGGGGTCAATGCCGAGGGCATCACCACCTTCATCAACCCGGCGGCCGAGCGGATGCTGGGCTGGGACGCGGCCGATCTCGTCGGGCGCGACATGCATGCCACGGTCCATCACAGCCACCCGGATGGCCTCCATTACCCGCATCAGGATTGCCCGATCTACGCGGCCTTCCGCGACGGGGCCGTGCATCAGGTGGACACGGAAGTGTTCTGGCGCCGGGACGGCACGCCGATCTTCGTGGAATACACCTCGACGCCGATCCGCGACCGGGGCCGGCTCCTTGGCGCGGTCATCGTGTTCCGCGACATCAGCCAGCGGCGGGAGGCCGACGAGCGCCTCCGTCAAGCCCTGGCGGAGGTCGATTCCCTGCGCCAGCGTCTCGAGCTCGAAAACGCCTATCTCCGCGAGGAAATCCGCGAGGGCGGGCATCACCAGGGCATCATCGGCCGCTCGCCGGCCATCGAGGCGACCCTCCGGCAGATCGACCTCGTCGCCGGCACCGACGCCACCGTCCTCGTCACCGGCGAATCCGGCACCGGCAAGGAACTCATCGCCCGGGCCATCCACGAGGCGAGCCGGCGCCGGGACCGGCCGCTGATCCGGGTGAACTGCGCCGCAGTCCCGCGCGAGCTGTTCGAGAGCGAGTTCTTCGGCCACGCCAGGGGCGCCTTCACCGGGGCCCTGCGCGACCGGGTCGGGCGGTTCGAACTCGCCGATGGCGGCACCCTGTTCCTGGACGAGGTCGGGGAAATCCCCATCGACCTGCAGGGCAAGCTCCTGCGCGTGCTGCAGGAGCGGCAATTCGAGCGGATCGGCGAGGAACGGACCCGCCTCGTCGACGTCCGCCTCGTGGCCGCCACCAACCGCGACCTCAAGGCCGAGGTGAAACGGGGGCGCTTTCGCGAGGATCTCTATTTCCGCCTCAACGTCTTTCCCATCGCGGCCGTGCCCCTGCGCGAGCGGCCGGAGGATATCCCCCTCATCGCCCAGCACTTCCTTAAAAGTGTAGCCCGGCGCCTCACCGTGCCCGACCTGCGTCTGACGGAAGGGGATGTCCGCCGCCTCGTGCGCTACGACTGGCCCGGCAATGTCCGCGAACTGGAGAACATCGTCGAGCGGGCGGCGATCCTGGCCGTGCGTGGAAGGCTCCGGTTCGACCTGCCCGAGGCCGAGGGCCCCGGTCCCGTCGAGGGCATGCGCCCGCAGGGCGAGGTCTCGACCGGTGCTACCCCCGCCACCGAGGCCGAGCGAAGGGCGCGCGACCGGGCCGACATCTCGGCCGCCCTCGCCTTGAGCAAGGGCCGCGTCTCCGGGGTCGGAGGGGCGGCCGAACTGCTGGGCGTCAAGCCGACGACGCTCGCCTCCCGCATCAGAGTGCATGGCCTGACGGGGGTCGGCCGGTCGGGCGGCAAGGCCTGATCCCGGTTCTTCGAACTCGTTCCACGGGTCTTGGCCATGAGCCGGATTATTTATGCAGAATATTGAGTCGAATTTTCCCGATCGCGAAAGCTTTGCCTGAAGGATCGCCAGCATAGGAAGGCTCAAAGCAACAAGGGCCATGATGAGCGACAGGCGGGCGAAGACGCGGTACAAGGTCACCCTGCCGGCGCTCTGCTGGGGGAGGCATCGGCCAAATTTCTATGCGGTCACCGACGATCTGTCCTTGGACGGGATTCGCTTCAAGTCGTCCGTCGTTCCCGCGATCGATGAACGACTGACCTGCAGCATCCGCCATGCCGGATCCCTTGAGGCCATCGTCGTGCGAACGGAAACGTCAGCTTTCGCGATCCGTGTGCTCGGTGCCAACCATCCCCTCGGCCTCGTGGTCCAGAGCCTTCTCAGCCTCGCCAAATCGCAGAATCTGCCGCCCCTGGTGATGCGCGCTTTTCCGCGTATCGTGCCGGAGCGTCAGGATGTGCTGATCACGACCGAGGCCGGATCGATGCGGCCGGGCCGTGTCCTCAACATCTCGGCATCGGGCGTGGCCGTCTCCATGGAGGAACCCCTCGACGTCGGTACCCTGATCGTCATCGGCCGGACCAGGGCCAAGGTCGCCCGCCGGTTCGACAACGGCATCGGCGCGGCCTTTCTCAAGCCGCTCCACGAAGACGCGGTCGGCCCGCATGTGGTGCTCTGATCGCGGCATCACGGCTGTGCGGCGGAGCCGTTCGACCAGGGTGCCGCCGCGAACCGGGCTCCCAGGAAGGCGATGAGCGCAAGGACGCGGGCGGGGCGCGGATCCCCCGGCGGCGTGACCAGATGCAGGGCGATGGGCGGCAGGTCCCACCCGTGCAGCACCCGTTCGAGCCGCCCGGCCCGAAGATCCTCCCAGACCATGAAATCCGGCTGGACGGCGAGACCGAGCCCGGCGCGAAGGGCGGGTGTCAGGGCATCGGCATTGTTGGCCCGCAACGGTCCGGAGGGGACGATCACCGCCTCTTCGCCCTCCCGACTGGTGAAGATCCAGCGGTCCGGGCTCGGCAGGTAGGCGTAGCCGAGGCAGGCATGGCGGGCGAGGTCGCGCGGATGGTCCGGTCGGCCATGCCGGTCGAGATAGTCGGGCGCGGCCACGAGCGCGCGGTTGACGAGGCACAGGCGCCGCGCCCGCAGGGAGGAATCCGCCAGGGCGGCGATGCGCAGGCCAATATCGAACCCCCCGGCCACGAGATCGACCAGGGCATCGCTGAGATGGAGATCCACCGAAACCTCCGGGTACTGGCCGAGGAAATCCGGCAGGATCGGAGCCACGTGGAGGATTCCGAACGACATGGGGGCGGCGAGCCTCACCATGCCGCGCGGAACCGATGACGAGGCCGTGGCCTGCGCCTCCGCCGCTTCACCCTCCGCCAGGATGCGAGCGGCACCCTCCCGCGCAGCATGGCCCAGCTCCGTCAGGGCGATCTTGCGCGAGGTTCGGTGGAACAGGCGGCCGCCGATCCGGGCTTCCAGGCGGGTGATCGCCTTCGAGACCGTGGCCTTCGACAGGCCGAGTTCATCCGCCGTCCGCCCGAACGCCCCCGTCTCGGCGACTTTGGCGAAGATCGCCCAGGCTTCGAAATCCGGCAGCTTCATTGGTGCGTTTCCAGAAACGATAGGTTTCCATCGTTTCTATTTTCGTTGGGCCTGCCAAGGGCCAGATTGTCTCCATCACGAAGCGGCGCGGTGGTCTTCCACCCGCCAGCGCGCCCCGGAGACACGATCATGTCCGATAACGGCCTGCACCACGTCACCGCCTATGCCGGCGACATCCAGCGCAACCTCGATTTCTATCGGCGCGTCCTTGGCCTGCGCCTGGTGAAGAAGACCGTCAATTTCGACGATCCCTCGATCTATCATCTCTATTACGGGGACGAGGCCGGCCGCCCCGGCACGATCCTGACCTTCTTCCCCGTGGCGCAGGCGGCGCGGGGGCGGGTCGGGATCGGCGAGACGCAGGAGACCGCCTTCCGCGTGCCCCGCGCCTCCATCGGCTGGTGGACACACCGGCTGATCGAGAAGGGCGTCGATCACGACGCCCTGGTCCAGCTCTTCGGCGAGCTGGTTCTGCGCCTGCGCGATCCCGACGGGATGGTGCTGGCCCTCGTGGGTGTGGACGATGTCGTGGAGGGAACGCCTTCCTGGACTGCGTCCGAGGTTCCGGCCGAGTACGCCATCCAGGGCTTCCACGGCGTCACCCTGCTTCTGAACGAGGCGGAGCCGACGGCGCGGATCCTCACCGGGGTGTTCGGCTTCTCCGAGGCCGGGCGCGACGGGGCGATGACCCGCTACGCCAACGGCGGCAGCGTCGGCGGGTTCGTCACCCTCCGGGCGGTGGGCGAGTTCCTGCGCGGTCGGCCCGGTGCGGGCTCGGTCCATCACATCGCCTTTCGTGCGAAGGACGATGCCGAGCAGGCGTCCATGGTGGCCGATCTCACCGGTACCCACGGCCTGCAGGTGACCGAGCAGCGTGACCGGGCCTATTTCCGCTCGGTCTACTTCCGTGAACCAGGTGGCGTGCTGTTCGAGATCGCCACCGACATCCCGGGCTTTGCCGTCGACGAGCCGGCCGATGCCCTCGGCGAAGCGCTCAAGCTCCCCGCCTTCCTCGAAGCGCATCGCGCGCGGATCGAGGAGGTTCTGCCCACCATCGCCTGACAAGGCCGCCCCTCCACGAGGAGGGGCGGTTCCCACGCACCTTTTTGCGAGGCCGTCATGACCACACCGTCCCTGTCCTTCACTCACCGGTTCGAGCCCGCGACCGCGGTCGGCTCCCCTCCGCTCCTGCTGCTCCACGGCACCGGCGGCGACGAAAGCGACCTGCTGCCCCTGAGCCGCGCCGTGTCGCCGGGTTCCGCCCTGCTGTCGCCCCGCGGGCCGGTCCTGGAGAACGGCATGCCGCGCTTCTTCCGCCGTCTGGCCGAGGGCGTCTTCGACGAGGCCGATGTGCGGCGTCGCGCGCGGGACCTCGCGGCCTTCGTCGCGGAGGCCCGTGACGCCTACGGCCTCGCCGCACCCGTGGCGCTCGGCTTCTCCAATGGCGCCAATATCGCCGCGGCCCTTCTGCTGCTCCATCCCGGCGTGCTCGCCGGAGCGGCGCTCCTGCGGCCGATGATGCCGTTGGCGGAACCGCCTGCCCCGAACCTGACGGGGACGGCCGTGCTGATGCTGTCGGGCATGGCCGATCCGATCGTGCCGGCCGAGAGCGCCGGGCGTCTCGCGAGCGTCCTTGCCGGCGCAGGGGCGGATGTCGCGCACGACATCCAGCCGGCCGGGCACGGGCTCGGCCAGGCCGACGTCACGGCGGTTCAGGCGTGGATGGCCCGGATGGTCGGGGGTGAGGGCGCGGGAGCGAGGCTGCGTCGGTAGACCTCCTCGATGCCGTCGAGATGCCGGTCGAGGGTCAGCGGGTCGGCCCAGAACAGGTCGTAGGCGGCATCCGACATGCGGCGGGCCACCGCGTCGTCGGACAAGCGGCCAAGGGCGGCGGCGAGGGAATCCGGTTTGCCGGAAGCGAACCAGAGACCGTTGACGCCGTCCTCCACCGCCTCCCGGCCGGCGCAGATGTCGCTCACAATCACCGGCGTTCCGGCCGCCAGGGCCTCGAGCACGGTGAGGGGCTGGCCCTCGTACCAGACAGAGGGGAAGACGAGGGCGCGGGCCGCGCGCATCAGCGCCTTCACCTCCGCCGGGTTCTTCCAGCCGAGGAAGCGGGCCTCCGGATGCTCCGCCTCCAGTTGCGCCCGCTGCGGGCCGTCGCCGATGAACACCGCCGTCACTCCTGCGAGGCGGGCGGCCTCGGCGAAGATGGGGGCGCCCTTCTCCGGCGAGACCCGCCCCACGAAGACGATGTCGCCCAGCGGCCGATCCGCCTTCCGGCCGATGGGCTCCGCATCCACGGGGTTGGAGACCTCGAAATAGCGTGTCCGCTTCGGCAGGTAGGGGGCGAGAACGGGCTTCTGCAGCCGGCTGATGGTGATGACGGTCGCAGCGCTGCCGACGAGGCCCGACCCCCGCATCAGCGCGTGGCGGCCGACCCGCATCAGCTTGCGGGCATAGCTCCGGGAATCGCAATTGTAGGCGATGCAGGCGGGCGAGAGCGGGGTGCGGTGGCAGGCGGCCGAGATCGGGTAATCGTAGAAGCCGCCATTGGGGCACGCGAGATAGTATTCGTGCATGGTGAACACCACCGGCACCTTCGTCGCCTTCAGCACGGGTCCGATGGAGGGCGACAGGGCCTTGGCCCAGCCATGGACGTGGACGACGCTGTCGCTCGGATCGTAGCCCGAGAGGAGGGCTTCGAGACGGAGCGCCGCCGGCCGGTTCCAGAGCCATTGCACGCCGAAACTGGCGAGCGAGGTGGTGAGCGCCACGTCGGTCTGGCCGAGGACGATCACCTCGATGCCGGCATGCGCCAGACGCGGATCGGCCGGGCCGACGGCCGCGAAGACCACGATCCGGTTGCCCCGCCCGGCGAGGCCGAGGGCGCTCTCGATGGCGACCTTCGCTTGCCCGCCGTTGATGAAGGCGTGATCGGCGACGATGATGACGTTCATGACCGCATCGGATGGGGCGGTGGTCATTTACGGGCGATGACGAAGGCGAAGCTCGTGAAGGTCCGCCAGTCCCGGCTCCGGGCGAGGCGGGTGAACGCATCGTCGATTTGGCGCAGGCCGGGCAGCTTGTGGAAGTAGCTGTAGCCGTAGAACGGCAGCACCACGATCTCGTGAAAGCCGATTTCCTTCAGGAGCGGGACGATCGCCGCCTCGCTGCCCCGGCAGTAATTGTAATGCGCCGGGAATTTCGGATTGTCGCCGTCGTCCCTGCGGTCCGGGAACAGGGTGTGGAGCACCGCGCGCGACAGGGCCTCCGGCATGAGCTGGTTGGCGACGAAGGGCGGGGCGAACAGGGTGGGAAAGAAGCTGAGCGCCGCGCCGCCCGGTGCGAGGAGGCCATGGATGTTGCGCCACATCTGCGCCACGTCCGGCACGTGCTCCATGACCATCGAGCAATAGGCGAAGTCGAACCGGTTCGCGCCGATGGTCTCCAGGGTGGATGGCGAGGCGATGTCGCAGCAGAGTTTCGCGAATTCGGGCGGGGCGAGATCGAGTTCCTTCTGCGAGATGTCGTTGATCGTCACCTTGATCCCATGCCGGACCAGCTCCGGCGGCTGGAAGACCGGGTCGCGCCCGCCGCCGATCTCGAGATGGTCGCGAAGGCCGTACTCGTTGGTGAGGGCGACGATCGTGTTCTTGTAGTTCTCCCAGCTCCAGTTCCAGTCGGGGGAATAGCCGAGGTCGCGTGCAATCGCGCGGATGTCGCGCGGGGCGACCAGCGGGCGCGTGGCCGGCATTCCGGGTGAGGTCCGGCCGGGAGAGGTCGGATCCGGGTTCGCCCTCGTCATGCTCATCGCGATGCGCGCCTTCTGAAGCGGCCGAGCCGCGTTGCAGCGGTGAGGCTGCCTGTCCGGCAACGAGCCTAAGGGGTGCCGGGTTACGGAGATCTGACGGTCTTCCGGGCCGACAATGAATTTCCGCGGCAGCCTTAACGGCCCATGGCCTTAATCGCGCCATTATGGACCGTTGTTCAGGACGGGCCTATCGTCTCGGCGCGGTTCCTCGTCCGCGCCCTCCGACGATGGCCTTCCGAAGGATGCCACGCCTTGCTTCTCCCCGCGCGACGCCATCGTCTTCGTGACGAGCCAGACCGGGGTGATGCCTGATGCTGCCGCCGCATCGCTGGTTCTGGATCCTCATCCTCGTCGCCTGCAGCGGCGCCGGGCTTCTCTACGACCTGCTGTTCGCCAACGGCGCCTCGCCGCTGGCCGGGGTGATCTATGGCCTCGCGGTGGGCGCGACCACCCTCGCCTTCGACCGTGGCCTGATCTTCGGCGGCCTTCAGGCGCGCTTTCGCCAGTTGCCGGCGAAGATCTACGTGCTCGCCGCCGAACTCGCCTATGTCCTGATGATCGCCAGCGGCATCGCGCTCGGCGGTCTCGTCGTCTGGGCCCTCGGCCTGACCGGTGACGCCCTCAAGGATGCCGTCAAGATCACCCCGCGGGTCCTCGCCTATTCGCTGGCGGTATCGGCGATGCTCGTCTTCGTCATCCGCATGCGCGATCTCATCGGCGGCGAGGTGTTCGTGAACTTCCTCGTCGGCCGCTATCACCGGCCGGTGCGCGAGGACCGCATCTTCCTGTTTCTCGACGTCGTCGGCTCCACCGCCTTCGCCGAAACCCATGGCGACCTCAAGGCCCAGGCCTATCTCGGCGCGGTCTTCGCCGCCCTCGCCGAGCCCGTGCGCCGCAATCACGGCTCCACCGACGATTACATCGGCGACATGGCCATGATCACCTGGCCGATGGAGCGTGGCCTCAAGGATGCCCGATGCGTCGCCTGCGTCTTCGACGTCCTCGACCGGATCGAGGCCGAGGCGGCGGCCTGGCAGGCCCGCTTCGGCGTGGTGCCCCGCCTGCGGGCGGCGCTGCATGGCGGTTCCATCGTCACCGCGGAGGTCGGGGTCGACCGGCACAAGATCGCCTATTTCGGCGACACGGTGAACGTGACTTCGCGGATCGAGGCCTTGTGCCGGCCGCTCGGCACCGAGATCCTGATTTCGGACGATCTCCTCGGCCGCCTGCCGCGCCTGCCCGAGGGCATCCGCGCCCGCTCCCTCGGAGCCCATGCCCTGCGCGGCCGGGGCCAGCCGCTCGCGGTCTCGACCCTGGAGCGGGCGGCCCCGGCCATCGAGGAGGTCGAGGCGGTGAGGGACGTGGCTCCGCGTCTGGCGGCGTCCGTATGAGTGCGAGCGTGCCGGAGCCCGACCGGTCGATCGTCGTCTACATCGATGCCGATGCCTGCCCGGTGAAGGACGAGACCTACCGGGTCGCTGGCCGCTACGGCCTGCATGTCTACGTGGTGGCCAACAGTTTCATCACCCTGCCGCGCGAGCCCTGGATCGAGCGCGTCGTCGTCAGCGACCGTTTCGATGCCGCCGACGATTGGATCGCGGAGCGGGCGAGAGCGGGCGCCGTCGTCGTCACCTCGGACGTGCCCCTGGCGAGCCGATGCGTGAAGGCGGGCGCCGAGGTCCTCGCGCCCAACGGGAAACCTTTCAGCGAGAGCGGGATCGGCCTTGCCCTCGCCACCCGCAATTTGATGCAGGACCTGCGCGAGGCGGGCACGGTCACGGGCGGCCCGCGGCCGTTCTCAGCCAGGGACCGCTCGGCCTATCTCGGCGCGCTGGATCGAACCGTCATGCGACTCAGGCGCGGCGGCTTCGGCTGACATTCGCCCTGTCCCGAGCCGTCTCCACTGCCGGGACTCGGTTCGATTCCGTTACGAGCCGGAACTCATGGCCTCGCCGAAGGACTGCACCAGGCCATCCTCGAGGCGCCCCTTCATATCGGAGAGGATCGCCATGGCGACGGAGGTTGGCATCGCCGGCTTGTAGATGCGTTTCTCCGTCAGCGCCGAATAGATGTCGCAGATCGTCATCAGCCGCACGGTATCGCCGATGGCGTCCCCACTGAGGCCGTCGGGATAGCCCGTGCCGTCGAGCATTTCGTGGTGATGCCGCACGGCGCCGAGGGTGACGTCGTCGCAGCCGGTACCCTTGAGCTTCTCGTAGCCGATGACCGGATGCGTGCGCATGATCGTCATCTCGGCCTCGTCGAGCCGGCCCGGCTTGTTGAGGATCGAGAGCGGGATCCGGGCTTTCCCGAGGTCGTGGAGCAGCGCGGCGCGGACGAAATGATGGCGGTCGTCGGTGGAGAAACCGAGGTGGAGCGAGAACTTGGCGGCCACGCCCGCCACGAGCAGGCAATGCTGATAGGTGGCGTCGTCATGCGTCCACACCCGGTCGAGCCAGCGGGTCAATCCGCCGTCGCGAACCGCCGCGATGATCGGTTCGAGGCTGGCATCGACCCGCGTCAGGGAGACCGGATCGTTCGACCGCGCCCCGTCGAACAGGCGGGTCAGGACCGCGGTGGCCCGTGCCACGCCGCGCTCGATGCTCCGGGCCGGCTTTTCGGCGCGATCCTGGATCACTTGCGTCACCATGGTGCGAGCGACCATTGCGGGGGTCGTCAGAGCCGACAGGCAGCAGGTCGCGCCGAGATTCCTGGCGTTGCGCAGGCCGATCTCGCTCATGTTCCGAAGCAGGCAGATGACGGGAACATCCGCGCTTTTCAGTCGCGTGAAGGCACGGCGCATGGCGGTGGCGGCATCGCGCCTGTCGAGGGTCACATCGCATACCGCCCCGATGGGCACCGGCGTCATGTCTATCGCCGAATCGTATCGGATTACCTTGCAGTCCGCGACGAGGCTCAGCTCGTGGCGCAGGAGTTCACTGCTGTCGGGCCGGTCTGTAATGAGAATGACTGTCCCGTCTAGCATTCGCAGTGAGCCCGTGGTCTCGCGATTCCCGCAGATTCGTGATAAATTGCAAATATGGAGAGAAGCTTAATCCATTTTTCTAGTATAATGCTACTATAGAAAATGATATTTTGCCCGCTGCAAGCTGCTATTGTTTGTGCAACCTGAGCTATTTTTCGAGAGAAAAAACAACCTCGGCGGCTGCCCTCAGGCCTTCTTGATAGGCCCCGCCGGCGGTTCCCCATTGCAGGCGGGACAACGCTTCTCCGGCGAACCAGATCTTGCCGGCGAGCGGTGCTTGAAGGTGTCCACGTGCCGGAGCGTGTCCGGGTGGGACCACGGCCCACGAACCGAGCGACCACGGGTCGTGCCGCCACTCGCTGACCGCGGGAATGGAAAGATCGTGTAGGGCGCGGTGGCCGACATGCTCCGCCAGGACGGAGCGGACCAGGCGGCGGGTGGAATCCGGGTGCCTGTCCCGTGCATCGAGCGCCCGCGTCATCGGCGTGTCGAGCTCGAAGAGGTGGAACGGCGTTCCGTCCACGCGGGTGAGCAGTCCGGGGGGCTTGTGGCGTCCGCCGACCAGGGCGGCGAGACGGTCGCGACCGAGGAAGGGCGCGGACGGCCAGTGCAGCACGGCGTGTTCATAGATCCCGCGGGAAAATCCGTCGATGGCCGCGCGGGTCTCGGGCGGCAGGGACGGGGTGAACAGGGGCGAGGCGCGCAGCACCATCATCGGGATCGTGACGATCACCGCCGCGGCCCGCCGCACCGATCCGTCCCCCGTCTCGATGGCGACGCCCGTCCCCGACCAGTCGATCCGCACAACCGGCGTGTTCAGCGCGATGGGCAGCCCCTGCGCCAGGCGGGCGAGATAGCCGCCGAAGCCGCCGGCGATGAAGCGGTTGTCGCCGTATTCCATGCTGGGGAAATCATGGAGGGAGACCTCCGTCAGGGGGCGTCCGGAGACGAGGCCGTGGACGAGGGCGATGCGCTCGGCCCAGGGGCCGAGGCCGGGCGGAAGTGCGCTCGCGGCCGGGCGGTCGGGAGCGGCAAATCCGGCCTGGGTTGTCAGGGCCCGGTCGGCCACCGAGAAGGCACGGGCATGGGCGGCGGCCTCGGCGGGGCGCCCCTTCCGGCCCGACACCAACAGATGTCCGTCCTGTGCCGCGATCCGGAGGGGTTCGCCCCGCCTCTCGCCCAGATGCACCAGCGGGTTGATCGGGCCGGCATGGAGCCAGTGGCCGCCGAGATCCACCGGATGGCCGCGCAGCATCGTGGTGATCAGCCGTCCGCCGACCCTGTCGCGCGCCTCCAGCACGGCCACGGAGACGCCGTGCTCCGTGAGCGTCCGCGCCGCGGCGATCCCGGCGGTACCCGCGCCGACAACGATCACGTCTGCGTGGTCGGGCAGGGGGGCGAGGCGCGGAGCGATGCTCGGGCGGAAATGCGCGTGGGCGGGACGGGGTATCGGGATCATGCGGCTCGCAGGCGTCCGGGTGGGCGGGTCGTGAAAGGCGAGGGCCGGTAGAGTGACCCGCGATCCTCGACCGACCATTACAGGAGACGGGATCACAAAGCGTCGGACGCGCCGATCACTTTCGCAAACGTGCGGCAGCGGCAAAAAGGTTCGGCCCGGAACGGCCGGCCGGGGTTGCGCCGCTCGGCCCACGCCGCCAGAACCCGGGGCTGATGGCGGCGCCCGGACGGGGCGCCCGCCCGCTCTCGCGCGGAACTCGAGGATTTGGGCGTCATGCTCATTCAGGCGGCCTACGCTGCGGTCAAGCAGGTGCTCTCTCCGCCCCTGCGCGCGATCCTGTGGAAGTCCCTGGCCCTGACCCTCGGGCTTCTCGTCCTGATCTGGGCCGGCCTCACCAAGGCGATCGACTGGTTCCTGGCGAACCATCACTTGTCGGCGAGCTACCCGTTCCTCGATACCCTGGCGGTCTTTTTCGCCGGTGCCGGTCTGTTCATCGGCCTCGCCTACGTCATGCCGGCGGTCTCGATCCTGGTGGCGGGCTATTTCCTCGACGATGCCGCGGCCATCGTGGAGCGCACCGACTTTCCCGGAGACGCGCCGGGCACGGCACTGCCGATCGGCTCGGCGATGCTCTACGCCCTGCGCTTCGCGGGCCTCGCCCTGCTGGTCAACCTCGTGGCGCTGATCCTGTTCTTCGTGCCGGGCGTGAACCTCGTGGCTTTCTTCCTCGCCAACACCTACCTGCTCGGGCGCGAATATTTCGAACTCGCCGCCGGCCGCTTCCGGCCCATGGCGGAAGCGGGGGAGATGCGCCGGCATTTCAGCCTGACCACCATGACCGCCGGCGCCATGCTGGCGGGCCTGATGGTGGTCCCCGTCCTCAACCTGCTGACCCCGCTCTTCGGCATCGCCCTGATGGTGCATGTCCACAAGGGCCTGAGCCGGAAGGCCGCCCTCACCGGTCCGGATTCGCGCAAGCGGCTCGGCTGAGCGCCGCGAGGGCTTACCCCCGCGTTCCCCAGCGCACGCCCATCCGGCTCGGGGCCGTCGCATCGGGGCCGATCGGGGGACCGCTCGGCCGGGCGACCGGCGGCGATGACGGCTCCGCGGCCTCCTCCTCGGAGGCGGTGATCGTCTCCTTGGCGAACTGGCCCGCCTTGCGGAAGGTCCAGAGATAGCCCGGCACGACGGCGGCCATGGCGGTGGGCAGGATGCCGAGGCCGTCGAGGGTCCGCCCCTCGGCCTTGGCAGTCTCCGAGACCACGTTGTCGGTCTGGAGCAGGGTGACCTGGTCGCGCGTGAGCTTGAGGCTATCCGGCAGGAGGCCGAGGCTCAGCGTGTCCACGGTCTCGATCACGCGGGCCTGCAGCATGGCGAGGGGCTTGGGCAGGTCGACGACGAGGCGTTTGCGCATCGTGGTCTTGAGCATGTAGCGGACGAGGGCGTCGAGGGTCTCGACCTCGGGGCCGCCGAGTTCGTAGACCCGGCCCGCCTCGGCCTGCCCGTCCACCGCACGGGCGACCGCCTCGGCCACGTCGCCGACGAAGACGGGCTGGAAGCGCGTCCCGGCTCCGGCCAGGGGCAGGACCGGGAGCACGCGGGCCAGCGATGCGAAGCGGTTGAAGAAGCTGTCGCCGGGACCGAAGACCAGGGAGGGGCGCAGGATCACCGCCCGAGGCTGGGCCGCCAGCACCTTCGCCTCGCCCAAGGCCTTGGAGCGCGCGTAGAGAGAGTCCGACTGAGCGTCCGCCCCGATGGCCGAGACATGGACGACCGGCGCGCCGACCCCGGCGGCCGCTCGCGCGATCTCGCCCGCCCCTTCCGCCTGGAGGCGCAGGAAGCCCTGCTTGCCGCTCTCCTGCAGGATGCCCACGAGGTTCACCACCACGTCGGCGCCCTCCACCGCCCGGACGATGGAGTCGGGATAGCGCAGGTTCGCCTGCACGGCGACGATCTGCCCAACCTTGCCCAGCGGCTGCAGGAAGAGTGCGAGGTCGGGGCGGCGGACGGCGACGCGGATGCGATAGCCGCGCTTGGCGAGCGCGCGCACCACGTGGCGTCCGAGGAAGCCGGACCCGCCGAAAACGGTGACCAGCTGCGATGACGGACGCGGCAAGGATGGTCCGGCGAAAGGAGAGGTCGAAGCGTCGAAGCCGGTCATCGCCTGGTTCCCACCTGTCATCCGAGATGCCCCGCCATGCCCTGTTCGGGGCGGCACGAGTCTGTGTCCGTCACCACTGGACGCGGGATTACCATCGCTCGCGCATCGATAGCTAGGGCCGTCGATCGCGGCCACGGCAACGAGTCCCGATTAGCGGTTTGGTCTGACGAGGTCGTGGCAGCTCGTCATCGACGGTTGAACGGCGCGCCTGCCGCTGGTAGCTAGCGCATCGGGCCGGATTAGCTCAGCGGTAGAGCAGCGGTTTTGTAAACTGATGAACCGACTAACGCTCCCCAGCACATTCCTTATTACCCGCAATACCTTACACTGCCTCTGACGGCGCAAACCTATACACCTGTGCCGGATTTTGTGCGGTGCTGTCCTTCGCGGCCTGGGCCTCCTCGGCGGTCAGGAACGCGAGGTAAATCTCGGTGACCTTCAGGCTCGTGTGGCCGAGTTCCTGCTGCAGCGTGTAGATGCTGCCCCGGCCGGAGCGCAGGTAATCCACTGCGAAACGATGCCGGAGGTCGTGGAAGCGGAATCGACGGAACTCCCGCCCGTTCTTCGCCGCCGCTTCGGCGAGCTGCCGGCCGTACAGGCTGAAGCGGGTCGCGACGTTGACGAAGGGCCGACCGTCCGAGTGCCAGAACACCGACCGGGTCACGAGGCTCGGCGGGATCGATCGGAACAGGGCCACAGCCTCGTCCGAGAGGGAGACCACGCGGCGCTTGTTGCCCTTGCCATGAACGGAGATCGCCCGGCGCTGAAGGTCGACGTGCCGACGCTCCAGGGTGACGAGCTCGTCCTGCCGGCAGCCGGTGAGCAACGCGGCCTGGATCAGGAACTTGAAATTTCCTGGCGCGCGCTCGACCGCCATGGCGATATCGCGATCCTCAGGGAGGACGATCGGGTCGCGCCGCTCCTTCATGCGGCGGCTCTGCATCGCCTCCAGGGCTGGATTGCCCTTGCGCCATTTCTCGTCCACGGCGAACGACAGGACGCTCGACAGGGCGGTGAGGTCGCGGCGGATCGTGGCCGTGGTGACCTTCCGTGTTCGCCGCGCCTTGATGATCGCGGCGACGGTGTCCTCGCTGATCTCGTCGACGAAAAGCCCATCGAGATGCGGGCCGATTGTCTTAAGCGAGTTCAGGTACCGCCGCCATGTGCGGTCGCCGACGTGGTGGGCGATGTAGCCGCTCCAGTCGGAAAGCACGTCCTCCCAGCGCTTGCGGCCGTCGCCGAAGCTCGCCGCGGCGATTATCCGCGCGTGTTCGGCTGCCTGCCGGCCGCGAGCAACGACTGGATCACCTGTCTTGAGGCTGAACCGGTACTCTTTTCCGGCGACCACGAAGCGCGCCCAGAGCGTGCCTCCTCGCCAATAGCAGCCCTCCGGGGCCTTCTTTCGATCCTTGGACATGGCTCTTTGCTCTCCTGTTCGACGAGCCAGGTCCGAAGCGCCTGTTCGTTGAACGTCCACAGCCGACCAACTTTGGCGGCCGTCGGCAACTGGCGATCTTGGGCGAGACGCTGAACGGTGCGGGGGGATACGCCGAGGATGGCGGCGGCCCTGACCAGACCGACACGCTCGGGGACGATCGGAAGCGCGGTCACTCGGCCCTCCCCTTTGCGGTGCTGGGCGCCCTCTTCACACGATGCCCGGCAGTCTGTTCGGCCCAAGCGACCGCGCCTTCCAGGCTCTCTCCCGCACCTAGGCGAACGCGCTCGCCTTCCGGGGTGATCGCGTTGGCGTACCAGGGGCCTGTGTCGGAGAATGCTTCGACGATCGCGACGGCGTTGCCGCCGACGTAGAGCGCGTCGCGCAGCACGTGGCTGTCCTCAAGCGGCCACGGGTGCCAGCCATCCGGCTTCTGGTCGGTGCCCGCGCTCATGCCCGCACCTCCGGCATGCCGTCGAGGAGGTCCGGGGTCGACTTGCAGCGGTACCCCGGACGGGGGGCATGCTTGTCGCTGAAGGCTGTGCAGCACGGCTGTCCGTCGGAGCCGAAAATCCGCTCTCGCGGATAGCCCGGATCGTCGATGCCGTAGGCCATCGCCATCATGTGGATGCGGCAGGCCGCATGCTCCCCGCCGCGACGGCAGCCGGCGCACCACGCGCCCTCGAAGAACGCTCCCTCCGTCCCGTTGCTCGGCCGATAAGCCGTGCCAGCGTGCCTCTGCATCGCCTCGGCATGGTGGTCGTGAAGGATGCCGCGCGCGCCGGCGGCCGGAATGGTGTTGGTCTCGGCCATCACTTCGGTCCTTCCAGAAGAAGAGGGCTCGTTGGCATGGCGCCGCGCTCGAATGCGAGTTGAAGCTGCGGCTCGAACCACTGGCCGACGGTCTGCCCGTCCGGCAGCACTACGTGGGCGAGGAACTCCTGCTCCACCGTCGATACGCCGCGATCGATCGCGACGAGCTTCGCCTTCAGGATGATGAAGAGGGCGCGCCAGATGGACATGCGCACCTGGTCGCGTGCGGCCTCGTCGATCTCGACACGCATGCGGATGAGCCGGCCGGCGAGCTCGCACATCACCAGGGCCTCGGCCGGCTCGTCCGCATGCGTGTCGACATCGACGAGGCCGCACGCGACCAGGTGCGCATGTGCATCTGGCGCGCCCTCTTCATCATCCTGAAGGCGAAGCTAGTCGCGATCGATCGCGGCGTATCGACGGTGGAGCAGGCGTTCCTCGCCCACGCAGTGCTGCCGGACGGGCCGACCATCGGCCAGTGGTTCGAGTGGCAGCATCCACTGTCAGTCGAGCGCGGCGCCATGCCTACGAGCCCTCATCCACTTGAAGG
>NZ_JAKSYE010000030.1 GCF_022829685.1 Methylobacterium sp. E-045
TCGCGCAGGCGCGCGGCGAGCTGCAGGCTGCGGATGGAATCGCCGCACGCATCGAAGAAGTTCAGGTCCGGTGGGATGGCGGGGAGGCCCAGCGCCTTGGCCCAGATGTCGGCCACCACCGTCTCGGTGGGGGTGAGCGGGCGCGAGGCGCCGTTCGGCGTCTCCGCCGGCGGCGCGGGCTCCGGGCGGATCTGGCCCGGCGGTTGCCGGACTACATGGTGCCGAGCCGGATCGTGGCGCTGGATCGGTTGCCGCTGACGCCCAACGGCAAGCTCGACCGGGCGGCCCTGCCGGAGCCCGCGCCGCCGGCGGAGACGCCGAACGGCGCCTCGCGCCCGCTCACCCCCACCGAGACGGTGGTGGCCGACATCTGGGCCAAGGCGCTGGGCCTCCCCGCCATCCCACCGGACCTGAACTTCTTCGAGGCGGGCGGCGATTCCATCCTCAGCCTGCAGATCGTCGCGCGCCTGCGCGAAGCGGGCTTTGCCGCGACGCCGCGCCAGATCTTCGAGCACCAGACCGTGGCCGCCCTGGCCCGCGTCATCGCCCGGCCAGATGGGAATGCGGCAGCGGTGTCCGTGCCGGAAGGCCCCGCTCCGCTCACGCCCATCCAGCATTGGTTCTTCGAACAGCCGATGGGACGCCGGGACCATTGGAACCAGTCCCTCGAACTCGATGCCCGCGTGAGGCTCGACGCCGATCGCCTCGGCGCCGCACTGGCCGCCCTGGTGGCCCATCACGAAGCGCTGCGCTACGCCTTCGGCCACGATGCGACCGGAGCCTGGATCCAGGAGCCGGTATCGCCCGCCATGCTCGCCGAGCCGCTGGCCATCGTCGATGTGGAAAGCGACGCCGAGGCGCGGACCTGTTTCCTCGCCGCCGAGCGCAGCCTCAATCTCGCCGATGGCCGTGTCTTCGCCGCCATCCTGGCGAACTTCCCCGACGGGCGTCAGCGCCTGCTGCTCACGGCCCATCACCTCGTGGTGGATGCGGTGTCATGGCGCATCCTCGTCTCCGACCTGGACCTGCTCTATCGGGGCGATGCCTCGGCGCTCGCCGCCGCGACGCCCTTCCGGGCCTGGGCTCACCGCCTGCGTGATCGGGCGGCGGAGCTCGCCGGTCGGAGCGAGGCATGGGCGCCCGTGCCTTCGGCCACCCGCCTTCCCGTCGACCGACCCGAAGGCGCGCGTGACCAGAACCACGCCGCGACGAGGATCCTCGTCCTCGACCCGTCCCTCATGCCGGGGCTCGACCGCCTGCGCGCGGCCTACGGGATGCGGCTCGACGAGGTGCTCCTCGCCGGCCTTTCCCGCGCCGTCGCCGCCTGGTCGGAGCAGAAATCCCTGGGCGTCACCTTGGAGCGCCACGGGCGTGACGAGGACGCCGCGAACCTTCCCCTCGATCGGACCATCGGCTGGTTCACCACCCTGGTTCCTCTCACCCTGTCGATGTCGAGCGACGTCGGGCGCGATGTGAAGTCGGCAAAGGAAGCAGTGCGGACCCTCCCCGGGGACGGCTCGGGCTATTCGGTTCTGCGCTACCTCGGCCCAAAATCGGAGCGCGCGACGCTATCGGCCCAACCCTGGCCGGAGGTGACGTTCAATCACCTCGGCACCGTCGCCGACATCGACGCCGGTGCCCTGTTCTCCATCGATGCCGAATCGATGCGGCTGTCGGCGGATCCCGCCGCTCCGCTCGGCGCCGAGCTCATCGTCGACAGCTTCCTGCGGGACGGCGCGGTCACCCTGCGCCTCGGCTACAGCGCCGCCCGTTTCGACGGGCCCACCATCGACTGCTTGGCCGAAAGGCTCGACGCCGCGTTCTCCGCCCTCGCCGAGCACGGCCTCGACCCCATGGCCGGCGGCGCGACACCGTCCGATTTCCCCCTGGCTGCCCTCACGCAGGACCGGATCGACGGCCTCGATCTGCGGGATGTGAGGGACATCTATCCGCTGACCCCGACGCAGGGCGGCATCCTGTTCCACGCGCTGGCCGCGCCGGACGCGGGTCTCTACGTCAATCAACTCGGGGTCACGATCCGCAACCTCGATCCCGACCGGTTCGCGGCGGCCTGGCGCGCGAGCGTCGACCGCCATCCGATCCTGCGTACGAGCTTCCTCTGGACCGGCGACCTCGCCGTTCCGCTCCAGCGCGTACATGCCTCGGCCGAGTTGCCCATTGCCCGGCTCGACCTGAGCGACCGCGCCGACACCGATCTCGATGCACTGGCACGGGCCGAACGCGCCCGCGGCTTCGATCTCGCGCAGGCGCCGCTCATGCGGCTCCTCCTGGTCGATCTCGGCCAAGACGTGCATCGGCTGATCTGGACCTGCCACCATCTTCTCCTCGATGGATGGAGCAATGCGCGCCTGATCTCCGAGGTGCTGCGCCACTATGCCGGAGAGGTGGTCGAGGCGCCAAGCCGCCTGTTCCGCGAGCATCTGACCCGCCTGTCGCACAGCGACCGGGGCGCCGACGAGGCGTTCTGGCGCGGGGCCCTGGCCGGGCTGGACGAGCCGAGCCTCCTCGCCCCGGCCCTGTCCGGCGAGACGGGGGCAAGCGGACACATGGCCATCGACACCGCCCTCGGCGAGGAGCGGACCGACCGCCTCGAGGCCTTCGTCCGCCGCGAGAAGGTGACGCTGAACACCCTGTTCGAGGCGGCCTGGGCGCTGACCCTGAGCCGCTTCACCGGACGCTCCACGGTGGCCTTCGGCACCACCGGGTCCGGCCGACCGCCGGACGACGGGGGGATGCACGGGGTGCTCGGCCTGTTCATCAACACGGTGCCGCGCTGCGTCGACCTTCCCGGACATCTGAACGTCGGGGATTGGCTGCGTCGGCTGCAGGGCGAGGCGGCGGCCCTGCGCGAGCACGATCTCGCTTCGCTCGCCGACATCCAGGCCTGGGCGGGGCGCAGCGGGCAACCGCTGTTCGACAGCCTTCTCGTCGTCGAGAACTACCCCCTCGACGCCGTGGTCCGCGACCGCAGCCTCGGCGGGCTGGAATTCGGCCCGGTCACGACCCTCGAAGCGACGGACGTTCCCCTCACCCTGTCGCTGCTCCTCGACGGCACGCCGCGCCTGAACTGGAGCATCGACCGGGCCCGGATCTCGTCCGCCGAGGTCCGGCGCCTCGACGCACAGGTGCTGCACGTCCTCGATGCCCTGGTGGATGCGGCCGACGCGCCCCTCGATGCCCTCTCCCTCGTCCCGTCCGACGAAATCGAGGCGACGCGGCATCGGGCCGCCGCCCTCCGGCCATCGCCGGCGGAGCCCGCGATCCATCTCAGGATCGCCCGGCAGGCCAGTCTGCGCCCCCGGGCCGTGGCCGTCACGTGCGAGGGCGAGCAGGTGACCTATGCCGAGATCGAGGCCAGGGCGGCGGGCCTCGCGCGGCACCTCGTTCGCGAAGGCGTGCGGTCGGGCGATCTCGTCGGCCTCTGCGCTGAGCGCTCGATCTCCCTCGTCGTCGGTATCCTGGCGATCCTGAAGAGCGGAGCCGGCTATGTTCCCCTCGATCCGGCCTATCCGGCCGACCGCCTCGCCTTCATGCTCGCCGATTGCGGGGCCCGGCACATACTCGCCACGGCCGGCCTCGTCGACAGCCTGCCCGAGGGCGGCCCTAGGCCGATCCTGATGGACGGGCCGGCGGCGTCCGGCGACGAAAACACTCCACTGCCTGCCGCTCCTCACCCGGAGCAGCCGGCCTACGTGATCTACACGTCGGGCTCCACCGGCCGGCCGAAGGGCGTCGTCGTCACTCATGCCAATGCGGCGCGACTGCTGACTACCACGCAGGACGATTTCGGCTTCGCCGAGGACGATGTCTGGACGCTGTTCCATTCCTACGGGTTCGATTTCTCCGTCTGGGAGATTTTTGGCGCGCTCTGTCACGGCGGGCGTCTCGTCGTGGTGCCGCGCGAGGTGGCACGAGCGGCGGACGCGTTCCTCGACCTCCTCGTCCGCGAGGGCGTGACGGTCCTGAATCAGACCCCGTCCGCCTTCCGGCCGCTGATGCAGGCGGCGCTCGCCGGGCCGAGGGACCTGGCCCTGCGCCACGTCGTGTTCGGCGGAGAAGCCCTCGACGTCGCCGGGCTGAAGCCGTGGTTCGACCGTTTCGGTGACGCGGCGCCCCGTCTCGTGAACATGTACGGCATCACCGAGACGACGGTTCACGTGACCTATCGGCCCCTCGTCGCCACCGACGCGGAGGGAGCGGACAGTCCCATCGGCGAGGCGCTTCCCGACCTCACCCTGCACCTGCTCGACGCCGCCCTTGATCCCGTTCCCGATGGGGTGGCGGGCGAGATTCATGTGGGCGGCGCCGGTCTGGCGCAGGGCTATCTCGGGCGGGCCGCGCTGACGGCGGAGCGCTTCGTGCCGGACCCGTTCGGACCACCGGGCGCCCGCGTCTATCGCAGCGGCGATCTCGCCCTGCGGCGGTCGGACGGCACGCTGGCCTATCTCGGGCGGGCCGACGGACAGGTGAAGCTGCGCGGCTTCCGGATCGAGACGGGGGAGATCGCCGCCGCCCTGCGCGCGGAACCCGGCGTCATCGATTCCGCCGTCATCCTCAGGGAATCCGCCGGGGACCGGCACCTCGTCGCCTATGTGGTCGGTGACGGGATCGACACGGAGTCCCTGCGCGAGGCGATCGTTCGCCGGCTACCGGCCCATATGGTGCCGGCCTATATCCTGGTCGTCACCGCCCTGCCGCTGACCCCGAACGGCAAGCTCGATCTGCGAGCCCTGCCGGCGCCCCTCGCCATGTCGCGAGGGTCGGCCGCTCCCGAGGGAGCCATGGAGATCGCCCTGGCCGAGATCTGGCGCGAGGTGCTGGAGGTCGACGCGGTCGGTCGCGACGACGACTTCTTCGCCCTCGGCGGCCATTCCCTCACTGCGGCACAGCTCGCCATGCGGGTGAAGCAGCGTCTCGGCGTCACCGTGCCGATCCGTGCCCTGTTCGAGGCGCCGACTCTGCGCGGCTACGCCCTCGCCGTGACGTCGAGCGAAACGGCGGGCGCCGGGCGGGAGGAGGCGGACGACCTGTCCGACATGGACGCCCTTCTCGCCGATCTGGAGGCCTGAATGACTGGCCAAGCCGCCGATCTCAGCCGCCGCTTCGGCCGGCTTCCCGCCGACAAGCGCCGCCTCTTCCTGGATGCCCTGGCTTCCCGCGGCATCGATTTCGCGCGGTTGCCGATCGTGGCATGTGAGGAGGAGGCCGGCCCGGAGACGGTCGCGCCCCTGTCCTACGCGCAGGAGCGGCTGTGGCTCATCGGGCGCATGGGCGGCGATGCGGCCCTCCTCCATATCGCCGGTGGGCTCGAGCTCGCCGGGCCCCTCGACCGGGACGCCCTGGCGCGAGCCCTCGACGCCCTCGTGGCGCGGCACCCGGCCCTGAGGACGGGGTTCCGGGTCGGCGGGACCGACGACGTCGGAGCCGTTACCGCGGCCTTCGTCGCGGCGAGCCTCCGGCACGTTTCGCTGGAGACCGAGGATCCCGCCTTCGCCGAGGAACGCCTCGCTTCCCTGTCGCGGGAGGAAGCACGGCGGCCTTTCGACCTGGCCGCACCGCCCCTGTTCCGGGCCGTGCTGGTGCGGATGGAGGCCGAGCGCCACGTCCTGCTCCTGACCATGCACCACCTCGTCTCCGACGGCCGCTCGGTGGAGATCCTGCTCGCCGACCTGATGCGGCTCTATGCGGCGGGCGAGGATGCGGGCGTACCGGTGCCGTCGATCTTGCCGCCGCTGCCGATCGCCTATGCCGATTACGCGCGCTGGCAGCGGGACTGGCTGGAGGCGGGCGAACTCGAGCGCCAGCTCGGCTGGTGGCGGGACCGCCTCGGGGCGACGGAGAGCGTGATCCCCCTGCCGGCCGACCGCCCGCGCCCGGCGGTCCAGAGTTTTCGCGGCGCGGCGGTGGATTTCGCGGTCGATGCCGATGTCGCCGCCCGCCTCGAATCCCTGGCGCGGCAGGCCGGCGCCACGACGGCGATGGTCCTGCTGGCCATCCTGTCCCTGGTGCTTCGGCGCTATACCGGCGAGGCGGATCTGCGCATCGGCGTGCCGGTGGCCAACCGCAACCGGCCGGAGACGGAGGGGCTGGTAGGCCTGTTCGTCAACACCCTGGCGATCCGAGTCGTCGTCGATCCGGGTGCCAGCGTCCTCGACCACGTGCGGGCCGTGCGCGACGCCATGGTGGACGCTCAAGGGCACCAGGACCTGCCCTTCGAGCGTCTGGTCGAGGCGCTCCAGACCCGCCGGACCGTGAGTCACACCCCCGTCGTCCAGGTGATGCACAGCCACCGGGTCGAAGGACCGTCCCGGTTCACGGTGGGCGATCTCGTCGTGTCGCCCTTCGGACGCGGCACCGGCAACGTCCAGTTCGATCTCGTGCTGGAGACGGTGGCGGAGGCTGGCGGAGCCTTGCACGGGTCGTTCGGCTATGCCCGCGACCTGTTCCAGCGGGACACCATGGAGCGGATGCGCGACGGCTTCCTCACCCTGCTGCGCGGCGCGGTGGAGGCGGGCGGCGGCCGCGTCGATGCCCTGCCGCTGGTCTCGACCGCTTCCCTGGCGGCTCTGTCCTCGCCCTACGCGGACGGGATGCCGCTGTCGGAGGGGCTGGTGCCGGAGCTGATCGGCGCGGCGGCCTTGGCCGATCCCGAGGCACCGGCGGTGATCTGCGGTGCGCACACCACCACGTTCGGGGAACTCGACCGGGCCGCCAACCGCCTCGCCCACCGGCTGATCCGGGAGGGTATCGGCCCCGAGGCCGTGGTCGGCGTGGCCCTGCCGCGCGGGCCGGACCAGAACGCCGCCTTCGTCGCCATCCTGAGGGCCGGGGGCGCGTTCCTGCCCGTCGACCCGGCGGAGCCACGGGCGCGTCCCGCCGCCCGCCTGCGAGATGCCGGCGCCCGCCTGCTCATGGTGCAGGGCAGCGCCCTCGACGGGCTGGCGGAAGAGGCCGGGATGCAAGAGTCCGGAATGGGAGAGGCGGGGAGGGGGGGGGGGG
>NZ_JAKSYE010000048.1 GCF_022829685.1 Methylobacterium sp. E-045
GTCGGCCGCCGTCTCGGCATGTACCCGATCGAGACCGCCATCGTGAATGCCTGCCATAGCGGCCAGGGCGGCACCGGGGACGTGGCGATCCTCACCGCCGCCAACCGCATGGCGCTGATGCCCTTCGCCCAGATCGCCACCGCATCACCACCAGCGTCCCCGTCACCGTCAGCGCGCGTCCGGGGGGGGTGGCGTAGTGGGCGAAGGGGATCAGCGCCATGCGGGTGGCGGCGGTGGGGAACGCCACGTCCCCGGTGCCGCCCTGGCAGCTATGGGAGGCATTCACGATGGCGGTCTCGCTCGGGTACATGCCGAGACGCAGGACCACGAACAAGACCTGCACCATCATATTCCACACCGTGGAGACGATGGTGATGAGGTTCGCCAGCGTGAAGGAGGCCACCAGCTTGTCACAGGGGGTCATCGACAAGCCGATGTCGAAGGGCAGCGGCTACGTCATGCTGATCTGGAAGAACTTGCAGGCGAAGAAGCCGCCGACCTCACGGCGTGGCGAGACCGCGCTGGCGAGCTTGGCGAGGACCGCCAGGAACAGCATCGAAAAACAGGC
>NZ_JAKSYE010000086.1 GCF_022829685.1 Methylobacterium sp. E-045
GTCGGCCGCCGTCTCGGCATGTACCCGATCGAGACCGCCATCGTGAATGCCTGCCATAGCGGCCAGGGCGGCACCGGGGACGTGGCGATCCTCACCGCCGCCAACCGCATGGCGCTGATGCCCTTCGCCCAGATCGCCACCCGCATCGGCGGCGCGCTGACGGTGACGGGGACGCTGGTGGTGATGCGGTGGGTCAGCGGGGCCTGAGGGGGCGCCTGTCGTTCCCCCGACCGGCTTCACCAGCGATAGATCAGGCTCCCGATCACCGTGGCGGGGGCACCGCGGTAGCAGAAGCCGGCCTGGCAGTTGACGTAGCTGCGGTCGAAGATGTTGAAGCCGTTCACCTGGACGCGGAAGCCCTTGTATTTCGGGTCCAGCGCCGAGAAGTCATACGCGACCAGCGCGTCCCACAGGGTCACGGTGGGGTTGCGCACGGTGTTCAAGTCGTCGGCGAAGCTGGTTCCGGCATAGCGCAGGCCGCCGCCGATCTGCAGGCCCGCCAGGACGGACGTGGACGGGAACTGATAGGTCGTGAAGGCCGAGAAGCTGTCGCCGGGGATGCCCGAGAGTCGCCTGCCCTCGAGCGCCTCCACGGTCTGGTTGACGAGGCGGAAATCGAGATGGGTGTAGGACAGCGTGAGGTTGGTGCCCGGCGCGAAATTGGCCGTCGCTTCCATCTCGAACCCACGTGAGTTCACCGCACCGGTGGCCACCTGATTGGCAGGACTGCCGGGATCCTGCTGTAGAATGCTCGACTGGTTGATGTCGAAGCCGGCGATGGCGGCGGTGATGTTGGTGCCGGGGATCGCGTATTTTACGCCGGCCTCGATCTGATCCCCGGTGGCGGCCTTGAAGGCATTGCCGCTTCTGTCGAAGCCCGCCTGAGGCGTGAAGGTGGTGGCGTAGCTGACATAGGGCACCACCGCGTCGGTCAGCAGATAGCTGAGGCCGACGCGGCCCGAGAAGGCTTGATCGCTGCTGGTCTGCGCGGTGCCGATGGTCCGGTCGGGGACCGTGCTCTGGGATACCCAGTCGTGCCGGCCGGTCATCGTCAGGATGAAGCGGCCGAGTTTGGCCTGATCCTGCAGGTAGATCCCGACCTGGTCCTGGCTCTGCCCCTGGAAGGTCGTCAGGGCCGGCCGCGCGATCGCTTGCTGGCCGTAGTTGAGGGTGACGAGGTTCAGGTCCGGCGCCGCGCCGAAGCCGAAGGCGCGCGTGTAATCGTAACGCGCGTAATCGACGCCGCCGATCAGCGTGTGCTGGATCGGGCCGGTGTCGAAATGGCCTTCGAGTTGGGTGTCTAGAGAGACTTGGCTCAGCGTATCGCGATAGTACCCGACGCCTCGTGTGGCCGCCGTCCGATTGGCGTTCAAGCCCGTGAAGTAGGCATACCCGTAATCGGCGTCGACGTTGTAGTAGCGAAAGTTTTGCCGGACGATCAAATCCGGTGAGAATTTGTGCTCGAATGCGTAGCCGATGCGGTATTGCTGCTGCTTGTACTGATTGAATGCCGGATCGCCGGAATAGAATTTCGTCACCTTGAAGCCGGGGTCGTTGTAGAAGAACGACGTGCCCGGCAAGCGCGATTCGAAGTACTCGGATAGGAACGTGAAGGTGGTATCGGCCGACGGCTTCCAGGTGAAGGACGGCGCGATGAAGCTGCGGTCGTCGCCGCCGCCAGGCAGGAAGGTGTTCGACTGGCGCTTCACCCCGGTCACGCGGTAGGCGAGTGTTCCGTCTGTCCCCTCCACCGGACCGCCGATGTCGAAATTGCCCTGGAAGCGGTCATAATTGCCGGCCTGGAACTGGACTTCGCCGAAGGGCACGAAGACCGGTCGTTTCGACGTCGAATCGACAATGCCGCCGGGGGAGCCGAGGCCGTACAGGCCCGAGGACGGCCCGCGCAGGATCGTCACGGCATCCAGGCCATAGGGCTCGCTGCGCGGGATCGTCAGGCCGACCGCGTTCAGGCGCAGCCCGTCGCGGAAGATGCCGTTGTAGGTGGCGGAGAAGCCTCGGATGTAGAAGGCGTCGTAGCGCGGATCGAACCCGAAGACGCTGCTCGAGACGCCGGGCGCGTAGGCGATGGCCTGGGCGAGGTCCTGCACGTTGCGGTCGTTCAACTGCTCGCGCGTGACCACCGAGACCGATTGCGGCGTCTCGATCAGCGGTGTGTTGGTCTTGGTCGCCGTCGGGCTGATCCGCGCGGTGTAGCCGGTGATGCCGGAAGGTCCGCCGCCGCCGCCGCTGGTCGCGGAGCCGTCCTGGCCGGTCGCGACGTTGCCCTGGCCGAGCCCGACCCCCTCCACTGAGAGCTGATCGAGCTGAACGCTCGCTTGCTGCGCCCGGGCGGTGCCGGCCAGCGCGGTGGAGGCGAGCAGCAGGGCACCGAGGCGGACGAGACGTCGATGAGATGACATGACAGGACCCTTAAGACGCCGGACGGCCAGATCTCGGTCCCGAATATCAAACTCGGCTCGGTTCTCAAGTCATAATCGTTGCATATTTGCAACTTAAGGCTATTCGATTTGTATCAGTTTATAATAATTCCATAATGATGGTTTGATTTGGATATTTATAGTTTTCATTTTGATTCTATCATATGCTTCTATCTGTCATTAAGGCGCATCGATCATCGAATTAAATCGAAAATTGGCTTATTATTGAGTCGATGTCCGTCGGGTCGCCCAGCTTTTCGCTGGCATATGATCCGCGCCTTGTCGGGGACGTGGCGATCCTCACCGCCGCCAACCGCATGGCGCTGATGCCCTTCGCCCAGATCGCCACCCGCATCGGCGGCGTGCTGACGGTGACGGGGACGTTGGTGGTGATGCGGTGGGTCAGCGGGGCCTGAGGGAGGCGGCCACGACGATCTCCGTCCTCACCGAATTCGCGATGAAGCACTCCTCATGCGCGGCCTCGTGGAGCGCCGCGAGCTGTCCGGCATCCGGGGTCTCGCCGGCCCAAGTGATGTCCGGGTGGAGCGTGACCCGCGTCACCGCACGACTTCCGGGGCTCATCTCCTGCAGCACCCCCTCGGCATGGTCCCGATAGGCGGTGACGCGAAAGCCCGCGAGGCGCGCGAGGTGGAGGAAGGTCAGCATGTGGCAGCTCGACAGGGCCGCGACGAGCATCTCCTCCGGGTCGACGGCGTCGGGGGCGGCCCATTTCCCGACCACGTGCTCCGACGCGGTGCCGGCGAGCGTCACGCCGCCGTCGAAACGCACGCCGTGCCCCCGGCCGTAGCGCCCGGCGGCGAAATCCTCGCCGGGCTTCAGGGCCCAGGCGACATCCGCGATATGGGTCGACATGCGGCGTCTCCTCCGTTGCATCGCCGGTGGTGGGGCGACGCTACCCTCCTCCGTGCTCGCCTTCCACCGTCTCGCACGCGAACGGCGACGGTGGCGCGTTCACCCCGCGCCAGCGCCCATAGGTCCATGGGGCGTACCAGGCCGAGCGCGGCGGCAAGGTTTCGGGTACGAGGTCGATGCCATGGGTGCCGAAGGGGCCGCAGCGGCAGATGCGGGACAATCCGATCCAGCCGCCCGGCCAGAAGCCGTGCCGGCGGATCGCCTCGTCAGTATAGTCCGAGCAGGAGGGCCAGTGCCGGCATTGCCGGCCGATCAGGCTCGACAGGGTGAGCTGGTAGCCCCGGATCGCCCAATGGGCCGCGCGGCGGACCATGGCCTCACTCTACGGCCTGGGCCTTCGCGGCGACCTGATCGAGGGCGTTCACCACGGCGTCGAAAGTGAGGAGGGTCGAGGCGTGGCGCGCCTTGAAGTCCCGCACCGGCTCCAGCACGGCGAGATCGGCCCATTCACCCTGCGGTGCCGGCCCGTTCTCTTTGAGCATGCGACGGACCGTGTCGCGCAGGCCCCGAAGCTCGTCCGCCTTCGCGCCGACCACATGGCGGGCCATGAGCGAGGAGGACGCCTGGCCCAGAGCACAGGCCTTCACCTCGTGGGCGAAATCCGTCACCGTGCCGTCCTTGACCGCAAGATCGACGGTGACGGTGGAGCCGCAGAGCTTCGAATGGGCGGTCGCGCTGGCATCCGGCGCGTCCAGGCGCCCGAGACGGGGGATGTCGGCGGCGAGTTCGAGGATGCGGCGATTGTAGATGTCGTCGAGCATGAGGCGGGTCCTGCCGGGGGACCGGCGGCGAGCCGGCTTCCGATCATGATGGTCTGATCCGCATTCCCCGCATTGCGCGGCGGCGCGATAACGACGATATAGGCGCCAGCGTGCCGTTTCGCGAGGAGGCGGCTCGTCGACCAGGGTCGCGCCCACGGCCTAGGAGACCTTATCGTTCGGGCGCCGGCCGGCGGCAACGCGGCTGATAACGCGGCCGAGATGGTTCGACGATGTACGCAAAACCGGATAGCTCGACGATGAACGCCCGGGTCGCTCGGGCGGGAGATGCCATGGATGCCGCGCTCAAATCCCTCTCCTACCGGCTGACCGAGACGGATCATCAGGGAATGGACCCGACTGCCACGGCCGCGCCCGCGCCCCTGAACGGGATGCGCAACGACAATTCCCGCCCCGTGGAGGTTCCCGCCGAGGTCGCTCCCCTGCCCGCTTCCGCCAAGCGCGTGCCCGATGCCGTGGCCACCGGCCGCCCGAGCCGGGAGGAGGCCGAAGCCGCCGTGCGGACCCTGTTGCGCTGGGCCGGCGACGACCCGAACCGCGAAGGCCTGAAGGACACGCCCGCCCGTGTGGCGAAGGCCTATGGCCAGCTCTTCGGCGGCTACGAGCAGGATGCCGACGCCCTGCTCGAGCGCGTGTTCGAGGAGGTGGAGGGCTATTCCGACATCGTGCTCGTGCGCGACATCCCGTTCTACTCCCATTGCGAGCACCACATGGTGCCGTTCATGGGCCTCGCTCACATCGCCTATTACCCGACCAAGGGCGTGGTCGGCCTGTCGAAGCTCGCCCGCGTGGTCGATACCTTCGCCCGCCGCCTGCAGACGCAGGAGACCATGACGGCCCAGATCGCCGACGTCATCGAGAGCATCCTCAAGCCGCGCGGCATCGCCGTGATGGTGGAGGCCGAGCATCTCTGCATGGCCATGCGCGGAGTGCAGAAGGCCGGCGTCTCCACCCTGACCACGCAATTTCGCGGTGCGTTCAAGGACGATGCCAACGAGCAGGTCCGGTTCCTCACCCTCGTCCGCAACAGCAAGAACTGACGCGGGCTTCCCGGCAATGACGGTGAGCCCAGCCTCCGCCCCGGCCGGTGGATTTCCTTCGCCCGGCCCGCGCAAGGACGTCGAGGAAGGGACGCGGCTCACCCCGCGTTTCGATGCCAACGGGCTCGTGGCCTGCATCGCCGTCGACGCCCATGACGGGCGGGTCCTGATGCTCGCCCATATGAACGCCGAATCCCTCCGTCTCACCCTCGAGACCGGCGAGGCCTGGTACTGGTCGCGCTCGCGCGGGGAGCTCTGGCACAAGGGCGCCACCAGTGGGCAGACCCAGCGCGTCGTCGAGATGCGGGTCGATTGCGACCAGGATGCGCTCCTGATCTCCGTGGAGGTCGGGGGCGATGGCGGATGTTGCCATACTGGGCGCCGCTCCTGCTTCTACCGCGCTGTCTCCCTGGATCCGCTATCCGGCGAGGCCCTGCTCGGACCCGCCGGGCCGTGACCTGGGATGGGCTGTCCTTTCGCGGGGTCGCCCTCTACCGCCAGGGCATGCTGTCCACCCTGTCGCAAAAGCCGGTCTTTCCACGGGGCAATGTCGAGCCCGTAGCCGAACAGCCGCCTCCACGACCGCGAATCGGCCTCGCCCTGGGCGGCGGCTCCGCGCGGGGCTGGGCGCATATCGGCGTTATCGAAGTGCTGGAAGAGGCCGGCATCCACCCCGACATGGTGGCCGGCTGCTCCATCGGTGCCGTGGTCGGCGGCTGCTACGCTGCGGGCAAGCTCGACCTGCTCAAGGATTTCGCCCTGTCGCTGACGAAGCGGCGGGTCATGGGGCTCCTCGACCTGCGCCTGGGGTCCGGCCTCATCGCGGGTGAGCGATTGAAGCGCCGTCTCGAAGGCGACCTCGGCACGCGGCGGGTGGAGAACCTGCCGATCCGGTTCGCCAGCGTTGCGACGGATCTGGGCTCCGGCGACGAGATCTGGCTGACCCGTGGCTCCCTGGTGGAGGCGATCCGGGCCTCCTACGCCCTCCCCGGCCTGTTTCCGCCGGTGCGCCTGGACGGACGGCTGATGATGGACGGGACGCTGGTGAATCCCGTGCCGGTCAAGCTTGCGCGGGAGCTCGGGGCCGAACTGGTGATCTGCGTGAACCTCAACGGCGATCCGCGGACCGAGCCCGGCCTGGTGATCGGGCCGGACGGCGACGGGGTCGTTGCGCCGGCCCTGCCCCTCACCACGTCGCGCCGGGGATGGAGCCTGCTGAACCGCATGCGCGGCACCGGTCGGCGTGGGCCGGGGCTACGCCCTGCCCCACCCCGCGAGCCCGGCCCCCCCGGCATGGGGCGGGTGATGTTCGATGCGTTCAACATCACCCAGGACAGGATCTCGCGGGCGAGGCTGGAGCGGGACCCGCCGGATCTGATGCTGTCCCCGCGTCTTGCGGAGATGGGATTGTTCGAATTCCACCGCGCCGAAGAGGCGATCCGCCTCGGGCGGGAGGCGGCCAAGACCGCCCTGCCGCGCATCAAGGAACTCGTTGCCCTGGCGGCCGAGCGGGTCTGACCTCGCCGGAACCCGTCCGCTTCGGGCGAGAGATGCCCGATGCGCGTTCGGGGCCTCGTCAGGCCATGGTGATATAGTCGCGCATGGCCTGATGCTCCGCCTCCACGGCGGCGATCCGGCGCTTGACCACGTCACCGATGGAGACGAGGCCGGCGAGGCGCCCGTCCTCGACCACCGGAACGTGGCGGAAGCGCCCGTCGGTCATCAGCTGCATGACGTCCTCGACGGTGCTGGAGCGCGTGCAGGTTGTGACCGCCACCGTCATGTGTTGGGAAATCGGTGCATCGAAGGCCCCCGCTCCCTGGCGGGACAGGGCCCGAATGATGTCCCGCTCCGACAGGATGCCGAGGACGGCTCCCTCGTCGTTGCTCACGACGATGGCGCCGATCCGCTTCTCGGCGAGGAGATGGATGGCGTCGTCCAGGGTCCGGTTCGGCTCCACAGTGACGACGGAGCGGCCCTTTTCGGAAAGGATGCGTGCGACGGTCATGGCCATGATCTCCCTGGGGCTGTCTCGCGGGCCGGGTTGATCCCGGCGCATCACGGAATTGTGTGACGTCATGTCGGACGTGACAACCCACGGGACGGGCCTTCCGGTGCCGAAACGTGCGGAAAAATTACGCTTTTGCGCTTCCTATGCGGTCAAAAATCGGAAAGAGGAAAAATCCTGCCAGGAACCCGCCCAGATGGGCGTCCCAGGCCACGGTCGAGGATTCCGCGCCCAGCGGCAGTGAGATGATCCCGAACACGAAGTTGGTGACGAGCCAGATGCCGAGGAACACCACAGCGGTACGGTTGCGCAGGAGTTCGGGAATGGTCTGGAGCGGCGGCTGCACGGCGCGCTGCCAGGGTGGGCCGGCATGGAAGGCCGGGGGTGGTTGGAACACGAAGCGCGCGGCGGCGGCCATCAGTGCCGAGACACCGGCCGAAGCGCCGATCAGGGGGGCCGTGCTCAACGGGTCGATCGCCACGTGCAGGACGCCTCCCGCCACCGCGCCGATGAGTCCGAGGATTCCATAGCGCCAGGGGCCGCAGCGCCGCGCCACGGGGGAGCCGAAGGCGGCGAGCCAGACCACGTTGAAGATGACATGCGTCCAGGAGCCGTGCAGCAGGGCATAGGTGGCAAAGGTCCAGAGGCTGGCCGAAGGGTTCGCCACAACGTACTGGGCAAAGGCCGCGCGGGCCTGGACCACATCCGTGTCGCCCGTTGCCGAGGAGGCGGCCGACAGGATCGCCGCGGCCCGGTCCGGATCCACCGAGACGAGCCAACGGCCCGGGATCAGGGCGAGATTGAGGAGGAGCGTGATGTCCCATTCGTCCGGCAGGACGAAGTCGCGCAGGGCATGGAGGCCGAGCAGGAGGGCGATCGAGGCCGTCACCACGCCGGGCATGTTGAAGACGGGGACGCGGCTTTGGCGCGGCAGGTCGGGCATGGCATCCATGGCGCCACCATGTCGGCGCGGATGCCGCCGCCGCAAGCCCCATAGCCATGCAAATTCAGGGGAGCGGTGCGCGATCTAGCCGAAGGGTCATCCCTTCGAAGGACGCTCTCCCGGCGATGAGCGACATCGCCCCGGATTGCCCCCCGCCTTTTCGTGCCTCGGCCGCGTTAACCCTAATCAAAGCTTAAGCGAGCGCGCGGCGTTGGACGGGCATAAGGTATGCGGCAGGCTTGTTAACCGAACCGCACGCTGTGTCCAGCGCCCTGTGGATCGGGTCGAATTCGAACAGGTCCCCCCGGGACCGTGCCACGACGGGACACCATGAAGCATCCGACCAGCCGTATGCTCTACCATTACTGGGACCGGCTTCGTGGGACACGGGCCGCGCCCGAGAGGAGCGAGATCGAGCCCGGCGAGATCCGCAATCTCTTGTCCGAGAGCCTCATCCTTGAGCTCGACATGGCGCAGTCCGCGGCGACTGTCCGGCTCGCGGGAACCCGCGTCTGCGCCCTGTTCGGGCGCGAATTGCGCGGCAGCGCCTTCGGCGACATCTGGGGCGCGGGACAGGCCGATCCCTGGCGCCTCGTGGAGACGGTGGCGGTCGATACGGTGGGGATCGTCGCGGGTCTGCGCGGGATGACGCAGAGGGACGAACAGATCGACCTCGAACTCCTGCTCCTTCCCCTGCGCCACCGCGGGCAGACCCAGGTCCGCCTGCTTGGGGCGCTCAGCCCGAAGGTCGTTCCGCAATGGCTGGGCCTTCGGCCCGTGACGCGGCTGGAATCCATCTCGCTTCGCGTCCTCGACCCGACCTACGACGTCATCGATCTCGCCAGGAACGATGCGGCCTCCAGCCTCAGGAACCTGCCCGAGCCCGCCAATGACAGTGTCCCGGTGCGGCGCGGCCATCTCATGGTGCATCCCGGTGGGCGGGCCTGATCGGCGCTTTACTGGACCAATCGCGACACTCATCTGTCTTCGGCAAAGATTTTCGTAACCAGCTGCCCTGTAGGGTTGTGCTGACGACGATCTAACCCGAGTGCGGATTTCGCGATGATCGAGGCTTTCGCGCCCGCCGAAACGACGCCGGTCCGCCTGGTGCGGCCGGCGGATCTGCGCCGTCATCAACGGGTCAAGGTCGCCCTCCTCGGCCGCTACATGCTGGCCGACCGCCGCGAATACCCCTGCCAGACCGTGGACATGTCACCGGGCGGAGTCCGCCTGACCTGCGCGGTCCTCGGGGAGCTCGACGAGCGCGTCGTGCTGTATCTCGAGAGTATCGGGCGCATCGAGGGGGTGATCGCCCGGTTCCCCAGCGGTGGCATGGCGGTTCGCCTGAACGCGACTCAGCGCAAGCGCGACAAGATCGCGTCCCAGCTCACCTGGATATCCAATCGCGAGGCCCTCGGCCTGCCCGAGGGGCGCAACCACGAACGCCTCACGCCACAGGAGACGGGCGTGCTCCTGAGGCTCGAGAACGGGCGCGAGGTCGCAGCCCGCATCATCGACGTGTCCATGTCCGGCGTCGCCCTTTCGACCCAGGCGCATCCGCCGATCGGAACGAGCCTCATGGTCGGGCGCACGCCGGGGCGGGTGGTGCGCTACTTCGAGGGCGGCATCGGCGTGGGCTTCATGCTCCCGATCTCGCCGGACCTGTTCCATGAGGGATTGACGCTCTGACATCGGCGTCCCGCCCCGAACCGGGCGGGAGATTGCCATCGTCGCTTCGAGGCCTGCCGGCGCCGGGCGCTCGTCCGGGGCTCTGCGACATGCCATCCTTCGAAGTCGCCGTTGCCGGGCGGGGATGAGCGCGGCGGCGGAAGTCCCCCCTCTGTCGGCTCGCATCGCCGATCCGCTCTCGGTCGAGGCGTCGATCACCGGGATCGATCGCTCCTCCGACGCTTAACGCGGCACGGCTGGATCGCCCGATCTCCGCTTCGAGCCGGGTCACACGAGTCGTCATCGCTCGTCCCGCCGCCCGTCCCGCGCCGTCATGGTTACGGATTCCTGATCTCAGTCGCGCCAATGCGAGTCGTCGATTCAGCCGCCGGTTGGCTCTGTCCGCCAGCGGCCCCGCTTCGAGACCGGATCGATAAAATTGCGCTTATCTGTTTCAGCACAGGTCAGGAAGCGTGGCGGCATCGTGGTCCTCGTTGGACGAGGTGGTCGCGATGTCACGGACGAAGTCACTCTTGGTTGGGATTCTCGCGGCCTTAGCGATGTTCGGCGTCGGGGCCTCGCAGGCCCAGACCATGGCCGCCCTGCCCTCGCCGTCCCAATCCGCCGACGTTCTCGGCGCCGCTCGCCCCATCGTCGGCTGGGTCTCGTTCTGCCAGCGCTACCCGGCCGAATGCGCCATCGACGCGAACGAGCCGCCGCGGATCGCCCTGACCCCCGCCACCTGGAGCCTGATCGTCTCGGTCAACCGCCGGGTGAATACGGGCCTCCGCGCCGTCACCGACATGGAGCATTGGGGCGAAGCCGACCGCTGGGACCTCGCCGAGGACGGAAAGGGAGATTGCGAGGATTTCCAGCTCCTCAAGCGCAAGCGTCTCGCCGATGCGGGGCTCTCCCGCCGCGCCATGCGGATGACCGTGGTCATCGACGAGAAGGGCGAGGGCCACGCCGTGCTGACGCTCCTCACCGACCGGGGCGAGTTCATCCTCGACAACAAGACCAGCGAGATCGTGCCCTGGTATCGGACCGGCTACGTCTTCATCAAGCGCGAGAGCCAGGATTCGGTGGCCTGGGTTTCGCTTGGCGGTGTCACCTCCCCGGTGACCACTGCGAACCGCTGAAGCGGATTCTCGCGGGTTGCCCGAAAACATCACGTCTCTGCCATGGAACCCATGGCCGCGTGGGAAGTTAATTCGCGTTTAATTTTTGGATTGAGCCCCGGCCCTCGCCGTGCCAGTTTCTTGCCTTCGGCAACGAATGGCAGGGCGACCGGAATGCGGCACGCGGTTCTGCGAGGCGTCGATGGCGCGAGCGTCTCGGCGAGCAGGCTATCCTGGCGAGGCCTTGGCCGTGCGGCCAAGCTGTCCCTGGTGGGCTCCATCCTCCTCCTCGGAGGGGCCGTGACGCAAGCGCGCCCGGTGGCCGCTCTCCCCGATGCGCCGGCCGTCAACGAGAATGGGGGCGCCCGGCCGGTGGCGGCCTGGAACGGGTTCTGTGCCAGATACCCCGCCGAATGCGTCGTCGATACGTCGCAGCCCGCCATCATCGCCCTCAATCCGGCGATCTGGCGGACGCTCACCAGCGTCAACCGCC
Organism: Methylobacterium sp. E-045; assembly: GCF_022829685.1. Taxonomy (GTDB): domain Bacteria; phylum Pseudomonadota; class Alphaproteobacteria; order Rhizobiales; family Beijerinckiaceae; genus Methylobacterium. The sequence continues at coordinate 11,421 of NZ_JAKSYE010000086.1, forward strand.
GCGTCAACGCGCGCATCCATCCGATCACCGACATGGCCCATTGGGGCGTCGTCGACCGGTGGGACTTTCCCGATGACGGATTCGGCGACTGCGAGGATTTTCAGCTCCTGAAACGCCGGATGCTGGTGGAGCGGGGCCTCCCCCGCCGCGCCCTGCGGATGACCGTGGTCATCGACGATATCGGCGAAGGCCATGCCGTTCTGATGGTCCGCACCGACAAGGGCGACCTCATCCTCGACAACAAGACCACCGCGATCCTGTCGGCGCCGCGCACCGGCTACACCTACGTCAAGCGCGAAGGCCAGGACAGCATGGCCTGGGTCTCGCTCAACGGCGTCGCCTCGCCGGTGGCCACGGCCAACCGCTGAAAGAGGGGGTATCGATTCCTCTCCTCCGGTCCCGGCCGAGGACAGGTCGTGCGCGAGGCGGTCGATGGCCCGTACGTCATCGAGCCGCAGCTGCGGCTCGTTCCGCTCAGCCGGTGATCATCTGGGCGAGATCGAGGGCGACGCGGCCCGACAGCAAGCTCCAGCCGCAGGCGATGATCGTGGCGATCATGACGAAGGGAATCGGACGGCGCTCGATCCGGCGGCCGCGCACGGTGTTGCGCAGGATGATGAAGGGCGCGCCGAAGGCGAGGATCGGCAGGGCCGCCACCGCCCCGACACCGCCGCGTTCCAGCAGGCTGAAACTCGCGCGGCGGTCGGAGACCAGTTCGAAGGCGCTGGCGAGGAGGCCAGACAGGGCGAGACCGACGCACAGGGTTCGGATCGACTCGATGGCGGAGGGGCTGATATCCATGACGCGCTCGACCCTTGAGGACGGATTGAGCATGCACTCTGCCAGAGCGTTTACGAGTTGTTAAGGATGTCCCGGCGTCGGGATGAGCCGACGCACAGGGAGAACTACGTGCATCCGGGCGTCGCGCGGATCGCGGCTTCAGTCAGCGCGCGATGCGGGATGCGAGGCAGACTGCCCTTAGGCGCTTCAGTCTTCGAGATCGATGTCGAGGATAGCCATGGCGAAGTTGAACGACCGATCACCATCCTCGTCGTCAACGGAGACCACACCGAGGAACTCCTCGCCGATATAGACCTCGGCGGAATCGTCCTTCTTGGGCCGGGCGACGAGACGGATGTTCGTGTTGGCGAAGGTCCGGCGCATATAGTCCTGGACCTTCGTGATGTCGGTCTTGTTCACGCGTTCGCCTCTTGATTCATCGGTGGTCAGTGGAGGCCGGACTCGCTTCGAGCGATCGGGTACCCCCGGATGGGCACCGCTTGCCACGCCGCTTCGTTATGGGCAAGCGCGGGCGGGCGGGTTCAGATGCCGTCGGCCATGTGGATGAACTGGTCGATATTGACGAACTGGTCCATGGCGCGCGCCGGCTCGGCGCAGCCGGCGGTGCCGACCACGCGGGCGGGCACGCCCACCACGGTGGTGTGGGCGGGCACCGGGCGCAGGACCACGGAGCCGGCGGCGACGCGGGCATATTCGCCGACCTCGATATTGCCCAGGATCTTGGCGCCGGCACCGATCATGACGCCGCGGCGGATCTTCGGGTGGCGGTCGCTGCCCTGCTTGCCGGTGCCGCCGAGGGTCACGGCGTGCAGGATGGACACGTCGTCCTCGATCACGGCGGTGGAGCCGACGACGACGCCGGTGGCGTGGTCGAGGAAGATGCCCCGCCCGATGCGAGCGGCCGGATGGATGTCGGTCTGGAAGACCTCGGACGAGCGACTCTGGAGGTAGAGCGCGAGGTCGCGCCGACCGCTGGTCCAGTACCAATGCGCCAGCCGATGCGCCTGGATGGCGTGGAAGCCTTTGAAGTACAGGACGGGTTCGATAGCCCTTGCCGCCGCGGGGTCGCGATCCAACACCGCCCCGATATCGGCGCGGAAGCTGTCGCCGATGCGCGGGTCGGCGGCGATGGCCTCATGAAAGCCATGCGCCACGAGTTCCGTCGGCAGCGACGGATGGCCGAGGCGCGCGGCGACGCGGTGGGACACCGCCGCTTCGAGCGTCGCCTGGTTGAGGATGGTCGCGACGATGAACGAGGCGAGTTGCGGTTCCTCGCGGACCACGGCCTCGGCCTCGCCGCGCAGGCGCGACCAGACCGGATCGACGGTCCCGGCGATGGCTTCGTGTCCGATCGCGGGATTCGAAAGTGGGCTGGCGGACATGGACTCCTCCGCGATGCAGAATATCTATGGCGGGCGGCGCGGCCCGGACGGCTGGATCGCCTCGTCCGGGTCCGGACGGGCCTAGCCGGGAACCGATAGGGGAGAACACTCTCCCCGAGGTCAAGGGCGGACGGAGCACTCCGTTCCCTCGCGCCCTGTCCATAGCGTGGGGAAAGGCATCCCCGGTATCAAGGGGCATCTTCCCGTAACGATGGCCCGTTAGGCACTGCGCCGGTAATCCGCCGATCCGAAACGCGCATCGATCACGGCGGCGAGCCGGTCGATCATCTCTTCGAGAGGGACGTCGGACGTGTCCACCACCGCCGGGGCGCGGGCATAGAGCGGCTCGCGGCTGAGCAGCACGGCACGCAGCTCCTGCATGGCGGAGGCATGGTCGCCCGTAGTGGCGAGTTTTCCCTGGTCGCGCACGCGCTGCATGTGCTCCTCGGGCTTGGCGCGGAGCCACACCGTGAAAAAGGCCTGGAGGAGGAGGTCGTAGGTCAGGGGCTCGGCGACAATGCCGCCGCTCGTGGCCAGGATCATCGGGCCGGGATGTTCGGTCAGCCGGCGCAGGGCGGCCTGTTCGAGGCGGCGATACCCCTCCTGGCCGTAGATCGCGAAGATCTCTTTCACGGAGAGCGCGTTCTCGCGCTCGATCTCGGTGTTGAGCTCGATGAAGGTCCAGCCCAGGCGCTCGGCCACCCGGCGACCCAGGGTCGATTTGCCGGCTCCACGCAGGCCGACCAGGGCCACCCGCGGCATAGGGGTGTCACCGCTGGACGTGGCATGGCCGGACAGGATGCCCTTCGCCAGGGTGATCTGTTCCGCCGATGCCGAAGCGAGGAGGTCGCGGATCACGTGCCAGTCCGGCGGGGTGTCCTGCACGGTGATCATGTCGTCGAGCCGCACGCCCATCGCATCCGCCACGCGGCGCAGCAGGATGATCGACACGTTGCCCTGCCCGCTCTCGAGCTGGGCGATGTAGCGTTCCGACAGACCCGAGGTCTGGGAGAGGAGTTTTCGCGAAAGGCCTCGCACCGTCCGCGCATGCCTGACACGCCGACCGAGTTCGGCCAGGAAAATCGATTCTTGTTCAGCCGCGCCGGCCATGCCGTCGTCCGTCTTCCGTGTTCGCGTCCCGGACCTGACCGTCCCGGAGGCTGATGACCTCACCATATCCCGCCGGGCGATCCGGACCCGGCACGAATTCGTGCCGGCGAGATCGATTGCGGCAGGCTCCCGAGCGCCGATCGCGATCCTTCGTTCGGTGGTCGTTCGACCAAGATCAGGCTCGCGCCTAGGCTTCACCGTCGCCAGCGTTGGCCTCGATGTCCAAGACTTGCACTTCACGCCCCGGGTTGGAAGCCCGATCTTGCAAGCCGTGGTCGCTGAATGCCGCGCTGCACCATGTGATGTCGGCGTCGCTCATACGCAAGAGAGACATTTGTTGTCTCTGACGCAATCAGCATGACCGAGGGAGGGTCTGTGCGGGTTGATTTCAGACGCGATACCCCTTCGTCCCCGGCGGGGACATAACGCTTAAGTCAGGAAGCGAGGACCGCCGACCAGGTGAGGAGGCGCGTCCGGTACCGACGGCCTTGGGAGACCTACTGGCTCGGTGGGAGCGCCGAGGCTTCCATGATGGTGCCGGGCGTCGGCGCTTTCCTGGCCACGATCGGTCGTCCTACCGCGGCGAGGACCACGGCGGAGGGGCGACGCGGAGGCAGTGGGACCTCGACCGTTTCCGTCTGAGTCATCTCGCCGGAGGCCGCCCCTGCAGCCGTCCGGGGCGCAGCCGGATCCACGGACAGTGCGGCGAGCGCCGTGGCCTGGGGGGTGATGGCCGGCGCATGGGCCGGACCGATCTCCGCGACGGCGGGTGCGAGACCGGACAAGGCGGCCGGGCGACGCGGCGGTAGCGGGACTTCCACCAGTTCGGTCGGCATGGGGGTAGCGGTCAGGCTCGGAGCGTAAGCGAGGGCCGTGCCGGCGGCGATGACGTTTGCATCGGGCTGCGCTTTGCGCTGTCCATCGAAGCCACGGGTGAACACGTCGCCGAAGGCGACACCCGATTGCGGCGAGGCGGTTGTGGTCTCCTCGATGCCGGCGACCAGGGTGCCCTGGCGCTTGCCCGCATAGTAATAGCCACGATTGTAGTAGGTATAGGCTTGGTGAATATTGCCTCTTGCGGTGCGATAGGCACCGGCGAGGTAGGCGATCCCGTACCGCAGGTTGATCTTCGGATCGTAAAGGCCGGCCGCGTCGCCACGATAACCCAGGCCGCGCGCCGTGGCGTGCTTGATCTGCATCAGACCAAGGGCGCTGCCGCCCCGCGCATTGGGATTGTAGTTGCTCTCGCGCTTGACGACCTGGTGCACGAAGCTCGCCGGGACGCCGTTTGCCTTCGCCTGCTCCTCGATCAGCGCATCGATGTTGTCGCGGGCCGCAGTGCCCTGGCCGAGAACCGGGCCGGGCAGAACGGCCGCAACCACGGCGAGGAGCAGGAGGCGCTGATTCATTCGGAGACCCGGTGGCGTCGTTCTTGATCTGACGGCCAGGGTCGGGGCCAATTGAGGCCGGAAGGCGGCTCCGTCGCCATGATTGCGGGGAAGCGGAGCCGTTTCTCTCTGTGCTGTGGCGCACATGGCACAGGCGCTCTCTCTTCGCTGTCGCCTCGGCCGGCGATTCTGCGAGCAACGCCAAAGGGCTGGCTCGTGCCGGGCGGCCTGGGGCGACGTGGGCGCGTCAGCGCGTCAAGAGAAATTCGTCCACCGCTTTTGCGAACCCGTCCTCGTCGTTTCCCGCCGTCACCGCCGAAGCGGCCCGTTTCACGGCCTCCGTCGCGTTGCCCATGGCCACCGAAAACCCGCTGCGCGCGAACATAGCCACGTCGTTGGCGGCGTCCCCCAGGGTCGCGATCCGTGCGTGGGGGACACCGAGGCGGCGGGCGATCTCGTCGACGAATGTCCCCTTGCCGCGCCCGTGCGGCGTCACGTCGAGATAGTAGGCCTGCGAACGATGCACGTCGGCACCGTTCCCCAGTGCCTCGGCGACCCGGCTCTCGCATTCGGCCAGATGACCGGTATCGGCGCTGACGCCGACGATCTTGGACGCGACGGAGAGGAGCGGACCGAGATCCTCCACGCAGGTGGGCTCGGCCTGCAGGGTCCGGCGTTCGAGATCGGTATAGGGACCGTGAGGATCGCGCAGGTTCCATCGCCCCCGCGCGAACACCCACACGTCGAGACCGAGTCCGCCGAAGAGCCGCACCGCCTCGCGGGCCGTCTCCTCCGGGATGAGATGCTCGGCGATGACGGTGCCATCGGGGTCGACCAGGGTGCTGCCGTTGAAGGCCCCGACCGGGTGGCGCAGGCCGAGTTCGGCGATCAGCGACGTGAGTCCCATCGGCGGTCGTGCGGAGGCGATGGTGAAGCCGATGCCGGCCGCGTCGAGGCGCCGGACCGCGTCCCGGCTGCGCGGTGTCAGGGTCTTGTCGGAGGTGACGAGGGTTCCGTCGACATCGGAGATCACGAAGGCGATCTGCCGATCGCCGGAGGGGTGGCCCGACTTCATGCTGTGTCCCGCGCCGTCTCAATCGTCGGGGGGCAAACCCAGTTCGGCCAGGATCGTTGCCACGATCGCCTCCGCGCTGCCGAGGATCGGCACCGCCAGCGCGCCCTCCTCCGGGCGGGGCGGTTCGAGGGTGGCGAACTGGCTGTCGAGGAGGGCGGCCGGCATGAAGTGGCCGGTCCGGTGGGCGATGCGCGCCGCGATCAGGTCGCGGTCGCCGTCGAGATAGACGATGCGGATGCCCGCGCGGCCCTGGATGAGCGTATCGCGGTAGACCCGCTTGAGGGCCGAGCAGGCGAGAATGCCCGACAGGTCGGTCTCCAGCCGGGTGCCGATCCAGGCCGCCATCGCCGCCAGCCAGGGGGCGCGGTCGGCATCGTCGAGGGCGTGGCCGGCCCGCATCCTGGCCACGTGGTCCGGGCTGTGGAAGGCGTCTCCATCCACGAAATCCCACCCGAGGCGCTCGGCCAGCAGGCTGGCGACCGTGCTCTTGCCCGAGCCCGAGACGCCCATCACGATGATGATTCGGGGCAGGCCCGTCTTCAGTTCCGTGCTCAAGGCTTGGTCGCCGCGCCCGTGTCGATCCGGGGGCCGGTCACCCGGTCCCGCAGGCGCTGCGGGCCGAGCGCCACGGCGAAGAAATCGTACTCGCCGCGACGATCGTTGGCGAAGAGAAACTGGAAATGCATCCGGAACGGCCGCCATCGCACCTTGAGGTAGGTCTCCGGGTCGATGATCTCACGGAACTTGGCCGAGCGCACCAGCGGGTTGCGCGGGGCTCGGCCGCCGAGATCGAGGGGCAGGCGCTCCACCGGATCGAAATCCGGGAAGTTCATCCAGTCCTGCGGGGCAAAATAATCGACCCAGACGATCCGGTCCGAGACGACGAGGCTGGCGATGTCCGTGTGCACCCGGCGCGCCCCGTTCTGCAGGGCGACGATGGGCAGGCCCGAGCCGAGGGTCAGCAGGGAGAACGCCGTCGTTCCCGTACCGATCACAGGATCGGCGGCGAGCACGCGGGCGGCGATTTCCACCGCCGTGAGCGCGCCCGTGGAATGGCCGAGGATCAGCACCTCGTCGAGCTCGACACCCTCCGCCCGGAACGCCGCGAGTCGCTCCACCACCAGGGTGGCGAAGGCGTCGACGCGGGTTTCGTAGTCGCGCCGCCAGCCCTGGCCGTGCTGCCAGTTGAAGACCCAGTCGTTGAGCAACTGCCAAAAGAACGCGCGTTCCAGCAGGACGTCGAGGGACTTGATCCAGGCGATGCCGGCCGCGAGTCCCAGCGGCACCGTCACCCAGGCCGGCCAGTTCAGGCTGTGTCCGAACCCATCGCCCAGGTGAGCATGGATCTGATGCGCGATGAGGCCGCTCACGAGGGTGAGGAGGAGGATCAGGACGAGCGGATAGAGGATGACGTTGCCGTATTTCCAGTTCAGCCGGTAGAACTTCACCATCATGCCGGAGACGACGGCCTGGAGGCTGCCGAGGAACAGCAGCAGGACGCTGACGATGCGCCAGCGGGCGAAATCCTTAAGCACGAGGTCGTCCCAGAGCAGTACGTCGTAGCTCGTCTCCGCTCCGCCGACTGCGGGTTCGGCGGCCACGGTCCAGCGCTGGGAGAGGCCGTCCGCGCCCATGACCGCGCGTCCGGGGCGGCGCTTGGGCTCACCGAATCTCTTGGCATGGAGCGTCAGCTCGCGGACGAACAGCATGCGGTAGCGGGTGCGCCCCTCCGGGTCGTAGCCCGGGACATAGAAGACGTGCCGCCGCCGTACGGGGCCCCGGGAGCCGGCATCGCGGGGCCGCTCGGCGGATGTGCCGGGAGGGCGGTCGGGAATCGTGTCAGACAAAGGCATCCTGCTCGGCTGTCCGCGCAGGTGCCCCCTGCTCGTGATCCCGGGAAATTCGCATGGTGATCCCTTCATCGTCGAGCGCTTTCGGCAGCGAGACGATGCGGATGCGGCCAAGTAGCCATGTACCTCCTCCATCCCGAAGCCGCGACGGCAGGTCCGGACGGTCCGCATGTGGGTAGCGGGGACGATCCGCTGCGTGCATCCCGACGGGACGGCACTGTGACCGGGCCGCCACGGACAGTGACAAGGCTTTGGTTTAGGCAGCGGATGAGAGAAACCGACAGGCGAAACTGCATGCGCACTCTGCCTATCGTCCTTATCACCACGCTTTCGGTGTCGGGATGTGGCGCCTTCCTGCCCGCCGCCGGCCCGTCGACCACGGCCGTGGTGGACGGTGCGGATCAGGCGACGAGCGAAGGGACCTTCGCCCGCTACGAACTCATCGACATGAATGCCGCCGTGGTCGAGGCCCTGCGCGGGCGCTCCCTCGATAGCCTGTTCGCATCCTTCGGCGACCGTCGCGCACCGGCCGAATCCGTGATCGGCGTCGGGGACGCCGTCTCCGTCTCGGTGTTCGAGGCGGGTTCGGGCGGCCTGTTCTCCGGTCCGCTCACCGTGAATTCGTTCTCCGCCGGGTCCAAGGCGGCGCAGCTGCCCGAGCAGGTCGTCTCGCGCGATGGCGCCATCTCGGTGCCCTATGCCGGCCGGATCCAGGTGGCCGGGCGGCGGACGCAGGACGTCCAGGCGCTGATCGAGACCGAGCTCGCCGGCAAGGCGATCCAGCCCCAGGTCATCGTCACCGTGACCCGTGCGGTCTCGCAATCGGTGACGGTCGGGGGTGAATCCGTCGGCGGTGCCCGCGTCCCGCTCGGCACCCAGGGCGATCGCATCCTCGACGTCATCGCCACCGCCGGCGGGGTGAAGACGCCCGTCAACGAGACCTTCGTGCGCCTGTCGCGGGGCGGTACGACGGCGACGGTGCCACTGACGACCGTGGTGTCGAACCCCAAAGAGAACATCTACCTGCGCCCCAACGACAACCTCACCCTGGTGCGCGATCCGCAGACCTTCCTCGCGGTCGGCGCCTTGGGGCAGGCCACGGAGATTCCGTTCCAGGCCGAGGGCATCACCCTGGCGCAGGCGCTGGCCAAGGCGCGCGGTCAGCGCGACGTCGATGCCGACCCGACTGGGACCTTCATCTTCCGCTTCGAGCCGGCGGCGGTTGTGCGGCGCCTCAAACCCGGCAGTCCGCTCCTCGGCACGCCGCTGGTGCCCGTGGTCTACCGCGTCGACATGCGCGACCCCAACAGCCTGTTCCTCACCCAGGCGTTCCGCATGCGCAACCGCGACATGATCTATGTCTCGAACGCGCCGTTCACCGAGATCAAGAAGGTCCTCTCGGTCTTCGCCGCCGCGTCCCAGCCGATCACGACCGGTGTCCGCGTCGGCGGCGCGTTCGACTGAAGCCGGCTCGATCGTCGCGGATCGGGACGGGGCCGCCGGGCTGGGCGGACGGGCCGGGGGACTTGCGTTCTGGCTGGCCTTGCCGCACGGCATCCGCGATGCCATGGGTGCCCTGGGGTCACTCGCGGGGCTCGCTTGTCTTTCAGTGGGCCGGACGGGCGTTGGGGCGGGGCGACATGAGGATGAGACGGGTGGCCCGCTGCTTCGGGCCGGCGAACAGGGTCGTTCGCAGCGCCCTGCGGGGGCGGATGACCGGCGCACCGCGAAGGGTCGCTTCCGGACTCCTGGTCGTCGTCTCAGCCGCTTTCTCCGTTATTCCCTCCGCCCGAGCCGATGTCACGGTCGGCGTGGCGGTGCCGCGATCGGGCGCCTATGTCGCCGTCGGCGAGCAGGTCCTCCGCGGGGTCCGGGCCGCGGTGCGGGACGCCAACGCCAAGGGCGGCCTCGCCGGCCAGACCATCCAGCTCGATGTCCAGGACGATGCCTGCGATTCCAACAAGGCCGTTGCGGTGGCCAAGCATTACGCGGTGAGCGATGTGCGCCTCGTCGTCGGCCATGTCTGTTCCAACGCGTCGCTCGCCGCCTCGGAAGTCTATGCCGCCAATGGCATGACCATGGTCACGGCCGCCTCCGTCGCCGCCAAGCTCACCGATCGCGGCTTGCCGAACGTCTTCCGGGTCTGCGGGCGCGACGACGATCAGGCCAAGCTCTCCGCCACCGTGCTCGCCGAGCGCTTCCGCGACAAGAAGATCGCGATCCTCAACGACCAGAGCCCCGGTTCGCGGGCGCTGGCCGCCGCCACGAAGGACAACCTCAACCGGATCGGCATCAACGAGGCCCTGGCGACCGCCTTCGTCGCCAGCGACGCTGACGACGCCGCCCTCGCCGACCGGTTGAAGGATGCGGGCATCGCCGTGGCTTATTACGGTGGCGACGCCCAGGAGATGGGCCGCCTCGTGCGCATCTCGGCGGACCGGGGCTTCCGGCCGCAATGGTTCGGCACCTCCGCCATCGCCACGCAGGATTTCGCCACCGCGGCCGGACCGGCCAGCAACGGCGTGCTCATGACCTTCTATCTCGATCCGCGCCGCAAGCCGGAGGCGGCTGCCGTGGTCCAGGCGCTGAAGGCCGAGGGCGGCGATGTGGAGGGCTCGACGATCTATGGCTACGCCGCCCTCCAGGCCCTGGTGGAGGCAGGGAACTTCGCCCGCAGCACGGATGCGCGCCGCATCGCCGCCACGCTCCATACGGAGCGATTCGACCTCGTCCTCGGTCCCGTGGGATTCGACGGAAAGGGCGATGTCACCGCGCAGGGCTACGTGCTCTATGTCTGGAAGGACGGCACGTTCACCTATGCCCCTCCCCCCTGACCCGGCCGGGCGGGCGAGGGCCGAAGGGATGGTGCGCGGGGAGAATGATCGGATCGATTTGCCTCCTGCCTCGTTCGTGAACGAACCGACAGACCGGTGAAGCGAGATTCCATGGCCTCACACCCTGCGCGCCGCAGCCTGCTCGCCGCCGGATTGGGCGGTGCAGCCGCCCTGTCGATGGGAGCGGCCCGAGCCGAGACGATGCCCGAGACCCGCTGGCGGCTGGCCCCCCACTACCCGAAATCCCTCGACATCCTGTTCGGCGCGCCCGAGACCCTGTCCCGCCTCGTGGCGGAGGCGACGGACGGCCGTTTCCAGATCCAGGTGCTTTCGCCGGGAGAGCCTGTGCCCGCCGAGGGCGTGATCGATGCCGTGTCGGCGGCGACGGTGGAGATGGGGCATGCGCCGGCCACTCTCGGCAGCGGGAAGGATCCGACCTTCGCGCTGGCCACCGCCCTGCCCTTCGGCCTCAATGCCCGCGGCCAGAACGCGTGGTGGCTGCAGGGCGGAGCCGCCGACCTGTTCGCCGAGGTCTTCGCCAAGCATGGGCTCGTCAGCCTCCCCGGCGGCAATACCGGCGCGCAGATGGGTGGCTGGTTCCGCCGCGAGGTGAAGAGCGCCGCTGATCTCCAGGGCATGAAGATCCGCATCGGCGGACTCGGCGGCCAGGTTCTGGCGAAGTTCGGTGCCGTGCCGCAGGGAATGCCGGGGCCGGAGATTTATGCCGGGCTCGAATCGAAGGCGCTCGACGCGGCCGAGTGGATCGGCCCCTACGACGACGAGAAACTCGGTTTGCAGAAGGTGGCGCCGACCTACCATTACCCTGGGTTCTGGGAGGGCAGCGCGATGCTGCATTTCTGGATCGGCGCCGAAGCGTGGAAAGCCCTGCCGAAGGCCTATCGCGCCATCCTCCAGGCCGCCGCAGCGCAGGCCCATGCCGAGGTTCTGGCGAAATACGATGCGCGCAACCCCCGCGCCCTGCGCCGCCTGGTGGCCGCCGGCGCACAGCTCCGTCCTTTCCCCCAGGACGTCATGGAGACGGCCCTGAAGCATGCCAACGACGTCTATGCCGAGATCTCGGCCAAGAACGCCGATTTCAAGCGCATCTACGAGGCGATGAAGACGTTCAGAAACGAGGAATATCTCTGGTTTCAGGTGGCGGAATACACCTACGACAATTTCATGATCCGGGCGCGTGCCCGCGGATGAGCATGGTGTGGCTCATGGGCACGGCGTGGCTCCGGCCAGAAAAAAGGCCGCTCCGAAGAGCGGCCCGAAGTCTAGGGAGGAAACGCCCAAGAAGGGCAGCGGGAGCACGACGCCATCGCGTTCCCGCAATGCACAATCTGAGCGTCCTACACGGAAATGCAAGGCCGTTCGTGCAACGGAGCCATCTGTTTTCGTGTGGCGGCACACTTCGTAATCCCGCTGTAACGAAAATGTCGCAGGGCAAGGTCAGCCGCAGTCTTCCTGCTTATTGATGGGAGGTGAGGCGACGAGCGCATTCGGAAGCATGGCGTCTGCATTGGACGTGTCGCCCCGAATTCTGATGCTTTCACCTCCCTGGCCCTCGCATCACGAGATCGTTCATTTCCGATTCCCGTCTGACGGGAGAGCAAACTTCGACGGCAAAGGGGCGGTTTCACACGATGGCGATACAGGCGAAGCGACTTCGGGACCTGAACGACGCCGAATCGGATGCGGACGGCTCCTACGTCCTCTATCTGCTGCAGCAGGCGAACCGCGCCCATTTCAACCCGGCCCTGGAACTCGCCATCGAGGAGGGCAACCGGCTCGGCCTCCCCGTGGTGGCGTGTTTCGGCCTGCTCGATGGCGCGAACGGGTTTCCCGAGGCCAATGCGCGCCACTACGCCTTCCTGCTGCAGGGGCTCGCCGACGCGAAGGCGGGACTGGAGGAACGCGGCATCCATTTCGTGATGCGCAAGGCGTCCCCGGCCGAGATCGCCATCGACCTCTCGGCCAAGGCGGCGCTCCTCGTCCTCGACCGCGGCTATCTCGCCATTCAGAAGCGCTGGTACCGAGAGATCGTGGAGGCGGTGAAGACCCGCGTCGTCCAGGTGGAGGGGGACGTGGTGGTGCCGGTGGAGGCCGCTTCGCCCAAACACGAATACGCAGCCCGGACCCTGCGTCCCAAGATCCTGAAGCTCCTCGACGAGTACGTGGAAGACCTCAAGCCCAGGACCGTCAAGCACAAGGCCGGGCGCGGCCTGCCGAAGAGCGAGATCGACGTCTCGGACCCGGAGGCGGTGCTGGCGGGGATGAGCCTCGACCGCGAGGTCGCCCCGGTGACGCGCTTTACCGGCGGCGAGACGGAGGCGCGCCGGCGCCTGAAGGCCTATCTGGCCGGGCCGTTCGGCTCCTATGGCAACGACCGCAACCGGCCCGAGGCCGGCGCCGCCTCGCATATGAGCCCCTACCTGCATTTCGGGCAGATCTCGCCGGTGGAGATCGCCCTGGCGGTACGGGCGTCGAAGGCGGGCGCGTCGGAGGACAAGGCCTCCTATCTCGAGGAACTCGTGGTGCGGCGGGAGCTCGCCATGAACCATGTCCACTACACCGAGCGCTACGACAGTTTCGAGCACGCGGTGCCGGACTGGGCGCAAAAGGCCCTGGCCGAACACGCCGACGACGAGCGGCCGCACCGCTATACCGAGGCGCAGCTCGCCGCAGGCGAGACCCACGACGAGTACTGGAACGCGGCGCAGGCCGAGATGCGGGTGACCGGCTACATGCACAACCACCTGCGCATGTACTGGGGCAAGAAGATCCTCGAATGGTCCCCGAGCGCGGAGGAAGGGTTCAAACGCACCCTGCGCCTCAACAACCGCTACTTCCTCGACGGGCGCGACGCCAATTCCTTCACCAACGTCGCCTGGGTCTACGGCCTGCACGACCGCCCCTGGGCACGCCGTCCGATCTTCGGGACGGTCCGCTATCAGAGCGAGAACTCGCTCAGGAAATTCGATGCCAAGGCCTATCTCGAGACCGTCGGCGACCTCTGCCGAGCCGAGGAGAAGGCGGGAAAGACACCGCGCAAGAAGAGCTGAGGGCCGGTACGCGCCTTGCGTGGCGGCCCTTGCGTGGCGGGCCTTGCTTGGCGAGTGTCTTCGGGCTTCGAGCCCGTGCCGGCACGGGCGCCGTACCGTCTCGTGATCCTCTCCGTCTTTTCGGGACTGCGCAGTACAGCCCGAAAAAAACGGGGTCGGCTCACGAGCGTATCGTCAATCCGACGACCGATCGCCCGTGTGGCCGTGAGTCCGAATTCTACGCAGGCCGGCGACCATGCTTGACCCCGCTCCCCCTTCCTTTCCGCCGCGCACGCGACTGGACCGCCTGCGCGGTGCGGCCGCCGCTGCCGCGCCGCTGTGGCGGCAGCGTCTGCTGTTCCTGTTTGGAGGCCTCTGCGTCGGGCTCGCCGCCGTGGCGATGGCCAAGCTCGCGGATGGGGCGCACGTCGTGTTCCGCTGGATCGTCTCGCCCTCCCCCCTCGTCGCCCTGGTGCTGACGCCGCTGGGTTTCGCCGTCGCGATCCTGCTCTCCCTCCGGGTGTTCCCGAATTCGCAAGGGTCCGGCATTCCCCAGGTGATCGCGGCGCGCCATACGGACGATCCGGCGATCCGCAATGCCCTCGTTTCCCTCAGGACGGCCTTCGGCAAGATCCTGGTCATGACCCTGGGCCTCGTCTGCGGCGCCTCGACGGGGCGGGAGGGGCCGACCGTTCAGGTCGGCGCCGCGATCATGGCCGCTGTCGGCCGGCTCGATGCGGAACGTCTGCCGGGCGTCATCCTCGCCGGCGGGGCGGCGGGGGTCGCCGCCGCCTTCAACACGCCCATTGCCGGCATCGTCTTCGGCATCGAGGAACTGAGCCGGACCTACGAGTCGCGGACCAGCGGCCTCATCGTCGCCACCGTGATCGCGGCCGGGCTGACGGCGCTGGCGATCCAGGGCGACTACACCTATTTCGGCACCACCAAGGCCGCCCTGCCCTTCGGCCCGGGCTGGCTCGCGGTGGCGATCCTCGGCGTGCTCGGGGGTGTCGCGGGCGGCCTGTTCGGCCGCGTCACCCTCCTCTTCGCCAGGGGGCTGCCCGGCCGGGTCGGGGGCGCTATACGCCGCCATCCCATCCTGTTCGGTGCCCTCTGCGGGCTCGGCGTCGCCCTCTGCGGTCTCGCCTCCGGCGGCACGGTCTACGGCACCGGCTACGAGGAGGCCCGCGCCATGCTCCACGGCACCGATACCGGGCATCCGGCCTACGCCCCGCTGAAATTCCTGGCGACGGTGTTCTCCTCCATCAGCGGCATACCCGGCGGCCTGTTCGCCCCCTCCCTCAGCGTCGGGGCGGGAATGGGCGTCTGGCTGCACGGCCTCTTCGCGGACGTGCCCATCGGCGCCCTCGTGCTCATCGGCATGACCGCCTACCTCACCGGCGCGCTGCAGGCACCGATCACCGCCTTCGTCATCGTCACCGAGATGACCCAGGATCACGCGATGATGATCCCGCTCATGGTCACCGCCCTCATCGCCGACGCGGTCTCTAAACTGATCTGCCGCGAAGGGCTCTATCACGCGCTCGCCGCCACCATCCTGGAGAAGGCCGAATCCGGTGCCGCGCCCGTCACCGCGTCGTCGCGCAAGCTTGAGCGGAACGCTTGACCCGGCAGGAGGGTTATCGGTCGTTCCGCACGCTGGAGTTTTGCGCGTATGACCCTCCTCAAATGGGCCCTCATCTGTTTCGTCATCTCGCTCCTGGCGGGCGGCCTCGGCTTCACCGGCATCGCATCCGGCGCGCGCTCCCTGTCGCGGATCCTGTTCGGGGTGTTCCTCGTGATCGCGATCATCATCGTCGTGCTCGCCGTCGCCGCCGGGAAGATGATCTTCTGAACCGATGAACGCACCCGCTCCGGCGATCCCCGGCAAGATCTGTCTCGTGACCGGCGCCACCTCGGGCATCGGCCGCGAGACGGCCCTGGGCCTCGCCCGGGCGGGGGCCCGTGTCGGGATCGTCGGCCGGGATGCCGGTCGTATCGACGAGACGGCGTCCCGCATCCGCGACGCGGTGCCGGGTTCCGTGATCGACTTGTTCCTCGCCGATCTCTCGTCGCAGGCGGAAGTTAGGCGCCTCGCCGCCGAGGTGCGCGCGCTCTATCCGCGCCTCGACGTGCTGGTGAACAATGCCGGCGCCATCTTCGATGCCCGGCACCTCACCGTGGATGGTCTGGAGCGCACCTGGGCGCTCGATCACCTCGCCTACATGCAGTTGAGCCTGGAGCTCCTCGACCTGATGAAGGCGAGCGCGCCCGCCCGCATCGTCAACGTCGCCTCGATGGCGCATAAGCGCGGCCGGATCGATCTCGGGGATATCGACGGGGCGCGTCGTTACGGGGCTCTCAAGGCCTATTCCCAAGCCAAGCTCGGCAACGTGCTGTTCACCGCCGCCCTCGCCCGGCGCCTTGCCGGAACCGGAATCACCGTGAATTCCCTCCATCCGGGCGTGATCGCCAGCGGCTTCGCCGCAGGCACCGGGGGATGGTTCGGCGTCGGCTGGTCGCTGATCCGACCCTTCCTCAGCAACCCCGCCGACGGCGCGGCGACCTCCCTGCACCTGGCGACCTCGCCGGAGGTGGAGGGCGTCAGCGGCCTGTATTTCTCGAAATGCCGCTCCGTCCCGACCTCCGCGGCGGGCGGGGACCGAGACCTTCAGGAACGGGTCTGGTCGTTGAGCCTGCGGCAGCTCGGACGGCCGGAATAGGATGAGGAGCTCAAGGCTCCGGGCCGCGAGGAGCGGGTCAGGGCTCCGCACCTCGCCGTCGCGGCCTCATCCTGAAGTTCCCGCAAAAGCGGGCCTCCTTCGAGGGCCCCGTTCCGCTCCGGCACCTCAGGATGAGGGTGTGATAGGCAGGAATGCGAGACATCGATCCCGCGACGAGACCCGGCCCCCTGAGCGTCAGGAGGCCGGCACGAACGCGCCGGACAGGGCCTTCTCGATCAGCGCCTGCGTTTCCGCCACGCCGTAGAGGGCGATGAACGAGCCGAAGCGCGGTCCCCGCGCCTCGCCGAACAGCACGTTGTAGATGGTGGTGAACCAGGCCTGCGACACGCCGGGGCGGCCGTCCGGGCTCTTGGCCTTGCCGGACAGGTCTGGGAAGTGCCTGCGCCCGACTTCGTAGACGATGGCCTGCAGCCCCTCCGGATCGGTGGAGCCCTTATGGGCGTCCAGCGTCTGCGACAGGTCGGCGAGGGCCGCCCTCTCCTCCTCCGTCGCAACGCGGTAGGTTTTCGCCGGACGGACCAGATCGCGGAAATAGGCGAGTGCGTGCCCCACCAGCTTGTCGAGGACCGGATGGGTCCGCGGCCCGATCTCCGGGTCGTAGCGGCGGATGAAGCCCCATAGCACCGCTGGATCCTCGGTGTTGGCCACCGCCGCGAGGTTGAGCAGCATGGCGAAATTCAGCGAGCCGCCCTTGCCCACGGCTTCGGCCGCCGGCGGATGGCCGGCATGGAGGTGCCAGACCGGATTGCCGAGCTGCTGCGCCGGCTCCTGGCCGGGGAACTTCTCGAGGAAGTTCAGGTAATCGTCCACCTGGCGCGGGATCATCTCAACGAACAGGCGCTTGGCCTCGCGCGGCTTGTTGTACATGAATAGGGCGAGGCTGTCGGCGGTGCCGTAGACGAGCCAATCGTCGATCGAGAGGCCGTTGCCCTTCGACTTGGAGATCTTCTTGCCCTCCTTGTCGAGGAAGAGCTCGTAGTTGAAGCCGTCCGGCGGCTCGCCGCCGAGCGCCCGGGCGATCTCGCCCGACAGCTTGACCGAGTCGATCAGATCCTTGCCGGCCATCTCGTAATCGACGCCGAGCGCCACCCAGCGCATGGCCCAGTCGGGCTTCCATTGCAGCTTGGCGTGGCCGCCGGTGACCGGGGTCTCGTAGGCCGTGCCGGTTTTCGGGTCGCGCCAGACCAGGGCGCCTGCGGAGACCCGCACCTCGTCGATGGGCACCTGCATCACCTCTCCCGTCTCCGGGTGGAGAGGCAGGAACGGCGAGTAGCTCGCCGAACGCTCGGCCCGGAGCGACGGCAGCATGATCGCCATCACGGCCTCGTAGCGCTCCAGCACCGTGAGGAGGGCCGTATCGAACAGGCCGGCCTTGTAGCATTCCGTGGCCGAGCGGAACTCGTAGTCGAAGCCGAAGGCGTCGAGGAAGCGGCGCAGCTCCGCGTTGTTATGGGCGCCGAAGCTCTCGTGCGTGCCGAACGGGTCGGGCACGCGGGTCAGCGGCTGGTTGAGGGCGCCGATCAGCATCGCCTTGTTCGGCACGTTGTCCGGCACCTTGCGCAGGCCGTCCATGTCGTCCGAGAAGGCGATGAGGCGGGTGGGCACGCTGTCGTTGGTGAGCACGCGGAAGGCGTGGCGCACCATGGAGGTGCGCGCCACCTCGCCGAACGTGCCGATATGCGGCAGTCCCGACGGCCCGTAGCCGGTCTCGAACAGCACCTCGCTCTTGGGTTTGCGCTCGAGCCTCGCCACGAGCTTGCGCGCCTCCTCGAAGGGCCAGGCGGCCGCATGGGCGGCGGCTTCCACCAGGGCGGGGTCGAGGGTGAGCGGGGACGAGACGGGCGGGGCGGACATGGAATTGGCGTCAATTCTGCGAGAAGACACGGGAAGGCCGGAACCGGCCGGATTCGGTCCGGCACCCTAGGGAGCGGGCCGGGGAGGGTCAACGCGGAGGGGCAGTGCGGGTCGACGGCGAGGCTGGGGCTGAGGTCGCCGGAAACCGGGCTTTCATGCCCGGCGCCTCATGCAGCCGCGCAGCCCTGACCCCGGCGACGATCGAGACGGGCGGGAACCGTGCCGCGGCCCGCTCCCGGCGTATCCAGCGGACAGGCACGATCCCCTCGTCACCGTCGCGAATGACACCCGCATTGAGCACCGCATCATCCGGAAGGAGGACGCCGCCCCGTCGCTCGCCGAACCGGACGAGGTTGCGCCGAGGGTGAACGTCGTCCTGCTTCGATGGTGTAGACACGTCGTCCCCGGCCGGAAGGAATCCGTACCATGTGGCCCGATAGACGCATCCTCGATCTCGTCGGTCTGGATCATCCCATCGTGCAGGCCCCGATGGTAGGGCCGCGCGCCGGGCTCGCGGCCGCCGTCTCGGACGCCGGCGCCCTCGGGTCGCTGGCCTGTGCCGCCCTGAACGCCGAACAGGTGCGCAGCGAGGTCGCGGCGATCCGCCGGAGCACGGATCGTCCGTTCAATCTCAATTTCTTCTGCCACAGGCCGGCCTCCCCCGATCCGGCCCGCGAGGCCGCATGGCTGGAACGGCTGGCCCCCTATTATCGTGAACTCGGCCTCGACCCGGCGGCGCCGGTCGCCATGGCCAATCGCGCGCCCTTCGACGAGGCGATGTGTGCCGTCG
Organism: Methylobacterium sp. E-045; assembly: GCF_022829685.1. Taxonomy (GTDB): domain Bacteria; phylum Pseudomonadota; class Alphaproteobacteria; order Rhizobiales; family Beijerinckiaceae; genus Methylobacterium. The sequence goes on from NZ_JAKSYE010000086.1 coordinate 30,296, forward strand.
TGGAGGATCTGCGCCCGGCGGTGGTCAGCTTCCACTTTGGGCTCCCCGACGACCTGCTGCTCCGTAGCGTCAGGGAGGCGGGCTGCCTCGTCGTCTCGTCCGCCACGACGGTGCGCGAGGCGCGCTGGCTCGACGCCTGCGGCGTGGACGCGATCATCGCGCAAGGGGCCGATGCCGGCGGTCATCGCGGCATGTTCCTCACCGATGCCCTCGCATCGCAGGTCGGCACTTTCTCCCTGGTGCCGCAGGTGGTGGACGCCGTGCGCGTGCCGGTGATCGCAGCGGGCGGCATCGCCGATGCGCGCGGGGTCGCCGCCGCCCTCACGCTCGGCGCGTCCGCTGTCCAGGTCGGCACGGCCTACCTCCTCTGCCCGGAAGCCGGCATCTCGCCCGTCCATCTCGCCGCCCTCCGGGCGGCCCGCGACGAGGATACCGCGCTCACCAACGTGTTCACCGGCCGCCCCGCCCGCGGCCTCGTCAACCGCGCCATGGCGGAGCTCGGCCCGGTGAACGCCGAGGCGCCCGCCTTTCCCTCCGCCGCCGTGGCGCTTCAGCCCCTGCGCCAGCGCGCGGAGGCTGCAGGCTCAGGCGATTTCTCGCCCCTCTGGTCGGGACAGGCGGCGTCCCTGGCGCGGGAAACCGGGGCTGCGGACCTGACCCTGCGGCTGGCGGAGGAAGCGCGCGGGATGCTGAGGATCCGCCGCTAGATCATTTTCAAGCGAGGTGGATGCCGGCTCGCGTGAAGAAACTGCTCTAGCCCGACACCCCGATGGGGAGGGGCCGGCGAATCCGTATCCTTCGCAAACTCCCGCTGCGCCGTCCTGCTCTGAGCGAGAGCCGACCGAGACCGGAAGTTTCGTGAAGCACTCTTAGAACGGACTGACGGGGAAGAACCGCAGATACAGTTCGGCATATTTCCCCTCGTCCCAGAGACGTTGCAGGGCCTCGTCGAGGGCGCGCGAGAGGGCCGTATCCTCGCGACGGGTGACGAGGCCGATGCCCTCGCCGAAATAACGGTTCTCCAGGTAGTCGCCGCCCACCAGCGCGCAGCAATTCGAGGAGTCGATGCCGCCGATCCATAGGGCAAGGTTGAGCCCGTCGGCGAAGACGTAATCTACGTCGCCGCGCCGGAGCGCGCCTTCGGCCGTGGCGAGGTCGGTGAAGTCGCGCGCCTCCGCCTGGGGGAAGAACGTCTTGAGATAGGCCGCGTGCGCGCTTCCCGCGACGATGCCGACGGATCTGCCCGCCAGCGCCTTGGCCGAGGGGGCGGGCAGGCCCTTGTCCGTTCGGGCGGCGAAGCGGGCTGGCCAGCGGAAATACGGGCGGGTGGCGAGGAAGCGGCTGCGCAGGGTCGGCGTCAGCGGGATCGCGGCCGCGACCACATCGCCCTGCCGCTCGGCCAACGCATCGAGCAGCGTATCGAACCGACGCGCCTGGATCGTGCAGCTGAGCGACAGGCGTTCGCACACCGCTCGGACGAGTTCCACCACGAAGCCCGTGGGCGCGCCGTCGGGGCCGGCAAAATGCAGGGGCGGAAATTCGTCGTCGGTGAGGAAGCGGACGGCGCGCGCCGTCTGCGGCGCTTCGATCCGTTCGAGGCGGCTGCGCGGGTTCCAGAAGTTCGGGATCGTCACCCTCGGCGACGTCGCGTCTTGCGCCGCCGCCGGCCAACCCGAGACCAGCATCGTCACCAGCAATGCGGCGGCGCACCAGGCGAGGCGGCTTGACGGTGTGGTTGTATGTGTGGCGCATTGGTTGTGCGCGGGAATCGTCTGGCTCACGGTTCTCCCACTATCACGTTCCCGGGCCTCGGGGAGCCGTTTCCGGTGTCGCTCGTCGGTTTCAGGAGCCTGCGCGGCGAAACGGTGGCATTGCCGCCGGAGATCGCGTTTCTCCTGGGCCACGCCGCCTCCCCGATGGTGCTGGCGAAGGCCGCCGCCCTGGCGCGGGCGAGCGGCACGGATGCCGCCACCGCCCTGATCCAGTGCGGGCTGATGGAGGAGGAGCGCTTCTACCGTGCCCTCGCCCTCACCCTCGGCGCGCGCTATCTCGGCGAGAGCCTGCCCCTCGGCGCCGGGGCGCGGTTTCCCGACAGTCTGGTCGCGGGGGTCGCGCCCCTCGATCCGGGGACGGGGGCGGCCTTCGTCTACGCGCCGCGGGGACGCGCCGTCGTCGAATTGCTGGAGGGACGCAGCCCCACCGGGCTGATGCCGGCCATCACCACCCCGACGGCCTTGCGCCACGCCATCTTCGCCCAGCGCCCGGCGGGGGTCGCGGCCCATGCCTCGGACGATCTCCTCAGGCGGAGGCCGGACTGGGCCTACAACGCCGCTCCCGTGGCCCCGCTCCTCGCTCTGGCGGGCCTCATCTTCGGTGCGTTCCTCCTCGTCCTGGCTTGGCTGCCGGCACTCCTCGTCACGGCGGCCTGGGTCCTGGTGCAGGTCGGGTTCCTCGCCCTGCTCACCTTTCGCGTGGCGGCCATCGGCCCGACCAGCGGGATCGCGCCGGAGGACAGACCCGGGCAGGGGATGCCGGACGGCGACCTGCCGGTCTACACGGTGTTCGTCGCCCTCTACCGGGAGGCGGCGGTGGTCCCCCGCCTCCTCGCGGCGCTGACGCGATTCGACTATCCCGTGACGAAGCTCGACATCAAGCTCCTCACGGAAGCCGACGATCCCGCGACGGCGGCGGCGCTCGCGCGCCTCGCCCTGCCGGCGCATGTGGAGGTCGTCGTGGTGCCGCCGGGGCTGCCCAGGACCAAGCCGCGCGCCCTCAACGCCGCCCTGCCCCTGGCACGGGGAAGCTGCCTTGTCGTCTACGACGCGGAAGACGTGCCCGATCCCGGCCAATTGCGGGCGGCGGCCGAGGCCTTCGCCCGTGCCTCCCCGCGTACCGCCTGCCTGCAGGGCCGGCTCGTCATCGACAATGCCCGCGATTCCTGGCTGACCCGGTGCTTCGCCCTCGAATACACCGCCCTGTTCGACGTGCTCGGCCCGGCGCTGGCCGCATGGCGGCTGCCGACGCCGCTGGGCGGCACCTCCACCCATTTCCGCACCCACATCCTGCGCGCCGTCCATGGTTGGGATGCATGGAACGTCACCGAGGATGCCGATCTCGGCCTGCGGCTGGCCCGGGCCGGCTACGATGTCGGTGACCTGCCGAGCAGCACGATCGAGGAGGCGCCGGCCCGTTACGGACCTTGGCTCAATCAGCGCACCCGCTGGATGAAGGGCTTCCTCCAGACCAGCCTCACCCATGGCCGCACCCCCCTGGCGACCTTCCGCGAGCTCGGCCCCCTGGCGAGCCTCTGTGCCCTGGCCCTCATTCCCGGTACGGTGGCCTCGGCCCTGGCCTACCCGTTCCTGATGCTGCCGGCCGTGGTCTCCCTCTGGCCGAGCCGGATCGAGGCGGGGAGCGATTTCTGGGCGAACCTGCCCACGGGGGCCGCGATCACGGTGCTCGTCTCCGGCTTCGTGGCGATGCTGCTGCCGGCCTATATCGGCTGCCGGCGTCGGGGCTGGCACGACCTCGCCCCCTTCGTGCCCCTGCTGCCGGCCTATTTCCTCCTCGTCAGCCTCGCCGCGTGGCGGGGGGTGATCGAGCTGATCCTGGCGCCGGACCGCTGGAACAAGACCGAGCACGGCCTGTCCCGCACCTCCCGCAGCGGAGCTTTGACGCCGCACCCGCCGCCGTGAGGCATCACATCGCCTTGGCGAGGTCCGCCGCCGCCTCGTCGGCGGGCTTCGTCAGGTTGAGGGCGTTCACGAAGCGGTTCCTGCCATCCATGATGTAGACGAGCGCCGTGTGCTCCATCGTGTAGTCGTCCCCCTTGGTCGGCACCTTTCGCACGTAGGCACGGTAGCCCTTCACCGCTGCGGCGACCTCCTCCGGCGAGCCGGTGAGGCCGACGATGCGGGGGTCGAAGCTCGCGAGGTAGGTCTTCAACGCCTCGGGCGTGTCGCGCTCGGGATCGACCGCGATGAACAGCGCCTTCGTGTCCTTGCCCTTGGGGCCGAGCGCCTGGAGCACGTCGCCGATCTGCTGCAGCGTCGTCGGGCAGACATCGGGACAATGGGTGAAGCCGAAGAACACGAGGTGGGTCGCCCCGGCGAAATCCCGCTCGGTGACGCGCCGCCCGTTCTGGTCCGTCAGGGTGAAGGGGCCGCCGACGCTGCTGGTCGCCACCTGACCGGCGTTGGGCACGAGTACCACGGTGGCCGCGACGCCGAGCGCCACGAGGCCGAGGGCGAAGAGGATGAGGGGAAGGGCACGACGCATGAGGAGCCTTCAAGCCGGTTCCGGAGGGACGCTGCGGCAAGAGCATGGGCCGGGGATGCGGGCAACCGTCAATGTGTCGCCGCGGGGCTCGGTGGACCAGGCTTCACCGCCGGGGTCAGCGGGTCGCGAGGGCGGCGATCAGCCTGTGGGTCGTGCGGGTCAAGGCAGAGAATGCCGCGAAGTCGATGCGGTTGATCACGACGAAGACCCCGACATCGCGCCCCGGCGCGAAGGCGATGTAGCTCATGAAGCCCGCGCCTCCCCCGCTCTTCGCCAGCAGCGCCGGTTCGTGCCTCTTGGCCGCCAAGGCCACCCAGCCGAGGGCGAGGCCCGCCATGGGCGAGGCTTCGTCGAAGCCGATCGCCGCCGGCATCGCTTGCCGCTGGCGGTAGACCGCATGGCTCAGGGCGAGCCCCCCGCCCGTGGCGGTGACGTTGTGCCGGAGCCAGCGCGCCATGTCGTTGCCCGTGCTGTAGAGGCCGCCGCTTCCCCCCGTCGCCTGGGTGTCGACGCAGGTGGCCGGGCCGCCGAGGCCCGAGCCGATCATCAGCCGCCCGCATTGCTCCGGCGTCGGCGAGAGAACCGTATCGGCCATGCCGAGGGGCGCGGTGACGTGGCTGCGCAGCAAATCGGAATAGGGCGCGCCCCCCGCCACGCCGACGGCATCGGCCAGGAGGTCGAACCCCACATTCGAGTAGGAGGTGACGGTGCCGGGAGCCCAGGGCAGCGTGTACTTGCCGAGCCAGGACCAGCGCTCGTCCCGGGTCGGCCAGGCGCGAGGGTTCGCGCCTTCGGGAGCGTGTCCCATCTCGCGCGGTAGGGCGCCGGAATAGGTCGCCAGATCGAGGAGGGTGATGGGCCGCCCTTCGAAGGCGGGCACCTTCGCCTCCGGGGCGAAGCTCTGCAGCGGATCGGTGAGGGCGAGCCTTCTCTGCGCGGCGAGGGAGGCCAGCACCTCCGTGGTGAAGACCTTGGTGACGGAGTTGAGCCGCACCAGACTCGTGCCGTCGGGCGTGATTCCGTTGCCCTTCTCGGTTTCGCCGTAGCCGCGAATGAAGGTCCCGTCCCCGCGCACGACCACCAGGACCATCCCGGGCGCGCCGGATTCGAGGAACAGCACCTCGCCGGTCAGGTCCGTCGCCGCCGCGATCACCGGATCGTCGGCGCTGACTGCCTGTGTCGTCGTCGCGAGCGACAGAGCGAGGGCGAGGACAACGAATCGCTTGATCACGGCGCGGCTCCGATTCGGGTCGGAACTCTACACGCATCGGACGCGGTGCAAGCCCATCGGGCGTGTGGGGCCGCCGCGTCGGTTCACAGGTGTTCGATCGGTCTCGCCGTTCGGAGGGGCGTTCCCGCATCGGGGGCCAAGGTCTCAGCCCTCGCCGCCCTTCCCACGGTCGCCGGCCAGGGCGGCGCTCTCGCGCCGGAGCGGCCGGCCGATGGGGCAGACCTCCTGCACGAACCCGGCGAGGGTGTTGGCGAGATTGTCCTCCACTTGCCGGTAGAACACGAACTGCCCGCGCTTTTCGCTGGCGACCAGACCGGCATTCTCCAGGATCGACAGGTGCTGCGAGATCGACGGTTTCGACATCTCGAAGCGCGAGGCGATCTCACCCGCACTCAACTCGGCATGCGCCAGATAGGCGAGGATTTTCCGGCGTACCGGGGATGCCAGGGCCTCGAAGACGCGCTGCATAGGGCTGGTGCCTCACTTCACCCGCCATTTAGGCGATGAACTAACGATTGACAAATAGTTCACTGGCGTAATTAGGTAATCATCTAATTACAGGAGGCCGACATGTCGCTTCTCTCGACGCCCCGCCTCGTTGCGGGGCCGGACACCTCCACCATGGAGGGGCGGGTCCGCTGGGCGCCGGCCCGTTCGCTCTGGACCGGCGGGATGACGTCGGCAGCCATCTTCCTGGCGCCGGTCTTCGTCACGCCCGGCGCGGTGCTGCTGTTTCTGGCGACGAGCGCGGTCACCCTCTGTCTCGGGCACTCCATCGGCCTGCACCGGCTCCTGATCCATCGCAGCCTGTCGGCGCCGCTCTGGCTGGAGCGGGTGCTGGTCTATCTCGGCACGCTGGTCGGCATGGCCGGCCCCCTCGGTATGGTGCGGCTCCACGACACCCGGGACTGGGCGCAGCGCCAGGCCGAGTGCCACGATCTCCATGCCCACCGCGCACCGTTCCTGCGTGACGCGTGGTGGCAGATGCATTGCCGCCTCGATCTCGCCCGCCCGCCCCGTTTCGTGCCGGAGGACAGACTCGTCCGCGATGGGGTCCTGCGCTGGCTGGAGAAGACGTGGATGGCGCAGCAGATCCCGTGGGCGATCCTGTTCTACGCGCTCGGCGGCATGCCGTGGCTGGTCTGGGGCGTCCCCGTCCGCATCGCCGTGAGCCTCACCGGGCACTGGCTCGTCGGCCACCTGACCCATCGGCGCGGGCCGCAGGGCTGGGCGGTGGACGGAGTCGCGGTGCAGGGCCACGACCTGCCGGCGGCCTCGCTCGTCACCTTCGGGGAGGCCTGGCACGGCAACCACCACGCCTGGCCGGACTCCGCCCGCCTCGGCATCGAGCCGGGCCAGCACGATCCGGGCTGGTGGGTGTTGCTGGCGATGCGGCGGCTCGGGCTGGTGTGGGGGCTCAGACAGCCGGGCGACCTGACGCCGAGGGAGGGATTGCGGCGCCTCGGTGCGGTGGAGGGGCGGCCATGATCGGCACCTCCGCATCCTGGCCCATCTCCGTGCGCGTCGCGGTCGGCGGCTTCCTCGGCGTGGTCGCGTCGGTGCTCCTCCTTCTAGGTCACGGGGCAGCTCTCGGTCGAGCGGGAGCGACCAGTTCGCTGGCCCTCGACGCCCTGCAAGGGTTCGCCGCGATGGTCATTCTCGTACCGATCAGCCTGACCGTTGCCAGCCCGCTTATCCTCATCGCCATCGTTTGCGGCGTGCTGCTCAAGCGCGCGATCGAACGGCACCTTCTGGCATGGAGCCTCGCGGCACCCGTCATCGTCTGGCTGTTCGTGTCGATGATGGACGCGGTGATGCGGCGAGAGTCGAACGTCGGCATGGCGGAGGTCCCCGGCCGCCTTGCGAGGGCGATGCGGAACGGCGAGAACCTGCTCACGCTCTTTGCCGCTGCCGTGGCGGGCGTGGTCTTCTATGTCCTCTCGGCAAAGCGGAGGAAGCGTCCGGAGGCCTGACCGGGTCGCGATATTCAGACCGCGAGCTTGCCTTCGATCGCCGAGACCGCCGCCTCGGCGCCCATGCGCCGCAAAGCCTCACCCACCATCAACAGGGCCGGCCCCTCGAAGCCGGATGCCTCCACCCGGTCCGCCAGATCGGCGGCGGTACCCGTGACCACGGCCTGATTCGGCCGGGTGGCGTTGAAGACGAGGAGCGCGGTGGTGTCGGGAGCCAGACCTTCGGCGGTGGCGCGGTCCAGCAGCACGCGCAGGGTCTTCTTCGGCATGTACACCACGGTGGTGACGCTGGGATCGGCGAGCGCGCCCCAGTTCAGGTCTTCCGGCAGGGCGCCGCGGCGATCGTGGCCGGTGACGAATTGCAGGCGCCGTGCCGCGTCGCGGTTGGTTAGCGAGACGCCCAGCGATGCGGCCGCCCCCTGCGCCGCCGAGATGCCCGGCACCACGCTCACGGGGATTCCGGCCTGATGGCAGGCGTCGATCTCCTCGCCGGCCCGGCCGAAGACGAGGGGGTCGCCGGATTTGAGGCGGACCACCTGCTTGCCGGACTTGGCGAGCTGCACCATCAGCGCGTTGATGTCGTCCTGGCGGCAGGAGGGGCCGTGCCCGGTCTTGCCCACCAGCATGGTGCGCGCCTCGCGGCGGGCATAATCGAGGATCTCGGGCGCCACGAGGTCGTCGTACAGGATCACGTCGGCGTTGCGGAGGGCCCGCAGGGCCTTGAGCGTCAGGAGTTCGGCATCGCCCGGCCCGGCGCCGACGAGCGCCACGGCTCCGCCCTTCGGCGCGGTTTCCGTGTGATCGAGGAGTTCGGCCAGGTCCGTCTCGGTGGGGACGCGATCCGGCTCGGCGAAGGCGCGGTCCGTGAAGCGCTCCCAGAAGGCCCGGCGATCGGAGAAGGCGTGGAACCGGCCCGTCACCTCCTCGCGCCAGTCGCGGGCGGCGCCGATCCAGGCCTTGAACCCGCGCGGCAGCATGCCCTCGATCCGGGCGCGCACGGTCTGGCCGAAGACCGGGGCGGCGCCTTCCGTGGAGATGCCCACCACCATGGGCGAGCGGTTGACGATGGCGCCGAACTTCACGTCGCAGAGATGCGGCCGGTCGACGGCGTTGACGATCGCTCCGGTCGCCCTCGCCGCCGCGACGAAGGCGATGCAATCGGCCTCGTCCTCCATGGCGCCGATGCAGAAGGCGGCACCGGTCAGGTCGGAGGGCTGCCACTGGCGCTCGTGCAGGGTGACGCTGCCGGCGACGATCTCGCCCGGCACCGCGCGCAATTCGTCGCTGGGCTCGGGGGCATAGACGTCCACATCGGCCCCGGCGGCGGCGAGCAGTTTCACCTTCCACGGCGCCCCGCCATTGGAGCCGGCGAGCACCGCGCGCTTGCCCTGCAGCGGCACGAAGACCGGCAGCACCGCAAGCGGTTCGAGGCCGGCATGTCCGGCGCCCTCACGGGCGGCGATTCCGGCGGGTCGGGTTTCCCGGGGCTGGCGGGGCGTGCTCATCCTGTGAAAATGAGCTTATGCGGCGTCGCGCGCAAGCGCCTGCGGCAGCAGCTTGCGTATCTCTGGAATGCACGAGCCGCAATTCGTGCCGGCCTTGCAGGCCGCACCCACCGCCTCGACGCTGTGGGCACCCGCCGCGATGGTGGCGGCGATGACGTCGAGCCCGACCCCATGGCAGGCGCAGACCGTCGGTCCGGCCGAGGCCGTCTCGGCCCGGCCGGAGAGGAGCGCGCGCCGGGCGGAGGGTTCGAGGCCGTCGGCGGCGAAATAGGCCTTTTCCGATTCCCACCCGGGTCTCGCCTCGCCGGGAGCCAGGGCGAGGCAGGCGACGAGGCGGTCGCCGTCATAGGCGGCGAAGCGGTAGCGGCCACGGGCGTGGTCGGCGTATTCGGCGATCTCGAGGCCCTGGAACATCCCCCGCAGCATCAGCGCGACCTCTCGCGAGCTCTCCTGGGTGGCGAAGTGCAGCCCGGATCCCCCCTGGATCGTGGCGCGTGCCCACCACCAGCCGGCGGGGAGCGACCTCTGATCGCGGGTCAACAGGAAGCCGCGGCTGCGATAGACCGCTGGCGCGATCGCGGCCGGCGTCGCCTTCAGCTCGGGCTGGCCGGACACCGGATCGGGGATGCCGCGTGCGAGGGCGCCGACCCGGCCCTCCGACGCCGTGGCCCCGCTCCAATGGAAGGCGGCGAAGAGGTCGCCCCGGCGCATGCCGGTCCCGACCATCACCTCCAGCACCGCTGCGCCATGCGCCGTGGAGACCGTGGCGAGGCCGCCATGGACCACGCCCATCGCCGCCGCGTCGTCGGGGTGGATCTCGACGAAGGGCACGTCGCGGTGAGCCGAGAGGCGCTGGCTCTTTCCGGTGCGGGTCATCGTGTGCCAATGGTCGCGCACGCGGCCGGTATTAAGCACGAAGGGAAAGTCCTCGCTCACGGCCTGCGCCAGGGCCGGCGCCTGCACCGCGACGAAGCGGGCGCGCTTGTCGAAGGTGAAGAACTGCCCGTCGGCGAAGAGGCGCGGCTTGCCGTCCTTGGCCCCGCGCTTCGTCAGCGGCCATTGCAGCGGCTTCGCTCCGGCATACGCCGCGTCCGAGATGTCGCTCACCGCGCCGATGTCGAAATCGCGGGTGCCGTTGTTCTCGAAGGCCGAGAGCGAGGCATGCTCGCGGAAGATCGCTGCGGCGTTGGGATAGGCGAAGGCCTCGCCGTGGCCGAGGCGCTTGGCGACGTCGCTGATGATCGCCCAATCGGCCCGCGCCTCGCCGGGGGCCTTGAGAAAGCTGCGCTGGCGCGAGATGCGCCGCTCCGAATTGGTGACGGTGCCGTCCTTCTCGCCCCAGGCCTGGGCCGGCAGCAGCACGGTCTTCCGGCCCGTCGCCATGGCGGTGTCGCTGTCGGCCACGGCCTCCGACACGACGTAGAGGTCGAGCCCTTTGATCGCCTCGCGGATCGCGTCGGCGCGGGGCATCGACACGACGGGGTTCGTGCCCATCACCCAGAGGGCCTTGATCTTGCCGCGCTCCACCGCCTCGAACAGGGCGACCGCCTTCATGCCCTCGCCGGTGATGATGCGCGGCGCGCTCCAGAAGCGGCGGACCCGGTCCACCTCTTCGGGAGCGAAATGCATGTGGGCGGCCAGCATGTTGGCCAGGCCGCCGACCTCGCGCCCGCCCATGGCGTTGGGCTGGCCGGTGAGGGAGAACGGCCCCGCGCCGGTCTTGCCGATGCGGCCGGTGGCCAGATGGCAGTTGATGATGGCGTTGCCCTTGTCGGTCCCTTGCGCCGACTGATTCACCCCCTGCGAGAAGGCGGTGACGACGCGCTTCGTGCGGGTGAACAGCGCGAAGAAGGCGCCCACATCCGCCTCCGGGAGGCCGGTGGCGGCGGCCGTTGCGGCGATGTCCGGCGCGATCGAACGGGCGCGTTCGAGCGCCCCCTCGAAGCCCGTCGTGTGGTCGAGGACGAAGCGGGAATCGAGGGCGCCCGCCCCCGCGAGATGCACGAGGAGGCCGGAGAACAGGGCCGTGTCGGTGCCGGGCTTGAGCCCGAGGAAGAGGTCGGCCTCCTCCCCCGTCTGGGTCCGGCGCGGGTCGATCACCACGAGCTTGGTGCCGCGCTTGGCGCGGGCATCGACCATGCGGCGGAACAGGATCGGGTGGCACCAGGCCGTGTTGGACCCCACCAGCACGATCGCGTCGGCCTCGTCGAGATCCTCGTAGCAGCCCGGCACCGTGTCGGACCCGAAGGCACGCCGATGGGCCGCCACCGCACTCGACATGCAGAGGCGCGAGTTGGTGTCCACATGCGGTGTGCCGAGGAAGCCCTTCGCGAGCTTGTTGGCGACGTAGTAATCCTCGGTGAGGAGCTGGCCCGAGAGATAGAACGCGATCGCATCCGGTCCGTGCTGCTCGGCGACCTTGCGCAGGCCGCCGGCCACGGTGCCCAACGCCGATTCCCAGCTCGCGCGCACGCCGTCGACGGAGGGGTGCAGCAGGCGACTATCCAGGGACAGGGTCTCGCCGAGGGCCGAACCCTTCGAGCAGAGGCGACCGAAATTGGCCGGGTGTTCGGTGTCGCCGGCGATGCCCGCTCCTCCGAACCCGTCGGGGGTGGCCAGCACGCCGCAGCCGACGCCGCAATACGGGCAGGTGGTCTTCACCACGGTCGGGGCGGGTGCCTGGACGTGCGCATTCATGGCGGGATCCTCGGCGAATTCCAGGGTTCGAAGGGCAGCAAGAGTCGGGCCGGTGCGCGACGTGGCTCTCCTCCCCCTCGTGGGGAGGAGTTGGAGGTGGGAGTGGTCGGGCGACCCTCAGCCGACTGAGACAAGCGTCGCCACCCCCATGCCCGACCTCTCCCCACAAGGGGGAGAGGGACATGTTCTGCCGGCAAGATCGGGTGCTTGAACCCGACAGCCCGCGAAGGGGGCTTCGCGCGGCTCAGTACACGTCGGCCTGATACCGCCCAGTCTTCTTCAGATGGGCGAGGTAGGCCACGGCCTCGTCGGGATTCTTGCCCCCGAACTGGCCGGCGACATCGATGATCGCCCGCTCCACGTCCTTGGCCATGCGCTTGGCATCGCCGCAGACGTAGAAATGCGCGCCGCCCTCGAGCCATTTCCACAGATCCGCGCCGCTCTCGCGCATGCGATCCTGGACGTAGGTCTTCTCGGTCCCGTCCCGCGACCAGGCGAGGGACAGACGGGTGAGCACCTTGCCGTCCTTCAAGGCGTTCAACTCGTCCTTGTAGAAGAAGTCGCTGGCCTGGCGCTGATGGCCGTAGAACAGCCAGTTGCGCCCCGGAGCTTGCGTCGCGGCACGCTCGCGCAGGAAGGCGCGGAACGGCGCGATGCCGGTGCCCGGCCCGCACATGATGACGTCCTTGCCCAGATCCTCCGGCAGGGCGAAGCCGTGCGCCTTCTGCAGGTAGACCTTGACCATGCTCTTCTCTGAGATGCGTTCGCCGAGATGGGTCGAGGCGACGCCCAGACGGAGCCGCGAGCGGTGATTGTAGCGCACCGCGTCGACGGTGAGGGAGACCCGGCCCGGATCCGCCTTGGGCGAGGACGAGATCGAGTAGAGCCGCGGCTGCAGCTCATCGAGGGCCTCCAGGAACACCTCCGCATCGGGACGGGCGCCGGGGAACTTGTGGAGCGCGCCGAGCACGTCGAGATAGGCGGCGTCGCCGTCCGGATCCTCGCCCGACGAGAGCGCCCGCGCCTTCTTGCGCGCCTCCCCCGAGGTGAGGAGGGAGAGGAGCTGGTAGAGCCCGTCCGGCGCGGCGCCCAGCGCGTAGTCCTTGATCAGCCTGTTCCGCAGGGTCTGGCCGCCGATGACCCGCTCGGGCCGGGCGCCGAGTTCGGCGATCACCGCATCCACCAGGGCGGGCGGGTTCGAAGGGAACAGCCCGAGGGAATCACCCACCACGTACTCGATGGGCGTGCCCGTGAGATCGATCTCGATATGCCAGGTCTCCTTCTCGCCACCCGGCTCGTTGAGGCGGGTGCGGGACAGGAACACGGCCTCCACCGGGTTCTCGCGGCAATAGCCCAGCGGTCCGAGGGGTGCATCCGCCTTGGCCTCGCCCTCCCCCGGTTCGGCGGCCTTCGCACCGCCGCCGCCCGCGCCGAACTCCTCATCCAGCTTCTTGAGCATGCGAAGGGTGTCCTTGCCCCCCGGCTGGCACAGGTTCAGGCGCTCTTCCTTCTTCAGGAACAGGGCGTTGGCGTAATCCGCGCAATTGTAGCCGCACTGGCCGCAATCCTGCTGCGCCATGGCGGCCATCAGCTTCTGTGCCTCCGGCCGTTCCTTGGCGAGTTCCATCCGGTCGGGCAGCGGCATCGACGGGTCGTGCCAGGGCGCGTCGTCGTTGTCGGCGAGCTTCGGCCCGCCGCCCGTGTCGCCGGGAGCGAGGGCCGTCGCGCCCTCCACGGCGGGGCCGAGCAGGGCGGCGAAGTAGCCGGACAGCCACGAGCGCTGGTCCGGGTTGAACGGGGCGTTCTCGGGGATGAGAACGAGCGGAGGAACGACGTGCTCGCTCATGCTGCGGCCTTCAGGACGGGTTGCTCTTCGGCAAGGTTGCGGAGGGTCTCGGGGCCGGTGCGGGCGGTGAAGGCCTGGAAGCTCTCCTCCCGGCTCTCGCGGCGGCCGAGGTAGCTGCGCAGCAGCGCCTCGATCCGCGAGGGGCAATCCTCGGCCCTGACCGCCTTCCAGATCTCGGTGCCGATCTTCGGGCTGTCGCCGAAGCCGCCGCCGACGACGATGTCGTAGCCCTCGACGGTGTCGCCCTCCTCCGAGACGACGACCTTGGCCCCGATGAGGCCGATATCGCCGATATAGTGCTGGGCGCAGGAATGGTGGCAGCCGGTGACGTGGACGTTCACGGGAACGTCGAGTTCGGTGAGATGGGCCTCGATGTAATCGGCGATGATGAGCGCATGGCCCTTGGTGTCGGAGGCGGCGAACTTGCAGCCCTTGTTGCCGGTGCAGGCCACGAGACCGGCGCGGATGCTGGAGGCTTCCGTGGTGAGGCCAAGCGCTGCCACGCGGGCCTGGACCTCGGCGACCTTGGCGTCGGGCACGCCCGAGAACAGGAAGTTCTGCCACACCGTCATGCGGATGGCGCCGTCGCCGCATTCCGACGAGATCTTCGCCAGTTCCCGCATCTGGTCGGAGGTCATCTTGCCCACGGGCAGGATCACGCCGATCCAGTTCAGGCCCGGCTGGACCTGCTTGTGGACGCCCACATGGGAGAATCGGTCCATGGGGCCGCGCGGGGCGATGTGCGCGGGATCGACCCGGTCGAGCTTGTAGCCGAGTTCGTCTTCCACGGCGGCGAGGTACTTGTCGAAGCCCCAGGCGTCGAGGACGTACTTCATCCGGCTCTTGTTGCGGTTGGTCCGGTCGCCGTTCTTGATGAAGACCCGCAGGATCGCGTCCGCGACCTTGTTGCAGGCCTCGGGCTTCAGCACAACGCCGGTGTCGCGGGCGAGATCCTTGTGACCGGAGATGCCGCCGAGCACGAGGCGCATCCAGATGCCGGGCTCGACGGCGGCGCCGTCGAGGACCTTCACCGCCTGGAAGCCGATGTCGTTGGTCTCCTCCAGCACCGGCATCACGCCGCCGCCGTCGAAGGCGACGTTGAACTTGCGCGGCAGGCCGTAGAGCGAGCGGTCGTTGATGATCCAGTTGTGCCAGGACTTGGCGAGGGGGCGCGTGTCGAGGAGTTCCTGGGCATCGATGCCGGCCACGGGTGAACCGGTGACGTTGCGGATGTTGTCCGCGCCCGAGCCCCGCGCCGTGAGGCCGAGGTCGATCAGCCCGTCGAGGAAGGGCTGGCCGTGCTCCGCCGTGATCTCGCGGACCTGGAGGTTGGCGCGGGTGGTGACGTGGCTGTAGCCGCCGCCATGGGCATCGGCCAGATCGGCGATGCCGGCGAACTGCCAGTGCTGCAGGATGCCGTTGGGGATGCGCAGGCGGCACATGAAGTCGCCGCTGGCCGGGGCGAGCCAGAACAGGCCGTGATAGCGCCAGCGAAAATTGTCCTCCGGCTTCGGGGCCTTGCCGGTGGCGGCCTCGGCGATGAGGCGGTTGTGCCCGTCGAACGGATTCTCGGCCCGCTTCCACTTCTCCTGGTCGCAGAGCTTGCCGCCGGCCTTCACCGTGGCGTCCTGGGCCTTGATGTGGATCGCGTCCGGCCCGGTGGGCTCGGCGGGCACGGCGGCACCCTGCCCGAGGGCGAGGCCGCCGGTGAGGCGGGCGGCGGCGATGCCCGAGGCGAAGCCTTCGAGGTAGCGCTTCTGCTCGGCGTTGAAGTCGTCGGCCATGGTAGCCTCCATCATGCTGCCAGGGATTGGGAATCGGGTGCGTGGACGCGCCCGAACATCAGGTCGTCGCGGTGGTCGGCGATGGGTTCGCCGGTGCGGATCAGCGTCTTGCACCAGCCCTGTTCGGCGATGTCGCCGACGAACACGGCGCCGAGGAGCCGGCCGTCGCCGACGATCAGCTTGCGGTAGAGGCCGAGGCCGGGATCGGACATCACGATCGTCTCTGCGCCTTCGGGCGCATCGATCAGCCCGGCTGAGAAGACCGGCAGGCCGGACACTTTCAGGCTGGTGGCCAACGAGGTGCCGGGATAGGCGGCGTCCTCGCCGACGAGATGGCGGCTCAGCACCTCGGCCTGCTCGTAGGCGGGCTCGACGAGGCCGTAGACCATGCCGCGATGCTCGGCGCATTCGCCGAGCGCGAAGATGCGCGGATCGGAACTCGTCATCCGGTCGTCGACCTTGATGCCGCGCCCGACATCGAGCCCGGCGCCCTGAGCGAGGACGGCATTGGGGCGCACCCCCACCGACATCACCACGAGGTCGGCCGGCAGTACGGTGCCGTCCGACAGGACGAGGCGCTCGACCCTGCCGTCGCCCTCCACATGGGCGGTGTCGGCCTTGAGGAGCACGCGGACGCCGCGGGATTCCATGGCCCGCTTGACCAGGCCGGCGGCGTGGTGGTCGAGCTGGCGCTCCATCAGACGGTCCATGACGTGAAGCAGCGTAGTGTCGACCCCGAGCCGCGCGAGGCCGACGGCGGCCTCCAGCCCGAGCAGGCCCCCGCCGATGACGATGGCCTTCGCCCCCGTCACCGCCGCCTTCCGGATGGCCGCCACGTCGGCGAGGTCGCGAAAGGTGATGATTCCGGGCAGGTCCATGCCGGGCTTCGGCAGCCGGATCGGCAGCGAGCCCACCGCCAGGACGAGCTTGTCGAAGGGCAGGACATGGGTCTCGCCGACGATGACGAGGGCGTTCTCCCGGTCGACCTGCGTCACCGGCGCGCCGGTGATGAGGCGGATGCCGTGCGCCTCGTACCAGTCGAGTCCCCGGAACGCGCAGGCGGCCTCGTCCACCTCGCCGCCGAGCAGCGACGAGAGCAGGACGCGGTTATAGGCCGCCTGCGGCTCGGCGCCGACGACGGTGACGTCGTACCGGCCGGGCGCGCGTTCGGTGAGCCGTTCGAGGAAGCGCAACGACGCCATGCCGTTGCCGATCACCACCAGACGTTCCTTCATCACGGAGGTCCGATCCTCAAGCCGCCATGGCGGGCTTGGCGTGGCGGGCATAGAGGAACTCGAGCACCGCCGCGCGGGCATGGGTGTAGGTGGCGTCCTCCACGAGATCGAGGCGGCGGCGGGGCCGCTCCAGATCGACCTTCAGGATCTCGCCGACGGTGGCCGCGGGGCCGTTGGTCATCATCACGATGCGGTCGGAGAGCAGCACCGCCTCGTCGACGTCGTGGGTGATCATGATGACGGCGTTCTTGAGCCGCGCATGGATGTCCATGAGCGAATCCTGGAGATGGGCGCGGGTCAGCGCGTCCAGCGCCCCGAACGGCTCGTCGAGGAGGAGCACCTTCGGTTCCATGGCGAGTGCGCGGGCGATGCCGACGCGCTGCTTCATGCCGCCCGAGATCTCGTTGGGGCGCCGGTCGGCGGCGTGGGTCATGTTCACGAGGGCGAGGTTGTGGTCGATCCAGTCGGAGCGTTCCGCCCGGGTCTTCTTGCCCTTGAGCACCTTCTCCACGGCCAGCGCCACGTTCTCGCGCACGGTCAGCCAGGGCAGCAGGGAATGGTTCTGGAACACCACGGCGCGGTCGGGGCCGGGGCTGTTGACCTCCTTCTCCTCGAGAAGGACGCCCCCGGTGGAGGCCTTGAGCAGCCCGGCGACGATGTTCAGCACCGTCGACTTGCCGCAGCCGGAATGGCCGATCAGCGAGACGAACTCGCCCTTGTCGATCTTCACGCTCACGTCGCGCAGCACCTCGTTGGTGCGCCCGGCGCGG
Source organism: Methylobacterium sp. E-045 (assembly GCF_022829685.1). Lineage (GTDB taxonomy): Bacteria > Pseudomonadota > Alphaproteobacteria > Rhizobiales > Beijerinckiaceae > Methylobacterium. The sequence goes on from NZ_JAKSYE010000086.1 coordinate 47,615, forward strand.
GTGAAGCTGATGCCGACGTTCTCGATGCTGAGATAGCTCATGGGTCTCGTGTCCCTCTGCGAGAGGCGGTCGGGGCACGGCGCGGGGCAAGGCCCCGACGCGCCGCGCGGAGGCGTTCAGGCGGTGGCGCCGCGGGTGACGAGGGTGCCGATGAAGGCCACGAACCGGTCGAGGAAGAACCCGATCACGCCGACATAGACGAGGGCGACGATGATCTCGGAGATGTGCGACGAGTTCCAGGCGTCCCAGATGAAGAAGCCGATGCCGACGCCGCCGATGAGCATCTCCGCCGCCACGATGGCGAGCCAGGACAGGCCGACGCCGATGCGAAGCCCCGTGAAGATGTAGGGAGCCGCCGAGGGCAGCATGATCTTCACGAAGAATTCGAGCGGGTTGAGGCGCAGCACCGCCGCCACGTTGCGGTAGTCCTGCGGGATGTTGCGGATGCCCACCGCCGTGTTGATGATGATCGGCCAGATCGAGGTGATGAAGATCACGAAGATGGCCGAGGGCTGGCCGTCGCGGAACGCCGCGAGGGAGAGGGGCAGCCAGGCGAGCGGCGGGATCGTGCGCAGCACCTGGAAGATCGGGTCGAGGCCGCGCATGGCCCAGTCCGACTGGCCGATCAGGGTGCCGACTAGGATGCCGACGATCGTGGCCAGGGCGAAGCCGAAGGCCACGCGCTGGATGCTGGCATAGATGTGCCAGAACAGGCCCTTGTCGGTGCCGCCATTGTCGTAGAACGGATGGGCGATGATGTCCCACGCCTCGGTGACGACCCGCGAGGGCGGCGGCAGGCCGGCGGTGGGCCGCGAGCACAAGAGCTCCCAGATCACCAGGAACGCGATCAGCACCACGACCGGCGGGATCAGATTGACGGCGATCTGGCGGAACGTCGCCAGGGTCACGAGGGGCTTGCGCGGCGTCTTGACCGCCGCCGGCTTCGCGGCGGCCCCCGTCACGGCGATGGTGGAGGTGGTGGCCATCACGCGATCCTCTTGATGCCGAGGCTGGACAGGTAGGCGGCGGGATCGGCGGGATCGAAGACCTTGCCGTCGAAGAAGGTCTCCTTGCCGCGCGACGTGGAGCTCGGGATCGCGGTGACGCCCAGCGCCTTGGCGGCATCGCGCCACAGATCCTCGCGGTTCACCTTCGCGATGAGGGCCTTGGTGTCCGTCTGCGCGTCGAACTTGCCCCAGCGGATGTCCTCGGTGAGGAACCAGAGGTCGTGGCTCTGGTAGGGGTAGGAGGCGTTGTCGTTCCAGAACTTCATCACGAAGGGGCTGTTCTCGACCACGCGGCCGTCGCCGTAATCGATAGTGCCCTTGATGCGGCCGGCGACGTCGCCCACCGGAACGTTCATCCACTGGCGCTTCGCGGCGATGGCGGCGACCTCGTCCTTGTTCTCGGGCTTGTCGCACCATTGCTGCGCCTCCAGCACCGCCATCAGCAGGGCCTTGGTCGCGTTCGGATACTTCTCGGTGAAGGAGGCCCGCATGGCGAAGGCCTTTTCGGGGTGGTCCTTCCAGAGCTCGCCGGTGGTGAGGGCGGTGTAGCCGAGGCCCTGCTGCACGAGCTGCGCGTTCCACGGCTCGCCGACGCAGAAGCAATCCATCGTGCCGACCTTCATGTTCGCCACCATCTGGGGCGGCGGCACGACGATGGTCTCGATGTCCTTGTCGGGGTCGATCCCGCCGGCGGCGAGCCAGTAGCGGATCCAGAGGTCGTGGGTGCCGCCGGGGAAGGTCATGGCCGCCTTCACCGACTTGCCGGCGGCCTTCTTCTTCTCGATCGCCGCCTTGAAGACCTTGGAATCCAGGGCGACCTTGGCGTCGAGATATTCCTTGGCCACCGAGACGCACTGGCCGTTGGTGTTGAGCCGGGCCAGGATCTGCATCGGCACCGGAACGTTGTTCTGCGTCACCCGGCCGGCCGAGATCAGGTAGGGCATCGGCGTGAGGATATGCGCGCCGTCGATGCCGTTGCCCTCCGAGCCGAGCACCAGGTTGTCGCGGGTGGTGCCCCAGCTCGCCTGTTTCAGCACCTCGACGTCGGGCATGCCGTGCTTGGCGAAGAAGCCCTTCTCCTTGGCGACGAAGAGCGGGCTGGCATCCGTGAGGGCGATGAAGCCGAGCTTGGCGCCTTTCACCTCGGGGCCGGCACCCTGCGCGAAGGCGCCGCCGGGCAGCGCGGTGCGCGCCAGGGCGGCCAGCGACAACGTTGCCGCGGCTCCCTTCAGGAGGCTGCGCCGGCTGTTCTGAAACCCGTCAGTCATTGAGAAATCGACCCCTCGAAGCGTAAGCATTCGACCCGAAAACGAAAAAACCGCCGCCCAAACGCAACCGAAGGCAGCCGCGAAAGCGCGCCAACGGGTTACTTGGGTCAGCGGCTCTGCCGACATTCGTGCCCGTCGCCGTTGACGAGCGGGATAGGCTCAGCAGGTTCCGTGCCAAACGCCGTTCAGCCTGTAACAGCTCTAGGTTCGGGGGTGGGGATCGAGGCTGCGCGGGCTATCGCGGCCCTGGGCCGGGCGGGGCGTGCGGTGCACAATCGGAAGGCTTGTCCTGCCGTCAAAAGCGGCGTCCGGCCCCGTTCAGCCGCTCAGAGCGGCATCGAACAGGTCCGGGCGGTAGACCGCGCGGGCGTCGGCCAGCAGATCGTCGGAGGATGCCAGCTGCCCGGCGCGCTGCGCCTGGTCGATGAACCAATCCGCATGGGCGGGGTCCGGCCGGTGCGCCGCCTCCCCGAACAGGGCGAAATGCGGGTCGCGCCGGCGTCTGCCGCCGGGATCGACGACGACGTCCCCCGTGATCGCCCGTGCGAGGATCGGCGCCGACGTTCCCAGATAGGCCTCACGCGCGAGGAGGGCAGCGAGTTCGACGCCGTTGCCGGGATCGGCGCACCAGCGCCCGGCCCGGTCGAGGGCCCGCACCAGGGGGGCGCACCGCGGGGCCTCGGATTCGGGCAGGGCGAGGACCTTTTCCGGACAGCCGGGCACGAGCTCGCTGCACAGCACGGCGATGCGGCCATAGCCCTCCGCCACGGCGACGCTGTTCCAGGGGCTGCCGACGCAGAACCCGTCGACGAGTTCGCGCCGCAAGGCCTCGGCGATCTGCGGCGGCGGGATCACCACGAGGCGGGTATCCGTATCGAGATCGAGGCCGCCGCGCTCGGCGAAGATCCTCAGCTGGTAGGTGTGGCTGGAGAACGGATGCACCGTGCCCAGGGTCAGGGGCCGTCCCTCCCGCGCCCGCCGCCGGGCGATGCGGGCGAAGGCGGCGGCCACGGTGTCCACCTCGTCGTCCGCGGCCTCCATCGCGTCCCATAGCGGCCGGGACACCGTGACGGCGTTGCCGTTCAGGTTCAGCGCCATGGGCACACAAAGCCGGGTCTGGGGACCGCTGAGCCCCAGCGTGCTGGCGATGGCGAGGGGCGCCAGGATATGCGCGCCATCGAGATGGCCCACGGCCAGCTTGTCGCGCAGGGTCGCCCAGGACGGCTCACGGACGAGATCGAGGGTGAGCCCCTCCGCCCTGGCGAAGCCGAGTTCCGCCGCCGCGATCAGGCTCGCGGCATCGACGAGGGGGACGTATCCGAGGGCGAGCCTCATCCGAAAAGGTCCGCAGTGGTGACGATCGCGCGGGCGATGTCGGCGATCTTGCGCTTCTCGTTCATGGCCTTGCGCCGCATCAGCTTGTAGGCCTCCTCCTCGCTCATGGAACGGGCGGCCATGAGGATGCCCTTGGCACGCTCCACGATCTTGCGGTCGGCGAGCTCCCCCCGCGCCTCGACGAGCTCACGCTGCAACCGGGCGAAGGCCTGGAAGCGCAGGATAGCGATGTCGAGGATCGACCGGATGCGCTGGGGATGGAGTCCGTCCACCACGTAGGCGGAGATCCCGGCATCCACCGCCGCCTGCATCATCGGCGCGTCCGAGCGGTCGACGAACATCGCCACCGGCCGCTCCACATGGCGCGACAGGCCCGACATCTGTTCGAGGATGTCCCGGCTCGGGCTCTCCAGGTGGATCACCACCACGTCCGGGTTGAGGGCGGCCACCTGCGCGGGCAGGTCGGCGGTGTCGGGGATGATCATCACATGCGCGATGCCGGCGGCGCGAAGCCCCTCTTCGAGGATCGCGGCGCGGGCCCGGCTCGGATCGATCACGGCGACGGTGAGGGATGGGTCTGTCATCGGGGCCCAATGGGGCGGCGGGACGGCCGGTGCATGCCGGCCGGAGAGGGCAAGACGCATACCGAATGAGCCGCCTGCCGAACAGGCCGTTCGGCGGCACGGATCGACCCAAGTCCGATGGCGCGGAAAAGCAGCGCCACCGATTCAATCGTCGCCGGTCTGTTTCGATACGAACGGGAAAGGAAATGGCCCAGCTTCCGCCGCAAACGGAGGCGCTTATGGCTGGGTCGAGGCGCGGGGTGAGGTGTTCGGATGGTGGAGTGCCGCATATCGCAACCCGTTGAGAACGCCCTCGCCTCCGAGGCGGGCTCGGGCATGGCGCTTCCGCTGCTGCCGACGATCGTCGTCGCGGTGATCGTCTCAGCCGCGTCCTTCCTCTGCCAGACGCCTTCCGCGACCGTCCCCGAGACCCCCATCGGCCCGCCGATGGTCGAGATGGAGAGCCGGACGGCGCAGGCGAGCCCGACCGAGGCCGATCCCGTCGCTCCCTTCGTCCCGGCGGCCTTCGCCTTCCGCGATCAGTTTCCGTTGCGCGATCACGGTGCCATGAGCGTCGCGGCGATGGGCGCGGTGACCGCGCCCCGTCGTGCGGCACCTCGCGTCGCCGCCAAGCCGTCCCTCCGGCGGACGGATCCCGATCGGTCCGAGACGGCCAGGGCCGAATCCGCGAGGCCGGACGCCGTCCGCGCGCCATCAGTCGTCGCCGCCAGGGCGCCCGCCGCGGCTCCCGAGCCGTTCCGGGTCGAGGCCGAGGCGGACGAGGATCTCGTTCCCCGTCTCGCCCTGCCCTTCGCGCCGGCGATCTCCGCCATCAGCCGGGCCGGCAACTTCGTCGGGACCCAGAGTGCGGCGGCGGGAGCCAGGGCCGTGGCCCTCGGCAACGTGGTGACCGGCCTCGTCGACAGCCTGCCGCTGCGCCCCTGACCGTGCCGGACCGCGCATCACTCGCGGTCCAGACCCTGTCCGGCCTCTCTTTCCGAACGTTGCCGCTGGATTCTCGCCCTGCCGGGGACTAGGTGAGCCTTCATCGAGAGTACGGGCGCGACGACCGGAATGCCGCGGAGTCCCGGCGGCGAGGATGGGCATGGCGGGACGCATCGAGGATTACGCGCTGGTGGGCGATGGCCGCACGGCCGCTCTCATCGGTCGGGATGGCAGCGTCGACTGGCTCTGCTGGCCGCGTTTCGATTCCGCCGCCTGCTTCGCCTCTCTCCTCGGCACCGAGGAGCACGGCTTCTGGAAGCTGTCCCCGGCGGACGGCGACGCGGCGGTCTCCCGGCGCTATCGCGAGGGCAGCCTCGTCCTCGAGACGCGCTACGTCACCTCCACCGGCGAGGCCAGGGTCACCGACTACATGCCGGCCAATGACGGCTCGCACCTCGTGCGCATCGTCGAAGGGCTGTCCGGCTCGGTGGACATGCGGATGGTCTTGTCCGTGCGCTTCGATTACGGGCTCGCGGTGCCCTGGGTCTCGCACAACGAGCTCGGCGACCTGCGCGCCATCTCCGGCCCGCACAAGGTGGTGCTGCGCACCCTGGCCCCCCTCGATGGCGTCGGCCAGACCACGGTGTCGGCCTTCCGCGTGAGCGAGGGCGAGAGCATGGCCTTCAGCCTCAGCTACGGCCCCTCCCACGAGGACGACCCGCCGCCGATCCAGCCGCGCAAGGTCCTCTACGAGACCGACCGCTACTGGCGCGACTGGTCGAGCCGCGCCGCCTCGGGCACCCCGTGGGACGCCATCCTCAAGCGCTCCCTCCTCACCCTGAAGGCGCTGATCTACCAGCCCACCGGCGGGATCGTGGCCGCGCCCACCACCTCCCTGCCCGAAGAGCTCGGCGGCGTGCGCAACTGGGATTACCGGTTCTGCTGGCTGCGCGATTCGACCTTCACCCTCATCGCCCTGATGGATGGCGGCTACCTCGACGAGGCCCGCGCCTGGCGCGACTGGCTGGTGCGGGCGGTGGCGGGCAATCCGGAACAGGCCCATATCCTCTACGGCATCGCCGGCGAGCGGCTGCTGCCCGAGATCGAACTCGACTGGCTGCCCGGCTACGAGGGCTCGAAGCCGGTGCGGATCGGCAATGCGGCCGTCGACCAGTTCCAGCTCGACGTCTACGGTGAGATCTTCGACGCCCTTTATCAGGCCCGCCAGCGCGGGATGCTCGGCGACGCGGACGGCTGGCGCGTGGGCCTCGCCCTGCTGGAGCACCTGGAGAAGGTCTGGAGCGAGCCCGACGAGGGCATCTGGGAGGTGCGCGGCGGGCGCCGCCACTTCGTCCATTCGAAGGTCATGGCCTGGGTCGCCTTCGACCGCGCCATCCGCTCCTTCGAGATGGGCGACGGGCCGCCCGCCCCCGTGGATCGCTGGCGCGCGATCCGCGACCACATTCACGAAGAGGTCTGCGAGAAGGGGTTCGACACCGAGCTGAACAGCTTCGTGCAGTATTACGGTTCGAAGACCCTCGACGCGAGCCTGCTCCTCATCGCCCATATGGGCTTCCTGCCCCAGGACGACCCGCGCGTCGTCGGCACGGTGGAGGCCATCGGCCGGAAACTGATGCGCGGCGGGTTCCTGCTGCGCTACGACACCGAGGATGACAATACCGATGGGCTGCCCGGCGGCGAAGGGGCTTTCCTGCCCTGCAGCTTCTGGTACGCCGACAATCTCATCGGCCTGGACCGTTGCGACGAGGCCCGTGACCTGATCGAGCGGCTGATCGGGGTCTGCAACGATCTCGGTCTGATCGCGGAGGAATACGACGTGGACGCCAAGCGCCTGGTGGGTAATTTTCCCCAGGCCTTCAGCCATGTCACGCTGGTGAACACGATCTTGAACTACAGCCGCGCCTACGGGCCGGCTCGGGAGCGGAGCGAAAAATCCGCCCTCGCCCGCGCCACCTCCCCCAACCGGGCGAAGTCTCTCGGCGAGGTGAGTTCTCCCGGCCGGGGCGGTGCAGACTTAACGGATGCCGCGGCGCAGCGCAGTTGAGCGCCGCCGCCACAAACGACGGGAAGACGAGACCATGAGCGGAGCCGACAACAGGCCGACCGAGGCCCTGAGCGAGATCGACAAGCTGTCGATCGATACCCTGCGCACCCTGGCGATCGACGCGGTGCAGAAGGCGAATTCGGGACATGCGGGTGCGCCGATGGCGCTGGCGCCCGTGGCCTACACCCTGTGGAACCGGTATCTCCGCTACGACCCGGCTCATCCGCACTGGCCCAACCGCGACCGTTTCGTCCTCTCGGCCGGCCACGCCTCCATGCTGCTCTACGGCCTGCTGCATCTCGCCGGCGTCGCCCAGACGGATGGCGGCAACGAGCCGGCCGTCAGCATCGAGGACATCAAGAACTTTCGCCAGCTCGATAGCAAGACGCCGGGGCACCCGGAATATCACTTCACCACCGGCGTCGAGACCACCACCGGGCCTCTCGGCCAGGGGGTCGCGAACTCCGTCGGCATGGCCATGGGCGGACGCTTCCTCGGCGAGACCCTGAACCGTCCCGACCTGCCGCTGTTCGACTTCAACGTCTACGCCATCTGCTCGGACGGCGACCTGATGGAGGGCGTGGCCTCGGAGGCCGCCTCCATCGCCGGGCACCTGCGCCTGTCGAACCTGTGCTGGATCTACGACAACAACACCATCACCATCGAGGGCCATACCGAGCTCGCCTTCTCGGAAGAGGTGGCGACGCGCTTCCTCGGCTACGGCTGGCAGGTGCTGCGGGTGGCCGACGCCAACGACGTCCACGCCGTCTCCGCCGCCCTGGAGACCTTCCTCCAGTCCAGCGACCGCCCGACCCTGATCGTCGTCAACTCGATCATCGGGTATGGCGCTCCCAATAAGCAGAACACCTCGAAGGCGCATTCGGACGCGCTCGGCGTGGACGAGGTCAGGGCCGCCAAGCGCGCCTATGGCTGGCCCGAGGACGCGCAGTTCCTGGTGCCCGAGGGCGTCAAGGAGAACTTCCAGGCCGGGATCGGCGAGCGCGGCGCTGCGCTCTTCGCCGATTGGGAGCGGTTCATGGCGGAGGCCAAGGCCGCCGAACCGGCGCTGGCGGAAGAGATCGACGCCCTCCTCGCCGGCCGCCTGCCCGAGGGTTGGGACCGGGACATCCCGGTCTTCCCGGCCGACGCCAAGGGCATGGCCACGCGCGAATCCTCGGGCAAGGTCCTCAACGCCATCGCCAAGAACGTGCCCCACATGCTCGGGGGCTCGGCCGATCTCGCGCCCTCCAACAAGACCAAGCTCGAATTCGAGGGGGCCGGCACCCTGTCGCCCTTCGAGCCGGGCGGGCGCAACATCCATTTCGGCGTGCGCGAACACGCCATGGGGTCCATCGTCAACGGCCTCGGCCTCGTCGGCCTCAGGGCCTACGGCGCGACCTTCCTGGTCTTCGCCGACTACATGCGTCCGCCCATCCGCCTCGCGGCGCTGATGGAGCTGCCGGTCTTCCACGTCTTCACCCACGATTCCATCGGGGTCGGCGAGGACGGGCCGACCCACCAGCCGGTGGAGCAGCTCCTGACGCTGCGCGCCATTCCGGGCCTCGTCACCCTGCGCCCGGCGGATGCCAACGAGGTGGCGGAAGCCTATCGCGTCATCATGAACCTCAAGGACCAGCCGGCGGTGCTCGCCCTCTCCCGCCAGCCGCTGCCGACCTTCGACCGCGCGACCTATGGCAGCGCGGCCGGCACCGCCAAGGGCGCCTACGTGCTCGCCGACAGCGAGGGCACGCCCGACGTGATCCTCATCGGCACCGGCTCCGAGGTGCAGCTCTGCGTCGCCGCCTACGAGGCGCTCAAGGCCGAGGGGGTGAAGGCCCGCGTGGTCTCGATGCCGTCCTGGGACCTGTTCGAGCGCCAGGACGAGGCCTACCGCAACAGCGTGCTGATCCCGGACGTGCTGGCCCGCGTCGCCGTGGAGCAGGGCTCGGTGATCGGCTGGGACCGCTATTCCGGCTCGTCCGGGACGATCATCGGCATGCACACCTTCGGCTCCTCGGCACCGATCAAGGACCTGCAGACCAAGTTCGGCTTCACCCCCGAGAAGGTGGCGCAGGCCGCCCGCGACCAGATCGCACGGCACAAGAAGTAGGGATCGAGGGTTTTCTGAAGGACGGAACGCACGTCCCCCTCCCCCTTGTGGGGAGGGGAGGCGCGCTTCCTGAGAACGAGTGTTCAACGACGCCGGCTTTCGCGCGCCGCTTACGACGACCACGACGAGGAGTTTTCGCATGAACCCGCTCAAGGCTCTCTTCCCGGAACAGGGCCAGGCCGTGTGGCTCGACTTCGTCGCCCGCGGCTTCATCGCGGACGGGCGCCTGAAGGCGCTGGTGGACGAGGACGGCCTGCGCGGCGTGACCTCGAACCCGTCGATCTTCGAGAAGGCGATCGGCGATTCCAGCGAGTACGACGCCGCGCTGAAGGAGGTCATGGATGCAGGCGACGCCCGCGTCATCGACCTCTACGAGGGCTGCGCCATCGCCGACATCCAGGCCGCCGCCGATGTCCTGCGTCCCGTCTACGACGAGAGCGACGGGGCCGACGGCTATGTCAGCCTCGAAGTCTCGCCGTATCTCGCCCTGTCCACGGAGGACACCCTCGAAGAGGCCCGCCGCCTGCACCAGACCGTGGCCCGCGACAACCTGATGGTGAAGGTGCCCGCCACCCCCGCCGGGATCCCGGCGATCCGGGCGCTCACGGCCGACGGCATCAGCATCAACGTCACCCTGCTGTTCGGGCAGGATGCCTACGAGGAGGTGGCGCGCGCCTTCATCGCCGGCCTCGAGGAGTTCGGCGCCAAGGGCGGCGACGTTTCGAAGGTCGCCAGCGTCGCGAGTTTCTTCATCAGTCGCATCGACGTCGCCGTGGACAAGGCGCTGGACGCCAAGATCGTCGAGGCCAACGATCCCGACGAGAAGGCGGAGCTGGAAGGTCTGAAGGGCAAGGTCGCCATCGCCAACGCCAAGCTCGCCTACCAGCGCTACAAGCGCATCTTCGCCGAGCCGACATGGCAGGCGCTGGCGCAGAAGGGCGCCAAGGCGCAGCGCCTGCTCTGGGCCTCCACGGGGACCAAGAACAAGGCCTATTCCGACGTGCTCTACGTCGAGGAGCTGATCGGCCGCGATACCGTCAACACCATGCCGCCGGCCACCATGGACGCCTTCCGCGACCACGGCACGGTCAAGCCCGCCATCGAGGAGAACCTCGGCGACGCCGAGGCCGTGATGGCGCGTCTCGCCAAGGCCGGCATCGACATCGGTGCGGTGGCCGATACGCTCGTGGACGAGGGCGTCCAGCTCTTCATCGATGCCGCCGACAAGCTCCTCGGCGCGGTGGCGGGCAAGCGCGCCGATTTCCTCGGCGCCAAGCTCGACGGCCAGACCCTGATCCTCGGCGATGTCATCGGCGCGGAGGCGAAGAAGGCCGTCGAATCCTGGCGCGCCTCGGGCTCGATCCGCCGGCTCTGGGCCCATGACAAGACGGTCTGGTCGAATGCCGACGAGGATCAGTGGCTCGGCTGGCTCCGCATCGTCGAGGACGAACTCGCCCGCGTCTCCGAGTACCAGGCCTTCGCCGAGGATGTCCGCCAGACGGGCTTCACCGACGTGGTCGTCCTCGGGATGGGCGGGTCGAGCCTCGGCCCGGAAGTCCTGGCCGAGACCTACGGCACCCGCGAGGGCTTCCCGCGCCTGCGCATCCTCGATTCCACCGACCCGGATCAGGTTCGCGCCACGGAAGGCGCGGTGAACCTCGAGACGACCTTGTTCATCGTCGCCTCGAAATCCGGCTCCACCCTCGAGCCCAACGTCTTCCGCGACTACTTCCTCGGCCGGATGAAGGCCCTGGTCGGCGAGTGGGCGGGGGCGCATTTCGTCGCCGTCACCGATCCCGGATCGGCCATGGAAGCGGCGGCCAAGGCCGACAATTTCCGCCGGATCTTCCACGGCGTGAAGCAGATCGGCGGACGCTATTCGGTGCTCTCCGCCTTCGGCCTCGTCCCGGCGGCGGCCTCCGGCATCGACGTGAAGCAGTTCCTCGACACGGCGCGGACCATGGTCCGCTCCTGCGGCCCGGCCGTGCCGCCCGCCCAGAATCCCGGCGTTCTGTTGGGCACTGCCATGGCGGCGGCGGCGCTCCATGATGGTCGCGACAAGGTGACGTTCATCGCCTCGCCGGGCATCGACACGTTCGGCGCCTGGGCCGAACAGCTCATCGCCGAATCCACCGGCAAGGACGGAAAGGGCCTCATCCCCGTCGATGGCGAGCCGGTGGGCGTGCCGGCGGTCTATGGCCGCGACCGCTTCTTCGTCTACCTGCGTCTCGACAACCGGGCGGATGCCCGGCAGGACGAGGCCGTGCGCAGCCTGGAGCGCGAGGGGCACCCCGTCGCCCACATCACCATGGCGAACGAGGAGCAGCTGCCGCAGGAATTCTTCCGCTTCGAGATCGCCACGGCGGTGGCCGGCGCGCTGCTCGGCATCAACCCGTTCGACCAGCCGGACGTGGAAGCGAGCAAGATCGAGACGAAGAAGCTGTTCGACGCCGCCGAGAAGAGCGGGGCCCTGCCCTCCGAGACGCCGCTCGTCGAAGACGAGACCATCGCCCTCTACGCCGACCCCGCCAATGCCGGGGCGCTGCCGCAGACCGCCGAGGGGTTCGAGGCGGGACTGAAGGCGCATCTCGCACGGATCAAGGACGGCGATTACGCCGCGCTGCTGGCCTATGTCGCCCGCAACGAGGGGCACCACGCCATCCTGCAGGAGGCGCGCATCGCTCTGCGCGACAAGCGCAAGGTCGCGACCTGCCTCGAATTCGGGCCGCGCTTCCTCCATTCCACCGGCCAGGCCTACAAGGGCGGTCCGGATACCGGAGTGTTCCTGCAGATCACCGCCGACCCGTCCGAGGATCTCGCCATCCCCGGCCGGGCGCTGGGCTTCGGCACCGTCGTGGCGGCCCAGGCACGGGGCGACTTCGCGGTGCTGGCCGAGCGCGGTCGCCGGGCGCTGCGCGTCCATATCAAGGGCGGCGACGTGGAGGCCGGCCTCAAGCGCATCGCGGGGGCGATCAAGGCGGCCCTGGCCGGATAATCGCACCGCCTCCGAACACCCGCGATGGGCCCCCTCTCCCGTCTGGGAGAGGGTTGGGGTGAGGGTCGCGGACTGGCCGGATCGGTCACACACCGCACCCCGTCCCTCTCCTTCCAGGAGAGGGAACCCGCGCCCGGCGACGGCAAGTTGGCACGTTCCGAAATCCAAGCACGGAGATCCCCAATGCAGCTCGGCATGATCGGCCTCGGCCGGATGGGCGGCAACATCGTCCGCCGACTTCTGCGCGACGGGCATACGGCCGTGGTGTTCGACCAGAACCCGGAGGCCGTGGCGGCCCTCGTCGCCGAGGGCGCCACCGGGGCTGCGAGCCTGGAAGAGTTCGTGGATAAACTCGATGCGCCGCGTGCGGCCTGGGTGATGCTGCCGGCGGGTGCCATCACCGAGGCCACGGTGGCGAAGCTCGGCGACCTGATGCAGGCGGACGACGTCGTCATCGACGGCGGCAATTCCTTCTACAAGGACGACATCCGCCGGGCCGCCGAACTCAAGCTCAAGGGCCTGCACTACGTCGATGTCGGCACGTCGGGCGGCGTCTGGGGCCTGGAGCGCGGCTATTGCATGATGATCGGAGGCGACACCGACGCCCTCGACAGGCTCGACCCGATCTTCAGGACCCTGGCGCCCGGCATCGGCACGATCCCCAAGACACCGGGGCGCGAAGGCCGCGATCCCCGCGCCGAGCAGGGCTATATCCATGCCGGCCCGAGCGGGGCCGGCCACTTCGTCAAGATGATCCACAACGGCATCGAATACGGGCTGATGCAGGCCTATGCCGAGGGGTTCGATATTCTCAAACACGCCAATTCGAAGGACCTGCCCGAGGGCCAGCGCTTCGATCTCAACATCGGCGACATCGCCGAGGTCTGGCGGCGGGGCAGCGTCGTCTCGTCCTGGCTCCTCGACCTCACGGCCGGCGCCCTGGCGGGCGACGAGACCCTCACCGACTTCTCCGGCTTCGTCGCCGATTCCGGCGAGGGACGCTGGACGCTGAACGCCGCCATCGAGGAATCGGTGCCGGCCAACGTCCTCTCGGCAGCCCTCTACGCCCGCTTCCGCTCCCGCGAGGACGCGTCCTACGCCGACAAGCTGCTCTCGGCCATGCGCAAGGGGTTCGGCGGGCACGTCGAGCCGAAATAGCCCGGAGCCGCGCCATGATCCCACTGCCCAACAACGCGGAGATCTTTCCGGACGCGGACAGCGTCGCCCGCGCCGCGGCCGACCGGCTGGTCGCGCTCTGCGCCGAGAGCAGGCAGGAGCGCATCGCGGTCTGCCTGTCGGGCGGCTCGACCCCGAAGCGGCTCTACGCGCTGCTCGCCGGGCCGGATCATGTCGGCGCCCTCCCCTGGGAGCGCCTGCACTGGTTCTTCGGGGACGACCGGTTCGTGCCCTGGACGGATGAGGCGAGCAACATGCACATGGCCCGGACGGCGTTCGGGAACGCGCCGATCCCGGAGGGCCATCTCCATGGCATCCCCACCGACGGGACCCTGGACGCGGCGGCCTCCGTCTATGCGAAGACCCTGCGGGACTTCTACGGTGCCGATAGTCTCGACCCGGCCCGCCCGCTCTTCGACCTCGTGCTCCTCGGCCTCGGCGAGGACGGACACACCGCCTCCCTGTTTCCGGGCAAGCCCGCCGTGGACGAGCGCGAGGCCTGGGTCGCCGCCGTGCCCGAGGCGGGGCTCTCGCCGTTCGTGCCGCGGATCACCTTGACCTTCCCAGCGCTCGCCTCCTCGCGCCAGCTCCTCGTGCTCGTGACGGGGGCGGGCAAGCGCGAGCCCCTCACCCACATCGCCGGCGGCGAGGATCTGCCCGCGCGTCACATCTCCAGCACCGGCACCCTGACATGGCTGCTCGACCGCGCGGCGGCGGATCTCGGCTGAGACCGAGGACCGGCGGTCCGTGACTGTCCTGCCCCTTGGCATCGTCGCAGGCGGAGGTTACGTTACATGTAACGCTTTGGGAAAGGTCTCGTCATGTCGGCATCTGTCCGTCAGCGCGTGAGCAAGCGCCGTGATGCGCTCCGCGCGGCCGGCCTGCGACCCATTCAGATTTGGGTGCCCGACACCCGAAGGGCGGGCTTTGCCGAAGAATGCGGGCGACAGGCTCGGGTCGTAGCGGCGGCAGATGCGGCCGATCGGGAGCTGGATGCCTTCATGGAGGCGGCGCTTCTCGATATGCTCCCTGAGCGCGAGGCATGAAGCGGGGCGATCTCGTCACCATCGCCATGCCCGGCGATTTCGGCAAACCCCGTCCAGCACTCATCATCCAATCGGACGCGTTCATTGAGACCGGCACGGTCACGGTGCTGCTGATTTCCGGGACGCTGGCCGAGGCTCACCTGATCCGCACGACCATCGAGCCGAGTGAGGCCAATGGCTTGAAGAAGCGCTCACAGGTCATGGTGGACAAGGCCATGTCGGTGAAGCGTGAGGAGATCGGGGCACGGATCGGGCAGCTCGATACAGAGACGATGCTGGCGGTGACGCGGGCGCTGGCCGTGTTCTTGGCAATCGCCTGAGGGCGGATCGCCGCTGAGGCGATCGCACGAGGCCGATGAGAGACCGTCCGGGATCGGCGGCTACGACTTCAGCACCGGATCCGAAATGTCGCCGCCGCCGCGCCGGGCGAGGTAGGCGGGCTGGAACAGGCACATCCGCACCGCGTCGCGGTACTTGCCGTTGACGAAGAACTCGTCCTTGAGGATGCCCTCGGGCTCGAAGCCGCAGCGCTCGTAGATGCGCACGGCGCGGGCATTGTCCTTGTCCACATGCAGGTAGAGCTTGTGGATATTGAGGACGCTGAAGGCGTAGTCCATGGCGATCCGGGTGGCGCGCGGGGCGTAGCCCTGGCCCTGGAAGGCCGGATGGATCGCGATCTGGAACTCGCAGCGCCGGTGCAGGTGGTTGATCTCCACGAGCTCGACGAGACCGGCCGGCTCGCCGTCCGCATTGGCGATGATGAAGCGCCGCTCGGTCTGGTTGTGGATGTTGCGCTCGTAGAGCTGCGCCAGTTCGGCGAAGGACTCGTAGGCCTCCTCGAACCAGTAGCGCATGATGCTGTCGTTGTTGTTGAGCTGATGCACGAACATCAGGTCTTCGCGCTCCAGCGGTCGGAGCTTCACCGGGCCGTCGGCGGCGATGGTGCGGGGAGCGAACTTGCTCATGGTTTGAGGCTCATGGGGTCACGCATTCCGTGATGAGACGGCGCATGAACGCCTCGCCGGCCTCGAGGGCGGCGAGGGTGATGTACTCGTCGGGCTGGTGGGCCTGGTCGATGGAGCCGGGTCCGCAGACCACGGTGGGGATGCCCGCCACCTGGAATCGCCCGGCCTCGGTGGCGTAGGGCACGGAGATGGTGTGGTTGCGCCCCGCCACCCGCAGGGTCAGGCGCTCGGCCTCGGAACCCGGCTCGGGGGCGAGGCCCGGCACCGCCACCTCCTCGATGGTCTCGATCCGCCCGTAATCGCCGTAGCGGTTGAGCCGCCCCGTCAGCACCGCCTCGACCTTGGCCGCGAACAGGCCTGGGATCTCGCCCAGGTCGAGATCGGGCAGGCCGCGAAACTCCCAGTGGAAGGTGCAGATCTTGGGCAGGATGTTGCGCGCCGTGCCGCCGGAGATCGTGCCCACATGGACGGTGGTGGAGGGCGGGTCGAAGCGGCCGGACGCGTCGCCCCGCTCAATCATCACGTCGGCGATGCGGTTCAATTCGGAGACGAGCTCGGCCGCGGCCATCACCGCGTTGGCGCCGAGCATGGGCTTGGCCGAATGCGCCTCGTGACCGTGGACGGTGGTGAAATAGGTCACGATGCTTTTGTGGGCGTCGGCGACGTCGAGATCGGTGGGCTCGCCCACGATCACCGCACCCGGCCGGGGCAGATCCTTGCCGAACCGGGCGATGGTGTCGGCCACACCCAGGCAGGTGGTCTCTTCGTCATAGGAGAGCAGGATGTGGATCGGGCGCTTGAGGTCGGCGGCGAGCATGTCCGGCACGGCGGCGAGCGCCAGGGCGCAGAACCCCTTCATGTCGACGGAGCCGCGTCCATAGGCGCGCCCGTCCGCGATCCGCAGGGTGAAGGGGTCGCTGGTCCAGGCCTGGCCCGTCACCGGCACCACGTCGGTATGGCCGGAGAGGACGACGCCGCCATCCACCATCGGGCCGATCGTGGCGAAGATCGCCGCCTTGTCGCCCGCGGCGTTGGGGATGCGCACATGGCTGACGCCCCAGCCGTCGAGATAGGCACAGACGCTGTCGATCAGCGCGAGGTTGGAGCGCGAGCTCTCCGTGTCGAAGGCGACGAGGCGCGCCAGCAGGTCGAGCGTGCTCAACCGCTCTCCGCCACGGGACATCGGCCTAAGCAGGTTTCGCAAAAGTGGCCCCCGGATCTGCGGCAAACACCTGCGTCAGAGCAGAAACCCAAGCAGGGTGAAGCGTTGGCCCGCCAACGTGAACCCGCTCAGTGGACGCTGCGGCGGACGTGCGGCGAATCGAGGGAGAAGGCGGGGATCTCGGCCTCGAAGCTCTCGCCGGCGGTGGTCGACATGGTGTAACTGCCGGCCATCAATCCGTCGGGCGTGGTGAGCGGGCAGCCGCTCGTGTAGCTGAACGACTCGCCCGGGCCGAGCACCGGCTGCTTGCCGACGACGCCGGCACCGCGCACCTCCTGGGTCTCGCCTCGGCCATCGACGATGCGCCAGTGGCGCGAGCGCAGCTGCACCTGCTCGGAACCGTTGTTCACGATCTCGACCGTGTAGGCGAAGAAGTAGCGGCTCTCGTCGGGCGAGGATTCCTCTTCGACGAAGCGGGGCTGGACGGTCACGCTGATGCCGCGCGTCTGGGCCTTGTACATCGCCTTCAAAGCCTCCCGTACCGTCGCCCACCGATAAGCGACATAGCCTTTTCGCCGTGGTACGTCCCGGGCGAAATCGCGTCAATCGTGCTGAATGCTGGGCTGCCCGCCCCAATCGGAAGGTCGTGCCCCGTGGTCGAGGAGACCGTCTCGCCCCTGCCCGCTCCGTTTCCGAGCCGGGCCGTCCTCGCCAGCCTCGCCATCGCTGTCCTGGCCGCCGCCTTCGCCTGGAGCGCGCCGGAGCGGAACGGCTGGGCCGCCCTCGCCCTGGGGGGAGCGCTGGTGCTCGACGGCTTCGCGCTGCTGGCGGGCGCGCTCCTGGCCCGGCGCGGCCCGGCGCCCCGGATCGCCGGTCTGCCCTCCGTGGTCCTGGCCTTCGGTCCGGCGGCGGGACTTGGTGCCGTGCTCTTCGCCGTGGCGCTCCTGATCCGGCCCGCCTGGTTTCCCCCCGTGGCGAGTGCGCTGGCGGGGCTGATCGCCATGGGCGCCATCGCCCGCCTCGTCGTCGCCTGGATCGTGTTGCGGGCGGGGCGGGAGGACGAGGCTTAACGGCCCCTTCAGCGATCCGTAGGATGGTGCGCCGGATCATGCGGCGTTTCCTGGTCCCCAGCCGGGGAAGGCGGCCGAGTGCGGAGCGGGCGACGCGAGACCATGCCGGATACCAAGCAGGACACGGCGCCGACGAGCCCGCCCCCTTCCCTCGGCGAGAAGGCCGGGGGTATTCTGGCGGCGCAAGGGATCCAGGCCCTGCATGCGGCCGGCGCGATCCTCCCCGAAACCCCCTTCGCGGCCGATCAGGTCCAGCCGGCGAGCCTCGACCTGCGCCTGGGTTCCCGCGCCTTCCGGGTGCGCACGAGCTTCCTGCCCGGTGCGCGGCCGGTCTCGGCCTGTATCGAGGCCTTCGCCCTCCATGAGATCGACCTCACCGCCGGCGCGGTGCTGGAGACCGGCTGCGTCTACATCGCTGAATTGCAGGAGACCCTGGCCCTTCCGGCGGACGTGGCCGCCAGCGCCAACCCGAAAAGCTCCACCGGCCGCATCGACGTGTTCACCCGCGTCATCACCGACCGGGGCCAGGCCTTCGACCAGGTGGAGGCCGGCTATAGCGGCCGGCTCTATGCCGAGATCTCGCCGCGCACCTTTCCGGTCCGCGTCCGCACCGGCTCGCGCCTGTCGCAGATCCGGTTCCGTCGCGGCGAGCCGCGCCTTACGGACGCCGAACTCGCCGCGCTTCATGCGGCCTCGCCGCTCGTCGCCTCCGCCGCCCCGTCCTTCCAGGGCGGCATCGCCGTCTCGGTGGATCTCGCCGGCTTCGAAGGGCTGATCGGCTACCGCGCCAAGCGCCATACCGGCCTCGTCGATGTGGACGCGCCGGGCCGGCACCGCACCGCGGATTTCTGGGAGCCGCTGCCCGCCGACGGCTCGGGCGCACTGATCCTCGATCCCGGCCAGTTCTATATCCTCGCCTCCAAGGAGGCCGTGCAGGTGCCGCCCGATTTCGCCGCCGAGATGGTGCCGTTCGATCCGCTGGTGGGTGAGTTCCGGGTCCATTACGCCGGCTTCTTCGACCCCGGCTTCGGTTTCGCCGCGGCGGGAGGCGCAGGCGCGCGGGCGGTGCTCGAAGTGCGTTCGCGGGACGTGCCGTTCCTGCTGGAGGACGGCCAGATCGTTGGCCGCCTCGTCTACGAGCGCATGGCCGAGCGCCCCGCCGCCCTCTACGGCGCCGATGCCGGCTCGAACTACCAGGCGCAGGGCCTGAAACTGTCGAAGCACTTCGCCTGAGATCGAAGGCGCCCTACTGCGCCGAATCGCTCTCCGCCTCGGCCGGGTCGATGTCGTAGCGCCGCGAGCAGAACTCGCAGGTGATGCCGATGCGGCCGTCCTCGGCGACCATGTCCCGGCGTTCCTGCGGCGAGAACGAGCGGATCATCCCCATGACGCGCTCGGGCGAGCAGCGGCAGCGCTCGTGGACGGCCTGCGCCTCGAACACCCGCACGCCGCGCTCGTGGAAGAGCCGGTAGAGCAGGCGCTCGGAGGAGACCTCCGGATCGACCAGTTCGTGGTCCTCCACCGTGTTGACGAGGCTGCGCGCCTCGACCCAGGCATCGTCCTCCGGTGCCGCGCCCGCATCGAAATGGGCGTGGCCCTCGGGGATGTCGCCGGGGGGGAGGTCGGCGAGTCGGGCGCGGTCGATGGATTGCGGCAGGAACTGGATCATCAGGCCGCCGGCGCGGTAGGTCTTGGCGCCGCCCGCGAACTGCTCGGCCACCGCGAGGCGGACCTGGGTGGGGATCTGCTCTGACTGGCGGAAATACTGATGGGCCGCCTCTTCCAGGCTCTGGCCCTCCAGGGCCACCACGCCCTGGTAGCGGCTGAAATCGTTGCCCTGGTCGATGGTCATGGCGAGATGCCCCTGCCCGATCAGGTCGGCATCCCTGAGAGGGGCGCTCCCCAGAGCTTCGATCCGCGCGGCGTCGAAGCGCGCCGTGGCGCGCAGGCGGTCGGGCGCCTCGAAATCCACCACGATCATCTCCACCGGGCCGTCGGTCTTGGTCTGGAGCTGGAACCGGCCCTCGAACTTCAGGGACGAGCCGAGCAGCACGGTGAGCGCCGCCGCCTCACCCAGCAGACGCGCCACCGGGTCGGGATAGCCGTGGCGGCGCAGGATGGTGTCGACGCTGGGGCCGAGCCGGACCACGCGGCCGCGCACATCCAGCGCTTCCACCGAGAACGGCAGGGCGACGTCGTCGGCACCCTCGATGATCGTGGGGGAAATCTCGTGTCCGGAGGTCATGGCCTCTCCATGTCTCTATTCTCGACCTCATCCTGAGGTGCCGGAGCGAAGCAAAGGCCTCGAAGGAGCCCGCCAGTCCGCGCGATGGCTGCCGGGGGCCTCCTCCGAGGCGGCTTCGCGTCACCTCAGGATGAGGTCGCGCGGGGGGCGAGCAACGCTGCGAGGATCGCGATCCTCGGCATCCACGAGCCGGACGTTCAACCGCCGATCGTGCATCTGGACCCCGATATAGACACGGGGCCGCCATTTCGCATGGCCTTCGGCCCTGGTCGCACGCGACCTCCGCCACCGGCGCATGTGGCCAATCCCGGTCGGGTGCGTCGCGAACGTCGTCCGCGCGTCGAGGCAAGCGCGTCCGGACCGGGCCTCACGCCCCCAGGCACCAGGCCAGAATGCCCTTCTGCGCATGAAGCCGGTTCTCGGCCTCGTCGAACACCACCGAGCGCGGGCCGTCCATGATCTCGGCGGTCACCTCCTCGCCGCGATGGGCGGGAAGGCAATGCATGAAGATCGCGTCGTCCTTGGCCGCCGCCATCAGCTTGGCGTTGACCTGATAGGGCGACAGCAGGTTGTGACGGTAATGCTCGTCGTCGTCGCCCATGGAGACCCAGCAGTCGGTGACGACGGCATCCGCTCCGTCCACCGCCTCGAAGGCGTCAGTGGTGACGTTGATGCGCGCGCCCTCGGCCCTCGCCCAGGCGAGCAGGGCCGGCGGGGCGGAGAGTTCGACGGGGGCGGCGATGTTGAGGGTGAAGTCGAACCGTGCCGCCGCGTGGACCCAGGAGGCCAGCACGTTGTTGGCGTCCCCCGACCAGGCGATGGTGCGTCCCTGGATCGGCCCCCGATGCTCCTCGAAGGTCAGCACGTCGGCCATGATCTGGCAGGGATGCGAGACCTTGGTCAGGGCGTTGATCACCGGCACGTCGGCATAGTCGGCCAGTTCCAGCATCGTGTCGTGGTCGAGGATGCGGATCATGATCGCGTCGATGTAGCGCGACAGCACGCGGGCCGTGTCGCCCACGGTCTCGCCCCGGCCGAGCTGCATCTCGCTGCCCGTCAGCATCAGGGTCTCGCCGCCGAGCTCGCGCATGGCGACGTCGAAGGAGACGCGGGTGCGGGTGGAGGGCCGGTCGAACACCATTGCCAGCATCTTGCCCGTCAGCGGGCGCTCGGCGGCGATCTCGCCCTTGCGGCGACGGCCCTTCATCGCGGCCGCGGAGGTCAGGACGGCACGCAGATCCTCGCCGGAGAAATCCTTCAGGTCGAGGAAGTGGCGGGGCCTGGCGGCGGTCCCGTTGGTCTGGGGAATCATCAGCTCGTTCTTCGTGTTGGGCATATCGGTCGTGCGGGCGTCGCGGTCCGGCGACGAAGCCGGACGGCCATGCGTTACTCCGCGGCTCCGCGCATCTGCGAACCGAGTCGTCCGGCCGTGGCGTCGAGGCGCTCCACCGCCTCGGCCACGTCCGCCTCGGAGACGATCAACGGCGGCAAGAGTCGGACCACGTTGTCGCCGGCGGGAATCACCAGCAGGCGCTCGTCGCGCGCCGCCGCGGTGAAGGCGGTGTTGGGCACGTCGAGCTTGAGCCCGAGGATGAGGCCGGTGCCGCGAATCTCCGTGATCACGCCCGGATGCCGGTCGATGACCGCGCCGAGCCGCTGCTTGAGGAGCAGGCCCATGCGCAGGACATGGTCGAGGAAGCCGTCGGCGAGCACCACGTCGAGGACGGCGTTGCCCACCGCCATGGCGAGCGGGTTGCCGCCGAAGGTGGTGCCGTGGCTCCCCGCCGTCATGCCGCGGGCGGCCTCCGCCGTGGCGAGGCAGACGCCGAGGGGGAAGCCGCCGCCGATGCCCTTGGCCGCGCTCATGATGTCGGGGGTGACGCCCGCCCATTCATGGGCGAACAGGCGGCCGGTGCGGCCGACGCCGGTCTGGACCTCGTCCATGATCAGGAGCAGGCCGTGCTCGTCGCAGAGGGCCCGCAGGCCGCGCAGCATCTCGGTGGGCACCGTGCGGATGCCGCCCTCGCCCTGGATCGGCTCGATCATCAGAGCGGCCGTCTCCGGGCCGATCGCCGCCACCAGCGCGTCGTGATCGCCGAAGGGCACCTGGTCGAACCCGTCCACCTTCGGGCCGAAACCGTCGATGTACTTCTGCTGCCCGCCCGCCGCGATGGTGGCTAGCGTCCGCCCGTGGAACGCGCCCTCGAAGGTGATGATGCGGAAGCGCTCCGGATGTCCGCCCGCCGCGTGGTACTTGCGCGCCATCTTGATGGCGGCCTCGTTGGCCTCCGCCCCGGAATTGGCGAAGAACGCCACGTCCGCGAAGGTCGCGTCCACGAGCCGCCGGCCGAGGCGCTCGCCCTCGGGGATCTCGAACAGGTTCGAGGTGTGCCACAGCTTCTGCGCCTGGGTGGTCAGGGCCTCCACGAGGTGCGGATGGGCGTGGCCGAGGGCGTTCACGGCGATGCCGGCGCCGAAATCGAGATATCGCTCGCCGTCGTGCGTCACGAGCCAGGCGCCCTCTCCGCGCTCGAAGGCGATCGGAGCCCGGGCGTAGGTCGGCAGAAGGGCGGATGTCACGATCCCGACTTCCCATCGTCAAAGCGGACACGCGGACGTGCCGCGGCACCAAATGAAAGTGCCGCCTCGAAACCGGGCGGCACCGCTGCGATTACTAGAGAATTGGCCGGTTCTGTCAATGATCGGCCGGGTTCACAGGCCTGACATGCCTGAGGGTTAAGCTGTGCTGCAGGGCGGTCTCCGGCTGTCGCACGACGGCCATGGCCGGCACGGCCGGGAGCTTGCGCGGCTCGGAGCAAGTGTGCTCTGTCCCGCCCCGGCGGGCATGACCCCTGGGATGGCATGCCCTGACATCAGGACGCTCGCCTTCAAGGCAGGCACCCCCTCAAGGGAAGGACGGACGGATGAGCACGGTCAAGGAACGCCTAGATGCCCTCGGCCTGGTGCTGCCGAAGGCCGCGGCGCCGGTCGCGAACTACGTACCCTTCATCCGCACCGGCAATCTGGTGATCATCTCCGGCCAGATCTGCTTCGGCGCCGACGGCAAGCTCGCCGACGCCCACAAGGGCAAGCTCGGTGCCGAGATCTCCCCGGAGGCCGGCATCGCCGCCGCCCGGCTCTGCGCCCTCAACGTGCTGGCGCAGGTGCAGGCGGCCGTGGGCGATCTCGACCACGGCGTTGTGCAATGCCTGCGCCTCGGTGGCTTCATCAATGCGGTGCCGACCTTCGCCGGCCTCGCCGGGATCATGAACGGAGCTTCCGACCTGATGGTCGAGATCCTGGGCGATCGCGGCCGGCACGCCCGCTCCACCGTGGGCGTCGCCGAACTGCCCCTCGACGCCGCCGTCGAGGTCGAGGCGATGTTCGAGGTGAAGTGAGGGTGGCGCCGAACGCCCCCGCCTGGCTCACCGCGACGCCCATCGCCCATCGGGGCCTGCACGACCGGGCCGCCGGCATCCCCGAGAACACCCTGGCGGCGGCGAAAGCCGCCATCGCCGGCGGCTACGCCATCGAATGCGACGTGCAGCTCAGCGCCGACGGCGAGGCGATGGTGTTCCACGACGAGGCCCTCGGGCGTCTCACCGGCGCCGTCGCCCTCGTGGCCGAGACGCGGGCGGACGCCCTCGCAGCGCTCTCCGTCGCCGGCTCGCCGGAGACGATCCCCACCCTGCCCGTCTACCTCGCCGCCATCGCCGGCCGGGTGCCCCTCGTGGTCGAGGTCAAGTCGCGCTTTACCGGCGATCTGCGCCTGGTCGAACGCGTGGCCGCCATCGTCTCAGGCTATGACGGCCCCGTGGCGGTGAAGTCCTTCGACCCGGCCCTGATCGCGGCCTTCGCCGGTCTCGCGCCGGGTATCCCGCGCGGAATCGTCGGCGAGACCGCCCAGGACGATCCGGCCTACGCACTGATGCCGGAGAGCCTGCGGCGCTCGCTCTCCGACCTGCTGCATCTCGGGGCGAGCCGCCCCGATTTCCTGTCCTGGCGCGTGGACGACCTGCCCTGCGCCGCCACCTATCTCTGCCGCCATCTCGGCCGGATGCCGCTGATGACCTGGACGGTGCGCCATCCCGATCAGCGCCAGCGCGCGCAGGAGCATGCCGACCAGATGGTGTTCGAGGGGTTCCGGCCGTGAGGGCCGGCCTGATGGGAGATTGGACTCCGTTCCGTTGACGGGGGCAATCTTCGTCCTGCTAACCCGGGGCTCCAAATGGCGTGACAGTCATGGACCCACTTGCGTCATTCCGGGGCCGCGGAGCTGAGGCCCGCAATCCGGGTTCATCAACGTCGTCACCTCACCGAATGCGATGGACGAGGGCAAGGTGAGTTCCATGCTCATCGGTCCCCACAACGCCGATCAGGCCGGCACGGGCACGAGCCCGTCGAGGAAGGCCGTGACCTCGCGGCGGTTCCAGGATGCGCCATCTGTCCAGAATCGGAGCAGGGCGACGTGGTTGAGCCGCACCCAGGCGATCACACGCGGTCTCGCCAGGCGGGAAGCGCCCTTGGGCAAAAAGTCGTCGCGCACCTTCGGATCGGCTCCGATGGACACGATCAGGCAGGGCAGGTCGCGACCGGCCCGGTCGGGATACCATTTCACCCGAGGTCCGTGCGAACCGAGGGCCGTCGAAACGAAGATCGTGCCGGGGACGTTGGTGTCCTGCTCGTCGAGATTGGCCATCTCGATCAGGACATCGTCGGCGAAGTCATCCGGCGGCGTCCGCCTTTCGCTGCCGGGTCGGACATCGAGGGTCGTCGGTCCCATCTATCTCATCCCTCCTCGGGAATCGTGCCTGTCATTCTTGATCCAGGGCCATTCGAGCCGCAAGGGCGGCGGTCTCCAAGATCGGTCCCCGGAGGTGACCGGCGTCTGCGTCCGCACCGCGCGCTTGTCCCCTCGCCCCATAGGGCTAGATTGCGGTCATGGAAAAGACCGGACCGGTAGCCGAGCCAGAGCTGGATCCCGCACCGACCCTACAGGTGCGAGCGGTCACCGGCCTCGCCCAGATCCCGGCGGCGGAATGGGATGCCTGCGCCACGTCGCCCGAGACCCTGGCGGCGGGGGACGAGATGCATAATCCCTTCGTCTCCCATGCCTTCCTCTCCGCCCTGGAGGATTCGGGCTGCGTCTCGCGCAGAACGGGGTGGCTGCCCCTGCATGTGGTGGTGGAGCGGGAGGGGCGGCTCGTCGGGGTCGCGCCGTGCTATCTCAAGTCGCACAGCCAGGGCGAGTACGTGTTCGACCATGGCTGGGCGGATGCCTACGAGCGCGCGGGCGGAGCCTATTACCCCAAGCTCCAGGTCAGCGTCCCGTTCACGCCGGTCACCGGCCCGCGCTTCCTTATCGCGCCGGGGCAGGACGTGGCCGAGGCCGCCTCCGCGCTGATCGCCGGGCTGCGCGCGCTCCGGGCGGAGACCAAGGCCTCCTCGATCCACGTCACCTTCATGCAGGAGCGGGAATGGGAGCAGGCCGGCGCGCTGGGGCTCCTCCAGCGGCTCGACCAGCAGTTCCACTGGGACAATGCCGGCTATGCCGGGTTCGAGGATTTCCTCGGGGCGCTCTCCTCACGCAAGCGCAAGGCGATCCGGCGCGAGCGCCGGGACGCGCTGAGCCAGGGCATCACCATCGAGCACATCACCGGCGCCGATCTGACGCCGGCCCATTGGGACGCGTTCTACGAGTTCTACGCCGATACCGGCGCGCGCAAATGGGGCCGGCCCTACCTCAACCGCGAGTTCTTCGGCCTCATCGGCGAGCGGATGCCGGAGCGCATCCTGCTGATCATGGCCAAGCGCGAGGGCCGCTACGTGGCCGGCGCCATCAACCTCATCGGCGACGTGGCGCTCTACGGACGCAACTGGGGCTGCGTCGAGGACCACCCATTCCTGCATTTCGAGGTCTGCTACTATCAGGCCATCGATTACGCGATCCGTCGCGGGCTCAAGCGCGTCGAGGCGGGGGCGCAGGGGGAGCACAAGCTCACCCGCGGCTACCGGCCGGTGCTGATGCATTCGGCCCACGACATCGCCGATCCCGCCCTGCGCCGGGCCATCGCCGATTATCTCCGCCGCGAGCGCGACCACGTGCTCGAGGCGGCCTCCGTCCTGGGTGAGATGACGCCGTTTCGCCGGGACTGCATGATAGCCGATCCCGAGACTCCCGAGGACGAAGAGCGCCCATGAGCCCGATCGACCGTA
Organism: Methylobacterium sp. E-045; assembly: GCF_022829685.1. Classification (GTDB taxonomy): domain Bacteria; phylum Pseudomonadota; class Alphaproteobacteria; order Rhizobiales; family Beijerinckiaceae; genus Methylobacterium. Next base: position 73,783 of record NZ_JAKSYE010000086.1, read on the forward strand.
TCAAGGCCTTCGCCGACGACCTGACGGCAATCCGCCGGGACATCCATGCCCATCCCGAGATCGGCTTCGAGGAAGTGCGGACCTCGAACCTCGTGGCCGAAGAGCTGCAGCGCTACGGCATTGCGGTCCATCGCGGGCTCGGGGGCACCGGCGTGGTCGGGGTGCTCGAAGGGCGCTCGCCCAACGGCCGCCGCATCGGCCTGCGCGCCGAACTCGATGCCCTGCCGATCGAGGAGGAGACCAACCTCCCCCACCGCTCCACCATTCCGGGCAAGATGCACGCCTGCGGCCATGACGGCCACACCACCATGCTGCTGGGAGCCGCGCGCTACCTGGCCGAGACCCGGGACTTCGACGGCACCGCCCTGTTCGTGTTCCAGCCGGCGGAGGAAGGCCTCGGCGGCGCCCGCGCCATGCTCGCCGACGGGCTGTTCGAACGCTTCCCCTGCGACGAGATCTATGGGCTCCACAACGCCCCCAACGGCCCGCACGGCAAGCTCAAGATCCGCCCCGGCCCGATGATGGCGGCGGCCGACTTCTTCGACATCCGCATCACCGGGCGCGGTGCGCACGCGGCCGAGCCCCATCGCGGCCTCGATTCCATCGTGGCCGCCTCCGCCCTGGTCCAGGCGATGCAGTCCATCGTCTCGCGCGGCGTCGATCCCCTGAAGAGCGCCGTGGTCTCGATCACCCAGATCCATGCGGGGGCGGCCTACAACGTCATCCCCGAGGGCGCCCATCTCGCCGGCACGGTGCGGACCTTCGACGCGGAGGTGCGCAGGCTCGTCTCCGCCCGCATCCGCGAGGTCGCCGAGGGCGTCGCCCTCGCCCACGGTGTCGAGATCGCGGTGGAGATCCGCGACGTGTTCTCGGTGCTGGAGAACAGCGCCGCGCACGCGGCGGCGGCGGCGGAGATCGGGCGCGAGGTCTTCGGGGCGGAGGGCGTCGACGACGACACGGTGCCCCGCATGGGCAGCGAGGATTTCGCCGACATGCTGAGGGTGGTGCCGGGTGCCTATGCCTGGATCGGTGCAACGCCGGGGCCGGGCCTGCACAACGCCGCTTTCGATTTCGACGACAGCATCATCCCCCTGGGCAGCTCCTACCTCGCCCGCCTCGTCGAGAAGCGCACCGCCGCATGACCAGCCTGTTCGACTTCACGCCCAAGGCCGCCGACGGCACGCCCTATCCCCTGGATCAGCACCGGGGGCAGGTCGTGCTCGTGGTCAACACCGCCTCGAAATGCGGCTTCACCCCGCAATACGAGGGGCTGGAGACCCTCTGGCGCAGGCATCGCGAGGAGGGGCTCGTGGTGCTCGGCTTCCCCTGCAACCAGTTCGGCGCCCAGGAGCCGGGCGATGCCGGGGAGATCGCGCAGTTCTGCAGCCTGACCTACGATGTCAGCTTTCCCGTCCTCGCCAAGGTGGAGGTGAACGGGGCCGGCACCGACCCGGTCTTCGCCCATCTGAAGCAGGAGAAGCCTGGCCTCCTCGGCACCAAGGGCATCAAGTGGAACTTCACCAAGTTCCTGGTGGGCCGCGACGGCAGGGTCGTCGGGCGCTACCCGCCCACCGCCAAACCCGCCGATCTCGAGGGCGACATCGCGGCGGCGCTGGCCGGACGCTGAGCGTCAGGCGGCGGAGCCCTTCGCCTGGATCTCGATGAAGACCCGCTTCACCGCCGGGTTTTGCGCCTTCAGCCGGGCGTCCAGACGGCCGACCATCGCCTCGACCTCACCGGCCTTGAGGTCGTCCTCCATGTCGAGGCTGATGTTCACCAGGATGTCGGAAGGGCCGAGATGCTGGGTCAGCACCGCGTTGACGTGGCGGACGCCGGGCTCGGTCCGCACCGTCTCCTGGATCGCCGCCACGGTTTCGGGGGCGGCCGCCTCGCCGACGAGGAGGCCGTGGGTCTCGATCATCAGGAACAGCGCCATCCCGATCAGGATCGCGCCGATGCCGATGGAGGACCAGCCGTCGAGGGAGGGCATCTGCAGCCATTCGGCGAGGATCACGCCGGCCAGGGCCACCATCAGCCCGAGGAGGGCGGCGACGTCCTCGATCAGGACCGTGAACAGGGCCGGGTCCTTGCTCCGGCGGATCGCGGTGATCGCCTCGCGGTCGCCCTTCTCGGCCCAGAACGCCTTGAGGGCGACGGCGCAGGAATAGCCCTCGGCCAGCACCGCGAAGCCGAGGATCGAGAGGTTGACCCAGAAGCCCGGAATGGTGCGGCCGAAGATCACCGCATCGGCGGAGGCCTCCGGGTAGTGGATCTTGTGGATGCCCTCGTAGACCGCGAAAGCACCGCCGCCGAGGAAGATGAACAGCGCGACGATGAAGGCGTAGAAATAGACCTCGCGGCCATAGCCGAAGGGAAAGCGCGCATCCGCCGGCTTCTTGGCCCGCGACAGGCCGACGAGGAGGAGGATCTGGTTGGCCGTGTCCACCAGGGAATGGACGCCCTCGGCCAGCATGGCCGAGGATCCGGTGAAGAACGCGCCCACGAACTTCGCCGCCGCGATGGCGAGGTTGGCCCCTGCGGCGGTGTAGATCGCGCCGTTGCTCTCATGCGCCATGCCGGCGAAACTCTCTTGGAAGGGACCGCCCCCGCGCCGTGGACGCCAGGGCCAGTCTGTGCAAGGTCCGGCCGGAACCCCGCAGACGACATCCGCGATGGAGACCGGCCCCCATGTCCTCAAACGCCGAAGCTGCGCAGTACGATCCGCAGAATGTCTTCGCCAAGATCCTGCGCGGCGAGATCCCCGCCCATAAGGTCTACGAGGACGAGCACACCTTGGCCTTCATGGACGTGATGCCCCAGGGGCCGGGCCATACCCTGGTGATCCCGAAGGCGCCGGCCCGCGGCCTCCTCGATGCCGACCCCGCCTCCCTGGCCGCCGTCGCCGCCACGGTGCAGCGGGTGGCTCGCGCCGTGAAGACCGCCTTCTCCGCCGATGGCCTCACGGTCTTCCAGTACAACGAGGCGGCCGGCGGGCAGACGGTGTTCCACCTCCACGTCCACGTCGTCCCCCGCTTCGACGGCGTGGCCCTGGGCCGGCATACGGGCAAGATGGCCGACCAGGATCTCCTCGGCATCCATGCGGCCCAGATCCGGGCGGCGCTGGACGGCGCGTGACTCAGTCGGCGCCGGCGGGGGCCGGCGTCGCGGCGACGAGCCGGCGCAGGACGGCGTTCTCGGCTTCGAGTTCGCTGATGCGTTGGATCAGGGCCAGCATCGCGCCCGGCTCGGCCTGTGGCACCGGCGCCGGCGCGGCAGCCACCGCCGCCGTCTCGTCCACGAAGGCGACGCCGATGCCGTCGGTGCGGCGCCAGCGGAGATTGGCCCGATAGGTCCGCTCCTTTTGCGGGATCAGCAGGTCGAACGTATCGGGAAGCGTCGCGGTCTCCGTCAGCGCGAGGCGCGCGCCGATCGACGACAGGTCGCGCACGAGGCAATCCATGCTCGACGCGCCGTTGTTGAAGATGATGCGGCCCTTGAGGAACGTCCTCTGCCGCGCTTCCTTGCGTTTGTCCGACATGACGGCCGGCCTCCGACTTCCGCTTGGTGCGACCGGCCGGACCCTCGCATGACGCCTCTTAAGGAATGATCGCCGCGATGGACGGGCCCGCTCAGTTGAAGCGCCGGTCCATGGTCTCGAACAGGTAGAAGCCGTTGAACCGCACCGCCGTGGTCGCGGCCCGCTCGTCGAAATCGGCCGGCGCCTCGGCCTCGTCGCTCAGGCGTCCGCTGAACGCCCAGTTCCGTCCGCTGAGGAAGCTCGGCACGGCGCGGCTCTCGGGCACCGCGCAGCACAGGCCGCTGACGGACTTCAGGCAGAACACGTTGTAGCTTTGCATCGGTCGGTCTCCGACTGGCCACCCCGACTCGGGCTGATAGTGCCATAATCGGACCGGACTGTGTCGGTCAGCTTTCCGGGACGTTGCGGGCGAGCTCGTCGAGCCAGATCCGGGCGTTGCCGTCGGACGGCGCACGCCAGTCGCCGCGCGGGGAGAGGGCGCCCCCGGCCGCGACTTTCGGGCCGTTGGGCATCGCCGAGCGCTTGAACTGGCTGAAGCCGAAGAACCGCTGCAGGAAGACGCCGAGCCAGGAGCGGATGTCCGGCAGGGCGTAGGCCCGACGCTTGGCCTCGGGAAAATCCGGCGGCCATGCGCCGCGCCCCGCATCGCTCCAGGCATGCAGGGCCAGGAAAGCGATCTTCGAGGGTCGGAAGCCGTAGCGCAGGGTGTAGAACAGGTTGAAATCTTGAAGCGCGTAGGGGCCGATCTTGGCCTCCGTGCTCTGGGGCGAGCCGCCCTCCTCCGCGGGCACGAGTTCGGGCGAGATCTCGGTGGCGAGGATCGCCTGCAGGGTGGCGTTGGCGCCGTCCCCGATCTGGCCGCTGGCGATGACCCAGCGGATCAGGTGCTGGATCAGGGTCTTGGGCACCCCGGAATTGACGCCGTAATGGCTCATCTGGTCGCCGACGCCGTAGGTGCACCAGCCGAGCGCCAGCTCCGACAGGTCGCCCGTGCCGATGACGATGGCACCGTTCTGGTTGGCGAGCCGGAACAGGTAATCGGTCCGCAAACCCGCCTGCACGTTCTCGAAGGTGACGTCGTAGACCGGCTCTCCCCGCCCGTAGGGATGGCCCATATCGGCGAGCATCTGCCGCGCCGCCGGCCTGATGTCGATCTCCTCCGCCGTCGTCCCCAGCGCCGCCATCAGCGCGTGGGCATTGGCCTTGGTGGCGTCCGAGGTGGCAAAGCCCGGCAGCGTGTAGGCGAGGATGTCCTTCCGCGGGAGGCCGAGCCTGTCGAAGGCCTTGGCGACCACGATGAGGGCATGGGTCGAATCGAGCCCGCCGGAGATGCCGATCACGGCCTTCCTCGTGCCGGTGGCGGCGAGGCGCTGGGCCAGGCCCGCCACCTGGATGTTGTAGGCCTCGTAGCAATCCTGAGCGAGGCGGGCGATGTCGGCCGGCACGAAGGGAAAGCGCTCCACCCGCCGCATCAGCCCGAGATCGCCCGAGGGCGGATCGAGGGGGAAGCGGATCGTGCGGTAGGAGAGGCCGCGCCCGTGCGCATTGTCGTCGAAGCTGCCCGCCTGGAGCCGTTCCTGGACGAGGAGGTCGAGGTCGATATCGGCCAGCGTCGCCACGGGACCGGCGGCGAAGCGCTCGCCCTCGGCGAGGCGGAGGCCGGCCTCGTCGATGCTGGTCTGCCCGTCCCAGGACAGGTCGGTGGTGGATTCGCCGAGGCCCGCCGCCGCGTAGACATAGGCGCAGGCGCAACGCATCGAGGCGGACCGGGTGAGCAGCGCCCGGGATTCCGCCCGGCCCACGGTGATCGGGCTGCCCGACAGGTTGGCGAGGACGGTGGCGCCGGCCAGCGCCGCATCGGTGCCGGGGGAGGCGGGCACCCAGAGATCCTCGCAGATCTCGATGCCCAGGGTGAAGCCGGGGAGGTCGTCCGCCGAGAAGAGCAGGTCCGTGCCGAAGGGGGCATCGAGGCCCCGAAGGGTGATCGCCTCGCCGACGAGGCCGGCACCGGAGGCGAAATGGCGCTTCTCGTAGAACTCCCGGTAATTCGGCAGGTAGCTCTTCGGCACCACGCCGAGCACCCGGCCCCGATGGATCGCGAGGGCGCAGTTGTAGATCCGGTGACGCCAGCGCAGGGGGGCTCCCACGACGAGGAGGGGAGTCAGGTCGGCCGAGGCGGCGGCGATGCGAAGGATCGCCGTCTCCACAGCGTCGAGGAGCGTCGCCTGCAGCAGCAGGTCCTCAATGGCATAGGACGAGACGCAGAGTTCCGGGAACACGGCGAGGATCGCGCCCGCCCGATGGCACTCCCCGGCCAGCGCCAGAATCTCGTCGGCATTGCGCTCCGGATCGGCCGGATGGCTTCGTGCCGCACACGCCGCCACACGGGCAAAGCCGTGACGGTAGAGGGACTTGAAGGCGGAGCTTCGTGTGGTTTCGGCCAAGGGGCGGGGTGCCTCTCGCAAGGGTGACGCAGCGTCTGCATCGCGCAGGGGCGGGCCGGCAGGGGGCGCCGAGGGAAACCCGTGTGATCCGAGACGCTTCATCGGGTTCCCTCATCTAACCCGTTACGCGCCGGGGCTCCAGGGGGAGGCGGACGCCCCCGCGCTCCGGAGATCCGACACTTCGCGGCATGCGGGCAAGCGTCTGTTAACGACGTTGGCCCTAGCTTGGGGAAGAACCGCTCCTGTCGAGGACGCGGACCGGTACCCTTCGAGTCAATCCAGAGCATCATGCGCGCATCGGGACGGCCTCCCTATTCACATCGTGATCCCTCCCGGCCCGGACGCGGCGGCGACCGCCCCGGCCTGACCTTGGGCGCCCTCGCGCACAGGCTGATCAGCCTGCGCGCGAGCCTGACCCGGCGCCTCGCCGGACCGCCGCAGCGTCCGAGCCTGGTCTCGCCGCGCCCCGCGCAATCCTGGCTCACGGCTCCGAGGGACATGGTTCACGCCGCTCCCGCGCCCCATGCCCAGCCTTGGGCAGAGCAGGGCGAGTGGGCCGAGGCGCAGGCCTGGCCGGACCACGTCTTCGACGACCGCGCCACCCCCGATCTCGCCCGCTCCTCCGGCATCGCGGCCCTGGACTCGATAGGCGAGAGCCGGATCGACCACGGTGCATCGAGCCCGCGCGTACTGATCCGCTCGCCGCGCCGCCCCGCCTCGATCACGCCGGAGGGCTACGACGCGCCGGCCCATTCCGCGCCCGAGCCGGACGCCCCGGCGGTGCGCTACACCCGCACCCCCGATCCGGTGCTGCAGGAGCGCCGCCAGCGGGCACTCGATGCCGAGCGCCTGGCTCAGGAGGAGCAGATCCGCGCCGCGCGTCAGGCCGAGGACGAGGCGCGGCAGGCCGCCGAACGCGCCGCCCTCGCCGCCGCGGAAGCCGAGCGTGCCGCCCGGGAAGCGGCCGAGGCCGCGCTTCTCGCGGCAATCCCCCCCGAGCCGCCCCAGCCCCTGTGGCGCCAGCCCTATACCCCGCCGCCCGGCGTGCGCTTCTTCCGCTCGCCCGACCGCCGGCCGCAAGCCGTCATCGCCGCCATCGTCGAGGAGCCGCTTCCGATCCCTGCATCGGTGAGCGAGCCCATGGCCCCCACCGAACCGGCTCCGCTGCCTGTCGACCGCGACTGGACCGAGGTCCCGGATTGGGCCGCCATGCGCGCCTGGTTCGACGGCGAGGATTCGACGGCCGTCGAGACGTGGTCGGCGATCCAGGCCGATTCCGCCGAAGCTCTGGCTCCGTCCGGGCCGGAAATGTCTCCGGTGCCGGATCTGGCCCCGGTGAGAGCGCCGGAGGACCAGACCTTTGCCTTTATGGTCTCGCCGCCGGTGGACATCTCGCTCCTGCGCCCGCTGCCGCCCAGCCCCGTCTACGTTCTCGACCGTCTGATGCGGTTCGACCCTGGCGGCGCGCCGATGCCTGCCGACGGTCAGGATAACGGCCAGTCCCCGCGCCCCGGCGACGAGCCGAGCCACGAGGACCGCGTCGCCGAAGTCGCCGAGGCGGCCACCCTGGCTCTCGTCATCGAGCAGACCGGGCCGGCTCCCCAGCGCCCCGTCGCCGTCTCGGCCATGGCCGCCCGCGCGGCGATCCGCCCGGCCCGCATGTCCGCCGCCCCCGTGGCGCAGGCTCCCGTGATGCTGCCTTCCGTCGCGGAATTTCCCGTGATGGACGCCACCGTCGCGCAAACCTCCCCCATGCAGGCCCCCTCCCCTGCCAGGGTCGACCCAGTCTTCACGCCGCTGCCGCCGCGCCCGGTCCTGTTGCGCAACCCGAAGGCCGCCGCTCCTGCTCCGGAGCCCGAGCCTCAGGTGGCGGAAGAGCCCGCCGCCCCTGAAGCCGCCGAGGTCGAGGAAGCCCCGGCTCCCGTCCTCGCCCTGCCCGCTCCGGCACCCGCCCCGGCGCCGTCCCGCGCGATCTTCCCCGAGCCCCGCGCCACGCTGATCCCGGCCGGCCGGCACACGCCGATGTCGCTGGTGGAGAACGAGGATTACGAACACCCCTCGCTGGAACTCCTGGCCGAGCCGCCGCTCACCGGCACCGAGGAGGTCGATGCCGACGTGCTGGAGCAGAACGCGCTGAACCTCCAGCAGACGGTGCAGGATTTCGGCGTGCGCGGCGACATCCTCGCCGTCCGCCCCGGCCCGGTGGTGACCCTCTACGAACTGGAGCCGGCCCCCGGCACCAAGTCGAGCCGCGTCATCGGCCTGTCGGACGACATCGCCCGCTCCATGTCGGCGGTCTCGGCCCGCGTGGCGGTGGTTCCCGGCCGCAACGTCATCGGCATCGAACTGCCCAACGAGACCCGCGAGACCGTCTATCTGCGCGAGCTCCTCGCCTCGGCCGATTTCTGCATCAGCAAGCACAAGCTCGCCCTCTGCCTCGGCAAGAACATCGGCGGCGAGCCGATCATCGCCGATCTCGCCAAGATGCCCCACCTGCTGGTGGCCGGCACCACGGGCTCGGGCAAGTCGGTGGCGATCAACACGATGATCCTGTCGCTGCTCTACCGGATGAAGCCGGAAGAGTGCCGCCTGATCATGGTCGACCCGAAGATGCTGGAACTCTCCGTCTATGACGGCATCCCGCACCTGCTCTCTCCCGTCGTCACCGACCCGAAGAAGGCGGTCATCGCCCTCAAATGGGCCGTGCGCGAGATGGAGGAGCGCTACAAGAAGATGTCCAAGATCGCGGTCCGCAACATCGACGGCTACAATGCCCGGATGGCGGAGGCGCGGGCCAAGGGCGAGATCATCACCCGCGAGATCCATACCGGCTTCAACCGCGAGACCGGCCAGGCCGTGTTCGAGACGGAGGAGATGGACCTCTCGGCGCTCCCCTACATCGTGATCGTGGTCGACGAGATGGCCGACCTGATGATGGTGGCGGGCAAGGACATCGAAGGGGCGATCCAGCGCCTGGCGCAGATGGCGCGTGCGGCGGGCATCCACCTGATCATGGCGACGCAGCGTCCGTCGGTGGACGTCATCACCGGCACGATCAAGGCGAACTTCCCGACCCGAATCTCCTTCCAGGTGACGTCGAAGATCGACAGCCGCACGATCCTGGGCGAGATGGGCGCCGAGCAGCTGCTGGGCCAGGGCGACATGCTGTTCATGGCGGGCGGCGGCCGCACCACCCGCGTCCACGGCCCGTTCTGCTCGGATTCGGAAGTCGAGAGCGTGGTCGCCCATCTGAAGCGCCAGGGCCGGCCCTCCTATCTCGAAGCCGTCACCGTCGACGACAACCCGCCCGAGGAGAAGCCGGCCAAGGCCTCCAAGGCCGAGAAGGCGGCGGCCGCCGAAGCCGAGGAGATCGACGCGCCGATCTTCGATGCCGGAGCCTATGCCGGCGGCGGGATCGATGCGGGAGCCGACCTCTACGACCAGGCGGTGCAGGTGGTGATGCGGGACCGCAAGGCCTCCACCAGCTACATCCAGCGCCGCCTGCAGATCGGATACAACCGCGCCGCGTCGATCATGGAGCGGATGGAGGTCGAGGGCATCGTCGGTCAGGCCAACCACGCCGGCAAGCGCGAGATCCTGATGGAGACCGCGCCCTCCTCGATGGGATCGATCTCGATATCCTCGCCGATGATGGACGACGACGATTGAGCGCCTCCTCCCTCCCCCTCGTGGGGAGGGGCCGACAACGGGGGGCCGGACGAGGCAAGCCGTCTCCGCCCCCCTCACCTCCACCGCATCGACGTCCCATATTCGCCACAGGCTGGGGCTCTAAGAGGACCTCACACAACTCCCGGTCCCCGTCTGTTCTCGCTGACGGCCCGTCGGCGCAGCGGGAGTTTTGTGAGAGACACGACGCCAGACCCCCCCGCGACTTCGGAGAACGCCCCAGGATGACCGGCCGACGCCACCTTCTCGCCGCCGGCTCGCTCCTCGTGCTGGCGGCCGGCCTCCAACCCGCGCCGGCCTCGGCGCAGGTCTCGTCCTTCCTCGACGGCCTGTTCGGCCGCAAGGAACAGCCCGCCCCTGCCCCGGCCCCCGAGCCGGAAGCGCCCCCGGCTGCTTCTCCCGCCGCCCCGAAGAAGCCGGCGGCCCAGGCCCCCAAACCTGCCAAGGACGCCAAGGCGGCGTCGGACAAGACGGCTCCCGCCGCGAAGCCCGCTGCAAAGGCGGCACCCTCGGATACCCCCGCCAAGGTCGCCGCCGTCGGCGCTCCCACCGCCGCGTCGTCCATGCTGGATGCCGAGCCCGCCGCGGTGCTCGCCCAGGCCAACGCCTATTTCAACGGCATGACGACGCTCACCGGCAACTTCGTCCAGATCGCCGGCGACGGGCGCCGCATCGGCGGCAAGCTGACCCTGGCCAAGCCCGGCCGCCTGCGCTTCGACTACGACCAGCCCTCCCCCATGGAGGTGGTGGCCGACGGGACCTCGGTGGCGGTGAAGGACCGCAAGCTGAAGACCCAGGACCTCTACTTCATCTCGCAGACGCCCCTGAAATTCCTGCTCCGCGAAAAAATCGATCTGGCCCGCGACCTTACCGTGTCGGACGTCTCCAACGATCCGGGCGGCATCCGTATCTCCCTGGAGGACCGGGCGACGCTGGGCGGCACCTCGAAGATCCAGCTGTTTTTCGACGCCGAGATGAAGACCCTCAGCCAGTGGCGGATCACCGATCCGCAGGGCTACCAGACCACGGTGCAGCTCTCGAACCTGCAGAAGGGCAAGGCCGTCGACGCCAGCCAGTTCTTCATCAATTACGGGCGCACCGAGGACAAGGCGATGGAGAAGCAGATCAAGGCGCAGTGAAGATGCTCTCCCTCCCCCGCAGAGGGGGGAGGGTCTTCTCGATCACGACGCCTGAAGCTCCATGGCTGTTCCCTCTCGCCAGCGGTTCAGCTCCGCATCGATCGCGTCCTGCGTGCCCCGCATGAACTCGCCGCCCGAGAGGCCCGGCTTCAGGGTCGCGAGGTAGCTCACCACCACGGTGCCGGGGATGTGGCGCGAGCCGCCATGGGGCCAGTAGAGGCCGGAATTCACCGCCACGGGCAGGACCGGCAGGCCGAGCTTGGCGTAGAGCAGTTCCACCCCGCGCTTGAACTGGACCGGCGCTTCGATGGTGCTGCGGGTGCCCTCCGGGAACATCAGGATCGAGCGCCCCTCCGCGATGGCCATCCGGCTCTCGTCGATCATGGTGCGAAGGGCCTGGGTGCCGTTGGCCCGGTCGATGATGATCATCGGCGAGCGGCGCAGGAACCAGCCGACGATGGGGATCGCCACGAGCTCGCGCTTGGCGACGATGGCGACGTTGGGGATCAGGATGAGGAAGGCCAGGGTTTCCCAGGCCGATTGGTGGTTGGCCACGATGAGGCACGGCTCCGCGGGGATGCGGGCGCGCCCCTCCTCGATATAGGTCAGGCCGACGATGTGGCGCAGGCCGAACAGGATGCCGCGCGACCACAGCCGCGTGGCCGCCCGGATCGGCCGCGTCGGGCAGCCGAGGGCCGCGAGCACCACGAGGGGAAGCGCGAAACAGGCGGTCCAGGCGGCCCAGTAGACGTTGAAGAGCGCAGAGCGGGTGCGCGACACGACGGGCGATCCTTCCTGAATCTTCGAATTCGCGTCCCTCTCGATGGGGGAACGCGGCATTTGTGCGGCGACGGGCGGGCCGATCCGGTCTATCGAGGCGGCCGAACCCATCCTTATAAGTTACGTGAGCTAGACCCGTTGCGCCTCTCCGTCACCACCTGGAACATCAATTCGGTGCGGTCGCGCATCGATCTCGTGCTTCGGTTCCTCGCGCAGGCGAAACCCGACGTGCTCTGCCTGCAGGAGACGAAGTGCCCGGACGATGCCTTTCCGCTCAAGGCCCTGCGCGGGTCCGGCTACGAGCACGTCGTCTTCGCCGGGCAGAAGGGCTATAACGGCGTGGCCATCCTGTCGCGCTTTCCCCTGCTCACCCGCGACGTCATGGCCTTCTGCGAAAAACCGGATGCCCGCCACATCTCGGCCGTGCTCGGGCCGGAGGCGGGGGCGGCGGCGGGCCTCGTGATCCACAATTTCTACGTTCCGGCCGGCGGCGACGTTCCGGATGTCGGCCTCAACCCGAAATTCGCGCACAAGCTCGACTTCCTGCGCGACCTGCGCGCCTGGGGCAGCCGGCGCATGGCCGGCCCGGCGATCCTGGTGGGCGACCTCAACGTGGCCCCGCTCGAACACGACGTCTGGTCGCACAAGCAGCTCCTCTCCGTGGTCAGCCACACGCCGGTGGAGACGCAGGCCCTGGAAGAGCTGCGCGGGGAAGCCGGCTGGATCGACGCCGCCCGCGTGCTCACCCCCGAGCCGGAGAAGATCTACACTTGGTGGAGCTACCGCTCGCCGGACTGGTCCGCCGCCGACAAGGGGCGGCGCCTCGACCATGCCTGGATCTCGCCGGACCTTATCGGCACCGCGCGCTCCGTGGACGTGTTCCGCGAGGCGCGAGGCTGGGAGCGGCCCTCCGACCACGTGCCGGTGACGCTGACCCTCGATCTCTGACGGGCCGCGGCGTCCGATCCGTCTAGCCGGCCGAGGAACGCAAAGCCCTGCCGATCATTGCTCTTCGGACAAGTGACCCCGGATGGGGGTCGCATCTTTTTCCCGCTCCGAAGAGTCCCGCATGCGCAAGCTGATCCTCGCCTTCCTTCTCCCCAAGGTCGTGTCCTACCTTCGCCGCCGCTACGCCGGCCGCTCGGGCCGCCCGACCGCGTGAAGGTCGTTCCCCGCCCGTCCCCGAACCGTCGGAGGACGGGCGGCTCTCGCCGCATTGCGGCCCATCCCGCGCGCTGTTAAGTCTCATCCTGCATCAAGAGTCGCGGCGACGCCCGACGCCAACCTGCTGATCCGAGCAAGGTGGAGCCCTCATCGACTGGAGGGGATGTGGCCGAACCGGCAACGAAACGGGTTTCGCCACGCGTCGCTTCGGCTCCCATGCGGAGCCGACGGAAGGCGTAGCGACGATGAATCCGGAACCCCAGCAATTCGCCAGCGACAATTACGCCGGCATCTGTCCCGAGGCCTGGGCCGCCACCGCGGCGGCCAATGGCGGCTCGGTGCCGGCCTACGGCGAGGACGCTTGGACGAAACGGGCCTCGGACGCGTTCCGCGATCTGTTCGACAAGCCGGATGCCGAGGTGTTCTTTGCCTTCAACGGCACCGCCGCGAACTCCCTCGCGCTCGCCTCCCTGTGCCAGTCCTACCACAGCGTCATCTGCTCGGCCTCGGCGCATGTGGAGACCGACGAGTGCGGCGCGCCAGAATTCTTCTCCAACGGCTCGAAGCTGCTGGTGGCGGCGAGCGCGGACGGAAAGCTCACGCCCGCCCTCATCCGGGGCCTCGCGGCGGGGCGTTCCGACATTCACTTCCCCAAACCCCGCGTCGTGACGATCACCCAGCCGACGGAGACCGGACAGCTCTACACGCTCCGGGAGATCGCCGAGATCGCGGCCACTTGCCGCGACCTGTCCCTGCGTCTCCACATGGACGGCGCGCGCTTCGCCAATGCCTGCGCCAGCCTCGGCTGCGAGCCGGCCGAGATGACCTGGAAGATCGGCGTGGACCTGCTCTGCTTCGGCGGGACGAAGAATGGCATGGCGGCGGGCGAAGCGATCCTGTTCTTCGATCCCGCCCTCGCCGAGGATTTCGGCTATCGCTGCAAACAGGCGGGGCAGCTCGCCTCGAAGATGCGCTTCCTCACCGCTCCCTGGGTCGGCATGCTGGAAGGCGGCGCCTGGCTCCGCAACGCGGCCCACGCCAATGCCTGCGCGCAGCGCCTCGCCGGGGCGGTGGCGGAATGCCCGGGCTTTGCCGCCATGTTCCCGGTGGAGGCCAATGCCGTGTTCCTGAAGGCCTCGCCCGAGCGGCTGGACGCCTTGCGGGAGAGGGGCTGGCGTTTCTACACCTTCATCGGCGGGGGCGCCCGGTTCATGTTCGCCTGGGACTCTGAGCCCGAGCGGATCGATGCGCTGGTGCGGGACATCCGCGCGGTGAGCGCGGCCGTCCCGGATCGCCTGTCCACCTCCGGCTGACTCCGTCCGCCCATCGGGCTTCGCTCAGGCTTCTGGCGTGTCGCGGAGTTCCAGCCGCAGAACCGCCGATCGCGTTTCCCGAAACGTGTTCACTCGGCTTTCTTCGGGTCGGGCATGCCGGCGACGAACTCCTTCACGGTGGCATCGTAATGCTGCTTGGCGAAAGTCTTCGTCTCGGAGGGAATGACGGCCCAGATCACGGCGGCGACGAAGATCAATGCTGAAATCGTGTAGGAGAAACCCTCGAATATGCCGAGCAGCCCAAGCAAGAGAGGGAGAAGGCTGAGTGCCGACGAAATGAAAATCGAACCGAATATATAATAACTCGAAATAAAGGCGATGACCGCGAACGCTATCGGTCTTGCGGTCTTAATGATAAAACTGTTCATTGTGTCACCAATTGTTTCGAAAAATCCGCTTGGGCTTCTTGAGCGAGGGGCGGGCTTTTATCACATTTGTGTTTGGGTGTAAAAGACAGAAGCTGGAATTTGCGACAGTGTGATCTTTGCGTCCACATGGAGCACGGATCATTAATGGGTTATTTGATCAATCCAGTCGTCAGAGCTGAACGATCCGTTTGGCCCATGCGCCGCTACGGCCCCTCCGCCGTAGCGGAGCGAGCGCCCGGACCCGCCCGGGCGGGCGCCGCGACGGGGGTGGCACGAAGCCCGGATTCGTGTATGTGTCCCCTGGCCTCGACCCGGAAACGGGCACGGGGCTAAAGCTGCTTGTGAACGCGACCGTGCTGGACGACATCCCGGCACAGGCCCCGTCCCAGGCTGAGACGGCCTCTTCCGAGGAGAACCGTCTCGATCCGAAAACCCGTATCGAAAGGGAATGCGATGTCGATTTCGGCCGAGCGCAAGACTGCGCTCATCAAGGAATACGCGACCGGCGGCAAGGACACCGGTTCTCCGGAGGTCCAGGTGGCGATCCTCACCGAGCGGATCACCAACCTCACCGGCCACTTCAAGACCCACGGCAAGGACAACCATTCCCGCCGCGGCCTCCTGAAGATGGTCTCGCAGCGCCGCTCGCTGCTCGACTACGTCAAGCGCAAGGACGAGGCCCGCTACCGCAGCCTCATCGAGCGTCTCGGCATCCGCCGCTAAGGCGGCGTTCACGCGGTTCCGGGCCCGGCCCGGGGCCGCGTTCTAATAGGTCGGGGTGCCGGAATGGGTCCGGCCACCCGAAAACCGGGCGACTTGGAGGCGCGGAAGCGCCGGGGACAGGATCGCGCGGCGCTTTTGCCCAGTCCGGGCCGAAGCGCCGCGCCATCTTGCCCCTGGCGGCGCCGGGTTCGCCCGACCGCAGGAAGGCAAGACATATGTTCGACGTACAACGTGAAGAGCTGATCTGGGGCGACCGCAAGCTGGTCCTCGAGACGGGCAAGGTCGCCCGCCAGGCCGACGGCGCCGTGATGGCGACGTATGGCGAGACCTCGGTGCTGGCCACCGTCGTCTCGGGCAAGGAGCCGAAGGCCGGAATCGACTTCCTGCCGCTCACCGTGAACTACCAGGAGCGCGCCTACGCCGCCGGCCGCATCCCCGGCGGCTACTTCAAGCGCGAAGGCCGTCCCTCCGAGAAGGAGACCCTGGTCTCCCGCCTCATCGACCGCCCGATCCGTCCCCTCTTCGTCGAGGGCTGGCGCAATGACACCCAGGTCGTCGTCACCGTCCTGACCCACGACCTCGAGAACGATCCCGACATCCTCGCCATGGTCGCGGCCTCCGCCGCCCTCACCCTGTCGGGCGTGCCCTTCACCGGCCCGATCGGTGCGGCCCGCGTCGGCTACGTCAACGGCCAGTACATCCTGAACCCGCCGGTTCCCGAGCTCGAGAACTCGACCCTGGACCTCGTCGTCGCCGGCACGCAGGACGCCGTGCTGATGGTGGAATCCGAGGCCAAGGAGCTCGACGAAGAGACCATGCTCGGCGCCGTGATGTTCGGCCACAAGCATTTCCAGCCGGTCATCGAGGCGATCATCCGCCTCGCCGAGAAGGCCGCCAAGGAGCCCCGCAACTTCTCCGCCCCCGAGAACGGCGACGTGGAGAAGGCCGTCCTCGACGTGTGCGAGGCGGAACTCCGCGACGCCTACAAGAACACGGTCAAGCAGGAGCGCTACGCCGCCGTCGACGCCGTGAAGGCGAAGGTGGTCGCGGCTCTCTGTCCCGTCGAGGGCGAGCAGAAGTTCTCGCCCGAGAAGGTCAAGGCCGCGTTCAAGGAAGCGCAGTCCAAGGTCGTGCGCTGGAACATCCTCGACACGGGCTCGCGCATCGACGGACGCGACGTCCGCACCGTGCGTCCGATCGTGTCCCAGGTCGGCGTGCTGCCCCGCGCCCACGGTTCGTCGCTCTTCACCCGCGGCGAGACCCAGGCCCTCGTGGTCGCCACCCTCGGCACCGGCGAGGACGAGCAGTTCATCGACGCGCTGGAAGGCACCTACAAGGAGACCTTCCTGCTGCACTACAACTTCCCTCCCTACTCGGTGGGCGAGACCGGCCGCATGGGTTCGCCGGGCCGTCGCGAGATCGGCCACGGCAAGCTCGCCTGGCGCGCCGTGCACCCGGTCCTGCCGCCGGCCCACGAGTTCCCGTACACGATCCGCGTGGTGTCCGAGATCACCGAGTCGAACGGCTCCTCCTCCATGGCCTCCGTCTGTGGCGCGTCGCTGTCGCTGATGGATGCGGGCGTCCCCCTGCGCCGTCCGGTGGCGGGCATCGCCATGGGCCTCATCCTCGAGGGTGAGCGCTACGCCGTGCTGTCCGACATCCTCGGCGACGAGGATCACCTCGGCGACATGGACTTCAAGGTGGCGGGCACGGAAGCCGGCATCACCTCGCTGCAGATGGACATCAAGATCGCCGGCATCACCGAGGAGATCATGAAGGTCGCCCTGCATCAGGCGCAGGAAGGCCGCGTCCACATCCTCGGCGAGATGGCCAAGGCTCTGACCGACGCCCGTCCCGAGCTCGGCGAATACGCGCCCCGCATCGAGACCATGCAGATCCCCACCGACAAGATCCGGGAAGTGATCGGCACCGGCGGCAAGGTGATCCGCGAGATCGTCGAGAAGACCGGCGCCAAGATCAACATCGACGACACCGGCACGGTGAAGATCGCCTCCAGCGACGGCAAGGCCATCAAGGCCGCCTATAACTGGATCCGTTCGATCGTGGCGGAAGCCGAAGTCGGCATGATCTACGACGGCACCGTCGTGAAGTGCATGGAGTTCGGCGCCTTCGTGAACTTCTTCGGCGCCAAGGACGGTCTCGTCCACATCTCGGAACTCGCCGCCCAGCGCGTCGCCAAGGTGACGGACGTCGTCAAGGACGGCCAGAAGGTCAAGGTGAAGTTCCTCGGCGCCGACGACCGCGGCAAGATCCGCCTCTCCATGAAGGTCGTCGACCAGGAGACCGGCGAGGACCTCACCGAGAAGCTGAAGGCCGAGCGCAACGCCGAGCAGGACCGCGCCCGCGGACCCCGCCAGGACGCGTAAGCCGCCTCGGCCCCGGCCGATCGAGTATCGAGAAGCGCGGTCCCGAGAGGGGCCGCGCTTTTTTCGTTCGGGACGAGGATGCGGGCGCGTCCGGGTGGAATCGTGAGGAACACCCATCCACCCGCCGCGTTCGCCCCGCGACGCAACACGAGGAGTAGACTCCACCATGGCAGATCCGATGATTCCGAGCATCTTCGACGGCGAAGCGAACCTGTCCACCACCGAGCGGGCGGTGTCCGTGGTGCTCGGCCTCGGCATCGCGGCCGCCGCCGCCCAGCCGCGCCCGAACAAGTGGCTGAGCCTGGCCGCCCTCGTGGTCGGCGCCGGCCTCGCCATCCGGGGCGCCACCGGCCATTGCCCGGTCAAGTCGGCCGGCTACATCTCCTGAACGGAGACACGAAAAAGGGGCGCTCCCATAGGGCGCCCCTTTAGTCTTGCCGATTCTCTTGCCGATTGTCTCGCCGGACTCAGGCGCGGGTCGTGGGGCCCGCGCCGTTCGAGGCTCAGAGGGTGGTGGTGCGGCGGCTGGCGACGAAGCCGTAGATGGCGAGCACCACGATGGCGCCGACCACCGCGCCGATGAAGCCCGCGCCCTGGTTGGGGCCGTACCAGCCGAGGGCCTGACCGAGGAAGGTGGCGACGAAGGCGCCGATGATGCCCAGGATGGTGGTGAGGATGAAGCCCGCGGGCTCATTGTTTCCCGGCATGATGAACTTGGCGACGACACCGGCGAGGAAGCCGATGATGATGGTCCAGATGATACCCATGAGATGATCCCCGATACGCGGCGGCCGGGATTGTCCCCGCCGGACTTGGCCGTATTGGTCAAGCAACGCCGCACCGCGGGATGGGTTGCGCCCTGCGTGGCGAGAATGTCTCATTCGGCGAGGGGCCGCGTCCCCCTGCCCCTTTACGGGCGGCCCTCCCGCGCGGCACAACGCGGGGCCACCCTCCCCCATTTCCGAGTTTGTCCGCATGACCACGATCACCCGTTTCGAATCCGGCGCCCGCATGAGCCAGGCCGTCACCTATGGCGACATGGTCTACCTCGCGGGCCAGGTGGCCGGCACGGTGGTGGGGGCCGGCGTTACCGCGCAGACGCAGGAGATCCTCGCCGAGATCGACCGGCTGCTCGCCCAGGCCGGCAGCGACAAGAGCCGGATCCTCTCGACCACGATCTATCTCGCCGACATCGCCACCTTCGCCGAGATGAACGCCGCCTGGGACGCCTGGGTCGCGAAGGACAATCCGCCCGCCCGCGCCACGGTGGAGGCCAAGCTCGCCGCACCCGAATACCTCGTGGAGATCGTCGTCGTCGCGGTGAAACGTCCCGCCTGACGCACCGACAAGCCAGGAGCCAGCCGATGCGCCGGATCGTTTTCGTCATCCTTCTGATCGCGCTGGCGCTCAGCCTCGCCGGGTCGCTGTTCCTGGCCTTCGCCTTCCTCAACTCGGCGCAGGCTCAGGAGAACAAGGGCCCCGAGCGCGTGGTCAACATCTACAACTGGTCGGACTATATCGACCCCCGGATGCTGGACGCCTTCACCAAGGAGACCGGCATCAAGGTCGTCTACGACACCTACGACAACAACGAGATCCTGGAGACGAAGCTGCTCGCCGGCCAGTCCGGCTACGACATCGTGGTGCCCACCGGCCCGTTCCTGCAGCGGCTGATCAAGGCCGGCGTGTTCCGCCCCCTCGACAAGGCCAAGATCCCCAACCTCAAGCACGCCTGGCCCGAGATCGCCCAGCGTCTCGCCGTCTACGACCCCGGCAACGCCTATGCGGTGGACTACATGTGGGGCACCACCGGCATCGGCGTGAATCTCGGCCCTGTGCGCGAGCGCCTCGGCCCGAACCAGCCCCTCAACACCTGGACCCTGGTGCTCAACCCCGCCCTGATGGCCAAGCTCAAGGATTGCGGGGTGATGATGCTCGACAGCCCCGAGGATCTGATCCCGAGCATGCTGCCGGCCTACGGCCTCAAGCCCGACACCAAGCGCTGGGACGACATCTCCCAGGTCACCGACGCCCTGTTCAAGGTGCGCGGCTCGGTGCGAAAGTTCCACTCCTCGGAATACATCAACGGGCTCGCCAACGGCGACCTCTGCCTCGCGGTCGGCTATTCCGGCGACGTGATGCAGGCCAAGAAACGCGCCGAGGAATCGAAGAACGGCGTCGAGATCGCCTATTTCATCCCCAGGGAAGGCGCGCTGATGTGGTTCGACGCGCTGGCCATCCCCAAGGACGCCCCCCACCCGGAGGAGGCCCACCGCTTCATCGACTACCTGATGCGCCCCGAGGTCGCCGCCGCCAACACCAACTTCGTCGCTTACGCCAACGGCAACCTCGCCGCCAAACCCCTGGTGAAGCCGGAGATTCTTTCGAATGCCGGCATTTACCCGGACGAGGCGACGATGCAGCGGTTGTTTACGAACCAGGCCTGGGATGACCGGACGCAGCGGTTCGTCACGCGGAATTGGACGCGGGTAAGAACGGGGCGGTGAATGCATTCATTTTAAATCCGCAGCCAACTGCCAATCAATTCTTTTATGCAACGGAAGTAGATAATTTAAATTTATATCTAATATTAAAGCGGTAATTATAATAAAAATTATCTTTGTATTTGCAGTTTTTTATGCAACAGGAAGTCTGAGATGGGATGTTCAAGAGGCAAGGCTCAGCCAGACTCTGCGACAAAGCTTCGATTGTTTACAGATTCTGCGGGATATTGCCAAAACCCTGGGTGCAATGGGCCGCTATTTGTGGAGGGGTACGAAGGACATCCGCACATCGCTGAAATGGCCCATATATTTGCTGCCACGGACGGAGGGCCGCGGACACAAGTAAAACTTAGCAAGGAGGAGAGGGGTACATACAAGAATCTTATCTTGCTTTGCTCGAACTGTCATACACTTATTGATAAGACACCTATCGAGCACCCTGCTTCCTTGATGATGTCTTGGAAGAGAGATCATCTTGAGGCAATACGTAGAGCGTTTGGTTGTAAGACATTCGATACAAGGCAAGATCTGCGTATAGAAATCGGCCGTCTTCTAAACGAAAACAAAACGGTACATTCTATTTCTGGCCCAGATAATGATTATAGATTCAACCCTGAAGCAACAGAAGCGGAAGTATGGAAAGCCCGTGTCTTGTCAACAATAATACCTAATAGCAATAAAATAATTTTACTGGTAGAATCTAATCTTGATTTACTCACTTCGGCTGAGGTTGGTGTTGTAGAGCAGTTTCGATATCACGTTAAAGGACTCGTGCTTAAACATCTCGATGATCAGCCTCTGCCGAACATTCGTTTTCCAGAAGCGATGAATGAATTGGCGAAGTAGCAAAAATGTCAGATCACCTCCTAAATAAAATCCTGTCTGAAAGCCAAGACATTAAAGATTTTTCTTGGAGGTCAAAGGAGGTCGTTTCCATCAAAAGGAATGAAAAATCTGATTTTAACGCTGTTGTATTTAAGAAAAACCAAATCACATTTGAAGATGTTGAGCCATTTATTGTAAATAATAATATATCTATTGTAGTAAAATTTCCAAAAGTAGGATCGTGGCGAGGCGATGCTATTGAAGCATGCGAAAGTCACAATATAGCATGGGGGCGATTTGGGGTTTTACTGCGGGCTCTATCTATGGACGACCCGGAAAATAGCGACGATCCCGAAATTGCCTTTTCTCGACGTGCGCTTTCTCAACATACAAGAGTCCGCAAAGTAAGTTTCGAGTCAGACCACTTGCTTAAAGTGCATCATGACACCGGGAAAATAATACGAGTTGCGCTTGTTTATGAGTACGATTTATCGGCAAATGACGTCCGAAATGCAGTAACCAGGCTTGGGAAATTTGATGCATTGCTCAAGACTAATCCAAATGGTTCTGTATTGAATGATGCCTATTCATCAGCAAGAAGTATTGGTGCAGAAGTTTATAAAATTCGGGATTTAATGAGTTATTTGGCAAAATTAAGATGAATGTTAGATATGATATGCTTCTCGCTGCGGGTGTCTATACTATAATTGAAAATTGCCTGAAAAATGGCGTGATTGCTGAGTGGTATGTTTTTGGATCAATTATGAGAGGGGACCACTTGCCTGCTGATATAGATTTGCTTTGCATTGTTCCGAACTACGAATCATACGAAAATATTATCGCTATTTGTGACGAACAGATTTCTCAAAGTCCGATTCATCTGAGGGTCCTATCAATTGAAGATGAAAAATATTTGGAATTCATAACAAAGACGGAAGCGATGCCGTTTAACTCACTATTGCTGCATCATGCGCGATCGTGTTCTAATGATCTGCTAACTTAGCTGCGATTTCCGACGCAATTTTATAAAGCATTTTGGGTAAAATCTAGAAATTTAAAAATCTCCTTGAGAGCTCATATATTGACAAAATTCCTATTCCATGCCTATATCCCCATACCTGCCGCTCAACGAAGGGGGCCTGTCCGGTGACCGACCGGGTGGGCCGAAAGGGGCGGTGGGGCGGTGCCTGCGTCGGTGGTGTCGGTCACCATCGCCCCGGGCGGCGGCTCGATAGCCTGGGGGCTCGGATGGGGGCGCGGTAGGTCGGGAGTTAAATGCCCCGGCACTGACCCCGTTCTGGGCTGCCATGATGAGGTTTGCGGCCCCTCCAATACGAGAGGGCGTGCGGGGCAAAGTCCGTTCGAACAGCCGGGCTGGGATGCAACACGACCACCTCAGGCGCGACGCAACGCGAGGACCGTTGGAGACACCGCGACGAAAAAACAGGCCCCGGCGGGAACGCCGGAGCCTGACGGGACGCCGGGGGACCGGCAAATATTTATAGCGCTCAATGGGTTCCGCGGCGTCCCGCGTCCCCCTCTTGGGGCTTCTTTTGGGCCATGCCCCCGGCGCTGTCGCGCGCGGGGGTAAAGGTGTGTGGATCCCCTCGCCCCGCCCGCGGGGAGAGGGACGCGACGACCTCGTCGTCGGCGCGTCGAGGCGGCAGCCGAGGGTGAGGGGGCGATAACGGACGAGTCTCTTTCGAAATCGCCCCCTCACCCTCGCTTCGGCTCCGCCTCTCGCTCATCGCGGACACGACGAGGTGTCCGCGATCCTCTCCCCGCCCGCGGGGAGAGGGGGACTCTCCCCTGCGATCAATCCTTCAGGTCGGCCGGCACCTTGCCGCCGTTCTCCTCGAGCTTCTTGATCACCTGCTTGTGCAGCCAGACGTTCATCGTGGCCGAGTCTTCCTTGTCGCCGGTGTAGTGCAGCTCGTCGGCGAGCGACTTGCGGGCGCTGAGGCTCGAATCGATGTCGAGGAGCTTCATCAGGTCGACGATGGAGGTGCGCCAGTTGAGGGTCTGGGAGTTCTTGGCGGCGAGGCCGTTCAGCACCGCCTCCACGTCCACGGGCTCGCCGGGCTTCGGTGCGCCGGCGCCGGTCGTGTCGGTCGTGGCCGTGCCGGCCGGTGCGTCGGCGGGGGCGGCCTCCGCGCTGGTGCTTCCGCCACCGAACGGGTGCAGGATCTTGCTGACGATGCTGCCGAGAAAGCTCATGGCGTTGTGTCCTTGTCGTTGGCCGGCCGCGACGAAATGCGTCCGGTCTCCTGCTCTCAACGGAATCGGGACGAGGCCGTTCCGGTCGGTCACCGGGGAATAAAGCCCGCGCGGCGACCCTCGGGCCTGGAACGCCCTCCCCGATCGAGGAGCCGGGGCCGTTCTTTCGCTCACGGGTGTTTGAAGAATGCGCCGCCTGTGGCATGGCCGGGCTCAAGGCTCCTCGGCGGGCCTCCCTTCGCTCCGGAATCCGGATCTCCCGATGCGCTCTCCCCTCCCCGTCTTCGCGACGCTCCTGACCGCCTTCGCCGGGCTCCTCTGCATCGCCCCCGCCCAGGCGCAGACCGCGCCGATCCCCATGCGGATCGGCGTCATCCCGGTCATCGGCGCCGCGCCGATCTTCGTGGCCAACGGCGAGGGCTGGCTCAAGGAGGCGGGCCTCAGCCCCTCCTTCACCACCTTCGAATCCGGCCCGAACATGATCCAGGCGCTGGCCTCGGGCACCATCGACGTCTACGTCGCCGGGGTCGCGCCGCTGGCCGTGGCGCGGACCAAGAACATCGACGTCCGCGTGGTCGCCTCCACGGCGGTGGAGGAGATGGTGTTCGTGGCCGGGCCGAAGCTCGCCCCGTTCTTCGCCGGCGGCGCGAGCAAGGCTGAGGCCTTCGCGCAGTTCAAGGCCAAGGAGGGCCGCCCCGCCCGTCTCGCCACCCAGCCCCTCGGCTCGGTGCCCAACACCACCCTGCAGCATTGGCTGTGGCAGGTGGCCAAGGCCGACAAGGCCAATGCCGAGGTGGTGTCCATGGGCATCGACGCCACGCAGCAGGCGATCCTCGCCGGCGCCGTGGACGGCGCCTCGATCCGCGAGCCGGCCCTCACCATCGTCCAGGGCCGCAACCCCGCGATCACGCTGATCGCCAACGGGGCCGAGATGTTCCCCGACCAGCCGGGCACGGTGGTGGGCGTCTACGGCGCCTATGCCGACCGGAACCCCGGCGCCGTGGAATCCCTGGTGCGCTCCCTCATCCGCGCCGACACCCTGCTGAAATCCGACCCCACCAAGGCCGCGCCCCACGTGCTCGCCGCCCTCGGCAAGGGCATCGTCGATCTCGCCACCATCCAGAAGGCCCTCACCTCCCCGGCGGCGAAGTTCACCGTCGATCCGCGCGCCATCGTGGTCGCCACCAAGGCGATGCAGGCCTATCAGGTCTCCATCGGCGCCCTGGAGAAGGACGTGCCCCTCGATGGGCTGTTCGACTCGCGCTACTACGAGAAGGCCATCGCGCGCTGATCGGATGACCGCCCTTCGCGCACCCGCCCTCGCGGCTCTCGGACTCGTCGCCTTCCTCCTGTTCTGGGAGGCGATGCCCCGGCTCGGGCTGATTAACCCGGCCTTCCTGCCGCCGCCGTCCACGATCCCCGCCGCCTTCCTCAATGAGATCCGCCTCGGGGTCTGGGGCGAGGCGGTGTGGTCGAGTCTCAGCCACTATCTCGTCGGCCTCGTGGTCGGCGCCGGGGCGGGTATTGCGCTGGGCATCGTCGTGGGAATGTTCCGCGGCTTCGAGGCGCTCACCGCCTGGATCGTGCGCCTGCTGCGCCCCATCCCCGGCCTCGCCTGGGTGCCCTTCGCCATCATCTGGTTCGGGGTCCAGCCCTCGGCCGCCGTGTTCATCATCGCCATCGGCGTGTTCTGGATCGTGTTCTTCGCGACGCAGGGGGCGGTGCGCGGGGTCGACCGCGACCTCATCGAGGTGGCTCAGGCCTTCGGCTTCCGCTCCGCCTGGTCGCGCCTCACCAAGATCCTGCTGCCGGCCGCCACGCCGGGCATCCTCGTCGGCCTGCGCACGGCGCTGGGCCAGGCCTGGATGGCGGTGGTGGCCGCCGAGATCTTCGGCGTGCCCGGCGTCGGTGCCCGCATGATGCAGGCCTCCAGCCTTCTCTCCACCGACATCGTGGTCGTCTACATGCTCACCATGGCCGGGCTCTACGGCCTGTTCGACACCGGCTTCGTCGCCCTCCAGGGCTGGCTCCTGCGGTGGCGCGCCTGATGGACCCGATCATCGATATCCGCGGCCTGAGCCTCGCCTACGAGCGCGACGGCATCCGCAACGTCATCCTGTCCGAGCTCGACCTCGCCATCCCGCGCGGCGAGTTCGTGGTCATCGTCGGTGAATCCGGCGTCGGCAAATCCACCGTCCTGCGGGTGCTGATCGGGCTGGCCGAACCCAGCGGCGGCACGGTGCGCCTCGCCACGCGCGAAGGCTGCCGGACGCCGATGGCCCTGGTGTTCCAGGACGCCCGCCTGCTTCCCTGGCGCCGGGTGATCGCCAACGTCGCCTTCGGTCTCGAGGGCGGCGGCCTGTCGAAGGCTCAGCGCTTGGCCAAGGCGCAGGAGATGCTCGCCCTCGTGGGCCTGGGCGACCTCGGCCAGCGCTGGCCGCACCAACTCTCCGGCGGCCAGCGCCAGCGCGTCGCCATCGCGCGCGCGCTCGCCGTCGATCCGGACGTGCTCCTCATGGACGAGCCGTTCTCGGCGCTGGACAGCTTCACCCGCGAGGGCCTGCAGGACGAGCTGCAGCGTATCCAGGCCGCGACGGGCAAGACCATCCTGTTCGTCACCCACGACATCGACGAGGCGGTGACCCTCGCCGACCGTGTGGTGGTGCTCGCGGGCAGTCCCGGACGGGTCGCCGCCGACATGACGATCGACGTTCCCCGCCCGCGCCTGCGCAGGGATAAGGCCCTCACCGACGCCGCCCGGCTCCTGCGGGCCGAATTGTCGGGGCGGTCGGCGGAATTGTGACCCTCCACGCAGGCGAGGTGTCGGCGAGGCGTTCTCTGGGGAACACGCCATTGCATCCCGCCGATAAAGACTGCATCGCTCCCCACCCGAGACCGCCCGGACGGTCGATCGGCAGAAAGACCCGACCATGACGCCCGACGAGATTGCAGACCTCAACCGCGCCCGCGCCAGCCTCTCCCGGCAGCGCAGCGCCCTCGCCAAGCGGATCGGTTCGAGCGAACTCGCCGCTGCCTCCGCGGCGGAGGATTTCATGCGCATCCTGCTCGCGATCGAGGCCGTCGACCGGGCGCTGACCAATGCCGGGCAGCCCTACATGCCTCCGATCTCCAACGCGGACGCCTGAGCCATGGCCGACACCAAGGACGCCAATGGCACGAAGCTGGCGGACGGAGATTCCGTGACCCTGGTCAAGGACCTCAAGGTGAAAGGAACCTCGACCACGTTGAAGCGGGGAACGCTGATCAAGAACATCCGCCTCACGGAAGATCCCGATGAGATCGAATGCAACGCCGATAAGGTGAAGGGTCTCGTCCTGAAGACCCAGTTCCTCAAAAAGGCCTGAGATCAGTCGCCGGAGACGGCACTCGGCGCCCGGATCGGCGAGCGGCTCAGGCTGCGGATGGCACGGGAGGGGCGGCCGGACTTTTCGGCGATGGCGCGGTCCTGCTCCTCGATGAGGAGCCGGGCGGGCTCGTCGCCGTCGAGGCCTCCGAGGATCTCCATGGGGACCCGCCGGTTCGAGGCGCGGGACTCGTCCTCGTAGAGGACATCGAACAGGACGGAGCCACGCTCCTGCGGTTTCGACTTGGTGCGCTTGGCCATGACGGATGCTCGGACGATAAAACCGGGAGGGTGCCCGGTCGACGGCTCTCAAGGCGGATGTCTGGCGATCGACCCCATGGTCCCGCCGACACCCCGCCTTCTTTGCCGTCGCCGATCGATCGGAAGGGTCGCGACCGGGCTCAGGCGCTACATGGTCCCGTCCCGACGTTAAGGCAACCCGTATCCCCTCCGGCATGGTGCGGCGCAAGGCAGCCTGCCGCATGGACCGGCCTGCTGGGCCGATCTGTGGCATGATGCGTGCGGACCGCTCGCTGGGACCCGCCCCGTCGGACAGGGGCGCCGGGCGAGGCGAGGAGCCGATAGTACGATGACCGATCCGACACCGCTGACACGCTTCTCCGTCGCCCCCTTGAGCCGCATGACCCGCCAGCTCGCCGGTGTCGCAGGCGGACGGGCCGAGCCGGATCTGGTCATCACCGGCGCTCGCGTCCTGTCCACTTATTCCGAGCGGATGCGGCCTGACAGCGAGGTGTGGATCACCGGCGGGCGTATCGCCGCCGTGCAGCCGGCGGGAACCTACAGGGGGGGCGCCTCACGCTATGACGCCACGGGCGGGATTCTGGCGCCGGGCCTCGTCGATCCGCACCTCCACATCGAGAGCAGCATGGTGACGGCCTGCGCCTATGCCGAGGCGGCGCTCCTGAACGGCACCACGACGATCGTGTGCGACAGCCACGAGATCGGCAACGTCCTCGACACGGACGGAATCGCCTGGATGCTGGAGGATGCCCGCGAGGCGCCGCTCAACATCTACCTCACGGTTCCGAGCACAGTCCCGGCCACTTCGCCGGAACTGGAGACCGCCGGCGGCGATCTCACCGCCGAAAAGATCGGCGCTCTGTTCGATGCCTGGCCGGAGGCGATCGGCCTCGGTGAGAAAATGGATTTCGTCGCCGTGGCCGAGGGCGACGAGCGGGCTCATGCCATCATCGCGGCGGCACTGCAGCGTGGGCGGCCGGTCTCGGGCCACATTTACGGACGCGGCTTCGTCAATGCCTATGCGGCGAGCGGCGTCACCGACACCCACGAGGCCATCGACCACGATATCGCCGACGATCTCCTGGAGGCTGGCCTGTGGATCTACCTGCGTGGCGGCCCGCCGACCACGCCCTGGCACAGCCTGCCCAAGGCCATCGGCACGATCATCGAACTCGGGGCCGCCGCCAAGCGGGTCTGCGTCTGTACCGACGACCGCGACGCGCAGGACCTTCTCGCCTACGGGCTCGACTGGGTGGTGCGGGAGGCCATTCGCATGGGAATTCCACCTGAACAGGCATGGTCGATGGGCTCGCTCCATCCGGCCACGCGCTATGGCCTCGACGGCGAGATCGGCGGTTTCGGTGGGGGACGCCGAGCCGATCTCGTGCTCCTCGACGACGATTTCATTCCGCAAACCACTTGGTTCGGCGGACGCTGCGTGGTCGAGAACCGCAGGATCACGCCGCTCCTCGATGCGGCGCTCGCGCGCGCCTACCGATACCCCGCACCGGCCTATGCGACGATGCATCTGCCGC
Organism: Methylobacterium sp. E-045; assembly: GCF_022829685.1. GTDB lineage: Bacteria > Pseudomonadota > Alphaproteobacteria > Rhizobiales > Beijerinckiaceae > Methylobacterium. The sequence continues at coordinate 102,053 of NZ_JAKSYE010000086.1, forward strand.
AGCCCCTGCCGGCCCTCGTCCCGGCGCTCCCTGAAGGTCGCTGTGTCGTCAACGCCATCCGCACCACGCTGCCCGGCATCGAATTGACCCACGAACGGTACGACCTGACGCCTGGCCCGGATTGGGCGACGACCTTGCGGGACAACGACCTGTGCTTCGTCACCGTCATCGAGCGCCATGGCGGAGCCGGGAACGTTGCTCACGGCTTGCTGCGCGCCTTCGGGCTGAAACATGGCGCGGTCGCGAGCAGTGTCGGACACGATTCACACAACGTGATCGTTGCAGGGCTGAACGAGGAGGACATGCGCGTCGCCCTCGATGCAATATCGGCGATTCAAGGTGGCGTCTGCGTCGTCGAGGATGGGCGGGTCACCGCCATGGTTCCGCTGCCTGTGGCGGGGCTTCTCTCTGACAAGCGCGTCGGCCTCGTCGCCGAGGAGGTCAGCCTGCTGAAGAAAGCTTGGGAGCGGGCCGGATGCACGATCCCCTATATGGGTTTCAACCTGATCCCCCTGTCGGTCATTCCCGAAATTCGGATCACCGATAAAGGCCTCGTGCTGGTGCCCGCCATGAGGATCGTGCCGCTCTTCGAACCCGCAGAGGCATAAGGCTCCTTCCTGGGAACCGAGACACTGGCAACGACGTTGTTGGAGCAGGTCTCAACAGCCTTTCCCATGTCGGCTTCTACAAGCCGTGGTATTACCGAACCGGCCAGCCGAATTGTCCGTTGAGGCGATTGGCTGGCCGTTTTGCGTTGTCTTCTATGGGCTTGCGCCCTGTTATCGGGAGAGAGCGCTCATTTTTTGGAGTGAGTTGATGCGGAATCTCCTGACGCTTGTCGTCCTCGGCTTCGTCGGCTTCGTCCTCGTGGCGATGTTCGTCGCACCAACCCAGCCGGATCTGAAGGCTTGGTATCTCAAGAATGCCTGCGAACATCTCGATAAGGTGTCCGCGAAAATCTGCGATCCCATGCGTCAGAACGGTGGACAAGCCCTGTGACGGGATCGCCGTTCCGGGCTCTCGCTGAGCGATAAGGGGCTGGCCTATCCGGAATTCGCGAGGGTTAGGTCAATGAGACTGGGTGTCTTGACGCTCGTCGTGTTCGGTATGCTGCGAGCAGCAAATAACGCCATCTGAAGGCTGTAATCGACCGATTACAAGAACAGGCCAGGGTCACCTTGTGGCGATGCGGATGGGGATGCCACCCGATATCGGCATGACCTAATGCAGGCGCGTTAGTGACAACGGACCGTTGCTCTCGACCGATCCTGTATGAACGATAAAGCCATTCAGGCCCGTATATGAAAACAGCCCGGCCCCATTCCATGGCGCCGGGCTGTTCTTTTCAGTTCCGTCAAATACCGATGATGGCGTGACGCTCAGTAGCCGTAGCGCCAAGCGCGGCGACGGGCATCCCAGCGACGCTCGCGACGGATTTCCTGCCGAATGGCTTTGCGACGCAGATAGCGGGCACTGTGACCGTAACCATAGCCATAGCCGTACTGGACATGTTCCACTGCGCTCGACGGAGCGATGTCCCCCTTGCCGAGCGACATCGGCGCAGCCTGGGACGTCGAAGCGAAGCCTGCACAAGCTACGAATGCCGTGAGGGCGGCAATCCGGAATGATTTCATCGCGTCGTATTCCTTCGGTCTGGATTCAGCGGATCGGGGCCGGGACGGGCATAAGGAGCAAAAATCGTTACCGGAACCCTAACAGGCGGTCCCAGCCCTCAGACCAGATAGAGCGTTGCCGTCGCGCGGAAAACCTTGGGGCAATGGGCCTCGTTCACGATCCGGAGAGCCTCATCTACCGAAATCTGGCGGTTCAGGGCGACTTCCTCGATGGTCATCCATGCCAATGTCATGTGTTCGATCCCTCGCTGTTGCTCACTCAACATGCAGAGAGGCGCATTGGTTCATCGACAAGACCCACGGTGGCCAACTGACGACCCGCTATGCCGCGAGAAGATGCGCCATGTCTGCCTGTCGAAAGACGCGGTGCGAAGCGCAGAAACGACGAAGGCCACCCGAAGGTGGCCTGTCGCATATCTTTGATCTGGTTGGATGAATTGGAGCGGGCGAAGGGATTCGAACCCTCGACCCCAACCTTGGCAAGGCTCTCACCCCGCCGCAACTTTCCTAGGGACCGGCGTCCGGCCCGTCAATTCCCATGCAACGCCGTTCGATTGGATCGAGCGCCATGCACGGCCATGCGGGCCGGATTTCGTAATTGCGGGGCCATTCCGGGACCCCGCTCCGGGCGTCAGATATACACGTACCGCCCATCCTTCAGACGCATCCGGATCCCCAGGACGACGACGAAGGCTCCCGGCAGGATCTGGAACAGGTAGCTCACCAGGTACAGCCAGGGCGCGCCGGCCATCGCGGACATGATCGCCTCCGCGGTGGATCCGACCAGCATGAGGCCGGAGCCGAGGATGAGCGCGTCGAGGCTGTAAGCCCGCTTTGGCTGCGGCTCGGTCCTCAGGATCCCGCCGACGCTCCACCAGCAGCCGAGAGCATGCCGGAGCTGATCGAGCTTGGTGTCGCAGTCGGCGAGGTGCGATGACCACTCCTCGGCGTAGGACTCCCGCTTGCCCTCCGGCAGCCGGGCGGCCGCCTTGCGGATGAGGAAGCGGGCGAGCCTCGGGCAGCGGTCGTAGAGGTCCGCGCCCAGGATGTTCATGAGCAGCCCGATCAGGAGTTCCATGCGAGGGCTCCTTCCGGCGCGACCTGGTACTCGGCGAACGCGGCACGGGCCCGGGCGCGCCCTGCCATCGTCAGCGTGTAGAACCGTCGCCTCGGCCTCCCGGCCTCGCTCGGTTCCACCTCCTCCCACTTCCCCTCGACCCAGCCGGCGGTCTCCAGCCGGGCGAGCATGGGGTACATCGTCCCCGACCCGATGCGGGCGGACTTGCTGATCTCCGCGCCCGACCTCCCCTCAAGGGGAGCCGAGAGCAGGAACTTGAGCGCGCGCAGGGTCGTGTCGGAGAGCCGGACGTCCTCAGCCATGGTGTACCTCGAAAGTCGACATAGCCCCCTATATCGACTTTCGACTACGCTTGTCTAGTCCCTGGTCCTTCCGACGCAGGGCCCGCCCTCAGGCCAGTGTCGCGAGGTCGGCTTTGTCCTCCTCCGGCGCCGCCGGGGCCCACTCCATCCGGATCTCGGCCGCGCGGCGTTCCAGGTCCTCGGCCGCTCGGATCGCGAGACGCCGAGTGGGCTCGAACAGGGCATCGGGCACGGGGCGGGAGCCCGAAATCCACTGCGACACCTGCGCCTGGGTGATGCGCCGGCCCGCAACTTCCGAGAGCGCCGTCGCGAAGAAGCTCTGCCAGCGCGGCCCGAAGGCTCGCTCGCCGAGGCTGATGACGCCCCGTCGGATGAGGATTTGAGCCTCGGTCAAACCCGAGAGGTCGACCTTGGCCTCGCGGATCGGCTTGGGGAAATCGAAGGACACGGTGCGGGCTCCTGCGCAGGACGGGCGTTTCAATTCTACACCGGCCGCCCCGTGATGGGGGGCCGGTGGAGGTGCAGGCTTCAGGCGGCCTCGACTTCGAGGAGGTTTTTGATCCCCCGGCGGATGCGCTCGGCGCCCTCGTGCAGGCCCTGGTCGTTGCCGGCCTTCCAGCCGAGGATCGCCATCTCGACCTCGCGGCGCGTGACGTCTCCGGGGAGCGAGAGGATCGGCCTGCCACCCACGCGGACTTGGATGCTCATGCCTCCCGGCGCGCCCCACGCCCACCACCCCTGACCGCGGACGTCGTACCCGGGGAACTGGCCGATGCGATCGCACGCGACCTCCTCAAGATGGCGCACCTGCAGGTTTCGCAGAGTCGCAATCAAGTGCTCGCGTGCCTCCCAGCGGTCGTGGCCGGCGCGTCCGTGGCCGGTCATCCGAGCTACCTCTCCGACGAAGGTCCTGGCGGCGTAGACGGCCCTCTCAGCGGCCGTCCACTCGTCGTCCTCGGTCGACTGGCGCAGCGTCGGTGCCGCGGCGGCGTGCGGCTCCAGGGCGGCGGCGACGGTAGCGTGGTCGTCGGAGGTGCAGAAGTCGAACGTGAGGATCGCGGCAACGGCGGGGTGCTCCGGGAAGGCGCGTTTGGCGGCGGCCCGACCCTCGGCGTCGATCGTGCCGAGGGCGCCGAACATGGCGTAGACGGTCGCGTCCTCGTCCCGGGACGGGGACGCGGCGAGCACGGCCTCGATGGCGGGGATGGCAGCTTTCATGGGTGTGGTCCTTCCGGAAGGGCTGGGTTCGGTCCTGAGGCCCGGGATCGGGAGGTCTCTCACCCCTCCCGAGGGGCGGGCCTCAGTCGCCGGAGAGGCGGCGCTCGGCGCGCTTGCGCAGCACGGAGGCCTCGATCGTGCGGGCCGTCGGGCCGGTGCGCACGTGCACGGTCGCCTCGCGCTCGAAGTCCCGCTCGCCCTCGTAGCGGCGGTAGACGCCGACCCGGACGATCCAATTGCCGTCGAACCTGAACTCGCCCTCGGTCGTCAGGCGCAGGCCGTCGTCGAAGTCCACGCCGTCGTTGTCGAAGTCCACCATCCTGGCCATGTCCGGATCCTCTGTGCTGGGGGTAGGGTTCTCGCCTGAGGCCGGGGGGCGATCCCCCGGCCGGTCCGCGCCCTCAGTCGGCGCAGACCTGGGAGTCCTCCCAGATCTCGGCCTGGAGCTCGGCGTTCATGACGCCATGGCCGTCCTCGGCGCCGCCGGCGACGACGATGTCGCGGTACGTGCGGCCGTTGATCCTGTGCTCATTGCCCCAGCAGAGGACCGAGCCGTCGCCCAGCACCGCGATCGCATCGGAGCCGAGGTCGTCGAGGTCGACCGTGGCGGTCTCGGTGGGGGCGGAGAGGGCCGCGATCTCGGCGAGCGCGGTGTCGAGGTCGGACTGGGTGATGATTTCGTTCAGGGCGTGCTCGACGGCCTGGTTGTGGGCGACGTTGGCGGCGGTGAGTTTGGACATCGGTGCGGTTCCCTCGGGGAGACCGTCTCCCCGTTGCTTGTAAATATACAAGCAACGGGGCCGAAAGCAAGGGGTGCTTGTAAAAAATAAAGCTCCGCGTCAGGCCGCCGCAGCCGCCTTCTGGTAGGCGCTCGACGTGTGGCCGTAGACCTTGAGGACCATGGCCAGCGACATGCCGAGGTACTCGCTCACCTCCACCGGAGGCACGCCGGCGCGGAGCATGATCGTTGCCCTGGAGTGCCGGAGGATGTGCGGCGTCGGCCAACCCATCTCGTCGGCGTCGCCCTCGGCCTCCTCCGAGAGGTAGCCCTCCTCCTCCTCGGGCAGGTCGGCGGCGAGGCCGGCCGACAGGTCGGTGACGCGGTGCGTCCCGTCGATGTCGCGCCGGTCCAGGCAGGCCCGGATCGCGGCCATCCTGAACCCCTTGCTGACCCGCTTCACGGCGGCACCGTTCCGATGGACGACGCGCGACACGCCGGCCGCCAGGTCCTCCTCGCGCCACTCCTTGAGGAGCGGGAGCAGGCGATCGTGGATCCGGCACGGGGGCTGCCTCTTGCGGGATGCCGGCGCCTCGGGGCCCTCGCGGAACATCGTCACCGTCGGGAAGTCCACGTACCCGGCGACCTTGTGCTTGCGCCAGCGCAGGTCGAGGACGGCCGCGCTCCGGGTGCCCGAGTAGAACGCGATCTGGAGGAACCGCACCAGCTGGTCGCCGGGCTCGTGGCGCAGGCCCTCGATCGGCTGCCAGTACGGCTCGCGCGTGGCGATGTCTGAGGAGAACCAGCGGAACCCGGAGGCCGCCTTCAGGAGGCGCTCGAACTCCGATTCGGTCAGCCAGTCCGGATGGCCCTTCGAGGCCTTGGGCAGTTCGAGCACCGGAACCGACGAGAGGTTGTACTCCCGATGCCAGGCGTTGATGGCGGCCGACAGGGTCCCGAGCTCGCGCCGGGCCGTCGACGTCGAGATCGGCTTCGAGATCTTCCAGCCGGGCTTCGTGTAGCGCTCGCTCGTCCGCTTCTCGACGTAGTCGCGGCACGTCGATCCACGGATCTGCGCCAGCGTCAGGCCCCTCAGGATGCGAAGTAGGTGGACGATGTGCTGGCCGACCAAGGCGGCATTCTTCGTGCCCTCCATGCGGGCGCCGTAGAACGTCAAGCAAGCGGCGACGGACACCAGGCGGGGGTTGGAATTCGCCGGGTCGTCGTGATCCGGCGAGGCCATGAGCCGCTCTCGGGCTAGGCGCCCTTGCTCCGCGATGTGGAGCGCGAGCTCCTCTTGAGCCGCGCCGCGAGCTGCAAGGCCGTGTCGTGTTCTGCGCTTGTAGCGCTCGCCATCGATGAAGTCTGCGATTGCCCAGACCTGTCGCTTCCGGTCGAAGACAAGGCGGGAGGGTTGCTTGGGGCGAGCCACGTATTTCTCCAGTCGAGCAGGTATTGGCGGGTCGTGTAGATCGCGTGTCCGGGCTGCATCGATTTCAGTCGATGAGGATCCGGGGCACGCGTCGCGGCCCGCAGCTGCGCGGTGGAGAAGGTCGGGAAGCCTAGGGCGTCCGCTAGCTCGGGGGCCCACGCGGCGACGTCGAGCGACATCAGCGTGTCCGTACCGGCCATGGAGGCCTCGTCGCGGGCGCCGTCCGAGAAGTCGAACGGGCCGGCGTGAAGGACGAATGTGGGCTTCGAATTGAGCATGGTGCGATTCTGAATCGAGGGGGCTTCGACTGCAACGGCAAATAGAGGCCGCGGTTAACACGGCGGGGGATGGTTACTGGGACATGCTCGAAGTCCCAGCGTTTCGGCCGTCCGCGTGTAGGTCCGGTTCGGGCGGTACCGGCGGTAGATCTGCCGCATCGCGTCATCGACGGCCTCGGCGCTATCGTCCTCGAGGAGCTCCGCCGACGCATCGCCGTCGTCGGATTCCGAAAACCGAAAGACGATGTACTGCCGCCCCAAGGTCGGCCGCCATCCGAAATGGGCCGGGCACGCGTCCGGGTCCCGCCGGCGGAAGAGCAGGAGCCGCCCCTCCTCGACGCCGAGGATCTCCCCCAGGAACTCGTCCTCCGGATCGCGGGAGAGGTGGGAGTCCCCGTCATCCCTCGCCGTGAACGGCGGACTGGCCGTCACCAGATACCCATGCTTGATCACGCAGCGATCGAGGCTGTGGGCCTCGGTGATGCTCATGTCGAACGTGATCGACAGGGGAGCGGACGGGGTCGGGGCGGGCTTCTTCTTGGTGGCCATGGTCAGGTGTCCTTGTGTTCGGTGGAACGCGCAGCCTTGGCGCGTGCCCGGGAGGATCCGGCGCCTCACCACGCGAGGCTACCGAGGGCATCGGCATCGTCGGAGGGGGGCGGTTTGGGCCCCGCCGCCTCGACCGCGGCCACCCGGCGGCGGATCACCCGGAGCCAGTGCAAGCACGTCGCGACGTCGAACCCGGCGTGGCGGTGGTGCGCCGCGAGCGTCGGGACCGCCGCGTCGACCCGCGCCGTGCGGAACTCGGGCGGCAACGCGCCGATCCTGACGAGGGCGTGCCCCACGAGGGCGTCCGGATCGAGCACCAGCAGCTTGCGCAGAAGGGGCTCAACAGCGGCGTCGAGTTCCAAGTACGACCGGGCAACCCGCCCGCGTGGCCGCGCCGACCTCAGCGCCGCCGCGACCGCCTCCGCTTCGCGCACCTCGGCCTCGTACGCGTGCCGCGCGGCCTGCTGGACCGGCGGGAGCCCGCGGACCTGGATGTAGTGGGTCCGCCCGTCGTCGTCGCGGAACTTGATCCACGTCTGCTCGTGTGTCAGCAGGCGCCACATGCGCTGCCCCTCGGGCCCCGTCTCGGCCGCCAGCATGTCGACACGCAGGCCGTAGCGGACGATGACCCCCGCATCGCGCCAGGGCGTCTCCGGGTCGCGGGGGATCACGAGGGCCCGACGTCCCTCCCTGATCCTGGGGAGGTCCTCCACGATCCGATCGATGCCGAGCACGTCCACCGGCTCGCCGTCCCCGTAGACCCCGTAGAGCCAGAGGACGTCCTCGCAGACGGCGACCATCTGAGCGTAGGCACCGGCCTCGCCCAGCGGCGTACCTGCCTCAAGGCCCTCGTCGAACGCCCCCTCGTAGCGCCTCGTCCGGAGCTCCTCGATCTGGCGCACCAGCTCGTCGAGACCGGAACCGGTCAGGATCCCGCCCGCCATCAGATGACCTCCCCGACACAGGCGTTCTCGACGCGCGTCCACGCGCCGTCGACGTAGTGGAAGGCGCGCCTGTCCTCGCCCTCGGGATCCCACCCACGCACGTGGGGCTCGGGGCCCCCGTCCACTCTCAGGACGACGACGCCCCCATCGAACAGGCGCACGCGCGTGACCAGGACCTCGCCGTCCCGGCGCACCGAGAGAACCGCCGAGACGAACGTCGGCACGTCGGCCGGCAGGCTCCTCGCGATCGCGGCCTCGACGATGGCTACGTCGCGGGGCCGCCGGCGCCCGACGCCCGCGTCGTCGATGAGGGCCGTCAGGCGGGCGCACGGCGGCAGGGGGGCCGCCTCCCGGATCAGGGGGACCGGCGGCGTCCAGTCGGCCGGCCGGGTGAGCTCCTGCAGCGCGATCTGGCGCCACATCGGATCGCGGACCATCGGGCCAGGATCCGGGACGTAATCCCAGAGGGTCATGAACTCGTCGGCGGGGGGCTGCTCGGGCACGGGGATCACTCCGGCTTGGCGAGGTCGGTGAGCAGCGCCTCGACGTGGGCGCGGTGCTCGGCGGCGAGGCGGTCCGGATCGAGGTGCGGGGGCAGCGCCTCGTCCTCGTCGTCCGGCTCCATCACCTGGTGGTTGTGCTGAAGGTCGATGGCACGGTCGCTCATGCGGCTCATCAGGCGGCCTTCCGGAAAGCGGGGACGTAGGCGGCCTCGCGCGACCTCGGCGCGACGGTCCGGTGCGCCGGGCAGTAGGGCGAGCCGAGATCGGCCGGGTGCCCGCAGGCCGTCGGGTCCAGACGGGGATCGCCGGCGATCCAGCGGCAGACCCCGTCTCGGACGTCGAGGATCGAGACGCGGCGGGACTCCGGCAGGAGAACGTCCGATGCGGCCGGGCGGGGCGCGGGCTTCGGCGGGGGCGGCGGCGCCTTAACCACGAGGGCCTTCGGGGCCTTCCGCGGGCCCTCGTGGGGCTTACGTGCAAGGGGGGTCCTGCTGGCCCCGGGGCCCTGGAAGCTGACGTTCTCGCGCCGCATCCGGCCGATGACCGAGCTGTGGCTACGGGCGATGCCCTCGGCGGCGAGCGTGGCCGAGATGGAGCGGGCGGACACGCCGGCGAGCCACAGCGCTTTGACGCGCTCGACCAGGTCGGGCGACCAAGTGTGGGGATGGAGGGGCATGGGGGTACGAGGCACCGGGGGTCTCCTAGCGAACGCAGATCAACATGCAGCCAATGCACCAGCTTTGTCAACAAGACTATTGGCCGGGCTTATTTCGGAGCATAATCTTGCGTTAACCATTTCCCCTGTGGACACGCCCCATGCCCCGGTTGACCGCTCCCCCGCTCGATTTCGACGGCTTCCCTTGGCGCCACGTCGGCGAGCGCCTCCGCTACGGCCACGCCATGGCGCTCTTCGTCATGGACGAGGCCCCGCAGACCTTCTCGGACGCCTACCGAGCCGAGCGCGGCTTGATGGTCGCGGCGGTCTTCTCCTGGACGGACCGCGCCGGCACCCCGAACCTGCTGCCGTGCTGGTGGGGGATCTCGGCCGAGGACGTGGACGTCCCGGCGCTCAGGGCGGCGGCCGACGCCGCAATCGCTAAGGCCCGCGCCGCCCGTGACGAGGCCAACGCTCGGGCCGAGGAACGCCGGCTCGCCGCGCAGGCTCGCGTCGACGAGATGGCGGGACCGATTCGCGAGCGGCTTCAGGCGCTCGTCGGGGCGGCACCCTGGCAGTTCGGCCGGTCCCTGACGGAGGCGGCCGAGACCGCGCACCGGGCCGAATGGGGGCCCTACGATCTTGAGCGTGCGGAGCGCTGGCTGTCCAACGCCGAGGCCAACCGCGTCCGCGCGGAGCAGAGGATCGGGCGCCCGGCGATGCCGCACTTCTACGCCCGGTCAGAGGACCCGGCGGTGCGCGCTGCGACCCTGGAGGGGCTGCGCTACCTCGCCTCCCTCGACGAGGACTGGGCCGCCATCCAGAACGGCGAGGGTTTCAGCCAGACCACGACCTGGAGCGGTCACGTCCTCGCCGAGCGCGAGGTCCTCGACCGGGGCGAGGCCGCCCACGGGCTCGCGCTGATCTATCAGCACAGGCTGCAGCTGCCCGACGAGCTCTGCGAGCGCGCCCTCGGCGAGGCCCCGGTGCGCCGAGGCCGGCGCCGCCTCCCAGCTGGCGACTTGCTAGCCCCGGCCTGACGATACCCTCGCCCCTGTCTCTCCGTCTCCCTCAGTTCAACTTAGGCAGTCCCGCAATGATCGACCTCAAGAAAATCCTGGCCTTCATCGCCGCTCTCATCGCCGCCATTTTTGGCGACGCCCGCGAGGCCGCCGTGTCCCTGTACGGGGACGTGAAGCGCGTCGCCGGCGTCGCGAAGGCCGCGGTCGACCGCACCGCTACCGCCGTCGGAGCCGGCCTGGAGGGCCCGGCTCGGGGGCTGGATCTCACGGCTTCCGGGATCGGCGGTGTCCTCGGGGCCCTGCTGCCCCGTCCGGCCGTCCACGCGTCCGACGTCGCCGAGGTCGCCCTGGCCAACGACAACCGCGCCGCGGCCGGCCCGCGCCCGGTCGCGCTTGGCCTCGGAGAGCTCGTTATCGCGCACAACCGAGCCGCGATGGACCCGACTGGCCGCTCCGGCAGGGATCTCGCCCCGCTCCCGCGGGACGTCGCATCCTGGCTCGCCGGCCTCGACACTGGCGCCCGGTGCAATCTGGCATTCGTGCCCGCGTTCCGCGTCGAGCAGCATCTCCGCGCCGAGTCCCTCTCGGAGATCCATGGGGGCCTGCCCCTGATGCCGTCCCTTCAGGCGCGCCTTGATGCCGAGGCCCCGAAGCCTCGCCCCGGCGAGTACGACGCAGACGACAAGAGGGTCATTGAGGAGGCCTACAGGCTCCTGGAGACCCCCGAGGCCCACGCCCGCGTCGCCGCCTGCCGCATGTGACGTGTCAGCGACCGAACGACGAAGGGCCCGCCGGTCATCCCGGCGGGCCCTTCGCATGTCTGGGGGGGCTTGAGGCTAGACGAGGCCCTGGCGCCGGGCGGCGGCGACGACCGCGCGCTCGGCCCGCTCGGCCCGGGCCTCGGCCGCCGCGGCGCGCTGCAGGGCGGCCCCGAGGAGGAGGCGGAGCTCGGCGGCCTCAGCGGCAAGGGCATCGGCCTCGGCCTCGACCGCGACGGCATCCCGGCGGGCTTGCCCGAGGCGGCCGGCGAGGCGCGAGACGGCGTGCCGGTCCGTGTCCTGCCGAGCGCGCAGGCCGTCGAAGGCACCCTGGATCGCGGAGTGCCCGAGAGCCAGGCCCTGGCCAACGCGGATGCTGCTGTCGATCGCGAAGCTGCGGGTCTGGTGCGACATGGGCGTCTCTCCTGGCGGGGCGGATCTCACCGCCCAATTCGCGCCTGGGCGGGACTCCCCGTCAACCCGGTGCCACGTGGATCCACATGGGATGGTGAACACCCCGTTTCCGGGGGGGCTGCAGCATGCGTCCTGAACGGATCGCGATTTCGCTCTTGATGAATCGCCGATCATGCAGACTGAAACGCCCAAAAATATGCTGAGGAAATGCTGAGCTCAGCACGACGTGCGCACGAGGGAGTGCCGAGCGAGTGCCGATGCCGTGACATGTCATGGTGCCTTGCACCTCGTCACGGCATCCTACGCCCATGACCGCACCCCGCACCTCATCCTCGGCCGCCCGTGCACGCGAGGCAAACCGCGCCGTCAAGGCGGCCTCCCGCGCCCGGGCGGCGGAGGCGGGCGCGCCCGACCCGGCGACGCTCGACCGCGCGATCGCTGACGGGCTGGCGGTCGTCATCGCAGGCGCGCCCAAGGGGTACCGCCTCGCGAGCCCGATCGACGCGGGAAGGGTTCTGCTGGCGGCGGCCGCCGCGCTCAAGGCCCGCACGGAACGGGCCATCGCGGCCGGAAAGCCGGCGGTCGTCTACCGGCGCGAGGCCGTCGCGACCGCCCTCGCGGCCCGCCTCGGACTGGATCCCTGAGGTCCGGGAGTTCGCAATTCCCGCGTTACACCGGATAGGAGTAACGGGGGGAGGAGATGGCCTGGTCGAAAACACTCGACTGACGCGACGCCCCTTCGGAGGGGTTCTCAGCCCTTGGAGCGCGGCTTCAGCGTCACTTCGAGATCGCAGCCCATCGCGTCGGCCACGGAGCAGAGCCGGGCCCAATGCCAGCCCGCCAGGTGCCCTGCCCTGAGCTCCGTCCGGACGTGGCTGTCCTTCATCCCCTCGGGGTAGCTGAGGCGGCAAGGCTTGGCGGATGGGGCGGCCGGCTTCACCCGCTCGCAGAAGGCCTCGATGGTGCCGGCGTGGGAGACTGCGATCTGCTGGGCCACCCCGTCGCGGGCCCGATCGGCGATCGCCGCGCCCCGGGCGGCGTCGTAGCGCTCGATGATGCGGTCGCTCCGGATGCCGAGGAGGCGGTCAGTGGCTAAATGGCCCGGGCGGCTTGGGCGCGGGCGACCTAGTGCACTGACGCGATCAGAGGATTCACGTGGTGGGTGACGTGTGCGAGTCTGTGCGATGGCTCAGACCGTTTGCGTGCTCCTCGATGACACCGCCCAGTCACAGCTGACCGAGATCGCCGGGGATCGATCACGGCCCCTCAAACACATCCTGCGGGCCCGTATCGTTCTGCTCTCGGCCGAGCGTCTCAACGTACAGGACGTGGCCCGGCAGGCCGGTGTCAGTCGGCCCGCCGTCTGACGCTGGCAGCAGCGCTTTGCTGAGGAGGGCGTCGAAGGCTTGCTGCGCGACAGGACCCGCCCGCCAGGCATCCCACCCCATCCGACCCGAACGGTGGCCAAGGTGCTGGCGCTGACCTGCTCGGAGCCCCCCGGCGAGGTGACCCACTGGACCGGGCGCGCCGTCGCCCAGCAGACCGGGATCTCGTTGCGCTCCGTGCAGCGGATCTGGCAGGCGCATCGCCTGCAACCGCATCGGGTTCGCACCTTCAAACGATCCCACGATCCGGCCTTTGCCGAGAAGGTCGAGGATGTGGTCGGCCTCTACATGGATCCGCCCGCCCATGCGGTCGTGCTCTCCATCGACGAGAAGAGCCAGATCCAGGCCCTGGAGCGCACCCGTCCCGACCAGCCGCTCGGACCAGGGCATCCCGCCGCCCAGACCCATGACTACAGCCGTCACGGCACCACAACCCTGTTCGCCGCCTTGAACGTCTTGGAGGGCACCGTGCTCGGCCGCTGCATGCAGCGCCATCGCCATGGCGAGTTCATCCGCTTCCTGAACGCGGTCGAGGCCGCCGTGCCGGCGGGCAAGGTGATCCACGCGGTGCTCGACAACTACGGCAGCCACAAGCACCCGAAGGTCCGCGCCTGGCTCGCCCGCCATCCGCGATGGACTTTCCACTTCACCCCGACATAGGCCTCATGGCTCAACGCCGTCGAGGGCTTCTTCTCCGCCCTCACACGCCGCCGGTTGCGACGCGGGACCTTCACCGGACTCGTCGACCTGCAGGCGGCCATCAAACGCTACATCGTCGAGCACAACCAAAGGCCCAGACCCTTCGTCTGGACCAAACCCGCCGCTGCCATCTTCGACGCTCTCAACCGAACCCTTGAACCATCCGTCTGAGTCAGTGCACTAGTCGACGGAGCTTGAGTAGCATGGCGCTCCACCAAGAAGGCCATTGACGCTCTATTGCCACGCAAGAAGATAGAGATGCGCTTGAGCCACGGGAACTTCTCCAACAAAGTGGACAAGGCCTACAGGCGGCGTCCCGAGGACTGACGGGTCGGAGCCAGCGACGCCGCCGGCGCCCCTTACGGATCCGAGGGTTCTGCTGCTAAGCTCGAACCCGTGCGGGGGAACGAGTCTCGATGGCGGCGACGGGTTCGGTCTTCGAGATCATCCTGCAATGGTCGAGGAATAAGCCTGACTGGCAGCGGGACGCCCTACGTCGCATAGTGGCCAAGCGCACCCTCGACGCCGACGATCACCAAGAGCTTGCACTGCTCTGCAAGAGGGGATGTGGCTTTCCCGGTATCGAGGTGACACCGTCGCCCTTGGGCGCCGAGCATGTTCCGTCCATGGCCACCGCCGGTGAGAAGGTAGCGCTGACCTCGATCAGGGATGTCATGGGCGTCAATCGGCTCGCTCCCGGCCAGGAACTCTCGTTTGAACCCGATGGAATTACGATCGTCTACGGCGACAACGGGGTAGGAAAATCCGGGTATGCCCGCATCCTGAAGCGGGCGTGCCGGGCACGTTCCCCCGGCGAGATCCTGCCGAATGCCTTCGGCGGCGGTGCCGATGCGGGATCCGCCACGATCGGATGCGTCGTATCGGGCGATCCGATCGCGCCGCTGGCCTGGACCGACGCGGGCTCTCCCCACGCCATCCTTTCCAGCGTCAGCGTCTTCGACCGCGAATGCGGAATGGTCCATGTGCGCGAGAGGAACGAGGTCGCGTTCCGTCCGTTCGGGCTCGACATCCCCGATGAGCTCGCCGGTGTCTGCCAAGCGATCCGCACGGCGCTGACGGCGGAACAGGGGGCGCTTGAGCAGGCGCGGGATTCGGCGTTCACGGAACCCGCGTTCGGGTCTGGGACCCGGGTCGGGCGGCTTCTCGGCGCGCTCGCTCCGGGTACCGACCTCGGACCCCTGGAAAAGCTGTCGAACCTGTCAGCGGAGGAGCGCGCAAGGCTTCGCCGGCTTGAGGAGGACCTGGCCCGCGACCTGGTCCGGGCCTCAGGGGAGCAGCGCGAGCTGGCCCGGGCCGTACGCCGCCTCTCCGAGGAGCTTGATAGGGTCTTCGGGGCGGTGTCGGATGCGGAGCTCGCGCAGCTTGCGGCGCTCGCCGGGACCGCCCGCTCCAAACGCTCCGCCGCCTCGCTCGCGGCCGAACGCGCCTTCGGCGGAAGCGCCCTGAAGGGGGTCGGGGAGGCGACCTGGCGAGCCCTATGGGACGCGGCGCGGCATTACTCGGAGCATGTCGCCTACGAGGGGCACGACTTCCCGCGGACGGACGCGGAAGCGGTCTGCGTGCTCTGCCACCAGCCGATCTCCGAAGGGACCGGGGATCTGAAGCTGACCTTTGAGGAGTTTGTGAAGGCCGACAGCGAGCGCGAGGCGCGGAAGGCCGAGGTCGCCTACGAGGAAGCCCTGGGGAAGCTGTCGGGTCTGTCGCTGCGGATGTCCGGGTTTCCGCTGCGCCGCCAGCTGTCGGTGACCCATCCAGATGTCGCCGCCGCGATCCTGCGCGGGCTGGCGACCGTCCGGCTTCGGCGATGGATCTGCACGCGGGCACTCGCCGACCGCGGGGCGGGTCCAATGCCCGTGGTTGCGGCCGGCATCATCGGCACGCTGACGACTCTTGCGGATGATACGCAGGCCTATGCCAAGGAGCTTCTGACGGCGGTCGATCCCGCCGGTCGGGTACGGCTGGTTGCGGAACGGGACGAGTTGCGTGACCGCGCACTCTTGGAGGCACTGCTGCCGAAGGCGAGGATCGAGGTGGCACGGCTGAGCGAGCTGGCGGGTTTGAAGGACTGCCTGTCCGAGATGGCGACGAATGCCATCACGACGCTCGGCAACACGATCGCCGACAAGGTCATCACGCCGAAGGTCCGCGATCGCTTTCAGGAAGAAATCCAGAAGCTGGCCGCCCACAGGGTGAGGGTCGACATCGTCCGTTCGGGCGGCAGGTACGGCTCCCCGCAGTACCAGGTCCGGCTGTTCGCCAACGAGAGGGCGAAGGTCGGCGAGATCCTGAGCGAGGGCGAGCAGACCTGCGTGGCCCTGGCCGCCTTCCTGACCGAGCTCGCTACCGCGGCTCATGGATCGACGCTGGTCTTCGACGATCCGGTCTCCTCGCTGGACCATCGGTGGCGGCGCAAGGTCGCCGAGCGGCTGGTCGAGGAAGGGGGCGTCCGGCAGATTATCGTCTTCACGCATGACCTCGTCTTCCTGAACGACCTGCATGCGCTGTCAATCGACGGCAGGATCCCGGTCTCCCTGATCTCGCTCACCCACACCTCTGCCGGCGCGGGCGTCGTGAACCAGGGACTGCCCTGGATCGGGGCTAAGGTCCGGGAGCGCCTCGACGCTCTTGAGAAGGACGCACGGGCGGCCAAGGTCCTCTACGACGACAATCGGGATGATGAGTACGGGGCTGCGGCCTCCCACTTCTTCAGCAGGTTACGAAGCACGTGGGAACGGGCCCTTGAGGAGGTGGCCTTCAACTGCGTCATCCAAAGGCACCGCGACTACATCAGCACCAAGGACCTGAGAAAGGTGGCGAGCCTGACCGTTGCCAACGTCGAGGATTTCGCCGCCGGCTTCAAACGGTGCTGCGATCAGACGGAAGCCCACGATCCATCTCCCGGGCGGAACGCTGCTCCCCTGCGCCCAGACGAACTGCTCAAGGCCGTCGGGGACCTGAGGGCCTGGGTGGACCAGCTTCGTGAGCAGCAAAAGGGCGTTTGACGGCCTTCTGTCATCGTCGCCTACCGCAGTAGGTGCCGCGGCCACCTGGTTGAGATCGACGGCGCCCTCCGCCGCGGCAGCCTGGCCCTGCTAGCCCCCGACACCATGCAAGGCCCCTTTCTAATGATCGCCGAGCGGATCCCCGACGCGCTGACCACCTCGACCTTCGAGCGGGATGCCGACCGGAACATCGCAGGCCGCGACGAGCCCTGATGCGCCTTAACGGTTTTCACCTATCAATCGGATTTGGAGGTACGGGCCCCGGCCTACCGCCGATAGGCATCGTGCCAGGAGTGGTCGTCCCACCATCGACGAGAAGGGTGTCGCCGACGATGTAGTCGGACAGGTCGCAGGCTAGGAACGCGATGGCTGAGGCGATGTCCTCGACCCGTCCGATGCGACCATACGGGATCTGCGACACCGCACTGCGCAGATTTTTACCCTGCATCTGGCCCGCGTTAATGCCGGTCCTCACGGCGCCGGGTCGATGGCGTTCACGCGCAACCCGCGCGGGGCGAATTCCTGGGCGAGGGTGCACATCAGCGTCGTCGTGCCGCCCTTCGAGGCCGCGTAATTAACGTGATCGCCCCACGGGATGCAGTCGTGTGACCTGAAGGCTCCCGACGCGATGGGAACCAGCGTCGTCGGCTGACTTCCCGGCTATTGAGCCAGCCCCGGCTTCTGTTCACTTCCGGCCGTTTGTAGTTCGCGCCGATCAGTGTAACAGGCAATTTTTCAAATATCAAAAATCGCCTTTTCATCGTCTATCGAAGGTAACCGGGGGCTCCTAAGCAGTCTCAATCTTTCATGTCTTACATATGCTGCCCTTTCAATTTGTCCTCTTAGTGAACTTTGCATGATTTCACCGGGGACAGTTTCGAGAATATCTGAAATTGTTTGATATTTTATTGGTAAAAACAACCTCTTTTTCAGGACGCTTTTATTGAGAGGTTCCTTCCCCCAATATGTTTTTAAATCACGAATGACAGGCTGGATTTGATCGAGCACGGCTGCTCCGTGTAATCGTGTGAATTCTAAGTGATCCATATCTTGATCGTCATCGTGCATCCGATTTATATCTCTCAAACAACATGCAGGAAATCCGTTTACATACAGATTCGACTCTGGTCTTGACAGACTAAATCTGAGATCAGTTGATATTTCTTGACAGTCAACTATTCCGAATGCGACGGCCTTAACGAGTAGGTCAACATCTTCAGTAAGTCGCTTGGGTCCAATTTTTATGAAAGGTAGCTTCTGTTCTCGCTGATACATACAGGCTTGTACGAAGCCGACAGCATCCAAATCAGAATTATGCCCAGTGAAGATTGCGCGAATTCTGAGTTCGATGTCGGACGGCGCAAGCTGATTTATATCAGCAAATACTCGAGGTTTTTCTATTTCCTCGTGAAATATTTTGTAGAATTCTGCGCTTCCGATACCTATCATGCCATTATTATCTCTCGTTGAGAGTTTCGCGTAGCGAATGCGTGATAATTAGTCCGGGATGGATATGTACAAGTACAATACAATCCGATGAGATAGATCGCGTGACAACGCTTATAGCTTCTTAGATGCGCTTTCATCAAAACCCCGTCACCAAGGTTACAGCAAATCGCCGCGGCACACCGAAACTGATGCCCGGGCTCAGGCCTTGAGCGCCTCGATGCTGTCGAGGAGGTCTGGGCCGCCGGTCCGGCGGGCGCTCCACTTGCGGAAGATCGCGAGGACACTGCGATCGGTGATGCCGTGGCGGGCTGGGTTGTTCTCGTCCAGGACGCGCCGGAGCCGGGCGGGGACGTCGCGGTGCCAGAACTTGGTATGGTTCGGGCCGACCTCGCGTCCGAGTTCCTGGTAGGCGCCGTTGCCCGCCCAGCGCAGGCCCTTGGCGCCGAGCAGGGTACCGATCTCGCTGGCGCGGAAGTCGAGCTTCCGGCCGATACTGCCCGCGGTACAGATGTAGACCACTGCGGACTCCGCGGAGACGGTGGGCAGGTCCGGGGCGGCGCTCTCGCCGCCGACGCGGGCGAAGGCCTCCTCCGCCTTGCCGGTCCGGACGCCGTGCATCTCGGTGACGAGGAGCTCGACGCCGCGGGTGAGCCGCTCAATGAGCTCGCCTTGCCGCTGGAGGCGCTCATCCTGTTCCCGGACACGCGCTAGATGCTCACCGCGCTCGGCGCGGAGGATCTCGTTCTGCTCCCGGAACTGTGCCGCGATGGTCTCTCCCACGTCGCGCCGGAAATCCTCCATATCCGCGAGGGGTTTCCTCGGCGGAAGGTGGTGGAGCACGCCCATGGGAGGCTTCTCGCTCATGCGGCGACGGCTTCCGGGTTCGCGTGGTTACCGTGGAAGGCGTCGAAGGCCGCGTCGGCAGCGAGGGCGGCGAAGCGCTCGTGGTCGATCTCGGTGCGCCGCCCGAGGGCGTCGCGCATGACGGCGTGGGCGCGCTTGCGATCGTCAAGCTCGATCTGGGCGAAGACGCCCTCGGCCTCCGGGTTTACGACCCCGGCCGCAAGCATCTCGCGGCGGGCGAGGTAGGGGTCCCGGGCTAGGGCTCGGATGTAGCGGTCGGCGACCTTGCTCTGAGGAACCTTGCCGCGCTCCCAGCGGGTCCAGGTCTTCGGGCCGGTGGAGAGGATCTGTTCCATGTCGGCCTGGCGGAGCTTGTACTTGAGGCGGATGGCGTTGAGCTCGGCGGCGGACAGGAGCCCGTCCATCTCTCGCACGGCGTTGGCGACGGCGAGCTCGTGCTCGGAGATCTGAGAGCCCTGATAGCTGACGTTCCCGCATTCGGCACAGGCCATGCGACGGTCCTGGATGGCGAGGCTCTTCCCCGACCGTTCGACCACGAAGGGCTCGACGCGCTCGCAGACCGCGATCGCCTCGCAGGCTTGGCAGGCCTCCATCGTCATCGATCGATATCCTTCTTGAATGAGGTGACGACCAGGACGTCAGCGCCGGTGACCAGCAGCTTCAGGAACATCCAGTCGGCGCAGTCGTCGACCCAGATCGAGTAGTAGTCCGACACGGTGGTCGGGTGGTGTCTTCGCGTCGGCTCGGACTTGCTGAAGTGCGCCTCGCCCAATTCCGTCTGGATGATCGCCCGCAGGTCGTCCGTGTCGAGCTTACGGGTCCTGAGCTCTTCGAGGACGGGAGAAAAGAACGAACAGGCCTCCTCGTCGGCGGCGAGCGCGCGGACCTTTGCCAGGGGATTGTGCGGCGTCATCCAGCCTCCAAGAGGTAGCACCATGCTACCCGAACTTCAACCGCGGCATTCTGCTGAGGCTGGCGGCCCGGCTCCCTTGGTTGATCCCCGGTAAGCGTGGCCTGGAGGGTTTTACGCATGGGCCGGTGCGCGGTTCCGTCCCTTCGTGGAAGGGGCCGCCCGTGCCTAACCCAGCTCCATCTTCGGCTTGTCGGACGATCGCCAGGACCGGTTCCAAACTAGGTGCGCAGCATGTCCGATGCCCGGTCCCGCTCCTCGCCGACCTGCTCGGGCGGCCGGGAATCGCGACGCTACGGCGACCCCAGACGCAGAGGGGGGCGACGTCTCCGCGGACGCACCCCCGAGCATGTCGGCATTCGGATAGGCGCCCTGGGACGCCCGTCCGGCATGTACGAGCGCCTCCGGATCGTCCATAAGGCAGTCATGAGCGCGGGATTCCCGATCAGGGCCTACGAGGCGTCGCGCGGCTGGTGGGCGACCGCCGTCCGCCTGCTGTCGTTCGTCCTCCTCCTGGCGCTCATGGCGCCCTGTGCGATTTCCTCCGCCGACGCCCATCGCCTTCCTGATCACGCGCCCGCGTTCGCCACGTCCTCGCATAAGGGTGCGCCGGACCAGCCCGACGGGTGCCCGGCCTGCCATGCGACCTGCGGCTGCCATCTGGCCATTGGCATCGAGGCGTCACCCGGGATTCCGATCGCCACCGCCGGACGCCCGTCCTATGCCACGGCCGACGTCACCGTAGCCTCGATCTCCGCCGGTCGCCTTCCAAGGCCCCCTCGCGCCTGAGGCGGCACCGCCACGGCCGTGGCGGATGCAGACCGGACATCCCAGCGGATGCCGGCTCCTTGAGCGAGCTTGACTTGAACCGGACCGTCGACCCAGCCCCAGGCGGTGACCGCGGTCCTATGCGAACGGCCTCCCTTCCATGCGTG
This sequence comes from Methylobacterium sp. E-045, assembly GCF_022829685.1. Lineage (GTDB taxonomy): Bacteria > Pseudomonadota > Alphaproteobacteria > Rhizobiales > Beijerinckiaceae > Methylobacterium. The sequence goes on from NZ_JAKSYE010000086.1 coordinate 122,823, forward strand.
CAATCATATCCGTGGCCCTCCTGGCCATAGGCGTCGCCATCGGCGGTGCCGTCCCCCGCGTGTCCGAGACCGTGCGGGGCGCGCTGGCCGCCGCCGGCCTGTCCTCCACCGCGGCCAAGACTCCGGCGACCAACGCGGCCGTGACCGGGGCGCAGGCCACCAAGGTCGACGGCGACCACAAACACGCCGAGGGCGAGGCGCACGGCCACGACGAGGCAAGCGAGGGCAAGATCAAGATGACGGCCGAGCAGGCCGCCGAGCAGGACATCAAGCTGGCGCATGTCGAGGGCGGCATCCTCTCGCGCCATCTCCTGGTGCCCGGCACCATCACCCAGGACGCCGACCGGATCGCCCGGGTGCCTGCGCGGGTCGCCGGGACAGTGGCGGAGATGCGCAAGCGTCTCGGCGAGGACGTCGCCAAGGGCGAGATCGTCGCCGTCCTGGACAGCCGCGAGGTCGCGGATGCCAAGAGCGACTTCCTCACCGCGACGGTCAAGGCGGATCTGGAAAAGACCAACTTCGACCGGCAGCAGGCCCTCTGGGACAAGAGGATCTCGGCGGAATCGGCCTTCCTGAACGCGAAGGCCGCCTACTCCGAGGCGGGCCTGCGGGTCGATCTCTCCCGCCAGAAGCTATCGGCCCTCGGGCTGAACGCGACCGAGGTCGCCGCCGCGGCCAAGAAGGACGAAACCACTCCGAACTTGTCGTCGCTTCGCCGCTTCGAGCTCAGGTCCCCCCTCGCGGGGCGGATCGTGGAGCGCAAGGTCGACGTCGGAACGAAGGTCGGCAGCGAGGGGGACCCGGCCGACGTCTATACCGTGGCCGACCTCTCCTCCCTCTGGATCGAGCTCCCCGTCCCCACCACCGAGCTGTCCAAGGTCCGCGAGGGCGCCAGGGTGACTATCGTCGGGGGCGAGGACGCTCCCCGCCCCGAGGGCAAGGTCGTCTTCGTCAGCCCGATCCTCAACCCGGAGACGCGCTCGGCCCGGGTCATCGTCGCCCTGCCGAACAAGGACATGTCCTGGCGCCCGGGCACCTTCGTCACGACCGAGATCGAGATCGCCCAGGACAAGGTCGCGGTGCGGCTGCCGAAGTCCGCCATCCAGACCATCGGCGGCGAGAAGGTGGTGTTCGTGCGGACCGAGGAGGGCTTCTCGAAGCGAGAGGTGACCCTCGGCAAGGCGGACGACGATGCCTACGAGGTCGTCGCCGGCCTGGAGCCCGGCGACGAGGTCGCGGTGGCCAACTCCTTCGTCCTGAAGGCCGAGCTCGGCAAGGCCGAAGCCGACCACGACCACTGAGGGCGGCCGCCATGATCTCGAAGATCCTCGACTTCTCCGTCCGCCAGCGTTGGCTCGTGGTGCTCCTGTCGCTGCTCGCGGCCGGGTTCGGCGTGTTCTCGCTGACGAAGCTTCCCATCGACGCGGTGCCGGACATCACCAACAACCAGGTGCAGATCAACACCACTGCGCCCTCGCTCTCGCCGAACGACATCGAGCGCATCATCACGTATCAGGTCGAGACCGCGCTCGCAGGCATCAAGGGCCTGGAATACACCCGCTCGCTATCCCGGAACGGGTTCTCCCAGGTCACCGCCGTCTTCTCCGAGGCGACGAACATCTACTTCGCCCGCCAGCAGGTCGCCGAGCGTCTTCAGGAGGCCGAGGCGGCGATGCCGTCCGGGGTCGAGCCGCGCATGGGGCCGATCTCGACGGGCCTGGGCGAGATCTACATGTGGTCGGTGCACTACGCGAAACCTGCTGAGCGCAAGGTCTCGAAGCCCGGCAAACCCGGTTGGCAGCCGGACGGCAGCTACCTCACACCCGAGGGCCAGAGGCTCTCGACGGAGCTCGAACGCACGGCCTACCTGCGCACGGTCCAGGACTGGATCATCCGCCCACAGGTGAGGACCGTCCCGGGCGTGGCCGGCGTCGACGGCATCGGCGGCTTCGAGAAGCAGTACCACGTCCAGCCCGATCCGATGAGGCTGACGGCCCTCGACCTGTCCTTCGCCGACATCGGGCGGGCGCTGGAGGCTAATAACGCCAACCAGGGTGCGCGCTACCTGGAAGACAACGGCGAGGGCTACGTCGTGCGCGCCGCCGGCCGCTTGGAGAGCATGGAGGACATTGGCTCCGTCGTCGTGACCACGCGCGGCGGCGTGCCGGTCCGCATCTCCGACGTCGCCGAGGTGCGGATCGGGCGCGATCTGCGCACCGGGTCAGGCAGCGAGGACGGGCAGGAGGTCGTCATCGGCACCGCCCTGATGCTCATCGGCGAGAACAGCCGCACCGTCGCCGCCGCGGTCGACGCGCGCATGACCGGCATCCGGCGCACGCTCCCGCCCGGCGTCGAGGTCCAGACGGTCCTCAACCGCACGGTCCTGGTCGAGGCCACCATCCGGACGGTCGCCAAGAACCTGGCCGAGGGCGCGGCCCTCGTCGTGGTCATCCTGTTCCTGCTGCTCGGCAACATCCGCGCGGCCATCGTCACGGCCCTCGTCATCCCGGTGGCGATGCTGATGACCATGACGGGCATGGTCCAGGGCCGCATCAGCGCCAACCTGATGAGCCTTGGGGCCCTCGATTTCGGCCTCATCGTCGACGGGGCAGTCATCATCACCGAGAACGCCCTTCGCCATCTCGCCGAACGCCAAGGGGAACTCGGGCGAAAGCTCGACCTGGAGGAGCGCCTCGCCACCGTGCGGGCCTCGGCCGAGGAGATGATCAAGCCCTCCCTCTACGGGCAGGCCATCATCATCCTCGTCTACGTGCCGCTCCTCACCTTCACCGGGGTCGAGGGCAAGATGTTCGAGCCGATGGCGCTCACCGTCATCATCGCCCTGGTCGCGGCCTTCGTCCTGTCGCTCACCTTCGTCCCGGCGATGATCTCCATCGTCATCACCGGCAAGGTCACCGAGACCGACAACCTCTTCGTCCGGGCGATCAAGGCCGCCTACCGCCCAGTCCTCGGGGCCGCCCTGCGCGTGCCCATGCTGTTCGTCGCGGTCGCCCTGGTGTTGCTTGTCGGGGCAGGCATCCTGTTCAGGGGTCTGGGGCAGGAGTTCATCCCGCAGCTCGACGAGAAGAGCATCGCGTTGAACGCCCAGCGCATCCCGTCGACGTCCCTGTCGCAATCGCAGGCGATGCAGCTGAAGGTCGAGCAGGCCATCGGCCGGTTCCCCCAGGTCGCCTACGTCTTCTCGAAGACCGGGACCGCCGAGGTCGCCTCGGACCCGATGCCGCCGAGCTCGTCGGACACCTTCGTCATCCTGAAGCCGCAAGCCGAATGGCCGGACCCGGACCTGTCCAAGGCCGAGTTGCAGGAGAGCATCGAGAAGGCCCTCGGGGCGCTCGCGGGCAACGTCTACGAGTTCTCCCAGCCCATCCAGCTTCGCTTCAACGAGCTGTTGGCCGGCACACGCGGCGACCTCGCCGTGAAGGTCTTCGGCGATGACCTAGGCGCGATGACCGCGGCCGCGAACCAGATCGCCGGCATCCTGCGCGGGGTCGAGGGCGCGGACGACGTGAAGGTCGAGCAGACGGCTGGGCTGCCGTTCCTGGAGATCGGGATCAACAAGGCCGAGGCGGCCCGCCTGGGCCTGAGCACGTCCGCGATCCAGGACGTCATCGGGGCGGCCATCGGGGGCCGCGAGGCGGGCGTCGTCTTCGAGGGCGACCGGCGCTTCCCCATCGTCGTGCGCCTCAACGACAAGGTGCGCGAGGACCGCGAGGCCCTGGAGAACATCCCGGTGCCGTTACCTCCCGGACCGAACGGGCGCGCCGCGTCCGTGCTCCTGAAGCAGGTCGCGAGCTTCTCGGTGACGGAGGGCCCGAACCAGATCTCGCGCGAGAACGGCCGGCGCCGGGTCGTGGTCACCGCCAACGTGCGGGGCCGCGACATCGGCTCGCTCGTGGCCGAGGCGCAGGACAAGGTAACCTCGGGGGTGTCGCTCCCGGCCGGCTACTACGTGACCTGGGGCGGACAGTTCGAGAACCTGGCTTCCGCCCGCCAGCGCCTGATGGTGGTCGTCCCGGTGTGCTTCTTCCTGATCTTCCTGCTGCTGTTCTCGGCCCTGAACTCGGCCCGGGACGCGCTCCTGGTGTTCAGCGCGGTTCCTTTGGCGCTGACCGGGGGCATCGCCGCCCTATGGCTGCGGGGCATGCCGTTCTCGGTGCCCGCGGCCGTCGGCTTCATCGCCCTGTCCGGGGTGGCGGTGCTCAACGGCTTGGTGATGCTGACCTATATCAAGCAGCTCATCGCCGAGGGACGGCCAAGGCGCGAGGCCATCATGGAGGGCGCCATGACCCGGCTCCGTCCAGTGGCGATGACCGCGCTGGTGGCATCCCTCGGGTTCGTACCGATGGCGCTGGCGACCGAGACCGGGGCAGAGATCCAGCGCCCCCTGGCGACGGTAGTCATCGGCGGCCTCATCTCGGCGACCCTTCTGACCCTCGTGGTCCTGCCGGCCCTCTATGCCAGGTTCGCCGGTGCGGTCGCCCCCGAGAGGAAGGATCGGCCCAAGCCGGTCCAACCGCATCTCCGCGCCGCCGAGTAGGAGGGTCGGCATGAGCAAGAAGGTCGCCCGAACCATCGCCGACTGGGGCGGCGGCGGCCCACGTCGCCGACGCCGCGTCAGGCCCCACGTCCGTCGCGCGGCCGGCCGGGCGTTCGCCCTGGCCCTCATCGCCATCCCGGCCTGCGTCTACGTTCTGTACTGCCTCTGCAACATCGGCGGGAGGACGCACTTCCACCTGATGCCGACGGGGCCGATCCATCCTCAGGACGGATCCCCGTGGGGAGACAAAGCCTCGATGATGCGGCAGTCGGCGACGGACCCGCAGCCGCACTGACCGATGACGTCACGCAGCTCATGCGCCAACCGGGTCAGGTCGGCCAGCTTGCGCTCGACCTGCGCCAGGTGGGCGCGGGCGATGGTGTCGACCTCGGCGCAGGACCGGTCGCGGTCGTCGGCCATGGCGAGAAGCTCCCGGATCTGGTCGACCGTGAAGCCGAGGTCCCGTCCCCGCCGGATGAAGCTCAGGCGGCGCAGGTGCTCCGGACCGTAGAGACGGTAGTTGCCCGCCGACCTTTCCGGCGCCGGCAGGAGCTTCATCTTCTCGTACCACCGGACCGTCTCGACGCGGGTGTTCGTCGCCGCGGCCAGGTCGCCGATGGTCATGGGGGGTGCCTGCGCCATGGCCTTGACCCTGTAGTTGCTACAGGGTGCATGTAGGGCCTCAGACCCTTCGGCGCGAGGCCCGGGTCGACGGAGCTTGCCATGTCAGGGCCAGGAACATCGGGAGCGGTCCCCGCGGGCGCCGCGCTGCGCTACCGCGTGAAGGGCATGGATTGCCCGAGCTGCGCGACCAAGATCGAAACGGCGGTAACCCGCCTGCCCGGCGTCCGCGACGTGCGCGTGAACTACACGGCCCAGGTCCTCGACCTCGTGCTCGACGAGGGCTCGACGCCCAGGGCGGACCTGGAGAACCGGATCACGGGGCTCGGCTATGGCGTCGGGTCCCTGCCGACCGCGGCCGACCTCGCCCGCTCGCAGACGACGGGCATCGCGGCCCCGGCCATCGTCGAGGAGGAGGCGGAGACCCCCGCCTGGCGCAGCCGCAAGGGGCTTTTGGCGCTGGGCATCGCCGTCCTGTTCGCAAGCGGATTTCTCCTGCAGACGGTTCGGCCCGGGCTGGCCGGGGAATACGCCTACTGGCCCGGCGCGCTCCTGGGTCTCGCCTTCTACGGACGCCGCGCCATCGCCGCCGCCCGCAACGGCTCGCCCTTCTCCATCGAGATGCTGATGTCGGTCGCCACCATCGGGGCGCTCGCCATCCATGCCGCCGAGGAAGCGGCGGTGGTGGTCCTCCTCTTCACCGTTGGCGAGATGCTCGAAGGCTTTGCGGCCGGCCGGTCCCGGGCCGGCATCAAGGCCCTCGTGGGCCTGGTGCCGAAGACGGCGCGCCTGGTCGAGGGGGACGGCGCCGTGCGTGAGGTGGCGGCCGCCTCCCTGGTGATCGGCCAAACCGTGCTGGTGCGCCCGGGTGACCGCGTCCCTGCGGACGGCGAGGTCACGGACGGCACGTCGAGCCTCGACGAGTCCCCGATCACGGGGGAATCGGTGCCCCGGCCAAAGGAGGTCGGGGACGCCGTCTATGCCGGCAGCGTCAATGCGGACGGGGCCCTGCAGGTCAGGGTCACCCGGATGCCGTCGGACAACACCGTCGCCCGCATCCTGCACATGGTGGAGGAGGCGCAGGCGTCGAAGTCGCCGACCGCCCGGTTCATCGACCGCTTCAGCGCCGTCTACACCCCGGTCGCCTTCGCGGTCGCCGCGCTGGCGGCGCTTGGCCCGCCGCTGCTGCTCGGCGCCGACTGGGGCACCTGGATCTATCGCGGACTGGCGTTGCTCCTCATCGCCTGCCCCTGCGCCCTCGTGCTCTCGACCCCGGCCGCCATCGCCTCGGGTCTTGCCGCCGGAGCGCGGCGGGGACTGCTGGTGAAGGGCGGCGCCGCCCTGGAGACCATCGGACGGGTGCGTACCGTCGCGTTCGACAAGACGGGGACGCTCACGGCAGGGCGTCCAAGGGTCACCGACGTCCTCCCATTTGCCCCGGACATGACGGATCGCACCCTGCTCGGGCTCGCGGCGACGGTGGAGGCCGGATCGAGCCACCCCATCGCTCGTGCGATCCTCGAACGTACGGAGGCCGACGCCATCCCCCTGCGCCCCGTACGCGATGCCCGTGCGGTTCCCGGCAAGGCCGTCCAGGCCACGGTCGCCGGTCGCACGGTCGCGGTGGCATCCCCGCGCCACGCCGCGACGCTGGCCAGCCTCTCGCCGGAAGCGGAAGCGACGGTGCAGGCCCTTGAGGAAGCCGGCAAGACCGCCGTCGTCGTGGTTCGGGACGGAGAGGCGCTCGGCGCCGTGGCGGTCCGGGACGAGCCCAGACAGGATGCGGCCGCCGGCGTCGCGGCCCTGCGCCGGCTCGGGGTCGAATGCGTGATGCTGACCGGCGACAACCGGCGCACCGGCGAGGCCATCGCCAAGGGCCTGGGACTATCGGTCCGGGCCGACCTGCTGCCGGCCGACAAGCTCGCCGAGATCGGCGCGTTGAAGGAGGTCGGCCCGGTCGCTATGGTCGGCGACGGCATCAACGACGCCCCCGCGCTCGCCTCCGCCAGCGTCGGCATTGCCATGGGCGGCGGCACAGACGCGGCACTGGAGACGGCTGACGCGGCCATCCTCAACGACCGGGTCTCGGACGTGGCCGCCCTCGTGGCGCTGTCCCGGGCGACGCTCGGCAACATCCACCAGAACGTGGCCATCTCGCTGGGGCTTAAGGCCGTGTTCCTGGTGACGACGCTCGCAGGCATCACTGGGCTATGGCCGGCCATCCTGGCGGATACCGGGGCGACCGTCCTAGTGACGGCCAACGCCCTTCGCCTGCTCCGGGCTTGAGCCGATGCGTCTCATACGGGAAAGGGCCGAGGTCGGCGCCCTCGTCGTAATCGCTGTGACCGCGGCGGGCACCGACCTGTGGACCAAGGCGCTGGCGGTCGACAGGCTTTCCGACGGAACCGTGCACGCGGTACTGCCGATGCTCGACCTCAGGCTCGCGTTCAATCATGGCATCAGCTTCAGCCTGCTTCCGGCGCATGACGCGACGTCCCTGGTCGTCCTTCTTGCGCTTCAGGGAATGCTGACGGCCCTCGTTGCCGGGTTGGCATTCCGCGCGACCGGAGCGTCGGAAGGAGTTGGTTTCGCCATCATGACCGGCGGTGCCCTGGGAAACCTCATCGACCGATGTGCGGACGGCCGCGTCACGGACTTCCTCGACCTGCACCCGGCGGAGGTGCATTGGTTCACCTTCAACATGGCCGATATCTGGATCAGCCTCGGGGCCGCCTTGATAGCTTGGGAGGCAGTCGGCAAGCCGGGCCGGCCGAGACCACCAGCGCCGCTTGATCCGGCCGCCCTACGGGCCCCCTAACGGCATCATTTCGGTCGTGCCCGTAATGGTCGGACGGCCTGGCCGCAGGCATCGACGATGCGGTCCTGCTAATCGAACGAATACTGGGATGCGTCCGTTCCTTCAGTCAGGCGGAGGATGCGTTTAGGAAGAACGACGCATGGGGTCCTATGCCTCGATGCCGGCCTCGCCCGCGACATGGTCGGGCTTCTCGACCTTACCGCGTCGCTGGAGCTGGAGGGCCACGACCCAGCACAGGACCGCCCAGGCCGACCCCACGCACCAGCCCGCCAGCACGTCGGTCGCGTAGTGCACCCCGACATAGACCCGGCTCATCCCGACCACCACCGTGAGGAAGACGGCCAGCCCCATGAAGTATGCCTTGAGGCGAGCGCCCGCCGCCACGCGCGTCATGAGGGCACCGAGCGTCAGGTAGGTGACGGCGGAAAGCATGGCGTGGCTGCTGGGGAAGCTGGCGGTAAACACCTGGATGCCGCCGGGGATCTCGGGTCGCGGACGGTTGAAGAGGAGCTTGAGGCCAAAGCTGATGACCGTCCCGCCCAGGATTGAGCCTACCACCAGGACCGCTGCCCCCTGCTTGCGGATCAGGAGCAGGTAGCCTGCCACAGCCGCGATGAGAAAGCAGAGAACCACCATGCTGCCCAGGGAGGTCACGTCCCGGGCCATCTCGTGCAGCCAATCCGGTCCAATCGGACCAGCCGCGCCGGGTGGACGGAAGAAGTGGGCGACGCGGGTGTCGAACCCCATCGTGCCGCCCTCCATGACCTTGTCGGCCAGGAGACCAAACCCGAGGATGAGGGCGGCGACGCAAAACAGCGTCACGGGCAGACCAATCTCCCGTTTGCCGAGGCGCGCCATGATACCGGCACGGGCGGACGGAGAGGATTGGTTCATGCGCCCGAACTCCTGGATCGGTCCCTTGACGGTTGCTGGCTCGGGACACTCACCGCCTCATGCGGCAGAGCCGAAGAACCCGTTCGGATCCTCGCCCGTTCCCCCGCGGTGAGCGGCGAGCCAAGGAGAACCCGCACCTTTGTTGCCCGCAATGGTCGCATCCACGCCGAGATCCCTGCGGAGGAGGACCTGAAACGTCGGATATCGACCCCGAGGCCTAGTGGTCGAAACCTGACGCTTGATACCGTCCGCTTCCGACCCTTCTCGGACCCTCAGAGTGTCCGCTTCCGGGCAGCCTGATAGACCAGATGCTTATGACCGGGATGGGTGGAGAGCAGTCTGGCCGCTTTCGGCGGCGTGCTGTGCTAAGACAGACATAGGTGGCCCTGCCGACCGTGGAAGCACCGCGGTGCTACCGCGCGAACGGACTACGAGCCGAAGTCTGCCGGTCATCCAGGATGGCCAAGAGATGCGTAGGGCGAAGGAAACAGCCTGATCTGACGCGTGGCGAGCACGACCGCCGCTGGCAATGGATCGAAAACAATCTCGACCGCACTCGGACCTCCCCGGGATCAGATGTCGATCCGGGCGCCGATCTCGACGGCACGGTCGACCGGGATGCGGAAGTAGCGGGACGCGTCCGTGGCCGCACGGGCCATGGAGATGTAGAGCCTGTCCTGCCACACCGGCATGCCGGTCTCCGGCGAGGCCACCAGCACCCGCCGCGTCAGGAAGTACGACAGGTCGCCCTTGTCCAGGCCCGCGGCCGCAAGGGCGCGCGGAAGGTCGGGCAGTTCGGTGAACCCGAAGCGCACCGTCACGCAGGAGAAGGCGTCGGACAGCTTCCTCACGGCGACGCGCTCGGCGTCTGCCACGCGCGGCAGGTCCTCGGTGACCACGTGCAGGATATAATTGTTCGCGTGCATCACCCGGTTGTGCCTGACGTTGTGCATCAGGGCCCCTGGGGTATCGCCGGGCGTTCCCGTCAGGAACATGGCCGTTCCCGGCACCCGTTGGATCGAGCCGGTCTCCACCATCCGCGTGAACTCGGAGAGCGGCACGCGCCGACGGTGGATCTCCTCGGCGATCAGGGCCGAGCCGCGCCGCCAGGTCCACATCGCCGTGACCAGGGCGGCGCCGATGGTCAACGGCACCCAGCCCCCGTGCAGGATCTTGAGCGCGTTGGCCGAGAGGAACACCAACTCGATGAGTAGGAACGGCGCGATGACCGCGGCCGCGACCGCAGGCGACCAGCGCCAGACCTTCCAGGCGACGACGAACAGCAGGCAGGCGGTGATGACCATGTCGCCGGTGACCGCGATGCCGTAGGCGGCCGCCAAGCCGCTCGACGACTTGAACAGCACCACCACGAACACGACCGCGACGAGCAACCACCAGTTCACCCGAGGGATGTATATCTGCCCCTTCTCGGTCTCGGAGGTGCGCAGGACCCGCATGCGCGGCAGCAGGCCGAGTTGCATCGCCTGCTGGGTGATCGAGAAGGTGCCGGTGATCACCGCCTGGCTGGCGATGACCGTCGCCACGGTGGCGAGTAGCACCATCGGCAGCAGAGCCCAGGACGGATAGAGCAGGAAGAACGGGTTCTCGGCCCGCTCGGGGTGGGCGAGCAGCATGGCGCCCTGGCCGAGATAGTTCAGGGCGAGCGCCGGCAGCACCAGCCCGAACCAGGCCGCGCGGATCGGCGTGCGACCGAAGTGTCCCATGTCGGCGTAAAGCGCCTCCGCGCCGGTCACAGCGAGGAACACGGCACCGAGCGCCAGCAGGCCGGCCGTGCCGTGGCTCAGGATGAACGAGACGCCGTGGGCGGGGTTAAGCGCACCCAGAATGCTCGGGTCGTCGACGAGGTGGCCCAGGCCGCCCAGCGCCATGACGATGAACCAGAACGCCGTGAGGGGGCCGAAGAAGGTCGCCACCCGCGCCGTCCCGTGGCTCTGCAGGGCGAACAGCCCGATCAGGATGGCGAGGCTGATGGGCAGGACGTACGGGTCGGTGGCCGGGGTCACCAGCTTCAGCCCTTCGACCGCAGAGAGCACTGACATGGCCGGAGTGATGATGGCGTCGCCGAAGAACAGTGAGACGCCGACCATGCCCAGCACGATCACGAACCCGCCGGAATGGCCCAGCGCCCGCTGGGCGAGCGCCACGAGGGACGGCGTGCCGCCTTCGCCGTCGTTGTCGGCCCGCATCACCAGCAGCACGTACTTGAGCGTGACGATGAGGATGAGCGCCCAGAGGATCAGCGAGACGACGCCGAAGACCATCTCGCGGGTCGGCGCGTGCCCCCCTCCGGCGGTGGCGTGGAGGGACTCCTTCAGGGCGTAGAGCGGGCTGGTGCCGATGTCGCCGTAGACTACGCCGACCGAACCGAGCGTCAGCGCCCAGAACCCCGCCCTCGGGCCATGTCCCTCATCGGAGGGCAGCGGGGTCTCGGACTTCGCGAACTCGGTCCTGGCGATTGCGGGCATCCACTGGCTCCACGTCAGCGAACGCGGGAAGCTCGCAAGGCAAGCCTCCAACGGCCTGGGGCCGGGAACGTTCAGGTAACACGAAGACGAATGTCCCCGTTCAGGCAGGCCGTCGCGACGTATGTCTTGAGGACTGAGAAGTAGACGCCCGACCAGCCGGAGTTCGCGATGGCCAGCGCCAGGGCGGCGCTCGCCATCAGGATCAGGCCGCCTGAGGCCTCGCCCCGGAGGACGTTACGCAGGGCCGAGGTCGGGCGAAGGCGCCGCGGCATGGGCATAGATCTCCCGCGCTGGCGGCCCGACCAACGCTGAAGCCTGCCGGTCCGAAGGTCGGACCGCGCACCCATGGCCGGCTATCGCATTCGTTGGCCTATCCGGCAATCCGAAGCCCGGAGCGTCCCGGGACGGTTCATGTCATGCAGCCCGGCCCGCCGCACCGACGCCGACTTGGCTGACGCTCCAGTGCTCCAGGTGCTTGTAGACGATGACCTTGTTCGCGAGTTGGGCACCGTGCCGGCTGCAGAAGCCTTCGAGCTGCTCGCGGGTGCCGATCAGTTCGACGCACATGGTCAGCTCGGGGTTGAGCGACTCGGCGCCGTCGTCCTGGATCGGCCCATGGTTGCTGTAGCCGTGGTGGGACTGGTGGGCGACGGCGTTCATGAGGCCCTCCGCCTTGGCCTGGGCGACGAGCTCCCGATAGAGCGGCTTCGAGCCAGAGAACCACCGGCCCTTGCCGGCGCCGCCGCGCTCGCCCGGCTTCATGTAGATACGGATCATGCCGGTGTCGGCGGCGACGACGCGATGCGATGGGGTCATGACGTCTCCTCGGTGATGGGGCGCTCGGCCAACGGTGCGACGGTCGGCACCCGGCCCGTACGGGCCTGGCGCAGGGTCATGCCGTCCGGGATGTTGGCCGCCGCCGACTTCGGGACCGCGATGCGCTGCGACAGGTAGATGCCGTTGTGACCCGAGCAGAGGTAAGCCAGGAAGCACGCGACGGCGAGATAGACCCCGTGCGTCGCGCCGAAGAGCTCGATGCCCATCAGCGTGCAGGCGAGCGGCGTGTTGGCTGCGCCGGCGAAGACCGCGACGAACCCCAGCGCCGCGAACAGGTCCACCGGCGCGCCGAGCAGCCCGGCCAGGGCGTTGCCGAGCGCCGCGCCGATGAAGAACAGCGGCGTGACCTCGCCGCCCTTGAACCCGGCGCTGAGGGTCACGACCGTGAACAGGATCTTCAGGGCCCAGCTCCAGGGATGGATGTCCGGCCCGAAGAAGGTGTTGATGGTCATCCCGCCGGCGTCGGCGGCCGAGACGCCGAGCCCGAGGTAGTCCCGCGTACCAAAAGCGTAGACGAGGCCGATGACCGCGAGGCCGCCGATCACCGGGCGGAGCGGCCCGTACGGGACCAGGCGCTTCAGCCAACCACCGAGGAGGTGGTTGGCTTCCGCGAACAGCAACCCGACAAGGCCGAAAGCGACGCCGGCGAGCGCGACCTTGGCAAGGAGCAGCGGATCGACGGTCAGGGCCTTCGCGCCGCCGGCGAGGAAGTCCACGTGGTAGAAGCCGTGGTGGATGCCCCATGCCTGGCAGGTCCAGTCGCCGACCACCGCGGCGAGGAGGCAGGGCACCAGCGCGGCGTACTCGACGCGACCGACCGCGAGCACCTCCAGCGCGAACACCGCGCCGGCGATGGGCGTGCCGAAGACTGCGCCGAAGCCGGCGGCGATACCCGCCATCAGGAGGACCCGGACCCCGGCCGCATCGACCCCGAAGAGCTTGCCGAAGGCGCTGGCAAGGCTGCCTCCCATCTGGACGGCGGTACCCTCGCGCCCGGCCGACCCGCCGAACAGGTGCGTGACGATGGTGCCGAGGAAGATAAGCGGCGCCATCCGGAGCGGCACGCCGCCGTCCGGCTCGTGGATCTCCTCGACGATGAGGTTGTTGCCGCCTTCAACGCTCTTGCCGAACAGGTGGTAGAGCAAGCCGACGGCACAGCCCCCGAGCGGAAGCAGGAACAGGAACCAGGGATGGTCGAAGCGCGCCTGGGTGGCCGCGTCGAGGCTCCACAGGAAGGCCGCGCAGAGGGTGCCGACCGCCGCGGCCATCGGCACGAGGATGGCCGACCATCGCGCCACCGAAACGGCATGGGCGTGCCGCGTGCGGACGAACGCCGCGAGGTTCAGGCTGTCGAAGAGATTTTGGAAGGTCGCGCGCATGAGTCCCCCTTGTTGCGGCGCCGCAAAAGGTAGGAGTCATTAGCCCAGGGGGCGGTTTGGCCGAAAGGCCCGGCAGATTCCATTGCCGTGGACGGGAGATGCCTTCGCCTCGCCCGTTCGTCAAGATCCAACTCCCGCGCGCCCGGGCCCCATCCCGAGTGGGGATGGGGCCCGGGTCGTTCGAAAGCATCACGAAAGACGGTGGCTGGTCCAGGGCCCGGGGCATGTCTATGCCCTCCGCGGCCGAGGCCGGCGCGTTCGACGCCGGCCCGGGGCGGAGCGCATCCCATGACCCTTTCCTGGCTCGGAGCCGTCATCACCTTCCAGGTGACCTTCACCGAACTCTTCATCGCCGCGACGGTGATGATGGCCGGGGCGTACCGGTTCGGATGGCGCAGCGTCCTGGCGGGCTCCATCCTCGGCGGGCTGGCGGTGTCGATCCTCGCGGTCGTCCTGCGCAAGGCGGCCTACCTCCTGGCCCTGAACGTCCTGGATTGGATCTCGGCGGTCTTGCTGCTCGGGTTCGGCCTGTACCTGCTCTACGAGTTCATCGACGGGCTCTCGAAGCGCGATGCCGGCACGGCCCCCGGCTCGACGGACGCGAACTGGTCGCGGCCGATCAACGCCGCGGGCCTCGGCGTCGCCGCCTGGGCCCTGGTCGCCGAGGGGCTTGAGATCCTGGTGGTCTGGCTCGGCGTCTCGCTTCGGGAGGGCGCGGGAACGGCGACCCTCGGGGTCGGCATCGGGGTCGTGCTCGTGGCGACCTTGGCTTTCGCCCTCGGCGGCACCGGGATCTTCCGGAAGGTGCCGCCCTACGTCCTCGACGGGGTCGCGGCCCTCATGGTGACGGCCTACGGCGCCTATTTCCTCTCCCTTGCCGTGACCCGCGCGTGATCGGTCGACGAAGGGATTGACCCGGACGACGGATTAATCCACGTTGCCGGACGTGGGATGGGGATGAAGCTCCCCGATAACTGCCGGCCCCCTATGGGCCGGACGATAGCTTCTACCGAGCGCTTCGGCGCGGGTAGAGCTATGTGTTGACCCGCACCGTCACGCTCATGACCGCAACCGGATCGCCGCAAGGCGGCCCCTCATGAGCCGACCGATGACCCTGCCCGATCCAAGACCGTCCTGATGCCCGCCGTCGCCCACCAGGCGCGGTCCGGGCCTTTTCCCGTTCGCGCACGAAAAAAAAGGCGGAGCCATAAGGCTCCGCCGCGACCAGGACACATGCCTCCGAGCGGTCACAAGAATACATGTGCTTAGGTCTAGTCTGTCGCAGGAATAAGGATAGCCACTCGATAGTCTGAGTCAACGCAAAAAAGCGATGTCTCGGAATAATAAAGAGCGGCATCTTTATTTAAAAAACAGCACTATTTGCGCCCCTGATAAAGCCATGGCTTTTTCGGGCGACGTCGTATTGGTTAAATCAGCATCTGCATGATAATGACTGGATAATTCTGTCGCACTTAGAAAATGCTTATTGCGCTGATCTTATAATTCGATACTTCTACCGGCGCTCCACTTGGGCTCCCGGACGATGATCTTGGGGCTCGAGGGGAATGCAGCCCCGGTCCGGGGCCCGGCGCGGAAGCGCGCAGGGCCGACACGTCGCCGCCGACGGACCGGGATGCGGTGAGGAGACCCCTGGCGGACACAACGTCCGGGTTCGAACGCTCAAATGGAGGAACACCTATGAGGAAGATCGCCCTTGCGGCGTCCGTCGCCTACGCCGCGACGCTCCTGCCGGCCGCCATGCCGGCCATCGCGAACGAAAACCTGATGAAGCTGATGCAGGACCCCAACCAGTGGGCGTTCCCGGGCCTCGACTACACGAACCAGCGCTATTCGAAGCTCGACCAGATCAACAAGGACAACGTCAAGAACCTCCAGGTGGCCTGGACCTTCTCGACCGGCGTGCTGCGCGGCCATGAGGGCGCCCCGCTCGTCATCGGCAACATGATGTACGTCCACACCCCGTTCCCGAACATCGTCTACGCGCTCGACCTCGACCACGAGGCCAAGATCGTGTGGAAGTACGAGCCCAAGCAGGACCCGTCGGTGATCCCGGTGATGTGCTGCGACACGGTCAACCGCGGCCTGGCCTACGCCGACGGCGCCATCATCCTGCACCAGGCCGACACCACGGTCGTCTCGCTCGACGCCAAGTCCGGCAAGGTGAACTGGTCGGTCCAGAACGGCGATCCGAAGAAGGGCGAGACCAACACCGCCACCGTGCTGCCGGTGAAGGACAAGGTCATCGTCGGCATCTCGGGCGGCGAGTTCGGCGTACGCTGTCACGTGACCGCCTACGACCTCAAGTCCGGCAAGCGGGTCTGGCGCGCCTACTCCGTCGGCCCGGACGACGAGATGCTCGTCGACCCGGAGAAGACCACCTACCTCGGCAAGCCGGTGGGCAAGGATTCTTCGCTGAAGACCTGGGAAGGCGACCAGTGGAAGACCGGCGGCGGCTGCACCTGGGGCTGGTACTCGTACGACCCCAAGCTCGACCTGATGTACTACGGCTCGGGCAATCCCTCGACCTGGAACCCCAAGCAGCGTCCGGGCGACAACAAGTGGTCGATGACCATCTGGGCGCGTAACCCCGACACCGGGCAGGCCAAGTGGGTCTACCAGATGACCCCCCACGACGAGTGGGACTACGACGGCATCAACGAGATGATCCTCACCGACCAGAAGGTCGACGGCAAGGAGCGCCCGCTCCTGACCCACTTCGACCGCAACGGCTTCGGCTACACCCTGGACCGCGCCACCGGCGAACTCCTCGTCGCCGAGAAGTTCGATCCGGTCGTCAACTGGGCCTCCAAGGTCGACATGGACAAGGGCTCCAAGACCTACGGTCGCCCCCTCGTCCAGGCCAAGTTCTCCACCGAGCAGAACGGCGAGGACACCAACTCCAAGGGTATCTGCCCGGCCGCGTTGGGTTCGAAGGACCAGCAGCCCGCCGCCTACTCGCCGAAGACCAACCTGTTCTACGTGCCCACCAACCACGTCTGCATGGACTACGAGCCGTTCCGGGTGACCTACACCCCGGGCCAGCCCTACGTCGGTGCGACCCTGTCGATGTACCCCGCGCCGAACAGCCATGGCGGCATGGGCAACTTCATCGCCTGGGACGGCGTGAAGGGTAAGATCGCGTGGTCCGATCCCGAGCAGTTCTCGGTCTGGTCGGGCGCCCTCGCCACCGCCGGCGACGTTGTCTTCTACGGCACGCTGGAAGGCTACCTGAAGGCCGTCGACTCCAAGACGGGTAAGGAACTGTACAAGTTCAAGACCCCGTCGGGCATCATCGGCAACGTGATGACCTACACCCACAAGGGCAAGCAGTACGTCGGCATCCTGTCGGGTGTCGGTGGCTGGGCCGGCATCGGCCTCGCGGCCGGCCTGACCGACCCGAACGCCGGCCTCGGCGCGGTGGGCGGCTACGCCGCCCTGTCGAGCTACACCAACCTCGGTGGCCAGCTCACCGTGTTCGCCCTGCCGAACTGATCGGTCGCGAACACCAAGGAGCCTAGGGTGCCGGCGCGGGTCCTCCGCGCCGGCATTTCCCTGTCCGCACCACCCTTCGCCCGGAGCCCGCGTGATCGCCTCCCCAGTACCCCCGCCGGGGCGATGTCTCGTCCTCGTCCGCCATGGCCAGAGCCAAGCCAACGCCGACGGCCTTTTCACGGGACTGCTCGACTCACCCCTCACCGAGCGGGGCCGACAGGAAGCCTGCTCGGCCGGGCTGCGGCTCAAGGACGAAGGATTTCGCTTCGCCTCAGCCTTCACGTCGACCCTCGCGCGGGCCATCGCGACCTCCCGGCTGGCGCTCGATGCCCTGGGGCAGGCCGATCTGGTGCCCCTCCGGGATGCCGCCCTGGACGAGCGCGACTACGGCGACCTCAGCGGCCTTGGCAAGCAGGGCGCCTACGAACGTTTCGGGGCGGAGCGGATCGAGGGCTGGCGGCGCTCCTACAAGGGTCAGCCGCCGAACGGCGAGAGCCTCCGGGACACCGTCGCCCGGGTCGTGCCCTTCCACCTAAGGCATATCCAGCCGGCGGCGATGCGCGGTCCAACGCTGGTCGTCGCCCACGGCAACTCGTTGCGGGCCTTGGTGATGGTGCTCGAAGGACTGGGCCCAAGGGAAATCGAATCCGTCGAGATCGCGACCGGATCGATCCGGGTCTACGAGTTCGGTCCGGATACCACCATCGCATCCCGCCGCATCATCGACTGAGCTCCGGCTCCGTGCCCGTTCCGGATCGAGCCGGTGCGGCCTCGGCTACTTCCCGCTCGATCTCGCCGCGGGATTGAAGCCAGAGGGCGAGGATCCAGCAGGACACCGCCCAGGCCGCGCCCACGCACCATCCGGCGAGGACATCGCTCGGGTAGTGCACGCCGAGGTAGATCCGGCTCAGCCCAACCGCCACCGTCAGGAACACGCTCAGGCCCATGAAGTACGACTTCATACGGCGGTCGGCGCTCCCTCGGGTCAGGAGGACGCCGAGTGTCAGGAAGGTGACGGTTGCAAGCGTTGCGTGACCGCTCGGGAAGCCCGGCGTGAAGACCCGCACCGCGTTCGGGAAGTCCGGCCTGGGCCGGTCGATGCCGTACTTGAGCAAGGTGCTTGCGATTGCGCCGCCGAGGACCGCGGCCACCATCACCATCGCGAGGCCGCGCTTGCGGACCAGCATGAGGTAACCAACGGTCGCGGCCGAAAGGAAGCCGAGGAAGACGAAGCTTCCCAGCGCGGTGACGTCCCGTCCCGTCTCCTGCACCCAGGCCGGTCCTATGGGGATGGCGAGATCCTTGCCCGTTCGAAGCGCGGTGAGCACCGCCAGGTCGAACCGTGCTGTTCCGCCCTCGATCACCTCGTCGGCGAGAAGCCCGAAGCCGAGGAGCAGTGCCACGACGAGGAAGGCGCCCGCCGCCAGCCCGAAGTCGCGCTGCCCCATGCGTGCTAGGAGCGATGGGGTGATCTCGGCGGCCTTGATCTCATCGGTCGCGACCGGCAGCGAGGGCCGGGTCATCGCGGCGCCCCGGAACGCCTGAGGACGCTTTCCACCAGGATCAGGCCTAGCCCTCCGAACAGGAAGATCGCGGCCGATGTCGTGCCGGCCTGTCCGTAGGCGCGCACCAGCCAAGCCGCCCCGACCCAGGCGACGATGGAGGCGGCGAAGCCGACATCGTCCACGACCAATCCCAGGAGTTCGCGAAGGACGGTTCCGAGCCAGTGCATGCGGATGCCTAGAGGTTGGGAAGGGGACGAAGGGCGGCGGCACGTCGACGGCACGTCGGCACGGCCAGAACCGAGAGGCCGAGGAAGCCCGCGGTCAGCGCCGCGACCGCCCAGTCGCCGCCGGGCCAGTCGAGGCCGATGCCCTCGCCGACCCAGAACGCGCCGAAGGCCGACAGGAGGACGCCGACCGTGAACTTGAGCGTGTTCTCCGGCACCATCGACAGGGGGCGGTGAAGCGCGACGCCGAGCGCCACCACGACGATCAGGGCGCCGAGCGCCCCGAGGCTGGCGGGGACCAGGAGTCCCGCCCCGCCCGCACCGACGGCGACGACGATGAAGACGACTTCCAGGCCTTCGAGCATGGTGATCTTGAAGGCGGTGGTCACGGCCACCGCATCCCATCGAAGGCGGCCGCCGCCTCCGGTGCCCAGCGCGGCCGCCTGCTTGCCGTAAGCCTCGTCCTCGTCGTGCAGGGCGATGACCCCGGCGGAGCGGAGGATGGCCTTGCTCAGCCAACGCATGCCGAACAGCAGCAGCAGGCCGCCGACGACGAGTTGTACGTCCCGCAGGGGGATGCGGGTCAGCAGTGGGCCGAAGAGCAGCACGATGGCAAGGAGGACGGCGAGGGCGCCCGCGGCGCCCGCGAGGGCGTTCCGCCAACCCCGGGTCGCGCCGACGGCGAGCACGATGGTGAGGGCCTCGACGAACTCGACGATGGAGGCGAGAAACGCCGCAAGTGCCGTGGGCCATGCATGCACCCAGTCGATGGCCATTCCGATCCTCCCTGCCACTCGACCGCTTGGCCGGACGCGGTTTCCGTCGGGAGGAAATGTCGCTCTTGCTACCGATGTCAACATCATTGTAGAAAATGCTACATCATGGTTCCAAACGGGGCACCACCGACTGGCGGAGTCGAAGCCGATGGCGGACGAGTTCGGCGACACGGTCCGGCGGCTGATGCCATCCCTGTCCCCCGCCGTTGCCCGGGTTGCGGGTTACCTGGATCAGAACCGGGCGACGGTTCTCGCAAGTTCGGCCCAGCAGATCGCCACGCATCTCGCGACATCGGACGCGACCGTGATCCGCGCCGTCCAGGCGCTGGGGTTCGATGGCCTGCCCGATCTCAAGCAGGCGCTCGCCGCCGGACTCGACGGCCGACGGACGCCGGCGACCGACATGCGTCGAACGCTGGCGGAAGTCGGCGCCACCACCGGCGATGCCATCGATGCCGTGCTGGAAGCGCACCGGGAGGGGATGGAAGCGCTCCGGACCGAGGACGGACGCGCGGGTATCCTCGCGGCGGTCACCGCCCTGCATCCAGCGACCCGGATCGGCGTCTTCGGGATCGGCCCCTCCGCGCATCTTGCCCGGTACGTGGCCTTCCAACTTACGCGCTCGGGACGGCAGAGCCTGCTTCTCGATGCGACGGGATGGTCGCTGGCCGACCAGTTGCTGGGCCTGCATGCCGACGACGCGGTCGTACTCCTGGCCTACGGCAAGCCCTACCGCGAGGTGCAGGCCGTGATGGGCGAGGCGCACCGTCTGGGCCTGCCCGTGGTCCTCGTGACCGACACGGAGACCAGCACCATCGCCCGCAAGGCCACGGTCGTGCTGTTGGCCCGTCGCGGCCGCGCGAACCAGGTCGCCCTTCACGCCACCACGCTCGTCGCCCTGGAGGCCGTCATCCTCGGCCTGGCCGCGGCCGACCGCGACACCGCCCTTCGGCAACTCGCCAACCTCGACCGGCTGAGGAAGCTGATCGGGTCCTGAGCGGCAGCCGTGACGCCGCCGACCCATCGACCTGACGGAGGACCCATCCATGGCCGACGACCGAACCGGTATCGAAGTGAGCAAGGTCCCGGAGATCACGCTGGCCTTCTGGGGGATCAAGATCGTTGCCACGACCCTGGGCGAGGTCGGCGGCAACGCCGTCACCCTGACGTTGGGTCTGGGCTACCTCGTCGGCACCCTGATCTTCGCGACCCTCCTGGCTGTCGCCGTGGCGGCCCAGATCAACGCCAAGCGGTTTCACCCGTCCCTGTACTGGGCCGTCATCACTGCGACGACCTTGGCGGGAACGACGATGGCCGATCTCTTCGACCGGTCGCTGGGCATCGGCTACCTTGGCGGGTCGCTATCCCTCCTCGCGCTCGTGCTGGGCTCGCTCGGCCTCTGGTACAGGTCGGAGGGGACGGTCGCGGTCGAGACCGTCGCGACCCCGAAGGTGGAATGTTTCTACTGGCTGACCATCATGTTCTCGCAGACGCTCGGCACCGCGTTGGGCGACTGGATGGCCGACGACACCCCACTCGGCTACAACGGAAGCGCCCTGCTGATCGCCGGCGCCCTGGCCGTCACGGCCGGTCTCTACTTCTTCACGAAAACCTCCCGCACGGCGCTGTTCTGGGCCGCCTTCATCCTGACGCGTCCGCTCGGTGCGACGGTCGCGAACTCGCTCGACAAGCCCTCTGCCCAGGGTGGCCTGGGGATCAGCGACCTGACCATCTCGGTGGTGCTCGCGGCGTTGATGGTCGTATGCGTTCTGGTCGTTCCCCAGAGGGCCGGCCACCATCCGGCGTCGGCTTAGCCTCGACGTTCCGAGGAAGGCCGAGGCGGGAATTTCGCGGGTCGTCGATTTCTGTGCCTCCACCCTTGAGGCAGATCGAGGACCGGCGTCGCTCCCATGTGGGCCTTCCCCCTGATCGCGAAAGCGTCGGGGATACGGTCGCGCGGATCGTCCCGTCCCACCTGACACTCGTCCAACGGAGCGCGATGCGGGGCGCGGCCGCGGTCCCCGGCCAGGGCAAAGCGTTGCGGGCGTCGGCGATGGTGCCGAAAGGCCTTTGGCCGAGAGAGGTCGAGGGTCATCGAGGTCGCACCTCCCGACAAACGCCGCAAACCTGCCGACCCGACTTTCAGACCGCGCACCCGAGGGACCTGTCGCACCGGCGGATGAAGACGGCAGCCCGCATCCGTCCGCCCTTGCGAAGGATGACGCCACGGTCAGTGGCCGCCCACGGCGAAGGTCGCCCCCGGCTTGTCGTGGGTGCCGACGCGCTCGACCATCGTGGCCGTCGCCTCGTTCATGCCGACGACGTCGACCGCGATGCCGTGATGACGGAACTTCAGCACGACCCGGTCGAGGGCGTTGATGGCCGAGATGTCCCAGAAGTGCGCCGCCTGCAGGTCAGTCACGACCGCCCGCAGGGCCTCCTCGCGAAAACCGAAGGCGGCGTGGAAGGCTTCGGCCGTCGCGAAGAAGATCTGCCCGGTGACCTGGTAGGTCCGCACGTCGCCCTTACCGTGGGACGACCGGACGGCGAAGAACCTCGTAACCTTGTGGGCGAAGAACAGACCGCTGAGGACCACGCCGAAAAGGACGCCCTTGGCGAGGTCGTGGGTGGCGACCACCACCGCCACGGTGCCGAGCATCACGAAGCTCGACGCCTTCGGGTGGGTCACCAGGGTCCCGTGCGACTTCCACTGGAAGGTGTTGATGGCCACCATGATCATCACCGCAACGAGGGCGGCCATCGGGATCCGGGCCACGTAGGGACCAAGCACGACGATCAGGAACAGCAGTCAGGATCTATGAGCTTGCTGCGGACACGACGATCACGGCCCGCTGGATCGACGGGTGAATCCGCCTGTCGGCCCCTCACAATGCGTCTCCGCAAACTCTGAAGGGGTCCGCATTTCATCTATTTCAGTGATGAAAAGCATCTAATCATTCCGTTGGAGTGAATGAACGGGACCTGGGATCCTCCGGCATCACATCGGAGCCATCCATGTCCGCGCCCAGACTTTTCTCCCACTCTCGTCCGACGCGTGCCTTGGCCGGCACGAGAGCCATCCTTCCGGGACTGGGCCTCTGCGTGGCGGTCACCGCCGCAGCGATCGGCTTCGAAGCCGCCGAGGCGCACCTGTTCGGTCGTGCCTGGCTCGAAGCCCTGGTGCTCGCGATCCTGCTCGGCAGCGCGATCCGCACCATTTGGACCCCGTCGCAGCGTTTCTTTCCCGGCATCGCCTTCGGGGCCAAGACCGTGCTGGAGATCGCGGTCGTACTGCTCGGCGCGTCGCTCAGCCTCGCGACGATCCTCGCCGCCGGACCGGGCCTGCTCTTCGGCATCGCGGGCGTCGTCGTCGTGGCGATCCTGTCGAGTTACGGCATCGGCCGAGCGCTCGGGCTGCATCCGCGCATGGCGATCCTCGTGGCCTGCGGGAACTCGATCTGCGGCAACTCGGCGATCGCGGCCACGGCCCCGGTGATCGGCGCCGACGGCGAGGACGTCGCCGCCTCCATCGCCTTCACCGCGGTGCTGGGCGTGCTGGTGGTGCTCGGCCTGCCGCTGCTGGTGCCGCTGCTCGGTCTGTCGCCGATGCAGTACGGCGTGCTCGCCGGCCTCACCGTCTACGCTGTTCCGCAGGTCCTCGCCGCCACCGCGCCGGTCGCGGCGCTCAGCGTCCAGGTCGGAACCCTGGTGAAGCTCGTCCGGGTGCTGATGCTAGGCCCGGTCGTCCTGGTGCTCTCCCTCGGCGCGAGCCGGCTGCGCGAGGAGACCGACGAGGCTGCCCCCGGCGTCACCGCCGGCGACCGCCCGGCCCGCGGCGGCCTCGCGATCCACCGCCTGGTGCCGTGGTTCATCCTCGCCTTCCTGGCGCTCGCGGGCCTTCGCTCGGCCGGGCTGGTCCCGCAGGTTGCGCTCGCGCCGATGTCGGAGACCGCCAACGTGCTGACCGTGGTCTCGATGGCGGCGCTCGGCCTCGGGGTCGACGTGCGCAGCGTCGCCAAGGCCGGGGCGCGGGTGACCCTCGCGGTGGTCGCCTCGCTCCTTGCGCTAGGCGCCGTCAGCCTCGGCCTGATCCACGTGCTCGGCCTCGTCTGATCCGCGCTATGGCATCGATCCGAATTCTTGATGAAAGAACTGCCGTGACACGTTCGTCCCAATCTTCGTCCGAGGCGGTCGCGCAGGCGACGGGATGGTTGATGGGGCCGGGTCGCGAAGCGGCGGACGCGGCAGCCCTTCTCGACGGGTTCAGCGCGTGCCTCTCGGGGCTCGGCCTGCCACTGGCCCGCGCCACCACCCACGCGCCGACCCTGCATCCGTCGTTCCGGTGGGTGATGCGCGTCTGGCATCCCGGAGCGTCGAGCCTAGCCCTGCGTCGCCGCCACGGCATCGAGGGTACGCCGACTTTTCACGGCAACACCGTCGAGCACGTGGTCGAGACCCGTACCCCATTCCGATGCCGTCTCGACGGGGATGGGCCGCTGCCGTTTCCCGTGCTGGGCGAGCTTCGCGACGAGGGTCTGACCGACTACCTCATCGTGCCGCTGCGCGCCGCGCGTGGACGCATGGGCGCCGCCTCCTGGGCCACGGCGAGACCGGGCGGCTTCACGCCGATCGAGATCGACACGTTGCTGGCGCTGGTCGGGTCTTTCTCGCTGCTGTTCGAGATCAAGGCGCTCGACGACATGCTCGGCGCGGTGCTGAGCGCCTATGTCGGGCGCGACCCGGCGCGGCAGATTCTGGCCGGCACGGTGCGGCGTGGCGACGTGCGCCTGATGCGGGCCGCGATGATGCTGACTGACTTGCGCGGGTTCGGTGAACTGTCCGACCGGCAGAGCCCAGACTGTGTCGTGGCCGCCCTCAACCGGATGTTCGATGCCATCGTGCCGGCCATCGAGGCGGAAGGCGGCGAGGTGCTGAAGTATATCGGCGACGGGCTACTGGCCGTGTTCGATGCCGATCGCAACGAGGCCGCGGCGCGCCGTGCCGCGTTGCATGCCGCCGAGGCCGCACTCGCTGCGCTTGCGACCCTGCGCGACGGTGACACAGCTGCCTTCGAGGTCGGCGTCGCACTTCATGTCGGGGAGATCGCCTACAGCAATATCGGCGGCGGCGACCGGGTCGATTTCACGGCGATCGGCCGCGATCTCAACGTGCTCGCTCGCGTCGAGCGCCTGTGCAAGACCTACGACACGCCGCTGATCGCCACCGACACCTTCATCGACGGGTTGGCACATGCCCTCGAACCTCTCGGCACCGTCGCCCTTCGCGGTTTTTCAGAGCGTCACGCCCTGTTCGGGCATCGCAGGACCGCGCCCGTCGGCGCGCCGGCGGCGTGACGCCGAGACGGCGTCCTTGATCGTCCCATCGTAGATCGAAACTTCTCAAATCATCGCGTTTGGAGATCATTCACATCGCGAAAGACCGTTGGAAGGAATAAATCGTATCCCGTAGCATCTCCATGGTCGCGAGGAATCGCGACGGGTCCGATGCCCTCGAACGCATCGACGCCGACATTCTTAGGGGAGAGACCATGCACGGACTGGACAGACCGACGAACCGCCGCCTCGTCCTGGGTGGCCTAGGGCTCGGCAGCCTCGGCGCCGCCATGCCGGCCTGGGCGGCGGGCTCGGTGAAGCTTCCGCTGCCGGGCGGCCCGGATGAGCGGGCGTTGACCACGGCCTTTCCGGACAAGGGCGAGATGATCCTGCAGCGCACTCATCCGCCGCTGCTGGAGACGCCGTTCTCGGTATTCGACGAGGGCGTGTTCACACCCAACGACCGCTTCTACGTCCGTTGGCACTGGGCCTCGATCCCGACCGAAGTCGACGCCGGCACCTTCCGTCTTAAGGTCCACGGCCACGTCGATAAGGAACTCTCGCTCTCCCTCGACGCCATCGCCGGCCTGCCCCGCTTCGAGATCGCCGCGGTGAACCAGTGCTCGGGCAATTCACGCGGGCTGTTCGAGCCGCGTGTGCCCGGCGCGCAATGGGCCAACGGCTCGATGGGCAACGCCCGCTGGACCGGGGTGCGCCTCAAGGACGTGCTCGAACGCGCTGGCGTGAAGTCTGGTGCCTTGCAGGTGCGCTTCAGCGGCCTCGACGAGCCCGTGGTCGACGACGCGCCGGACTTCAAGAAGTCCCTCGATCTCGACCACGCCAACAATGGTGAGGTGATGATCGCCTACGCGATGAACGGCGAGCAACTTCCGCTGCTCAACGGTTTCCCGCTCCGCCTCGTGGTGCCGGGCTGGTACTCGACCTATTGGGTCAAGATGCTGTCCGACATCGAGGTGCTGGACAAGCCCGACGACCAATATTGGATGAAGACCGCCTACCGCATCCCGGACGTGCCGGGCGCCAACATTAAGCCCGGCCAGACCGGCTTCAAGACGGTCCCGATCAACAGGATGGTGCCGCGCTCCTTCGTCACCAACCTGACCGATGGCGCCAAGGTGGCGGCCGGAACGCCGGTGGCCCTTCGCGGCATCGCCTTCGGCGGCGATTGCGGGGTGAAGACGGTCGACTTCTCCGGAGATGGCGGAGCGACGTGGTTCCCGGCGCAGCTCGGCGCGGACGAGGGCCCCTACAGCTTCCGCCGCTTCGAGGGCAGCCTACCGGCGCTGGCCTCCGGCACCCACACGATCAGGGTCCGCTGCACCAACACCAACGGCGTCGCGCAGCCCATGGACCGGGTCTGGAACGGCGCCGGCTTCATGCAGAACGGCATCGAGGCCGTGTCCTTCCAGGCCGCTTGAGGAGAACAGCCATGAACCCAATCCGCCCTGCGGCCCTCATCGCCGCGCTCATACTGTCTCCCCTGGTGGCGCTCGCCGCCCCGGCTCCCGAGCCGATGCGCTTCACCTCGCAATCGATCGAATTCCCGACTTCCGACCGAATGTTCCCCGACGGACCGGGGGCCGAGGCGGTCAATAACAACTGCCTCGCCTGCCACTCGGCCGGGATGGTGCTGACCCAGCCCAAGCTCACGAAGGCGCAGTGGACCGAGACCGTGAACAAGATGGTCCACGTCTACAAGGCGCCCGTCGATCAGGCCGACGTGCAGACCATCGTCGACTACCTCACGGCGTTGAAGCCGACGCCCTGAACCCCCGAATCCCGAGGCCGCCGCGCTATTTCGCCGGCCTCGGGGAATAAACCGCGCCTTCTGGCGTCTCCTCAGGGCGATGCACGGCCGGCCCGGCCTTGCACCACGGATTTCCGATTTCGAACCAGCCCTCACGGCAGGCCCCGGCCGCCGAACGAGCGCGCATGCCCGAGAGACCCGCTTCATGACCCATATCCGCACCAGCCTCCGCACCCTCCTCACCGGAGCCGCCTTGCTCCTAGCCCAGGCCCAGCCCGGGTTCGCCGCCGGCTTCGACGGCGCGATCAAGAACAACGCCCTGGCGCTGAACGCCGCCGGGACCGTCGCCGCTGTTTCGAACAGCGAGGAGAGCGCCGTCGTCGTCTACGACGTCGCCAAGGGCACGGTGCTGCGCCGCCTCGACGGCTTCGTCACGCCGCGCAACATCGTGTTCGCGCCGGACGGCGCCCGCTTCTACGTCTCCGACAGCGGCACCGGCCGGATCACGGTCTACGAGACCGCCACCGGCAAGGAGGCCGGCGTTCTCGCCGCGGGCCCCGGCTCGTTCGGTACGGTGCTCTCGGCCGACGGAGGCAAGCTCTACGTCAACAACGAGGCCGCGAGCACGCTGACCGTGTTCGACACCAGGACCATGCTCGCCGAGGCCGTGATCCCCGGCTTCGCGCAGCCGCGCCAGGGCGTGAAGCTGTCGCCGGACGGCAAGACCGTGTTCGTGACGAACTTCCTCGGCGACAAGATCACGTTGGTCGATACCGCTACCAACAAGATCACCGGCGAGATCGCCGGGTTCGACAAGCTGCGCGCCATCTCGATCACCAAGGACGGTAAGACGCTGTTTGCCGCCAACAGCGGCCGCAATACCATCGGCGTGGTCGATGTCGCCGCCCGTAAGGTCACCTCCGAGGTGGCAGTGGGCAAGGACCCCTACGGCGCCGCGCTGACCCCGGACGGGCGCTTCGTCTATTCGGGCAATCTCAAGGACAACTCCTTGTCGGTGATCGACACCGGCACTCTCAAGGTCGTCGCAACGGTGACCGGCCTGAACGAGCCGCGCCAGGCGATCGCGTTCTCGACCGACAACGCCCGCGCCTACGTCCTCAACCGCGACCTCAGCGTCGCCGTGGTGGACCGGGCGAAGAACGCGGTCATCTCGACGATGAAGCCCTGAGGCGACGCGCGCCGGGGGCCTTATCGGTTCCCGGCGCGTTCTCGTCGTCGACACGTCACGAACGCAGGACAAAGACCCCATGCTCGGCCTGTTCCAGCGCAAGGACCGCCTCATCGTCCACGGCAAGGCGCCCTACAACGCCGAGCCGCCGCTCGATCGCCTGCGCGCGACCTTCATTACCGAGCAGGCCGACTTCTACGTCCGCAGCCACGGCGACATCCCGGACATCGACGCCGACAGCTACCGCCTGACCGTCGACGGGATGGTCGCGACGCCGCTCGACCTGTCCGTCGCCGACCTCAAGGCGCGGTTCGCACCCATCACCGTCACGGCAGTAATGCAATGCGCCGGCAACCGCCGGGCCGACATGCTGGCGGTGGCCCCGGTCGCCGGCGACCCGTGGGCGGCCGGCGCCATCGGCAACGCGGAATGGACCGGCGTGCGCCTCGCCGACGTGCTGCGCGCGGCCGGCCTCGACGCGGGGGGCGCACGTCACGTCGCCTTCGAGAGCCACGACCGGATCGCCCATACGGACACGCGCTTCGGCGCCTCGATCCCGCTCGCCAAGGCGCTCGCCCCCGAGACGCTGCTCGCCTTCGCGATGAACAGCGAGCCTCTCGCCCCCGAGCACGGCCATCCGTTGCGCGTGGTGGTGCCGGGCTTTGCCGGTATCCGCAGCCCGAAGTGGCTCGCCCGCATCACGGTGCAGGATCACCCCTCCGACAACCCGATGCAGGCCGACGACTACAAGCTGTTTCCGCCCGACGTGACCGCCGAGACCGCGGACCCCGCCCACGGCATCACCATCGAGGCGATGCCGCTCAACAGCGCGATCTGCGAGCCCGCCCGCGGCGCAGCGTTGAAGGCCGGCCGGCACGCGATCCGCGGCTACGCCATCGCCAGCGACCGAGCGGTCGCCCGCGTCGACGTCTCGACGGATGGCGGTCGCAGCTGGGCGCAGGCCCGGATCGACCGCGATGCGGACGCGCCCTACGCCTGGACGTTCTGGGAGATCGACTGCGAGCTGACGACCGGCGAGCACGAACTCGCGGTGCGGGCCTGGGACTCCGCCGGCCAGACCCAGCCTGCGGCGCCGGACGACACCTGGAACTACAAGGGCTACCTCAGCGCCGCCTGGCACCGGGTGCGGGTCACGGTGGCCTGACCGTCACGCCCAGAGCAGGGCAGTGGCCGCGAGGCCCGAGATCGCGATGAGTAGGGCCGCAACCCCGACGGTGAGGATGCGCGGCATCATCGGGATCTCGGCATGGGCGAGTCGCGCTCGGATCGCCCGGTCCCGCCATGCGGCGCCGGCGAACGAAGCAAGCGCGCAGGCGATCAGCGTGAGCGACAGCACCTTCAGTGGCCAGACCGCCAGCACCTCTCGCAGGAAGCGCTGCGCGGCCAGGCCGACGCCGAGGAAGGCGAGCCCGGTGCGAAGCCACGCCACGAAGGTGCGCTCGGCTGCCAGCACCGTGCGGTCCTCGGCGAGCCTGACCCGCGGGTCGTCGGGGGGAACGGGCTTCGCAGGTTCCCTCATCCGGCAGCCGCCTCCTGGATCAGGTCGAGCAGCGCGTCGGCTGCCCGACTGCGATAGCGCTCCTTGTGGCGCAGCACCCGGAAGGGCCGGCTCGGCAGGGCGAACGCCGCCCGCACCAGCGTTCCGGCCCGTAGCGCGGCGGCGACCACGGTCTCGGACAGGACGGCGGCCCCGCCCCCGGCCTCGACGGCGGCGCGCACCGCCTCGTTCGAGGGCAGTTCGAGCGTGACCCGGAGTTGGGCCGTGGAGAGGCCAGCCTCCATGAGCGCTGCCTCGAAGGCCGAGCGGGTTCCGGATCCCGCCTCGCGCAGCACCCAATCGGCCCCGGCGAGGTCCTCGGGTGCGAGCGCGGTCGCCCCCGCGAAGGGATGTGTTGGGGCAACCACGAGGACGAGTTGGTCCCGCGCGATGGTGGTGCTCGCAAGCGTCGGGTCGTCCAACGCTCCCTCGACGAAGCCGAGTTCGGCCTGCCCGGCGCGCACCGCGTCGGCGGCATCGGTGGTGTTGCCGACCGCCAGCCGGATGGCGATCTCAGGGTAGGTGCGGCGGAAGGCGACGAGGTGGCGCGGCAGCCAGTCGCTGGCGATGGTCTGGCTGGCGTAGAGCGCCAGCGTCCCGCGTCGCAGGCAGCTGAGGTCGGCGAGCACCAGTTCGGCGGCTTCCGCCCGGGCGAGCACCGCGCGAGCCTCGATGAGGAATACGCGCCCCGCCTCGGTGAGTTCGATCCCGCGGCCGACCCGGTGAAACAGCTTCGTCGCGTGCCGCCCCTCGATGTTGGCGATCGCCGTGCTGACCGCCGACTGGACGATGTTCAGCGCCTCGGCGGCTCGCGTCACGTGCTGCCGCTCGGCCACCGCCACGAAGATGCGAAGCTGGTCGAGGGTCACGGCTGCCGACGATCCGGCGCGAGGCCGCGGACGTGCGCATCGACCGCCTGCGCGACGGTGAGCAGCCGGGCCTCGTCGGTACGGCCGGTGACGACGTAGGACATGCCACCATCGACCCAGGAGAAGGCAGCGATGTCGCCCTCTCGGGCGAAGCGGAAGAGCGTTCGCCCATCGCCGTCTCCGACGCGGCTGTAAAGCGTCAGGCGGGTTCCGCGGTCGTCGTCGTACATTAGCATCGCTGCGGATTCAGCGCCGGCCGGCAGCAGCCGCCCGCCCATCAGGCGAAACCCTTGGGCCGCGAGATCGGGGGCCGCGACCGCGTGACCGAGGCGCTTCGAGAGCCACGTCACGAGGTGGGGCTTCTCGTCGGCGCGCACCTCCACCGGATGCACCACCTCGACCACGAAGGTGCGAAAGGCCGCGACCGCGTCCTGCGTCGCCGGTGACTCCGTCACCATCGCCGTTGCGGGTCCGCCGCGCAGGGCATGGCCGACCCAGCCGCCGGCACCGCCGAGCGCAAGGCAGAGCACGGCTGCAGCCGCCATGGGGAACCAGCCCCTGCCGACGAACCGACGTCGCGGGCGAATGTTGGCCACCCGGAGCCGCGCCGGGATCGCCTCCTCGGCGATCGGCGCGAGGCGGGCACGCAGGCGCTCGCGCAGAGCGCGATCCGCCGAGACCTCGGCCGCACGCGCGGGGTTTCCTTTGAGCCATGCCTCGACCAGCGCCTGCCGCTCCGGTTCGAGGCGGCCATCGATCAGGCCGTGCAGGTCGTCCTCGCCGACCGGGCGTGGATCCCCGCTCATTTCACCCTCCTCAAGAGGCCGGTTCGGCCTGTTTCCAGAAAACTTCGCATCCGCGTCCGCGCCCGGCTCAACCGCGACATCACGGTGCCGAGCGGTACGCCAAGCACCTGGGCCGCCTCGGCATAGGACAGATCCTCCACCGAGACGAGGAGCAGCACCGAGCGCTGTTCCTCGGGCAGGGCGTCGAGGCCGGCGAGCACGTCGCGGGCCCCCATCGCGGCCTCCGGGTCGATACCTGGGTCGGGCACCTGCTCCAGCGCTTCCGCGCCGCAATCGACGCCGCGCCGGCCCTGGCGCCGGACGGCGCCGAGGAACAGGTTGCGCTCGATCGTGAACAGCCACGCTCGGAGGTCGCCGTCGCGGCGGCGCCCGGACCAAGCGGACAAGGCCCGCTCCAGGGTGTCCTGGACGAGGTCGTCCGCCGCCTCGCGGTCTCGCAACAGCGCGACGGCGTAGCGCCGCAGGGCCGGGATTTGCGGTTCGATCAGGGCGGCGATCTCGTCCAACGATGCTTCCCGGTCAGAGGGGGCCGATCAAGGCATTCACCGATCAAGGCTTGGCGATGTGCCACGCGCCATTGAGGAAGCCGTCGCCGGTGATGTCGCCGGGCTTGGTGTCCTTGGCAAAGGTGTAGAGCGGCTTGCCCTTGTAGGCCCACTGCATCGTGCCGTCGTCCCGCGTCACCATCGTCCAGTCGCCGCTGGCGGCCGAGCCGGAGGCGGCCATCAGGGCCGGCCAGTTGGTGGCGCAGGGGCCGTTGCACATCGACTTGCCGCCCATGTCCTTGTCGAAGGTGTAGAGGGTCATGCTCTTGGCATCGACGAGCGCCGGCCCCTTGGCGGTCTCGGCCGTCATGGCAGGCGCGGCGGCCTGGGCGGCCAAGGCGGAGAAGGCGACAGCCGCGAAGGCGCCGCGGATCAGCAGAGTGCGCATGGGTGAGGTCTCCCGCGGTCGAGCATGACCGCATCGGGAGGGATGCCGAAGAGGCGCCTCTATTCCACGCGTCTTCTCGACGACAGATCACGAAGGCGTGAACGGGCTCTCAGCCACATCCGCGGAATAAAGCCGCGCCCCAGGCATCCTTCCCATCGACACCGGATCAAAAGGAAGCCGCATGCGCGGAGCACTGGGATTTGCCGTGACGGCGGCGCTGATGGCGAGCGGCCTCGTCGGCGGCCGGATGATGATGCGCCCGACCTTGGCCGCCACCGAGCCAGCGGCAGCTCCGTCTGCGTCCTTCGACGCGATGATGGCGCAGTCGATGGCGCAGATGCATGCCGACATGATGGTCCCGCCCTCGGGCGACCCCGACCGCGACTTCGCCGCGATGATGATCCCGCACCACGAAGGCGCGATCGCGATGGCGAAGGCGGAGCTGCTCCACGGCGAGGATCCGGTCCTGCGCCGCCTCGCGCAGGGGATCGTCGTCGAGCAGGGCCAGGAGATCGATGTGATGCGCCGCGCGCTCGCCGATCGCCTCGCGATGCCGGGTCGGGCCGCCGGCGCCCCTCCCGTTCACCACCATGGCGCGGCACCTGCCGCCGAGATGCCTTCGGAGCACCGCCGATGAAGACCGCCCTGACCGTTCTCGCCCTTGTGCTGCTCTCCGGCTCGGCCTTCGCCGGGCAGGCTCCAGGCCCCGCCTCGGCGCCCGACGTGCCCATCAGCAGCAAAGACCGGTTCTACACCTCCGATCAGTTCTCCAATACGGTCTCTGTGGTCGATCCCGCCGCCAACACCCTGCTCGGGGTGATCCGGCTCGGCGACCCGACGCCGACAAACCTGAGCCCGCTCTATCGCGGGCAGCTTCTGGTTCACGGCATGGGCTTCTCGCCGGACCACAGGACCCTGCTCGCGGTCTCGATCGGTTCGAACTCCGTGAGCTTCATCGACACGGCGACCAACGCGGTCCGCCACACCGCCTATGTCGGCCGCTCGCCGCACGAAGCCTTCTTCACGCCGGACGGCCGAGAGGTCTGGGTGAGCGTGCGCGGCGAGGACTATATCGCCGTGCTCGATGCCGCGACCGCCATGGAGACCCGCCGGATCACCGTACCGAACGGGCCGGGCATGACGATCTTCTCGCCGGACGGCACCTACGGTTACGTCTGCTCCAGCTTCAGCCCCGAGACCGTCGTCATCGACACCAAGACCCACGCCATCGTCGGCCGCGTGAAGCAGGAGAGTCCGTTCTGCCCCGACATCGCCGCCACGCCGGACGGCAAGCAGGTGTGGTTCACCCTCAAGGATGTCGGCCGGACCCAGGTGTTTTCGGCGCGTCCGCCATTCGCGCCGCTGAAGACGATCGAGACCGGGCCGATCACCAACCACGTCAACATCGTCTCGACCAAGGCCGGCCAGTTCGCCTACGTGACGATTGGCGGCCTGAACCAGGTCAAGGTGTTCCGCACCGACGATTTCTCCCAGCTCGCAACGATCCCGACCGGCGCCCTGCCGCACGGGCTCTGGCCCTCGGGCGACGGCAGCCGCGTCTATGTCGGTCTGGAGAACGCCGACAAGGCCGCGGTGATCGACACCGCGTCGAACACGGTGATCGCCGAGGTGCCGATCGGGCAGGGTCCGCAGGGCGTCGCCTACGTCCCGAACGCCGTACCGGAGGGCGACGGAATGCAAAACCTGCAGCCGCTGGGGGCCGCAGGCCAGACCAGTGCGCTGACGCTCGCGGGCAGCGACGGCAAGCCGGCGACGCAGGTCACCCTGTTCGACCAGGGCGTGCTGCAGACGCTGCAGGCCGCGATCACGGGACTGGCGCCGAAGATGCCGTTCGTGCTGGCGCTGTCCGCAGATCCGAAGGGCGCGACCGGCCTGGAGCCACTCGCCGCCTTCACCACCAACCCGGCCGGCGCGGCCATCGTCAACGCGATCGGCCCGATCCGGCAAGTCACCCGCAAGGACGCCGGCCCGAGCCGCCGTTACCTCGTGGTCGCGGCGGGCAAGCCCGGCAAACTCGGCGGCGTCGTGCAGGTGCAGATCACGGATTAATCGAGCGGTGTCGCCAGTCCGGAAGGCGAACATCTCAAACAATGCCTCCGTGACGCGAGCCCAGCCTCGATGTCTGCTTTCGAGAACAGCGTCAGCCCGCTTCTATGGCGTAGTTGGGTCGGATGCGGAATGTCCGCTTGCGGGCGGCCGGTTACCTTCCGCATTCCACCCCAAGCTGACCTCGCGAATGGGTACCAAGCGTCAGGTTTCGACCACTAGGGCGTGTCATCGCTTGAGCCAATCGAGGGCGGCGGCGAGGTAGAGGACGCCCATGAAGCTGACGGCGGTCTTCTCGTAGCGGGTGGCGATGGCGCGCCACTCTTTGAGCCTGGCCCAGAGGCGCTCGACCTGGTTACGGTTGTTGTAGATCCAATCCGGGCAGGCCACGGGCGCTTCGTGGCGCTGAGGCGGGATCGCAGGCCGAGCGCCCATGTCCCAGATGTGTTCGCGAAAGACGTGGCTGGTATAGCCGCGGTCTCCCACGACCCATTTGGGCACCCCCGGCAGTTGATCGAGCAGGGGAACAGCGTGAGGGAGTTCATGGGCCTGACCGGGCGCCAGCCGGAAGGCGATGGCGCGGCCCTGCCCGTCGGCGATCACGCAAGCCTTGGTACTATCGCCGCCACGCGAGCGGCCAAGAGCTTCACGAGCGTCTCGCTCGGCCGCAGATCCCCCCTTTTGGCGGCTCCCGCCGCCTTTTGGTGCGCCCGCACGTTCGTGCCGTCGAGGAACACCATGCCGAGTTGGACGCCGCGTTCCTGCACAAGGTGAAGAAGCCGCTCCCAGACGCCGGCACGCGACCAGCGGATGAAGATCTGGGCGGCCCGCCACCAGGGTCCCAATTCCTCGGGAATGGCCCGCCATTTGGCCCCGTTCTGATGCCGCCAGAGAATGGCCGAGAGCGTGCGCTGCAGATCCTGCGGAGGCGTTTTGGCCTTGGGCCGGCAGGCTTCAACCAGAGGCTCCAGATCAGCCCATTGCGCGTCGCTCAGCATCGTCCCTCCTCCATCAGAGAGACGAAAACGCAAGCCCAGCCAATCTGTTCAGGCGACGACAGGCCCTAGGGGCCCGCATCCACGGGACCTACGGAAACGTCGCCAGGCAACCGGGCTTCAAGGACGCAAAAGAAACCTATGTTATGCGGCAACCTACCGGCCAGGCCGGCCTTTGGTATCCATGCCCCTGCCTGACACCGCCGATGCCCCCCATGTCCTCGTGGTCGACGACGACGCCCTCATCTTGATGGATGTGTCCGACATCCTGGAGGATGCCGGTTTCGTGGTTCTTGAGGCGATGAACGTCGCCCAGGCGATGCGGGTGCTAGACGAGCACCACGGCAAGGTGCAGCTGCTGTTCACGGACGTGCAGATGCCCGGCCCGGACAACGGCTTCGACCTGGCGCGGCGGACGGCCGTGACGTGGCCCCACATCGCCATCGTGGTCGCCTCCGGCAATGTGCGACCTGAACCCGGGGACCTGCCCTATGGGGCGACGTTCATCGGGAAGCCGTTCAGCCCCTCCTTGGTCCGGCACCACGTGCGCGAGACGATGCCGCCGGAGAAGCACCCCGGGCCCCTTCGGAGGTAAGCCCGGGATCGGTTGGCCGGAGCCCCATGCCTCCTCCCGGCTCTCCTCGATCATCGACCGGATGCGAGCGACCCTCGATGTCGGGTTAGGCGAGGTCTTCGAGAATGTCGGAGACCAACCTGCCTACCTTCGGCTCGTCTTCGACCACCAGCATGGTCTCGTCCTCGTTGTCATTCCGCGGCCAAGGGCATCGTGTGCCCCTCGACGGATTCCGGCCGCATGTCGGATCTCGGCAGTCCCCATCCCTTCACCAGCCCGTACACTGCCGGGATCACGACGAGGGTCAGGACGGTCGACGACACCATGCCGCCGATCATCGGCACCGCGATGCGCTGCATGACCTCGGAGCCCGAGCCGGTGCTCCACAGGATGGGTAACAGCCCGGCCATGATGGCGACCACGGTCATCATCTTGGGCCGCACCCGCTCGACCGCGCCGACCATGATCGCCCGCCTCAGGTCATTTCGCGATAGGGGCCGGCCCTCCCGCTCGCACTCCGTCCGGACCTCGGCCAGCGCATGGTCGAGGTAGACCAGCATGATCACCCCGGTCTCGGCGGCGACCCCGGCGAGCGCGATGAAGCCCACGGCCACGGCGACCGACAGGTTGAAGCCGAGCCACCACATCAGCCAGACGCCGCCGACCAGGGCGAAGGGCAGCGACAGCATCACGATGAGGGTCTCGGTCAGGCGCCGGAAGTTCAGGTAGAGCAGCAGGAACACGGTCAGGAGGGTCAGGGGCACCACGATCTTGAGCCGGGCCGTCGCGCGGTCGAGGTACTCGACCTGCCCGCTCCACTGGAGGGTGGTCCCCGGCGGCAGGCTCACCTCGCCGGCCACCGCCGCTCGCGCCTCGGCCACGTAGCCGCCAAGGTCGCGTCCGGTGACATCGACGTAGATGAAGACCGCGAGTTGCCCGTTCTCGGTCCGGATCTGGGTCGGGCCCCGGGTCAGCGCGACCTTGGCGACCTCACCCAAGGGGACCGTGCCTCCGCCCGCGATGGGTACCTGCACCTCGGTCGCGATGGATTGTGGGCTCGACCGGAAGGCGCGCGGGTAGCGAACGTTCACGGTGTAGCGCTCGCGGCCCTCGACGGTGTTGGTCACGCTCTCACCGCCGAGCGCCATGGCGATCACGTCCTGAACCTCGCCGACCGTTAGGCCGTAGCGGCCCAGAACCTCACGGTCCGGCGTGATGTCGAGGAAGTACCCGCCCTGGACGCGCTCGGCATAGGCGCTCGACGTGCCCGGCACCGCCTTCACCACCGCCTCGACCCGGCGGGCGACCTTCTCCATCTCGGCGAGGTCGGTTCCGAGCACCTTGATGCCGACGGGGGTTCGGATGCCGGTGGCGAGCATGTCGATGCGGGCGCGGATTGGCTGGGTCCAGGCGTTCGAGACGCCCGGGAACTGGAGCGCGGCATCCATCTCGGCCTTGAGGCTCGCCAACGTCACGCCCGGGCGCCACTCCGCCTTCGGCTTCAGGTTGACGATGGTCTCGAACATCTCGGAGGGCGCCGGGTCCGTGGCCGTGTTGGCCCGGCCCGCCTTGCCGTACACAGACAGGACTTCCGGGAAGCTCTTCAGGATGGTGTCCTGTCTCCCTAAAAGCTCTCCGGCCTTGGTCACCGAGATGCCCGGCAGGGTGGTCGGCATGTACATCAGGGTGCCCTCGTCGAGGTCGGGCATGAACTCGGACCCGAGCTGCAGGGCCGGCCAGACCGAGGCGCCTAGAACGCCCAGCGCGATCAGGATGGTCAGCACCCGCGCCCGCAGGACGCCGGCGATGATGGGACGGTAGAGCCAGATCAGGAGCCGGTTCACCGGGTTGCGGTGTTCGGGCACGATGCGGCCGCGCACGAACAGGACCATCAGGGCCGGAACCAGCGTCACCGACAGCACCGCCGCCGCCGCCATCGCGAACGTCTTAGTAAAGGCCAGCGGCCCGAACAGACGCCCTTCCTGGCTCTCCAGGGTGAAGATGGGCAGGAAGCTGACCGTGATGATGAGGAGCGAGAAGAACAGCGAGGGACCGACCTCGGAGGCGGCCTCTATCAGGACCTGGACCCGGGGCTTGCCGGGGTCCGCCCGCTCCAGGTGCTTGTGGGCGTTCTCGATCATGACGATGGCGGCGTCGATCATGGCGCCGACCGCGATGGCGATGCCGCCCAGGCTCATGATGTTGGCGCCCAAGCGCAGCGCCTTCATGCCCGCGAACGCCATCAGGATGCCGACCGGCAGCATCAGGATGGCCACCAGCGCGCTGCGCACGTGGAGCAGGAAGACGACGCAGACGAGAGCGACGATGGCGCTCTCCTCGATCAGGGTGCCCTTGAGGGTCTCGATGGCCGCCTCGATCAGGTGCGAGCGGTCGTAGACGGGCAGGATCTCGGTGCCCTTCGGCAGGCTGGCGGCGACTTCGGCGAGGCGCGCCTTGGCGCTCGCGATGACGTCGAGGGCGTTCGCCCTGAAGCGCTGGAGGATGATGCCGCCGGCGACCTCGCCGTCCCCGTTCATCTCGGTGATGCCGCGGCGCTCGTCGGGACCGAGCTCGACCCGGGCGACGTCCTTCACCCGCAGGGGTGTGCCCGCCTCCGTCCTCAGGACGATGCTCCCGATGTCGGCGACGCTCTTGAGGTACCCGCGGCCACGGACGACGAACTCGAACTCGGACAACTCGACGGTGCGGCCGCCGACGTCGGCGTTGCTCGACCTGATGGCCTCCCGGAGCTTGGACATGGTGATGCCCTGCGCCCGCAGTCGGTTCGGATCGACGACGACGTTGTACTGCTTCACGAAGCCGCCGACGCCGGCGACCTCGGCCACGCCCTCGGCGCGGGACGCCCCGAAGCGGACGACCCAGTCCTGGAGCGAGCGGAGTTCGGCCAGCGACCGCTCCTTGGCGACCACGACGTACTGATAGACCCAGCCCACCCCTGTCGCGTCCGGTCCCAGCGTCGGGGTCACCCCTGCCGGTAGGCGCTTGGCCACCGTGTTGAGGTATTCGAGCACCCGGCTGCGGGCCCAGTACGGGTCGGTGCCGTCCTCGAAGATGACGTAGACGAACGAGACCCCGAAGAACGAGAACCCCCTCACCACCTTCGACCGCGGCACCGTCAGCATGGCCGTGGTCAGCGGGTAGGTGACCTGATCCTCGATGACCTGGGGCGCCTGCCCGGGGTACTCGGTGTAGACGATGGTCTGGACGTCCGAGAGGTCCGGGATCGCGTCGAGCGGCAGGGTCCTCAGGGCGTAGAGCCCGGCTCCCACCGCGAACACGGTCCCGATCAGGACTAACACCAGATTCTTTGCCGACCAGGCGATGAGGCGGGAGATCATGGCGCCTTCCCCTCGGCGGCGGCCTGCGGGCCCGGGTCGGGTTTGGGCTCCGAAAGCCCCTGCAGCGCCGCCTTCAGGTTGCTCTCGGCGTCGATCAGGAAGTTGGCCGAGGTCACCACGCGGTCGCCCGCGGCGATGCCGTCGCGGACCTCGACGTAGCCGTCGCCGCGGACGCCGAGCCTGACCGGTCGCGGTTCGAAGCGACCCTCGCCCTTGTCCAGCAGGACGACCTGTTTCGTGCCGGTGTCGATGACCGCGTCGTCGGGCACCGCGACCACCGGCCTGTCGCTGCCGGTGGCGATCGTCACGTCGGCAAACATCCCCGGGCGCAGGTCGCCGTTCGGGTTGGGCATTTCGATGCGCAGACGGGCTGTCCGGGTCCCCATGGCGAGGTGCGGGTAGATCCGGGTCACCGCGCCGGTGAAGACGCGGTCCGGGAACGTCCTGGCGCGCACGGTCGCCATCTGGCCTTCTGCCACGGCCGCCAAGTCGCGTTCGGTCACGTCGGCGAGGACCCAGACCTTGGAATGGTCGACGAGCTTGAACAGCGTGTCGCCGGACTTGGCGCGCATGCCGTCGGAGACGTTGCGCTCGACCACGACGCCGTCGCGGGGCGCCGACCAGGTGATGGTCGAGGGCACTTTTCGGGATCGCTCGATCTCGTCGATGACCTCGGGCGGGATGCCGAGGTTCTCCAGGCGCCGGCGGGCGCCCTCGTAGCCGATGCCGGTGAGGTACTGCGCAGCCGCCGCGTTCATCTCCGGCGAGAACAGGCGCAGGAGCGGCTGGCCCTTGTGCACGTGGTCGCCGGTGGTGACGGCCTCGACCTTCTCGATGAATGCGTCGGTGCGCATCGCGATGACCGAGATCCGGCGCTCGTCCTCCTCGATGGCGCCGGGCGCGCGCACCGGCATCGACAGGACGCGTCGGTCGACGACCGCCGTCCGGACCCCGGTGCGCTGTAGCTTGCCGGGCGAGATTTTCACGGTGCCGTCCTCGGTGTCCTCCCCCTCGTAGACGGGGAGGTAGTCCATCCCCATCGAGTCCTTCTTCGGGGTCGGCGAGGTGTCCGGCAGGCCCATCGGGTTGCGGTAGAAGCGCACCTTGCGGGCCCCCGCAGGCGTGGTGGCCTGACCCATGGCCATGTCGCCGTGCCCGGCGTCGGGCATCGCCTCCGCCTCGTCGGGTTCGTCGAAGCGCACCTCCTCGCTGGCGCGGACGGCGCGATAGTCGCGACCGTCCGCCGTGCGCCTCGGCTCGGAGGCGTAGTCCGGCTTCCCGTCCGGGTCCTGGTAGAAGACGACCGGTCCCGTCGCCTTCGCCGCGACCGATGCCTGTATCGGGGATGCCGGCCGGGGCGTGCTCGGCAGCCAGTGGGTGAACCCGGTCCGCGCCTGCTGGACGAGCGCCGGTACGGGGCTGCCCTCATGCCCCGCGCCATACCCCAGGGCCCCCGCCGCGAGCGCGGCGAGGGTCCCGGCCAGCCATGCCATCCGGCTCACTTGGTGGCCTTGAACACCAGCTTGTTCTCGACGGTGCCGGTCTCGCCCTGAACCTTGGCTCCGAGCGAGAGGCGCCAGCCGCCGGCCATCGTCAGCTTCGCCTTGAACCGGTAGAGGCCCGGCTCCGGCGACGGTAGCTGCTCGATCCTGGAGGTCATCTCCTCCATGCTGTCGGGCGCCATGTCGATGCGCTTGGCGAAGATGACGGCGTTCGGCACGGGCTTGGACGTGCGCTTGTCGACGAGGCGGACGTCGAGGATGGCCTCGCCCTGCTTGGCCTCGTCCTTCACCAGTTGGAACTCGTAGTCCTTGGTGTCGGCCCGGGCCGCGGTGGTCAGGGCGAGACCGAGCAGCGCAGCCGTCAGGGCGCGTGAAAACGATGTCTTGGACACGGTGGATGATCTCCTGAAAACGATGTGACCCGGGCCTTCAGGCGCGCGGGATCGGCCGGCGCAGGCGCCGGCGGCATCGGGTTCAGGCTCGGGGAGGCTCGGTGGGCGGCCCTTGCGACAGGCTGTCGAAGGAGGCGGTGACGGCCCGGGCGGGCCCCTCGATGACGGCAACGCGGCCCGGAAGTCCGACGGCGACCGGCAGGCCGGTGGCGACCTTCGCCAGGCAGAGCGCCATCAGCGGGCAGCCCTTCGAGCAATCGGGCAAGTCCGGCCGCTCCTTGGGGCAACACGGCATCTCGTCCATGGCCATCCCGGCCATGTCGTCCATGGCCTCGTCGGGCATCGCCATGACGTGACCCTGAACGGCCATCGGCGCGCGCATGCCCGCGGCGGCCGCGGATGCGGTCACCGGCGCAAGGGCGAGGCTGAGAACCGCCAGGAGCGGAAGCAGCCTGCGAAGGGCGAGCCAGAAGGTCACCGTCGGACGATGCCACATCGTAGACCGGCGAGGAAGGGACGGGACTACCGGACGCGCCAAAGGGATACGGCGAGCGCGACGTTTGCGAGGGCGAGTACGGAAAGGAGGACATAGGTCGCGTCGGCGCCCGCCTGCGTCAGCACGACGGCCCCGAGGGAGGGCGCGAGCGCCTGCGCCACCAGCCCCGGACGGGCGAGCCGGCCGACGAGCGGGGCGTAGCGCTCGGGACCGAACAGCGCGAGAGGCACCGTGCCGCGGGCAATCGAGTAGATCCCGTTGCCGGCCCCGTAGAGGACGAGCGCCAGTCCGACCACGGGCAAGCCCGCTGCCAGCATCGCGATCCCGGTCGCCACGAGAACCATCGCCGCCGTGAGGGTCCAGAGCGGGTGGTGCCGGCCCTTGCCGGCCATCTCGACGATGCGTGCCCCCACCTGGGCCGGTCCGATCAGGGCGCCGTAGGCCACGGCCGAGGTAAGAGCCACGCCACGGGCCTGAAGCAAGGTGATGAGGTGAACCGAGACCAGGGCCATCACGGTCCCGCCAAGGGTCAGCACCCCGGCCATGAGGAGGAAGGCGCGACGCTCCCGACCATCGAGACGAATGACTGGGCTCGGGCCTGCGGGTCGCGTGATCGGATGTGCGGGGGGCCGGGGGATCGCGAGCAGGACGAGCGGCAGCGTGACCGAAAGGTGCAGCCCGGCATAGGCGAGGCAGGTCCCACGCCAGCCAACCTGTTCGATCAGGAAGGCCGAGAGCGGCCAGCACACCGTGCTGGCGAAGCCGCCCCAGAGGGTCAGCGTGGTGATGGCAGGCCTTGCCTCGGCGCCGTAGAGGCGTCCGAGCGTGGCGAAGGCGGGATCGTACAGTCCGGTGCCCATGCCCAGGCCGATCAGGAGCCACCCCGCGAGGTAAGTCAGCAGGTTCGGAGCGAGGCCGAGGATGGCAAGGCCGACGGCGAGGGCGACGGCCGCGAAGGCCAGTACCGGCCGGCCGCCATGCTCGCCGATGTAGGTGCCGACCCGCGGCGAGGCCAAGCCCGCGACGAGGAGACCGAGGGACAGGCCGCCGATGACCCATCCCAGAGGCCATCCCGTATCCTTCGACATCGGCGCGGCCAGAACCGACAGCAAATAGAACGAGGAGCCCCACGTCAGGATCTGGACCACGCCCAGGGCCGAGATCACGGGCCATCGGCGCGCCGGGGCCATCGGATCGCTACCGGGCGCCGAGCACGGGTAGCCAGAGGGCCAGCGCCGCCAGGGTGACGAGCAGCACGGGCTGGGTGATGACCAGACCCACCCGCATGTACTGACCCCAGGTGATGTGCTGGCCCTTGGTGTCGAGGACGTGCAGCCAGAGCAGGGTCGCCAGACTCCCGATGGGCGTGAACTTCGGGCCGAGGTCGCAGCCGATGACGTTGGCGTAGACCATGAGCTCGCGCATCAGCGGCGAG
Source organism: Methylobacterium sp. E-045 (assembly GCF_022829685.1). GTDB lineage: Bacteria > Pseudomonadota > Alphaproteobacteria > Rhizobiales > Beijerinckiaceae > Methylobacterium. The sequence continues at coordinate 165,710 of NZ_JAKSYE010000086.1, forward strand.
AGATCCGGAGCCTGCTGGATGGAGAGCGCACCCACGAGCACGCTCGGCATGTTGTTCATGACCGAGGACAGGATGGCGGCGGCGAACCCGGTGCCGATGGTGGCGACGAACGGACCATGGCCCGAGAGCCAGACGAGCCCCTGCGCCAGATAGTCGGTCAGGCCGGCGTTCTTCAGGCCGTAGACCACGAGGTACATGCCGAGGCTGAAGAGCACGATCTGCCAGGGGGCCCCCGTCAGGACCTTGCGGATGGGAATGACGCGGCTGCGGTTGGCCAGCGCCAGCAAGACCAGTGCGCCGGCGCAAGTGACCACCGAGACCGGCACGCCGAACGGTGCCGTCACGAAGTAGGCGATCAGCAGCAGCCCGAGGAGCGGGAAGGCCGCCCGGAAGACCAGCGGGTCCTTGATCGCGTGGCGGGGCGCTTCGAGCTCGGCCACGGGGTACGTGGCCGGAAGGTCGCGCCGGTAGAACAGCCACAGCACCACCAGGGTCGCGGCCAGCGAGACGAGGTTCACCGGCACCATCACGGCCGCGTATCGGCTGAAGGAGATGTCGAAGAAGTTCGCCGAGACGATGTTGACGAGGTTCGAGATGACCAACGGCAGGCTGGTCGAGTCCGCGACGAACCCGCAGGCGACGATGAAGGCCAGCGCCGCCGCCGGCTTGAAGTTCAGCCGGAGCAGGATGGCGAGCACGATGGGGGTGAGCAGCAGTGCCGCGCCGTCGTTGGCGAACACCGCCGCGATCGCGGCCCCCAGCAGGATTACCAGCGGGAACAGCAGCCGTCCCCGACCCCCACCCCAGCGGGCGATGTGCAGCGCCGCCCAGTGGAAGAAGCCGGCCTCGTCGAGCAGGAGCGAGATGATGATCAGGGCGACGAAGGTGAAGGTGGCGTCCCAGACGATGTGCCAGACCACCGGGATGTCCCCGGGGTGGATGACCCCGGTGGCGAGCGCGACCGCGGCCCCGATCAGGGCGCTCCATCCGATCCCGAACCCCTTCGGCTGCCAGATGACGAAGACGAGGGTGACCACGAAGATGGCGAGGGCGAGCATCGGGACCGTTTCTTGTTCTTGGTCTTTCAGGGCGGGTCAGGCGGTAGCGACGCGGCGCCCGTGCTCGTCGACGACGCGCTCGCCATCCTCCTTGACGAACTCGCCCTGTTGGGCGGGAAGGAGGTCGAGGACCGCCTCGGAGGGGCGGCACAGGGCAACACCCAGTGGGGTGACGACCAAGGGGCGGTTCAGCAGGATCGGATGCTCGCCGATGGCATCCAGAAGCTGATCGTCCGTCAGGCTCGGGTCCGAGAGGCCGAGCTCGCCGAAGGGCGTACCCTTCTCACGGAGCAGATCACGGACCTTCACGCCCGCCCGCTCGGCAAGCTGGCGCACCAGGGTCCGGTTTGGGGGCGTCTTCAGGTACTCGACCACGTGCGGCTCGATGCCGGCGTTGCGGATGAGGGCTAGGGTATTGCGGGACGTGCCGCAATCCGGGTTGTGGTAGATCACGACGTCCATCAGGCGGTCTCCGTGCAACAGGCGGCGAGGGCAGCGACAGCCGGGGCGCAGACCTCGGGGCGTCCCTGGCAGCAGTCGCGCATCAGGAACTGGATGAGCTCGGACAGGTCCGGGTAGGCGGCGCTGTAGATGATCGAGCGCCCCTCCCGCCGGGAGGTGACCAGCCCCGAATGGCTGAGCTCCTTGAGGTGGAACGACAGGTTGGTGCCGGACACGCCGACCGCCTCGGCCAGCATGCCGGCCGCCATGCCCTCCGGCCCGGCGGTGACGAGCTGGCGCACGATGCGCAGGCGATGCTCCTGGCCGAGGGCCGCGAAGGCCGCCACGGCTTGCCGTTCGTCCATCATGATGTCAATATCTCAACCATCGTTGAAACGTAGAGGAACGAAACGTCTTGGACAAGCCCCTGCAGCCCTTCGCCGATGGAATGCCGAACCTGAGCGAGGGGCATTTCGTGGTCCCGACGACCGACGCCCTGCACGTGAAGACACCGTTCACCCACGCCCCGCGCTTCCTGATCCTGTACGGATCGCTCCGTGAGCGCTCGTTCAGCCGCCTCCTCGCCTACGAGGCCGCGCGCCTGTTGGAGGCGATGGGCGGCGAGGTGCGGATCTACGACGCGCACGGCCTGCCGCTGCCCGACGACGCCACGGCCGATCACCCGAAGGTCCAGGAACTCCGAAACCTCTCGATCTGGTCGGAGGGCCACGTCTGGGTCAGCCCCGAGCGACACGGCGCCATGACCGGGGTCATCAAGAGCCAGATCGACTGGCTGCCGCTCTCGGAGGGTTCGGTGCGCCCGACGCAGGGGCGGACGCTCGCCGTGATGCAGGTCTCCGGCGGCTCGCAGTCGTTCAACGCGGTCAACAGCCTCCGCGTGCTCGGTCGCTGGATGCGGATGATCACCATCCCGAACCAGTCCTCGGTCCCGATGGCGTACAAGGAGTTCGACGACGCCGGCCGGATGAAGCCGGGTCCGCTCTACGACCGGGTGGTCGATGTCTGCGAGGAGCTGATGAAGTTCACGCTCCTCACGCGCGAGCGATCCGACTACCTCGTCGACCGGTATTCGGAACGCAAGGAGCGCGAGCCCGAAAGGCTCAAGGCCGTCGCCGTCGACATCGGGTTCGTGAAGCGACCCTCCTGATCTGCACGTCCACGCCGACCTCTTCTACGCCATCGCCTCGCCCGGTAGGATAGCGATCCCTATTTCAAGGGCTCCACGACCGTAAGCACAAGAGTCTGAGCGCTGGGGCACGTCGGCCGCCACGATGGCGACCACGGGGGCCGTCTCGTCGGGGCGCCGACGATCGCGACGTGGACGGATCCTTCGCCAACGTCGACGGCGGTCAGCTTCACTAGGCTCAGCTGGAGCTTCCGCATGCCGCCTCGGTCAGCGAGGGGGACCGGACGGAGTGGAGCGTCCCCGAGACGTAGACGAGGTCGCGGACGTCCGTGCCCGGCGCGTCGGCCTCGGCGATGGAGGCGATCGGCTCCGCAGTCAGGAGCAGAAATTTCGCTAGGCATCACGTCCTCCTTGGCCTTGCGCCGAACGAACCCCGCCCAGGTCCGGACGGTCCCGTGCGTCGCTGTCTCCAGCACCGCCACTTCGGAGAGGGTCGACGCGGTCAGGCGGCGAGCGAGGATGGCCAGGAGTGGGATGGTCACGACGCCGCCTTCAAGACGATCGCGTCGACGTCGGCGAAGGCGCCGTCGACCTCCGCGGTGGTGATGGCGCCGGCGCCGATGCCGGCGGCGACCTGGTTGTAGACCGCCAGACAGACGCCAATGTGCCTCCGGATCTGCAGGCTCAGCACCTTCAAGCGGTCGTTCGTGAGGGGCCGATCTACCCCGTCGGCGAACGTCCACGGGTCGCTGTCCTTCCGGGCGTCGAGCAGCGTCGCGGTGACCTCGCTTAGCGTGCGCGTCAGGGCCCGCTCGTTGACGGCGACCGCCCAGCCGTCCCACGTCGTGCCGCCCGCCTCGGCCGCTAGGTGCGCCTCGTATGCGTAGGCCAGGACAGCGGCCGCGTCGGGCGGAGCCGGAGCGTTCGGATCGAGCCAGTAGCCATCGGCCTGTTGGGCCTACCTGAGCCACAGCCAGGCGCCGACCGCGTCGCAGATGACGTCGAGGGAGAGACTAACCATGTGAGATAGCGTGGACCGGGGGCGTTAAGGGGGTGAACGTCACGTGGGGCCCTGAAACATAACACCCCCCGACCCCGGGGGCCGGAGGGTGCGCTCAGGATGTGGTGCATCGCGAGGACGACGGATACGTCGACAGCCTAGAATATACCCCACCGAACAGCATCGGACAAGCAAAAAGAGGGCGAATAACGACGGTCTAGCAAGGGGTAAGCGGCGGTTCTAGACTTGGAACAACGGCGGTCCAGTAGGGGGTAGAGCCATTCCTACGACCCCCCCTGAGCGTCGACGGCCAGCCACATCCAGGGAGGGCGGCGCAGAACGTCACGGTAGTGAGCTACACCAGGGAACGGGGCGGGCGGCAGCGACGGGGAAGGTAGCAGGGGGACGACGGCGGGATGACGACCCGCGGGGAACCAGGAGGCCCGGGCCCAAGGGGACAACGGGGGCCCAGGGGCCCATATGTGGAACCAATCACCCGATTATCGTTGAGGGAGAACGGGTTACAGCGCCGAGAACGCCCGTCAGGATTTCGTCCATCTTGGCCTCCATCCACGGGCCCTTGGAGGCCGGTACGATGAAGCTATCGTGGACGGGCAGGCAGGGGATGGACGCCTTCTCGCAGGCCTTGAGGACATCCACCGCCATGGCGCTGTCTACGGCCATGCAGCGGATCCCACGGTCTGCAGCGATGTCTGCGGCGATGGGGGTGTTCCGCGCCACGACGGCCTTGAGCAGGCCGCGGGTGTAGTCCCAGCCGTGCTCCCAGTCGTCCTTGTCCATAATGGCCGCCGCTGCCGCGTTCATGGTCTTCGCGTTCAAGGCGACGTTGAGGGCGAGCTTGCCCTCGTCACGGGGGAATGTTCCCGTGACGTAGGGATCGTGGCGCAAGACGTGACCACGGGCTGCGTAGAGGATCCGCGGATGGAGGGTGGCGAAGTCCGGCTCGAAGGCCGCCTCGCCGTTGATGAGGAGCTCCCGGCGGCGTCCCTTGGGGAGGTTCTGCCACCATCCGTAGAGCCGGCCGTGGCGGTCCCAACGGCCACGGCCGAACACGCGGTAAACCTCGGGGCTCGGGGTCGGGACGACGCTGGCCCACGTCCCCTTCTCCTTGCGGTCGTTGCGGGCCCGGACAACGCGCGTGGCGTGCTCCCACCCGTCGCCCGTCGGCATCGTGACCGAGACGTTGCCGAGGTAGGCATTGATGCGGTCGAGCTCGGCCTCCAGGCGTCGCGTCTGACGTGTCGGGTCGTAGCCGATGACGTCGCCGGCCTCGTCCTTGAGGATGAGGCGGCAGCGGCGCGTCTCGTACTCGAAGGGCGCGTCGCGGAAGGCGTGGACGAGGTCGGGGGTCGCACGCAGGCGGCTCTGCATCCCGGTGGAGAGGTGGTCGCCAGGGCGGGCCCGGACCTCCTCGATCAGCCCGAGCTCGACGAGTTCAGCCACGGCGGCGAGCACGCGGTCGTAGGTGTAGGGCAGGCCCATGTACCGCGATTGACCGGCGTAGAACGCCTTGCGGCGCGAGTAGCTGACCCAGCGATCCTCGCCGGGCGCCATGTCGGCCGCGATGCACGCGGCCGCGAGGACGCTGCGCCTGGCGACGTCCTGCCTGCGATCGGGGATGTCGGGGATGCCGGCGGCCGAGAGGATGTTCTCCGGGATGCGCCAGTGGAAATCGAGGGCGCGGTCGCGCGCCTGTGCCGTGTTGAGCATGTCGTATCCATCGACACGTCAGGCACCACACCGCCGTGTCGGGACCGATGATCCGCTCGAAATTAGCCTTAGTCTATGGGTCTGTGCTTTGGAGATCCACTGATATACTTCGCGAGACCAGTAGTTCTACCGCCCCGACGGGGTGCATGATCTCACGGGGGTAAAGCATCGATTTCAGCCTCGCCCACGGCCTAACTTCGAGGCACCGGAGGATTCAGCCAACGAGCCCCGTGGACGGCTCCACGGGGCTCTAATGCGGTCGAAAATTTATTTGTGCTCGCATGCGGCCGTCGCCTGATGCCGTGAGGACATATCGAATCCGCGAACAGCTTGGTGAGCTGGTGGCTCGAACTCCTAACCCGATCGGGGTCTACCCGATGACCTCGCGGCGGCCCTGGAGCGGGCCCTGTCGGCCGTGAAGCACATCGACGCCGGTAGGATCGGAGCCGAGGCGTGATGCCCAGTGACCAGGCGTTCCTACTCACCTTCGCAGGCCTGCTGCGAGTCGGCATCCTCGCCGACCCTGTCCCGACCTACCGGGCATGCCGATCGGCTTGCGCCGCCCTTGGGGACGCATCCGTGCCCGTTGACTACACCTGACCGATTCGCGCGGTCCGCTTAGTCCACGAGGAGGATTGGGAGAGTCGGCTGAGGCCCACCCCAACCGCGGCCGCCGTGCGGGCCACGCTGGCGAGCGAGGGCGTGGAGAGCGTCCTGGCACGGTGGGGCGGGCGCTACCGAGGCAAACTCATCGCGGCAGCGAACCGCGCCGCGCGCAGGTCACCGCCCGCCAGACATTCCCTTACGTGTCCGGGATCGGGGGCACGTCCGGAGGCGTCGCCTGCGTGTAGGTGACGGTCTGCACCGTGTAGTCGGGCGTGCCTGAGAAGCTGATGCCCAAGCCGGCGTAAAACCCCATCACGGAGTGGAGCGCGCTCAGGGACGACTTCCTCATCTCGACGGCGACCATGGTCCTCTGGGACAGGCCGACGCGTCGGGAAATTTCGTCCTGCGTCAGGCCGACGAGGGTCCGCGCGGCGCGCAGCTGCATTGGGGAGGGATACACGACGAGGCACTCCGAGCCGGATTCGATGGAAGGCCATTATCACCAAAGCGCCCGAAACGTGCAATGACGGCACATCGACTCGCGTTCTCAGAAGAAGGTGATATCCTCCGATTCGTGCCGACATCGCCGGATCCACTGGCGAAAAAAATGGCCCCGGAAGCGCGCGAACGCCGCCGAGGCCTGGTCAGCCACAGGAGCATCCCCGTGACCGAACCGTGCACCCACCTTACCACCACGACCGCCCCGAACGGTAGCCTCGCCGCGTCCCTCGCCCAGGGAATTTCGCAGTACGCCGAGCGCTTCGAGGAGGCCTCGGTCCTTGAGATCGCGGCGGCCATGAGCGTCGAGGATCCCCACGCGGCGCGGTCGTTCCTCCTGGAGCGCACTGCCGAGCCGGCGTTCCCGATGCTGCGCAGGAGCGTCCTCGGTACGATCGAGCTCCGGATCGAGGCCGCCAAAGCCGCTGCGCGTGACCGCCTCCTCCTGGTGACCGGCGACGACGCGCCGGGCGGGAAGAACGACAAGGCGCGCGAGGCGATCTTCCGCCGGGACCCGGGCGCATTTCTGCCGGGCGCCGAGGTCAGCAAAGTCCGCCCGTTCGCCCGGGCCTTCTGGCACGTCCTGATCGACGGGAAGGACGTGCCCTGCGTCTACGTCTGCCGGGCCGCCGTCGTGAGCGACCTGCACGACATGGTCGAATGCCTGGCCGGGAACAGACAGTACGAGCGGGGCATCGTCATCGGTGCGCCCGAGACCGCACGGGACATCGCCGGCCTACTGCCCCCGAACATCGCCTTCGTGGCCGTACCCCTCGCCACCGACGGGAGGCGCGCGTGAACGCCATCGTCCGCATCCCGGCCGCGCCGGCGATCTCGATCTTCCGCTTCGACAACCACGACATCCGCGTCGTGGAGATCGACGGGCAGCCCTGGTTCGTCGGCGCCGACGTCTGCAAGGCCGCCCGCCTCTCGAACCCGTCCGTCTCGCTCAAGGCGCTCGACGAGGACGAGAGGGCTAAGATCTTCTTAGGGCATCCCCAGGGCGAGGTCCTGGTCATCACCGAGGGCGGTCTCTACACCCTGCTGATGCGCAGCCAGCGTGCCCTCGTGAAGGGCGCGACGGCATGGCGGTTCCGTCGGTGGGCGATGAACGAGGTCCTCCCCGAGATCCGGCGGACCGGTTCCTACGCCGTGGCACCCGCCCCGACGCCGGTCGCGATCCCCGAGGACCTCGACGAGAACAGGGTGCTGAGGAGGATGCTCCTGGCCCGGATGGATCGGGAGGACGCCCTCGTCGAGCGCCTCGTCATCACAGACCAGGAGCTCATCGACACCTCTCGCCAGCTCACCGCCTCGCAGCGGCAGGTACAGCGGGCCCTGCCGGCGGTGGAGTGCGTCGAGCGGTTCACCGAGAGCGAGGATCTCTACAGCCTCCAGGCCGGTGGCAAGGCCCTCGGGCAAAAGCCGAACAAGTTCATCGCTTGGCTGAAGGAGCGCGGCGACCTGTTGGATCTGAACAGGTCGAACCTCCCCCGGCAGGACCTCATCGACCGTGCCCCGTTCCGCGTCCGGATCGAGGAGTACGGCGGCAAGCCCCGTGCGACGCCAAAGATGACGTCGAAGGGCATCCTCCACTACGGACGCGAGCTCTGCGTCTCCGTCGACTGGCGGGCCGCACGGGAGCCCGACCTGTTCGACTGACACCCCTCAGACTCTGAGTGGTGACGAGGGGCCCGGGTGACCGGGCCCCTTTTTCGTGACTGAAATCTGGTGCAGCGAAATGGGAGCGAAGGCCGGTTCGGTATCATTGGCAACCCGGCCCGGGCACGCCTGCGCACGGTTTCGGCACGCTCTCAGCATATTTTCGCGCGTTTCAGTCCGCGCGATCGGCGTTACACCGCGAGCGAAATCCGGCCTCGCTCGTGGAGCGCGCTGCAGCACCCCCCGATCCAGGCGCTCGGTGGCCTACGGGCACGGCCCCCCGGACGGCCGCCGCCGGTACCGGACGCCGTCGTGCAGCAGCACGCCGCTGGGCAGGAGGCTGAGCTCCGCCTCGTAGGGGACCGGCCGGCCCCCGTTGCCGTAGCACCGGGAGGCCGTCACCCGGCCGCCTGAGATCCTCGCCCCGTGGCACTCCATCAGATCGATGCCGACCTCGCCGGGGGCGGGCCCGACGACGATGGCGGGGACGTCGGCCCCCTCGGGGCAGTAGAGGCCCGGGGCGGGCTGGTAGGGGTCCGCCCCGGCCGGGCCAGCGAGCAGGGCGAGGATGGCGAGCGCACGCATGTCAGATCTCCAGGACTAGGGACGGGTCGAAGGCGGGGTTCTCGCCCCGGCGGCCGCGCGGGTTCGCGAGGATGCGGGTCCCACCGATCCGGTAGTCGGCGGACCGGTGGATGTGCCCGTGGATCCAGAGATCCGGGGCGTGCTCCCCTTCGAGGACGCGGCTGCAGTCCGAGGCGTACGCGGCATCGATCGCCTGCAACGGACCCTGCCTGCCCAGCGACGCGGGATGCGGCGCATGGTGCGTGACGACGACGGTCGGGCCCGCGTGCGGCTCGGCTAGGGCGCGCTCGATCCGGCCGAGCTGGGCAACGTGCGCGGCCGCGGCCATCGGTGGCCGGAAAGCGTTCGTCTCGCCCGACGGGAGCCGCGTCCGGATCTGCCGATGATCCCGCATTCCGCCGACGCGGTCCCCGCACGTTGACTGCGCCAACACGCGGAACGGTTCGCCGAGGAGCTCATAGTCCGTCCAGAGCGTGGCCCCGACGAACCGCACGCCCTCGATGTCGAGGGTCTCCCCGACGGCGAGGATGTGAATGCCGGCGGCGGCCGCGGCCTCGCGCCCGCGTTCGAGTTCGCTCTGCCACCTCGACGCGTAGAAGTCGTGGTTCCCGGGGACGTAGATGACGCGCCGCACGAAGGGCACGACGCACGCCGCGAGCCAGGGGATGGACCTCCGCGTCAGGCCGTCGGCGACGTCGCCGGCGATGATCGCCACGTCGCACGGCGGGACGGCCGGGCCCTCCCAGCAGTCGGCGTCGTCGTGCACGTCACTGAAAATCCAGGCTCTCAGCATCCCACCCTCCCACGCACCACGCCGACCCGTCGGCCTCGAACCACACCTGCGCCGCCCGGGTGACCAGGAGGCCGTTCGTCCTAAATCCGGGACACCAGAGCCCGTACCGAAGCCGCTGCGCCGAGGGCGGCCGGTCCCCCTCGGCCACCGTGCCGGTCGCCCACGCGTGGACGTCCCGGGCCCCCGTCCGGAGGCACCGCAGCCTGCCCGCCTCCGACGCCCGGAGGACGACGTCGGCAAGCACGATCGCCGGCACGTGGCCGACGACCCGGCCGCCGACGCGCACGGACCAGAGCCGGCGCGTCAGGTTGCGGTAGACGTCACTTCTTCCCGGCGGCATGGGCGTCGCAGCAGGCCTTCGACCAGCCTCCGTGCCGGATCCGACCAGGCGCTCCGCACGTCTCGCAGATGAAGGCCGACAGGTGCTCTACGCAGTCAACTATAGTGTTGACTTCATTGCGCATCGCCTTCCTAGTCTTGCCTTCGATGGAGTAATACCATCGCGCTTGCGCAAACTTTTCCTTGGTCTGCGTCGTGCGGAATCCCGTCGCGCCGGCCTCGGAGATCAGGCTCGCGCCCGCTTCCCATAGCCACCGCCACCCGCCACCCGAGTACGGCCCGCCGTCCTCGAACGTCCTCGGGTGGCGCGCCCGCAGGGTGGCGTCCCAGTCGTCCGGGACGACGGCGCGGCCGGTCTGCCAGCGCAGGGCGAGGGTGCGCGCCAGGACGCGGAGGACGTCCTGCGCGGGGGGCGGCGCCACTGTCCTGCCGTTGTCCTGCCGGGGGAGCACGCTGCCGCCCGTCCACGTCACGAGGGGACCGTGCGGGGACGGGCTGACGCCGGTGGGTACAACGTCGACGTGCCCGGGATGCCGGCACACGGCGTCGTCGGCTATGACGCGGAATTCGTCGATGAGCATGGGGGTCTCCTGTCAGGATGCGGGGTGGGCAGAGGGGGGCCGCGCGCGGATTTCACGCCCTGTCTCCGCGCGTGCCCGGCAGGGCGTCGACGAGGCGGACGACGCCCTGGACGAGGCGGTCGACGTCGCAGGGCCCGAGGCGGCCGAGGGCCTGCGCCCGCCGCGCCAGGTGGAGTACAGACAGGCCTGAGAACTCGGCCTCCAAGCGGAGGTCGCTCGTCTCCCGGCGGGCGCGCAGGGAGAGGATCGCCTCGTCGAGGGAGGCGGCCGGGGCGGCATTCGGGCGTGCGTCGGACATGGAGGGTCTCCTTCAGTGATGAGGTGTCAGTGGCGACGGGCGAGGGTCTCGCGGCCGTCGAGAAGCGTCGTCACGGCGCGGCGGAGCGGGCGCAGGCTGCCCCCCTTCCACACGCGCGCCAGCAGATGCAGCTCGTCGCCGTCGAGGTCGGGGAGCCAGCCGGCGTCGAGGCCACGCTCGTCGCGGAGCTCGGCGACGAGGTTGGCCGCCGCGACGGGCAGGTCCTCGGCCTTGGGAAGGCCGACGTGCACGACGCGGAAGCGGTCCAGGAGGGGGCCGGGGACGGCTCCCGTCCCGTTGGCCGTCGCCAGGAACTGGGTGCCGCTCAGATCGGCGTTCGTTTCCAGATAGACCTCGTGGAAGGCGCGGCTCCCTACCGGCTCCAGCAGGGCGATCAGGGAGTCCGTGAGGCGCCCGTTCTCCGACCTCGTACCCGCCTTCTCGATCTCGTCGATGATGATTACGGGGTTGGCGACGCGGAGCCGCTGGATCGTCTGCAACGGGACGCTTGCGCGCCCCGTGCTCCACTGGCGCGAGGTTCCTCCGAACGCGGCGTCGGCGACGCCGGCGGCGTTGTAGAGGACGCACGGGATCCCGGCCGCCTCGCAGAACACCTGCAGGTAGCTCGTCTTCCCACTGCCCGGCGGCGACACCGCGAGAGTGTTCCGCAGCCGGGCTACACCCCCGTTGGCGAGGTCCCGCAGCAGCAGCGCGGTGAGGTCCGTGAACCACGGGAACCGCGCGTCGAGCAGCTTGCCGACGGCCACGACATCGACGCCATGGACGAGCGGCAGGGCCTCCCCGGCGAGCGTGTTGAACTCCGCGCGCGGCGTGGACCCCCGCGACGTCCGCGATGAGCCCGTGGTCTCGGAACCGGGTAGGTGGTCCAAGGCCCCCTTGGCTAGGACGACGAGCGTCGGGGTGGCGCGCGCCGCCCGGTCCCTCCAGCCTCCGTCGCCGAGGGGCCAGTCCAGCTGCGCCAGCGCGGCGAGGCCGTCCGCCTGCGCGTCGACCCAGTCCTTGGCGGTGCCGCCGGCGCCACCGCGGGCGAGGTCCTCCTCGATGCCGATCTGCCGGTGCGCCGCCGCGATGATCGCGAGCGTCTCGGCGAATCGGGCCACGTGGTTGTCGTACGGCGCCAGGCTGCTGGCCAGGTCCTCGGAAACGTACCCCGCCTCGTCCAGCTCCTCCGTGGCATCGCCGCAGTATCGAAGGGCGTTCCGCAGGGCGAGCCAAGCGGCGGCGTGATGCCCGTTGGAGGCCGACGCCAGCGCCAGGCGCAAGCAGATCGAGCTGCAGCACGCCGCCGCCTTGGCGGACCCCAGCGCCGCCTGTGCGAAAAGCAGGTCATCCGCCAGCAGCGCCGCGGCGTTCCGGCCCGCGTCCGACGTGGTCTCCGCGTTGGCGTGCCCGCGCAGCGCCGCCTCCACCTTCTGCAGGGAGGCGATGCTGACGTCCCGCCGGGTCTGCCCGAGCTGCCGGACTAGCGCGGCCGGGAGCCGGGGCTCCTCGCCGAGGAACCGGGCGAGAGCCAGGCCGGCGTCGACGCGGGCGTCGTACCGCACGTGCTCGCCGCCGAACGCCTTCGCACGCGGCCCGATGGGAGCCTCGGGCTGGCGGGGCCCCGTCAGGGCGGTGGAGTCGAGGAGCGTGGCACGGGCGGCCTGGACGGCAGCGGCGCGCGCCCGAGAGGCGTCGTCGGTCATGGGGATCTCGCTGGAACGGGAGTGCACGCGGGGCGCGCCGAGCAGGGCTCAGGCGGTCAGGCAGGGCATCCGTTTCGAGCGAGGGCAGATCATCGACGTCATCTCCGGTGTGACGCCGTTATGCGCCAAGCCGGCTCAGGGTGCAAGTTATGTGCAGCCGTTGCGGACCGAGTCGCGTTCCTAGGGTTAACCAAGCCCTAGCGCCGCCTTCAGCGCCGGGCTGCTATCGGCCTCCTCGTCCTGCGCGATGAGGTCGTCGAGGCTGGGCCGGCCCTGGTTGTACGTCGACAGCCGCAGGTCCAGCCCAAGCACATGGAGGCATCGCATCACGCGGTGCATCGATGGCTCCATGCTGTCACCGCGCTCGAAGCGGGACACCCACTCGACGCTGACGCCGGCCTTGGCCGCAAGGGCCCGCTGCGAGAGCCGGCGGTGGCGCCGCGCAAGGGCGAGGGACTCGCCAAGGTCGAAGATGCTCATGCCCTGAGCGTACCTGATCGGCATGCAAGGAACCCCCTGCGACTCAGCCGGCTGCGCGAATTTTCGGACGCCGTCCAGTGGAAATCTTCGATCCGTGGCAGACTCCCATTTGCACGGATTCGATGGGGGAAATGGGATGGCGCAGGTCAAGGAGCTGGGTGGCGAGGCGCCCAAGCGCCACGTCGCGATTGAGGACGACATCGCCGCGGTGCGGGCCGCCCTGCGCGAGGCCGAGGCCTGCACGGACCCCGACGACATCGACGGGATGACGCTCGTCCGGGCGCTCCGGGACAGCCTCGACGGCCTGCTCGCCGAGCAGCGCCGGGCGGCCGAGGCCAAGGCACGGAGGCCGGCATGACCAAGTCTGAGCGCGGCATCCGCCGACAGCTCCGGCGTTCAGGCCTGCCGGCACACGCCATCCCGCGGGCAGCCAGGCGCTTGGCGGCTCAAGCCGACTGCGACGCCTCGGCCGGTACGCTGGAGGCGCTGATCTCCCGCCGGACATGGCGGGAGGGAGATCCTGCGGCTGCGCATGCGGCCAGGTAGGGGGCGGCCATGGGGGCGGAATTCGCCCTCGGGATGCTCGACGCCGGCCGTTGGATCAGCGCCGGGCTGGGCCGTCTCCAGGCTCACGTGAACGGACGGAAGTCCTGAGCCATGCGCATCTACACCGAGACGCCCTTCCGCCTGGCGCCACCCCGGATGGCCGTGGTCCACCCTGAGATAGGGACCGCCTCCTCGCTGCTGGAGGCCCAGCGTGGGGCGTACGATCGCGACGTCGCTCTCATGCGGCACGGCATGCCACGGGAGCTCCTCCCGAACTTCTGGCGCCAGGTCCTGGAGAACCTGGCGACGAAGGAGGCCCGCACCGAGGCGATGCGCCCCTCGATCGGCAAGCCCCTGTCCCGACGCGCCCGGCGTCGCAACCGGGGACGCGTCCGGGTCGCGAAGAACGCCCTGATGCGGAGGTTCACCCCGTCGATGGAGTGGTCCTGGAATAAGAGGGACGCGGCATGACCGAGACAACGACCACCGAGGCAAAGATCGCCGCCGCTCGGGACGCCGTCGACAAGGCGGCCGCCCTGCTGCTCAACCAGGCTGAGGGCCTCGCCATGCTGGCGATGATGGCCCGTCACGCCGAGCGCCCGATGCCCCAGGCGATCGTCCTCAGGATTGTGGGAACGCGATGATCCGGAACTGGCCGGCCGAGCAGGCCTTCTGGTGGAGCGCCGTCGCCGCCGCCACGTTCGCCGGCCACCACGAGGCATTCCGACAGGCTCGCGACGATATGTGGCCGACCCGGCGGGAGGTCGTCCTGCGCGAGGCGGTCGAGGAACTGGTGGGACCGAACGGAGGACCCCCGCCCCCACTCTCGGCGATACCGGAGAAGGTTGGCGGTGTCCGCTTCGCGAGGCGCGTGCACGCGCAGGCCTGGCGGTCGCACCTCGCGGCCAACGCATCGCGGCTGACGCTGGTGAAGGTCACCCCGTGAGGCAGTCCACGATCGACGAGCTCGCCCGGGGGGCAACCCGGACGGTCGAGTGCATCATCGCCGCGGATCCCGGGGACGGCCCGGCCGAGCGGGAGTCCCGGATCCGGGACGCGCTCGCCCGGTGGATCGGGCACACCGTGGAGCGGGAGGCCCGCAACGACCGGCGCCGCGTGGGACGCAGGCAGGCCTAAGGACGGGAACCCTGGACGGGGCGTCGCCAGCCCGCGAGAGTGCCTCAACCTCGGGGGGCAGATGGCGAGACAGGACAAGCGCGCGCGGCTGAAATCGATCGTTACGGACGGGACGATGGCGATCCCGGAGGTCGAGGGAGAGTGGCACCACGACCCCTATCGAACCCTCTGGGTCGAGGTCTCGAACCTCAAGATGGGACAGGCCGTCTCCACGGACTACGGGACCATCAGCCGAACACCTCAGATCTCCGGGATGGCCACGATCCGGAGGGACACCGTCCGGCTCGCGGGATGGGGCGACACCTGCCGGGTCTTGCCCGTGACGATCCGGCCCGCCATCCCCCAGGAGGACGGCAACGGCTACACCCCGTTCACCAGCGTGCTCGGCTTCATCGCCGGTGACTGGGAGTTCAAGAGCGAGGATGCCTGGTTCCTGGAGTGCTGGATCCCCGAGATGGACATGGCCGCGATGCTCGCGGCCTACCGCGCTGGCGAGATGCCGTCGTTCCACCTCGGCGTGAAGCTCGATCTCTGGATCATGAAGGGCGATGAGCACACGCCGCCCGGCTACGGGGTCACCTGGTATCTGGCTCCCCACGCGGACCACGCGAGCGAGAGCCCAGAGGTGGCCCGCGGCACGGTCCGCCATCTCAGCTGGAGCGATGCGCCGCAGCCGAAGGTCGACGAGGATGATGGGGTGCCGGAACAGGGGCCGCCGCCTCAGGCTCCCGCGGATCCCGCCCCCAACCTGGATGCCGCCAACCTCACCGCAGCGATCGACCGCCTGCGCTCCACCGTTCTGCAGGTCGGCCTCGGCATCGGGGTCGCACTGGTGGTCAGCTGGTTCGTCTGACTGAGGGCCGAAACGTCGCGTCCAGGGATCGACTCCCGCACCAATTTGTTCTTCATTCGTTCTCATATGCGAATCAATGGAGGTCCTCGTGGACGAGATGGAGCGGGCCTACATGGAGGCCGCCGACGGCGACGCGAGGGACGCCCTGAGGCGGGCGCCTGGTGACGCCCTGATCGAGATGGCCGAGCTCTCGGGGCAGGTCTCCCGCGGCTTCGTGCGGGCCCAGCGGCCGGCGGACCTGGCGAGGAAGCTGGGTCCGGAGCGCCGGGCCCGGGAGGCCGCCCGCTCCGCCGGCTGACGGGCGGTTAACGGCTCGCCCGCATCATGCGGACATGCCCGACGCCAAACCCGAACCCATCATCGAGACCTTCACCCGGGTCGACGCTCCCCCCGGCGAGATCGTGTTCACGCCCCTGCCGGTTGGCGAGCTCGCCGGGCACGCGCTGTTCCTGGC
Source organism: Methylobacterium sp. E-045 (assembly GCF_022829685.1). Taxonomy (GTDB): domain Bacteria; phylum Pseudomonadota; class Alphaproteobacteria; order Rhizobiales; family Beijerinckiaceae; genus Methylobacterium. The sequence continues at coordinate 181,625 of NZ_JAKSYE010000086.1, forward strand.
GTCCCAGCTGTCGAACGTGAACCGGAAGCGCGTGGCCAAGGAGGCCTGCGCGGCCTGGGTCGCAACGTCGGATTGGTTCAGGCGGCAGACGCCGGACGCCCTCGTGGTGTGGTTCAAGCCCGGCCCCCCCGGGTACGACGGCGTGTACCTGACGCCCGAGAAGGGGGCCAAGAAGCTCAAGCCCGCCCCAGCCGTCATCCTGCTGCGCGACGGGGCCTACCGTCTCCTCGACAAGCGGGAGATCGCGGCCGCGGTCGGGCCGCTGCTGGAAGCCCAACCCGAGATCCTCGCGCCGCCGGATCCGGAGGACCTTGAGGATCTCGGCAGGCTCGCCCCCTGACGCAGGATTTAGCCGCCCGCGGGAATCCGGGTGGCCGGCGCCGAAATCCCTCGATCGGCTGAAAACCGTCCATGTGCGACAGCGCACACGAGGTCGGAAATTCCTGGCTTGGGACTGTCCATGGCGCGTGAGAGCGTCGGCCTGCGACCGAATGGCCGGCCCCGTTTCAATCGGGACCGCCGATCGCCTTCCACCCTGCCGGGCCCATCCCGAGCGGAGTTTTAGCCCGTTTCGGGACCAATTACGGGACCACACCCCCAGGAACGCAAAAGGCCACCCGAAGGTGGCCTCTGCTAACGCGCTGTAATCGCGTCCAAATCTGTCCGAGTGAATTGGAGCGGGCGAAGGGATTCGAACCCTCGACCCCAACCTTGGCAAGGTTGTGCTCTACCCCTGAGCTACACCCGCTCACTATGCCGAGCCGCTGGAGGAGAAGATCCGCCGGCGGCCCCGGACGGCGTCTCTAAACAACATTCCGACGGGCGTGGCAAGGGCTGTTTTGCGGTTCTTTTGCCGGCGGGCAACTTTCCCGCGTCCTCACCACGTTGCCGCCGGAGGGCGCCCATGGATGATTTCATCGAGGCGCTGTCGGGTGGCTCGCGTCGTGGCTTCAGGCAGAGCGTCGAGAGCAAAAAACTCGCGCTGCGCGATTTCCCGGTCGGGCGCCTTCGATCCGCGGAGGGCGAAGGCGGGAGCAACGTAGACGGCGATGTGGTCGCGGCCCGCGGCAGCGGTGCTGCGGTAAAAGCCGTGCAGGCGTAGCGTATCCGCTGCCTCCACCACGATCTCGGCCTCCTCACGGAATTCGCGAACCATGGCCTCGACGGCGTTCTCGCCAATTTCGACGCCCCCGCCGGGCAGGTGCCATCCCCCCACATAGGTGTGGCGTACCAAGCAGACGCGTCCCCGCGGGTCGAGGGCGATGCCACGCACGCCAAGGGTCATTCCACGGGTGACGAGGGCGCCAAGCTGGAACAGCCGCTGGACGAGCGGCCGGTCGAGGAGGTTTCCCATCATACGACGTTGAGGCGAATGGCACCGAAGCCCTCGATGGCCGCCTCCATCACCTGTCCGCGCTCGACTGCGCCGACGCCCGAAGGGGTGCCGGTGAAGATGAGATCGCCGGGATGGAGCTCGAAATAGGTGGACAGGAGCGCGATCTGGTCGGCGACGGACCAGATCATTTCCGACAGGTCGCCGGTTTGGCGAGGAATGTCGTCTACGGAGAGGGCAATGGCACCGCGCATCGGATGTGCGCGACCTTCGACTTGGTGGAGTGGTCCGATGGGAGCCGAGGCGTCCGCCGATTTGGCAAGATCCCACGGGCGGGCAAGGCGCTTGGCTTCGTCCTGAACGTCGCGCCGGGTCATGTCGAGACCAACGGCATAGCCGTAGACGTAATCGAGCGCCTCGGCCGCGGGGATGTCCCGCCCGCCGCGTCTGAGAGCCGCGACGAGTTCCACCTCGAAATGGTAATTGGCGGTGCGCGGCGGATAAGGATGGTCCACCGGCTCCACCCCCGGGACGATCTGAAGCGCGTCCGCCGGTTTCATGAAGAAGAACGGCGGCTCGCGGTCGGGATCCTTCCCCATTTCGCGGGCATGAGCGGCGTAGTTGCGTCCGACGCAATAGACGCGGCGCACGGGGAAAAAGTCCTCACTGCCCACGATGGGCAGGGTGATGCGGGGAGGGTTCGGGATCACGGACAGCATCGGTTGTGCGCCCCCTGTCGGTTTGCTCGGATCGGTTGCGGGGCGGATTCGCGCCCTGCAAAGATGGTTCACGATCCTTATCATAGGAGGAGAGCCCGCCGCCGCCATCGTGACGGTCCGGCCTCGCCTGCTTCGCGTTACCTTTTCGATCTCCTGCCTCGAGCTTCCCGTGACCGCATCCGCCGATCTCCTCCCTCGTCTCGTCGGGCGCTTGGGAGAAAAGCATGTCCTGACGGCGCCCGCGGACATCGCGCCTTACCTCGTGGAATGGCGCGGCCTCTTCCACGGTAGCGCGCTCGCCGTCGTCCGCCCGGCCGATACGGGCGAGGTCGCCTTCGTGGTTACAGCCTGTGCCGAGGCCGGAATCGCCATCGTCGCCCAGGGCGGCAATACCGGATTAGTCGGGGGCGGAGTACCTCACGGCGGGATCGTCCTGTCCCTGAACCGCCTTTCGCGTATCCGCTCTATCGATCCTCTGAGCGCCAGCATCACCGTCGAGGCCGGCGCCCGGCTCGCCGAGGTTCAGGCAGCGGCCGACGAGCAAGGGATGCTGTTTCCCCTGTCGCTGCCCTCTGAAGGATCATGCACGGTCGGCGGTAATCTCGCCACCAATGCCGGCGGAACCGGCGTTCTCGCCTATGGCAACATGCGTGATCTCGTCCTTGGCCTCGAAGTGGTGTTGGCCAACGGCCGGGTCTGGAACGGGCTGAGCGCACTGCGCAAGGACAATGCGGGCTACGACCTGAAGCACCTGTTCGTTGGATCAGAAGGAACACTGGGAGTTATCACGGCTGCGGTGCTGAAACTCTATCCCAGGCCTTCGTCACGGGCAGTCGGCTTTGCCGGCCTGTCATCCCCGCAGAACGCTCTGGCCTTGTTCGATGGGCTGAAACGGGCGTCTGGACAGGACCTGACGGCATTCGAGTACATTCCGCGCTTCGGCCTCGACATCGTATTGAAACACAGGCCTGCATGTCAGCGCCCCCTCCCCGGCGATCACGTGGCCTACGTGCTCGTCGAGATGTCCACGACGCGCACCGGGGCAGAGGCCCTGGACGGTCTCGAGGCGGCGCTTGCCGCTGCCATCGAGGATGGCCTCGTAGAGGATGCTGTCATCGGATCGAGCGAAATGCAGAACGCGAGCTTGTGGGCGCTTCGCGAAAACCTGTCCGACGTTCAGTCGCTCGAAGGCGGCTCGATCAAGCACGACGTCTCGGTGCCGCTCTCGTGCCTCGCCGATTTCCTAGATACGGCGATCGCGGCATGCGAAGCCGAGATGCCGGGCCTGCGTGTCTGCGCGTTCGGGCATTTCGGCGACGGCAACATCCACTTCAACCTCAGCCAGCCACCCGCTATGGAAAAGGCCGCCTTTCTGAAGCAATGGGAGCGCTTCAACAGGATCGTTCACGACATCGTGCATCGCATGGGCGGGTCCATTGCCGCCGAGCACGGCATCGGCCTGATCAAGCGAGATGAACTCGGCCGTTACGGCGATCCGGTCGCTCTGGACCTGATGCGTCGGCTCAAGCTCGCACTCGATCCAAAGGATCTCCTGAACCCCGGGAAGGTCGTCGCGTTGTCGGCAGACCCTCCGCAGACGCTTCCGCCCAATTGAGGGTGGTAGGGGATGTGACTTCGCCTTAGGGGCGCTCCGCTCACTCTCCGCGTTGTTCACGCGCCCCATTGTGCGACGCACAAAAAGGGACCACAATCCGCTTCGCGACGCGCCATAAATCGGCTTCGAATCCCGGTCTAAAGCGTGATTGCAATGAGATTGCTTCATGGGTGCGCTGCAGCGTCTTATGGTGGCGTTAACGGTCCTGACCTCTTCATGAGAGGCGGATTGCGCTCTCGATGACGGACTGCACAGCTAAATGACGACCATGCGCCGGCTGTGCCCATGGATTTCAGGGACCGAAGGAGACCAGACGATGCCGACCTCGCAGGCGAGAGTTCCTACCGCCGAGGCAAGCCGCTACCTGAAGCAGCTCTGCCGCCATTGGAGCCATAAATTCCCCGTGGAAGCCACGGAAGCGGCCGGTACGGTGCCGTTCGGCGAGGATCGGGTCTGCACGTTCCAGGCAGAGGCCGATGCTTTGCTGATGCGCGTCGCGACTCCCGATCCGGCCGGTCTGACCCGCCTCGAAAACGTGGTGGCCGACCATCTGATGCGTTTCGCCTTCCGCGAAAATCTCGGTGAAATCACTTGGTCGCGTGCGGCCTGACCGCTTCGCTGCGAGCCTCGCGCTTGAATCGCCGTCACGAATGCCGATCTTGCTGAGCGCCGTCCCCGCAGCTTATGCGGGGTGGAGTTAAGGAGACAGGGTGATGACGACGAGCACTCGGGCTGACACGACCGGCCTCTCCTTCGACGAGCGGATCGGCCGCCTCGCCGAGGTGGCGGTCCGCATTGGGCTCGGGCTCAAGCATGGCCAGGAATTGGTGATGACGGCGCCGCTCGAAGCCGCGCCCCTCGCCCGCGCAATCACCGCTGAGGCCTACAAGGCCGGCGCGTCCCTGGTGACCACCTTCTATTCCGACGATGCAGCGACCCTGGCGCGCTTCGCCTACGCGCCCGAGGACGCGTTCGATACTGCGGCCGGCTGGCTCTACAGCGGCATGGCGGAGGCGTTCCGCAACGGAGCCGCTAGGCTCGCGATCGCCGGTGACGATCCATCGTTGCTGGCCGGGCAGAATGCACAGAAGGTCGCCCGCGCCAATCGCTCGCGCTCGAAGGCCTATGTGCCGGCCCTCGAACTCATCGCGAACTTTGCCACCAACTGGACGATCGTCTCGGCGGCGACTCGCCCTTGGGCGCGGACCGTGTTCTCGGATTGCCCCGAAGACGAAGCCCTGGCCCGCCTATGGGACGCGATCTTCACAGCGTCGCGTGTCGATGGATCCGATCCGGTGGGCCAGTGGACGGCGCATAACGATGCTCTCCACGCCCGCACCAAAATCCTCAACGAGCATCGCTTCGCGGCTCTGCGGTTTCAGGGGCCGGATACCGACCTCACCGTCGGCCTCGCCGACGATCATGAATGGTGCGGTGGTGCCTCCGTCTCGCGCAGCGGCATCTTGTGCAACGCCAACATTCCCACCGAGGAGGTGTTCACCACGCCACACAAGTCGAGGGTGGACGGCTACGTGGCCAGCACCAAGCCCCTGTCCTACCAGGGTACGCTGATCGATGGCATCCGTGTCCGGTTCGAGGAAGGGCGAATCGTCGAGGCGACGGCCCGCACGGGCGGCGACGTTCTCGCGCGCGTGCTCGACACAGATGAGGGCTCACGCCGCCTCGGCGAGGTTGCCCTCGTGCCGGCCTCCTCCGCCATCTCGGCTTCCGGGCTCCTGTTCTACAACACCCTCTACGACGAGAATGCTGCGAGCCACATTGCCCTGGGACAGGCCTATAGCAAATGCTTCCGCAATGGAGGTGAAGGCTTCAGCGAGGATGACCTTGCGGCACGTGGCGCAAACCGCAGCCTGATCCATATCGACTGGATGATCGGCTCAGCCGAGATCGATGTCGATGGCCTCACCGCCGAGGGCCGCGCTGTGCCGGTGATGCGGGCCGGAGAATGGGTCGGTTGAGGCAGCGAAGGACGTCAGCGGCCGTGCGTGCTTAGAAGCCCGGCCCCTTCGTTGCGCCAAGAATTCGGGCGGGATGGGCCAGCGTCCCGCTTTGCAGAACGACGACATAGCCGTCGGCATTGCCCGAACGAGCGAGGTTGCGCGGGAGATCGAAATGCGCGGCCTGGCCCATCCAGGCTCCGACCCTGTGCATCCCGCGCACCACGTTGACGTAATCCACCACCTGCCCCTTGTTCTCGCCATGCGCGACCGCTGTCCTGTGTCTGCGCAGGATGGGTAGCAGCCAGACCTCGCCGGTGCCGCGTCCGGGGCCGATATCGATGGCGATACGGTCCCCCTGGTCCGTTGCCTTCACCGATACGGTGAGGCCGCTCGCCTGCCGTGCCGTGCGAAGGCTGTGGTCGAGGAATGCCCGGTCCGACCTGACCGGGGAGGGCTCGCCGTTGACGATGGCCTGGGGTGTGAACAGCTGGCGCTCGCCATGGCTAAGAGCATACGCGCGCTGTCGCTCGGTAAAGGCTGGGGTCGCGAACTCGTCCTTCCACCCGAGATAGTCCCAGTAGGTCACCGGCAGGGTCAGGGCGATGACGTCAGGCTGCTGAGCGTAGTCCCCCATCATCCGCGAGGCCTGCTGGCAGGCGCTGCAGCCTTGGCTGGTGAAGAGTTCGATCACCGCGCGGGGCGGCTCGGCGCGTGCCGGGGCCGCCATGTGCGAGAGGCAAGGTGTTAGCGCGAGAAGGCTCAGCGCGGAACGGCGCAGGCATGCAACGGATCGGCCCATATGCCTATGTGACAGCGCCTTCGCTCGGAACGGAAGTCACGTTGCCTTGATGGGCCGTGGACGGATCCGACTGTTTCGGTGGGACAACCTTGGGCTTTGGCAACATGTTTGGACGCCAGCGCCTGTGCATCCACAACCATTGGCCGGGATTGTCCCGGACCCATTCCTCCACCACGCGGGTCATCGCCTGCATCGCACCCTGCACGTCGATCTCGCCCTTGGCATCGCGGGGCAGGTCGAGGGGTGGGGTGAGTTCGAGATGGAAGCGGGCGTTGTCCTTGCGCACCACGCGGACTCCGTGGACGGGGCATTCGTAATGCTTGGCGAGCTTGGCGAGCAGTGGGTTTACCAGAACGGGCCGTCCAAAGAACTCGACCACCACGCCGCGGGTGAAATGCTGATCGATGAGCTGGCCGAGATGGCCGCCGCGCTCCACGACGCCCTGCATCGAGAACACAGCGCCCTGCCCCGCCGCCGCTAGCCCGCCCATAGTCTCGCGGCGCACCTCGGCAACGAGGCGGGCCGATGCGATATCGTTGGGCGGCCGAAAAATCGCCGTAGCCTCCAGCCCGTAGCGAGCGGCGCAGATCGCCGGCAATTCCCAGTTGGCGAGGTGGGCGGCGAAGATCAGTCCCGGCTTGCCGTCATCGCGCAAGGCTTCGAAATGTTCCGCCCCGGCAACGGACATGCGCTGGCTGGCCGGATCGGCGGGGTCGACATCGAACAGCGTGGCGAGATGGGCGTATTCCGCCCCCGTCCGGCCGAGATTGTCCCAGGCCTCGTGAGCCAGCCCCCTGATCGCGGCTTCATCCTTCTCGGGGTAGGCGGCGCGGAGGTTCGCCAACGCGATGCGGTTCGCCGGCAGGAACGGCCCCACCCTCCGCGCAATTGCCCCGCCGATCCGGCTCGCTCGCTCGGTCCCCAGCATCTGCGCCAGCCAAAACAGGCAGCGGACCAACGGGATCATAGCGATCCCCGCCATCCGGGGTAGATGGCGGTTCAGGACGAGGGCAAGACGCAGCACGAGACTATCCGGAAATGGCTATCTTGCTCGTGTAGAACATTTTTTGGAGAAGGGGCAGCCTAAGGTGAATGCGAGCCATGCTTGCGCCAACGATAGGTCAATCGATCGCCACAAGGATTTTCCCGAACACCTTGCGCGATTCCAAGCGTTCCAGCCCCTGTGAAAAGTTCGCGAGAGGCAGCACCGTATCCACCACCGGCGTAATCCCGTCGGCCATCTTCGACAGGGACTGGCGGATGTTGGCCATGGAGCAGCCGAACGAGCCGGTAATGCGGTATTGCTGCTGGAATAGCTGCATGAGGTTCATGGTGGTGGAGACGCCGGAGGTGGAGCCGCAGGTGACAAGGCGGCCGCCTCGCTTGAGGCACAGGAGCGAGCCGTTCCAAGTGTCGGGACCGACATGCTCGAACACCACATCGACGCCCTTTCGCTTGGTCAGGCGGCGGACCTCGCCCTCGAAGCGCTCGTCCCGGTAGTTGATCACGTGATCGGCGCCGAGGGCCTTCGCCATCTCGCCCTTGGTGTCGTCGCCCACCGTGGTGAACACGGTGCAGCCAATGGCCTTGGCCATCTTGATCGCGGCGGTGCCGATGCCCGAGCCGCCAGCATGGACGAGGATGCTCTCGCCGGGTTCCAGCCTGGCATTGTCGAACAGCATGTGCTGAACGGTGCCGAAAGCGATCGGCGCACAGGCTGCGTCGGTGAAGCCCACCCCATTGGGCACCTTAATCACGAGACGTGCCGGCATGGTGACGCGCTCGCGCGCGAACCCGTCGATATGGAAACCCATGACGCCGGAGACGTCCTCACACAGGTTGTCGCGCCCTTCCCGGCAGGCCTTGCAACGGCCGCAGGTCTGCGCGCCATACATCACCACGCGGTCGCCCTCGCGCAGATCCGTCACGCCCTCGCCGACGCTGACGATCTCGCCCGAGGCTTCGGCTCCCACCGTGAGCGGCATCTTGCGTTTGGCGAAGGCCATGCCGCGAAAGCCCCAGACATCGATGAAGTTCAAGCCCACCGCGCGCACGCGGATCTGAACCTCGCCCGCTCCGGGAGCGGCAGGCGGATCGACCTCGCCGAGGCGCAGGTCGCGGTCACCGAAGAGTTGGAGGGCTTGCATCGTTCTCGTCTCTCGTCGGGCGTTTCGGACCCCGAACCTCCTTCGCACCACCGCGTCCTGAGGTGCCCGCGACAGAGGGCCTCTAAGGAGGGCTTTCAGGGCCCGCATGCGATCTGGAGCCCTCCTTCGAGGCCTCCGCAATGCTCCGGCACCTCGGGAATGAGGGATCGGAATGGATAAGAGTGCCTCACACAACTCCCGATCACAGTCGGTTCTTGCGCTGATCGTGACAGTGCGGCGGGAGTTTTGTGGGAGACACTAGCCGCCTTATCGACTGAAAGCCGTCCCGGCTCAATCCGGCGCAAGGTAGCGCCGCCGCGCCCAGCCGAGGATCGGGCCGGCCTTGACCCGGCACCATGCGAGGCCGCTCGGCGTCTCGTTTGTGCAGCCGAAGCCTCGCAGGCGTGCCCCTTCAGGTGCTTGGCCGAGCACGGGCGCCGTGGCGTCCGGAGTCTCTCGGATGCTCAAGGCGTCACCGCGCGGCAGGCCATCGACGCGGAAGGCGCCGGTCTCGGCAACCGCCGGAGCCGTTGTCAGAGCCAGCGCCAGGATGAGACGGAAGCGCAATGGATTATCCGTTTCAGGTCCGGTGGACGCCCATCATCGCCGTCAGCCCGCCATCGACAGGCAGAACCGCGCCGGTGATGTAGGCCGCGCCGTCTCCCATGAGGAAGGCCACCAGTGCCGCGACTTCCTCTGTCTTGGCGAAGCGTCCGGAGGGAATCTGTTTCTCCATGCCGGCACGGTGCGCGGCGTAGGGGGCCATCATCTCAGTGTCGATGAAACCCGGTGCGATGACGTTGACCGTCACCCCACGCTTGGCCGATTCGATCGCCAGTGTCCGGCAATAGGCGATCAACGCACCCTTCGTCGCCGCATAGGCGGCATTGCCCGGATTGGCCTGAAGGGCCGCCACCGAACCGATGGCGACGATGCGCCCGGAGCGTCCACGGATCATGCCGCGCACCAGCGCCTTCGCGATGCGGGTCAGCGACCAGAAATTCACCTGCATCGCTGCCTCGGCCTTGTCCTGCGCCATCATCGCGGCCAGCACATCGTAGGATTGGCCGGCATTGTGGACGAAGCCGTAGAACGCTTCCCCCTCCTGGGCTTCGCTGAAAGCCTCCACGGCATTGCGGTCGGCGAGGTCGAGAGGGTGCGCGGTGATCGCCCGTACGGGATTGGCCTGGGTGAGTTCCGCGACGAGGCGTTCCGCCGCCTCACCCGATGAGCGAAAGGTAAAGGCGACGTCGTAGCCGGCAGATACGAGCGCCCGCACGATGGCCGAGCCGAGGCCGGAGGCGCCGCCGGTGACGAGAACGCGGCGGGTCGTTTCCGTCGTCATGCGGGCTCGTCCCCGAGGACGAGGCAGGTGTTCTGCCCGCCGAAGCCGAAGGAATTCGACAGGACGCGGCTGACGCGGGCGTCGCGGGCCTTGGTCACCACGTCAAGCGATAGTGCCGGGTCCGGCACCACGTAGTTGATTGTCGGCGGAATGCGGCCATGGGCGATGGTCAGGAGCGAGATCACCGCCTCGATGGCCCCCGCGGCGGTCAGCGTATGGCCGATCATCGACTTGTTCGACGAGATCGGCAGGGTACGGATCCGTTCACCGAAGACGGCGGCGCAGCCCAACGCTTCCATCTTGTCGTTCTCCGGCGTCGATGTGCCATGGGCATTGATCGTGTCGATCAAATTCGGCCCGGTGCCGGCATCGTGCAGGGCTGCGCGGATGGCGGCGATACCGGGCGCCCCGTCCGGGCTCGAACGGGTACGGTGGAAGCCGTCGCCCTTCTCGCCGCAACCGAGGACGTAGCCGAGGATCCTCGCGCCCCTCGCCCGCGCGGCCTCAGCGTTTTCGAGGACCAGGGCGGCGGCCCCTTCCCCCATGACGAAACCGTCGCGATTCTTGGAGAACGGCTTCGAGGCTCCCTCCGGTGGATCGTTCTGGGTCGAGAGCGCGGACAGCAGTGAGAAGCGAATCAGCGATTCCGGATTTACCGAACCATCGGTGCCGATGCACAGAGCCGCCTGCATCTCGCCCCGCCGGATCGCTTCGACGCCGAGTTGGATCGCGGTGGCGCCGGAGGAGCAGGCGGTGGAGAGCGAGATCGGCGACCCCTTGGTTCCGAACCGGTCGGCGATGTTGTCGGCCACGGTGGCGAAGATGAAGAGGTCGTGCCAGGAATCGAACCGTCCGCTCGATGCCGCTCGCTGAAGGTCGGAATAGGTGATGTCCCCGTTCTGGCCGGAAGCCTGTGCCAGGGACTGACGCTGGGGCCATTCCATCTCCACCGGCGGCACGGCGATGAACAGGGCGCCGGGAAAATTGCCCTTCGTGCCGATGCAGGACTGGATGATCGCCTCCTCGGCCGCTTCCTCGGCGAAGCGTTGCGACAGGGCGGGCGCCACGAGCGGGTCGGTATCGAGGAAGTCCACCGTGCCGGCGATGCGGGTGCGCAGGCCGTCGGTGGGGAAACGGGCGATGCTGTGGATGCCGGACCGGCCGGCGGTGAGGGCGGCCCAATTGTCGGCCTGCCCCTGCCCGAGGGACGTCACGATGCCGAGGCCCGTCACCGCGACCAGCGGCCGGCCATGGCTATCACGGAAGCTCTGTGAATCGCGGGGAGAGGAATTCGTCATCGCGCCGTCTTGCTATCGTTTCCACCGAACGGCCTTGAAGAAGCTCCGCCCCGAACTTTCGGGCCGATCGATCACGGTTGCACCCGTCTTAACGGAATTTCGGTGAGCTGACAGCCGCTTCCCTGCCGGTCACGACAGCGCGCTCAACCGGACCACGCCCTCACCGCGGCGATGGCCCACGGTGGTAATCGCGACCTCGCGCGCCCTGCCTTCCGAGATGAGCACTGCGGCGAGTGCCGCTCCCAGCGGCGCCGTGACTTCGAGCGAGTGGCCGGCGAGGTCTCCGAGGGCGGTAACCGGCACGCCCGGCGCGAGTTCGTCCAGGACTCCGCGCTCCTCGGTGGTGATTCCCTCAACGCCGGTGGCGCCCGAGATCACGAGATCAGGCTTAGGACCAGCCTTGCCCCACAAGGCCGTGAGGCTGCGCTGTACGCTCCCTGTCTCGCGTCGGGGACGATCGCTCTCCACCGGGAGCAGGCGGGCGAAGATCCTCGCATCGCGCGCGGCGGCGGTTTCGGCCGCTTCCAGCATGAGGAACGCGGCAGTGCTTCCCAGGATGAAGCCGGCCTCACCTTCACCCTCACGCTCGAAGACCGGCCGGAAATCGCCCTTTCGCAGGTATCCGCCCATCTCGTGGACGACCAGAACATCGGGGCGTTCCGCGCTGTAGGAGCCGCCCACCAGCATCGTGTCGATCTGGCCCGAAGCGATGCGGCTCTGAGCATTGCGCAAGGCATCGACGCCCGAGGCTTCCTCGCCCATGAACGTGCGGGAGGCGCCGGTGACGCCGTGAACGATGGCGATGTTGCCGGCGAGCAGGTTCGAGAGCTGGGCCAGGAAGAGGGTCGGGCGCAGGTCGTTCTGCAGGTGCTCGTTGAGATAGGCACCCGGATCGGCAGCGTCCCGCAGGCCGGTGAGGATCGCGCCGTCCACCGCCGTATCGCGCTCGCCGCCGCCGCAGGCGACGACGAGGTGCATCGCCGACTTGAAGATCGCGTCCTGTTTCACCCCAGCTGAGTCGAGGGCGAGTCCGGCGGCGTAAACGCCGAGACGCTGCCATGCCTCCATCTGTCGCTGGTCCGACTTCTTGGGGATCTGTCCGTCGAGGACCAGCACTGGGGCGGGATGGACCGGATAGGGCGCGAAGCGCTCCGTATCCACCACCTTCGGGCTGTCCGCCACAAAGGCTTCGAGGTGGGCGGTGACCCCCTCGCCGGCACAGGAGACGAGGCCGATGCCGGTGACGACGACGTCGCGCTGGCTCATGCTGGTCTTGCTCATGCCGGAACCGCCCCGCCGGGGGGCGCCCCCGATGCGATGGCACGATCCATCAGGCCGATCCGCTGGGCGCGCTCGCGCATGGGCGCGTCGAGCCCTTCGGGAAATGGCATCGTCCGGAACCGCAGCTCGGCATCGGCCAGCGGCTTGCCCTCGTGGCGGATCGAGGCCTTTGTCACCGCGTAGCCGGAGCCGTCATGCTCCAGGCTCGCCTGCACGACGAGCGTTGCGCCGGGGCCGACGAAGGAGCGGAACCGCGCCTTGTCCACCGCCATCAGGAACGGCATCTGCACGAAATCGAGATGGGCGAGGAGCAGGTATCCGGACGCCTGCGCCATGGTCTCGGTGAGCAGCACGCCGGGCACCAGGGGATGGCCGGGAAAGTGTCCCTCGAAGACCGGGCTTTCCATCGGCACATGGGCCAGGGCCTCGATCCGGCCAGCGGCCTTGTCGAGACTCGTCACCGTGTCGATCATCTCGAAATATTCGAGGCGCATGGCGTCAAAGGCTCCGCTGGGGACTAGAGGCTCCGCTGGCCTCTCGAGTGCTGGCCCGGGGCCGGGCTCGCCCTTCAGGCCTTGGCGGCCTTCTCGGCCACCAGCGCGTCGATGCGTGCGCAGAGGTTCTTCAGAACGAAATACTCCTCAGCCGGCACCTTGCCCTCGTTGACCTCCTGGGTCCAACGCTCCAGCGGCAGCTTGATGCCGAAGGCCTTGTCCACCGCGAAGGCGATGTCGAGGAAGGCGAGCGAATCGATGCCGAGGTCTTCGATGGCGTGGCTCTCGGGCGAGATGGTCTCGCGCGGGATGTCGGCGGTGTCGGCGATGATGTCCGCGACGCGGTCGAACGTAGCGGTGGTCGGCTGGTCAGACATGCGTTCTCGCCGTTTTCATCTCTATGGCGCGCCCTGGCGGGTCCGCTATCGGACCCTGTGGTGGGCGCGGCCGGTCCGAGGCTGGCGCGTGAACCCGGCGCCCCCCGGGTCGCGCAGCATGCCCCCGAAGCGGCGTCGCGCCGCTTCCGATCGAAGGCGGTCCCTTACACGAGGGGGGGGTGGCGGGCAACCTTGGCCGCGCTCGCGCCTTCGTGCGGTGCCGCATCAAGCCGGACCATTCCGTGATCGCGCCCGCTGACCTACATGCGGGCGCACGCCCTGCCGGTCGCGCGCGCCCATCGCTTCCTCCCGAGATGCGGCGCGGGACATGCTCAGCAAGGCCGTCAGAAGGTAGCGAGAATGGAAGTGCCCTTTTCCCCCGCCGGTGCCGCGGAGCCGCCGGTGGACCGCCGCAGCCGCGCCCAGGGAGGCGCGCGCATTACCCTGGTCCTGGCGCTTTCCGCCCTCGGCCTGTGGGTGCTCCACCCGTTCCTGCCGGCGCTGGCCTGGGCCGTGATCCTCGCCATCGCGCTGTGGCCGCTCTACGCGAAGGCAGAGCGACGTTGGCCGCCGGGCGGCCACAACATCCTGCTGCCGAGCCTGTTCACCCTGGCGGTGGCCCTGGTCTTCCTCGCGCCCCTGGTGGTCCTTGGGGTCCAGGCGGCGCGGGAGGCGCACGACGCGATGGCCTGGGCAAAGTCGGCGGAGCAGAACGGCATTCCCGTACCTGAATTCGTGTCCCACCTGCCCTACGGCGCGGCCAGGATCAGCGCCTGGTGGAGCGAGACTCTCAGCCATCCGTCCGCCGGTTCCGAAATCCTGCACAAGCTCGACAATGCGACGACGATCGGCCTGACCAAGAGCCTCGGGGCTCAAGTGGTTCGCCGGGTTGTGCTATTCGGGTTCACTCTGCTGACGCTGTTCTTCCTGTTCCGCGACGGACGGGGACTCATCGCCCAGTCGCTGACGGCGAGCGCCCGCCTGTTCGGCCCGCGCGGCGAGCGGGTGGCGCGCCAGATGGTCGCCTCCGTCCACGGCACCGTCGACGGGCTCGTCCTGGTCGGCCTCGGCGAAGGCGTTCTCCTTGGAATCGTTTACTATTTTGCGGGCGTTCCGCATCCGGTCCTGCTCGGCGCGCTGACGGCGGTGGCGGCGATGATCCCGTTCGGAGCGCCGCTGGTCTTCGGTATCGCCTCTCTGATCCTGCTCGCCGGCGGCGCGGTGATCCCGGCGGCGGTGGTCGTGGCGGCGGGCTTCGTCGTCACCTTCGTCGCCGACCATTTCGTCCGGCCGGTGCTGATCGGCGGCACCACCCGCCTGCCCTTCCTCTGGGTGCTCCTCGGGATCCTCGGCGGCGTCGAGACGTTCGGCCTGCTCGGCCTGTTCCTCGGCCCGGCGGTGATGGCGGCCCTGGTGCTGCTGTGGCGGGACTTCACCGATGGGGACGCGGCGCAGGCCGCATCCCGAGGCCCCCGCGGACCGTAATTCGGCCCGCCGGCAACCGCCATGGGCCGGCCCGAACGACCGCCATCGGACGGTGTTTCGAAGAATTACGAAGCCGGCTCAGATTCCGGTGGGATATCCGGGTCGGAAGGCCCCTCCCTCGAGCGGGAGGGGCCTTCCTCGCATCGTGGCCTCAAGCCGCCAGGGAGCGCAGGACGTAGGGAAGGATCCCGCCGTTGCGGAAGTATTCCAGCTCGTCGAGCGTATCGATCCGGCAGGTGAGCGGTACCTCCGTCTTGGTACCGTCGGCGGAGGTGATCTCGGCGATCATGGTCTGGCGCGGCTTGATGTCGCCCGAGAGGCCGAGGAGGCTGACGGTCTCGTCGCCCTTCAGGCCGAGGGACGCCCAGGACGTGTCGCCCTGGAACACCAGCGGCACGATGCCCATGCCCACGAGGTTCGAGCGATGGATGCGCTCGAAGCTCTCCGCCACCACGGCGCGGACGCCGAGGAGCTTGGTGCCCTTCGCCGCCCAATCGCGCGACGATCCGGTGCCGTATTCCTTGCCGGCGAAGACCACGAGGGGCGTGCCCGATTCGGCGTATTTCTGGGCGGCGTCGTAGATGTACATCCGCTCGCCGGAGGGCTGGAACAGGGTCCAGCCGCCCTCGACCACGTTGCCGTTCTCGTCCCGGACCATCTGGTTCTTGATGCGGATGTTGGCGAAGGTCCCGCGCATCATGACCTGATGGTTGCCGCGGCGGGTGCCGTACTGGTTGAAGTCCTGCACCCGGACCTGATGCTCCTGGAGGTAGGCACCGGCCGGCGAGGCCGCCCGGATGTTGCCCGCCGGAGAGATGTGATCGGTGGTGATCGAATCCTGGAACAGGCCGAGGATGCGGGCATCGACGATGTCGGTGATCGGCGCCGGCGTCTTGGTCATGCCCTCGAAATAGGGCGGGTTCTGCACGTAGGTGGAGGTCGAATCCCACTTGAAGGTCTCGGCCTCGTTGACCTCCACGGCCTTCCAGTAATGGTCGCCGCCGAACACGTCGGCGTAGCGCGACTTGAACAGGGTCGAGGTGATGTTGGCCTCGATGAATTCGGCGACCTCCGCCGTGGAGGGCCAGATGTCGGCGAGATAGACCGGCTGGCCGTCCGAGCCGATGCCCAGGGGCTCGGTGGTGATGTCGATCTGCATCGAGCCTGCGAGGGCGTAGGCGACCACCAGCGGCGGCGAGGCGAGGTAGTTGGCGCGCACGTCGGGGTTCACCCGGCCCTCGAAGTTGCGGTTGCCCGAGAGCACGGCCGCCGCGACCACGTCGTTGTCGTTGATCGCCTTCGAGATCGGCGCCGGCAGCGGGCCGGAATTGCCGATGCAGGTGGTGCAGCCGAAGCCCACGAGATTGAAGCCGAGAGCGTCGAGGGGCGCCTGCAGGCCCGCACTCTCCAAATACTCGGCGACCACCTGGGAGCCGGGCGCCAGGGAGGTCTTCACCCAGGGCTTCGAACGCAGGCCCTTGGCGACGGCGTTGCGGGCGAGCAGCCCGGCGCCGATCATCACGCTCGGGTTCGAGGTGTTGGTGCAGCTCGTGATCGCCGCAATCACCACGTCGCCGTGGCCGATATCGTAGTTCGCCCCCTCCACGGGGTAGCGCTTGGCGATGTCGGCGGCCTTCTTGAACTCGGTCTCCATGGACTGGGCGAAGCCCGGCTTGGCGCCGTCCAGCAGCACCCGGTCCTGCGGCCGCTTGGGGCCGGCGAGCGACGGACGCACGTCGCCCAAGTCGAGGGCGAGGGAATCGGTGAAGACGGGGTCCGGGGTCTGCGCGTCGCGCCACATGCCCTGCGCCTTGGCATAGGCCTCCACCAGGGCGATCCGGTCGTCGGCGCGGCCGGTGACCTTGAGGAAGTCGATGGTCTTCTGGTCGATGGGGAAGAAGCCGCAGGTGGCGCCGTATTCCGGGGCCATGTTCGAGATCGTGGCGCGGTCGGCCACCGCCATGTCGTCGAGGCCGGGGCCGTAGAACTCCACGAACTTGCCGACGACGCCCTTCTTGCGCAGCATCTGCGTCACGGTGAGCACGAGGTCGGTGGCGGTGGTGCCCTCGGGCAGCTTGCCCGACAGCTTGAAGCCGACGACTTCCGGAATCAGCATGGAGAGCGGCTGGCCGAGCATCGCGGCCTCGGCCTCGATGCCGCCGACGCCCCAGCCGAGCACGGCGAGGCCGTTGACCATGGTGGTGTGCGAATCGGTGCCGACGAGGCTGTCGGGATAGGCGAGCTCGGTGCCGTCTTCGGTCTTGGTCCAGACCGTCTGCGACAGGAACTCGAGGTTGACCTGGTGGCAGATGCCGGTGCCGGGCGGCACGACCGAAAAGTTGTCGAAGGCCGACTGCCCCCATTTCAGGAAGGTGTAGCGCTCGCCGTTGCGCGAATATTCCAGGGCCACGTTGTCGGCCAGGGCCTTCGGGGTGCCGAACTCGTCGACGATGACCGAGTGGTCGATGACGAGGTCGACGGGGACCAGCGGGTTGATTTTTTGCGGGTCGCCCCCGAGGGCCACCATGGCGTCACGCATGGCCGCCAAGTCCACCACGGCGGGCACGCCGGTGAAATCCTGCATCAGGACGCGGGAGGGGCGGAACGCGATCTCGGTCTCGACCTTGCCGAGGTTGCCGAGCCACGCGACGGTGGCGGAGATGTCGTCCTTCTTCACCGAACGGTCGTCCTCGAACCGCAGCAGGTTCTCGAGGATGACCTTCATCGAGAAGGGCAGCGCGGTGGCGTCGGCGAGGCCGGCCTGCTCGGCATGGGGAATGGAGTAGTAGGTATAGGACTTGTCGCCGACGGTGAGGGTCTGGCGGGAGTGAAAGCTGTCGAGTGATGCCACGGCGGATCTCTTCCTCACGAGCGGTTGTCGAACACGCGCAGGCATGACCTGCGCCACGAAGTCGTGTTCGGCTGGAGCGCTTCTAAAAAAAGCGCGCGCCGCTCCGGGGGTGCCCGGACAGGATGTTGCGCGACGAGCGATTTGGACGCTCGGGACTCGCGCGGCGCAGCCTGCCCTCCGTATAGAACACTTCGAAACTGGCCGCTACGCCCTGCCGTGACACGCGTGCGGGAGTGTCGGGCTTCGCGTGGACGCGGGGGCGGGCTCGGGTTAAGCAGGCGGCCATGCCGGAGCATTCCATGATCGCCTTTCGCCTGCCCCCGGAAATCGAAGCGCATATGGATGCGCAAGGTCGGCGGACAGGCCGAGGCGCGCGTGAAAACGCCCGCGACGCGATCTTGGATCACCTTGAGGATCGTGCGGACGTTCACATCGCCGAGCGGCGGCTTGCCGACCTGAAGACGGGGAAGAGCGACTCCGTTCCCCTCTCGGAACTCCTGGCTCGGTACGCCTTGTGATCGCGGCCATCGCGCACGATCCTCTTACCCTTGCGATGCAGGGGGTTGCTCCATCCACGAAACTGTCAACGAGTGAGGACCCTCACGTCGGTATGAGGCGCGACGGGCGCCCTCTCCTGGCTACGGCATTCACACGTCTCGCGGGCCGCTCGGGTCCCCTCTCCTGGAAGGAGAGGGACAGGGTGAGGTGTGTGACCTCTGCGGAGATGGACCACACCTCACCCCAGCCCTCTCCTTCCAGGAGAGGGAGTTCCGCTGCGCCTCATGCGAACCCTCCTGGATCGAGGGAACGACTGTCGAGCAGATGCACGAATCCAGTAGCCTTCCAGGCGAGGGAACTCGCGCCGCCCGCACGAGACGTGAAAGCCGCAGATGCCGTGAGCAGTTGGAAGCGTACCTTTGCCGTCGGCCGGCAGGGATCTCCGTGCGGCTGACCGCCACCAACCTCGCCGCCCGCCGCTCCGGCCGCCGCATCTTTTCGGGTCTGTCCTTCGCCCTCGGCCCCGGCGAGGCACTGATGGTGACGGGACGCAACGGCGCGGGAAAATCGACCCTGCTCAGCGTGCTCGCCGGACGGCTGAAGCCCGATGCCGGCACCCTCGCGGTCGCCAATATGGGCGAGGCGACGCTTCCCGAATGTCTCCACGTGGTCGGCCATCGCGACGGGTTGAAGAGCCCGCTGACGGCGGAGGAGAACCTCGTCTTCGCCCGCGACCTCCTCGGCGCGCCCACCGCGAGTCCGGCCGAGGCGCTGAAGGAACTCGGCCTCGGCCATGCCCTGCGGCTACCGGTGGCCTACCTCTCCGCCGGCCAGCGCCGCCGCGTCGCCCTCGCCCGGCTTCTCGTCTGCCGACGCCCGCTCTGGCTCCTCGACGAGCCGACGGCGGCCCTCGACACGGCCTCCCAGGCCGTGCTCGCCGGATTGATGGCCCGGCACCGGGCCGAGGGCGGCCTCATCGTCGCTGCCACCCACCAGTCCCTCGGCCTGGACGATGCCCGCGAGTTGCGCATCGACGCGGCGCCGAAGCCGGCATCCCCCTCGCACGACGCGTGTCCGGCCGCCTCGGAGGTGTGGTGGTGATCCGCGTGATGCGCGCCCTCATCGCCCGCGACCTGCAGCTCGCCGCCCGCGTGGGCGGCTCGGGCGCCCTGTCGCTGGTGTTCTTCCTGATGATCGTCGCCCTGGTGCCCTTCGCCCTCGGCCCCGACCTCAACCTGCTCTCGCGCATCGGTCCGGCCATCCTCTGGCTCGCGGCGGTGCTCGCCACCCTGATCGGCCTCGACCGCCTGTTCCAGGCCGACGAGGAGGACGGCTCCCTCGACCTGATGACGGGAGCCCCCGCCCCCATGGAGATGGTGGTGCTGGCCAAGGTCGTGGCCCATTGGCTCACCACCGGCCTGCCCCTGGCCCTGGCCTCGCCGCTCTTCGGCCTGCTGGTGGCCCTCGACGGCACGGCCATGGGCGCCACCGCCCTCACCCTGCTGGTGGGGACGCCGGCGCTCACCTTCATCGGCGCGGTGGGGGCCGCGCTCACCGCCTCGATCCGTCGCGGCGGCCTGATCCTCGCCGTGCTCGTCCTGCCGCTGATGATCCCGACGCTGATCTTCGGCGTCTCGGCCACCGAGGCGGCGTCCGGCGGCACGGTGCCGTTCACGACGCCCCTGCTGATCCTGTCGGCCCTCAGCCTGATCGCGGCGGTGATCGGGACCTTCGCGGCGGCGGCGGCCTTGCGCTGGTCGGAATAGGAACGCCCGGTCGAGGGATCGGGGTGCCCGACCCCGGTCCGGACGGTCTCCTTATCCACTCCAGTGGTGAAAATCCGACGTTTGGTACCCGCTGCCGGGGCTGCTTTCGACCCATAGGAGGCCCTGCGATGGTCCACTTCCGGGTCGCTTGGTAGGCAAAGCCCTACGACTGGAACGGGTGGATTTTTGTCGGTCCGCTTCCGAGAGGATGGGTCGCAGGAACGAACGTTTGCCCGGGGAACGCGAGGGGGCCACTCCACGCACAGATCGGTCATCATGCCGAACGCAGATGCCCTTTTCGCAAGGAGAGAGGCCGTCTTCGGGTCGACCGGATGGTCGTTCAATCTCGTTGCGCGCCCGTGGCGACGAGCCAGTCGACGAATGCCGTGAGGGTCGACGTCTTGTCCGCGTCGTTCGGAACGAGAGCCACGTAGCCGGGGCGCGGGACGACGATCTCCGGGAACGGAGCAACGAGCCGTCCGGACGCCAGGTCGCCGGATAGGACGGGCAAAGGCCCGAGGCCGTAGCCGAGCCCGTCCGCCGTCGCCTGCAGCGCGACGAAGTAGTGGTCGAACGTCCGGCGGATGCTCGTATCGGGGGGAAGACCGGCGGCGGCGAGCCAATCGCTCCAATCGCCCGGCCGCGTCTCGCTCGTCAGCAGCGTGGCGCCTTCGAGGTCGTGCGGGGTGCGCAGGGGGCGGGCAGTGAGCAGGGACGGACTCGCCACCAGGGTGTTGGCCTCCCGGAGGAAGGGGACCGCGCGGTAGGCGCCCCAGGGATGGTGCGCCCCCGTTCCGATGCGCGGTTCGCGCCGGACGGCGAGGTCGAAACCGCCGCGCAAGGCATTGTGCAGGGTCGTCGTCGTCGTGACGACCACCTCGGCCTCCGGTCGCGCCGCGTGAAAGCCGGCCAGGCGCGGGATCAGCCAGCGCATCGCGAAGGTCGTGGGCGTGCTCACCCGCAAGGTCCGTGGCGCGAGGGGCCGGCCGCAAATCTCGGCCGCCGCGTCGAGCCTGTCGAAGGTGAGGCTGACGGCTTCCGCGAAGGCCCGGGCTGCGGGCGTCGGGACGACCCTCCGACCGACCCGTACGAACAGGCGCTGGCCGAACCACGCCTCCAGCACGGCGACCTGACGGCTGACGGCTCCGTGGGTCAGGCCGAGTTCAGCCGCCGCGGCGGCGTGACTGCCCGCCCGGGCGGCGACCTCGAAGACGCGCAGGGCATGGAGGGGGGGAAGACGGCGCATCGGACCTCCGTTTTCGCATCCGTGAGTTTAGCGCACGGGTAGCGTGAGTCGAACGGTCCTCATCGCGGGATCTTCACGGGTGTAGCCCTCCCGTTATTGGTTGCTGGCAGCCGTGGACGGGGGATCGATGTCGACGACTATCGCGGGATCCGACGACGGGGCCATGGGCCCGACGGACGGGGCGGGCGACAGCCGCGCGCCCCGGCGGACGCGCACCCTCGCCACGATCGGCGTCAATCACGCCCTGCACGACGGCTACACCGACCTGATCTACGTTCTGCTGCCGGTCTGGCAGGCCGAGTTCGGCCTCGGCTACGTCGCGCTCGCACTGGTGCGCTCGCTCTATGGTGGCGCGCTGGCCGGCCTGCAGATGCCCGCCACGACCCTGGCCCGGATGCTCGGTGCACGCGTTGTTCTGATCCTCGGCACGTTGCTCGGTGCGGGCGGCTACGCGCTGGCTGGTGCATCGGGTGGTCTTGTCGGCCTCTGCGTCGCCCTGGCGCTCTCCGGCGCGGGCAGCAGCACCCAACATCCCCTCGCCTCGGCGGTGATCGCCCGGGCCTACGGGAAAGAGGCAAGGGGACCGCTCGGTACCTACAACTTCGCCGGCGATCTCGGAAAGGCAGCGCTACCCGCACTCGCCGGTTTCCTTCTCGGCCGCGTCGACTGGCGCTTCGTGCTCTGGCTCGCTGCCGGCCTTGGGGGTGTCGTCGCATTCGGGGTCGCCATCTTGCTGCCCCGTGAGCCCGTCCCGCGCGAGGAACCGTCGGAGCGCACCCAAGCGGCCGTGCCCGGTGACCCGTCGACGGGCCAGACCGGCTTCGGGCTCCTCGTGGCAATCGGCATGCTCGACAACGCCGCACGGCCGGCCTTTCTCGTCTACCTGCCGTTCCTGCTGCAGGAGAAGGGAGCGGTCCTCGCGACAGTGGGTGTCGCGTTCGGCCTGACGGCCGTCGGCGGTGCGTTGGGCAAGGCGATCTTTGGCCGGCTCGGGGAACGCTTCGGGGTGGCGCGCTGCGTGATCCTCTCTGAAGCAGGCACGGCGGTCGCAATTCTGCTGGTCATCGCGCTCCCGCTCGCCCCCGCCCTCGCGGTCCTGCCCCTCCTCGGCCTGATGCTGAACGGAACGTCCTCCGTGCTCTACGGAACCGTGCCGGAACTCGCCCCGCGCGGTCGCGTCGAGCACGCCTTCGCGGTCTTCTACACCTGGACGTTGGGAGGCAGCGCGCTCGCGACGCTCCTGCTCTATGGCCCGCTGGGCGATGCGGTTGGACCGCGTTGGGCCGCTGTCGCGGCCGCGGCCACGGCCTTCGCCGTCGTCCCGATCATGCTCGTTCTGTCGCCGCACCTCGCAAGGAAACCCTGAACTCTGTCCAAAACCCCGATGCCGCCGAGGGCGACCGCTGTCGCCAGACGCGCGGTGTCGGGCCTGGTCGACAGGAAGACTCCACGCTGGCCTTGCGGCGTACACGATTCCAGATCAGGCGTGGCGATGCTGACAAGGAGGCCGTCGGGCGACAGGAGCCCCCAGGACCGGTCCACGACCACCCCGCCGACGAGATCGGCGACGAGATCGACGTCGCGCACAAGCTCCTCGAAGCTTTGCTGCCGATCGTCGATCACCGCGTCCGCGCCGAGGGCCCGGACCATGGGAGAGGCTCGTGGTCGAGGCCGTGGCATAGACCGTCGCGCCAGCCGCCTTCGCGAACTGAACGGCGAAGCCGTCTCATCCAAGAGACGCTCGACGAGTTCCCGCCGTCCCCCAAGCCGGACCGATACAGCGACCTAGACGATGAGCCCCCGGTTCACAGGGTGGCTAGCTTTGCAATCAGCCATCGGCCCGCCGGGCCCGGTGGGCGCTCGATGGGGTAGACGGCCCACATCGGTAGGAACAGGCCGCCCTTGGGCAGGGCGGCGATGTCCAGCCGAACGAGTTGGCCGCCAGCCAGATCATCCTTGACGACGTCGAGGGGCATCCCACCCCAACCGAGCCCCGAGCGCAGGAAGGCGTGCTTGGCCCCGAGATCCGCCAACCGCCAGGTCTTCGGTGAGAACACGCCGAACTCGCGCCCCTTGGTCAGCTCGCTCCGGTCGGTCAGCACCAGTTGGACATGCTCGGCCAGGTCGGACGTCGGGATCGTCCCGGTTCGGCGGGCGAGCGGATGCGCGGGCGAGGCGACCATCACCAACTCGATCTGGCACAACGCCTCGCGCGCGAGCTCGGGGGGCAGCAGGGGCGTGGCGCCGGCGACCGCGAAAGCGCAGCGTCCGTCGAGAACCGGCGCGATCACCGCGCCCAGGGTCTCGACCTGGATGCGCAGGGGGGGCGTGGGGAAGGCTGGCTGGAACGCGGCCACGGCGGCCGTCAGCACTTGGATCGGGAACAGGACGTCGAGCACGATGCTGACCTCCGGCTCCAGGCCGCCGGCGAGGTCCCGGGCGTGCGCCTTGAAGGTCTCGGCGGCCGCCACGGTCGCACGGGCATGGGCCAGCAACACGCCGCCGGCCTCGGTCAGGACCGGATAGCGGCTGGAGCGGTCGAACAGCTTGATGCCGGACTGAGCCTCAAGGTTGGCCATCGATTGGCTGACAAGGGACTGCGCGCGCCCGAGCTTGCGCCCGGCCGCCGAGAAGCTGCCGGTGTCGACTGCGGCGACGAAGGTCCGCAACTGGTCGAGGGTGAGCTGATCGAGCATCCATCTGTCCAGGTGATGGGACGCATCGAAAGATAGAGGCTTCGAGGGGGGATGGAAGGAGCCTAGGACTCTTGCTCACAGCCAAGCCGCCTCCGCGGTCAACCTTCTCGAACGGATGTCCGTCATGTCCCAGACCCTTACGGCCTCGACCGCCCCGTCGCGCAAGCTCAACATCGTCGCCTGGTCGCTGCAGGTGCTGCTCGCCCTGGTGTTCCTCGCCGCCGGCGGCGCCAAGCTCGCCGGGGTGCCCATGATGGTGCAGGTCTACGACCTCATCGGTGTCGGCCAGTGGTTCCGCATCGTCACCGGCCTCGTGGAGGTCGCCGGGGCCGTCGCGCTGCTGATCCCCGGATACGCCGCCCTTGCTGCCCTCTGGCTTGCCTGCACCATGGCGGGCGCCATTCTGGCCCATCTCACGGTCCTGCCCACGCCCGCAGCTCCGGCCGCCGTGCTGTTTGCCCTGACGGCGACCTTGGCCTGGCTGCGCCGGGATCAGATCCTCGCGGTTCTCGGTCGCCGCTGAGCCCTTGCCGACCGGGAGGTCGCGGCCGCCCGCCTCGGCCTCCCTCGTCCAAGGACGAACGACCCAACAGGTCCCCTTAGGTCCCGCGTTACGCAGCACAGGCCATCCGCCATGGAAATCGGCATCGACAGCTTCGCCGTCACGCTTCCCGACCTAAAGACGGGTCGCGCTGTCACGGGGACGGAACGGATGGAGCGGCTGCTCGACGAGGTCGAGGTCGCCGACCGCGCCGGGCTCGACGTCTTCGGCATCGGCGAGCACCATCGGGCGGAATTCCTCGATTCCGCCCCCGCCATCATCCTCGCGGCCGCGGCGGCGCGCACCAGCCGCATCCGCCTGACGAGCGCCGTCACGGTGCTCAGCGCCGCCGATCCGGTCCGCGTCTTCCAGGAGTTCGCAACCCTCGACCTGATCGCCAAGGGGCGGGCCGAGATCGTGGTCGGGCGCGGTTCCTTCGGCGAGGCCTACCCGCTCTTCGGTTTCGCCGCGGAGGATTACGATGCGCTGTTCGTCGAGAAGCTCGACCTGCTCCTGTCGCTGCGCGACCGGACCCACGTCACATGGCGCGGCCGTTTCCGCCCGGCGCTGACCGGCCAGGGTGTCTACCCCCGCCCGCACCAGAGCAGGCTCCCGGTCTGGATCGGCGTCGGCGGGACCCCGGCTTCCTTCGCCCGCGCGGGTACCCTCGGCTTGCCCCTGATGGTCGCCATCATCGGCGGCAGCTTCCAGCGCTTCCGGCCCCTGGTCGACCTCTACCGCGAGGCCGGACGTCAGGCCGGCCATGACCCGGAGACCCTAAAGGTGGGCGTGCACGCGGTCGGTTTCGTCGCCGATACGGACCGGGATGCCCAGGAGGCGTTCTTTCCGGGATGGGCGCAATTGTTTGGGAAGATCGGGGCGGAACGCGGCTGGCCGAGCACGGACATGCGCGAGCAGTTCGAGGCGATGTGCGGCCCCTACGGCGCCTACCTCATCGGCTCCCCGGAAACGGTCGCGGCTAAGGCGCTTGCGGCCAGCGAAGCGTTGGGGGGCATCTCCCGCCTGACGTTCCAGATGAGTTCGGCGATGCAGGAGCCCGACGCCATGCGGCGGTCGATCACGCTGCTGGGCACCGAGGTGATCCCAAGGGTCAAGGCGCAACGCGCTTAGCGCATTTTCAAGCGAGGTGGATGCCGGCTCGCGTGAAGAAAATGCGGCTACACCGCAGGTTAGAGCATTTTCCGCGATCCAGAGATTACGGAAAATGCTCTCGACCGCGTGATTCACAACGGCGCCCACGGCATGGCCGGGCCTGCGGCCTGACATCACCCGCCCGGCCGATGACCGCCGGGAAGACCAAATCATCAATCCCAGGGACGTACGACCATGACCGATGCCACGTTCAAGCCGACGCTCTACCTCAAGGCCGGCTGCCCGTTCTGCCTGAAGGTCCGCCTGTTCCTGCTCGAAACCGGCCAACTCGACCAGGTCGTCCTGCGGGAGTTCGTGCCCGGCGACGATGAGGAGGCCGCGATCCGCGCGCTGCTCGCACCCGTTGTCGAGAAGGTCACCTTCCCGACGGCCGAACTCACGCCTGGCCGGTTCACGACCGAGTCCGACGCCATCGTCGCCCATTTCGCCGATCTGGCCGGCGTCGATCCCGACGCCCTTCCGACCTACCGGTCCTATCTCGACGGGGTCTACAAGAGCATGCAATCGCTCTTCCGAGAGAACCTGCAGCTCAAGAAACAGGCGCCCTCGGCCTGATCCCCGGCCACCTGCATCCGGCCTGCCCCGTCATCCGCTGATATGGGCGGCCAGTTCATCGGCGGTTCCCATCGGAAACGCTTCCTTGAGGTGGTCGACGAAGGCGGACACCCGCGCGCTCAGCAGCCGCCGTGACGGGTAGAGGGTCCAGAGGGCGATCTCAGGTCTGTCGAGATCGCCCCAGAGCACCAACCTGTCGGCAGCCAGGTCATGGCTGACGAGGGAGATGGGAAGGCGCCCGGCGCCGACGCCAGCCAGGACGGCATCGCGGACCATCATCAGCGATGGAAGGCCGAGGACGGGCTCGGCGGTGATGCTCGACTTGCCCGCCGGTGATCTCATGGGCCAGGTCATGGAGCCCCCCATCGACCCGCGTACGACGGCGGGCACGGCCGCATCGCCCTCCGGCCGCGGCAGGCTCGGAGCCGCCACGACGACCAGACGGTCCCTCAGGAAGATGCGTCCGACGAGGCTCTCGTCCGGATCGGGATTGACCCGGATCGCGAGGTCATAGCCCTCCTCCACCATGTCGACGGCACGGTCCTCCGTGGTGACCTCAAGTCGGACCTCGGGGTGCTTCAGGGCGAACCCCGCGGCGAGCTTCCCCATCGCGGACTGGGAGAAGAACACGGGCGCGCTGACGCGCAGCCGGCCCCGTGGCTTGCCTCCGCCCGAAGCGATGACCGCCGCCGTCTCGTCGAGCTCCGTCAGTAGCACCCTCGTCCGCTCGTGGAGCGCCCGGCCTTCCTCGGTCAGCTTCAGGACGCGTGCCCCGCGTTCGAAAAGGCGCAGGGCAAGGCTGGCCTCCAGTTCCGCGACACGGCGGGACAGAGTCGCCTTCGGGCGTCCGGCGGCGCGGGCAGCCCGTCCGAAGCCACCATGCCGGGCGACGAGGTTGAAGTCGGCGAGGGCGAGGAGGTCCATGTGTTCCACCAGCGAGACGGACTGTCTTAACAGGCGATCTCCCGGATCGCGAGTGGATCGAGCATCTTCTGGATGTCCCTAGAGGCAAACCAGGAGTTACCCTTATGACCATTCTCGTTATCGGCGCGACCGGCACCGTCGGCGGCCATGTCGTCGAACACCTCGTGAAGCGCGGCGCCCACGTCCGCGCCCTGGTTCGGGACATCGCGAAAGCCAAATTGCCGGCGGGCGTCACTGCGGTCCAGGGAGACCTGCTCGACGTCGACGCCATGCGGAACGCCCTGTCGGGCGTCTCCACCCTGTTCCTGCTGAACGCGGTGGTGCCCGACGAGGTCACCCAGGCCCTGATCGCCCTCAACCTCGCCCGCGAGGCCGGGATCGAGCGGATCGTCTACCTGTCGGTGATTCACAGCGACCTCTACGTGAACGTGCCGCACTTCGCGGGCAAGTTTGCGGTCGAGCGAATGATCGAGGCGATGGGCTTCCACGCCACCGTCCTGCGCCCGGCCTACTTCATGAACAACGATGTCATGGTCAAGGACGTCGTACGCGACTACGGCGTCTACCCGATGCCCATCGGCGCCAAGGGCCTCGCGATGGTCGACGCCGCCGACCTCGGGGAGATCGCGGCCCTCGAACTCATCCGTCGCGAGCAGGCCGATACCCCGCTCCCCTTCGAGCGGATCAATGTCGTCGGTCCCGAGACGCTGACCGGTTCGGACGTCGCCGCCATCTGGTCCGACGTCCTGGGCCGCCCGATCAACTACGGTGGCGACGACACCGCTGCCTTCGAGCATAACCTCCGGCAGAAGCACGTGCCGGTCTGGATGGCCTTCGACATGCGCCTGATGTGCGAGCGCTTCCACAGCGTCGGAATGCTACCCGACGCCGGCGATGCCGACCGCCTCACCGCGATGCTGGGCCGCCCGCTGCATTCCTATCGCGACTTCGCTACCCAGGCCGCGGCGATCGCCTGAAATCTCCTCGCGAAACATCGAGGTCGGCGACCCATGGGCCGCACAGGCTTCGGTCTCGCGGACTATATCCCGGGCAGCCTTGCGGTCCGGGTCGAGTCCAGCTCTTTAGGCGTTTCGCCCGTCGTTTCGTCGCGATGGGCGGGAGACCGGCCAAACGCTCGCCTCGGGGCGGGGGGCAGGGTCCGCTCCCCACCTTTGGCATAAGCCGGGAACGTCCGCTGATCGGTTGCCCGGCGAGGCAGAGGCTGGCGACATCCATGATCTGCATGGTGCTCCCCCGCGAGTCCTGATTACGAACAAATCATGAACGTATGTGATACGTTCCGTCTAGCCGTCACGCTTGTCCGGCAAGGCATATTCCGATGCGGCCGGCTTGTCCGAATGAGACGCCGATTCAGCCATGGTGTGGGACGGAGTGGTCATCGGAGCCTGCGGCAGGTCCGCCCGGCGCGGAACGTCGGTTTCCGCCAATGGTTCGGGTCCCCGGGGAACGGTTCCCCGGAGCGCCACGGCCTTGCAGGCACCAACATCAGGACTTCGTTTCCTCGTCGCTGAAAGCGAGCCCCCGGAGGCCCGTGAGAAGCGCCGCGACAGCGTTGGGCGCTCATCTGGAGAGACCTACGTCGAAATCCTGGGCCGCCTTGCGCCAGGCGCCTTTTGCCAGCGCGTCATGCCCGCTGACGCGGACAGTACCCTGCCGGAGGGCGAGAGCCTGGGGGGATACGATGCCGTTTTCCTCTCCGGTTCGCCCCTATCGCTCTATGAGGACACACCGGAGGTCAGACGTTCACTCGCGTTCATGGGCGCGCTGTTCGCTTCGGGTACGCCATCCTTCGGGTCCTGTGCGGGGCTGCAGATGGCGACCGTTGCCGCCGGCGGCACTGTCCGGCGGAACCGGAACGGTCCGGAGGCGGGCTTCGCACGGCGGATCGTCGCGACGGATGCAGGGCGGTCGCATCCGATGCTCAAAGGCAGACCCGGCGCCTACGATGCGCCGAGCATTCACACGGACGAGGTCGAGACCCTTCCGGGCGGGGCCACCCTGCTCGCCCTCAACCGGTCCACCGTGGTTCAGGCCGCCGAGATCCGGCACGACGGAGGCACGTTCTGGGGCGTCCAGTACCACCCGGAGATTGGCCTCGACGAGGTGACGGGGGCCCTTCGGCGGCAGGCCGACGATCTGATCGAAAGCGGGCTGGCACGTAACCGGCGCGAGGTCGAGGAACAGGCGGACCTCGTTGAAGCCCTCCACCGCGAGCCCGGCCGGCGCGACCTCGCGTGGCGACTGGGGCTGGACGACCAGGTCGCGGATGAGGGCAACCGGCAGGTCGAGATCGCCAACTTCATTGAGGCGCTCTCCATTCCGATGCGAAACGCCAGACGGTGACATGGCCGCCCGACCCGGTGAGGTGTCCGGAAGGGCGGTCGCATCGATCCGCCGTCGGGGACGTTGCCCCATCACGAGCCATCCGACGCGGCGGAAAGCCGTGCGTCGCCCACGAGCGCCCGGATGGGGGAACGGAAGGAAACTGGATGCCCAACCCTATGTTCGACGAGAGCAACATCACCTGGCGGACGCTCGACTGGCTCCCGCATATCGCGTTCTTCGTCTACAAGGTCGACGAGGGAAACCGCATCGTCGACGTCGTGTTCAAATTCGCCGCGAACCAGCGCGTCATGCTGCACCGGCACAAGAGCCCCTACGTGACCCTCGTGATGCAGGGGGAGCTCAGGTTCTACCGCGAGGACGGGACCCTGAAGGAGATCCGTCCGACGGGCAGCTACGTCTCGGGCGTGGCGAACGGCGACCCGCATATGGAGGGCGGCGGCGACGAGGACGCCATCGTCTTCTTCAGCAACCGCAACATCGAGGACGCGCTGTACGAGTTCCTCGACGATGCGGGCAATCCCGTCCAGGTCCTGGGCATCGCCGACTTCAAGGCCCAGCTTGAAGACCAGATCGCGACGGGCACCTTTGCGAAGGTCACCGCCAGGGCTGCGTAGCAATCCAGAACACCGGGGGTGCGGAGGCAGCCTCGGTGTTTTCGCTCGCGATCACCCGGCGTCGCAGGCGATGCCCATCGCATACCCATGACCACCGCCGGGGCATGAGCTCCTGGTCGGTTGGAACCACCACATCGGCAGGGGGATCGCTTCCGACCCGACCGGTGCCCGATACGAGTGGCTACCAGGCGCTAGAGCACTCTCCGCCGAAGTGGATGCCGGTTCGGCGAAACAGAGTGTGACACAATAAGGATCCAGAGGTGTGCCCCGACCCAACGTGGTCGGGCGCAGCTCTAGGGGTGCAACTGCCAAGCCGCCGAAAGCGTTTTGGACCCCGCATCCGGGTTTGGCCGGATGCTGGTAGGATCAATCATGTTGATACGTTTTGGGCTGGGCATCGTGCTCGCCAGTTTCATGACGGGCGCTGCCTTGGCGGCTCCCATGTCACCCGAAGAGAAGGCTGTCTTGCAGCAGCAGTGTGCAGGGGACTTCACGACCTTCTGCGTCGGCCTGCCGCCAACCGACGGTCCCGAGACGCAAGCTTGTTTCCAGAAGAACATGTCCAAGTTGTCGCCCGGGTGCCAAGCAGCGATCAAGGCCTACCAGAAGAAGGGCTGAGGCTTGACATAGATTCTCTTCCCTAGGAGCGGGATAGTTGGAGTCGTACCGGCTTCAGGCCGATCTGGACTGGAGCCGGTAGCCGACCGGATCGTTTGAAGAGTCCGACACCGCAAAAAGCGAGCAGCATGCAAAACGGTGTCACGAGATCCGACTATTCATGCACATGTGAGGACGCGCCGGGCTTCCTCGCGAACCATGTCGCCCGTCTTTTCATTCGTGCCGTCGACCGTGATCTGGCCCCCCTTGGGCTCTCAGTTGCTCAAATATCGCCCTTGCTCCTGCTGTCCGCTCAGGGCCCCCTTCTGCAGCGCGACCTCGTTCGTCAATCTCCCAACGGGCAACCCGCAATGGTTGCGACCCTTTCGCGCCTGGAGAGGGCCGGCCTGATCGAGCGGCAACGGCACGAGGGGGACGGACGTGCAGCGTTGATCGCGTTGACAGCTTCCGGACATGAAGCCGTCAAAGCGGCCAGCTCCGCGTTGGCGTCCGGAAATGAAACAGCGTTGTCGGGCTTTGCGCCGGCCCAGCGCGAGTTGGCCGTCGAACTCCTCAAGCGGATGGCATCCAACCTCGAACGGTCCCGCTAAATATATCACTGTTGATATAAATGAGCCTGACCCTAGATCCCTCCTGGTACCGCCCCAGCGGCAGGAAGGACCCATGGCCCATCGTATCCTCGTCACCGGCGCCAGCGTCGCCGGTTCAACCCTCGCATGGTGGCTCGCTCGTCTCGGGAATGAGGTCACGGTCGTGGAACGAGCCCCCGAGTTCCGGGACGGGGGTCAGAACATCGACGTGCGCGGCGTTGGCCGAGAGGTGTTGCGCCGGATGGGTCTGGATGAGCTCGCCCTCGAACACGGCACGGGCGAAGTCGGAACGGCGTGGGTCGACGGAGACGGCCGTATCGTCGCGAAGTTCATGACCGACGAGATCGGCGGCGACGGACCGACGGCCGAGATGGAAATCCTACGCGGTGACTTGGCGCGTCTCCTGTTCGAAGCCGCGCGGGACACCGCAAGCTTCCGTTTTGGCGACAGCATCAAACATATTCATGATGACGGAGACGCAGCGACCATTACGTTCGCAAGTGGCCTTACGGAGCGGTACGACGCTGTCGTGGTCGCGGAGGGCGTGGGTTCGACGACGCGCGAGCTCGTTTTCCCCGGGGAGAACGACACGCGCTGGATGGACCTGACCATCGCCTATTTCACCATTCCGCGGGTCGCCGACGATGATCGGCTGTGGCGCTGGTACAATGCGACGGGGGGCCGGAGCGTGTCACTGCGCCCCGACCGGAAAGGCACCACGCGGGCGATGCTGTCTGTCCAGCAAGCGCCGGCTGGTGAGCAGAGCTGGGATGTCGGTCGACAAAAGGCCTTCCTGCACGAGCGCTTCGCCGATGCCGGATGGCAGTCTCGACGCGTCCTTACCGGCCTGGGCTTGACCGAGGACTTCTACTTCGATGTCTTGCGCCAAGTCCGCATGCAACGCTGGTCGAAAGGCCGCGTCGTACTGACCGGCGATGCGGCTTGGTGCGCCACGCCGCTCGCTGGCATCGGCACTACCCTCGCCATCACCGGCGCCTTCATCCTCGCCCATGAGCTGTCGCGGACCTCCGATGTCCAAGCTGGCTTTGCAGCCTACGAGCGAGCGATGCGTCCGATGGTCCAGCAAGCCCAGGGCGTCCCGAAAATCGCTCCCAAGTTGGCGAACCCGGAGAGCAGGCTCGGCATCCGACTGCTTCACGGTGCCCTACGCGTCGCCAGCACCCGTTTGGTCCGTAGGGTCGCGGGCAAGCTTTTCTCTCGCCCTCCCAAAGCGCCCGACCTCTCGGCATACGAAAGCTCGGTACGTTAGGGGCCAGACGGACAATCCTCATTCCACCCCAAGCCGAAGATGTCGGACGTCCGACGAATAGCCGCTTTCGGGACGCGCCAATGGCGGGCGCTACGGCTGGCATGAGTCCGGAATCGTCCGTCCGTGCCAGGACCGAGAGGATGAGAGCATTTTCAAGCGAGGTGGATGCCGGCTCGCGTGAAGACAATGCGACCACACAGCAGGCTAGAGCATGGTCCGTGATCCGGAGATCACGGACCATGCTCTAGCATTCTGCTCGTCTGTTCAACGTGCCGATGTGGCCCGGGCGCCAGGCTGGCAAGCCGCTCAGATGTAGGACGACGCAAGCGCCGGCGAGCCTTCCAGCGCGTGCGCGAGCACTTCCAGGCCCTGGGTGATCTGCTGCCGGGTGGAGGGGCCGCCAAGGCAGAGGCGTACCGCCTCCGGCGGCGTTCCGGCGACGCAGAACGGGTCGCTGGCGACGACGCCGAGCCCGGCGGAGCGCCCCTGACTGGCGAAGGCCGAGCGGGTCCAGCCCTCCGGCAGCGTGATCCAGACGTGGAAGCCGTGAGGGTCCGCGGTGTAGGTCCCACTGGGAAGCAGCGCGGTCGCGATGCGCTGGCGCGCGGCGGATTCCTCGCGCACGAACTGGACCACGGCATCCGCCGTGCCGTCCATGATCCATCGTGTCGCCAGCGTCGTCGAGATCGGCGAGGCCATGACGGTGGCGGCCCGCAGGGCGCCGGCCAGCGGCAGGGCGGAACGGGCGCTCGGGGCGACGAGGTAGGCGAGCCGAAGGCCCGCGCCGAGGCACTTGGCGACGCCGGCCACATAGTAGGTGATCTCGGGCGCCAATTCGGCGAAGCTCGGGGGCGGCGCCGGGCAGATGCGCGCGTAGGCGTCGTCCTCGATGATGGTGACGGCATACCGGCGGGCGACCGCGATGATGGCCTCGCGCCGCGACCGGGACAGGGTCGCGGTGGTCGGGTTCTGCAGTAGCGGATTCAGGTAGATCGCCTTCGGCGCGACCTTGGTACAGACAGCCGCGAACCCATCGGGGTCGACGCCATGCCGATCCATAGGCAGGTCGACGAGGCGCAGCCCGAGATGCGCCGCCAGCGAGCGAATGCCCGGGTAGGTGATGCGTTCGGCGCAGATGGCGTCCCCCGGACGGCCGATCTGGCCGAGCACGCCGAACAGGGCGCTGTGGGCGCCCGGGCAGATGAGCAGGCGCTCCCGCGGCGCGACGATCCCGCGCCCTTCCAGCCAGAGCAGCGCCGCTTCCTTATCCTCGTCCGTCCCGCCGAAGCCTTGGTAGCGCAACAGGTTGGTGAGATTGCCGGAGAGCTCCGCGAACGAGGCCTGCATCCGCGCCTGCAACGCCGGTACGTCGGGCTCCGGGGGCAGGTTCATCGTGAAGTCGACCGGGCCGACCCGTGACCCATCCTTGAAGGACGGGGAACGGGCCGGGCGAACCGGGTCGATCACGAAGGTACCCTGGCCGACGCGCCCCTCGATCAGGCCGCGCTTGTGGGCCTCGACATAGCCGCGCGAGACGGTCGTGAAGTTGAGGTCGAGAGCCTCGGCGAGGGCGCGTTGGGTCGGGAGCCGGGTGCCGACCGTCAGGCGTCCGGTCCGGATGTCGTCCGCCAACGCCTCGGCGATGGCGAGGTAGTGGGGCTTCCCCCAACGCTTCAGGTCGGGCGTCCACGTCCCGCTCACGACATCCGAAGGCGTCAGGCGCCCGACTCGCGTTGCTGAGGTCATCCATTCTCCAAGCACGCCATCAAGATGCGATCAATGCCTGATTGTATGTGTAGCAAGCTCCGTACCGTACGGGAGGCCCAAATGGCCTACAGGATCGATACATACAATACTATCAATCTATGCAGTCAAACTGGGCATGGCGTGATGCTCTCTTGTGCATGTGCCGCTCTGGTTTCCAGTCCGTGACAGGTGTCTTGGACCACGGCGGCATGGACATTGATCGCAACATTGAATGGATTGAACTTGGGGTCATTGATGGTTTTATTGATCGGCCTTCGTTGGCACGTCGCTTGCCATGGGGGGATGTGACCACCCGAGGCTTCGGCTGACGCGGTCCAACCCATCACGGAGTGAGATCCATGCCTGCAGTGAACCGCGAACCCCACAAGAAGGGCGACGTCCTGGTCGATTACGAGGAGAAGGTCTTCGAGGACGTGAAGGCGGAGCCGGGCCAAAAGGCGCTGGTCACCTTCCATACCGTCGCCTTCGAGGGCTCCATCGGCCTCGTGAACCTGCTCCAGGCCACCCGCCTGCAGCGCAAGGGCTTCGAGACCTCGATCCTGCTCTACGGCCCCGGCATCACCCTCGGCGTGCAGCGCGGTTTCCCGCGGCTCGGCGACGAAGCCTTCCCTGGCCACCTGAACTTCAACAACCAGCTCGAGAAGTTCATGGCCGAGGGCGGCAAGGTCTACGCCTGCCGGTTCTCGACCCAGGCCCTCTACGGCCACGGCGAGGCCGCCTTCATCGAGGGCATCCGCATGATCAACCCCCTCGATGTCCTCGACTGCGTGCTCCTGCACAAGCGTGACAACGCGGTGATCATCGACACCTGGACGGTCTGACGACCACGCCGCCGCCCCCGGCGGCCGCGCGCGACGTGGCCGCCGTCACAGCCGGAGGATCATCCATGTCTGAGAACCGGATCGTGCGGGCCGCCGCCGTCCAGATCGCCCCTGACCTCGACCGACCGGACGGCACGCTCGAACGGGTGCTGAACGCCATCGACGAGGCCGCCGCCAAGGGCGCCCGCTTCATGGTCTTCCCCGAGACCTTCGTGCCCTACTACCCCTATTTCTCGTTCGTGCTGCCGCCGGCCCTGCAGGGCGCGGAGCACCTGCGCCTCTACGATCGGGCCGTGACGGTGCCGGGACCCGTCACCCAGGCGGTCTCCGCCGCCGCGCGCCGCCACGGCGTCGTCATCGTGCTCGGCGTCAACGAGCGCGACCACGGCTCGCTCTACAACGCGCAGCTCATCTTCGATGCCGACGGCATCCTGAAGCTCAAGCGCCGCAAGATCACCCCGACCTATCACGAGCGCATGATCTGGGGTCAGGGCGACGGCGCCGGCCTCACCGTGGTCGACACCGCGGTCGGCCGCGTCGGGGCGCTGGCCTGCTGGGAGCACTACAACCCGCTCGCCCGCTACGCCCTGATGGCCCGGCACGAGGAGATCCACGCCGCCCAGTTCCCGGGCTCCCTGGTCGGCCAGATCTTCGCCGACCAGATGGAGGTGACGATCCGCCACCACGCCCTTGAGGCGGCCTGCTTCGTCGTCAACGCCACCGGCTGGCTCACCGACGAACAGGTGGCGCAGGTCTGCCCCGACGAGCGCCTGCGCGGGGCCTGCCGGGGCGGCAACTGCACCGCCATCGTCTCACCCGAGGGCAAGCACCTCGCCGACCCGCTCAGGTGCGGCGAGGGCATCCTGATCGCCGACATGGACCTCGCGCTGGTGACCAAGCGCAAGCGGATGATGGACTCGGTCGGACACTACGCCCGGCCCGAACTCCTCAGCCTTCTCCACGACGACCGCCCGGCCTCGTTCGTGCACCAGCCGACCCGTTCGCACCATCAATCCCGGAGCCTCGACCATGAGCAGTTCCCCGCTTCCGACGAGCCTTCCCACGCTTCCGCCGGTCATGGCGGGCCTGGTCGGGATGCCGACGGAACGCCTGATCAACGCGTTGCAGTCCTACGGCGTTAGGCTCGCCGACACCCGCGCCGGGGCGCCGAGCCGCCGCGGCGGTGCCGGCCCCTCCGACCACAAGGCGATGACCATCGCGGGCCGCACCGTGATGGTGCCGGTCCATACCGAGGCCGCGTTCGACTCGCCCTTCCTGGTGCGCCGCCCGGACCTCGACGGGGTCTCGGTGATCGAGCACGACGGCGCGGTGATCGGCCGGGTGACCTTCCCGGGCAAGCCGCGCTTCTACGCGCTCTCGACCTTCGACGGGGTGCCGTATTCGCAGATCGCCGTGCTGCACGGACGCGACGTCCTCGCGACCACGGTGCTGCAGACCTGCATCCGCTACGCCAGCCGCACGAAGACCTGCCAGTTCTGCTCCATCGGCCAGTCCCTTGCCGCGGGCCGCACCGTCGCGCGCAAGACCCCCGAGCAGCTTGCCGAGGTCGCCCGCGCCGCCGTTCTGCTGGACGGCGTCAAGCACATGGTGATGACCACGGGGACACCGAACGCCATCGACCGCGGAGCCGCCATCCTCTGCGAGAGTGCGTTCGCGGTGAAGGCCGCGGTGGACCTGCCGATCCAGGCGCAGTGCGAGCCGCCGGACGACGACCGCTGGTTCGACCGCATGAAGGCGTCGGGCGTCGACGCGCTGGGCATGCACCTGGAGGCCGTCACCCCCGAGGTCCGGGCCCGGATCATGCCCGGCAAGGCCAGCGTGCCGCTGGAACGTTACTACGACGCCTTCGCGGCGGCGGTCCCGGTCTTCGGGCGGGGCCAGGTCTCGACCTACATCCTCGCCGGCCTCGGCGATGCGCCGGAGGCGATCCTCGCCATGGCCGAGCGCCTGGTCGGCATGGGCGTCTACCCCTTCGTCGTACCCTTCGTGCCGATCTCGGGCACGCCGCTGGAGAGCCACCCGGCACCGTCGCCGGATTTCATGCACGCGATCCTGCAGCCCCTCTCCGACATGCTGGGGCGGGCGAATCTGCGCTCTACCGACATCAAGGCCGGCTGCGGCCGCTGCGGCGCCTGCTCGGCCCTCTCCACCTACGAGCGCGCGGGGGTGGCGGCATGATCCTCGAACCCGTCGCGCCCTATCGGCCGAGCCATTTTCGGGTGAAGTTCGCCACCGCCCCCTGGGAGCGGCGCGCTTGCGCTGCCCTGCGCCGGCAGGTGTTCTGCACCGAGCAAGGCATCTTCGCGGATGATGACCGTGACGCCATCGACGGGCATGCGATCCCGATCTGCGCCCTCTCCACACTCGGCGGGGATGCCGACGCGGTCGTCGGCACCGTACGCATCCACGAGGTGGCGGAACGGCCCGGCGAGTGGTGGGGATCGCGGCTGGCCGTGGCCAAAGCCTTCCGCGGCACGGCGGCCCTCGGGGCCGGGCTGATCCAGGTCGCGGTCTCGTCGGCCCATGCACGGGGTTGCACGCGCTTCCTGGCGCACGTGCAGGACCGGAACGTGCCGTTGTTCGAGGCCCTGCATTGGGAAAGCCTCGATTCAGTGGAGCTCCATGGTCGCCTTCACCACCGGATGCAGGCCGACCTCGCGGCCTATCCGCCGATGCACGACCCCGAGCACGGGCTCGTCACGTTCCGCAGGGCCGCGTGATGACCGCGGCCGTCGACCTCAAGACCCTGGCAGGCCAGATCCGGGATGCCCGTGGTGTCGCCCATAAGCGCGACATCGATGCCGTCGTCACGCGCCTCGGTCTGGGGGGGCGCCACACCGCGGTGCCGGTCGGAGACGATTGCGCCGCCATTCCCGATGGCGACGGCCACCTGCTGCTGGCCATCGAGGGCTTCATCGACAGCTTCGTCTCGGCCGATCCGTACTTCGCGGGCTATTGCGGGATCATGGTCAACCTCAGCGACGTGGCGGCCATGGGCGGGCGCCCGCTCGCGGTGGTCGATGCCCTGTGGAGCCGGGATGCCGCGGCGGCGGATCCGATCCTGGCCGGCCTGTCGGACGCGGCCGCGCTCTATGGCGTACCCGTCGTCGGCGGTCATACGAACACGCGTTCGGAGACCGGGAACCTTGCGGTCGCGGTGCTCGGCCGCGCCGGCCCCCGCCTGCTGACGAGCTTCGATGCGGCACCGGGCGACGACCTCGTCGCCGCCATCGACCTGCGCGGCCGTTTTCGCGAGCCGCACCCGTACTGGGACGCCTCGACCGGGGCGCCGGGCGAGCGTCTTCGCGGTGACCTCGCCTTGTTGCCGGGGCTCGCCGAGGA
The DNA here is from genome assembly GCF_022829685.1 of Methylobacterium sp. E-045. Taxonomy (GTDB): domain Bacteria; phylum Pseudomonadota; class Alphaproteobacteria; order Rhizobiales; family Beijerinckiaceae; genus Methylobacterium. The sequence goes on from NZ_JAKSYE010000086.1 coordinate 220,139, forward strand.
CGGCCTTTGCCGCGCCGCCAAGGATATCAGCATGGCGGGCGTCGTCGGCACGGCGCTGATGCTGCTCGAATGCTCGACCGTCGGCGCCGTCATCGACCTCGACGCGATCCCGCGCCCCGGCGACGTTCCGATGGCGCGCTGGCTCAACGCCTTCCCGAGCTTCGGTTACCTCCTGAGCGTGCGCCCCGACCACACCCCGGCCGTCCTCGCGCGCTTCGCCGAGCGGGGCATCACGGCCGCCAGGATCGGAGGCATCGACGCGAGCCGGGTCGCCCGCATCCGGGATGCCGGGGGCGAGGAGGCCATGGTCTGGGACTTCGTGGCCAGCCCGCTGATCGGCTGCGGCCGGGATGATGGGGGACCGGTATCATGACCGGCCTGCGCATCGCCCTCCTGACCCACTCCACCAACCCACGGGGCGGCGTCGCCCATTGCCTCGCCCTCGCCGAAGCCCTGTGCGGGCTCGGGCACGAGGCGGTGGTCCACGCCCCCGACCCGTCCGGTCGCGGCTTTTTTCGCGATGCCGCCTGTCCGACCGTATCCGTCGCCGCCCGCCCCGTTGCCGGCGACACGGTCGACCTCGTGCGGACGCGCATCAACGACTACCTGATGCACTTCGGGTCGCCGGCGGCCTGCGACTTCGATGTCTTCCATGCCCATGACGGCATCGGTGGCAACGCGCTCGCGACCCTGAAGCATCGGCGCCTGATTCCGGGTTTCGTTCGCACCGTCCATCACCTCGACGCCTTCGCCGAACCGCAACTTGCCGATTGGCAGGATCGCTCGATCCAGGAGGCTCGGCGCCTCCTCTGCGTCAGCCACGGCTGGACCGAGCGCGTCCGGTCGGACTTCGGTGCATTGCCGGAGGTCGTCGGCAACGGCGTCGACCTGGCTGCCTACCGGCCCACGTCCGACCTGCGGGATGCCATGGTTCGGGAGCGCTGGGCGTTGGGCGGCGGTCCCATCGTCCTGAGCGTCGGCGGCTTCGAGGAGCGCAAGAACACCCTTGGCATCATCGCGGCGTTCGCGCGCTTGCGTGAGCGCCATTCCGGGGCCAAGCTCGTCATCGCTGGCGGTGCCTCTCTGCTCGACCACGCCTCCTACCGCGCGCGGTGCCATGCGGCCCTGACCGCCCACGGTCTCGCGGCAGGGTCGAGCGGTCCCGTGATCGAGACCGGTCCGGTCCCGCAGGCCGACATGCCGGCCCTCTACCGTGTCGCCGACATGCTCGCCTTTCCGTCCCTGAAGGAAGGGTTCGGCCTGTGCGTGTTGGAGGCGATGGCCTGCGGCACCCCGGCCATCGTCTCCCACCGGCCGCCCTTCACCGAATACCTCAGCGACGGCGACGCCCTCTTCGTCGATCCGGCCGACCCCGACGACATCGCCCGCGCCATGGCAGCCGCCCTGGTGCCGGACACGCGCGACCGACTGAGGGGAACGGGCTTCGCGTGCGCCGCCGCCCATTCGTGGCGGGCCTGCGCCGAGCGTCACCTCGACGCCTACGCGGGCTGCGCCCGCATGAGACAGGAGCCGATCCATGCCTGAGATGCACTTCCACGTCCGCTGGCCCGACGGTCGGCGCGAGGCCTGCTACTCGCCCTCCCTCGTGGTGAAGGACTTCCTCGCGCCGGGCGAGAGCTACGCCGTCGACGAGTTCGTCGAGAGGACCCGCACCGCCCTCACCATCGCCAGCGAGCGCGTGCGCGTGAAGTACGGCTTCGCCTGCTCGTCCGCCCTGGACCAGCTCGCCCGGATCGAGGCCGCCGCGAAGCTCCAGCCCTGCGACGGGCGGGTCACCGTCGAGACCTTCGAGCCCTGAACCGGGCCTCCTTCCAGCAACCTCACGGAGTGAGAGCCATGACGTCCACCCCCCGTCACGTTCCCGTTGCCGTCGTCGGCGGCGGCCAGGCCGGCCTTTCTGTCAGCTACCACCTCAAGCAGCGCGGCATCGAGCACCTCGTCTTCGAGAAGAACACGGCGGCCCACACCTGGTCGACGCAGCGCTGGGACACGTTCTGCCTCGTCACGCCGAACTGGCAGTGCGACCTGCCGGGCCACCCCTATGACGGGCCGGAGCCGGATGGGTTCATGAAAAAGGACGAGATCGTGGCGTATCTCAAGGCGTTCGTCGCGAAGGTGAACCCGCCGATCCGCGAGGGCGTCTCGGTCACCCGCGTCGAGCGGCGGGAAGACGGCATCTTCTCGGTTCAGACCTCGGAGGGGGACTACACCGCCGACGAGATCGTCGTCGCCTCGGGGGGCTACCACATGCCGATCATCCCGCGCATGGCCGAGAAGCTGCCGGGCTCGATCACGCAGATCCATTCGAACCAGTACCGCAACGCCGCCCAACTGCCCGAGGGCGAGGTGCTGGTCGTCGGGTCCGGTCAGTCCGGCGCGCAGATCGCCGAGGACCTGCACCTCGCCGGGCGCAAGGTGCATCTCGCGGTCGGCGACGCACCCCGCTGCGCCCGGTTCTATCGGGGTCGGGACGTCGTCACCTGGCTCGCCGATATGGGCTACTACGAGATGACCGTCGACAACCATCCGCTGCGCGACGGGGTCCGCGACAACACCAACCACTACGTCACCGGCCGTGACGGCGGACGCGACATCGACCTGCGCCGCTTCGCCACCGAGGGCATGAAGCTCTACGGCCTGATGGAGGATTACCGGGACGGCAGCCTGCGCTTCCGCGACGACCTCAAGCGCTCGCTCGACGGCGCCGACCGGACCTACAACGGCATCAACGCGGCCATCGACAAGTACATCGCCGAGACGGGCATCGAGGCCCCGGCACAGGAGCACTACACCCCGGTCTGGGAGCCCGGCGAGCCCGTCACCAGCCTCGACCTCGACGGCTCCGGCATCACCGCCATCGTCTGGTGCATCGGCTTCACGCCGGATTTCCGCTGGCTCGACGCCTCGGTCTTCAATGGCTCCGGCAGCCCGAAGCACAGGCGCGGCGTCACGAACGAGGAGGGCATCTACTTCATCGGACTGCCCTGGCTGAATACCTGGGGCTCCGGGCGTTTCGGAGCGGTCGGTCGCGATGCCGAACATGTCGTCCAGGCTATCCAGCAGCGCCTCGGCACCGAGCGGTTCGCCTTGAAGTTCGCGGTCTGAGGCCGGCCTTCACGGCCGTCCGGGTGCCCCGAGCGGCACCTCCGCGAAGACTTCTCCGAGTTCTTTCTCCCCCGAAGCCCATGAGACCGTTCAAACGCCGTAGCGCTTGTGCCGTCCAGGCAACACAACATAACGCCAAGCATTGTCGAAGTAAAATTTGGTAGACTAAAAATGATTTAGAAGTAGAATATAAGCACTGTTGGATATGCATACAAATTGTGTGTCGATCCAGTCAATCAAGATAAGCATCCAAAAAATCGCCGTTACGCCGCCGACGCCGATGTTTCACGGCGAACGCTTGCGGCTACCCGATGCGCATCTGAAAAGGGGATTGACGATGTTTAAGAAGTTCGCGACCGCGGCGGGGGCGTTCGCCGCAATCACCCTGGGCGCGACCGCCTCGTTCGCGCAATCCACCACCATCCCGGGCGAGCAGGTGGGTCTCGCCGTCGGCGCGCCGCTTCCCGAGGGCATCTACGCCATCGACACCTTCATCTATCGCCGGAACGACACCCGGTTCTCGACGGATACAGCGATCAACGTGCCGGTCCTGGTCTGGTCGACGGGCTTCAGGCTGTTCGGCGCCAACGTCCAGCCGCTGCTCGCCCAGCCCACGGTGTTCGGGTTCCCGCACAATCCGGGCGGCCTGCCGAACCGCGACTTCTCGGTCAATGTCGGAACCCTGGTCGGATCGATCTTCGCCTGGGATCTGGGAAACAACTTCGGCGTCAGCTACCTTGCTGCCGTTCACCTCAACGATCTCGATGGCGGCCGCGGTCTGCCGCAATTCAGTTCGAACACCTACCGCCAGGGTTTCGCGGCCAGCTACACCGGCGACGGCTGGAACCTCACCTCCAACCTCACGCACAACCTCTACGACTCCCCCGGTCGGTTCGCGGGGGCCGCCGGTCGGGCGATGGGGCCGCTCTACCTCGCCGACGCTCTCCTGCTCGATCTTACGGCGACCAAGAAGTTCGGAAAGTTCGAGATCGGCGCGGTCGCCTACGGGGTGACGGACCTGCCCCTCGGCGGTCGTGACTTCGCGCTTGCCTCCGCGCAGGGCTACACCCGCGCCGGACGCTTCGCGGTCGGTGGCCTCATCGGCTATGATTTCGGGCCCGTCACGGCGCAGCTGATGGTCGCCCGCGACGTCGCGGTCCGGACCCGCGGCACCGAATCGACCGATGGCTTCATCCGTCTCATCGCCCCGCTCTACAGCGCGACGAAGGCTGCCGAGCCGATGCCCGTCAGTCTCGTCCGCAAGTATTGATCCTTGATCGCGCGACCCTGGCCACCCTCGCCCGGGTGACGGGGACGCAACCGCGATCGAAGTGAACATCCTTCCCAAGGACCCCGCTTCGATAGGGGCCGGGTGGTCCAGTCTCAACAGCGACCGCCACCCGGTCCCGCCCTCCATGCCGGAGAAGGTCGATGAGCTTGCATATGCGGTTGGCGGCTGCCGGCTCGCCCCTCTCGGACGCGTCCAGCTACGTCCTGGGCATGCCGCATCTTTGCCCGAACGGCCTTTCGGAGAACTGGCTCTGGAAAGAGTTGGGGCATCGTCATTGGAATTTGATTGCCCAGGCCTACGGCAGGGCGGCGGCCGGGTTCGGTCCCAAAGGCGGCCAGCCCATCTACGCCGCGTTCCGAAACATCTCGCTGCATGGCGGCGACCTTGGCGGCGTGCGTGAGAACGACAGCTTGGATGTACGCTCGACGATCACGAGCCTCTCGGAGACCCGGGTGGTCAGTCGCCACGTCGCCGCGTGCCGGGACCGATTGATCGCGGACGTGGAGATGACATCCGTGTTCGTGAGACGGCAGGCCGAAGGCGTGAACCGCTCCATCATCCGCGTGAGGATCGAGGGGCCCGGAGGCGCTGAACCTTCCGGGGAAACTATGGCCTCGCACCCCTCCTACAGTCGCCGTGCAACGTCGGCCCAGGACACGTTCGTCGACGAGCGCGAGGTGGGCACCATGGCCATCGAGACATGCCCGCACTTGGACTTCAACGGCGCCGGCCTCCTATACTTCAGCAGCTTCATCGCGGCGGTGGATCGAGCCGAGTGGCACCTCGTCGGTAAACGGTCAGGGCTTCTTGCGACCCGAGAGCGCCGGGCAGTGTTTTACGCGAACATCGAGGTCGGTGATGACCTCACCGTACGCATGCTGACCGCGCAGGACGGCACAGCGTGCCGTCATCGTGCGCTGCTGAGCGCCTCGGTGGATGGCAAGCTCCTGGCTGAGGTCGTGACCGACCGTATGATGGCGTGATCTTACTTCATGCTCGATTCTGACAATTTCGTTGATGCCGGGTAGATCCCAACGATGTTGTGCTGACCTTTCACGTCCAAGCATCGTTTCCAGGCTCACGACCCATCACTGGCACTTCGAGAGAGGGCCGTGCTCAGCGCGTGTGTCCGGGCACAGATCCGGTCTTTTCTCATGAGCCTCGCCATTGATCGAGGAGCATCAGAAGAAACGTCCGCTATCGGGGCTGACGTAGATAGTCTCCTACGACTTAGATGAATCGGATGCGGAACGTCCGGTTTCGACCGCCCCACTGAAGCCCGCTTCCCATCCATCTCGGATGTCAGGGATGGGTACCATCCGTCGGATTTTGTCCACTAGAGCGGCGCCCGGCCATGGTGGGTCGGGGCACATCTCTCAGCCTGTGTTGTGCCGTGCTCTGTTTTCGCCCGACCGGTGTTCGCTTCGGCGGCAAGCGCTCCAGTCGTGATGCGGGTCTCTTGGCTTGCAGATGACTTAGGCAAGGAGAGGCCGTCACGTCTCGACCAGAGGGATGCCGATATACTCGTCGCGGAACGGAAATATTAAGGTCTGGTGGTGGATGGTATGCCTCCCTCCCCGGACGGACCTCGAATGAGTTCGGCATCCATCTTCGTATCCGGTACCGCCGCCCTTGTCCTGCCGCTCCTCGTCGGGATGCCGGGCGCCGGCGGCCCCGTCCTCGTGGTCGGCGCGCCGGGCTCCGGAACCGCCGGCATCGCCGCCATCGTCGCGCGGGCGGACGGTGCGCTGCTGCGTGAGACCCTCGTCCCCTGGATCGCGCTCGCGCGCTCGGACTCCGCGGATTTCGGCGGGCGTCTGAGGCATGCCGGAGCCTGGCTGGTGCTCGACGCGTCCGCTCTCGGCGGATGCCTCGGCGGACAGCGCACCTGAACGTTTCGAAGACGACCGTGAGACCGACGATGACGACGACCGCGACACCCTCCGCCCGGGGCCTTTCCCCAAGCCTCCCGCAGGGCAACCTTCCGGACTCGATGCTCGACAGGATGCGGGCCGGGTCGGGGCGTGTCCTGATCGGTTTCCTCTGGTTCAACGCCGCGGTGATCGCCATCGCGGTGTTCCGGCAGGGGGGGGCAGAGCCTGCCCACGCTGGGGGCGGCCCTGGTCCTGGCCGGACTGCCCTCCTGGAACTATCTCCGCCACCGGACCGGATCCGTCACCCGGATCGCGTCGAGCATGGCGCTGGCGGGCCTCGTCGCCGTGCTGGTGGCGGTTCTCCGGCAGGAGGCCGGCAGCCCGACGCTGCAACTCGACATGCACATGTACTTCTTCGCCTGTCTCGCCGCGGTGGCGGCCTGGCTCGATTGGCGAGCCCTCCTCGCCTATGCGGCCGTCGTGGCCGTGCACCATCTCGCCTTTTCCCTGGCAATGCCGAGCCTCGTCTTCCCGGATGGCGGGGGCCTCGACCGGGTGCTCCTTCATGCCGGGATCCTCGTGGTTCAGACCGGCGTGCTGGTATGGCTGGTCTCCCGCCTGCAAGCCGGGCTCGCCGCGAGCGATGCGCTCCGGCGCAGCGAGAGCGACCGCGACGAGGCGGAAGCGCTCCGGGCCGCCGCCGAGGCCGGCGCACGGCGGGAAGCCGAGCGCGGCGTGCAGATGCGGCAGGCGGTCGACGTCTTCAGTGCCTCCGTCGCGGGGATGACCGGTGCGGTCGAGGGGGCGCTGACCACCCTGGAGGCCAGCGCCGGGGGGCTGGCGGGCTTCGCCGACAGGACCAGCCGGGACGCGGGACTGGCGACCGAGGGCGCGGTCCGGGCGGTGACCACCATCGGGTCGGCGGCCGCCGCCTGCCATGGCCTCACCCAGGTGGCCGACGAGATCGGCCACCATCTCGACGCCACCAGCACCGTGACCCGCGCGGCGGCCGAGTATGCCCGTCGCACCGGCGAGACGGTCGGCGCGCTCACCGGCGCGGTGGAGCGCATCGGCTCGGTGGTGGCCACGATCCGGTCCGTGGCCGGGCAGACGAACCTGCTGGCCCTCAACGCCACGATCGAGGCGGCGCGGGCCGGCGAGGCCGGCCGCGGCTTCGCGGTCGTGGCCGCCGAAGTGAAGCAGCTCGCCGAGCAGACCGCCCGGGCCACCGAGGAGATCGCCAGCCAGATCGCCGATGTCGAGCGCGCGGCCGAGCACGCGGCGGCTTCGATGCGCGCCTTCGCCGGCCGTATCCATGAGATCGAAGGCAGCACCGAGGCGATCGTGGCGGCGGTCGCACGCCAGCGCGGCGCCCTCGCGGAGATGGACGACCACGTGGCCACCACCGTGCACGAGGCGGACGCGGCGGCCGGCCACGTGCGCGCGGTCTCCGACGTGCTCGGGACCACGACGGAGGTCGCGGTCTCGGTGCGGGACTCCACCGATGCCGTGCGCGTTCAGGTGGCGGTCCTGCGCGGCGCCACGGCCGATTTCGCGCGCACCCTCGACGGGCTCGCGGCCTGAGCGCTCGAGGCGGCAGGCAGGGCGCGGCGGCACAGGCCTGCTCTCGTCGGAACGAGAGGGGCGGAACGGCGCGAGCCTCCGCCTATCCCGAAGAAATGATGGGCCCGTCCGGCCTGCGCGTAACGCCCGCATTGATGCTGCACCGCACCTTGGGCTAGTTCCACGAACCATGTGGACACGTCTTGCCCATCCCGGTCACTTCCTGCGCTGGACCGGCCCCGTGATGCCCTGGCTCGCGGGGCTCTCCGCCGTCCTGCTCGCCGTCGGCCTCTACCTCACCTGGTTCGTCGTCCCGCCCGACTACCAGCAGGGCGAGACCGTGCGGATCATGTACATCCATGTGCCGGCGGCCTGGCTCGGGGCGTTCTTCTACGGGTCGATGGCGCTCTCGGCCATCGGCACCCTGGTCTGGCGCCATCCCCTCGCGGACGTGGCGCAGCGCGCCGCCGCGCCGATCGGGGCGGCCTTCACCCTGATCTGCCTCGTCACCGGCTCGCTCTGGGGCAAGCCGATGTGGGGGACCTACTGGGTCTGGGACGCGAGGCTGACCTCGATGCTGATCCTGTTCCTGATCTATTGCGGCATCATCGCCCTGTGGCGCACCATCGAGGACCCGAACCGGGCGGCGCGCGCCATCGCGATCCTGACCCTGGTGGGGGCCGTGAACCTGCCGATCATCAAGTTCTCGGTGAACTGGTGGTCGACGCTGCATCAGCCGGCCTCGATCATGCGCATGGGCGGCTCCAGCATCGATCCCTCGATGCTCTATCCCCTGCTCGAGATGATCCTCGCCTTCACCCTGCTGGGGATCACCCTGCATCTCTATGCCATGCGCACCGAGATCCTGCGCCGCCGGGTCAGGGCGCTCACCATCCGCGAGGCCGAGCGCCTCGATGCCGATCTCCGTCCGGCCCGGCCCCTCGGCCAGGCGATCCAGGGACTCTGACCGATGGGTTCCCTCGGGCCGCATGCCGGCTTCATCCTCGGCGCCTACGCCTTCACCGCCCTCGTCATCGGGGCCTTGATCTGGCGCTCGCTCAGCGATCACCGGGCGCAGAAGCGGGCCCTGGCGACCCTCCAGGGCGATGCGGGAGAGCGGGCGTGAGCGCCACGTCCCCGTCGGCCCCGGTGCGCCGGTCGCTCCTCGTCATCGCGCCGCTGGTGATCTTCGCGGCCCTGGCCCTGGTCTTCTTCATCCGCCTTCGGTCCGGCGCCGACCCGGCCGCGATTCCCTCGGCGCTAATCGGGCGGCCGGTGCCGGCCTTCGCCCTGGGACCCTTGCCCAACCTCGTCGGCGGGGAAGGCCAGGCCATCCCCGGCCTTTCCAGCGCCGACCTCAAGGGCCGGGTGACGGTGGTCAATTTCTGGGCCTCCTGGTGCGCCCCCTGCCAGATCGAGCATCCGCAGCTCATGCGCCTCGCCCGCGAGCCGGGGGTCAACCTCGTCGGGATCGACTACAAGGACGCTCCGGAGAACGGCCGCCGCTTCCTGTCGCGCAGCGGAGTGCCGTTCCAGGCGGTGGGCATGGATTCCACCGGCCGCACCGGCATCGATTTCGGCGTCTACGGGGTGCCGGAAACCTTCATCATCGGCCCCGACGGCGTGATCCGAGACAAGCTCGTGGGCATCGTCACGGCAGAGAATTATGCGGCGGTGCTCCAGAAGATCCGCGCGGCGGAGACGATGACGGCCGCCAGGCCCTGATCCGCCGACGGGCTTCGCCTAGATTTCGGGCTTCGCCCCTTCCTTGCGGTCGTAGCGCAGGAGGAGCGGGGTCTGCGACAGGGCGAACAGGATGGTCAGGGGCATGATGCCGACCACCTTGAAATTGGCCCAGAACGCGTAGCTCTGCGTCCGCCAGACGACCTCGTTGATGGCGGCCAGGGCCAGGAAGAACACGCCCCAGCGGAAGGTGAGCTTGCGCCAGCCCTCGTCGGTGAGATCGAAGACCGAATCCAGCACCACCGACAGGAGGGACTTCCCGAACAGCAGGCCGCCGAGGAGGATGGTGCCGAACAGGGCGTTCACGATCGTCGGCTTGATCACGAAGAACGTCTTGTCGTGCAGCGCCAGCGCCATGCCGCCGAAGACGAGGACGACGATGCCGGAGACCAGCGGCATGATCGGCAACCGCCGCAGCACCGCGAAGTGGATGGCCAGAGCCACCGCCGTCGCCACCACAAAGACCCCGATGGCCAGGAAGGTGCTGCTGTCCTCGCTCAGGCCGAACCGCGTGCCGAAGGAATTGAGCAGGAAGAACAGCACCAGCGGCCCCATTTCCAGGGCGAGCTTCGGCACCGGGGCGAGATGGCGGCGCGGCGGTACGGATTCGACAGGCAGGGTCATGATCGGTGAACGGCTCGTGCTTCGACGCGCCGGGACACGACGCGGCGCCGGGTGGGAGGCCGGATGTAGGACAGTCGCCCCGGCTTTCCTAGCGCGTGAGGGGGCGCCAAAGATCGACCGGGGGGCTCCGCAGGCAGATTGCTGGTGGTGTCAGCGGCCCGCCGCCACCGCGAGCTTCAGACCGGCGGCTCTCTGAACCGTGGTGAGCACGGCGAACAGGTTGCTCGCCGTCGGGTTGCCGGTCGGGCTCAGCATGCGCATCAGGCTCTTAGACGAAGAGCCTGTTTCCATGGCCAATCGTTCGAAGCCGATGGTTGCGTTGATGTAGTCGCGCAGGACTGCCTTCCCCGTATCGAGTTCTCCGGCCAGGAACTGATCCACCGCTTCCGTCAGCAAGGCTTCCCGGAATGCCGGGTCACGCTCGGCACGCGCTTTCACCGTTTCTTTGAAGCTGCGCGTCAGGTTCACGGTGTCTCCTCCGCCTTGCGCCGCTCGTACTCCGACCAAGACGGCAACGGAAGTCGGGTGGGCGCCAGCGTCGATCTCGCGCTGCGATCACTCCTCCTCCAGCCCCGCGATGGCCCGCGCGAAGTCACGCGCGGCGAAGGGTTCGAGATCCTCGACGCCCTCGCCCACGCCGATGAAGTGCACCGGGAGGCCGAACTTCGCCGCCAAGGCCACGAGGATGCCGCCCCGTGCGGTGCCGTCGAGCTTGGTCATGACGAGGCCGGTGACGTTGGCCGCCTTGGAGAACAGCTCGACCTGGCTCAGGGCGTTCTGGCCCACCGTGGCGTCGAGGACGAGGAGCACGGCATGGGGCGCCTCGGCGTCGATCTTGCGGATGACGCGCAGGATCTTCTCCAGCTCCGCCATGAGCCCGGCCTTGTTCTGGAGCCGGCCGGCGGTGTCGATGAGGAGCACGTCGGTGCCCTCGGTCCTGGCCCGCTGGAAGGCCTCGAAGGCGAGGCCGGCGGCATCCGCTCCCTGCGCCCCCGCCACCACCGGAACCCCGGTGCGCGTGCCCCAGACCTTGAGCTGCTCGATGGCCGCGGCGCGGAACGTGTCGCCCGCCGCGAGCATGAGGCTGTGCCCCTCCCCCTTCAGCTTCAGGGCGAGCTTGCCGATGGTGGTGGTCTTGCCCGCGCCGTTGACGCCGATCATCAGGATCACGAACGGCTTCTTCGTCGTGTCGATGGTGAGGGGGATGGCGACGGGAGCCAGCGCCCGTTCCACCTCGGCGGCGAGGATGGCCCGGACCTCGTCGGGGGAGATTCCCTTCTCGTAGCGGCCCTTGCCCACGGCTTCCGAGATCCGCATGGCGGTGTCGATGCCGAAATCGGCCTGGATCAGGGCGTCTTCCAGTTCCTCCAGGGTGTCCGCCTCGAGCTTGCGTTTGGTGAACAGGCCGGTGACCCGCTCGGACAGGGCCGAGGAGGTGCGCTTCATGCCCCCGGTGAGACGGCTCCACCAGCCGCGCTTTTCGGCCGTGGGTTCGGGGGCGGGTTCCGGGGCGGGCTTAAATTCCGGGGCGGGCTTGGATTCTAGGGCGGGCTTGGGTTCGGGCGCGGGCTGCGGCGCGAAGGCGACCGTCGTGGTGTCGGCCGTCTCCGCCCCGCGCGCGGGATCGTCTCCCGCCGTCCCGGCGGGCGGGCGCTCGTCGGCGCCCTCGATCGGTTGGAGATCCGCACCCTCGATCTCGTCGGGCGTCGCGTTCCTGTCCGGGTCGGCGGGGGCGGGTTCGCTGGGAGGGAGCGGGATCGCCGAGATGTCGTCAGCACCCGTCGCGAAGTCGGGCTGGCCTTCGGAGGCCGAGGCGGGGGATGCGATGGGGGGCGATGCCGGCTCGATCGCCGCTTCTTGTTTCGGCTCGGGTTTCGGCTCCGGCTTCGGATCGGGCGGCTGGACCGGCACCGGCTCGGGCGGCCAGGCCTCCTCCTTTTTCCCGAACATCCGCCGCAGCAACCAGCCCGGCCTCTTGTCTTCGCTCATACCCACTTGCTCCCCCGACCCCGCATGAGTAGCGCAGGGCGATGCCTTCAGCCGATGTTCCCGTGGATCACCCCATAACAGACATAGGCGCGCGCCTCCTCTACCGCGATGCCCTTGTCCTCGTCATCGACAAGCCGGCGGGGTTGCCGGTCCATCCCGGCCCCAAGGGCGGGGAGACGCTGACCGACCATCTCGACGCCCTGCGCTTCGGCCTGCCGCGCCGTCCCGAGGCCGCCCATCGGCTCGACCGCGACACCTCGGGCTGCCTCGCCCTGGGCCGTCACGCCAAGGCCCTGGCCCGCCTGAACAAGCTGTTCGCCGCGAGCGGCACGGTGGGCAAGACCTACTGGGCCATCGTCGAGGGCGGTCCCGCCGAGGACGAGGGCCGGATCGACCTCCCCCTCGCCCGCCGCTCGGACGACCCGCGCTCGTGGTGGATGAAGACCGACCCGGCCGGAGACCCGTCCCTGACCACATGGCGCATCCTCGGCCGCTCGCCGGACAGGAGCCTCGCCTGGCTGGCCCTCAGCCCGGTCACCGGCCGCACGCACCAGCTGCGCGTCCACTGCGCCGCCATGGGCTGGCCCATCCTCGGCGACACGATCTACGGCACCGCGCCGCGCACGGGCGGGTCGGGGCTGCAGCTCCATGCCCGCGCGCTGACCCTGCCGCTCTACCCGAAGAAGCCGGCCATCACGGTCGAGGCGCCCGCGCCGGGGCATATGCTGGGACGGATGGAGAGGTGCGGGTATCAGGGGGCTGCGTGATGCGCGGTTCCTTCTCCCCATTGCCGGTGAAGGTGGCCCGCAGCCAAGTCGGATGAGGGGAGCCACGGTACCAAGCGTCGCGCTGCCCCTCTCCCGGTCGCTCCGCGACCACCCTCCCCCGCAGCGGGAGCTACGATATTCACGTATCTCACGGGATGCGCGGGCCCCCTCTCCTTCCAGGAGAGGGAGCCCGGCGCGCCTCATCTCGAACTCTCTTGAACAGAGGAAGCAGACGTCGAGCAGACGTGTAAATCCGATAGCGCAGAGGGGGTGGGTTACTCCGCCGCGATCAGCACCCGGCCGTCATGGCCGGCGATCGCCACGGCGCGCAGCTCGCCCGCCGGCGCGTCCGCCGCCAGCCGGACCGGGGTGAACCCTTCCGTGCGCCCCATCCCGCCGCGCTCGGTGAGCACGCGGTGCGTCCGGCCGACCTCTCCCGCGAGATGCGCCGTCAGCGCCGCCGCCCCCGCCTCGCGCAGACGGGCGGCGCGTTCGCGGATCACGTCTCCGGCGACCGGCGGCATCCGCGCGGCCGGCGTGCCGGGGCGGGGCGAATAGGGAAACACGTGGAGATGCGTCAGGCCGCATTCGGCCACGAGATCGAGGGAGCGGACGAACTGCTCCTCCGTCTCCGTGGGAAAGCCCGCGATGAGGTCGGCCCCGAAGACGGCGTCCGGACGCAGCCGCCGCACGGCCTTGCAGAACCGGATCGCGTCGTCGCGGCCGTGCCGGCGCTTCATCCGCTTCAGGATCAGGTCGTCGCCGGCCTGCAGCGAGAGGTGGAAATGCGGCATCAGCCGCCTCTCGCCGGCGATCGCCTCCATCAGCGCCGCGTCGGCCTCGATGGAATCGATGGAGGACAGGCGCAGGCGCGCGAGGTCCGGCACGTGGCGCAGGATGGCCTGGACCAGCCGTCCCAGGCTGGATGACTGAGTAAGATCCCGGCCGTAGGCGGTGAGATCGACGCCGGTGAGCACGACTTCCCGACCGCCATGGTCGACGATGCGGCGGACCTGATCGACCGCATCCTCCAGGGCCACCGAGCGCGAGTTTCCCCGGCCGAAGGGGATGATGCAGAAGGTGCAGCGATGGTCGCAGCCGTTCTGCACCGGCACGAAGGCACGGGTATGCCCGGCCACCGAGGCGATCCGCGTCGGCGCGGCGTCGCGCACCGCCATGATGTCGTCGATGGCGAGGCGGGGCCTCGGATGCGTGGCGGGCAGCCAGGTCCCGGCCCTGGTCTTGGCGTCGTTGCCGACGATCCGGGCCACTTCCGGCATCGCCGAATAGGCCTGCGTCTCCACCTGCGCGCCGCAGCCGGTGACGACGATCTCGGCCCCCGGCCGCTCGCGGGCGAGCTTGCGGATCGCCTTGCGGGCCTGGCGCCCGGCCTCCGCCGTGACGGCGCAGGTGTTGACGAGAACGAGGTCGCCCTCCGTCCCCGCCGCCTCGGCATGGCGGCGCATCACCTCCGATTCCACCGTGTTGAGGCGGCAGCCGAAGGTCAGGGTCTCCACCGCCATTCAGTCCATCCGCTCGAAGATCTCGGCGGGCAGGACGCCTTCCCATTCGAGGGCCACCGGGCCGGTCATCAGGACGTGGTCGTCGGCGCGCCACTCGATGACGAGGTCGCCGCCGGGCAGGCTCACCGTGGCATGGCGGCCGATCATGCGCAGGCGCGAGGCCGCCACCAGCGTGGCGCAGGCGGCGGTGCCGCAGGCCAGCGTCAGCCCGGCGCCGCGCTCCCAGACCCGGAGCTTGATCGTGTGCGGGCCCGTCACCTGCGCCAGGGAGATGTTGGCGCGCTCGGGAAAGATCGGGTGATTCTCCAGCATCGGGCCGAAGCGGCCGAGGTCGTAACCGTCGGGATCGTCCTCGATGAAGAACACCGCATGGGGGTTGCCCATGTTCACCGCCCCCGGCGAATGCAGGACGGGCGCGTCGATGGGGCCGATCTGCAGCTCGATCCGCCGCGTGTCGGGGAAGGGTTCCGCCAGCGGGATCTCGTCCCACGTCAGGCGGGGGCGGCCCATGTCCACGGTGAAGGAGGCCTGCGCCTCGCGCTTCACGCCGACGAGCCCGGCCCTGGTCTCCAGGGTGAGGCGACCGCTCTCGGCGGGCCGTGCCATGGCCGGGTCGTCGAGCATGGCGTAGGCGACGCAGCGGGTGCCGTTGCCACAGGCGCCGGATTCCGACCCGTCGGTGTTGTAGATCCGCATGAAGCCGTCGGTGCCGGGCTTGCGCGGATCGTGGATGACCATGAGCTGGTCGAAGCCGGAACGCGGGTGGCGGGCGATGGCGCGGGCCTCCTCGGCGCTCACGACCAGCTCCGTGCCGCGCAGGTCCAGCACCACGATGGCGTTGCCCGCCCCGTGCATCTTCAGGAACCGTCGGTTCGCGAGCCTCGTCATGATCGTCTGCGCTTCGTTGTCCGAACGTGGCATCCGGCGGGGCATCCCGCCGGAAGGCCCCGCATATAGGACAAAGCGCCGGGCCGCGCACGCGGGCTCCGCTCGGGGGAGCGTTGCACAAGGGACGCGCCCGTCACGTTCCTGCGCGCGATGCGGGTTGGCGCCTCGCAGGCGGGCGGCTTCGTCCCTATTTTAAGGCTTCGCGATTCAGCCGTACGATTCGTCGCGGCGTGCGATCTCCGGAGCGTTGCCTTGACCCGTCATCGTCTATTGCCGCTCGTCAGCCTCGCCGCCGCTTTGGCCGTCTCCTCCGCCCTCGCGCAGGAGCCGTCCTCGCCCGCGACCGCCAATCCCCTGCCGACCACGACGGCGCCGGATCCGGCCAAGCCCGCCCCGGACGCGCCGGCTCGTCCGGTGCCGACCCAGGCGCTCCCCGCCGCGCCGGCACTCACGCCGGGACCGTCGCGCCCGACCCTGGTGGAGACCCCCGGCGACGCCAACGACGTGGACGAGGTCTCCCTTCCCCCCAAACCCGCCGCGATCCTGGCGGGTCGGGCGAGCTGGGAGGAGGCGGTGCCGGCCCTGAAGGCCGCTTTCGCCAAGATCGAGGAGGCGCTGGCCAAGGACGGGATCACCCCCGCCGGCCGGCCGCTCGCGGTCTTCGCCAAGACCGACGACGACGGCTTCCAGTTCGACGCGATGATCCCCATCGCCTCCATGCCGGACCCGAAGCCCGCCGAGACCGGCGGCCTGCGCTTCGGCACGACCCCCAGCGGCAAGGCCCTGCGCTTCCCGCACAAGGGCTCCTACGACGAGATCGACGGCACCTACGAGACCCTCACGGCCTATCTCGACGCCAAGGACGTGGTGGTCCAGGACCGGTTCATCGAGGAATACGTCACCGACCTCAACGACAAGGCTGACGAGAAGCTCGACGTGAACATCTACGCCCTGCCGAAATAGGCGGCGGCCCCCTCGAGCCGTGCCGCTCAAGCCGTCCCGGCCGGCCGGGGTGCTTCCAGGATCGCGCCGTCCTTGAGGTGGATCACCCGGTCGGCGGCGTCGAAGTAGCGGTCGTCGTGGCTGATGACGATCAGGGTCCGGCCCTCGCGCCGCAGGGCCGGCAGCAGCTCGGTGTAGAACAGGCGCCGGTAGGTCGGATCCTGCTCGGCGGCCCACTCGTCGAGGACGAGGACCGGGCGCCCTTCGAGATGGGCCTGGATCAGGGCGAGGCGCTTCCTCTGCCCGGCGGAGAGGTCGGTGGTGGAGAAGGCCCCGTCCCGGATCGTCACCTTGTGGGCAAGGTCCAGGGTTTCGAGATAGGCGTCCGCCGCCTCCGGTTTCGCCCCGGCGGGCAGGATGAGATCGTCGAACAGGTAATAGTCGAAGAACACCGCCGAAAAATGCTGGCGATAGGCGTCCCGCGTCTGTTCCGTCACCGGCGCTCCGTCGAGGAGCAGCGTGCCGGTCTGGGGCGGGTACAGGCCGAGGATCAGCTTGATCAAGGTGGTCTTGCCCGAGCCGTTCTCGCCGACGATGAACAGGATCTCCCCCCGCCGCACGGTGAGGTCGACGGGGCCGAGGGTGAAGCCCGGCCTGCCCTCCGCCGCCGGGAAGGTGTGGCTGACGCCGCGAAGCTCGATCCTCTCGATGGACGCAGGCGTCTGCGCCCCGTCCGGCGCGAGCAGGTTCGGCTCGGAGGCGGTGCGCCCGGCCGAGAATTCGGCGATGCGCTGGTAGGCGATCCGGGCCCGGCCGATCTCGGGCAGGATGGCGAGGATGTAGGTGACCGGGAGCTCGATATAGAGCAGCACCAGGACGAAGCCGGAAAGGACGGCGTTGTCGATCCCGAATGTCGCCTTGTAGGTCACGATGGCGGCGATCGTCGCGAACAGGGCGAGTTTCTTCGTCAGGTGGGAGAATTCGAAGAGCGTGTCGCTTCGGAACCGGTTGCGGCGAAGGTCTTCGATGGAGGAGGCCAGGGCCTCGTCCCGCAACCGCATCCGGCGCTGCCGGTTGAGCCGCAAGTCCCGGCTGCCTTCGGTCAGGCTCTGGAAGTGCTTCTGCATCGTGTCGACGAGTTCGCGGCGCGTGCCGTAATGGACCATGGCCCGGCGGCGCAGGACGTTCTCCGCGTAGCTGCCGAGGCCGAAGACCAGCAGGGTGATGGCGAAGAGCGGGGCCGACAGGGTGAGCATGTAGACGAGGCATCCCAGGGTCACGCCGCTGTGAATGATCAGCCCGGACAGCATCGAGACCGCCGTCGACAGCGTGGCGGCATCCGTGTTCAGCGAGGCGAGGACCTTGTGGCGGCCGAGCTGCTCGATGCGGTCGATGGGTGCGGTGAGGATCATGTCGGCGAGATCCTGGTTCAGGCCGGCATTGATGCGCCCGCTCGCCAGGGCGCTGCCGAGCCCGGAGAGGAGGGACCCGCCCACGCCGAGGAGGACGAGGCCGAGGAAGACCGGAACGAAATTGTCGGCGAGACCGCCCTCCGCGTGGATGGCCGTGTTGACCTTGGCCAGGACCGTCGCCGTGGCGAGGCCGCTCAGCGCCCCGATCGTCGAGGAGGCGGCGACGAGGGGCCAGATCGGACGCAGCAGGCGCAAAGCATCCTGGCCGAGTCCGCCCAGACGATCGTCCGATCCCGCCATCGATCCCTCCGGTCCAGCCCCAGGCACCGTCGCCGGGCCGCTCGTCAGGCGGATACGTCAGGAACGGAATGTGCCGAAAGTCGAAACACGCAGGGCGTGTCTGCGGCCGGGCCGGCTTGTCGGCGCGGCGAGGATGTGGAGAATAGCGGCATCCCCAAATCGAACGAGTCGCGCCGGGCTCAGAGCAGGCTGAGCTGCGCCGGGACCGCGGAGGCCGTCCCGCGCTCCAGGGCGAGCAGCCACCGTTTCGTGTCGAGGCCGCCGGCAAATCCCGTGAGGCTGCCCGCCGCGCCGATGACGCGGTGGCAGGGAACCACGATGGGGAGGGGGTTGGCACCGTTGGCGGCACCCACGGCGCGGCTGGCGCTCGGACGGCCGATCCGCCTGGCCAGCTCGCCGTAGCTGATCGTCTCGCCCGGCGGGATGCGGGTGAGTTCCTCCCAGACCGCGAGCTGGAACGGCGTTCCGCGTGGATCGAGTGCAAGGTCGAACCGGGTGAGTCGGCCTTCGAAATAGGCGCTCAATTGCCGCCGGGCCTCGGCGAAGGCCGTATCGTCCCGGCGCCAGTCCGCCCGGGGTGTCACCGCGCCCTTGCCGGTGGGAAAACCGATGCAGGCGAGGCGTTCATCCCGGCCTGCGAGGACAAGGGGACCGATGGGGCTGGGCAGGATCGTGTAGCGCGTCTCGGTCATGGCATCCGATGGGTGTTGACGCCTGAGGGTCGGCGGGAGCCTTGAACGTCTGCGGTGGGTGGAAAATGGGAAGGCGGCTTTCCCTCGGCTAAGCACGAAGAGGAGACCGGCCAATTAGCTGATATCAAGATGGAGAAACTGATTGAAGTCGCTCTGCCTGTATGAACCGAAAGGTCCACCGTTCACGAAACCTCGACGCCGATACAGTTCGAGGGCGGGTTCAAACGCGGTTCCACTGCCCGTTTCAAGGCTCAGGCGTCGGACTCCGCGCGCCGAGGCGGTGGCGATGATGGTTTCGAGGAGTGCCGCGCCCGCTCCCATCCGAAGGAAATCTGGATGGGGCCGCATCGACTTCACTTCCGCCGTGCCGTCCGCCGCCATTTTCAGGGCTCCGACGCTCGCTACTCTTCCGTCCCGCCGCGCTGTCCATACGGTCACGCTCGGATCTTGCAGGCCTGAAAGGTCCAGCGCGAAGACGCTGCCGGGCGGTGAGGACGCATGCATACCCGCGAGATGGAGCGCCAGTAACGCGCGCGTTTGGTCATTTGAGAGATCATCCCGTTCAATGTCGAACATGATGTCCCCAACCCTTCGTCTTGCAAGCGTCCCGGCAAGATGTCTGCTTAGAGAAGGGCCGGCAACCCGCACGAAGGGCAGCGTCGGGTCGAAAGCAGCCCCCTCTCGATGCGACCAAGCGTTCGGTCGCGCGCCCGCTCCCGCCACGACGGGGCGGGAGCGGGCAGTGCGCCGCCCCTACTCGGCCGCCTCGCTATAGGCGTCCACCGGCGTTCCGCGCGGATCGAGATCGAGGTTGAACCGGGTGAGTCGGCTTTCGAGATAGGCGCTCAATTGCCGCCGGGCCTCGGCGAAGGCCGCATCGTCCCGGTGCCAGTCCGCCCGGGGTGTCACCGCGCCCTTGCCGGTGGGAAAACCGATGCAGGCGAGGCGTTCATCCCGGCCGGCGAGGACGAGGGGACCGATGGGGCTGGGCAGGATCGTGTAGCGCGTCTCGGGCATGGCATCCGATGGGTGTTGACGCCTGAGGGTCGGCGGGAGCCTTGAACGTCTGCGATCGGTGGGGAGGAGACCTTGGCCTTCCGGCCCGAAGGGGACGTCCCGCATCGGACCCAATCCCACGTATGGCGACGCTCCTGCAATGCTCGGATGCCGACGTTCGATGTGCGAACGTTATGGAGCCGATGACCGAAACCGTAGGGCCTCGACCAGCAGGGCGAACGCCGGCGTCGGCTGGCGGCGGCTCGGATAGTACAGGTGGTATCCCGGCATGGTCGGGGACCAGTCGGCCATGATGCGGACAAGGCGCCCGTCCTCGACTTGGTCCCGCACGACGTCTTCGGGCAGGAAGGCCAGGCCAAGGCCTGCGACCGCCATGTCGACCATCAGTGTGATGGTGTTGAAGGTCAGCTGCCCCTCGGGACGCACCCGGACAGATTGGCCCTGCTTTATGAACGGCCAGACATAGACCCCGCCCGAGGTTGGCAGCCGCAAGTTGATGCAGGCGTGCTCGGTCAGATCCTGCGGCATGCGTGGACGGCGACGCTTCTTGAAATAGCCCGGCGACCCGACGAGCGCCTGACGGAAGTCCGGACCGATGCGGACACCGATCATGTTCTTGGCCACCTGCTGGCCAAGGCGCACGCCGGCGTCGAAGCGGTCGGCGACAATGTCGGCCAGTCCGTAGTCGTTCGTGATCTCGACCTTGATGTCCGGGTAGTCCGGCAGCAGCCGCGCCAGGGCCGGAGACAGGATCGTGTCGGAGGCATGCTCGACCGAGGTGATGCGCAGGCTGCCCGACGGCTTCTCGCGCAGCGCCGTCAGGTCGGCGAGCCCGGCCTCGATCCCATCGAAGTGCGGGCCGACCGTTTGCAGCAGCCGCTCGCCCGCCTCGGTCGGCGCGACGCTACGGGTCGTCCGGGTTAGGAGACGCAGGCCGAGCCGGGCCTCCAGGGTGCGGATCGTGTAGCTCAGCGAGGGCTGGGAAACCCCGAGTTGGGCTGCCGCCTTGGTGAAGCTCCGCTCCCGTGCGACCGCCAGGAAGGCGATAAGGTCGGTGACGGTCTCCCGCGCCATTCATAGTCCTCATCTATAGGTGCATGCGGGGTTTACCATCTAATCGCGCGGTCGCGCATTTCCTAGGTTCCGTTTGAACACGACGGCACACAGGCGATTGCGGGGCTCCTCCCGTCTCTCGCCCGGGCGAGGGACCGGACGATGAACCCGACCTACAACTTCAAGGGGCAGGTCGCCCTCGTCACCGGCGCGAGCGCCGGCATCGGGCTGGCGACCGTGCGGGCCTTCGCCGAGGCCGGCGCCTCCGTCGTTCTCTCCGACATCGACGAGGTGGCCTTGCGCCGCGAGACCGACGCGCTCACCGCAGCCGGCCACGAGGCCATCGCGGTCACCTGTGACGTGACGGACGAGGCGCAGGTCGCCGCCCTGGTCGGGCGGACCGTAGCCACCTACGGACGCCTGGACATGGCGTTCAACAACGCAGGCATCGCGGGTCCTTCGGGCGACCTGACCGACGAGACGGCGGAGGCGTTCGACGCGGTCAACGGGATCAACCTGCGCGGCGTCTGGGCCTGCATGAAGCACGAGCTCGTGCAGATGCGCGCCCAGGGCAGCGGCGCCATCGTCAACTGCTCGTCGCTCGGCGGCCTCGTCGGGCAAGCGCGCCGTGCCGCCTACCACGGCACGAAGCACGGTGTGATCGGCATCACGAAGAGCGCCGCGATGGACTACGCGCCACGCGGCATCCGGATCAACGCCGTCTGCCCGGGCGTGATCGACACGCCGATGTTCTCGGCCCTGCTCGAAAAGACCCCGGACGCGATGAAGGAGGTCACCCGCGACCAGCCCATCGGTCGCCTCGGCCGACCGGACGAACTCGCGGCGTCCGTCCTCTGGCTGCGCAGCTCCGCCGCCAGCTTCGTGATCGGCGTCGCCTTGCCGGTCGACGGCGGCTTCGTCGCCCACTGAGTCCCCCGACCCGAGGAGACGACCATGAGACGGATACAGTCCGAGGATGGAGCGCAAGCGGAGGGCCGCCGAGGCCCGAGCCGCCGCGACCTACTCGCGAGAACATGCCTCGTCGGCGCGGTGCTGGTCGCCGGCCGCCCGTCATGGGCGGCGTCGGACCAGCAGAGCGGCAACACCACCCAAGGCGCCGATGGGCGCAAGACAGGAATCGGAAAAATGGGAAAACGGAAGCTCGGTACGCTTGAGGTCTCGGCCATCGGCGCGGGATGCATGAGCATCAGTGCCAACTACGGACCGGCCACCGACAAGGCCGATGGTATCAAACTCATCCGTGCCGCCTACGATAAGGGGGTGACATTCTTCGATACGGCCGAAGTCTATGGCCCCTACGTCAACGAGGAGCTGGTCGGCGAAGCCCTCGCGCCTATCCGAGACAAGGTGAAGATCGCTAGCAAATTCGGCTTCAAGATCGACGGGACGATAGGGCTCGATAGCCGTCCGGAGCGAATCAAGCGTGTCATCGAGGAGTCGCTGAGGCGGCTGCGGACCGACCATCTCGACCTGTATTACCAGCACCGGGTCGATCCCGGCGTTCCTATCGAAGACGTCGCCGGAGCGGTGAGGGACCTCATCCAGGAGGGTAAGGTGTTGCATTTCGGGTTGTCGGAGGCGGGCCCTCGTACGATCCGCCGGGCTCATGCCGTCCAACCCGTGACTGCCGTGCAAAGCGAATACTCCCTGATGGAGCGTTCGCCCGAACGCAACGGCGTTTTCCAAACATGCGAGGAGCTCGGCATCGGCTTCGTGCCATGGGGACCTTTGGGGATGGGCTTCCTGTCGGGCAAACTCAACGGCGAGACGAAGCTCGACCCTAAGACGGACCTGCGGTCCGGGTTCTCTCGCTTCAGCCCTGAGAGTCTGAATGCCAACCAGCCTCTGATCGACCTCATTCGGAAGATCGCGGAGAAGGAAGGAGCCAAACCGACGCAGATTGCCTTGGCTTGGGTGCTGGCGCAGAAACCCTGGATCGTGCCGATCCCCGGCACCAGCAAGTTAGCCCACCTCGACGACAATGTTGGTGCTATCGACGTCGATCTGTCGGTGGAAGATCTTAAAGAAATCGATGTGGCTCTGTCCGCAATCACCATCCATGGCGGTCGCATGAACCCAGAGCAGATGAAGTCGGTAGAGCCGTAGCAATACCGCTCAAATCCTTCTCCCGGCCTCACGGAGCGGCCTGAGGGCCGCTTTTTGGGTCTTCGATCCCATTGTGCCCACCGGTTCGGTCTTCCGGCGTAGATCTTGTCGGCAACCGAGGTCTGCTTTTTCCATCCACGGAGCTGACGGCAGACCGGCAGAGACCCACCCGACCAAGTCGTACGCCCTCGTCCGCCCCGCTGCCTCGGAGCGGACGTTCCGACCTCCCGCAACAGGTCGCCAGGAGCCCCCTCTCGATGCGACCAAGCGTTCGGTCGCGCGCCCGCTCCCGCCCCGGTCGGGACGGGAGCGGGCGAAGCCTCCTACTCGGCCGCCTCGCTATAGGCGTCCACCGGCGGGCAGGAGCAAACGAGGTTGCGGTCGCCATAGGCGTTGTCGACGCGGTTGATCGGCGGCCAGTACTTGTCCATCCGCAGGCTCCCCGACGGGAAGCACGCCGCCTCGCGGGAATAGGGCCGCTCCCAGGGGCCGATCAGGTCCGCCACCGTGTGCGGCGCGTGTTTCAGCGGGTTGTCAGCCCGGTCCATCCGCCCCTCCTCGATGGCACAGATTTCTTCCCGGATCGCCAGCATGGCGTCGCAGAACCGGTCGATCTCGCCCTTGGTCTCGGATTCGGTCGGCTCGATCATCAGGGTGCCGGCCACCGGCCAGGACATGGTCGGCGGGTGGAAGCCGCAATCGATCAGGCGCTTGGCGATGTCCTCGACGCCGATCCCGGCCGATTTCTGGAAGGGCCGTACGTCGATGATGCATTCATGCGCCACGCGGCCCTGCGCCCCGGCATAGAGCACCGGATAGGCCCCCTTCAGGCGGCTGGCGATGTAATTGGCGTTGAGGATCGCGATGCGGGTCGCCTGGGTGAGTCCGCGTCCGCCCATGAGCAGGCAGTAGCTCCACGAGATCGGCAGGATCGAGGCCGAGCCGTAGGGTGCGGCCGAGACCGCACCTTCCTCGGCCGTCCGTGGATCGGAGGGCAGGAACGGGATCAGGTGCGCCTTGACGCCGATCGGGCCCATGCCGGGGCCGCCGCCGCCATGGGGGATGCAGAAGGTCTTGTGCAGGTTGAGGTGGCTGACATCGGCGCCGATGTCGCCGGGGCGGGCGAGGCCCACCATGGCGTTGAGGTTGGCCCCGTCGAGATAGACCTGGCCGCCATGGGCATGGACGATGTCGCAGATCTCGCGGACCCGCACCTCGAACACCCCATGCGTCGAAGGGTAGGTGATCATGCAGGCCGCGAGGTTTTCGGAATGCAGCTCGGCCTTCTTCGAAAAGTCCTCCACGTCGATGTTGCCGTGCCGGTCGGCGCCCACCACCACGACGCTCATGCCGCACATCTGGGCCGAGGCCGGGTTGGTGCCGTGCGCCGAGGACGGGATCAGGCAGATGGTGCGGTGCCCCTCCCCCCGCGACCGGTGATAGGCGCGGATGGCGAGCAGGCCGGCATATTCCCCCTGCGCGCCGGAATTCGGCTGCATCGAGATCGCGTCGTAGCCGGTGATCGCGCAGAGTTTTTCGGAGAAATCGCGCAGGAGCTCGTGGTAGCCCTCGGCCTGATCCGCCGGCACGAAGGGGTGGATCTCCGAGAATTCCGGCCAGGAGATCGGCAGCATCTCGGCGGTGGCGTTGAGCTTCATCGTGCAGGAGCCGAGCGGGATCATCGCCCGGTCCAGCGCCAGGTCGCGGTCGGCGAGGCGGCGCATGTAGCGCGTCATCTCGCTCTCGGCCCGGTTCATGTGGAAGATCGGGTGGGTGAGATAGGCGGAGGTGCGGACGTTGGCCTCCGGCAGGCGCGGGGCGGGCCAGGCCTCGTCGTAGGCGAGGTGGTCGCCGCCGAAGGCGCGCCACACCGCCTGGACGATGTCGGGCCGGGTGCGCTCGTCGACAGTGATGCCGATGCGGTCGGTGCCGACCTTGCGCAGGTTGATGCCGTTGGCCACGGCGTTGGCAAGGATCAGGCCCTGGAACGCCCCGACCCGGACCGTGACGGTGTCGAAGAACGTCTCCGACTCCACCGCGAAGCCGAGACTCTCCAGGCCCTGCGCCACCCGCACCGCGTCGCGATGGACCCGCGCGGCGATGGCCTTCAGCCCGCGCGGCCCGTGGAACACCGCGTACATCCCGGCGATGACCGCCAGCAGCACCTGCGCGGTGCAGATGTTCGAGGTCGCCTTCTCGCGGCGGATATGCTGCTCGCGGGTCTGCAGGGCGAGACGATAGGCGCGGTTGCCCCGCGCATCGACGGAGACGCCCACGAGACGGCCCGGAAGGGTGCGCTTGTGCGCGTCGCGGGTGGCGAGGTAGGCGGCGTGCGGGCCGCCATAGCCCATGGGCACGCCGTAGCGCTGCATCGTGCCGACGGCGATGTCGGCCCCCATCTCGCCCGGAGGCTTGAGGAGGGTGAGCGCCAGGGGGTCGGCGGCCATCACCGCCACCGCGCCGGCCGCGTGCAGGCGGGCGATGATCTCCGAGAAATCGTGGATGGCGCCGCAGACGCCGGGATACTGGAGAATCGCGCCGAAGACCTGCGCGGGGTCGAGATCGGTGGCGGGATCGCCGACGACGATCTCCCAGCCCAGCGGCGCGGCGCGGGTCTTCAGGACGGCGATGGTCTGGGGCAGGCATTCGGCATCGACGAAGAAGGCGGACTTGCCGTTACCGGCGATGCGCGAGGCCATGCCCATGGCCTCCGCCGCCGCCGTGGCCTCGTCCAGCAGCGAGGCGTTGGCGATGTCGAGCCCGGTGAGGTCGCAGACCAGGGTCTGGAAGTTCAGCAGCGCCTCGAGCCGGCCCTGGCTGATCTCGGGCTGGTAGGGCGAATAGGCCGTGTACCAGGCCGGGTTCTCGAAGATGTTGCGCTGGATCACCGGCGGCATCGTGGTGCCATGGTAGCCCTGGCCGATGAGCGAGACGAGGAGCCGGTTCTTGTCGGCGATGCCGCGCATGTGCTCCAGCACCCGGCGCTCGGTGAGCGACGTGCCGAAATCGATGCGCTCCGCCTGGCGGATGTCGGCCGGCAGGGTCTCGTCCACGAGGCCGTGAAGGCTCGGCGCGTCGACCACGGCGAGCATCGCCTCGATCTCCCCGGCGGTGGGGCCGATATGGCGGCGGTTGGCGAAATCATAAGGGTCGTAGCGGTCGTTGGGCATGATGGGCCTCGGAGGTCTCGAGAGGTTCGCACGCATCTCCCTCCCCCCTCTGCGGGGGAGGGTGGCCCTCGCGTCAGCGAGGGTCGGGAGAGGGGAGCGCCAGTTCCGGAGAGGTCGCCCCCTCTCCCGCCCGCTCCGCATCGGTTGCCGGGTTCACCCATCTGCTCGACGGTTGTGCCCTCTTTCCAAGAGGGTTTGGCATGAGGCGCGACGGGCTCCCTCTCCCGTTTGGGAGAGGGTTGGGGTGAGGGGCGTGGACTCCCCGAAAAGGTCACACACCTCACCCTGTCCCTCTCCTTCCAGGAGAGGGGACCCGAGCGGCCCGCGGGATGCGTGAACATCCTGGCCCGCAGGGGGGGAGGGTCAGTCGGTGCTACTTCGCGAACTCGGCGTAGGCCGCCTCGTCCATCAGCCCGTCGAGCGCCGAGACGTCGTCGAGGCGGAGGCGGTAGAGCCAGCCGGCGCCCTGCGGGTCGGTGCCGACGCTGGCCGGATCGGACACGGCGGCCTCGTTGACCTCCGTCACCTCGCCCGAGACCGGCGCGAACACGTCGGAGGCGGCCTTCACCGATTCCACCACCGCCGCCGCCTCGCCCTTGACGAGCTTGGCGCCGACCTTGGGCAGTTCGACGAAGACGAGGTCTCCGAGCTGCTCCGCCGCGTGGGCGGTGATGCCGATGGTGGCGATGTCACCGTCGATGGCCAGCCACTCGTGCTCGTCCGTGAATTTCAGCATGTTTCGCTCCGTGAAGAGGTGTGGGGGGAAGTCGGCCGGGGGCCGGGCGTCAACGGCGCTTGAAGCGTGCGGGAACGAAGGGAAGCGCCACGACCGAGACCGGCAGGCGCCGGCCGCGCACCTCCGCGTAGAGGCGGGTGCCGGGCGTCGACAGGGCGGCGGGAACGTAGCCCATGGCGATGGGGGCCTTGAGGCCGGGGCTGAAGCCGCCGGAGGTGACGCGGCCGATGCTCTCGCCGGCTTCCTCGGCGAAGAGCGCGGCCCCTCCCCGCACCGGGGTCGGCCCCTCGGGCAGCAGCCCGACGCGCCGTGATGCGGGACCGTCGGTGATCTCCGCCAGGATGCGCGCGGCGCCGGGAAACCCGCCCGCCCGCGCCCCGCCCGTGCGGCGGACCGGCTGGATCGCCCAGGTCAGGCCGGCCTCCACCGGGCTGGTGGCCGGATCGATATCGGAACCGTGCAGGCACAGGCCCGCTTCCAGGCGCAGGGAATCGCGGGCGCCGAGGCCCACCGGTTCCACGTCCCCGTCCTGGAGCAAGGCCTCGGCCACCATGTCCGCCGCCTCTTCGGGCAGCGAAATCTCGAACCCGTCCTCTCCGGTATAGCCCGAGCGGCTGACGATGGCGGCGGCCCCGAGGATGTCGACCACCCGCACGTCGAGGAAGCGCATGGCGGCGGTCTCCGGGGCGAGGCGCGCCAGGGCCTTCTCCGCCAGCGGCCCCTGGAGGGCGAGGAGCGCGCGGGGCAGCACCGCGATCTCGCACAGGCCGGTGAGATGGGCCCGGAGATAGGCCTCGTCGGCGAGTTTATTGGCGGCGTTGACGACCAGGATCAGGCTGTCGTCGAGGCGCGCGACCATGAGGTCGTCGAGGATGCCCCCGGTCTCGCCGGTGAGGAAGCCGTAGCGCTGCCGGCCCGGCGCCAGCCCCGACACGTCGATGGGGAGAAGGGTTTCGAGGGCGCGGGCAAGGTCCGCCATCCCGCCCGGACCCGGCTTCAGCTGGATCTGGCCCATATGCGACACGTCGAACAGCCCCGCCGCCCTGCGGGTATGGAGATGTTCGGCGATCAGGCCGGCCGGATAGTGCAGCGGAAGGGCATAGCCCGCGAAGGGCACCATGCGGGCCCCGTGGCGCAGGTGGAGCGCGTGGAGCGGCGTGCTGGAAGCATCGAGCGGCATCTGGTCTTCCCATGACAGAACGCGTCCGGCCGCTCGATCGAGCGATCCGGCTACCCCCATCTGTCACGGTTACCTGAGAGCTTCTCCCGACCCGGCGAGGGCGGGATTTCTCCTTCGGTGGACGCCCGCTAAGGCGCCTCTCTCCAGATTGTCAAAACGAAGCGGTGATTGTGCCTGAGAGTTTCCGGGGGTGGTTGCTCCGTCGGCGCCATGACCGGATCAGACCGGCCTGGGCTCTCCCGCTTCGTCATTCGCTGACGGGCTGAACGTCTCATGTCGGAAGAAGCGGCGCAAGGCCGCAGGTTTCAAAGACAGGATTCTGTGTCTCACCCGGCAGGGGTCGGGTCGGGTGGAACCGCCGGGACTCGCCGGGGATTCGCCTGTCATGGCCATCGCATCCGGGCACGACCTCGCCGGCCCCCGCCCCCGGCAGACCAAGCGCTCCCCCGACCTCGCCGACGCGAGCCTCAGCGACAAGGCGCTGGAGATCCACCGCCGGCTCTGCCCGGTCTACGGCTGCCCGATTCCCTATTTCCACAGCCTCGACCCCTTGAGCGAGCTCGTCTCCTCGCTGCTCTCCCATCGCACCCGGAACGCCGAGTCCGGCCGCGCCTTCAAGGCGCTGCGGGCGCGGTACCCGGACTGGGCCGACGTCGCGGCGGCGCCGGTGGAGGCGATCGAGGCGACGATCTCCGGCGTCACCTGGCCGGAACTGAAGGCGCCCCGCATCCGCGCCGTCCTGGCGGCGGTGGCCGAGCGTCACGGCGCCCTCTCCCTCGATTTCCTGAAGGAGATGGAGGTCGATGCGGCCCGCGCCTGGCTCGAGGCGATCCCCGGCGTGGGCCCGAAGACCAGCGCGGCGGTGCTCTCGTTCAGCCTGCTGCGGATGCCGGCCCTGCCGGTGGACAGCCACCATCACCGGGTGGCCCAGCGCACCGGCCTCATCGGCCCGAAGGTCGATGTCGGTCCCTCGCACCCGATCCTGCGAGCCCAGCTGCCGGCGGAGTGGAGCGCCCAGGATCTCTACGACAACCACGAGATCCTGATGCTCCACGGCCAGGCCGTCTGCCACCACCGCAATCCGACCTGCGGGACCTGCGTGTTGCTGGACATCTGCCCGACCGGGCAGGCGCGGGAGCGGGGTTAGGCGGAAGCAGCGATGCCCCCGCGCGGCGGCTTGACCGCTTGGCGGCTCCGTACACCGCGCTTCGCTCCCGCTTTCCGACCGCCACCACCGTTACAGTGATGCTGGTGTCGTCGACACGATAGACGAGCCGATAGCCCGCCGACCTGAGCTTGATCTTGTAGCAGTCCTTCAGGTCGGCATCGCGGAGCTTGTCCGCTTCGACCCTCGGGTTCAGCAGACGCTCCGCCAGCTTCTTCTTGAACTGGACCTGAAGCGTCTCGCCGAGCTTCTGCCATTCCTTGAGCGCGGACGGCAGAAATTGGAGCTCAAAGGGCATCCAGAGTGACCCGAACGGGCACTTCCCCGGCGCGCGCTTTCACGATCGTCGCCAGCACGTCGTCGTCGATGGCGTCCATCATGGCCTCGAAGGTCTCCGGCGGGACCATGTAGCCCATGACGCGGTTGTGATTCAGGATCGCCACCGGTGCTCCGTCGGCGCGGTTCATCACCGATGTCGGACTCTTCTTCAATTCCGACACACTGACCGCCACATCGGCCATGACACTCTGCAGTTGAGCGTCCATTCACCACCTCACTGCCTGCCGCCTCCCTGGAACGGCCGAGGCGATCGGACTTCGATACCAAATTTCGTACGCGAATTCGATTGTTTTGGTGTCCGGCACGACCTGTGCCGCCGATCCGTGCACCTTGACCGCCTTTGGTGAGGCGTTCAGAACGCAAGCGCCGATGCCCAAACCAAGCGCCGGCGTCTCCCTCGCCATCACGCACAGGAACCACGCGCGATGACCGCGTTCACAGAGCTCGTGTTCTCGGGCGTCCAGCCCACGGGCAACCTGCATCTCGGCAATTACCTGGGCGCCATCAAGCGCTTCGTGGAGATGCAGGAGCGCGACGCGCAGTGCCTCTACTGCGTCGTCGACATGCACGCGATCACCCTGTGGCAGGACCCGGCCGCGCTGAAGGGACAGATCCGCGAGGTCACGGCCGCCTTCCTCGCCGCCGGCATCGACCCGAAGCGCAGCATCGTCTTCAACCAGAGCCAGGTGCCGGCCCATGCCGAACTCGCCTGGATCTTCAACTGCGTCGCCCGCCTCGGCTGGCTCAACCGCATGACCCAGTTCAAGGACAAGGCCGGCAAGGACCGCGAGAACGCGAGCGTCGGGCTCTATGCCTATCCGGTGCTGATGGCCGCCGACATCCTGGCCTACCGCGCCACCCACGTGCCGGTGGGCGAGGACCAGAAGCAGCATCTCGAACTGACCCGCGACATCGCCCAGAAGTTCAACAACGATTTTTCGGACTCCATCGCGGCCCATGGGCACGATGCGGGCGAAGGGTTCTTCCCGATCACCGAGCCGCTGATCGGCGGCCCGGCCGCCCGCGTCATGTCCCTGCGGGACGGGACCAAGAAGATGTCGAAGTCGGATCCGTCCGACAATTCGCGCATCAACCTCACCGACGAGGCCGATGCCATCGCCGCCAAGGTGCGCAAGGCCAAGACCGATCCGGAGCCCCTGCCCTCCGAGACGGCGGGCCTCGCCGGTCGCCCCGAAGCCGACAATCTCGTGGGCATCTTCGCAGCCCTGAAGGGAATCACGCGCGACGACGTGCTCGCCGATTTCGGCGGCGCGCAGTTCTCGGCCTTCAAGGGCGCGCTGGTGGAACTTGCCGTGGAGACCCTGGCACCGATCGCCTCCGAGATGAAGCGCCTCGTGGCCGATAGCGACTACATCGATTCGGTCCTCGCCGACGGCTCCGAGCGCGCCGAAGCCATCGCGGCGCCCACCCTCGACGCGGTCAAGGACATCGTCGGCTTCGTTCGGCGCGGGCCGCGCCTCACGACGGTGCGGTGATGATCCAGGCGCTGGTCTTCGACGTCTTCGGGACGCTCGTTGACTGGCGCTCCGGGCTCGCGCGGGAGGCCGCGCGCCTGCTCGCGCCCTACGCGCCGGCGCTCGATGCCGGCGCCTTCGCGGATGCCTGGCGCGGCTGCTACGGGCTGTCGCTGGAGCCCGTGCGCTCAGGCGCGCGCGCCTACGTCGATCTCGACACAATCCAGGCCGAGTCACTCCCCGACGTGCTGGTGCAGTTCGGCATCGTGGGCGTGCCCGAGGACGTGCGGCGCGAGCTGGTCCAGGCGTGGCACCGGCTCGACGCCTGGCCCGAAGTGCCGGAAGGCATGCGCCGACTGCGCGAGCGCCACCTCCTGGCGCCCAATTCGAACGGCCATGTCCGGTTGATGGTGGACCTCGCCCGGCGTAACGGCTTGATCTTCGACGCGATCCTGGGCGGCGGCTATTCGCGCGACTTTAAGCCGAAGCCGGCGCTCTACCGCGACGCGGTGGCGGCCTTCGGCTTCGCCCCGGCGGAGACCCTGATGGTCGCCGCCCATTCGAACGATCTCGCGGCTGCGGCGAGCCATGGCCTGTCCACCGCCCATATCGCCCGGCCGCACGAGCACGGGCCGGCCGGCGGCGAGACCGCGCCCAGCGTCCCGGTCACCTACGCGGCCCGGAACCTTATGGATCTGGCCGATCAGCTCGGCTGCTGATGGTATGACAAAAGGGAGGGAACGCACGATGGCCGATTGGAACCCCGCCCTCTACACCCGCTTCGAGGACGAGCGCACCCGTCCGGCGGCCGAGCTCTTGGCCCGCGTGCCCCTCGAAGCCCCGCGCCTCGTCTACGATCTCGGCTGCGGCCCCGGCAATTCCACCGCGCTCATCGCGGCGCGGTTCCCCGACGCCGAGGTGATCGGCCTCGACACCTCGCCGGCCATGCTGGAGAGCGCGCGGCACCGCCTGCCCCGCCTCGCCTTCGCGCAGGCCGACGCCGCGACCTGGATTCCCGAGCGCGCTCCGGACCTGATCTACGCCAACGCCGTGCTGCAATGGCTGCCCGACCATCCGGTGCTCCTGCCCCGGCTCCTCGGCCTCCTGGCACCCGGCGGCGTGCTCGCCGTGCAGATGCCCGACAACCTCGCGGAACCTTCGCATCGTCTGATGCGCGAGGTGGCGGGTGCCGGTCCCTGGGCGGAAGCCATCGGCGACCCGGCCGTGGCGGGGCGGCTCGGGCGGATGCTGGAACCGGCCGGTTATTACGACCTGCTGGCGCCCCTCGCGGCGGAGATCGACGTCTGGCGCACCGCCTACCACCACCCGATGGCGGATGCGGCCGCCATCGTCGACTGGGTCAGCGCCACGGGCTTGCGGCCGTTCCTCGATCCGCTGGACCCGGACCAGAGAACCGGGTTCCTGGCCGCCTACGCGGCCGCCATCGAGGCCGGCTATCCGCCCCGCAGCGACGGGCGGCGCCTCCTCGCCTTCCCGAGGGTCTTCATCGTCGCGCGCAAGGGGGCCTGACGGACCGCCCGGCGCTCGCGGTGCCGGTCAGCTCGCCCGCACCACCACCTCCACGAGGTTGGTGCCCCCCGAGCGGATCCCGGCCTCGATCGCCGGGGCGATGTCGGCGGCCCGGGTCACCCGCCGCGACGGCACCCCCATGGAGGTGGCGAGCGCCGGAAAGTCGATGCGCGGTTCGGTGAGGTCCATGGCGATGAAGCGGTTGGCCCGCACCGAGGCATAGTGCGACTGCCCCTTCATGAAGGTCTTCAGGATGTTGTACTCGGCGTTGTTGATCACCACGAAGGTGACCGGCAGCTTCTCGTGCGCCGCCGTCCAGAGCGCCTGGGGCGAGTACATCGCGGCCCCGTCGCCCACGACGCAGACCACGGGCGCCCGGTCGATGCCGAGCGAGAAGCCCACCGCCGCCGGCATGCCCCAGCCGAGCACGCCGCCGCGCATCGCCGCGTATTGGTGGACGGCGTCACTGTTCAGGAAGGTCCGCAGGTGGGTGAGCGTCGCGGGCGCCTCGTCGATGATCGTGATCTGCGCCCCCACCGCCCGGGCCACCTCGCGGGCGGCCACCAGCGGCGCGATCACCGGATCCTCGAAGGCGGCGTCGGCCGCGTCGGCCAGCGTCGCCCGCCGCTCGTCCCGGGCCGTCTCCGCCTGCGCGCGCAGCACCGCGTAGGCGGCGGCGCGGTCGGCCACGCGCGGGGCCAGGAGCGGCAGCAGCGCGTTCAGGGAAGCCTGGATGTCGCCCACCGTCGACAGGCTGGTGGCGTAGGTGCGCCCAAGATCGCGGACATCCGCCGAGAGCTGGAACACCTGCGTTCCCGGCGGCACCGCGGAGACCTCCGAGTACAGAATGGTGATCAGCGACTTGCCGCCCAACGCGAAGACCGCGTCGTAGCGCCCCAAAATGTCGGCGATGGCGTCGGCCCGGGTCGGCAGGTTGCCGGCCCAGAGCGGGTGGGCGGTGGGGAACGGAATGTGGGCCGGCCAGGACGAGCCGTAGACCGGCGCCGACAGCAGGTCGGCCAGGGCCACCACCTCGGCGGAGGCGTCCGAGGCGTCGATCTCGTCGCCGGCGATCAGCGCCAGGCGGCCCGGCGCGATGCCGGCGAGCAGGCTCGCGAGCCGGTCGAGGGAGCCTGCCACCGCCCGCTGGTCGATGGTCGAGGTCTCGCCCGCCGGGGTCGTGGTCATCGCCTCCATCACGTCCATCGGCAGGGACAGGAAGACCGGACCGGACGGGGCCGCTCCGCAATCGTGGAAGGCGCGGCGCAGGAGCACCGGGATCTGGTCCGGGCTGGTGACCTCGCGCGCCCATTTCATCACCGGATCGGCGATGGCCACGAGGTCGCCCATCAGCAGAGGGTCGGAGAGGGCGTGGCGCAGGTCCTGCTGTCCGGCGGTGACCACCAGCGGCGTGCCGCTGACCTGCGCGTTCCACAGCGCGCCCATGCCGTGGCCGAGGCCGCCGGCGGTGTGCAGGTTGAGGAAGGCGGGCCGGCGCGCCCCTTGCGCGTAGCCGTCGGCCATCGCCACCGCGGTCGCCTCCTGCAGGGCGAGGATGTAGCCGATGTCCTGCGCCTCGGTGAGCGCGTCGATCAGCGGCAATTCGGTGGTGCCGGGATTGCCGAAGATGTAGCGCACGCCCTCCGAGCGCAGCACGTCCAGCAGCAGCTCGGCGCCCCTGCGGCTCCCGGCGGCGTCCACGGTCTCGATCGGCATGCGCAGGCCCTCCTCCGCCCCCCGGCGGAATCACGGCGAAGCTAGACCATGGGCACGCGGCCCCGAAGACCCGCGGCCCCGAAGACCCGCGGCCTCGTCCCGGGCAACGAATCCGGGACGAGGCCGCGGCGCCCTCAGCTCTCGCCGCGCGCCACCCGTTCCTCGTATTCCGGCAGGGCGAGCCGGCCTTCCTTCTCGACCCGTGCCTTGTCCTCGTCCGAGATCACGTCGCCGACCATGTCGAGGCGCTTCCACAGGGCCAGCGGCGTCTCCTTGTCCGGCTGCGGCACGTATCGGTTCTGCGAAACCTTCTGGTACTTGTGGATGTAGCGCGGGCAGTTGACCCAGGCTTTCGTCACCTCGATCTTCACCAAGTACTTGGCCTCGGTGTACTCGGCCATCAGCGGATCGTCGCGCAGCATCCGGGCGTGTCCCTGGACGCGGACCCGGTGCGGGGTCTCGAAATCGATGAACAGCAGCCCGACCTTGGACTGACCCTCGATGTTGCCCATCGAGTACCACATGCCGTTGCCGTCGAGCCCCGGAAAGACCAGCGTGTTGGCGTCCAGCACCTTCACGAAGCCGGTCGCTCCGCCCTTGTAGGAGACGGTGGGCATGCCGTCGGGATCGACGGTGGACAGGAAGAACATGTCCCGGCTGCCGATGAAGGCCGCCTCGTCGGGACCGATCTGGTCATGGACCCAGCCGGTATCGAGACGCTCGGCGAGCTTGACGGTGTTGTATTCTTCCTGAAGCGCGCGATGCTCGTCGTAATAGAGCGATGCCATGCATGTCCTCCAACCTTCGGCCGCTCTCAGATGGGCGACCGTTGCCGGCATGATCGCCGGGTTTTCTTGAGAGTACAACGGGGGCCCGTCTCTCCCCTCCGCGTTCCGAACCATCGACCGTCGGTCCGGCTCCCGCGTTGGAAGATAGCATGCGTCATTGACGTATGATTGCCGTTGGGATAGACAATCGGCATGCCCTCGCCCTTGCATACGGTCGCGGGAACTTCCGAGTTCGTCAGGGATGCGGATGCCGAGCGCATGCCGGCCGCGACTCGGACGGCGCTCAAGGGCATGCTCGCCGCGAACCCGGAGGCCGGTGATCTCATCGTCGGCTCGGGCGGTATCCGCAAGGTGCGGGTTGCTGGCCGAAGCAAGGGCAAGAGCGGCGGTTATCGCGTGCTCGCCGCTTATGTCGGACCCGATGCGCCGGTCTACCTCCTGGCGGTTCTCAGCAAGGGGGACCGAGAGAATTTTTCGCCGGCGGAGGTCCAGCAACTGGCTCGGCTCACGGCCTCCATCAAGGCGCATTGGCGGAAGCGTCGGACGTGACGCACCGTCATCCATACGGCAAAGGGCATCGCCCCCTCACAGGAGCAAGGTCGATCATGGGCAGGGACATTTTCGAGCGGACCGTTTCGGCTCTGCGTGAGGCCGAGGATCATGCCCAGGGAGGGATGCCGGCCGGCCTCATCGTTCACGTCCCCGAGACGGTCGATGTCGCCGGGATCCGCAGGCGGACCGGCAAGGCACAGCCGGCCTTCGCCGCGAGCATCGGCGTGCCCGTCGCGACGCTCCGGCAATGGGAGCACCAGCGGCGCCAGCCCCAGGGGCCGGCACGCGTACTCCTGGCTCTCCTCGACAAGAATCCGCGCCTCGTCGAGGAGACGCTGGGACATGTGCCGTGACGGCAGGCGGGATCGGGGCGTGTCCCATCGGGAGAGGTCGCGCCCTCTCCCGGTCGCTCGGCCACCACCCTCCCCCCGGAGAGGGGGGGAAAGTTTCGCCTACGAAAAAGCCGGCCCCGCTTTCACGAGGCCGGCTTCATCCCTGATGGGCAGCCGGGCGAAGCCCGGCTGCTACTCACAAAAAATCAGTTCTTGGACTTGTCGACGAGGGCCTTCTCGGAGATCCACGGCATCATGCCACGGAGCTTGGCGCCGACTTCCTCGATCGGGTGACGGGCGAGCTTGGCGCGGGTGGCCTTGAACGAGGTCTGGCCGACCTTGTTCTCCAGCATCCAGTCGCGGGTGAACTTGCCCGACTGGATGTCGTCCAGCACGCGCTTCATCTCGGCCTTGGTCTCGCTCGTGACGATGCGCGGGCCGGTGACGTATTCACCGTACTCGGCGGTGTTCGAGATCGAGTAGTTCATGTTGGCGATGCCGCCCTCGTAGATGAGGTCGACGATGAGCTTCACCTCGTGGAGGCACTCGAAATAGGCCATCTCGGGGGCGTAGCCGCCTTCGACCAGGGTCTCGAAGCCGGCCTTGATCAGCTCGACGAGGCCGCCGCAGAGCACGGCCTGCTCGCCGAACAGGTCGGTCTCGCACTCTTCCTTGAAGGTGGTCTCGATGATGCCGGCGCGGCCGCCGCCATTGGCCGAGGCGTAAGAGAGGCCGAGGTCGTGGGCGTTGCCCGACGCGTCCTGCGCGATGGCGATCAGGGTCGGCACGCCGCCGCCCTTAAGGTACTCGCCGCGCACGGTGTGGCCGGGGCCCTTGGGGGCGACCATCAGCACGTCGAGGTCCTTGCGCGGCTCGATGAGGTTGAAGTGCACGTTGAGGCCGTGGGCGAACAGGAGGGCGGCGCCCTGCTTCATGTTGCCTTCCAGCGACTCCTTGTAGATGTCGCCCTGCAGCTCGTCGGGGGTGAGCATCATGACGACGTCGGCCTGGCGGGCGGCGTCGGCGACGTTCATCACCGTGAAGCCCTCGTGCTCCGCCTTCTTGGCGGTGGCCGAGCCTTCGCGCAGGGCGATGACGATGTCCTTCACGCCGGAATCGCGCAGGTTGAGGGCGTGGGCGTGGCCCTGGCTGCCGTAGCCGACGATGACGACCTTCTTGCCCTTGATCAGGTTGAGGTCGGCGTCACGATCGTAATAGACCCGCATGGTTGGATGTCCTCTTCGCGTGGGGTGTCAGGGTCGGGCCTGGCCGTAGAGGGCCAGGAACTGGTCGACGGCGCGGGCCGCGTCGCGTCGGATCTCGGCGGCGTCGAGGTCGAGCGCATCGCCGAGGAGAAGTCGGATCTGGACGTCGCGCCCGACCAGGCCGAAGAAGGTCCGGAAGGCGGTCTCGCTGTCCTCGAAGGCGAGGAGCCCGGCCGTACGGCCCGCCTCCAGCACGGGCTTGACCCGCCCGCCGATGGCCAGCCGCCCGTTCGCCAGCACGATGGCGCCGAGGTTGCCCTTGCGCGAGCCGGCATGCGCGATGGCGATGCGGTTCAGCACCACCGAGGTGCGGCCCGCGATGACGTCGAGCCAGGTCACGGCGAAATCGAGCAGGCGATCGCGTAAGGCTGCCGCATCGAGCGCGCCCGCCGCGTCGCGCCCCGCATGGACCCGCGAGGCCTGCCAGCGCACTGTAGCGGTGAGCAGACCGTCCCGGTCCCCGAACCATTTGTACAGGGTTTCCTTCGAGCAGCTCGCCCGGCGCGCCACCGCGTCCATGGTGAGCTGGTCGCCCTCCTCGACGAGGAGGCCGAGCACGGCATCGAGCACCGCCTGCTGGCGGGCCGAAGGCGCCTCGTGCACCGTCTCGTCGCGGGGGATCGTCGCGCTCATGCGTCCGGGAAAACCAGTACCGTACCGTACGGTACGCGGCGGCATAGGCCGATTTGCCGTCCCGAACAAGAGGCGGCGTGCCCGTCGTCGCGCCTTATTCCGGCAGTTTGAGGCCTTCGCGGGCGAACACCGCCTGCACGGCGGGACGCGCCGCCATGGCGCGGGCATGCTTAGTCCAATGGGGAAAGCGCTCCGCCATGTCGAAACCGAGCGCCGGGCCGCGGCCCCAGGTCCAGAACAGCAGCAGGTAGGGATCGGCGACGCTATAGGCCTCGCCGGCGGCCCATCCGCCATTGGAGAGCTTGACCTCGGTCATCGTGAAGAGGTCGCCGCAGGTCTCCGCGCCCTTGGC
Source organism: Methylobacterium sp. E-045 (assembly GCF_022829685.1). GTDB lineage: Bacteria > Pseudomonadota > Alphaproteobacteria > Rhizobiales > Beijerinckiaceae > Methylobacterium. Next base: position 258,303 of record NZ_JAKSYE010000086.1, read on the forward strand.
CTGGATGCCCGGAAAGGCCGTCTCGTCGTTCGTGTAGCGCTCGGCCCGGCGGATATGCGCGTAGGCGATGTGATGACCGGTCGAGAGCCAGCCGAGCCATTCGTCGACCCGCGCCCGATCGCGCGGCGCCTCGGGCCACAGGCCGGCCTGCGGGTGGCTGCGCGCGATGTGGCGCAGGATGGCGGTGTTCTCGGTGAGCACCCACCCGTCCTCGACCAGCGCCGGGACGCGGCCGCGCTCGTTGACGGCGAGGTATTCGGGCGCCCGCTGGTCGCCCTTGGCGAGGTCGAGCCGCACGGTCCCGTAGGACGCGCCGGTCTCCTCCAGGGCGATGTGGGAGGCGAGGGAACAGGCGCCGGGGGCGTAGTAGAGGGTGGTCATGACGTCCTTTCGACGTGGTCAAGAATCGAGGCGGAGACCGAGCAGCGTCGCAACTGTGCGTCTGACATCATCCAAGACATCTGGAGGTACCGTCCCGATCTTCCGGAAGCCCCGCATCGAGCGGTCCACACAACGGATTTGATCGCACAACACGGCCCCCGCCACGCCGAGGCCATCCGGCAGGACGACCTTGGTCGGCCAAGCCGTGACATTCGATGTGACGGCGCAGACGATCGCCGTTGCATTCCGTTGATGGAAGCCTCGGGCGGTGAGGACGAGCGCCGGCCGAACCCCCGATTGTTCGCGACCAAGTGTTGGACGGAAATCGACCCAAACGATATCTCCGGCGTCCGGGAGGGCCGCCTCACCGGCTCCAGTCGTCATCGATGATCTCCGCGCCGACGTCAGGACCCCAATCCACGGGTTCGGGTCGGTTCGCCGGGCCGAGGCGATCCATTTCGGCGAACATTTCTTCAAGAGACGGCACAAGACGGCGTGGGTTGATCTCTACGATCTGCCCATCGCTCAATCCGTGCTCGTGTCCCATCCTTGCAGGAAACCGGATGACGAACTCATCGCCTGTCTGGGTCACCTTGGCCTTCATGGCGCACGACCTCTCGTTTAGCGCCGGCACTCTACCACCGTCGGCGAAAAAGCCTCACATCGCCTCCGACCCCCGCCCCATGGCGGCGATCCCCGTGCGGGAAATCTCCACGAGGCCGATCACCGTCATCAGGCCGATGAAGCGGTCGATCTCCTCGGTGGTGCCGGTGACCTCGAACACGAAGGAGTTCAGGGTCGCGTCGAGGGTCTTGGCGCCGAAGGCGGCGGCCAGGGTGAGCGACTCGGTGCGGTGTTCACCGGTGCCCGCCACCTTGACGAGGCAGAGCTCGCGCTCGAGGGCCTTGCCCTGGAGCGTGAGGTCGACCACCCGGTGCACGGGCACGAGCCGGTCGAGCTGCGCCTTGATCTGCTGGATCACGGCGTCGGTGCCGGCGGTGACGATGGTGATGCGCGAAATGTGGCGCGCCACCTCGGTCTCCGACACCGTCAGGCTCTCGATGTTGTAGCCGCGTCCCGAGAACATCCCCGCGATCCGCGCGAGGACGCCCGGCTCGTTGTCCACGATGACGGCGAGGGTGTGCCGGTTGATGGGCTCGACCCGGCCGGCATCGGGGTAGTGCGTGTTCATGGCGTTCATGGACCTGTCTCCTCGGTGCCGTCGGTCAGACCAGCATCTTGCCTTCCTCGGAGATCACGTCGCCGAGGTCCATTCCGGTCTCGCCGAGGTAGTCGGAGAGCAGCATCTCGTTGTGCGCCTTGCCCGACGGGATCATCGGGAAGCAGTTCTCTTTCTTGTCGACGATGCAGTCGAAGATGACCGGGCCGTCATGGGCCAGCATCTCGGCGATCGCCCCGTCGAGCTCGCCCGGCTTGTCGCAGCGCATGCCCTTGGCACCGTAGGCCTCCGCCAGCTTGACGAAGTCCGGCAGGCTTTCCGAATAGCTCTGCGAATAGCGCGAGCCGTGCAGCAGCTCCTGCCACTGGCGCACCATGCCCATGTACTCGTTGTTCAGGATGAAGATCTTGACCGGCAGGCGATACTGCACGGCCGTCGACATCTCCTGGATGTTCATCAGGATCGAGGCTTCGCCGGCGATGTCGATGACGAGACCGTCCGGATTGGCGAGCTGGGTGCCGATGGCCGCGGGCAGGCCGTAGCCCATGGTGCCGAGGCCGCCGGAGGTCATCCAGCGGTTCGGCTCCTCGAACTTGAAGTACTGCGCCGCCCACATCTGGTGCTGGCCGACCTCCGTGGTGACGAAGGTCTTCCGGTCCTTGCAGGCCTCGTAGAGACGCTGCACGGCGTATTGCGGCTTGATGATCGTGCCCGACGGCCAGTAGGCGAGGCAGTCGCGCGCCTTCCACGTGCGGATCTTGGCTATCCACTCGTCGAAGCGGCCCTGGTCGGGGCGCTTGGGCAGGGCCTTCCAGGCCGCGAGCATGTCCTCGAGCACCGAGCCGCAATCGCCGACGATGCCCACATCGACCTTGACCACCTTGTTGATCGAGGAGGCGTCGACGTCGATGTGGATCTTCTTCGAGAACGGCGAGAACGCGTCGAGACGGCCGGTGATGCGGTCGTCGAAGCGCGCCCCGACGCAGATCATCACGTCGCATTCGTGCATCGCGAGATTGGCTTCGTAGGTCCCGTGCATGCCGAGCATGCCGAGGAACTGCGGGTTGGAGGCCGGGAAGGCGCCCAGACCCATCAGGGTCGAGGTGACGGGAAAGCCGGTGACCTCCGCCAGCTGGCGCAGGAGCGCCGAGGCGTGCGGGCCGGAATTGATGACGCCGCCGCCGGTATAGAGGATCGGCCGGCGCGCGCCGGCCATCAGCTCGACGGCGGCCTGGATCGCCTGGGCATCACCCTTGAAGGCGGGGCGGTAGGTCTTGTGGCCGTTACGGGTCGGACGCTCGTAGATCCCGCTGGCGAACTGGATGTCCTTGGGCAGATCGACCACGACGGGACCCGGCCGCCCGTTGGACGCCACGAAGAAGGCCTCGTGCAGGATGCGCGGCAGGTCGTCGATCGATTTGACCAGGTAATTGTGCTTCGTGCAGTGGCGCGTGATGCCCACCGTGTCGCATTCCTGGAACGCATCGGTGCCGATCAGGTGCGTCGGGACCTGGCCGGTGATGCAGACGAGGGGGATCGAATCCAGCATCGCGTCGGTGAGCCCGGTGACGATGTTGGTGGCGCCGGGGCCGGAAGTGACGAGGACGCAGCCGACCTTGCCCGACGAGCGGGCATAGCCCTCGGCCGCATGCACCGCGCCCTGCTCGTGCCGGACGAGGACGTGCTTCAGTTCTTCCTGGTGGAAGAGGGCATCGTAGATCGGCAGCACGGCGCCGCCCGGATACCCGAACAGCGTATCGACACCCTGATCCCGGAACGCCCGGATGACCATTTCGGCCCCGGTCATGACCTCGCCGCTCATCGTCCTGCTCCTAAAAAACTGATTGAACCCCGTGTCAAACGTCTCGTCGCGGCAACAAAAAAGGGCCCCGAAGGACCCTGCAAGCGCCACCATCCGGATCACGACCCCTGTATCAGGGTCGCCCGGTTGGTGGCGCTTCCGTTACGATAAGGATGACCCGCATGGGAAAACCGAAACCTCGTCGTTCGTCGATCTGACGAATCGTAAACTCGTGACCGGTTGTTTAAACAGATCCGAGGAGCCGGTCAACGCCGTCCGGAGCAAGATAATGCCTCGGGCGGTCACGGTGACGAGGCCTGTCGGTCCTCGCGACGACAATCCTCGCGGATTCACTCCCTTAGCGTTTGCTGGCCTACGATCGGCGGACGAGGGGCTCAAGGCACCGAGGGTCGGGGGTTTGTCGCACGCGACCCCGGACTCCCTGACGTCGATCGTGCCGCACGGCTTCTCATGAACTTCAAGCTACGCCTCGGCCGAGTCACATGGCCTGCCCGGACCGGGATCATCCTCGGTATCCTCGCGCCGGTCGGCATGCTGATCACCACGGGGGTGATGCTGCTCGACCTGCGACGGGACGCCTGGGACAAGGCCGAGCAGACCTCGCGCAACCTGCTTCAGGTCATCGAACGCGACATCGCCCGCAATTTCGAGATCATCGACCTCTCGATTCAAGGCGCCGTCGACGGCCTGAACGCCAAGGGCATACGCGACGTCAGCCCCGACCTGCGGCAGCTCATCCTCTTCGACCGCGCTGCCGGCGCCCGGGACATGGGGGTGATGCTCGTCCTCGACGAGAACGGAGACACGGTCATCGATGCCGCGTCGGTGACGCCGCGCAAGCTCAACAATTCCGACCGCGATTACTTCAAGGCGCACAAGGCCCGGGCCGACCTCGGCCTCTCCATCAGCCCTCCCGTCGTCTCGCGCCTGTTGGGCAAGCCGGTGCTCGTCCTGAGCCGCCGCATCAACAAGCCGGACGGATCCTTCGGCGGCATCGTGCTGGGCTCGCTGAGCCTGTCGTATTTCCATGGGCTGTTCGCCCGCATCGGTCTCGGCCGGCACGGTGCGATCAACCTGTATCGTACCGATGGCATGCGGATCGTCCGCCATCCTTATCTGGAGAGCGACATCGGCAGCTCCATCGCCGGGACGCCGACCTTCGAGCGGTTCCGGCGGGAGGGACGCGGCAGTTTCGTGGGGACATCGCCCCGCGACGGCAGCGAGCGGCACTTCGCCTTCGCCCGCATCGGCGACTTCCCGTTCATCCTCAACGTCACCCTGTCGGCTCACGAGATCGAGGCGGAGTGGCGCTGGAAGGCCTTCGTCATCAGTCTCATCGTGGTGCTGCTGTGCGGCCTGACCATCGGCCTCTCCCTCCTGTTCTGGCGGGAACTGCAGCGCCGCTCCGCGATCCAGGCGGAACTGGAGCGGCTGTCTCTGACCGACGTGCTGACCGGATTGCCCAACCGTCGCGCGTTCGAGGAGATGCTCGCCCGGTTCTGGACCAGCGCCCGCCGTCAGGGAACGCCGCTCTCTCTCCTCGTCGTCGATGCGGACCACTTCAAGCGTTACAACGACCGTCATGGTCATGCGGTCGGAGACAGGGTGCTCCAGGGTATCGGGGGCCGCCTGTCCGCCAGCCTGCATCGTCCCGGGGACGTCGTCTGCCGCGTCGGAGGTGAAGAGTTCGTCCTGCTGCTGCCCCATGCCGATGGAGCCGCCGCCCTCGGCGTGGCCGAGCGCGTGCATGCGCACATGGCGACCCTGTCGGTCCCGACGGCGGGGATCGAGGCGGGCGCGATCACCGTGAGCGTCGGCGTGGCCAGCGCCGTGCCCGAAGCGGGCGGCTCCATGAATCCGCCCGACATGAATCCGCCCGACATGAACCCGTCGGACATGGACCCGTTCGACCTCTACCGGCGGGCCGATGCCGCGCTCTACGAAGCCAAGGCCGCCGGCCGGAACCGGACCTGCTGCGCCGCTCCGGAGGTGGCGCCGCATCGGCGGGCGGCGCCACACGGCGTCGAGGGCTGACCCGGCTCCGCAGGGAGGGCCGGTGGCGGAGCGAGAACGCCGGTCGGGGGAAGCCGAAACCATTTGCGTGGTTCTCCGGCATCGTCCTATCTGGGCGACCCTCCCATCATGCCTTCCGGGACCGATGCCCCCGACCGCGACGACGGCCTTCCTGATCCTCGACGTGGCGGGCACCGCCTGCGCCCTGGCCCGGACCTGTGTGAGCGAGGTGCTGCCGCTTCCCCGCCTGCACCGGCGATCCGCCACGGCGGGCATGCTCGCGGGGTTCCTCAACCTCGGCGGTGCCGCGGTTCCGGTGATCGATCTCGCGCGGCTCCTCGGGCTGAGCGAGGCGGCGGCCGATCCCGATGACGTGGATCGCCATCTCGTCCTCGACGCGGCGCGGTCCACCGCCTTCCTGGTCGACCGCGCCGAGGCCCTCGTCGTCGTTCCCGATTCCGAGATCCAACCGGCGGACGAGACGCGCAGCCTCAACGGCTGCGTGGTCGCCGGGTTCGAGCGGGGGCGCGGCCACGTCGACGTGCTGAGCCTGGCCCGCCTTCTCACGCAAGAGGAGCGTGTCCGCCTCGATGCCCTCACCCGCGCGGCGGCCGAGCGGCTGTCCGGGCTCGACGCGGCGACGGCCCCATGAATGGCCCCATGAACGGCCCCATGAGCGGATCGGCCGTCCGATGACGCGTCCGGCCAAGGCTGGTCCCGAACGCGATCCGACCTTCGCCGCCCTCAAGGCGAAGGTGATCGCCCGGACCGGGCACCATTATTACGTCGACAAGGACGACCTGCTCTTCGACCGCCTGCGCAAGCGCTTCAAGGCGTGCCGGCTCGCCGATTCCGCCGCCTATCTCGCCCATCTCGACGCCGAGGCCACCGGCCCTGCGGAATGGGCCGCCCTCGAGGCCGAGATCACCATCGGCGAGACCTTCTTCTTCCGCTACGCCGAGCAGTTCGCGGCCCTGCGCGGGACGATCCTACCCGGCCTGATCGCGGCGCGCGCGGAGACGAAGACCCTGCGGGTCTGGAGCGCCGGATGCTCCACGGGGGCGGAGCCCTATTCCATCGCGATCCTGCTCCACGAACTCCTCGGCGACGACCTGCCCCGCTGGCGGATCGCCATCACCGGCACCGACATCAGCCACGAGGCCCTGGCGACGGCCCGCGCAGCGGTGTTCGGGCGCTGGGCCCTGCGCACCCTGCCGCCCGAGGAACATGCGCGCTACTTCGTCCTCGGCCCCTCGGTGCCGGGGATCGCCCGCGAGGGCAGTTTCACCCTGCGGCCGGAATTCCGGCGGATGGTGCGGTTCGAGCGCCAGAACCTGATGAGCCTGATCGACGGTTCCGCTCCGCCCCCCGCCGCCGGGTTCGACCTCATCCTCTGCCGCAATGTGCTGATCTACTTCCAGGCCGAGGCGGTGCTCGGCATCGTGCGCGGGCTCGGCCATCGCCTCGTTCCGGACGGCTGGCTCCTGATCGGCCATGCCGAACCGAACCCGGCCTTCGCGGCCACCCTGGAGCCGGTGAACCTCCCCGGTACGGTGGCCTACCGCCTGCCGACGACCGCGCTCCCCGTCGAGCCGCCGCCGGTGCCCGAGACCGTGGCGACCGCCGTCGGCATGTCCGTTCCCGAAGCTCCGGCGCCCGAGGACGACCCGCTTCCCGTCTTCGCCCCGATCCCGGCCCCGATCCCGGCTCCGATCCCGGTCCCCATCGCGGACGCGCCCGCCCCTGCGATCGAACGGGCCGAGCCCGAGGATGTCGAGGCGGTGCTGGCATCGATCCGGGCGCTCGCCGATTCCGGGCAGATCGCGGAAGGATGGCGCAGGGTTCAGGCCGCCCTCCTGGCCACGCCCGCCGATGCGCGGCTGCACTATTACGACGGTCTTCTCGCCTACGACCTCGGCCGCGAGGCGGAGGCGGAGCGGGCCCTGCGCGGGGCGCTCTATCTCGACCGCACCTTCGTGATGGCGTATTACCAGCTCGGTCTGCTGCTCGGTGCCCTCGGACGCGAGGCCGAGGCCCGTCGGGCGTTCGACAACGCCGTCCGTTTCGGCCGCGACCAGCCGCCCGACACCCTCCTCCGCGAAGGCGACGGGCTGAGCGCCGGACGACTGGTCGAGAGCGTGGACGCCGCCCGCCTGCGCATGAGGAGCTCCGCATCGTGATCGCACCGGCCGCAGGGGACAGTTCCGACGATCCGCGTATCCGGAGGCTGCTGGACGAGCGTACGTCCGCCCTCGCCAGCCGCGGCCTCGACATCGCCCACCATGCGGTGACCCGCCCGTTCCTGATCTGCGCCGCCGGGGACGACCGCTACGCCCTGCCCCTGGACTCCGTCGTCCAGGTGGTGCCGGCGCGGACCTACACGCCCGTTCCGGGGGCGCCCCCGGAGCTCCTCGGCCTCATCGCCCTCTCCGGCCGCGTCGTCAGCGTGCTCAGCCTCGCGGGCGCCCTCTCGCGTCCGGTCCCCTCGCGGGCGGAGTCCTCGCGGGCCGACTCCTCGACGGCGACGGGCCACATCCTCGTCCTGCGCGGCGGCATCGCCCCCGTCGCCCTCGCCGTCGACCGGGTTCTCGCCGTCGCGGACGTGGACGGCGCGCTCACGGCCGAGCCGGCCTCCCTGGGCGGTTTTGGTGCGGATGCGGTTTCGGGCTATGCACCGGCTCCCGGCCCGGAGGCCGCCCACCAGGGCGGAGAGGCCGGCTTCGTCGTCATCGATCTGCCGCGTCTCCTGCGGCGATACCTGCCTCAAGGCTGACGGTCAGGCTCCCCCCGAGCCTTGCCCGTCGAGCGGTTTCGGAGCGTCGCCCAGCGTGTCGATCTCGATCGGAAAACGGATCCTCATCGGCTTCGTCGCCATCACCCTGGTGATGGTGGGGCTCGGCGTCTATGCGCTCGGCCAGATCGGAGCCGTCCGCGACAACACCGCGATGATCGTCGCGCGCGACCTCACTATCGCGCGCAAGCTCGACGACCTCGGCAACAAGTCGCGCGACCTCGGCAGCCTTCGCCGCAACGGCGTCATCGCGGCGCTGATGCGCAACCGCCCCGACGGCGAGATCGCCGCGATCGTCGATATGTGGCGCCGCGTGGCCTCCGAGTCGGAAGCGATCCTGGTCGATACCGTCCGCACCGCCGACGGCTATGCCGCCACGGCTCCCTCTCCCGAGCGCGCGGGGATCTGGAAGCGGCTCGGCGAGGCCGCCAGCGCCGCCGCCGGGGATCTCCGGAAGCTGCGTACCGCCAGCGAGGTGCAGCTCGCCGCCATCTCGGCCAAGGACGTCGAGGGGGTGGAAGCCCGCAACGACGATCTCAACCGCATCCAGGACGAGTTCCTGCGCGATCTCGAGCGCACCCGCGACCTTCTCGACCAGGGGATCGATGCCGGCCAGCGCCGCTCCATCGACATCTACGAGCGAAGCTTCGTCGCCATCGGCCTCATCCTCGTGCTCTGCGTCGTCCTGAGCATCGTCGTCACGGGCCTCATCCGCCGGGGCGTGGTGAGGCCCCTCGAAGAAGTCATGGCCTTCGCCGAGCATGTCGGGTCGGGCGACCTGACGCGGACGCTCGCGCGCACCGGCTCCGACGAGATCGGCCGCCTGGCCTCGACCCTGAACGCCATGGTCTCCGGCCTCGCCGACCTCGCCCGCACCAACCGGGCGGCCACCTCCGACCTCAACGCCGCCGCCGCCGAGATCCGCGCCTCCGCCCAGGAGCAGGCCGCCAGCGTCGAGGAGCAGTTCGCCGCCGTGCAGGAGACCGCCGCCACGGTCGACGAGATCACCCATTCCGGCGCCCAGATCGGCAAGCGGGCGAGCGAGGTGATCGCCACCGCCCAGTCCACCGCGCAGATCTCGCGGGCCGGCCTGCGGGCGGTTGCGGATACGGCCAAGGCCATGGATTCCATCCGCGAGCAGGCCGAGGCGGTGGCCGGCAACATCGTTTCGCTCAGCGAGAAGACCCAGGCGATCGGCGAGATCATCACCACCGTCAACGACATCTCGGAGCGGACCCACCTGCTGGCGCTCAATGCGGCGATCGAGGCGGCGGCCGCCGGCGAGAGCGGCCGGAGCTTCGCCGTCGTCGCCTCCGAGATGAAGTTGCTCGCCGACCAGGCCAAGGCGGCCACCGCTCAGGTGCGCACCATCCTCTCGGAGATCCAGCGGGGCATCAACACCTCGGTCATGCTCACCGAGGAGGCGGTCAAGCGCACCATGACCGGCAAGGCCCGGTCGGACACGACCCAGCGGACCATCGAGGAGATCACCGCCAAGGTCGAGGAGAGCGTCCAGACCTTCCAGCAGATCGTCGCCTCCACCAACCAGCAGCAGCTCGGCATCGAGCAGGTGATGGGCGCCCTCCAGAACATCCGGCAGGCCAGCCAGCAGACCGCCGCCGGGACCCGCGAGGTCGAGGCGGCCTCCGCCAATCTCACCGAACTCGCGCAGGCGCTCCTGACCCTCGCCGACCGGTACCGGCACTGACGGGAGAGACCGGGCGCAGCCGACCGATGGACATCCGCCAGCAGCTCCTCGCGGCCTTCGAGGTCGAGCATCGCGAGCACATCGATGCGATCCGCGCCGCCCTGGCCGGTGCGGCCCGGGACGTCCCTCCCGACTGGAACGACGTGTTCCGCCGGGCGCACAGCCTGAAGGGCGCCTCGCGGGCGGTGGACCTGCCCAGGGTCGAGGCCGTGGCGCATCGGCTCGAGACCCTGTTCGAGCGGATCGTCGCCGGCGACGCCGCCCTCGACCGCGACGCGACGGGGGCCGTCCACCTCGCCCTGGACCGGATCGAGGCCTATGTCGCCGCCCTCAAGGGCGAAGCGGATCCGGCCATGCCGGCCGACGCGCTCGCGTCCCTCGACCGCTGCCTCGCCGGCCCGTCCCCGGCTCCCGCCGAACCGCCGCCGGTCCGGTCGGATTCCCCGGCGGCCGGCATCCCGGCGATCGCACCGCAGCAGAAGCCCGCCGAACCCTCCGCCGATGCGGGAGCGCTCCTGCGCGTGCCCGCCGACGCGGTGGAGGCGATGACACGGGCCTCGCATGAATTGACCAGCGCGCTCGGCGCGGAATCCGTGGTGGCGGAGGGACTGGCGAAGCTCCAGCGCGACGCCGCCGCCCTCGGTCGACGGGCCGAGACCCTTCGTGGTGTCGAGACCCTTCGCGGTGTCGAGGCCCTTGGCGGGGCGGAGGCCCGTAGCGGCAAGGGCCGATCCGAGCCGGGGGCGGATGCGTCCGGCCTCGACGCCATCCGGACGGAGCTGCGCGCCTTCGAGACGGCCCTCCTCGCCCTTGCCCGCGACGCCGCGATCCTCGCCCGGACCCGCACCGGAGCGATCGCCGCGGCGGAAGCCGCTTCCACCCGGATCGGACGCGAGGCCGAGCGCCTGGCCCTCGTGCCGGCGGAGACCGTGTTCGGCGCGTTTCCACGGGCGCTCCGCGACATGGCGCGCGAGGCCGGCCGGGAGGTCGACGTCGTGACGCGTGGTTTCGACCTCCCCGTCGACCGCGCCATGCTTCAAGCGCTGAAGGACCCGGTCCTCCACGCCCTGCGCAACGCCTTGAGCCATGGCGCCGAGCCGCCCGAGCAGCGGGAGCGCCGGGGCAAGCCGCCCGCGCTCTCGATCACCCTCGACGTCGCCGTGCGCGGCGGTCGCCTCGTCATCGGCATCCATGACGACGGAGCCGGGCCGGACCTGCGCGCCATCGAGGCGACGGCGCGGGCGCGCGGCCTGATCGGCGGCGCCGATGGCGATCCCGATTCCTTCCTCGCCCTGGTGTTCGAACCCGGCTTCTCCACCGCCTCCGCCGTCGACACCCTGTCCGGGCGGGGCATCGGCCTGTCCGTCGTCGCCGACACGGTCCGGCGTCTCGGCGGCAGCGTCCGCCTCGAACCGCGGGTCCCGGCGGGGACGTCGCTGATCATGCATCTGCCGTTGTCGGCGGCGCGGCGGACCCTTCTCCTGGTGGATGTCGGCGCCTCGATCTTCGCCCTGCCGAGCGCCAGCGTGGAGCGCCTCCTGCGCCTCGACCGATCGAGCCTCTCCTCGGCCATGGGCCGGACGATGGTGCGTCTGCCGAGGGAGGGCGGCGAGGATCTGTCCCTGCCCCTGGTGGACCTGGCGAGCCTCGTCGGGGTGGCGGGCGAGGACAACCGTCCGGGCGAGGGCCGCCCGATGACGGCGGTGCTGATGCGCGCGGGCGGCCGGTCCTGGGCGGTGCGGATCGATGCCCTGCGCGATGTCCGCAACCTTCTCGTCCTGCCGGCGCCGCCCATCGGTGCGGACCCGCGTCTGATCTCGGGCACCGTCGTCCTGGGCGGCGATACGCCGGTCCTCGTCCTCGATCCCGATGGCCTCGCCGGGCGGGCGGGCGAGGTGAACCGTGCCGCGCCGGAGCCTGTCGGCGAACCCACCGGAACAGCCGCGCCCCGGCGACGTTCGACGATCCTGGTGGTCGACGATTCCATTACCACGCGAACCTTGGAGAAGGGCATTCTGGAATCGGCGGGCTACCGCGTCGTCGTCTGCGTCGACGGGCAGGACGCCCTCGACCGCCTGCGCGCCGGCATCGAGACGGTGGATCTGGTGGTGGCCGATGTGGAGATGCCGCGCCTCGACGGGTTCGGGCTGCTGAAGGCCCTGCGGGCGGACGAGGCCTTCTCCCGCCTTCCCCTGATCCTGATGACTTCGCGGGGGGATGCCGACGATGTCGCACGGGGGCTCGCTCTCGGCGCCGACGCCTATCTGACGAAACAGACGTTCGACCAGCGCCAGCTTCTCGACACGATCGGGCAATTATTGTGAGTGACGCCGAACAGACACCGATCGAGGTTCCGCCGGCGACGAGGCGGGGGGCTCCCGTGCGCGTGATGCTGGTGGAGGATTCCCTCGTGGTCCGCGAGCTCCTGCGCCATATCGTGGGCCGCGACCCGCGCCTCGAAGTGGTGGCCGCCGTCGCGTCCGGCGAGGAGGCCCTGGCGGTGCTTCCCAATGCCCGCCCCGATGTCATCTCGATGGATATCCGTCTCCCCGGCATCGATGGTCTGGAGACGACCCGCCGGATCATGGCCGAGCAGCCGACGCCCATCGTCGTCATCGCCGATTCGGTGGAGGATTCCTCCCTGCGCATCTCCATGAACGCCCTGCGCGCCGGTGCGCTCTCCGTGGTGGAAAAACCGGTGGCGACGACCCATGCCGGCTACGACGCCGTCTCCGCCGAGATCTGCACGCAGTTGCGGATCATGGCCGAGGTGCCGGTCATCCGCCGTCGGCCGATCGGTGCGGAATGGGCCGGGCGCCGGTCGGCGCCGCTGACGTCGTCGGACCTCGCCGCGCCGCCGGCGGCGTCGGAGGCCGCCAGCGTCCTGGCGATCGCCGCCTCCACCGGCGGCCCGCCGGCCCTCGCCCGCGTCATCGGCGGGCTGCCCGACGGGTTCCCGCTTCCCGTTCTCGTGGTCCAGCACATGGGGCCCGCCTTCATGGAGGGCTTCGCCTCCTGGCTGAACGGCGTCGTGTCCCTGCCGGTGAGGCTCGCGGCCGATGGCGAGCGGGCCGAGCCCGGACATGTCTACGTGGCGCCCGGCGACCGCCATCTCGAATGGGCGCCCGGGGGATACCTCCGTATCTCGGATGCGGCGCCCGTGGGGGGGCAGCGCCCGGCCGCCACCGCCCTGTTCTCCTCCGTGGCCCGCCATGCCGGCGCGCGCGGCATCGGCGTCCTTCTCACCGGCATGGGCGAGGATGGCGCCACCGGCCTCCTCGCCATGCGCCAGGCCGGGGCCCAGACCGTGGCCGAGCACGAGACCACCGCCGTCGTGTACGGCATGCCGGCCGCAGCGATCCGGCTCTCGGGAGCCTCCGCGATCCTCCCCCTCGACCAGGTCGCCCCCCATCTCGTCCGCCTCGCCCTGCCCGGCCTCGTGGCGAAGGACCCCTTCGCATGAGCGGTCCCGGCAGTCCCGACGGCACCCTCCCCCGGCCCCGGATCCTGCTCGTCGAGGATTCGGAAACGCAGGCGCTGGAACTGCGCCTTCTTCTGGAGAGCCACGGATTCTCGGTGGAGCGCTGTCCCACGGCGGAGATGGCCCTCGATCATCTCAACACCCGCCTCCCCGATCTCGTCGTGGCCGACCACCACCTGCCGGGCATGAACGGCGACGAGTTCACCCGCCAGCTCCGCCTGTCGCTCCGTACCCGCGCCCTGCCCCTGCTGATGCTCACCGGCGCCCGCGACGGCGAACGCCAGGGGCTGGAGAGCGGCGCCGACGCCTATGTGGCGAAATCCGCCGACCGGGACATCCTGATCCTGCGCATCCGCGCCCTCCTGCGCGAGCGCCACGGCGGCAGCGCCCCCGGCGACGGGCCGGGCGTGTCGGCCTTCCGGCGCGGCCGCGTGCTCGTGGTCGACGGCAGTGCCACCTATCGCACCTTCCTCGCCGGCCTTCTCGCCCATGAGGGCCACGAGGTCCGGACCGCCGCCACCCACGATGCCGCCCTCGCCGCCCTCAACGAGGCCGATGCCGCGTTCGATTGCGTCACCATCGACCTCCTCGGCCCCGCCTATGACGGCCTCGCCCTGTGCAGGGCCATCGACCGGCGCCGGGCGGCGGGGATCGAGGCGCGGGAGGCCGGCGCGCCGACCTTCCACCTCGTCGGCATCGCCGGCAGCGCCTTGGCCAAGGACTTCCTGGTGGAAGCCTATGCCGCGGGTGCCGACGACGTGGTCTCGAAGGCCGACGGCGAAGTCCTCGTCATCCGTGTCCGGGGCCTCGTCCGGCGCAAGCTCCTGGAGGAGGACGACCGCCGCATCGCCGGCGAGTTCGGTGCCCGTGAGCGCGCCCTCGAACGCGCGCGCGCCGAGGCGGAGGCGGCCGAGGCGCGTGCCGCCCTGGCCGGCGCCCTCGAACAGGCGAACCAGGACCTCGCCACCGCCAACCGCAAGCTCACGGATGCCCAGGCCAAGCTGGTCCAGGCCGCCAAGATGGCGTCCCTCGGCGAGCTCGTGGCCGGCATCGCCCACGAGATCAACAATCCCCTCGCCTTCATCCTCGCGCATCAGGGCACGGTCGAGCGCCTGCTCGGCGAGATCGCGGACTCCGAGGCGGAATTCGCGTCGCACCGGGCGCTGGCCAAGTGCCGCGACCGCGTCGGCTCCATGCGCATGGGCCTCACGCGCATCCAGGATCTCGTCCTCAACCTGCGCAAGTTCTCGCGGCTCGACGAAGGCGAGCGCACCCTCGTCAACGTCCCCGAATCGATCGAGACGGTGCTCGCCCTGATCCAGCACAAGCTCGGGACGCGCATCGCCGTCGAACGCGACTTCTCGGGCCGGCCCGAAATCCACTGCACGCCCGCCCTCCTCAATCAGGTCGTCATGAACATTCTCGGCAATGCCGCCGATGCCATGCCGGAATCCGGCACCATCACCATCGTCACGCAGAGACTGCCCGACACCGACGTGATCCGGATCAGCGATACCGGTCCCGGCATTCCCGAAACCCTGCGGGAGCGGATCTTCGAGCCGTTCTTCACAACGAAGCCCGTGGGCGCGGGCACGGGCCTTGGGCTCGCGATTGCATACAGCGTGGTACAGGCGCATAGCGGCTCGCTCAGCGTGGAGACGGCCGAAGGAGGGGGAGCCTGTTTCGTGATCGGCATTCCGCGGCAGGCAGCGTAGACATGGTCAAAGGCACGATCCTCGCCGTCGATGACGAGCCGGACATCCTGATCGCCCTCGAAGACCTGTTCGAGGACGATTACACGGTCGTCACCACGACGAAGCCGTCCGAGGCCCTCGAGATCCTCAGGGCGAGCCCGGACATCGCCGTGATTCTCTCCGATCAGCGCATGCCCGGCATGACCGGCGACGTCATGCTGGCCGAGGCACGGGCGTTCCACGACGCCCAGACGATCCTGCTCACCGGCTATGCCGATATGAGCGCCGTCATCGCCGCGCTCAACCGGGGTGGCATTACCGGCTACGTCACGAAGCCGTGGGATCCGGTCCTGCTGCGCTCCACCGTCAGCCAGGCCTTCGAGCGCCACAGCCTCGCCCGCGAACTCGCCACCGAGCGCGCCCTGCTGCTCGGGCTCCTCGACAATGCGGAAGACGCCATCGCGTTCAAGGACAAGGAGGGGCGCTTCGTCCGCCTCAACGCACGCAAGGCCGGTCGACTCGGCCACACCGTCGCCGAGTGCCTCGGGCGCACCCGGGAGGAGATCGAAGGCACGCCGGGGGGCGAGAGCGCCGCGCGCGAAGCCGACCGGGCCGCCATCGCGAGCGGAAGCATCTCCGAGACGGTCTCCGCCGAGGGACCGTTGGGGGCGGAGCGCTGGAGCCATGTCACCCGCGTGCCGATT
Organism: Methylobacterium sp. E-045; assembly: GCF_022829685.1. Lineage (GTDB taxonomy): Bacteria > Pseudomonadota > Alphaproteobacteria > Rhizobiales > Beijerinckiaceae > Methylobacterium. Next base: position 274,077 of record NZ_JAKSYE010000086.1, read on the forward strand.
CGTGGCGCCGCCGGAGCCATCACCCACCTCGCCACCATCGAGCGGGACGTCACCGAACAGAAGAACCTCGAAGCGCGGCTGCGCCAGTCGGACAAGATGCAGGCGCTGGGCACCCTCGCCGGTGGCATCGCGCACGACTTCAACAACCTTCTCACCGCGATCCTGGGCAGCCTCGAACTCGTCGGCCCCAAGATCGTCGATCAGCCGCGGGTCCAGCGCCTGGTCACCAACGCGACGCAGGCCGCCCAACGCGGTGCCTCACTGACGAAGCGCCTCCTGAGCTTCAGCCGGGCGCGTGACCTGCGCCCCCGGTCGGTGGACGTGAATGCCCTCGTCGCCGGGATGGACGTGCTGCTGGGCGGGAGCCTCGGCGGGCTCGTGACGGTGACCACCGATCTCGACGCCGCCCATCCGGCCGCCCGGGTCGATCCCGACCAGCTGGAACTCGCCATCCTCAACCTCTGCATCAACGCGCGCGACGCCATGCCGGACGGGGGATCGATCGCCATCGCCACGGGCGCGGTGACGGTGACCGACGATCCCGACCTGGATGCGGGCGAGTACGTCACCGTGACGATCACCGATTCGGGCATGGGCATCCCGCCGGAGATCCTGGCGCGGGTCTGCGAACCGTTCTTCACCACCAAGTCGGTCGGCCAGGGCACCGGCCTCGGCCTCGCCATGGTGTTCGGCCTCACCCAGCAGTCGCAGGGCAAGCTGCGCATCACGAGCGAAATCGAGAAGGGCACGAGGGTCGAACTGTTTCTCCCGCGCGCGGACCTCGCCGAGGAGCGCCCGCCCCTCGCCACCGTGACGGCGCCACGCGCTCTGAGCCCGGCGCGTATCCTCGTGGTGGACGACGATGCCGAGGTCCGCCACGTCACCGCCTCCTTCCTCAACACCTTCGGCTACACCGAGACCGAAGCGGCCGACGGCGCCGCGGCGGTGGCCCTGCTGGAGCGCTCCTCCTTCGACCTCATCGTGGCGGACCTCGCCATGCCGGGAATGACGGGCGTCGAACTCGCGGAGATCGTGCGCCGGCGCTGGTCGACGGTCCCGATCCTGATCGTGACCGGTCATGCCGAGGCGATCCCGATCCCCGAGGACCTGCCGGTCCTGCGAAAGCCCTTCGACTCGGCCGATCTCGCCGCCCTGGTGTCGGGGATGCTCGTCGCCGCTGAATGAGTTCCTGCGTGGCCTCTCGGTCCGCTCCCGGTGGGGGACAGGGCCGATGGGCCGGCCGGAGCGGTCAAGAAAAAAGGCGGCCTCTCGGCCGCCTTTTCGTCGTCAGATGGGGGAGCTGAGGCTTACGCCGCGTCGGAGACCTGCGACGGACCCGAATCCAGGCCACGGGCATCCACGTCACGATCGACGAACTCGATCACCGCGAGGGGAGCGTTGTCGCCGTAGCGGAAGCCGGCCTTCATGATGCGGCAGTAGCCGCCCGGACGGGCGTTGTAGCGCGGGCCGAGGACGGCGAAGAGCTTGCGGACCATGGCCTCGTCGCGGATCTGCGACATGGCGAGCCGGCGGGCATGCAGGCTGTCGGTCTTGCCCAGCGTGATCAGCTTCTCGATGACCGGACGCAGGTCCTTGGCCTTCGGCAGCGTGGTGATGATCTGCTCGTGCTTGATCAGCGCGGCGGACATGTTGGCGAACATCGCCTTGCGGTGTTCGGTGGTGCGGTTGAAGCGACGACCGCGAAATCCATGACGCATCTGGCTGTTCCTTGCTTGACTGGCCGCCGTGCCACGGTACGGCCGAGCGCCCCAAGATCGGGGCTGTTCATTCCGCATGACCCCGCGGCGGGATTCTTCGGGAGTTCGCGTCGCGCGAACCCCCGTCGTGTGGACCAAACCGGCGGCGCAGAGTTGCGCCGCCAAGTCATGCCCGAGGCAGCGAGCCTCAGTAGTGCTCTTCGAAGCGCTTGGCGAGATCTTCGATGTTCTCAGGCGGCCAGCCGGGGATGTCCATGCCGAGGTGGAGGCCCATCGCGGCCAGGACTTCCTTGATCTCGTTGAGCGACTTGCGGCCGAAGTTCGGGGTGCGCAGCATCTCGCCCTCCGACTTCTGGATGAGGTCGCCGATATAGACGATGTTGTCGTTCTTCAGGCAGTTCGCCGAACGGACCGACAGTTCGAGCTCGTCGACCTTCTTGAGCAGCGCCGGGTTGAAGGGAAGCTGCGGCGCGAGCGGCTGCGCCTCCTCCTTGCGGGGCTCCTCGAAGTTCACGAACACCTGGAGCTGGTCCTGGAGGATGCGCGCGGCATAGGCCAGAGCGTCCTCCGGCGACACGGCGCCGTTGGTCTCGATCGTCATCGTCAGCTTGTCCTTGTCGAGATCCTGGCCCTCGCGGGTGGTCTCGATGCGGTAGGACACCTTGGTGACGGGCGAGAACAGGGCGTCCACCGGGATCAGGCCGATGGGCGCGTCTTCGGGACGGTTGCGCTCGGCCGGGACGTAGCCCTTGCCGGTGGCGACGGTGAATTCCATCCGGATCTCGGCGCCGTCGTCCAGGGTGCAGATGACGAGTTCGGGATTGAGGATCTGGATGTCCCCGACGGCGGCGATATCGCCGGCCGTGACGGTGCCCGGACCGGTCTTGCGCAGGGTGAGGCGCTTGGGCGCTTCGGTCTGCGACCGGATCGCGATGGTCTTGATGTTGAGGACGATGTCGGTGACGTCCTCGCGCACGCCGGGGATCGACGAGAATTCGTGCAGCACGCCATCGATCTGGACCGAGGTCACGGCCGCGCCCTGGAGCGACGACAGGAGAACCCGGCGCAGGGAGTTGCCGAGGGTGGTGCCGAAGCCGCGCTCGAGGGGCTCGGCGACGACGGTGGCGACCCGCTTGGGGTCGTGCCCGGTCGAAACCTGGAGCTTGTTCGGCTTGATGAGCTCTTGCCAGTTCTTCTGTATGACCACGGTCCTACCTCTCGCACTTCCGACACGAGCCACTGCAGTGGTCGGTCCTTGAGCCCTTCCCGTGCATCGCCTTGCACGGCTCGGTCTCGAAAATCATGTACCCGCGACGCAGCGGGCGGTTAGTGGGCCGCGACCCAGAGTTCCGGGACGAAGCTGTAGGCCCCGCCCTCTCGCGCCACGTAGCCGAGCGCCGGGAATTCCAGATGCCCGCCGGTGACGAAGGTCCTCTCGCTCGAGACCTCGTCCAGCATCCGCTTGCGCACCGCCCTGGCCCGTTCCGGATCGACGTCGAAGACTATCGTGGCCTCCGGACGCTTGAACTGGATCGCCGGCAGATGGACGATGTCCGCCCACATCAGGAGGGACGCCGAGCCCGAGACGATGCGAAAGCCGGTATGACCCGGCGTATGCCCCGGCAGGGGAACCGCCGTGATGCCCGGAAGGACCTCGCCGTCGGTCATCGTCCGCACGCGACCGGCATAGGGGGCCACCGCCTTCTGCGCGTTCTCGAAATACGGCCGGGCTCCCTCGGGAGCCCGTGAGATCGCATCGTCAGCCAGCCAATGAGCGCTCTCGCCCCGATGCAGGACGAGTTCCGCGTTGGGATAGGCTGCCGAACCGTCCCGGTGGATCAGGCCCCCGGCATGATCGGGATGGAGATGCGTGAGCAGCACCGTCTCGATGTCGTCGGGGCTGACACCCGTCGCGGCGAGGGCCGCCGGGACCCGACCGAGCGTGTCGCCGCCGAAATGGCCCATGCCCGAATCGATGAGGATGGGTTTCCGGCCGGGCGCCTCGATCAGGTAGGCGTTGAGCGTGATCCGAGGAGCCTGCGCACGAAAGCCGGCCGCCTGAAGCGAACCGGCCTCGTCCGACCCGATCCCGGTGACGAGATCGAGGGAGCCTTGAAGGTAACCGTCATTCAGAACGGTGACGGTGAGATCGCCAAGGCTCCAGCGTAGAACGCCGGGGAGCGCCTTCACGGCATCGGGCACACGTTTCTCCGCTTTCACACCAGAGGGCCGACCGACGAAACGGACTCAGACGCGACGACGCTTGCGCGGACGGCAGCCGTTATGCGGGATCGACGTCACGTCACGGATGGAGGTGACGGTGAAACCGGCGGCTTGCAGCGCGCGGAGCGCCGATTCACGACCCGAACCCGGACCGGACACCTCGACCTCGAGGGTCCGCATGCCGTGCTCGGAGGCCTTGCGGGCCGCGTCCTCGGCGGCGACCTGGGCGGCATAAGGGGTCGACTTGCGCGAGCCCTTGAAGCCCATGGCGCCGGCGGACGACCAGGAGATCGTGTTGCCCTGCGCGTCGGTGATGGTGATCATCGTGTTGTTGAACGAGGCGTTCACGTGGGCGACGCCCGACACGATGTTCTTGCGTTCGCGGCGGCGAATGCGGGTTGCTTCCTTGGCCATTGTCTCTCGTCTCGTCCTTCAGGCGCGCCCGTCATTCCAGGCGCTCGGGATTCTCTTGCGGTGTGGCGGCGCGGCTTGGGATGACCGTGCCGCCAGACGGGCTGCCGATAGCGGGCCACCCGGCGCGACAGAAGGGAGGCAGAGCGAAGCACTGCCTCCCAATTTCAAGAAATTACTTCTTCTTGCCGGCGATCGGCTTCGACTTGCCCTTGCGGGTGCGCGCATTGGTATGCGTGCGCTGACCGCGGACGGGCAGGTTGCGGCGATGACGCAGCCCACGGTAGCAGCCGAGGTCCATCAGACGCTTGATGTTCATCGACACTTCGCGGCGCAGATCGCCCTCGACGATGTAGTCGCGGTCGATCGTCTCGCGGATCGACAGCACCTCGGCGTCGGTCAGCTGGTTCACGCGGCGCTCGGCGGGGATGCCGACCTTGCCGGTGATCTCTTCGGCCTTCTTCGCGCCGATGCCGTGAATGTACTGGAGCGCGATGACGACGCGCTTGTTGGTCGGGATGTTGACGCCTGCGATACGGGCCAAGGTCTCACTCCATTGGGCGCTCGGACGCTGCGGTCCGGCCCTGCTGTGTCACGCGCGTCCGGTGGAGGCCGGCCCCTGCGCGCCGCCCATAACGACAAATCGGCCCGCAGCGCCTCTTGAACCAAGGCACTCCAGACCCATCACGCATGGACGAATAACGGCCTGCTAGCGCGGGCCGACGATATTGTCAACGTCCACCGAGCCGATGATTTCAGGAGGCGGTGGTGCTGGCCAGAGGCTCGAGGAGAGCCATCACGTCGTTCGTCACCTCGTCCACCGGCTTCATGCCGTCGACGGTGCGAAGCATGCCGAGGCTCGCATAATAGGCCGACAGAGGCGCCGTCTGCGCGCGGAAGGCGGCGAGGCGGGTCTTGAACACTTCGGGCGTATCGTCCTTGCGGACGGGTTCCCCGCGTGCGGCGGTCTCGGCCGCGCGCTTGGCGATGCGCCCGACCAGGATCTCCTCGTTCACGGCGAACTCGATGACGGTGTCGAGCGACAGGTTCTTCTCGGCCAGCATCCTGTCGAGAGCGGCGGCCTGGTCCACCGTGCGGGGGAACCCGTCGAGGATGAAGCCGGGGCGGGCATCCGGTTCCTCGATCCGGTCGGCGACGATCCCGACCACGACGGAATCGGGCACGAGCCCGCCGCTCTCCATGATCAATTTCGCTTCGAGGCCGACGGGCGTTCCCGCAGCCACGGCCGCGCGCAGCATGTCACCCGTGGAGAGCTGCGGAATGCCGAAACGCTCGACGATCCGGGCCGACTGGGTTCCCTTACCGGCTCCAGGTGGTCCGAGCAGAATGATCCGCATAGCGTCGTTGTCCTCGTCCGGTAGCCGCTTCGGGCGTTATGGTTCTGGCGTTCAGGGCGCAGGGAGGCGATGCCGGCCGGCACCGCCCTGGTCGATCGGCTTCGTCACGGGTGCCTCACCGGCGCCGGGTGGCGCCGCGCAGCTTCGCCTTCTTGACGAGGCCCTCATACTGGTGGGCCATCAGATGTCCATGGACCTGGGCCACCGTATCCATCGTCACGGAGACGACGATGAGGAGGGAGGTGCCGCCGAATCCGAGGCTCGCCGATGCGTAGGAGGCCAGGATCTCCGGCACAAGGCAGACGAAAGTCAAATACAGGGCGCCGATGAGGGTGATGCGCGTCAGCACCTTGTCGATGAATGCGGCGGTGCGCTCGCCCGGACGGATGCCCGGAATGAAGCCGCCCTGCTTCTTCAGGTTGTCCGCCGTCTCCTGCGGATTGAAGACCACCGCCGTGTAGAAGAACGCGAAGAAGATGATCAGCGCAGCGTAGAGGACCATGTAGAGCGGACGGCCATGGCCGAGATAGGTCGTGATCGTCGCCAGCACGCCGGTGCCGCCGTTATTGGCGGAAAAGCTCGCCACGGTGGCGGGCAGCAGAAGCAGCGACGAGGCGAAGATCGGCGGAATCACGCCGGCGGTGTTCAGCTTCAGCGGCAGGAACGAGGTCTGGCCCTCGTACATCCGGTTGCCAACCTGGCGCTTGGGGTAGTTGATGAGGAGCCGGCGCTGAGCCCGCTCCATGAACACGATGAAGTAGACGAGGACGATGGCCGCGAGGCCGACGCCCAGGATGACGGCGGCCGACAGCGCACCGGTCCGGCTCAGTTCCAGCGCGCCGACGATGGCGGTGGGCAGATGGGCGACGATGCCGGCGAAGATGATGAGGGAGGAGCCGTTGCCGATGCCGCGCGACGTGATCTGCTCGCCGATCCACATCAGGAACAGGGTTCCGCCGGTCAGCGTGATCACCGTGGACAGGATGAAGAACGGACCCGGATCGATCGCGGCACTCGAACTCTGGAGGCCGAAGGCGATGCCCCAGCTCTGCACCAGCGCCAGCACCACGGTGAGATAGCGGGTGTACTGGTTGATGACCTTGCGGCCGGATTCACCCTCCTTCTTCAGCGTCTCGAGGCTCGGGATCACCGAGGTGAGGAGCTGAATGATGATGGAGGCCGAGATGTACGGCATGATGTTGAGGGCGAAGATCGCCATGCGCTCGACGGCACCGCCGGAGAACATGTTGAACAGCCCGAGGACGCCGCCCGCCTGCTGCTGGAAGTTCCGCGCGAACTGCTCGGGGTCGATGCCGGGAATCGGGATGTAGGTGCCGAGGCGGAACACCACGAGCGCACCCAGCGTGAACCAGATGCGCTTCTTGAGCTCGTCGGCCTTGGCGATGGCCCCGAAATTGAGGTTCGCGGCAAGCTGCTCGGCGGCTGAGGCCATGGCACCCGTTCCTGAATCGATCCAGATGGGGGGTTGAAGCACCCCCGAACAAACTGAAACGGCGGCCACGCGCAGGTCGCACGGGCCGCCGCTCAGAGCTTCGACTTAAAGTCTGCCCCGACGCTACGCAACAGCGGCGTCGGAAGACTTATTCCGCGGAGGGCTTGCCGCGGGTGGAGATGCCGGCACCGTAAGCGACGTTGACCGTGCCGCCGATCTTCTCGACAGCCTCGACCGCCGACTTCGACGCGCGGGTGACCTCGAAGGAGAGCTTCGCGGTCAGTTCGCCGACGCCGAGGAGCTTCACGCCGTCACGGGGACGCGCGATGATTCCGGCGGTGACGAGGGACTCCACCGTGACGACCGCCGAAGCGTCGAGACGGCCGGCATCGACAGCCTGCTGGACGCGGCCGAGATTCACCTCGTTCAGGTCCGTGGAGTACAGGTTGTTGAAGCCGCGCTTGGGCAGGCGACGGTGAAGCGGCATCTGGCCGCCCTCGAAGCCCTTGATCGAGACGCCGGTGCGGGCCTTCTGACCCTTGACGCCGCGACCTGCGGTCTTGCCCTTGCCGGAGCCGATGCCCCGGCCGACGCGCATCCGGTTCTTGGTTGCGCCATCGTTGTCGTGGATTTCGTTCAGTTTCATGATGCCCTCCCTCAGGCCGCGTCGTCGAGGACGCGCACGAGGTGGTGCACCTTGCGGATCATTCCGCGCACGGAGGGAGTATCCTCCAGCGTGGCCACCCGGTGCAGCTTGTTGAGCTTAAGGCCGATCAGCGTCGCGCGCTGGTCGCCCTCGCGGCGGATCGGCGAGCCGATCTGCTCGACGCGGAGAGTCTTCGTTGCCATTGCACCCTCCCCTTAAGCGACTGCGGCTTCGGACAGGTCGGACGGATCGGCATCGCGACGGCGAGCCTGAAGCGTCGAGACCTTGAGACCCCGGCGGGCCGCGACGGCGCGCGGGCTGTCCTCGTTCTTCAGCGCCTCGAAGGTGGCGCGGACGAGGTTGTAGGGGTTCGACGAGCCCAGCGACTTGGCTACGACGTCCTGCATGCCCAGCGTCTCGAAGACGGCGCGCATCGGGCCGCCGGCGATGATGCCGGTCCCCTGCGGGGCGGCGCGCAGGATGACCTTGCCCGCACCGTGGCGTCCGTAGACGTCGTGGTGGAGGGTACGGCCCTCGCGCAGGGCGACACGGACGAGACCGCGCTTGGCAGCTTCCGTGGCCTTGCGGATGGCTTCCGGCACTTCGCGTGCCTTGCCGTGGCCGAATCCAACACGACCCTTCTGGTCGCCGACGACGACGAGGGCCGCGAAACCGAAGCGACGGCCGCCCTTCACCACCTTGGCGACACGGTTGATGTGGACGAGCTTGTCCACGAATTCGCTGTCGCGCTCCTCGCGCTCATCGCGGCGGCCGCGGCCACCGCCTTCCCGTTCACGTGCCATGTTTCAATCCTGTCTCACTGACGCGGGCGGCGGAGCCCGCTCGCTTGATAGCTTGTCCGAGGGACGGCCTGTGCCGTCCCTCCCCGCCTGGTCTTAGAACTCGAGGCCACCCTCGCGGGCGGCGTCGGCGAGCGCCTTGACGCGCCCGTGATAGATGTAGCCCGATCGGTCGAAGATCACCTTGGTGACTCCGGCTGCCTTGGCGCGCTCGGCGACGAGCTTGCCGACGGCCGCGGCCGCCGCCGTATCGGCGCCGGTCTTCAGGCCCGAGCGAAGATCCTTGTCGAGGGTCGAAGCGGCGGCGAGGGTCTTGCCCTCGGCGTCGTCGATGACCTGGACGTAGATCTGCTTGGAGGAACGGAACACCGAAAGCCGGGGCCGTCCATTCGCCGCCGCCCGCAGCGCGCGGCGCACACGCGCCTTGCGGCGGTCGAGTGCATCGATTTTGCGTGACATGATGGCCGGCCCTTACTTCTTCTTGCCTTCCTTGCGGAAGATGAACTCACCCGCGTACCGCACGCCCTTGCCCTTGTAGGGCTCGGGACCGCGATAGTCGCGAATCTCGGCTGCCACCTGTCCCACCACCTGCCGGTCGATGCCGGAGATGACGATCTCGGTGGGCTTGGGCACCGCGATCGTAATCCCGACCGGGATCGCGTACTCGATGTCGTGGCTGTAGCCGAGGGAGAGCTTGAGGGCCTTGCCGGCCATGGCGGCACGATAGCCGACGCCGGTGATCTCGAGCTTCTTCTCGAACCCCTTGGAGACGCCCTCGACGAGGTTCGCCACCTGGGCCCGGGAGGTGCCCCACAGCGAGCGGGCCTCCTTGGTCTGGTTCTTGGGCAGCACCGAGACGGCACCGTCCTCGAACTTCACGTCCACCACACTGGGGACGACGTATTTGAGCTCACCCTTGGAGCCCTTCATCGTTACCGTCTGACCGGTCACCGTGGCCGTCACACCGGACGGGACGGGAACGGGCTTCTTGCCTACGCGAGACATTGCCTTTCCTCCAAGTCCGAGATCAGAACACCTTGCAGAGCACTTCGCCGCCGACGTTGCGCTCACGCGCCTCGTGGTCGGCCATGACGCCCTGCGGGGTGGACACGATGGTGACGCCGAGGCCGTCGGCGACGCGGGGAAGTTCGGTCACGGCCGAATAGACGCGGCGGCCGGGCTTCGAGACGCGCTGGATCGAGCGGATGACGGGCTGGCCGTCATAGTACTTGAGCTCGATCGAGAACTCGGTGCGGCCGTTGCCGAAATCGGTCGTGGCGTAATCGCGGATGTAGCCCTCGGCCTTGAGGACGTCGAGAACGCTCGCACGCAGACGCGAGCCGGGCGTCTGAACGACGTTGCGGCGGCGCATCTGGCCGTTGCGGATGCGGGTGAGCATATCACCCACGGGATCGTTGACCATGGTGTCTGCTCCTTACCAGCTGGACTTGACCAGACCGGGGATGAGACCCCGATTGCCAAGTTCCCGAAGCGCCACGCGCGAGATGCCCATCTTGCGGTAGAAAGCGCGGGGACGTCCCGTGATGCCGCAACGGTTGCGGACCCGGGTCGCCGACGAGTTACGGGGCAGTTCCGCGAGCTTGAGGCGCGCTTCGAAGCGCTCCTCCATCTCGAGGCCTTCGTTGTTGGCGGTCGCAAGGAGGGCCTTACGCTTGGCGGCGAACCGCTTCACCAGTTCCTTGCGGTGGTTGTTCTTCTCGACTGAGCTTTTCTTTGCCATGTCTCTCTCCAGTGTCCGCGTCTAAGCGCTTTTCAGCCCTTACTGCCGGAACGGGAATCGGAATTGCGAGAGGAGCGCGCGCGCCTCGGCATCGGTGCGAGCCGACGTCTGGATCACGATGTCCATGCCCCAGGTGGCATCGGCCTTGTCGTAGGAGATCTCGGGGAACACGAGGTGCTCCTTGAGGCCCAACGCGTAGTTGCCGTTGCCGTCGAACGAACGGGGGTTCAGGCCGCGGAAGTCACGAACGCGCGGGAGCGCGATCGTGATCAGGCGGTCCATGAACTCGTACATCCGGTGCTTACGCAGGGTGACCTTGCAGCCGATCGGCATGCCTTCGCGGACCTTGAAGGTCGCGATGGCCTTACGGGCCTTGGTGATGACCGGCTTCTGGCCGGCGATCAGGGCAAGGTCGCCGGCGGCGACGGAGGCCTTCTTGGAATCGGCGGTGGACTCGCCGACGCCCATGTTGATCACGATCTTCTCGATGACCGGAACCTGCATGGGGTTCTTGTAGCCGAACTCTTCGATCAGCTTCTGGCGAACGACCTCATCGTAGTGCTTGCGCAGACGAGGGGTGTACGCGTCGTTGTTCTTCTCAGCCATCGATCAGATCCCCCGAGCGCTTGGCGAACCGGACCTTGCGGCCGTCGTCGAGAATGCGGAAACCAACGCGCGTCGGTTGACCGTCCTTGGGGTCGGCAATCGCGATGTTGGACAGATGAATGGCGGCTTCCTTGGAGATGATGCCGCCTTCCTGGTTCTGCGTCTGCTTCTGGTGCTTCTTGACCAGATTGACCCCGCGCACGAGCGCACGGTCTTCCTTCGGCATCACCTGGATGACCTCGCCGGAGCGACCCTTGTCGCGTCCGGTGAGAATGACGACCTTGTCGCCCTTCTTGACCTTGGCAGCCATCACAGCACCTCCGGAGCGAGCGAGATGATCTTCATGTGGTTCCGGGCGCGCAACTCGCGCGGCACGGGTCCGAAGATACGGGTGCCGATCGGCTCTTTCTGATTGTTGATCAGGACAGCGGCGTTCTTGTCGAACCGGATCACGGATCCGTCGGCGCGCTTCACTTCCTTGGCGGTGCGAACGACGACGGCTTTCATGACGTCGCCCTTCTTCACGCGGCCGCGGGGAATGGCCTCCTTCACCGAGACGACGATGATGTCGCCGACTCCGGCATACTTGCGCTTCGACCCGCCGAGAACCTTGATGCACATCACGCGACGCGCACCAGAATTGTCGGCGACGTCCAGATTCGTCTGCATCTGGATCACGAGAGTGACCTTTCCTTGTTTCAGACGGGTTTCCGCACACGGACGGTATTGTCCGGCGGACGACGTCTGATGGGGATCTGATGTCCCCGGCTCATATAGAAGGACCGCGCATTCGGCGTTTCTCAACGCCGGCGCGGTCGCCGCGGTCCAAGGGTGCGAACACCCTTTTGCATGTCGCGAAGGACGGCCTGTTACTATAGAGGCCCGCCCCGTGCAAGAGCAAAGACGCGCCGCCGCCACGACAAGAGCGGTCCGCATGCCCCGACGGGACCGGTAGAACCAGCGGGTTCGCGACCCCACCGTGGTTTTTCCCAAGGGCCGCACGTCGACGCGTGGGGAACGGTCATGTCGGCCGCCAGGCATCACGGCCCTTGGCGGCGGACCGGCATCGCGTGATTCGACTGCGGGAGCCCAGGAAGGCCGGTCGCGTCGATCGAGTCACCTCGCGATCGGCAGACCGTCGTCCAACGGTCCCGGATCGCCGACGCAAAAAAGCGGGCGCAGAAGCTGCGCCCGCTCTAACGACCCTGCATGGGGCTCACGCTTCGGCGGAAGGTGATTCCGCGGCGGCTGCGCCACCTTCGATGAGCCTCCAGGTCTTGGTCTTCGAGAAGGGACGGCATTCCTCGATCGACACGGTCTGGCCGACCTTGGCGACGTTGGTCTCGTCATGGGCGTGGTAGTTCTTCGACCGACGGACGGTCTTCTTCATCACCGGATGGGTGAAGCGACGCTCCACCTTCACGACGATGGTCTTCTCGCCCTTGTCGCTGACGACGACGCCCTGCAATACGCGCTTCGGCATGATGTACTCCTCAGGCCTGCGCGGACTTCAGCGTCTTCTGACGCTGGAGAGTGCGAACGCGGGCGATATCGCGGCGGACCTCACGGACCCGTGCGACGTTCTCGAGCTGGCCGGTGGCGCCCTGGAAGCGCAGGTTGAACTGCTCCTTCTTCAGGTTCAGCAGCTCATCGTTCAGCTGATCGGGCGACAGGGCGGCCAGATCCGACTGTCTCTGTGACGACTTCATGATCCCCTCCCCTTAGTCAGCGATACGCTGAACGACGCGCGTGCGGATCGGGAGCTTCGCCGCACCGAGGCGCAGGGCCTCCTTGGCGATGTCCTCGGCGACGCCGTCGACTTCGAACATGATACGTCCGGGATGCACGCGGGCAGCCCAGAACTCGGGTGCACCCTTACCGGAGCCCATGCGGACTTCGGTGGGCTTTGCCGTGACCGGAACGTCCGGGAAGATCCGGATCCAGACACGGCCCTGACGCTTCATCTCACGGGTGATCGCGCGGCGGGCCGCCTCGATCTGCCGTGCGGTGACGCGCTCGGGCTCAATGGCCTTCAGGCCGAACGTCCCGAAATTGAGGTCAAAGCCGCCCTTGGCCGCACCGTGGATGCGACCCTTGAACTGCTTACGGAACCTGGTCTTCTTGGGTTGCAACATGGCAGCCTCTCAACACCTTCTATGGCTAACGGGCATACGCGATCACGCCTCAGGCGTGTTCGCGCCGGCCGCGCTCGCGGCCACCCTCGCCATCGCGCTCGCGACGTCCGCCCGAACGGCCGCCTTCTTCCTGAGCGCGCTTGTCCTGCGCCATCGGGTCGTGCTCAAGGATTTCGCCCTTGAACACCCACACCTTGATTCCGCACGTCCCGTAGGTCGTGAAGGCGGTCGCCACGCCGTAGTCGACATCCGCGCGCAGGGTATGCAGCGGAACGCGACCTTCGCGGTACCATTCCTGGCGAGCGATCTCGGCGCCGCCGAGACGGCCGGAGCAATTGATCCGGATGCCTTCGGCTCCGAGACGCATGGCCGACTGCACGGCGCGCTTCATGGCGCGACGGAAGGCGACACGACGCTCGAGCTGCTGGGCGATCGAATCGGCCACCAGGGTGGCATCGATCTCGGGCTTGCGCACCTCGACGATGTTGATCGTCACGTCGGCCTTGGTGAGGGTGCCGACGAGCTTGCGCAGCTTCTCGATATCCGCGCCCTTCTTGCCGATCACCACGCCCGGACGACCCGAGTGGATGGTGACGCGGCACTTCCGGTGCGGACGCTCGATGACGATCTTCGAGACCGCCGCCTGCTTCAGCTGCTTCATGAGCGCGGCGCGGATGGCCACGTCCTCATGCATCAGCTTGGCGTATTCGCCCTTCTGGGCGAACCAGCGGGAGTCCCAGGTCCGGTTGATACCGAGCCGCAGACCGATCGGATTGACTTTCTGGCCCATCAGGTCCTCCTCACGCCGCTTCGGCGGTCGGGACTTCGCGCACCACGATGGTGAGGTTCGCGAAGGGCTTCAGGATGCGGGCGCCGCGGCCACGCGCACGGGCGTGGAACCGCTTGAGCACGAGCGCCTTGCCGACGAACGCCTCGGAGACGACGAGATCGTCGACATCGAGGTCATGGTTGTTCTCGGCATTGGCGATGGCGCTCTCGAGGCACTTCTTGACCTCACGGGCGATCCGCTTGCGGGAGAATTCCAGGTCGGCCAGAGCCGACTCGACCTTCTTACCGCGGATGAGTTGCGCAACGAGATTGAGCTTCTGGGGGCTCACGCGCAGCATGCGCGCGACGGCCTTCGCTTCGTTCTCGGGGAGCGCGCGGGGGGTGGCTTGCTTGCCCATCTCAGCGCCTCTTCGCCTTCTTGTCGGCTGCGTGGCCGTGGAAGGTACGGGTCGGCGAGAACTCGCCGAATTTGTGACCGACCATCTCCTCGGACACGTAGACCGGGATATGCTTCTGTCCGTTGTGCACACCGAAGGTGAGCCCGACGAACTGCGGCAGGATCGTGGAGCGACGGCTCCAGATCTTGATGACTTCGTTGCGGCTGGATCCGCGAGCGGTCTCAGCCTTCTTGAGGAGGTAGCCGTCGATGAACGGCCCCTTCCAGAGCGAGCGTGCCATGAGGGTTACTTCTTGCGGTTGTGACGGCTGGCGAGGATGAAGACGTCGGTCCGCTTGTTGGAGCGGGTCTTCTTCCCCTTGGTGGGCACGCCCCAGGGCGTGACCGGGTTACGGCCGCCCGAGGTACGACCCTCACCGCCGCCGTGCGGGTGATCGACCGGGTTCATGGCAACGCCGCGGACGTGCGGGCGCTTGCCGAGCCAGCGATTGCGTCCGGCCTTGCCGAGGGAGATGTTCATGTGGTCCGGGTTCGACACCGCACCGACACTGGCGAAGCAGTTGCCGTGGACCAGGCGCTGCTCACCCGAGTTCAGGCGCAGGGTGACGTAGCCCTGGTCGCGTCCGACGATCTGAGCGTAGTTTCCGGCCGAACGGGCGATCGCGCCGCCCTTGCCGATCTTCAGCTCGACGTTGTGGACGATGGTGCCCACCGGCATGTTGCCGACCGGGCCGGCATTGCCCGGCTTGATGTCGACCTGCTCGGCGGCAATCACCTTGTCGCCCGGCGACAGGCGCTGGGGAGCCAGGATGTAGCTCTGCACGCCGTCGGGGAAGGTGATCAGTGCGATGAACGCCGTGCGGTTGGGATCGTACTCGATCCGCTCCACCGTGGCGGCCACGCCGAGCTGCTCACGCCGCTTGAAATCGACGTTGCGCAGGGTGCGCTTGTGTCCACCGCCGCGGAAGCGGACGGTGATGCGACCGAGGTTGTTACGGCCGCCCGAGGACGACTTGCCCTCGGTGAGCTTCTTGACCGGCTTGCCCTTGTAGAGCTCACGGCGGTCGACGAGCACGAGCTGGCGAAGGCTCGGCGTGACCGGTTTGAATGTCTTCAAGGCCATCGGCTTGATCCTAACGCTTTTCGTGTCAGAGCCCGGTCGTGACGTCGATCGTTTCACCCTCGGCGAGGGTCACGATCGCTTTCTTCACGTCCGAACGCTGTCCGCGAAGCCCGCGGAAAATCTTCTTCTTGCCCTTGGTGACGAGCGTGTTCACGCCGGTCACCTTGACGTCGAACAGCTTCTCAACCGCTTCCTTGATCTGCGGCTTGGTAGCCTTCGGGGAGACCCGGAAGACGACCTTGTTCTGCTCGGTGAGGTTCGTCGCCTTCTCGGTGATGACCGGGGAGACGATGATGTCATAGTGGCGCGGATCGGCACTCATTTGAATCGCGCCTCCAGCGCATCGATCGCTGCGCGCGTCAGCACGAGCTTGTCGCGACGCAGGATGTCGTAGACGTTGATGCCCTGAACCGGCAGGACATCGATCTGCGGGATGTTGCGGGCGGCGCGACCGAAGTTCACGTCGACCTCGGCGCCGCTGATGATCAGCGCGCTGGACAGGCCCATCTTCTCGAAGCGCTCGACCAGGTTCCTGGTCTTGCCGTCGGCGAGCGTCACGTCGTCCACGATGATGAGGGTCTCGGCCTTCACCTTGGCGGAGAGGGCGTGACGGAGGGCCAGGGCGCGGACCTTCTTGGGCAGGTCGTGGGCATGGCTGCGCACGACCGGGCCGAAGGCGCGTCCACCGCCGCGGAACTGCGGAGCGGAGGCGGCGCCGTGACGTGCGTTACCGGTGCCCTTCTGCTTGTACAGCTTCTTGCGGGTGCGGTTGACGTCCGAACGGTTCTTGACCGCGTGGGTGCCGGCCTGACGCTTGGCCAGCTGCCAGCGCACCATGCGCTGGAGCAGATCGGCGCGGGGCTCGAGACCGAAGATGGTCTCGTCCAGGTCGATGGACCCGGCGCCGTCGCCGTCGAGAGTGGTGATATCGAGCTTCATCACGCGTTCTCCTCGGAAGCGGGAGCCTCGGGAGCCGGAGCTTCGGTGGCGGGAGCAGCGGAGGAACCGTTCTCACGGAACTTGCCCGGCTGCGGCACGTCGGCGGGGAGCTTGCGCTTCACCGCGTCGCGGATCTGGATCCAGCCGCCGGCGACACCAGGGACGGCGCCTTCGACGAGGATGAGGCCACGCTCGGGATCCGTACGCACGACGCGCAGGTTCTGGGTCGTGACCCGGTCGACGCCCATGTGACCGGGCATCTTCTTGTTCTTGAAGGTCTTGCCGGGATCCTGACGGCCACCGGTCGAACCGATCGAACGGTGCGAGATGGACACGCCGTGGGTGGCGCGAAGACCGCCGAAGTTCCAGCGCTTCATACCGCCGGCGAAGCCCTTACCCGTGGTCGTGCCCGTCACATCGACGAACTGGCCGGGGATGAAGTGGTCGGCGGTGATCTCGGCGCCGACCGGGATCAGCGCATCCTCGGACACGCGGAACTCGGCGAGCTTCTGCTTCGGCTCGACCTTGGCGACCGCGAACCGGCCGCGCTCGGCGGCCGACACGTTCTTCACCTTGGCCTTGCCGACGCCGACCTGAAGGGCGACGTAGCCGTTCTTCTCGACGGTACGGTGGGCAACCACCTGGCATTGATCGATTTTAAGCACTGTCACGGGGACATGTTCGCCTGCATCCGTAAAGATGCGGGTCATGCCGACCTTCTGTGCAATGACGCCTGAGCGCATAGGTGTCTCCCTCGCGCGATTCTACGGTAAGCTCTAAATCCCCGCGGGACTTAGAGCTTGATCTCCACATCCACGCCGGCGGCGAGGTCGAGCTTCATCAGCGCGTCCACGGTCTGCGGCGTCGGATCGACGATATCGAGGACGCGCTTATGGGTGCGCATCTCGAACTGCTCGCGCGACTTCTTGTCGATGTGCGGCGAGCGGTTGACGGTGAACTTCTCGATATGCGTCGGCAGCGGGATCGGACCACGGATGGTCGCGCCGGTGCGCTTGGCCGTCGACACGATCTCGCGGGTCGAGGCATCGAGGATGCGATGATCGAACGCCTTAAGGCGAATGCGGATATTCTGACCGTTCATGACCTGAAACCTTGGCGGGACTTAAGAAGGGGCGGGCGCGAGGACCCGCCCCTCTGTCGATCCCAGCAGACTGAGCGTACCGAACTTAATCGTTGATGGCGGCGACGACGCCAGCGCCGACGGTGCGTCCGCCTTCACGGATGGCGAAGCGGAGCTTCTCTTCCATGGCGACGGGGACGATGAGGGTGACGTCCATGGTCACGCTGTCGCCGGGCATCACCATCTCGGTGCCCTCGGGGAGCACGCACACGCCG
>NZ_JAKSYE010000064.1 GCF_022829685.1 Methylobacterium sp. E-045
GCGCGCACCACGTTGGAGGATCGCCGATGTCAGGCAGAAACCGAGCCGCCGCCCTCCTGTTCTGTCTCTACGCGTCCGGCCCGGTTCTCGCCGACGAGCCGGTGCTCCAGACGGTCGAGTACGCCAACACGCGCTATTCGAAGCTCGACCAGATCAACGCCGGCAGCGTGAAGCAGCTGCAGGTGGCCTGGACGTTCTCGACCGGCGTCCTGCGCGGCCACGAGGGTTCGCCCCCCGTCGCCGGCACCATGATCTACGTCCCCACCCTCTTCCCGACACTCTTCTACACCCTCGACCTCGACAAGGACGGCGTGATCGTCTGGAAGTACGAGCCCAAGCAGGACCCGAGCGTCATCCCGGTGATGTGCTGTGACACGGTCAACCGTGGTCTCGCCTATGCCGACGGCGCCATCATCCTGCACCAGGCCGACACCACCCTGGTGTCCCTCGATGCCAGGACCGGCCGGGTGAACTGGTCGGTCAAGAACGGCGATCCGGCGGTCGGCGAGACCAACACCGCCACCGTGATGCCGGTGAAGGACAAGATCATCGTCGGCATCTCGGGAGCCGAGTACGGAGCCCGCGGGCATATCACCGCCTACGATGCCAGGACCGGGACACGGCTCTGGCGCGGCTATTCGACGGGGCCGGACGCGGACATGATCGTCGACCCGCAGAAGACCACCTCCCTCGGCCGGCCCATCGGTGAGAATTCGTCCCTCGCGAGCTGGGACGGCGACCAGTGGAAGACCGGCGGCGGGGCAACCTGGGGCTGGTACTCCTACGACCCTGAGCTCGACCTCATCTATTACGGCACAGCCAATCCCTCGACCTGGAATCCGAAGCAGCGTCCCGGCGACAACAAGTGGACGACGGCGATCGTCGCCCGCAACCCCGATACCGGCATGATGCGATGGGTCTACCAGATGACGCCCCACGACGAGTGGGACTACGACGGCGTCAACGAGATGATCCTCACGGATCAGACGATCGACGGACGCACGCGTCCGCTTCTCACCCATTTCGACCGAAACGGTTTCGGCTACACGTTGGACCGGAGCACCGGCGAGCTGCTGGTGGCGGAAAAATTCGATCCGGCGGTGAACTGGGCCACCGGAATCGACATGGACACGGCCTCCGGCCGTTACGGGCGCCCCTTGGTCGATCCGCGCCGTTCGCCCGACACCACGGGGGAGGACGAGACCACGACCGGCATCTGCCCCGGCGCCATCGGCGCCAAGAACGAGCAACCCGCGGCGTATTCTCCTGTCACGCGGCTGTTCTATGTGCCGACCAACCACATCTGCATGAGCTACGAACCGTTCCACGTCACCTACACCCCCGGCATCCCCTTCGTCGGCGCCACGGTGACCCTGCAACCGGCCGAGGACGGTCCCGAGACGGGTCGGTTCATCGCCTGGGACGGCGTCGCCGGTAAGGTCGTCTGGTCGAACACCGAGCCGTTCTCGGTCTGGTCCGGCGCCCTCGCCACGGCCGGGAACGTGGTCTTCTACGGCACGCTGGAAGGCTACCTGAAGGCCGTCGACGCACGGACGGGCCGCGAACTCTACCGGTTCAAGACGCCCTCGGGCATCATCGGCAACGTGACGACCTACCTCCATCGCGGCAGGCAATACGTGGCCGTGCTGTCCGGCGTCGGCGGCTGGGCGGGAATCGGGCTCGCCGCCGGTCTCACGGATCCGGCGGACGGGGCCGGCGCGGTGGGCGGTTACGCCGGCCTGTCGCGCTACACGGCGCTCGGCGGGCAACTCACGGTCTTCGCCCTTCCTGAAACCCGGGACTGATGCCTCAGGAGACGCTCGTCACGCCCTCGCGGGCGCGGAGGGCGGCTACGATCTCGTCGAAGCTCTTCTCCGGGATGTGGACATAGGACACGTCGATCGTATCGATGCCGTCCTCCTCGGTCGGCTGCGCCACGAACTGGACGAGGCGGGAGGCGAAGGAGCCGGACATCGCCCGCAGGTGCTCGATGGTGATCGCACCGCGTCTGGCCGTGATGGTGAGCGTCCGTGTCTGCGTGCGCTCACGGTAGCGCTTCTCCAACGGCTTCATTCCGGCGAGGATCAGGAGAACGATCACGGTGGTCGCGATCGCCGCCACGTAGAGGCCCGTTCCCGCAGCCAGGCCGATGGCGGCCACGGCCCACAACCCCGCCGCCGTGGTGAGGCCCTTCACCATTTCCCCGCGCAGCATGATCGTGCCGGCGCCGAGGAAGCCGATGCCAGACACAACCTGCGCCGCCATGCGCGACGGGTCGAGGGCGACGTTGGGCGTACCGAGAATATCCGAAAAGCCGAAGGCCGAGACGATAACGATCAGGCAGGAGCCGACGCAGACGAGCATATGCGTCCGCATGCCCGCCGCCCAGACGAGGCGCTCACGCTCGAAGCCCACGGCGCTGCCGAGCAGCGCCGCGAGGAGGAGCCGACCCAGGATCTCGAGATTGCCGATCACGCGTTCTCTACTCGCTCCAACCTTGTCGGCCGGTCCTAAGCAGAGACGGGGACGGCGACAATCCTGTCACCGGACCCATTTGGCTGTTCGCCCGACCTATTTGTCGGGCTTCTCGGAGAGGATCGCGCCGGTCTTCGGATCGGCGTGGAATTCCATCTTCACGCCGTTCTTCATGCCCTCGCCTTCCCAGTGGCCGTCATCCGCCTCGAACTCGGTGATGTCGGTATAGCCGGCGGCCATCAGCTTTTGCTTGACCTGCTCGGCCGGCATCCAATCCGCACCCGGCTTGTCGGCGAGCGCGATGCCGGCGGACCCGGCGGTGAGGAGAAGCGCGAGGAGCGCGGGTCTCAAGGTCTTCATGAATTCCTCCGGGGTTTCTTTTGCCGTCTAAGGGCAAATATCCGCTCCGGTTCCCCGGTTCCGGAGGAGACTCACCTCAGCGAAGCGGCGATCGCCTGCTGGATGCCGAGGATGTCGGCGCCGCGTTTCAACGTCTTCCTGATCGGCTCGGGTCGTCCGGAAACCCAGATCGCCAGTTCCGAATCGAAATCGAAACTGCCGGCGGTCTCCACCGAGAAGCAGGTGATCGCGCGGTAGGGCACGGTCATGTAGGCGACCTTGCGCCCGGTCACGCCCTGCTTGTCCACGAGGATCAGCCGCCGGTCGGTGAAGACGATGAGGTCGCGGATCACCCGGAAGGCGACCTGCACCGCCTCGCCCTGGGTGAGAACGCCGCCGAGCGCCTCATGTACCTCCTGCGGAGAGAGGTCGCTGCCATGGCCGAACAGGCCGTCGAGAATTCCCATTGCGCCGCCTATCCCGAAAATGCCGCCGTGCCCCTATCTAGGGACGAGCCGGCCCGGCACATCCTCTGCCGGTCGTCCTTTTTGCGGGACTCGCCTGCCGTCCGGAGCCGCATGATGTCCGCCAGCCCCCCCGTTCCCCTGCGCCTCGGGGTGAATATCGACCACGTCGCCACCGTGCGGAACGCCCGTGGCGGCATCCATCCCGATCCAGTCGCGGCTGCACTGCTCGCGGTGGAGGCCGGGGCGGATGGCATCACCGCGCATCTGCGCGAGGACCGCCGCCATATCCGCGACGCGGATATCGAGGCCTTGATGGCGCGACTCTCCGTGCCGCTCAATTTCGAGATGGCGGCCACCGACGAGATGGTGGGGATCGCGACGCGTCTCCGGCCGCACGCCTCCTGTCTCGTTCCCGAGAAGCGCGAAGAGCGCACCACCGAGGGCGGCCTCGACATCGTCGGACAGGCAACCCATCTCGCGCCCCGGATCGCCGCCTTGTCGGCCGCCGGCATCCGCGTCTCTCTGTTCGTCGAGCCCGACGAGGCGGTGATGGACGCGGCTCTCCGCCTCGAAGCGCCCGTGGTCGAACTCCACACGGGGAGCTATTGCGAGGCCGTGGCGGAGGGCGACGGCGCCCGGGTTGCGCATGAACTCGGCCGCATCGCGCGGGCCGCCGCCTACGGCTCGCGGATCGGCCTCGAAGTCCATGCGGGTCACGGTCTCGCCCTCGACAGCGTCGGGCCGGTGGCGGCCCTGCCGCAACTCGCCGAGCTCAATATCGGCCATTCGCTCATCGGCGAGGCGATCTTCTGGGGCCTCGGTCAGGCGATCCGCGACATGCGCGCCGCGATGGATCGAGCCCGGATGGAGGTCGCAGCATGATCGTCGGCATCGGCTCGGACCTCTGCGACATACGCCGGATCGAACGGTCCCTGGAGCGCTACGGCGAGCGCTTCACCCACCGGATCTATACCGATGGCGAGCGTGCGCGGTCGGACGGCCGCGCCGCGCGTGCCCCCTCCTATGCGAGACGGTTCGCCGCCAAGGAGGCCTGCGCCAAGGCGCTGGGCACCGGCATGAGCCACGGCGTCTTCTGGCGCGACATGGAAGTGGTGAGCGCGGCCAGCGGGGCGCCGAGCCTGCATCTCACCGGCGGCGCCGCCGAGCGCCTGCGGGCGATGATTCCCGCCGGGCACAGCGCGAAGATCCACGTGACGCTCACCGACGATCCGCCCATGGCGCAAGCATTCGTGATCATCGAGGCCGTGCCCTCCTCCTTGCCGTCCCCGATGGCGGATGCGAAGCCGGCCACCCCTCGCGTTGCGGCTCAAGACGGCATGGTCTAGACCGCCGGTCATCACCGACAGTCGATCGGGTTCGCGCGTCGAGCCGGAGATTGCAGACAGATGGAACGAGCGCGCGTGGATCACCAGACGAAGCGAGACCTGAGGGCGGCCGATACCGGCGCCTGGGCGAGCATCAAGGAGACGGTCAAGGTCGGCGTCCAGGCGCTGCTGATCGCCCTCGTGGTGCGCACGCTGCTCTTCCAGCCCTTCAACATCCCGTCCGGATCGCTGGTGCCGACGCTGCTGGTGGGCGATTACCTGTTCGTCTCAAAGTACTCCTATGGCTATTCCAAGTACTCGCTGCCCTTGAGCGAGTACCTGCCCTTCAAGGCCGATGGTCGGATCTGGGCGGCGGAGCCGAAGCGTGGCGACATCGCCGTGTTCAAGCTGCCGAAGGACAACGCCACCGACTACATCAAGCGCGTCATCGGCCTGCCCGGCGACAAGATCCAGATGAAGGCCGGCATCCTCTACATCAACGACGTGGCGGTGAAGCGCGAGCGCATCGCCCCCTACGAGACCACCGGTCCGTACGGCGAGGAGACGAAGGTCGAGCAATATACCGAGACCCTGCCCAACGGCGTGGTGCATCAGGTGATCGAACGCGAGGGCGACAACGGATACTGGGACAATACCGAACCCTACCTCGTGCCGCCCGGCCGTTACTTCATGATGGGCGACAACCGCGACAATTCCACCGATTCGCGCGATCTCGCCAATGTCGGCTTCGTCCCGTTCGAGAATTTCGTCGGCCGCGCCGAAATGATCTTCTTCTCCATCGACGAAGGCACGCCCGCCTGGCAGATTTGGCAATGGCCGACGAAGGTGCGGTGGGGCCGCATCTTCAGCAGCATCCATTAGGACGATGGACCGTGGGTGAGGAGGCACGTCCTTCCAGCCGGGCGCGTCGCGCACCGCGACCGAAGCCCGGCCTGAACGTGCTCGAGGAGCGGATCGGCCACGTCTTCGCCGACCGGGCCCTGCTGTCCCTGGCCCTGACCCATGTCAGCAAGGCCGGCGGCGGCGGACGGCTGGGCAGCTACCAGCGCCTCGAATTCCTCGGGGACCGGGTGCTCGGCCTCGCCATTGCCGATCTCCTCTACGAGGCTTTTCCTCAGGCGGATGAGGGCGACCTGTCGCGGCGTCTCGCCGGGCTGGTGCGCCGGGAGACCTGCGCCGCGGTGGCGACGGCCTGGGATGTGGGACCGCATCTCGCCCTCGGCCCGGGCGAAGTCCAGAGCGGCGGCCGCCGCAACCAGACGATCCTGGCCGATGCCTGCGAATCGATCCTCGGTGCGGTCTTCCTCGATGCCGGATACGAGGCGGCCAAAGCCATCGTCGCCGCGGCCTTCGCCCCCGGAACCGACACGGCGGCCCCCCGTGGCCGCGATGCGAAATCCGCCCTGCAGGAATGGGCGATGGGCCGCGCCCTGCCGATCCCGGTCTACGAGGTGGTGGAACGGTCCGGCCCGGATCATGCTCCCGTCTTCCGGATCGCCGCGCGGGTGGAGGGACTGGAGCCCGGATACGGCACCGGTCCTTCGAAACGCCTCGCCGAGCAGGAGGCCGCCCGCCTCGTCCTCGACCGCGAGGTTCACGGCGTGAGCCGGCAGGCAGGCGCGCCCCCCCTCAACGGAATGGAGACGTCGGCGGACGTCGGTGAAGAGAGCAACTCCGATGCCTGACGACCACAACGACTTCGACGACGAGGACGACCTGCCCCGACAGGCCCCGATGCCCGAGATCAAGCCTCTGCCGGTCATCCCGGCGGATTCGAGCGCCGGGTTCGTCGCCCTGATCGGCGTGCCCAATGCCGGCAAGTCGACCCTGCTCAACAGCCTCGTGGGCACCAAGGTCTCCATCGTCTCGCGCAAGGTCCAGACGACGCGGGCCCTGGTGCGCGGCATCGTCATGGAGGGGAGCGCCCAGATCATCTTGGTGGATACGCCCGGCATCTTCGCGCCCAAGCGCCGCCTCGACCGGGCGATGGTGCATTCCGCCTGGAGCGGCGCCGCCGATGCCGACGCGATCTGCCTGTTGGTCGATGCCCGCAAGGGCGTCACCGAGGAGGTCGAGGCGATCCTCGCCCGCCTGCCCGAGGTGCGCCGCCCCAAGGCCCTGATCCTCAACAAGATCGACCTGATCCCGCGCGACCGCCTGCTGGCCCTGGCCGCCTCGCTCAACGAGCGCATCGCCTTCGCCCATACCTTCATGATCTCCGCCCTCAACGGCGACGGCATCGATACGCTCCGGAAGACCCTGGCCGGGATGATGCAGCCCGGCCCCTGGCTCTACCCGGAGGACCAGGTCTCGGACGCGCCGCTGCGCATGCTTGCCGCCGAGATCACCCGCGAGAAGCTCTACGACCGGCTCCACGAGGAACTGCCCTACCGCTCCACCGTGGAGACCGACCAGTGGGTGGCGAAGACCGACGGCTCGGTCCGGATCGAGCAGACGATCTTCGTGGAGCGGGAGAGCCAGCGTTCCATCGTTCTCGGCAAGGGCGGCCAGACCATCAAGGCGATCGGGCAGGCGGCGCGGCGCGAGATCGCCGAGGCGGCCGATCAGCCCGTCCACCTGTTCCTGCACGTCAAGGTGCGCGAGAACTGGGCCGATGACCCGGCGCGCTATCGCGAGATGGGTCTCGAATTCCCGCGCGGATGACGACAGGCCCAATGTGGCACAGCATGATTCGAGGTATCGGACGCTCGTTTCGTGCTGCGCTGCCGCATAAACCACAGTATCGCTCGCGGAATGGCATGCTTCTCGAGGCGTGGTTGCAATTGAGCGGCGTGCTTTGAACGATTCCGTACAGAAGAGCTTGGCAATGACTTGACACGGTGTTGCCAACCGATTCGCTCGATTTTGCGAATTTAGCGGATGCGGCGAAGATAACCTTTCCAACGCGGCCATCGCCGGCTACCAATCGCGAAGCCGGACTCGTTTCCGAGTCGTGGCGCCCAATATCCTTCCCCCCGACGCCCGACTCTCGAGGCGCGCGTGCTGTCGCGCCGGATCCATCAATGATGCCTTCTCCCTCCGTCCCGGATGCCGTCTATGGTTCACCTCCCCCCGAACTCGCCGACGTGTCCGCAGGGGCGGCTCAACTCTCGCCGCTGATCCCCGGATCGGTCCGGCTCGAGGACATTGCCGAGGGCAGTCTCGAGAGCGTGACCATGCTGGCTCCGGCGGGGACGATCGAGCGGCGCTACGCCCTGTCCCTCTCGCTGCGCGCCCTGCGTCCGGGCGGTCGCCTGCGCGCCCTGGCGCCGAAGGACAAGGGCGGCGCCCGCCTCGGTCGCGAGTTGAAGGAGTTCGGCTGCGAGCCGGCCGAGACCGCCAAGCGGCATCACAGGATCTGCGATGTCGCCCGGCCCGCCGCGATCATCGATCTCGACGAGGTGATCCAGGAAGGCGCCCCCCGCCATATCGACAACCTCGCCTTATGCACGCAGCCCGGCGTCTTTTCCTGGGACCGGCTCGATCCGGGCACCGCGCTGCTCCTGGCCAACCTTCCGGCTCTGTCCGGCCGGGGCGCCGATTTCGGCTGCGGCATCGGGGTTCTCGCCCGTGCCGTCCTCGCCTCGCAAGGGGTCACCGCGCTGACCCTGATCGATATCGACCGGCGCGCCGTGGAAATGGCCCGCCGCAACGTGGGCGATCCCCGCGCCGATATCCGCTGGGCCGACATCCGCTCCGCCGACGTTGCCCTGGAGCGCCTCGACTTCGTGGTGATGAACCCGCCCTTCCACGATGGCGGGATCGAGGATCGCTTCCTCGGCGAGGCCTTCATCCGCCGCGCCGCCGAGACCTTGAGGCCCGGCGGCACGCTCTGGCTCACCGCCAACGCGCACCTGCCCTACGAGGCGCCCCTGAAGGCCGCCTTCAAGGCCGTCACGCTGAAAGCCTCGGCCGGCGGCTACAAGATCTACGAAGCCCGCAAGTGAGCGCGGCTCCGTGAGCAAGAGCCCGAGCCTCAGGCTCGATCGCCTGCTGGCGAATCTCGGCTACGGCTCGCGCCGGGAGATCGGTCTTCTCGCCAAGGCCGGTCTCATCGTCCTCGACGGGGCGCCCCTGCGCGATGCTGACCAGCGTATCGCCGTGACGCCCGACCTGTCCGGGCGCATGGTCGTCGACGGCGAACCCCTCGATCCGCCGCCCGGCCTCGCGCTGATGCTGCACAAGCCGTTGGGCGTGACCTGCTCCCACAAGGAGGCCGGCCCCCTGGTCTACGGCCTGCTGCCGGAGCGGTGGCGTCGGCGCGACCCGGCCCTGTCCACCATCGGCCGCCTCGACAAGGAGACTTCCGGCCTGCTTCTCCTCACCGATGACGGGGCGCTCCTCCACAAGGTGATCTCGCCGAAATCGAACGTGGCCAAGCGCTACCGAGTGGCCCTCGACCGTCCGCTCAAGGGCGACGAGGGCATGGTGCTGGGCAGCGGAGCCATGCTGCTCGACGGCGAGGACAAGCCGCTCCTGCCGGTGGAGATGGAGGTCGAGGACGAGACCCATGTGGTCGTGACCCTGCATGAGGGCCGCTACCATCAGGTCCGCCGCATGTTCGCGGCACTGGGCAATCACGTCACCGCCCTGCATCGCGACCGGATCGGCGGCCTGACCCTGCCGGACGACCTGGACGCCGGCGCGTACCGCATCCTCACCGAGGCCGATCTTCGCGCCGTCCTGGATGCGCCGTCGGTGGCCTGACCGACCGAGGAGCGCCGCACGGGCGACTGAACTCCCGTCATCTTGCCTCGGCGGATATCCTCTGCTAAGGCCCCGCCCATTCCACACGCGGAGCCGGCCTCATGCCTGAATGAGGCGTTTCCGGTGATCGTTCCTTTCGGGGGGCGGTCGCTTCCTCCGCGGCGGCATCAACCGGAAGAGAAAGAAGATCATGGCCGTTGATTTCACGATGCGTCAGCTCCTCGAAGCGGGCGCCCATTTCGGACACCAGTCCCACCGCTGGAACCCGAAGATGCAGACCTACATCTTCGGTACCCGCAACAACATCCACATCATCGATCTAGCCCAGACCGTGCCGGCCCTTCACCAGGCCCTGCAGGCCGTGAGCGACACCGTCGCCAAGGGCGGCCGCGTGCTGTTCGTCGGCACCAAGCGTCAGGCCGCCGACACGATCGCGGAAGCCGCCAAGCGTTCGGCCCAGTACTACGTCAATTCCCGCTGGCTCGGCGGCATGCTGACCAACTGGAAGACCATTTCGGGCTCGATCGCCCGTCTGCGCAAGGTCGACGAGACCCTCGAAGGTGGTGGCCAGGGCCTCACCAAGAAGGAGCGCCTGATGCTGTCCCGTGAGAAGGACAAGCTCGAGAAGGCGCTGGGCGGCATCAAGGACATGGGCGGCGTGCCGGACCTGCTGTTCGTGATCGACACCAACAAGGAGCAGCTCGCGATCAAGGAGGCCCAGCGCCTCGGGATCCCGGTGGCGGCCATCGTCGACACCAACTGCAACCCCGACGGCATCACCTACGTCGTCCCCGCCAACGACGATGCCGGCCGCGCGATCTCGCTCTATTGCGACCTCATCGCCCGCGCCGCCATCGACGGCATCTCCCGCGGCCAGGGCTCCAGCGGCATCGATCTCGGCGCCTCCGAGGCTCCCGTCGCCGAAGAGCTCCCCCAGGAAGAGGCCGCCATCTCGGTGGAGTCCGGTGCTCTCGATCCGGCCGACGTGGCCGCCCTCGTCGAGTCCACCGAGCATTTCGAACTGCTCTCCGCTCCCCGCGGCGCTCCGGACGACCTGTCCAAGCTCCACGGCGCCGGCCCGCAGATCGTGCAGAAGCTCAACGATGCCGGCGTCTACCATTACTGGCAGATCGCCGCGATGACCGACGCGGAAGTCGCCAAGGTCGATGCCGACCTGAAGCTCAACGGCCGCATCAGCCGCGACGGCTGGGTCGATCAGGCCCGTGGCTTCGCCGAGGCCGCTGCCGCCGCCTGATCGCGCGGGCATCCCGGTAACGGGCTGCCGCCGCTGACGTCGAAACCATTCACGAAGCCCGGCGCTCACCCTAGCGTCGGGCTCCTTTATCATTTGAGACAGACCCGAAGAGAGGACTCGCCATGGCCAACATCACCGCCGCACTGGTGAAAGAGCTCCGCGAAAAGACCGGCGCGGGCATGATGGACTGCAAGGGCGCACTCAACGAGACGGACGGCGACATCGAAGCCGCGGTCGACTGGCTGCGCAAGAAGGGCCTCGCTAAGGCCGCCAAGAAGGCCGGCCGCGTCGCCGCCGAGGGCCTCGTGGCCGTCGAATCGTCGGGCCATCACGCCGCCATCGTCGAGGTGAATTCCGAGACCGACTTCGTCGCCCGCAACGACAGCTTCCAGGGCTTCGCCCGCGAGGCCGCCAAGCTCGCCCTCGACACCGACGGCTCGCTGGAAGGTCTCGAGTCGGC
This sequence comes from Methylobacterium sp. E-045, assembly GCF_022829685.1. Classification (GTDB taxonomy): domain Bacteria; phylum Pseudomonadota; class Alphaproteobacteria; order Rhizobiales; family Beijerinckiaceae; genus Methylobacterium. The sequence continues at coordinate 11,050 of NZ_JAKSYE010000064.1, forward strand.
TCACTTCCCCGGCGGCTCCACCACGGTGAAGGAGACGCTCTCCAGCCTCATCGCCACCATCGGCGAGAACATGACCCTGCGCCGCGTCGCCAAGCTCGACGTGACCAAGGGCGTGATCGCCTCTTACGTCCATGCCCAGGTCGCCGACGGCCTCGGCAAGATCGGCGTGCTGGTGGCTCTGGAATCCGAGGGCGACGTGGACGTTCTTTCCACCCTCGGCCGTCAGATCGCCATGCACGTCGCGGCCACCAACCCTGTGGCCCTGGACGCCGCCGGCGTCGATCAGGCCGTGCTGGAGCGCGAGAGCAACATCCTGCGCGAGAAGAACGCCGGCAAGCCGGACCACGTCCTCGCCAAGATCGTCGAGAGCGGCCTGAAGAGCTACTACAAGGAGGTCACCCTCCTGGAGCAGCCCTTCGTCCATGACGGCTCCAAGACGATCACGCAGGTGCTGAAGGAAGCCGAAGGCAAGGCCGGCGCGCCGGTCAAGCTCACGGCCTTCGTGCGCTACGCCCTCGGCGAGGGCATCGAGAAGGAAGAGGCTCCCGATTTCGCCACCGAAGTCGCGGCCGCCGCCCGCGGCTGACGCCGCCTTCGATCCGAGACGGGTCTTTATCTGGGACGGGCGGCGGCAGCGATGCCGCCGCCCGTTTCGCGTTTCCGGTCCCACGGCCTCGCGGTGTTTCTCCACAGCATGGGGGGCATGATGGGGGATGACGCACGAACGACGTCCTGCCCCTCGACCTTCGCAACCGCCTTGCGATAGACAGCGCACACTTCCGATTGGATCGTTCGGCCTTGCGCCGGTGCTCGAGGGGACTGGCGCCATGCCGGAGACCAAACCGTTTCACCGCGTGCTCGTGAAACTATCGGGCGAGGCCCTGGCCGCCCCGGACGGGTACTGGCTGCATCCCCCGCTCCTGGCGGCCCTGGCGGAGGATATCGCCAAGACCCTGGAGGCCGGCTTCCAGGTCGCCCTCGTGGTCGGTGGCGGCAACATGATCCGGGGCGCGCGCATCTCGTCGGCGGGCTGGATCGACCGTGCCACCGGCGACTCCCTGGGCATGATCGCCACGGTGATGAATTCCCTCGCCCTCGAGACGGCGCTCAATGCCGCCGGCGTGCCCGCCCGCACCATGTCCGCCGTGTCGATGCCGACCATCTGCGAGACCTATGCGCGTCAGCCGGCCCTGCATCATCTCGACAAGGGACAGGTGGTCGTCCTCGCCGGTGGCACCGGCAACCCGTATTTCACCACCGACACGGCCGCCGTCCTGCGCGCGGCCGAGTTGCGGTGTGGGGCCGTGCTCAAGGCGACGCAGGTGGACGGGGTCTACTCGGCCGATCCGAAGAAGGACCCGTCGGCGGTGCGCTACGATCGCCTCACCCATGACGATGCCATCGCCCGCGATCTGAAGATCATGGATACCGCCGCCTTCGCTCTCGCCCGCGAGAGCCGCATCTCCATCGTCGTCGGCTCGATCCACGCCCCGAGTTCGGTGACGGCGATCCTCACCGGGAACGCCCCATCGACGCACGTCGTGCCCTGACGGCGCGGCCACCCCTTCCGTCGGGCGTGAACGCTATTTGCGACGCGCCGGATTTTGGTTCATTGAGGCCGCACGCACGGGCCCCGGCGGCCCAACGCCCTTTCTCCCTAATCTCGTCGGGACACACAGTATGGCGACCCCAGAGTTCGACCTGAACGATATCAAGCGCCGGATGCAGGGCGCCGTGAGCGCCTTGTCGAAGGATCTCGGCTCCCTGCGCACCGGACGCGCCACTCCGAGCATTCTCGATCCGATCAACGTCGATGCCTACGGGTCGTCGATGCCGATGGCCCAGGTCGCCACGGTGAGCGTGCCCGAGCCGCGCCTCCTGTCGATCTCGGTCTGGGATCGCAGCATGGTCGCTGCCGTCGAGAAGGCCATCCGCGAATCCGATCTCGGGCTGAACCCCCAGACCGAAGGCCAGACCATCCGCTTGCGCGTGCCGGAGATGAACGAGCAGCGCCGCAAGGAAATGGTCAAGGTGGCCCATAAATACACCGAGGAGGCCCGCGTCGCGGTCCGCCACGTCCGCCGCGATGCGCTCGACCATCTCAAGAAGCTCGAGAAGGACAGCGCCATCAGCGAGGACGACGAGAAGCGTCAGGCCACCGAGGTGCAGAAGGTGACCGACCAGCACATCGCCGAGATCGACGGCGTTCTCGCCTCGAAGGAAAAGGAAATCATGCAGGTCTAGGTTTTGGACAGGTATGGATTCGACGGAATCAGGGACGGGGAGAAGCGCGTTGGGTCGCTCAGAGGGCGCGCGTCAGATCGAGGTATCTGCGGCCGGGGATAGGGAGAACGCCAGCGTCGCGGTCGGCCTCGCCTCGCGCGGTACCGAAACGCCGGGATCGGGCCCGTCTCCCTCGCCCCGTCCGGCGGCGCCGGCCCATGTGGCCATCATCATGGATGGCAACGGCCGCTGGGCCGCGCGTCGCGGTCTGCCGCGCGTGGAGGGGCACCGCCGGGGCGTCGAGGCCGTCCGCCGCGCGGTCCGCTCCGCGATCGAACTCGGCGTCTCCTATCTGACGATCTACAGCTTCTCCTCCGAGAACTGGCGCCGGCCGCCCGCCGAGATCGCCGATCTCATGGGCCTGCTCAAGCTGTTCGTCCGGCGCGACCTCGCCGAGCTTCACGGCAACAACGTCCGCGTCAGGATCATCGGCGCCCGCGAGGGCCTGAGCGCCGATATCGCCGGGCTGCTCGACGAGGCCGAGACGCGGACCCGCGGCAATACCGGGCTCACCCTGGTCATCGCCTTCAATTACGGTGGCCGCCAGGAAATCCTCCGGGCGGTCCGGACCCTCGCCCAGGCCGTGGCCGACGGTCGGATGAGTCCGGCCGAGATCGGCCTCGAAGCCATCGCCCTGGCCCTCGATACCACCGGCATCCCCGACCCGGACCTCGTCATCCGGACCTCCGGCGAGCAGCGCCTGTCGAACTTCCTCACATGGCAGACGGCCTACGCCGAATACGTCATCGTGCCGGAATTCTGGCCGGATTTCGATCACGCCTGCTTCCATGCGGCCATCGACGAGTATCATCGCCGCGACCGCCGCTTCGGCGGCCTCAGCGGCAAGGCCGGGTGATGGTCTCGCCCGGCGACGCGGCATCCGCGCCGAGGCGCGGCCTCCTCGGCGGCCGCGAGTTCCAACTCCGGACCGCGTCGGCCATCGTGCTGGCGACCATCGTGCTCACGACGCTGTTCCTCGGCGGCTGGGCCTTCGCCGCCATCTGGCTCATCGCCGGCATCGTCTTCGCGGGCGAGTGGATCACGATCAGCCGGATCGTGCCTCTCAGGCTCTCCGTGGCGCTCTCGGCCCTGGGTCTGGCCGGCCTCGGCCTCTGCCTGCGCCTGGATGCATCGCCGCCGATCTGGCTCGCGGTCTCCATCGCCGCCCTCGTGGCGCTCGCCGTCACCGTGCGGGATTCGGACGCTCGGGGCCGCGTCGTCATCGGTTTCCTCGGCGCCGCCGTCCTGGCCCTGGTTCCCCCGGCCCTGCGCGACGACCCCGCCATCGGCATCTTCGGCCCGGCCTGGATGTTCGCCGTGGTCTGGTCCACCGACATCGTCGCCTACATCACCGGCCGCACCTTCGGCGGGCCGAAACTGATGCCGTCGGTGAGCCCCAAGAAGACGTGGTCTGGCTCCCTCGGCGGCCTCGCGGCGGGCGTCGCCGCCGGCACCCTGCTCGTGATGGCGGCCCGCTCGCAGGGGTGGAGCGCCCTCGCCAACGCCAACCTCGCCGTGGTCGCGCTCACCAGCGCCCTCGCCTCCATCCTGAGCCAGGCCGGAGATCTCGCCGAATCGGCCCTGAAACGGCATTACGGCGTGAAGGATTCGGGCCGTTCGATCCCGGGCCATGGCGGTGTCATGGACCGCCTCGACGGCTTCTGCGCCGTGGCCGTCCTCGCCGGCCTCTATCTCATCGCACACCGCTTCGGCGTGGTCTGAAGGAATCGATCCGTTGACCCATACCGTCACCATCCTCGGCGCCACCGGGTCCATCGGTCGTTCCACCACGGACCTGCTGGCCCAGCACCCGGAGCGGTTCCAGATCGGCGCCCTCGTCGGCGGTCGCGACGCCGCGGCGCTGGCCAAGCTCGCCCGCGAGATCGGGGCCGACTTCGCCGCCCTCGCCGACGAGAGCCAGGGGCCGGCCCTGCGCGAGGCGCTCTCCGGCACCGGCATTGCCAACGGGGCGGGGGAGGGCGCCGTCCTCGAAGCCGTGGCCCGTGACGCCGACATCGTCGTGGCGGCGGTGAGCGGCGCGGCAGGCCTGCGTCCGACCCATGCGGCCCTGCGCCTCGGCCGCACGGTGGCGCTCGCCAACAAGGAGAGCCTCGTCTGCGCCGGCGACGCCTTCATGCGCGACGCCGCGCGGTTCAAGGCGACGCTGTTGCCCGTCGATTCCGAGCACAACGCCCTGGCCCAGGCTCTCGGCGATGGCCGGGTCTCGGACGTGACCAAGATGACCATCACCGCCTCCGGCGGCCCGTTCCGCACCTGGACGAAGGAACGCATCGCGGCGGCCTCGCCCACGGAGGCGGCGGCTCATCCGACCTGGTCGATGGGGATGAAGATCAACATCGACTCGGCCTCGCTCATGAACAAGGGCCTCGAACTCATCGAGGCGCATCACCTGTTCGCCATCGAGGCCGAGCGTCTTGACGTGATCGTGCATCCGCAATCCATTGTGCACGGCCTCATCACCTGGCGCGACGGCGCGGTGACGGCCGGTCTCGCCATGCCGGACATGCGTGTCCCCATCGCCCATTGCCTCGGCCTCGGCGACCGTTTGACCATCGAGCTCGGACGCTCCCTCGACCTCGCCTCCGTCGGCAGCCTCACCTTCGAGGCGGCGGACGAGGCGCGCTTCCCGTGCCTGCGCATCGCCCGCGCCGCGCTGGCGGAGGGCAGGGCCGCGCCGACGGTGATGAACGCCGCCAACGAGATCGCGGTGGCCGCCTTCATCCGGGGGGAGATCGGCTTCTACGGCATCGCCGAACTGGTGGAGCGGGCCTGCGAGCATTTCGCCCCCGAGTATCGCCGCGCGCCGGCCGACGTGGACGAGGCTTTGGCCATCGACGCCCATGTCCGCGCCTGGAGCGCCAAGGCGCTGCCGTCCGCCGCCTGAGGCTCCTTCAGAACAGGGCGAAGCGTGGTTTCGCCGTCATCAGCCAGAGAATGGCGAGCATGGCGGCGAAGGCGGGAAACCCGCAGGCGAACCAGATCCGGTACAGCCCGTGATAGCGCGGCGGCAGGGGCGTTCCGGATGCCGCCGCAGCCCTGGCGAGATCGCGCAGGATCATCTGGATCCTGACGACGGGCAGCCAGAACAGGCCGATGACGACGTAGAGGACGAGCGACAGGACGATCCACCCCTCGGTGAGGGGCCAGCCCACCGCGCGCGCCAGGAGCCAGCCCGTCACCGGCTGGATCACGGCCGCGGTCGCCGTGAAGAGCGCGTCGGCGACGACCACCGTCCCCGCCACATGGGCGATCAGGTCGGGCCGCCCCGTCCGATGCGCCATGGTCATGAAGAAGGCGATGCCGGCCCCGGTGCCGAGCAGGACCGTCGCGCCGATGACATGGAGCCAGCGCAGGACCTCGACAGACGCCATCGAGGTCAGCGCTCGTCGGCCAGCGCATAGGCCACGAGGGCCAGCATCGCTCCGGGCAGGGTCTTGAGATAGGCGCCGAGGGGATCGAGCCAGAGGCCGGCGGCGATGGCCGAGCCGAAGAAGAGGTAGATCCCCGTCATCGCCGCCATGCCGAGGGCGGCGAGCGGCATCGTGCGCCTCACCAGGATCGCGGCCCCCAGCGCCAGGTCGACGAGGATGCCGGCGAGCACGGTGACCCGCGCGGTCGCCGCATCGATGCCGTGGGCGGTCATCGCCGCCATGGCGGCGTCGAGATGCGTCAGGGCGATCAGCCCCGAGAGCAGCCAGAACAACGAGAGCGTGACGAGGATCGCCGGCTTCAGGAGCCACAACCGTCCGAACCAGCGCTCCTGCACACCGGACGGCATCCGCCGAAGGCTCTCCGACAGGGAGGAGGGCGGCGACCCGGCGGCCCGCTCCCAGGCGGATGGGTCTCCCCCGATGCCGGCCTCGATCTGGCGCAGAGCCGTGGTGCGGATGGGAGTCCGCCAGCCGAGGCGGCCGACGAGATCGCCCATGCGGAAACCGACGCCGAGAAGCCAGGACGGGACCGGCAGCGCGAGCCAGGCCGGAGGACGCCCGAGCCAGGCACGATAGGCCGCGACGATGTCCGGCAGGGTGTAGCCGCGCTCCTCAACGAGGTCGTAGAGTGCCCGCGCGGCGATCCCTCCCTCCACCGCGAGAAGGACCGCCCGCGCCACCTCCTCCACATGGACGGTCTGGATGGGCCTCAGGGAGTGCATCCCCGTGCAGGCCACCGGAAGCGAAGCCAATCCGCGGATCAGGCCGGTTGCACCGTAGGAGACGGGCGCGAGAACGAGGCCGGGCCTCAGGATCACCCAGTCGCAATCGAGGGCGGCGAGGGCCGTGTCGGCCTCGGCCTTGCTGCGCATGAATTCGGTGGGGGCGTCGTGCGAGGCCCCCGCGGCCGAGACCTGGACGACACGCCGGATGTCCAACCGCCGACAGCATGCGAACAGGGCACGCATGGCGACCGCCTGGACGGCGCGGACATCGTCGCGCGGGCCATCCTGCAGGGCGCCCGAGCAATTCACCACCGCGTCGAACCCGGTTAGGATCGTGGTCCAGTCCTCCGGTGCGACGAGCCCCGCGATGTCGCGTTCGATCCAGTCGGCATCGGGGTGACGCCGTCGCGCTGACCGGACGTCCCGCCCGAGGCCCGTCACCGCATGCCCGGCGGCGAGGCAGCGGGTCACCACCGCCGAGCCGATGAGGCCATAGCCTCCCAGAACCAGGATTCGCATTGCTTGGTGACCTGCCGCTCCGGTCGTGTCTCGAGCCACCCTTGCCCGGTTTGCCTGAATCGAGCGTAACCGTTCGCAAGGCGCCGACTCGTCAGTCCTCGGGCCCGTAGGCTGCGAAGAACACGCGGATGGCCTCGCTCACGCGCGGGCCGATCTCGGCTTGCGTCACCGGACTGCCCGCCGCGAAGAGCAGGCGCGTCAGCAGCCCGGCCTGGCACAGGTGCAGGAAATGCTTGGCCGCGAGTTCGGTATCCGCGCGGCGCAGGCGGCCCGCGGTGACCTGACGGTCGAGATAGGCGGTGAGCCGCGCCACTCCCTGCGCCGGGCCGGCTTCGTAGAAGGCCTGCCCGAATCGCGGAAACTTCTCCGTCGCGCCGATCACCATGCGGATGATCGCCACGTGATCCGGGCGGATCATGTGGACGAGGTAGCTGTGTCCCAGCCGGGTGAGGACCCCGCGCACGTCCGGATCGTCGGCATCGAGCTGGAACAGGGCTTCGGCGAGGCCGCGCTTCTCCTCCAGCGTCAGAGCCCCGAACAGAGCCTCCTTACTGTCAAAATAGACGTAGAGCGTCCCTTTCGAGACGCCGGCCGCCTTGGCGATCTCGCCCATGCTGGCGCCGTCGAAGCCCGACGCCATGAAGACGGAACGCGCACCATCGAGGATCTGGCGGCGCTTATCCGTCTCCGCCACGGATCGTACGCTCGCCTTTTCGCCGCCCAAGCCTTCCACGACTACTGCCACCGCGCCCCTCGATTGACCGAACCGTTCAGTCATTATACCTAGAGGCAATCGACGGTCTCGGTCAATCCGACGTCGAAAATGACCGAACGGTTCGGTCAATTCTCTTTGTTCGGGACGGGATCATGTCTCTGCGTGACGATGACGGGCACCGCGAAGCGCCCTCGGGCGCCGTCCGATCCGACGATGCCGAGCCGGTGGCGACGTCGCCGGCGATCCCTGTCGTGGCCGGACCACCGGTCGCGCCGCCGGCCGGAACGGTCGCATCACCTCCGAAACGGCGTCCGCTGCGCAAGGCCGTTCTGGCGAGCCTCGTCGTCCTCGGCCTCGCCGGTGGCGGCTACAAGGGCTACGAATGGTGGACGGTGGGCCGCTTCTTCGTCTCCACCGACGACGCCTATGTCCAGGCCGACATCTCGATCCTCGCTGCCAAGGTTTCGGGCTATCTCGCCGCCGTGCCGGTGATGAACGGGCAGGCGGTGAAGAAGGGCGATGTGATCGCCCGCCTGGACGACGGCGATTATCGCCTCGCCGCCCAAGCGGCGCACGACAAGCTCCTGACGCAGCAGGCGACCATCGCCCGCATCGGCCGGCAAGTGGAGGCCGCGCAGGCACAGATCCTCCAGAGTGCCGCGCAGATCGACGCGGCCAAGGCCGATTCCATTCGCGCCGCCGCCGATTACGCCCGCCAGCAGCAGCTGGAGAAGGTCGATTTCGTCGCCAAGTCCCGCATCGAGCAGGCCCTGGCCGACCGCAACCGCACCGAGGCCACGGTGAAGGGCGCCGAGGCGAACCTGTCCATGATGAAGGCCAATGTCGAGGTTCTGCGGGCTCAGGGCCGGGAGGCGGAGGGGCTCGCGGCCGAGCTGAAGACCGCCGAGGACAGGGCCGACCGCGACCTCGCCTTCACGGTGATCCAGGCTCCCTTCGACGGTGTCGTCGGCAACAAGGCGGTGGAGGCGGGCGCGTATGTCTCGCCGGGCTCGCGCATCGCCGCCCTCGTTCCCCTCGAGAGCGTCCGCATCGACGCGAACTTCAAGGAGACGCAGGTCGAACGGATGCATCCCGGTCAGCGCGTCCACATTGCGGTGGACGCCTATCCCGGCCAGGACATCGTCGGCGAGGTCGAATCCCTGTCGCCGGCTTCGGGCTCCGTCTTCAGCCTGCTGCCGCCCGACAACGCCACCGGCAACTTCACCAAGATCGTGCAGCGCCTGCCGGTGCGGATCCACGTACCGGCGGATGTTGCCCATGAAGGGCTGCTGCGGCCGGGTCTCTCCGTCACGGTGCGCGTCGATACCCGCGAGGCGGCCGCGCCTGTCCGCACGGCGTCCCGGCACTAGGCGACGAGCATGGCCGCGTCCGCCGCCCTCGCACCCGCCGCCGAGCCGCCCCTCGATCGCCGCCGCATGGTGGCGTTCGTCTGCATGGTGTTCGGGATGTTCATGGCGATCCTGGACATCCAGATCGTTTCGGCGTCCCTGGCCGAGATCCAGGCCGGGCTCTCGGCCTCGGGCGACGAGATTCCCTGGGTCCAGACCAGCTATCTCATCGCCGAGGTCATCGCGATTCCGCTTTCCGGCTTCCTGTCGCGGGTGATCTCGACCCGGTGGATGTTCGTGGTCTCGGCCGGCGGCTTCACCCTGATGAGCCTGATGTGTGCCACCTCCACCTCGATCAACGAGATGATCCTGTGGCGGGCGCTGCAGGGCTTCATCGGCGGCGGCATGATCCCCACCGTCTTCGCCGCTGCCTTCACGATCTTCCCGCCCTCGAAGCGCCCCGTCGTCTCGCCGATGATCGGGCTCGTGGCGACCCTCGCCCCCACCATCGGCCCGACGGTGGGCGGCTACCTCACGGACGCCTTCGACTGGCACTGGCTGTTTCTCATCAACGTGGTGCCGGGCATCGTCGTCACCGTCTCGACCTACCTGCTCGTCGATTTCGACGAGCCCAATCTCGACCTGTTCAAGCGCTTCGACTGGTTCGGCCTCGCCTTCATGGCCGCCTTCCTCGGTTGCCTCGAATATGTGCTGGAGGAGGGGCCTAACCACGACTGGCTTCAGGACGAGGCGGTGTTCGCCTGCGCCATCGTCTGCGTTCTGGGCGGTGTCGCCTTCTTCTGGCGCGCACTCACGGCGGCCGAGCCCATCGTCGACCTGCGCGCCTTTTCCGACCGCAACTTCGCGGCGGGCTGCATCTTCAGCTTCGTGCTCGGTATCGGCCTCTACGGCCTGACCTATCTCTACCCGGTCTATCTCGGGCGGGTGCGCGGCTACTCGGCCTTGCAGATCGGCGAGACGATGTTCGTCTCGGGATTATGCATGTTCGCCACCGCACCCATCGCCGGGCGGTTCTCGGGCAAGGTCGATCCGCGCATCCTCATGGGGGTCGGCTTTACCGGCTTCGCCGCCGGCACCTGGATCGTCACGGGCCTGACCAAGGACTGGGATTTCTGGGAGCTCCTCCTGCCCCAGGTCCTGCGCGGCTGCTCGCTGATGCTGTGCATGATCCCGATCAACAACATCGCGCTGGGCACATTGCCGCCCGCGCGGATGAAGAACGCGTCCGGCCTCTACAACCTCACCCGCAATCTCGGCGGGGCGGTGGGCCTCGCCCTCATCAACACCGTGCTCAACGACCGCTGGGACCTGCATCTCGCCCGGCTCCACGAGCGCTTCTCCTGGACGAGCACCGCCGTCCTGGAGCGGCTCGACATGACCCGGCGCCAGTTCGACGCGCTGGGCCTCGACGGCAACGCCATGGCCCTCAAGGCGATGATGAACACGGTGCGGATGCAGGGGCTGGTGATGAGCTTCGGCGACGTCTTCCTGGTCCTGACATTCCTGTTCCTCGCCATGGCCTGCGCGACACCGCTGATCCGCCGGCCCCGCACCGCCGCGCCGGCGGGCGGCGGCCATTGAAGCGGCCGCTCAAGTCGGGCCCTTAACCGTCCACCGAGGAAATCGGGGACGGTCGGGCCGCATGCGACGATCTCGCAGGCCGCGCCCGGTTTGCGTTCGCTCCACCATGATCCGATCTGCTATGGACGTGTGTTGGCCCCTCGCGAGGCCTTGAGGATCGACGAATGGACTTTCTAGCTTCGATGGGGGGGACGGCCTCCGGCTTCTTCGGGTCGGTGATCCCCTTCGTCATCGTGCTCAGCATCGTGGTGTTCGTCCATGAGATGGGCCACTTCCTCGTCGGCCGCTGGTGCGGGGTCGGCGTCCACGCCTTCTCCCTCGGCTTCGGCCCCGAACTCTTCGGCTTCAACGACCGTCACGGCACCCGCTGGAAGGTGTCGGCGATCCCGCTCGGCGGCTACGTCAAGTTCCACGGCGACGCCAACGGCGCCAGCGTGGCCGATCCCGCGGCCCTGGCGCGGATGACGCCGGAAGAGCGCGCGACAAGCTTTCCCGCCCAGAGCCTGGGCAAGCGTGCGGCCATCGTCGCCGCCGGACCCATCGCCAATTTCCTTCTCGCCATCGCGCTTTTTGCCGGGGCGATCTATGTGTCCGGCCGCTACGAGCTTCCGCCGCGCATCGACGGCGTGATGCCGGGGAGTGCCGCCGAGCGGGCGGGCTTCCAGCCCGGCGACCTCGTCACGTCCATCGACGGGACGCAGGTGACGAACTTCCTCGACATGCAGCGCACCGTCTCCGGCAGCGCCGGCGCCAGCCTCGCCGTCACCGTCGACCGCGGCGGCGAGACCAAGATCCTGACCGCGATCCCCGATGCGGTCGAGGAGCGCACGCCGTTCGGCAAGCATCGCCTCGGCCGTCTCGGCATCAAGGGACCGAACGGCGCCGACGCCCAGGTTCGGCATTACGGCCTCGTCCAATCCCTCGGGCTCGGCGTGTCGGAGACCTACTTCGTCGTCGACCGGACCATGAACTACCTCGGCAAGCTGGTGACGGGGCGCGAATCCGCCGATCAGCTGTCGGGGCCCATCGGGATCGCCCGCGTTTCGGGCGAGGTCGCCAAGGTCGGCGGTGTCGGCGGCCTCATCGGTCTCGTGGCGCTCCTGTCCGTGTCGATCGGCCTGCTTAACCTTTTCCCGGTTCCCCTCCTCGATGGCGGACACCTCCTGTTCTATGCGTTCGAGGCCGTCCGCGGCCGTCCCCTGAGCGAGAAGACCCAGGAGATCGGCTTCCGGATCGGGCTCGCGCTGGTGTTGTTCCTGATGCTGTTCGCTGCCTGGAACGACATCCTGAACCTCGGCGCGTCCTGGTCCGGACGGGGTTCCTGACCGAACGCCGACGTCTCGTCCGCGGCGCGGCGCCCGTCTCCCGCGCGGTTGTGGATTTCTCCATAACGCTTTGATCGGGTTGAATAATCGAAAAGCCCGCCCGGTTCTCCGGGCGGGCTTTTGGCTGCAAATTGATGATTGATTCACCTTATCGAGCGATGAACGGGAACCGTTAAGTGACCGGAAGGCCACGTCTCCCCAAAATCCCCCCTACAGCCCAGGTCCGAGCGTTTGCTTCGCTCGGGAAACTCGGTAGAAGCTGAGCTTGGGACCAGGTGACGGGACGGTCGGATAACGACCGCCTGTCTGCGGGTGCAAACCCGGACTGTTAATAAATAGAGACGGGCGATTACATGATGTCGATGACGGGGAAGCGCCGGCGTAAGTCGGCCGAACGGACCATCGTCCTAGTCGCTGCCGCGGCCGCAGGGCTGGTTCTGGGCGGCACGGCTCAGGCGCAGCAGATCGTCGTCCAGGGTAACAAGCGCGTCGATGCCGACACGATCCGGTCCTACGTGACCGGTACGGCCTCGGGATCTCCCGAAGAGGCCCGCCGCAATCTGCTGGCGAGCGGCATGTTCTCCGACGTCAAGGTCTCGCGCAGCGGCGCCGGGACCGTGGTGACGGTCCGCGAGAACAACCTCATCAACCGGGTCGTTTTCGAGGGGAACAAGAAGGTCGAGAAGGGGACGCTCGAAGCCGAGGTCGAGGCCAAGGCCCGCGGCGGCTTCAGCGAGGGCATCGTCCAGGCCGATCTTCAGCGCATCCGCGAGATCTACCGCCGCGCCGGTCGCGGCACGGCCAAGGTCAGCTTCCGCACCGTCGATCTGCCCAACGGCCGTATCGACCTGATCTACGTGATCGAGGAAGGCGACAAGACCGGCATCAAGGCGATCAACTTCGTCGGCAACAGCGCGTATTCCGACAGCAAGCTGCGCGAGCTGATGAGCTCGTCGGAGATGAACTTCCTGTCGTTCATCAAGACCTCGGACGTCTACGATCCCGACCGGATCACCAACGATCTCGACCTCGTGCGCCGCTATTACCTGAAGAACGGCTATGCCGACTTCCGGGTGGTGAATGCCGATGCGCGCTACGTCGAAGGCGAGGGCGACGCCGGCTGGGTCATCACCGTGACCGTGGACGAGGGTCAGCAATACACCGTCGGCGCGGTGGCCATCGATTCGCGCCTGCCGGGTGTCGACACCCAGATCCTCGACGGTGAGGTCCGCGCTTCCGTGGGCGACGTCTACAATGCCGAGGACGTCGAGAAGACCCTCTCCGGCGTGACCAATCAGGTCGCCCGCCAGGGCTTCCCCTTCGCCCAGGTCCGCCCGACCGGCCAGCGTGACCGTGCGACCCACACCGTGGCCCTCGGCTTCGTCGTCGAGGACGGCCCCCGCGTCTATGTCGAGCGCATCAACATCCGCGGCAACACCCGCACCCGCGACTACGTCATCCGCCGCGAGCTCGATATCACCGAGGGCGATGCCTATAACCGCGTCCTGACCGATCGCGCCGAGCGTCGCCTGAACGGTCTCGGCTTCTTCAAGAAGGTCCGCTTCTCCAACGAGCCGGGCTCGTCGGCCGACCGCGTGGTCATCAACATCGATGTCGAGGATCAGCCCACGGGTTCGTTCTCGGTGGCGGGCGGCTACTCCACCCAGGACGGCATCATCGGCGAAGTCTCGGTCTCCGAGTCGAACTTCCTCGGCCGCGGCCAGTATGTCCGCGTCGCCGGCACCGGCGGCCAGTACTCCCGCGGCGTCGACTTCTCGTTCACCGAGCCGTACTTCCTCGGCTACCGTCTCGCCGCCGGCTTCGATGCCTTCTACAAGTACAGCGACCTGACCCGCTACTCGCGCTACGAGACCACGGTTTATGGCGGTCAGCTCCGCGTCGGCCTGCCGATCACGGAAGAGTTCGGCGTCACCCTGCGCTACTCGCTCTACAACACCGAGTTGCAGATTCCGAACAGCACGAAGCGGCCGTATAACGACTGCTCGAACCCGATCCCGGGCTATACCCAGATTCAAGGTTCTACGGCTACGAACCCGATCCTTGCGACGGGGCTGCCTGGCCAGCAGGCTCTGTACCCAACCTGCGCTTTCGACGGCGAGGCTTCGATCGCGCTCAAGGGTTCCGTCGGCAACACGCTGACTTCGCTCGCGGGTGTGACGCTGGCCTACTCGACTCTGGACAACCTCGCTCAGCCTCGTAACGGTCTCTATGCCGAACTGAAGCCTGAAGTTGCCGGCCTTGGCGGCGATTCCAAGTTCTTCCGTGTGTCCGGCGACATGCGATACTACAAGGAATTCTACGAGGACGTTGTTGGTTTCGTGCGTTTCCAGGGGGGGCATATCTCGGCCCTCACCGACGAGAAGCTGCGCATCACCGATCAGTACTTCCTTGGTCCGTCGCTGGTTCGCGGCTTTGCTCCCAACGGCATCGGCCCGCGTGACATTGGTAGTGCTGACTCGCGCTCGAATGCTGTCGGCGGCACCACCTACTTCGGCGGTACCCTCGAAGTTCAGTTCCCGATCTACGGCATCCCGCGGGATCTTGGTCTGAAGGGCGCTGTGTTCGCTGATGCTGGTACTCTGTTTGGGTACAGCAGCGAGACCCAGTTCGACGTGAACAAAGATAAGGCAATTAACGGATTCGCACCCGGATCGGGATGTAACTTCAGTTCTAACACGATCACCGTCGAGCCGGAGTGCTTGAACGTTCGAGACAAGATGACGATCCGGTCTTCGGTCGGTGCGTCTATCCTTTGGAACTCCCCGCTTGGTCCGATCCGCTTCGATTATGCTTACGCCCTTTCCAAGGACAATGGCGTGATGACCGCCTTCGGCCGCGTCGGCAAGGATCAGCTCCAGGCCTTCCGCTTCTCCGGCGGTTCGCGCTTCTGAGCCAAGACGCACGGGCTTCCTTTCGCGAAGCCCGTGCGTTGTCGCATCATGTCTGATCCCATCTTCTTCGCATCCAACACGGCCCTCAGCCTCGGCGACATCGCCGGGGCTGCCGGCATTTCGCTTCCCCAAGGCGCGGACCCCCATGCGTTGGTCGGCGGGGCGTCCCCCCTCGAGAATGCGGGCCCCGGCGACCTCGCCTATATGGACAATGCCCGCTACGGCGACGTCCTGGCCCAGACCAAGGCGCTGGCCTGTCTCGTCTCGCCGCGCTTCGCGGCGAAGGTCCCCTCCACCACGGTGGCCCTCGTCACACGCGACCCCTACCGGGTCTATGCCGGTCTCCTGGCCCGCTTCCATCCGGAGGCCATGCGGCCTCGATCGCAGTTCGCCACCGAGGGCGTGTCGCCGGGAGCCCATGTCCATCCGAAGGCGCGTCTCGAAGACGGCGTGATCGTCGATCCCGGCGCCGTGATCGGTCCCGGTGCCGAGATCGGCTCGGGCACGGTCATCGGCCCGAACGCCGTCATCGGCCCCCATGTCCGTATCGGGCGCGACTGCTCCATCGGAGCGGGATCGACTTTGGCCTATGCCCTCGTCGGCAACCGCGTGATCCTTCATCCCGGCGCGCGCCTCGGCCAGGACGGGTTCGGCTTCGCCATGGGGCCGGGCGGACATCTCAAGGTGCCCCAGACCGGGCGCGTCATCGTGCAGGACGATGTCGAGATCGGTGCCAACACCACGATCGATCGCGGAGCGGGCCGCGATACCATGATCGGCGAGGGGACCAAGATCGATAACCTCGTCCAGATCGCCCATAACGTGGTCATCGGCCGCCACTGCATCATCGTCTCGGGCGTCGGCATTTCCGGCTCGACCACGCTGGAAGATTATGTGGTCCTCGGCGGTCAGGTCGGCGTGGTCGGGCATCTGCGGATCGGCATGGGCTCGCAGATCGCCGGATCCTCGAACGTCAACCGCGATGTCCCGCCGGGAAGCCGCTGGGGCGGCACGCCGGCCAAGCCCGTGCGCACCTGGTTCCGCGAACTCACCGCGCTCGCCCGCCTCGCGGAGAAATCTGGCCAGGACGGGACTGACCCCGCTAAGGACTGAGCCGGAGCCGGTCCCGGCCCTGGATGACCGGCGACATCCTTCTCCGAGACTTGCATCCGTCGGCGTTTATGCCGATGACGACGTTCGGTTTTCTTCCAAGGGTTGAGGCGAGGCGTCAGGGGCGCCGGGTCGCCATGGGATTGTTCGATCGATGAGTGACATGCCGAAAGATCTGGGCTCGGCCGACATCCAGAAGATCCTGGAACTTCTGCCCCATCGCTACCCGTTTCTGATGATCGACCGCATCATCGAGATTGACGGGGACCGTTCCTGCATCGGGATCAAGAACGTCTCGTTCAACGAGCCGCAATTCACCGGGCATTTCCCGGGCCTGCCGGTGTTCCCGGGCGTCCTGTTGATCGAGGGCATGGCCCAGACCGCGGGCGCCATCTGCTGCCAGCACATCAAGACCGATGACGTGCGCGCCAAGCAGGTCTTCTTCATGACCATCGACAAGTGCAAGTTCCGCAAGCCCGTCGTCCCCGGCGATACGGTGCGCTACCACATGACGAAGATGAACCAGCGCCGGACCATGTGGTGGTTCCGGGGCGAGGCGCGTGTCGGCGACACCCTCGTGGCCGAGGCCGAGATCGGTGCCATGCTGGTGACGGAGTGAGCGCCGTGGCCGAGATCCATCCGAGTTCCGTCATCGAGGACGGGGCCACGATCGGCGCGGGCGTGCGGATCGGTCCCTTCTGCCATGTCGGGCCGGAGGTCGTCCTGGGCGAGGGCTGCGAACTCATCAGCCATGTCGTCATCGCCGGGCGCACCGGGATCGGTCCCCGCACCAAACTCTATCCCTTCGCCTCCATCGGCCATCCGCCGCAGGATCTGAAGTTTCGCGGCGAGGCGTCGACGCTGACCATCGGAGCCGATTGTCTGATTCGAGAAGGCGTCACGATGAATCCCGGCACGGCCGGTGGCGGGCTCGAGACGGTCGTCGGCAATACGTGCACCTTCCTCGCCAATTCCCATGTGGGGCACGATTGCCGGGTGGGCGACGGGGTCGTCTTCTCCAACAACGTCATGCTCGCCGGCCATTGCAGCGTCGGCGATTATGCGATCCTCGGCGGTGGCGCGGCGGTGATCCAGTTCGCCCGTGTCGGGGCCCATGCCTTCGTCGGCGGCCTCTCCGGGCTCGAGAACGACTGCATTCCCTACGGCATGGCCCTGGGCAACCGCGCCTATCTCTCGGGCCTCAACATCATCGGCCTGCAGCGCCGGGGTTTCGCCCGCGAGGACATCCATGCCCTGCGCCGGGCTTATCGCCTCCTCTTTGCCCAGGAGGGCACGCTGATGGAGCGGGTGGAGGACGTGGCTGCGGAATTCGAGTCGCATCGTGCCGTGGCCGAGATCATCGCCTTCATCCGCGAGGGCGGCAAGCGCTCGATCTGCACCCCGCGCGAGAATCCGGGCTCGGCTTGACCGCGTCTCCCCAGCCGGTGTCCCTCGTCGATCCGCGTCCGGAGGAGCGTCTGGTTCTGGTGGCCGGGGCAGGGCGGCTCCCCGAACTCGTGGCCGAATCCCTCGACCGGTCGGGCCGCTCATTCCGGGTCCTCGCCATCCGTGGCTTTGCCGAGCGCCCGATGCGCGCACGCGCCGACGCCACCGTCGATCTCCTCGACATCGCCGGGGCGTTGAAGATCCTGGAGGCCTGGGGGCCGGCCTGCGTCATACCCGTGGGCGGAGTCTCGCGCCCTAACCCCGCCGCCATCCTCAACGCGGCGGCGGCCTTGCGGAATCGCGACGCGCTGAAGGCCATTTCGGGGGGAGGGGACGACCGGCTGCTGCGGGGTGCTCTCGTCCTGCTGGAGGATAACGGCCACCGCGTCGTCGGCATCCACGATGTCGCGCCGGATCTGCTGAGCCCGGAGGGGCAACTCGGCCGCCTCGCGCCAGATCTCGCGGCGCGGGCCTCCATCACCACGGGGTGCGGCATCCTCGCGGCGCTGGCCGCCTACGATGTCGGCCAGGCGATCGTCGTCGCGGCACAGCGCGCGCTCGCGGTGGAGGGGCCGGAAGGAACGGACCGGATGCTCGCCCGTGCGCGTGCCCTCGGGCGCAAGCCCTTCGGGCTGGGGGCGGCCCAGCCCGGTACCGTGCTGGTGAAACTCGCCAAGACCGGCCAGGATCTGCGGGTCGACCTGCCGGCCATCGGTCCGCGGACGGTCAGGGCCGCGGCGGCGGCGGGCTGCGCCGGCATCGCCATCCAGGCGGGCTACACCCTCATCATCGACAGGGACGCGACGGTGGCCGAGGCCGACCGTGCGGGCCTGTTTCTCATCGGTTTGCGGATCGAGGCATGACCATCCATCCGTCCAGACGCATCTGGCTCGTCGCAGGCGAGGATTCGGGCGATCAGCTCGGCGCCAAGCTGATGCGGGCGCTGTCGGACCTCTCCGGTGGGCAGGTGACGTTCGGGGGCGTCGGCGGCGAAGCCATGGTGGCGCAGGGCTTCGTCTCCCTGTTTCCCCTCGATGACGTGGCGGTGATGGGTTACCTGCCCGTGGCGGCACGCCTGCGCACCCTCCTGCGTCGCATCCGCCAGACCGTGCGCGACATCGTCGAATCGCGCCCCGACGTCCTGGTCATCATCGACAGTCCCGGTTTCACCCATGCGGTCGCCTCGCGGGTGCGCAAGCGCCTGCCCGGCCTGCCCATCGTCGATTATGTCTCCCCCAGCGTCTGGGCATGGCGGCCCTGGCGCGCGGCGAAAATGCGGCCGTTCATCGACCACGTCCTGGCGCTCCTCCCCTTCGAACCGGACGCGCATCGCCGGCTCGGCGGACCGGACTGCACCTATGTCGGACATCCGCTGATCGAGCGCCTGGCCGAGCTGCGCCCGGATTCCGCGGAGGCGGCGGCGCGGGAGGGGACGCCCCCGACCCTGGTGATCCTGCCGGGCTCGCGCCGTTCCGAGATCGAACGTCTGATGCCGGTCTTCGGTGCCACCCTCGATCTGCTCGTGCAGCGCCACGGACCCATCCATGCCGTTCTCCCGGCGGTCACCCGTCATCGGGCCATGATCGAGCGATTGGCCCTCTCCTGGTCTCGTCCGGTGACGATCGTGCATGGCGAGGCGGCGAAATACGCGGCCTTCCGGCGGTCCCGCGCAGCCCTGGCGGCCTCGGGCACGGTCACCCTCGAACTGGCATTGGCCGGCGTGCCCATGGTCGTCGCCTACAAGGTCTCCCGTCTCGAGGAGGCGGTGGCGCGGCGCCTGATCCAGGTGCCGACCATCGTGCTGCCGAACCTGATCCTCGGCGAGAATGCCATGCCCGAGTTCATCCAGGCCGAATGTACCCCCGGGCGCCTTGGCGAGGCCCTGCTTCCGCTCCTCAGGGGAGGCGCGGCGCGCGACGCGCAGGTGCGTTCGCTTCAACGCATCGACGGCTCGATGCGCCTCTCGGGCGATGACGAGCCGAGCCGCAAGGCGGCGAGAATCGTGCTGTTGGCGGCCCGCCCGGCGGTCAGCGGACCGTCGTCGACGTAGCGCCCCTCGTTCTCGCGCCCCGCATGACCTCCGAAGCCTGGAGCGCGCTTGGCGGGAGGGCCCGGTCGTCCGCTCCGCGTATCGAGGACGGGGACGGCACGTCCGGTGTTCGCGCGGCCTCGTCACGTCCGAAAGCGTAGCCGGCATTCACGCCGGCATAGAAGCCGGTGAAATCCTCGGCCTTCGCTGGCCCGGCGAAAGCCATCGGCGAGCACAGGATCATCGTCACGAAGACGGCACGCATCGCTGCTTCCGGCACCTGAGATCGTTCCTTCGGATCGGTTCGTTCGGAGACCGCCATCCGGTCTCCCCGACGATGCTGGATACGAAAAACGGCGACCCGAAGGCCGCCGTCGATTCGTCTCTCAGTCGAGAAGACCGCGTAACCGCCGTCTCCCCGGTAACGTTCTCACACCGATCAGTAATCGGCGTTGATGCTCTGGGCCTCGCGGCCCTTCTGGCCGTCGATCACGCTGAGGGTGACCTGCTGACCTTCGGCGAGGGACTCGAGTCCAGCGCGCGACAGGGCCGAGCGATGGACGAACACGTCCTTGCCGCCGTCATTGACGGAGACGAAGCCGAAGCCCTTGGCCGGATCGTACCACTTCACGGTGCCGCTCATTTCGACCGACGGACCGCTGGCGAAACGACCGCCGCCGCCGCCACCACCGCCGAAGCGATCGTTGCCGCCGCCGTAGCTGCCGCCACCGCCGCTGAAGCGATCACCGCCACCGAAACCACCGGCGCGCGGTGCGGGTGCACGACGCGGGGCCTCGGCCTCGGCCGTGGACGTGTCGACGCTGGTCACGTCCGTGACCTGCGGCCCCTTCTGGCCCTGCGCGGTGTGGACGGTCAGGCGCGTGCCGGGAAGCAGGTCGGCATGGCCCGCAGCCTCGACGGCGCGGATGTGAAGGAACGCGTCGCCGGAACCGTCAGCCAGTTCGACGAAGCCGAAGCCCTTCTCCTTGTTGAACCACTTGACCGTCGCGTCACGCTCCGGTCCAGAGGGAGCGGCTGCTGCACGGGACGGACCACGATCGAAACCGCCGCCGCCACCGCCATATCCACCGCCGAAGCCACCGCTCGGGGGTGCCTGATCCGGCCAGCGAGGCTCGGCACCACCCTCATCGAAGCCGCGCTTCTGCGGCCCCCTGAAATCACGACCACGTCCCATCGAAAGCTCGCAAAAACCGTCCGCCGTCCATCTGTCTTTGAATACCGGGTGCGCGCCGTCCCAGACGGGCGCTTCACCACACTATCATCACTCTCAGCAGCGGTGACCAAGAATAACGCCTTAGTCCTGACTGAATCTTGGCTCTCTCGCAAGGTGCTTCTCGCCGGACTCTGCAAGGTTCCGCCGATTTCCTGCGACAGATTGTTAGCTCCGTTGCGCTTCGCGCCTGTCGTCCCTGTCGAGGGCCATTGCGTACAGGATGCGCAAACGCCATGCGGATGAACGACTTCGCGGTTCGAATTTTTCTCGGTCGCGTTAGGAGAATGCACATCGATGGCCGCTAGGATGCGCGCAGGCGCCTGCGAAAGCCGGTAGCCCGGAACCCCTGGCCGATGATCGCAACCCCGTCATTCCCGGACCTTTCGGCCCTCGTCGTGGACGAGAGCCTCTATATCCGCCGAATCGTTCGCGACATGCTGATGCGCGTGGGGATCAAACGCGTCCTCGAAGCGCCGGACGGTGCCGAGGCGCTGGGCGTGCTGGCCGAGAGCAAGCCGGACATCACCATCATCGACTGGGACCTGGCCATCCTGTCCGGCGAGGAGTTCATCCGCCTCGCCCGCACCCCCACCACTTCGCCGTCGCCCACCGTTCCGATCATCCTGATGCTGGCGCAGCCTCGCCGCAACGTCGTCGACCGCGCCATCTCCCTCGGGGTCAACGAGATCATCGCCAAGCCGTTCTCGCCCAAGACCCTGTGGTCGCGCCTGGACGAAGTCATCAACCGGCCGCGGCCGTTCTCCCAGGTGAAGAGCCTCCTGCGTCCGGTCCCAAGAACGACGGCAGCCGGCAAAGCTCTCTGACGGGATCACGGATCGAGGCTTTGCACTGACGCCCAAGGCCTGTAGGCTTCTTATCGCATGATGGCCGATCTATCCCGGTCGGGCCACGATCGAGGATGCCGGCTAGGCCGATGAGGGAAGAGAGCGCCGCCATGATGCCGGCCCGCCCCATGGCAGGCCCGTCTTCACCGAGCGCTCCCGCTGTGCCGAATGCGGGTCCGCCGTCCGTGGTGGGCTACCGTCCCGGACGGCGCAACACCTACGCCGCCCTCGACCTCGGCACGAACAATTGCCGCTTGCTGATCGCGGAACCCGCGTCCCACGGCTTTCGCGTGGTCGATGCCTTCTCCCGCATCGTCCGCCTCGGCGAGGGGCTGGGCACGTCCGACCGTCTCAGCGACGCCGCCGTGGAGCGCACGCTGGAGGCTCTGCGCGTCTGCCGCGCCAAGATGGAGTCGCGCGGTGTCGCGCGTGCCAAGATCATCGCCACGGAAGCGTGCCGGCTCGCCGTCAACGGGGCGGATTTCGTGACGCGCGTGCGCGACGAGGTGGGGCTCGATCTCGAGATCGTCGACCGGCAGACCGAGGCCTACCTCGCCGTCACCGGCTGCGCGGCCCTGGCCGACCCCTACTCGGAATCGGTGGTCATCTTCGATATCGGCGGCGGCTCCACCGAGATCGCCTGGCTCGACGGGGCGGCCACCAACCCTTCGGCGGACCCGACCCTGCGGATCCGTGCCTGGGATTCGCTTCCCGTCGGCGTGGTCACCCTGGCCGAGCGGCACGGAGCTGCCGATGTCACCCGCCTGACCTTCGAGGGCATGGTCGAGGAGGTGGCCGACCTGCTGTCGCGCTTCGCGATTCGCGCCGCGCCGGCGGCCAATGCCCGGCATTTCCACCTTCTCGGCACGTCGGGAACCGTGACGACCCTCGCCGCCATGCACCTGCGACTGGCGCGCTACGAGCGCCGCCGTGTCGACGGGTTGTGGATGAGCGACGGCGAAGTGAGCGATGCCATCGACGATCTGCTCGACACGCGCCTCGACCAGAGGGCAGACAATCCCTGCATCGGACGGGATCGGGCCGATCTCGTGCTCGCGGGTTGCGCCATCCTGGAAGCGATCCGCCGGGCATTCCCCTCCGAACGGCTACGCATCGCCGACCGGGGGCTGCGCGAAGGTCTTTTGATGAACATGATGCGCGAAGACGGCGTCTGGCGCCGCGGAGGCTACCGTTGACCGACAGGCGTGGTGCGGGCGGCGGGTTGCGGGGCGATCTCAAGCAGCGAGTCAAGACGGGGCGCGGCCGCACCGCCTCGCAGAAGCGCTGGCTCGAACGACAGCTCAACGATCCCTACGTGGCGCGGGCCAAGCGCGAGGGATACCGCTCCCGCGCGGCCTTCAAGCTCCTCGAGATCGACGAGCGCTTCAAGATCCTGAAGCCCAACCAGAAGATCATCGATCTGGGCGCGGCGCCCGGCGGCTGGTCCCAGGTCGCCGCCAAGATCGTCGGGCCGAGCGGCAGGATCGTCGGCATCGATCTCCTGGAAATCGAGCCGATGGTCGGCGTCGAGTTCATCACCCTCGACTTCCTCGATCCCGACGCCCCGAAACGGCTGATCGATCTTCTCGGCGGGCAGGCCGATATCGTGATGTCCGACATGGCGGCCAACACGACCGGCCATAAGCAGACGGACCACCTGCGCATCATCGGCCTTGCCGAGACCGCCGCCGAATTCGCCCGCGAGGTGCTGGCGCCGGGGGGAACCTATCTCGCCAAGGTCTTCCAGGGCGGGACGGAGGGGACCCTGCTCGCCGACCTGAAACGGGACTTCACCCTGGTGCGCCACGTGAAGCCTTCGGCGAGCCGCGCCGATTCGAGCGAACTCTACGTGCTGGCCACCGGGTTTCGCGGCGCTGCCGAGACCGCCGAGGACGACGTCTGATCCCGGACGGCGATGCGTTTTCTCATGGGTGATCGTACCGCGGCAGCCGTTCGCCGCTTGCCATGATTCTGACCGTGGGTCGCGGTTGGCGTCCCTCAATGTGAACCGGTGGGGTCAAAGGCCCGGCGGGATCAGGATCGGGTAGCATCGCGCCCCGGCACCCGCCGCCAGGACTTCGACGGCGCCCACCGTGGAGGCGTCGCCGGCCACATGCACGACGTCGGTGGTCTTGAGGCCGGTGAGATGCGCGGTGAGGGGGCCCGGCCGGACATCCGGCGGGCGCTGTCTCGTCCTGTCGGCGACGAGGGTAATCCGCGAGACGCCCGTGGCCCTGAGCCAGTCGAGCGACGGACGCATGTAGAGGTCGAGGGGGTCGCTGGCCCCGATCACCACCACGATCTCGCGCTGTGGCTCGATGTAGCGCGCCGCCCGGGCGATCGCCCAGATCGGCGCGAAACCGGTCTCGCGGCCGACGAGCAGCAGGCGGCCGCCGCCGGGGCGATAGTAGCCGCGACCGACCGGACCCTTGATCTTGACCGGATGTCCGAGAAGGATCTCCTCGCCGAGAGCATGGGCCACCGCGTCGCAGGCATGTCCGAGGCGGAGGTGGAAGACGAGTTCGTTGAGCTCCGTCGTGCCGTCGAGGCGCAGGGTCGGGCTCACGTCGATCGGGTCGAACCCCTCGAACGTGGCGGTGACCTGATGGCCGGGTTCGATGTCGAGACGGCGCGTGATCGTGACGACGACTTCGACCACATGGGCCCCGAGGGGAACGATCTCGGTGACCGTGCCGACCCGGCGTGCCTGGGCGGCCGGCTTCACCTCGGCGAAGACGAGGCTCTCGGCCGCCTTGGAGGCGCGGGGCGTGGAGAGCTTGACGGGCTCCGCACGGTGCAGGCGGGCCTGGGCACGACGCGAGGACGGGCTGGCACCCTGGCCGAGGAGATGGGATCCGTGCAGGCCCGTGGTGGGGGCGATGACGCCGTCGGCAAGGGCGGCTTCGAGCGGCGTATCGCCGGTCGAGACCCGCACGGCCTTGCCGTTGACGACAAGCGAGCAGCGCGCGCTCATGGTCGAGCCTCGAAAGTTGAGAGAAGGCGAAAGGAAGCCGGCGTCGGGTGACGTGCGCCGGCCGATGGCGGAAACCTCAACGAGGTCCGTCGAGGAGCTTGTCCACGAGGGCGGCCCAGCGGTCGCGCACCGCGCAGGCTTCCGGCGAGAGCGGCTCAGGCCCGGCGAGGCGCTCGACGCTGGCGCGGATGCCGGCGTTCTCTTCCCGCTCGGCCCGCAACACCGCCTTCATCACCAGGATCTCGGAGCGCAGGCGCGCCAGATCCGTGTCCGCGGCGATCTCCTCGACCGCCTCCACCGGCGGTTCGGGCGGCAACGCCGCCGGACCGATGTCAACGCGCTTCCGGGTGGGGCCGGTGCGGATCGGCCGCGCCATCAGGCGCTTCACGATATCCGAGCCGAAATCCTCGCCGAGGCCGAAATCGTCGCCCAATCGCAATGCCGCTTCGGCCATCACGCCCGCCTCCTGACGAACGGCATGTCATGCCGCGCCGTTCGATCCATCTCGACCATGACGATGCGCGATCATGGTTAAGGGAGGTTTAATTCAACCGTCGCGGTTTGGCGATCAGGCCGCTTCCGGTGCCGCGCCGACCAATTGCCGGGCCTGGAGCATCGACATCGGATCGCCGAAGGCGGTCCCTTGCGCGTATTCGCACCCGAACTCGGCCAGGGCCTGCGCGTCGGTTTCGTTCTCGGCCCCGTCGGCGATGATCGCGAGGCCGAGTTCCTGGGCCATCTTGACGATGGAGCGCAGCATCACCGAGTGCCCGGCCGCCATCTGGCGTACGAAGGTCGGGTCGATCTTGATCGTGTCGAACGGGAACCGCTGGAGATACGACAGGGCCGAATAGCCGGTGCCGAAATCGTCCAGGGAGAGGCCTGCCCCGAGATCGTGGATGCGGCTCAGCATCTGGGCCGCGTATTCCGGGTTCTCCATCACCAGCCCTTCGCCGAGCTCGAGCTTGAGCGAACCGGGAAGCACCCCCGACCGGGCCAGGATCGTCTTCACGTCGTGAAGGAGGTCGTGTCGGAGGATCTGCCGCGAGGACACGTTCACGCAGGCGAAGATGGGCGGATCGACGTCGAGGGAGCGCTGCCAGGCGGCGAGTTCGAGGGCCGTGCGCTCCAGGGCGAAGATGCCGAGATTGACGACGAATCCGCTTTCCTCGGCAATGGGCATGAAGGTGGAATAGGGAATGCGGCCGAGCTTGGGGTGGTCCCAGCGCAGAACCGTCTCGAACCCCGCCACCGTGCGGTCCTCGAGGCGGACGACGGGCTGGAACAGCACCTTCATCTCGTTTCGGTCCAGGGCGCGGCGCAGGTCGGCCTCGAGCATCAGCCGGTCGCTGCGTTCGTTGCGCATGGAGGCACGGAACACCTCGGTACGGTCCCCGCCGTTGCGCTTGGCCTGGATCATCGCGATCTCGGCGTTCTTGAACACGTCCTCGCGCTTCAGGGCGGCACCGGCCTCGTGCAGGACGATGCCGATGGAGACGGTGAGGAAGATTTCGCGGTCGGCGTAGGTGATGGGCGTGGCGATGGCCCGGCGGATCATGTCCGTGAAGGCGATGATGCGGTCGGGCTCGCGCTCCGAGAGCAGGATCAGCCCGAACTCGTCGCCGGCGATGCGGGCCAGGGAATCCTGCGGGCGCAGGAGCCGCCCGAGACGGCGCGACAGGGTGAGCAGGATCGAATCGCCCGCCGAGAGGCCGATGGCGTCGTTGATCGCCTTGAACCGGTCCACGTCGAGGAGGATCGTCGTCGGCTTCAGGCGTGCGTCCTGGCTGGCGAAAGCGAGGGCGGCGTCGAGGCGGTCGTTGAACAATTCGCGGTTGGGCAGGCCGGTGAGGCTGTCGTGGATCGCGTCGTAGAGCAGGCGCTCCTCGGCGGTCTTCACCTCGGTGACGTCCGAGATGGTGCCGACGATGCGGATGACCTCGCCATCCGGCCCGATCACCGGCCGGGCCTTCAGCCGGTACCAGACATAGAGGCCTTCGGTGGAGCGCAGGCGGAAATCGTGGACGATGCGGCCGCGCCGCTCCTCGATCACCGTGTCCAGGGCAGCGGAATAACGGTCCACGTCGAAGGGGTGGACGAGACCGAGCCAGTTCGAGGCCGGCCCTTCGAGCGTGCCGCGCTTCAGGCCGAGCTGGCTCTCGATCTCCTGACCGGCGAACACCCGGTCCGCCGGTACGTCCCAATCGAACACCACGTCGCCGGCGCCCGTCAGGGCGAGGGCGCGCCGTTCGGTGTCCGAGACCAGGGAATGGGTCATCCCGCCCCCGGTGAAGGCGTGCTGCATCACCGTGAAACCGATGAGCATGACGATGAGGACGAGACCCCCGATGAGCGCCGGCTGGACGAGGTCGCTGCCGATCTGGCCGGTGATGGCGAAGCCCGCGGCCACGACCCAGACGAGGAGGAGGAACCAGGTCGGCACGAGCAGGATGGCCCGGTCGTAGCCGTTGTGGATGGCGAGATAGACGATCAGCAGCAGGCCGACGCCGGCGACCGCGGCGATCGAGATGCGGGCGACGCCCGCCGCCACCGGCGGATCGAACACCGCCAGCCCCACGAGGCCGGCGAGGAACGCGAGCCAGAAGAACGCCACATGGCCGTAGCGCACGTGCCAGCGGCTCAGGTTGAGATAGGCGAACAGGAAGACGAGGAGCGTCGCTCCCAGCACCGCCTCGGCGGAGGCCCGGTAGACCCGCTCGGCCACTTCGGTGACGGGAAAGACCCGCTGCAGGAACCCGAAATCGATGCAGGCATAGGCGAGCACCGCCCAGGCGAGGGCGGCGGCCGCCGGAAAGATGATCGCGCCCTTCACCACGAAGATGATCGTGAGGAACAGGGCGAGAAGGCCGGCGATGCCGATGATGATGCCCTTGTAGAGCGTCAGGCCGGTGGATTTCTTACGGTAGGCTTCCTGGTCCCAGAGATAGACCTGCGGCACGTTGGGCCCGTTGAGCTCGGCGACAAAGGTTACGGTGGCGCCGGGATCGAGGGTGATCACGAACTGGTCGGCTTCCGGGTTCTCGTCGCGCTCGGGCCTGATGCCCTGGCTCGCCGTGATCGCCGCGATGCGCGAGCCGCCGAGGTCCGGCCAGATCACGCCCGAGCCGACGAGACGGAAATGGGGCGCCACGAGGACCCGGTCGATCTGTTCGTCCGTGTCGTTGGTGAGCGCGAACACCATCCAGTCGGGCCGCGCGCCGCTGTCGCGGGCCTTCACCACGATGCGGCGGACGATGCCGTCCTTGCCCGGAGCGGTGGAGATCTGGATCAGGTCACCGTCCGAGCGGTACCGCTCGATCATCGGTGTCAGGTCGATCGCCGGAGCGTCGAGGGTCACGCGCACGGCTTCCACCGCCGAAGCCGGCGTCCCCATTCCCAGGAGGCCGATCAGGAGCGAAACAAAGGCGGTGAGGACGAAGAGGGATCTGCGCAACGGGCGAGTGTTCCGGCCGGGCGGGCACTGACGAGGAATACGGCTCAGCTTGTGGCCCAGTCGTACCGGCGGGAGGGTCCACGGACAAGGCGAGCGGTCTGCCCAACGTCGCGGCACCCACTGCTTCTTGGCGTAGCGCCGAGAAGGGTTCGATCGCGTCCCTTTGCGGCCAAAACAAGCCGGACGAGCTTTTGAGCCAGGGATCCGGGACGGGGAACGCTGCCGGGGGCGGCCATCGCCCGTATGGAATCAGACCCACGCAGAAGCTCCGGGCGCCCGACCCAAGGTCCGGCACCTGACGGTCATCGCCAGGTCGCCGGACCGGGACAGGCCCTCAATGCGCCTGGAGCACGCCCCTCATCTTCTCGAGGGACGGCAGTTTCTTGATCGGTCCGATCGCCGCGAGGGTCGGGGCGCCCGAGAGCAGGCGCAATCCCGCCGCCCTGACATCATCCACGGTGACGGCATCGATCTTGGCGATGACCTCCTGCGGCGGGATCACCCGGCCCCAGGCGAGCATCTGTCGGGCATTGCGCTCGATCCGGCCGCCGGGGGTCTCCAGGGCCGAGAGGAGCGCCACCTTCACCTGCGCCTTGGCGCGGGCGACCTCGACGGAATCGGCGTCGCGGGCCGCCTTGGCCGTGGCGGCCAGCGTCACGTCGACGAGTTCGGCGAGATCCGAGCCGGAGGTGCCGGCGCCGATGCCGAACAGGCCGCAATCGACGAAGGACCAGTGGAACGCCTGGATTTCATAGGCGAGGCCGCGGGTCTCGCGCACCTCGTGCCAGAGCCGCGAGGTGAGACCGCCGCCGAGCACCTGCGCGAACATGTGCAGGGCATAGTAGCCTTCGTCGCGAAAGGAGAGGCCGGGCAGGCCCAGCACGAGATTGGCCTGTTCGAGCTTCTTCTGAATCCGCTTCTCGCCGCCGACATAGGTGCCGGGCACCATCTCCGGGGCGACCGTCGCCGGCATTCCGCCGAAATGGTGCTCCGCCGCCTCGACGATGGCCTCGTGCGAGATGGCGCCCGCCGCAGCGACGACGATGCGGTCCGGGGTGTATTCGCGGGCGAGATAGGCCTCGATCGCGTCGCGGTCGAAGCTGGCGATGGTCTGCGGCGTGCCGATGATCGGACGGCCGATCGGCTGGTCCGGAAACGCCGCCGCGGTGAAGGCCTCGTAGACCACGTCGTCGGGCGTATCCTCGATGGCGGCGTATTCCTGCAGGATCACGCCCTTCTCGCGGGCGAGTTCGCCCGCATCGAAGACCGAGCGGGTGAGGATGTCGCCGATGACGTCCAGGGCGACGCCGGCATCCTCGCCGAGGACGCGCGCCGTGTAGCTGGTGCCCTCAGCGCTGGTGGCGGCGTTGATGTCGCCGCCGACATTCTCGATGTCCTCGGCGATCCGGCGGGCCGAGCGGGTCTCGGTTCCCTTGAACGCCATGTGCTCGATGAGGTGGCTGAGGCCGCCCTCGTCGGGCCGCTCGTGGCGCGATCCGGCCCCGACCCAGACGCCGAGGGTCGCGGTGGCGACGCCGGGCATCGTCTCCGTGGTGACGGTGATGCCGTTGGAGAGGCGGGACACCTTCAGGCCGGGAGACGCACCATGGGTCGCGAAATGCTGGTTCATGGGTTCTCAGTTCCCCGCCGTGATACGTGAATGTGCGCGGATGAAAGCTTCCACGGCCGCCTGGTCGTTGGCGACGCGGGTGAAACGCTCCTTGCGATCCAGCAGATCGGCGAGGTGCGGCGGCAGGACCGGACGAAGGCCGCCCGTCGCCTGAGCGACCGCATCCGGAAACTTCGCCGGATGGGCGGTGGCGAGGGCGACGACGGGGGTCCTGGCGTCCTTCTCCAGAAGTCGCCGGCCGGCATGGACGCCGATGGCGGTATGCGGGTCGATGACCATGCCGATCTCCCGGTGGACCCGCGCGATCTCGGCGACGACGGCTTCCTCCGGAACGGACGCAGCGTCGAACTCGTCGCGGACGGTCTTGAGCACCGCCTCGTCGAGATGGAAGCCGCCCGATTGCTTGAGCCCGGCCATCAGCCGCGAAAGGCTCGACGCGTCGCGGCCCAGGGCCTCGAACAGCAGGCGCTCGAAATTCGAGGAGATCTGGATGTCCATGGACGGCGACGTGGTCGGCTGGACGCCACGAACCTCGTAGGCGCCGTGCTCCAGGGTACGGGCCAGGATGTCGTTGGCGTTGGTGCCTATCATCAGGCGCTCGATGGGCAGGCCCATGCGCTTGGCGACCCATCCGGCGAGGATGTCGCCGAAATTGCCCGTCGGTACCGCGAAGGAGACCGGGCGGTGCGGCGCGCCCAGGGCCACGGCACTGGTGAAGTAATACACCGCCTGCGCGGCGACCCGCGCCCAGTTGATCGAGTTGACGCCGGAAAGCCGCAGCTCGTCGGCGAAATCCGCGTGCTGGAACAAAGCTTTGACGATGTTCTGGCAATCGTCGAAATTGCCGTCGATGGCGATGGCGTGGACGTTGTCCGCGCCCACCGAGGTCATCTGGCGCCGCTGGACCTCGGAGACGCGGCCATGCGGGAACAGGATGAAGATGTCGACCTGATCTAGCCCTCGGAACGCCTCGACGGCGGCGCTGCCGGTATCACCCGAGGTGGCGCCGACGATGGTGGCGCGGGAGCGGCGCGACCGCAGGACGTGGTCCATCAGCCGCCCGAGGAGCTGCATCGCCACGTCCTTGAACGCCAGCGTCGGACCGTGGAAAAGCTCCAGCAGGAACAGGTTGTCGTCGAGTTGCACCAGCGGGCACACCGCCGGGTGGCGGAAGGTGGCGTAGGAATCCTCGATCATCCGGTCGAGATCGGCATCGGCAATCTCGCCGTCGATCAGCGGACGCAGGACGAGCTTGGCCGCGTCGGCGTAGCGCTGTCCGGCGAGCCCGGCGATCGCGTCACGGGAAATCTGCGGCCAGCTCTCGGGCAGGTACAGGCCGCCGTCGCGGGCGAGGCCGGCGAGGAGAGCATCGGAAAAGCTGAGGGGCGCCGCGGCGCCGCGGGTCGAAACGTGTAGCAAAGGGGCCTCCGGGAAGGGGGCCGGTCTACACGAAGTGGATGGCGCTGTCGAAAGCGGGAGATCGCCGCCCGCGCGACGAGGGACCGCCGGCCCGCGACGCACGCGACGTGGGCCCCGTCATTCGGGCTCAATCAGGACGTCCTGACCTCGCCGAGAAACCGTTGGATCGACCGTTCCGTCTGAGTCTTCGTCCGGTGCTGAGCGATGTAAGCCAGCCCCGCCTCCGAAAGCGCCTCGGCGAAGGATTGCTCAGTGCAGAGGCGCTCGACCGCCTCGACCAGATCGTCCAGCGTCTCGGTCAGAGCGGGATAGGACGCCGGAAGCTCCTCCTCCAGATCGCCCCAGATCAGCCCCGCCAGCGGAACGCCCGCCGACAGGCACTCGTGCTGCGCGAGGCCAAACCCGGCCCAGGGAGGCAGCGGACTGACGTAGCACGAACACGCACCCTGCAAGTCGTACTTGGCACGTGAGTCGAGAAAGCCCCCCGCCGTCTCCTGCCCGTACATGACGATGTCGACCGATCGCTGTTTTGCCAGTTCGATGACTTGGTGAGTCAGCGCCAGATCGTAGCGATCGCGCGTGCTCGGCCGCGACTTCATCGTCCAGGCACGGTTCGCGCTCCAACGGTAGCGCCGCTCGGCCTCGTACCAGGGGCCGATCACCCAGGACGGTTTGTGCAGCAGAGCCGGATGATGGGTTCGCTGAAGGGCCAGGACCTTGCGGGACAAGGTGATGACGCCGTCCACCTCGTCGATCAGCTTCGGCGGGAGAAGGCCCGCGCGTCCGTTGTGGATGATCCAGACAATGGCGGCCCGGGGGAAATGCTTCCTGGCCTCTTCCAACTGCAACGGCGTCGTCACCAGGACCGCAGCGACGTCGGTGTCGCTCCCGTCCCAGGACGGTACCTCAAGCAGGGCCGTTTCCGCCAGGCCGTCATGGTCGCCGAGCTTGGCCGTTTCCAGGCTCCACCCTCCGGCGGATGCCCAGTTGTTGAGGAGCGTGGGCGATTGCAGGGCCGCGACGACGCGCGGTGACGCTCCCAGACTCGTAGACCGCACCGGACGCCGCAGGAGGGGCCGGGTTATCTCCGAGCGCCGGGACGATGGCCGTCCGGCGTCGAGATCGGATTGGGAGAGGTGGTTGGTGAGATCGATCTCGAACGATCTCACGTGATCGGATTGACTCTGTTCCAGACGGAAGACGACGAAGACCTCGTTCGAGAAGGTGAGTTTGGCCCTTCCGAAACTGGCGGCGAGAAGACGGACCGGAATCTGCTCGATCAGGCCCTTGTGGCAAACCACCTGCCGGACGGAGGAAATATCGTCGATGTCAGAGAAAGCGATCAGGTCCGGGCGAAATTCCTGAAGTCCGTCCGGTGCCGCCGTGGCGGAAAGAAGCGCACGATCCTCATCGAGGAAAGCGAGAAGGGCCGCCCAATACGGATCCGCCGGCTGCGTTTCGTTCATTCCACCCTCGTACCCTGTCCCTCAGCGAGTGCCTTATCGGCGAACGCGGCGTCGCGCATCCTTCGGCGTAGGAGAGGTCCGGGAATTCTGAGCCAATCACGCCTCGTCCGCGGCTCGGGAGGGGGAGTTGCCGCCCGGGATCCTAAGTGGCGGTGCCCGCTGCCTTGACGAGGCGGCAGCCATTGATCCGCCAGGCGCCGTCGCTCTGCTTCTCGAGGCTGTAGAGCGCCATCCAGTCGATGCCGTTCTCGTCCTGAAGCGTCATGCCCAGGGTGAGCCCGTCCTCGCCGCTCTCCTCCACGCGATCGATGCTGAAGCTGCGGGCGCGGTAAACCGCACCGTATCCCTTCCGGACCATCTCGATGAACGTGTCCGGTGAGGCGAACATCCCCTGGATCGACGGGGCGGCCTGGGCATAGGCAGTGGCCGCGTCGTCCTTGCGGAACGCCTCGATCTGCCGCTCCACCGTCGCCCTGGCTTCGAGCTTCGCAGCCTCATCGGCGGCATGGGCCGGCGAGACCCACTGGATCGCGATCAGACAGAGACAGGCGGTCAGCAGGGAGAAGATGGGGCGCATGGACCACACTCCGCTATGGGGGCGACCGGACGCAGGATAGGGCGATGCGTCCGGCCGGCAAGAGCGGGTCCATATCCTTGGCCCCGTCGAGCGAAGCTACGCGGCCGGGTTGCCTGCGGCGCCGTGCCGATCTTCCGACAAACGTTTCCACGCGAACACACCGAAGACGCCGACGAGGCAGGCGGCGATGCCGAACCACGTGAAGGCGTATTGCATGTGATTGTTGGGAAGGTCGACGCGAAGCTGTCCGCCCTTGGGCCAGCCGCCAGGGTTCGGCGTCGCATCCGCCTCGATGAGATACGGCATCACGGTGATGCCCTTCGCGGCGGCGATCCCGTCGATGTCACGATGAAACCATTCGCCCTTGGCGGGCTCCGGCGCCGGCACGAACATGGTCCGTATCTCCGGACCGCGCAGCATGCCGGTGATCGTGACCGATCCCGCCACCTGTCCCGCCTCACGCCGCGCCGCATCCTTCAGTTCGGTGGGTACGAAGCCCCGGTTGACGAGGACGAGGCTGCCGTCGTCCCGCTTCAGCGGTGTCAGGACGTAGAAGCCCTGGAGCGCCTTGCCCGGTACGGCACCCGCCGCGAGACCATGGACGAGGGTCTCCTGGTCGTTCAACAGCGTGCCGGTCACGCGCACGCGCTCGAACTCGTCCCGCGCGGGGTTCCAATCCCCACGGGCGGGGAGAGGGGCAGGAGGCTCGGCGCGCGAGCGGGCGACGATGCGGCCGATCAGGGCCTCCTTCTCCCCCTTGCGCTGCAACTGCCACACGCCGAGGCTCAGCAGGATGGCAAGACAGATCAGAGAAGCGAGGGCGGGCGCGGCCAGCGACCGCACGGCATCCGGACGAACAGGCCTCGGCATCAGCGAAAGCGCCCCTCCTCGGCCTTGTTGGCGAACTGGAGCGCTGCCAGCATGCCCTTGAGGGGGCGCACGAGAGCCAAACTCAGCCCCACCGACAGGGTGATGGCCACGAGGGCGTGGACCCAGATCGGCGGCTCGAAGGTGATCTCCAGCCACAGGGCCAAGCCGACGACGACGATGCCGACGATGGACATGACGAAGAAGGCCGGGCCATCGCCGGAATTGAAGTTCGAATAGTCGAGGCCGCAGACTTCGCAGGACGGCCGGAACGTGAGGAAGCCGTCGAACATCGCGCCCTTGCCGCAGCGGGGGCAGCGGCAGCGCAACCCGGTGGGAACTGCCGGCGGTAGCGGCCGAGGATGATTCACGATGCTTGCTCCACGGCGGCAGGTAAATCCGCCCTCCGTCCCATATGGGATTCCGGACGTGTCATGACACGAAAAAGGGCGGCTCGCGCCGCCCTCATTCTCATACCTGTGTCGCTTCGCCCCCATGGGGCATGACTTGTGTCAGTGAGCGGCGGTGCCGGCGCCCCAGACGTAGATCGAAGCGAAGAGGAACAGCCAGACCACATCGACGAAGTGCCAGTACCAGGCGGCGAACTCGAAGCCGAGATGCTGCTGGACCGTGAACTGGCCGAGATAGACGCGGTAGAGGCAGATCGCGAGGAAGATCGTGCCGATGATCACGTGCGCGCCGTGGAACCCAGTCGCCATGAAGAAGGTCGCGGAGTAGATGCTGCCCGAGAAGCCGAAATGCGCGTGGCTGTACTCGTAGGCCTGGCAGGCCGTGAACAGCACACCGAGGATGATCGTCAGCCACAGGCCATATTTCAGGCCCTTGCGGTCGTTGTGCAGCAGGGCGTGGTGGGCCCAGGTGATCGTCGTGCCGGAGGTGAGCAGGATCAGCGTGTTGAGGAGCGGCAGGTGCCAGGGATCGAACGCCTCGATGCCCTTCGGCGGCCAGGTACCCCCGGTGAAATCCAGGCGGGTGGTCTGGATCGGGTCGGCGGTGTAGAGCGCCGCCTCGAAATAGGCCCAGAACCAGGCGGCAAAGAACATCACCTCGGAGGCGATGAACATGATCATGCCGTAGCGGTGGTGAAGCTGGACGACGCGGGTGTGATCGCCGGCATTGGCCTCGTGCACGACGTCGCGCCACCAGGAGAACATGACGTAGAGCACGCCGATCGTGCCGGCACCGAAGATGTAGGGACCGGGGGTGAGCGTGCCGATCTGCAGGCTCTTCATCCAGAACACGGCGCCGAACGCCATGAGGAAGCCGGAGAAGGCACCCAAGAGCGGCCACGGGCTCGGGCTCAAGATATGGAAATCGTGATTCTTGGCGTGCGCCTCGGCCATCTGAACTCTTCTCCTCACCCCGGGCCCAATGCCGCGAACGGCTCTGACCTTCTGAACGTTCGGCTACACCGGAACCCTTAATCGGGACGGCGCAGTGTTGTCACGCTTGAGACCTCAAAAATCTGGCGCGTTGAAAACGCGTCCCGCCAAATTATCCGACGGCCTCAAAAATTGGTTTTCGCACCCCTGCCGTCCGTCGTCGCGAGAGCGGCCGAGGGCTGGCCGTTCTTCGACGCGAAGTAGGTGTAGGAGAGCGTCATCTCCTGCAGATGAGCGGTGTTCGAATCGGCGCGCACGGCCGGGTCGATGTAGAACACCACCGGAAAATCCATCGTCTCGCCGGGCTGCAGCGTCTGCTCGTTGAAGCAGAAGCACTGGATCTTCACGAAGAAGCTGCCCATCAGACCCGGCTGGACATTGTAGGTCGCGATCCCCGTGGAGGGGGTCGTGCCGGTATTCTTAACGCGGAAGAACACGGTCTTCGTCTCGCCGAGACGCGCCTCGATTTTCGGAGACTCGGCGACGAAGCGCCAGGGCAGGGTCGAGGCGACGTTGGTGTCGAAATGGACCACCATGCTGTCGTCCAGCGCCACCTGCGTCGGGGCGAGCCCGACCCGAGGCGTCCCGTCATAGCCCGTGGCCTTGCAGAACATGTCGTAGAGCGGGGCCGACGCGAAGGCGAGGCCGACCATGCCCAAAGCCAGACCCGCGCAGGCGAGGGCCGTGACCGACGCCTTGCGGTTGGGGGTGCTGCTTCGCTTCGGGGGCATGTCGGTCATGATGACGTCCGACTCTTTTCGCTGAACGGTCCGGTCGCTCGGGTCACAGGGGGCGGTTGAGGATCTGCGGTCCGAGCTTGGCGATGGTCAGGGCGTAGAAGATCGCCACGAGGACGAACAGCACCGTGGCGATGGCGATGGAGCGCCTGCGCTGGCGCTGCTGCTCCTCGGGCGTCAGGCGCCGCGGCGGCGTGGATTTCTCCGGCATCGAGGTCACGCGAGCACCGCGCGGAAGAGCCCGAGCCCCTGCTCGGCCAGGACCGCCGAGAACAGGAGGAACAGGTAGAGGATCGAGAAGCCGAACATGCCGAGGGCGGCCTTGCGTTCCGCCTCGCCCTCGCGGTTGCGGTAGACGTGGACGCTGAAGGCCAGCATCCCGAGGCCGCCGATGAAGGCGGTGACGCCGTAGAGCCAACCGCCGAAACCGAGGAAGACCGGCGCGAGGCCCACCGGGAACAGGACGATCGAGTAGTAGATGATCTGGCGGCGGGTCGATTGCGGCCCGGCGACGTTGGGCATCATCGGGATGCCGGCCTTGGCGTATTCGCCGGCTTTGATCAGGGCCAGCGCCCAGAAATGCGGCGGCGTCCAGATGAATATGATGAGGAACAGGATCGTCGATTCGATGCCCACCGATCCCGACACGGCGGCCTGGCCGATCATCGGGGGCAGGGCGCCTGCGGCGCCGCCGATGACGATGTTCTGCGGCGTCGCCCGCTTCAGCCACATGGAATAGACCACGGCGTAGAAGACGATCGTGAAGGCCAGCAGCGCGGCGGCGAGCCAGTTCGAGGCGAGGCCGAGCACCAGCACCGAGCCCACCGACAGGACGATGCCGAAGGCCAGGGCCTCGCCGGGCTGGATGCGGCCGCCAGGAATCGGGCGGGTCGCGGTGCGGGTCATGACCGCGTCGATGTCGGCATCCCACCACATGTTGAGGCAGCCCGAGGCGCCGGCGCCCACCGCGATCATCAAGAGCGAGATCACGCCGACGACGGGCTGGATGTGAACGTGCGAGACCACCATGCCGACGAGGGCGGTGAAGATCACCAGCACCATCACGCGCGGCTTCAGCAGTGCGAAGAAATCCGCGACCTCACCGCCGACCATCATCGGGGTCGGCGCGAAATCGTGCGGCTCGGCGGCAGCGGAGACGCTGTTCGACAGGCTCGTCATGGGGTCCCGATACTGTTGTCGGTATGGCCGGAATTCGGATTACGCCGTCCTTGGCGCCGCCCTTTGCGGGATGTCGCTCGATGACGAGGGGCATCCGGTAAAGAGCGAGGACCGCTCGCGCGATCCTCGCAATCCCTAGTGTCGTTTTAGAACAATCGCAATTTCGAGGCCGATCGCGATCGTGGAGACGGCAGCGTCTCAGTGACCGTGGTCGTCGACGATGGTCGGCAGCGTCTCGAACTGGTGGAAGGGCGGCGGCGAGGAGAGCGTCCACTCGAGGGTGGTGGCGCCTTCGCCCCAGGGATTGTCGGCGGCGCGGACCTTGGACCGGAAGGCGAGGACGACGCCGATGAAGAACACCACCATGCCCAGCGCGAAGATGTGCCCGCCCCAGGTGGAGACCTTGTGCCATCCGGCGAAGGCTTCCGGGTAGTCGGCGTAGCGACGCGGCATGCCGGCGAGACCGAGGAAGTGCATCGGGAAGAACAGGACGTTCGCACCGATGAAGGCCAGCCAGAAGTGCAGCTTGCCGGCCCATTCCGGGATGACGTAGCCGGTCATCTTCGGGAACC
This sequence comes from Methylobacterium sp. E-045, assembly GCF_022829685.1. Lineage (GTDB taxonomy): Bacteria > Pseudomonadota > Alphaproteobacteria > Rhizobiales > Beijerinckiaceae > Methylobacterium. The sequence continues at coordinate 48,874 of NZ_JAKSYE010000064.1, forward strand.
AGTAGTAGACGCCGGCGAAGATGATGAACACGGCGCCGAGCGACAGCACGTAGTGGAAGTGGGCGACGACGTAATAGGTGTCGTGCAGGTACTTATCGACCGCCGAGTTCGCCAGCACGACACCGGTGACGCCGCCGACCGTGAACAGGAAGATGAAGCCGACCGCCCAGTGCATGGCCGCCGTGAAGCGGATCGAGCCGCCCCACATCGTGGCGATCCACGAGAAGATCTTCACGCCGGTGGGCACCGCGATGACCATGGTGGCGAAGACGAAGTAGGATTGCGTCTGAAGCGACAGGCCCACCGTGTACATGTGGTGCGCCCACACGACGAAGCCGACGACGCCGATGGCGACCATGGCGTAGGCCATGGCGAGGTAGCCGAAGACGGGCTTGCGCGAGAAGGTCGAGATGATGTGGGAGACGATGCCGAAGGCCGGCAGGATCATGATGTAGACTTCGGGGTGGCCGAAGAACCAGAACAGGTGCTGGTAGAGCACCGGATCACCACCGCCGGCCGGGTCGAAGAAGGTCGTGCCGAAGTTGCGGTCCGTGAGCAGCATCGTGATCGCGCCGGCGAGGACCGGGAGCGACAGGAGCAGCAGGAACGCGGTCACCAGCTCGGCCCAGGCGAACAGCGGCATCTTGTGCAGGGTCATGCCCGGGGCGCGCATGTTCAGGATCGTGGTGATGAAGTTGATGGCGCCGAGGATCGAGCCGGCCCCCGAGAGGTGGAGGGCGAAGATCGCGAAGTCCACGGACGGGCCGGGATGGCCGGAGGTGGAGAGCGGCGGGTAGACGGTCCAGCCCGTGCCGGCACCGGTGGTTCCGGGCGCGCCTTCGACGAACAGCGAGCAGACGAGGCTCGCGAAGCCGGCGACGGTAAGCCAGAACGAGATGTTGTTCATGCGCGGGAACGCCATGTCGGGCGCGCCGATCATGAGCGGGACGAACCAGTTGCCGAAGCCGCCGATGAGCGCCGGCATCACCATGAAGAACACCATGATGAGACCGTGGCCGGTCACGAACACGTTGTAGGTGCCGGGATTCGAGAAGTACTGCAGGCCGGGCTCTTCCATCTCCATGCGGATGCCGAAGGAGAGGAACGCGCCGATGATGCCCGCGCAGAACGCGAACAGGAGGTAGAGGGTGCCGATGTCCTTATGGTTGGTCGACAGGAACCAACGGGCGAAGAAGGACGGCGTATGGGAGGCGTGGGCGTCGTGATGCCCTGATTGTGCTGTGGCGGTTGCCATCGTTGCAGACCCTGTTCAGGTTTCTCTAAATCTCTCGATTTGCGAATGGACCGACCCAATGAAGGGCCGGTCCAGCCGGTGCCGTCGGGCGGCGCCGGAAAAAGCCGTTACTTGGCTTCCGCGAACTTCGAACCGTCGTCGAGGCGGGCGAACTTGGTCTTCCCCTCGGCGAGCCAGGTGGCATAGGCCTCGTCGCTCACCACCTGCACCGTGATGGGCATGTAGGCGTGGCGGGCGCCGCAGAGCTCCGAGCACTGGCCGTGATAGGTGCCCTCGCGCTCGGCCTTGAACCAGAACTGGTTCAGGCGGCCGGGGATCGCGTCGATCTTGAAGCCGAAGGACGGCATCGCCCAGGAATGCAGCACGTCGGCGGCGGTCACCTGGATCTTCACGATCTTGTTCACCGGAACGACCATGTCGTTGTCGGTGCCCAGCAGCTTGGGCTGCTTGTCTTCGTCGATGTTGGCGTCGAAGGTGAAGCCGCCGCCATTCTCCACGGCCGGGTACTCGTAGGACCAGTACCAGGCATGGCCGATCACCTTGACGATGACATCGGCCTTCGGGTCCGAGAGCTGGGTGCGCAGCAGGCGGAACGAGGGGATGGCAACCGCCACCAGGATCAGAACCGGGACGATGGTCCAGGCCACTTCGATCATGGTATTGTGGGTGGTCTTGGAGGGGACCGGGTTCGCCTTCGCGTTGAACTTGAAGATGCAGTAGACGATCAGCCCCAGCACGAAGGCCGAGATGCCGAAGGAGAGCCAGTGCATCCCCTGCTCGAACGTGTGGATGTCCCGCGCGTTCTCCGTGACGGCGACCTGACGGTCCATCTGCCACGGCTCGGGCTGGCCGATGCCGGCCGCCAGAGCGGCTGTGGAAACGAGGGTGGTGCCGAGCGCAGCAAGAGCGCCCGCAGCAAGTCCCCATGATGACCGGTGTTGCGCCTGCGTGGTCCGCATGTGCCTCTCGTGGCTCCCCATTGGTATCGTTCTACGTCGTCCCGCAGCGTCTTGCGACTTTTGACGTCGCGCGCAAGTCCTTGCTCAACGGGAAAGGCAAGCCTCGATCAGGAAATCCGGGCCGGCATTGCCGGTGTCAGACCACATGGAGGTCGGCGGCGCAACCGCAACAGCGTCGCATGGATGTGGCTTTCCCCGTAGTCCAGGCTCGGCCGGGCTCGAATGACCACGGGGGTTCAAGGCGATTTTGCTCGGCGGCAAACTTAAATTTGTCTTACCGGCGTCTTCGGGGCCGAACCCCTCGCCAGTATAGCGCCGTCCCCGCTATGGAGAGGGGCCGGCCCCACGCGAGACATGCGGGCGTCCATTCCGAGAAGCGAAGTCGGGCATGAATGCGATGAGGTCCCGGCGGTGATCGAGCGTCTCGAATTTCTCCTTGCCCTGGCCCGCGAGCGGCATTTCGGCCGGGCGGCGCAATTCTGCAACGTGTCGCAACAAACCCTCTCGGCCGGGGTGAAGCAGCTCGAGGAACGGCTCGGTGTCCTGCTGGTGGAGCGCGGATCGCGCTTCCAGGGCTTCACGCCCGAAGGCGAGCGCGTCCTCGATTGGGCCCGCCGGATCGTCGGCGACGCGCGCGCCATGCGGGAGGAAGTCGCCAATTTGCGCCGGGGGCTGTCCGGCACCCTGCGGCTCGCCGCGGTTCCCACCGCGACGCCCATCGTCGCCTCGTTGACCACGCCCTTCCGCGCCCGCCACCCCGACGTGCGGTTCTCCGTCCACTCGACGACGTCCGGCGAGATCGGCCGTCTGATCGCCGACCACGAGATCGATGCCGGGATCACCTATCTCGAGAACGAGCCCCTCGGGAAAGTCATCGCCGTACCGCTCTACCGTGAGCGCTACCGCCTGCTCACCGCCATCGACGGCGTCTACGGCAAGAGGGATTCGGTGAGCTGGGAGGAGGTCGGGCGCCTGCCCCTGTGCCTGCTCACGCCGGACATGCAGAACCGCCGCATCATCGACGGTCACCTCCACAATGCCGGGCGGGACGCCGCGCCCCTGCTTCAGTCGAACTCGATGATCGTTCTGCTCACCCATGTCAGGACCGCGAAATGGGCGAGCGTGATGCCCGCGGTCCTCGCGGACAGCTTCCGCCTGAGCGAGCGTGTGCGCTCAGTCCCGATCGGGGAGCCCGACGTGAGCCACATGATCGGCCTCGTGGTGCCGGAACGGGACCCCATGACGCCTCTCTGTGCCGCTCTCATCGTCGAGGCCCAGGCGATCGCCCCGACCGTCGCCGACGACATAGCTTCGCTCTGACAGCCGCCCAACTGGCTCGTCACACTGATATTTTGCACTGCACAATAGAATTATAACAAAAAAGCATTGTCGTCCGACCGAACCGCGCGATTGATTCACGGTCGGAGATATACCACCTTGGAACGACAACAAGGTCACTGGGTAGGAACAATGCTGCAGCACGAGCCCTGGAGCGCACAGCGTGCGGCCGGCATCATCGCCGACCATACGCATCTCGAAGGCGCCACGCTCCCCATTCTCCACGCCTTGCAGGAGACTTTCGGCTACGTGGACGAGGGCGCGGTGCCACTGATCGCGGATGCGCTGAACCTGTCCCGAGCCGAGGTCCACGGCTGCATCACCTTCTATCACGACTTCCGCCGCGCCCCCTCGGGCAAGCATCAGGTGAAGCTGTGCCGGGCCGAGGCCTGTCAGGCCATGGGGTCGGACGCGCTTCACGCGGACATCCTCGCCCGCCTCGGGATCGATTGGCACGGGACGACGCCGGACGGTCAGATCACCGTGGAGCCGGTCTACTGCCTCGGCCTCTGTGCCAACGGCCCCGGCGCCCTGGTCGACGACGAGCCGCTGGCGCGCCTCACCGCCGATTCCCTGGAATCGGCCCTCACGGAGATGAAGTCGTGAGCATCACCATCTATGTCCCGCGCGACGCCGTCGCCCTCGGTCTCGGCGCCAACCGCGTCGCCCGCGCGATCTTCGCCGGTGCCGAGCGCCGCGGCCTCGACATCACCATCGTCCGCACGGGTTCGCGCGGGATGCTGTGGCTGGAGCCCATGGTCGAGGTCGCGACCCCGGAGGGCCGCATCGCCTACGGGCCCGTCACGCCCGGCGATGTCGACAGCCTCCTCGACGCCGGCCTCGTGAACGGCGGCGAGCATGCCCTTCGCCTCGGCAAGCCCGAGGACATGCCCTATTTCGCCCGTCAGCAGCGCCTCACCTTCCATCGCTGCGGCGTGGTCGATCCCGTCTCGGTGGAGGATTACCGGGCGCATGGCGGCTATAACGGCCTGGACGCCGCTCTGAAGCTCGATGCCGCCGGCATCGTCGCGCAGGTGCGCGATTCCGGTCTGCGCGGTCGCGGCGGCGCCGGCTTCCCGGCCGGCATCAAGTGGAACACGGTGATGCTCGCCCAGTCCGAGCAGAAATACGTCGTCTGCAACGCCGACGAGGGCGATTCCGGCACCTTCGCCGACCGGATGATGATGGAGGGCGACCCCTTCAACCTCATCGAGGGTATGACCATCGCCGGTATCGCGACGGGCGCCACGCGGGGCTACATCTACCTGCGCTCGGAATATCCGCAGGCCTTCGCGACGCTGAAGGAAGCCATCGTCAACGCCAACGCCGCCGGCTATCTCGGCGCGAACGTGGCGGGCTCGGGCAAGGCCTTCCACCTCGAAGTCCGCCTCGGCGCCGGCGCCTATATCTGCGGCGAGGAGACCTCGCTGCTGGAGAGCCTGGAGGGCCGTCGCGGCATCGTCCGCGCCAAGCCGCCGATCCCGGCGTTGAAGGGCTTCCTCGGCCAGCCGACCCTGGTCAACAACGTGATGACCTTCACCGCCGTGCCCTATATCCTGGAGCACGGCGCCAAGGCCTATGCCGATTACGGAATGGGCCGCTCGCTCGGCACCCTGGCGATCCAGCTCGCCGGCAACATCAAGCATGGCGGCCTGATCGAGTTCGCCTTCGGCATCACCCTGCGCGAGATCATCGAGGATTTCGGCGGCGGCACCCAGAGCGGCCGTCCCGTCCGCGCCGTGCAGGTCGGCGGCCCGCTCGGGGCCTACTTCCCCGATCATCTCCTCGACACGCCCCTCGATTACGAGGCCATGGCCGCCAAGAAGGGCCTCGTCGGCCATGGCGGCATCGTGGTGTTCGACGACACCGTGGACATGGCCAAGCAGGCCCGCTTCGCCTTCGAGTTCTGCGCGGTGGAATCCTGCGGCAAGTGCACCCCCTGTCGTATCGGTGCGACGCGCGGCGTCGAGACCATGGACAAGGTTATCGCCGGCATCCGTCCCACCGAGAATCTCGCCGTCGTGGCCGACCTTTGCGACGTCATGACCGATGGGTCGCTCTGCGCCATGGGCGGGCTCACACCGATGCCCGTCATGAGCGCGATCACCCATTTCCCCGAGGATTTCCAGCAGCGCGGACCGATGTCCGTGGCCGCTGAATAAGGAGGCGCGACCCATGGCCCTCATCAAAGAGATCGATTACGGCACCCCGATCCGCGTATCGGAGCAGACCGTCACCCTCAACATCGACGGCATGAGCGTCACCGTTCCGGCCGGAACCTCGGTGATGGCTGCGGCGATGCATGCGGGCACGCAGATCCCCAAGCTCTGCGCCACCGATTCGCTGGAAGCCTTCGGTTCCTGCCGCCTCTGCCTCGTGGAGATCGAGGGACGGCGCGGCACGCCCGCCTCCTGCACCACCCCGGCCGAGAACGGCATGGTGGTCTCGACCCAGACGGACAAGCTCGCCAAGCTCCGCAAGGGCGTGATGGAGCTCTACATCTCCGATCACCCCCTCGACTGCCTGACCTGTGCCGCCAACGGCGACTGCGAATTGCAGGACATGGCCGGCGCGGTCGGCCTGCGCGACGTGCGTTACGGCTATTACGGCGCCAACCACGTCAAGCCGACCTCGGACCAGTACCTGGCCAAGGACACGTCGAACCCGTACTTCACCTACGACCCGTCGAAGTGCATCGTCTGCAACCGCTGCGTCCGCGCCTGCGAGGAGACGCAGGGCACCTTCGCCCTGACGATTTCGGGCCGCGGCTTCGACAGCCGCGTCGCCGCCGGCCCCACCGACTTCTTCAACTCCGAATGCGTGTCCTGCGGCGCCTGCGTCCAGGCCTGCCCCACGGCGACGCTCCAGGAGAAGTCGATCATCGAGCACGGCCAGCCGGACCATTCCGAGGTCACCACCTGCGCCTATTGCGGCGTCGGCTGCTCGTTCAAGGCGGAGATGCAGGGCACCCGCATCGTCCGCATGGTCCCCTACAAGGACGGGAAGGCCAACGAGGGCCATAGCTGCGTCAAGGGCCGCTTCGCCTACGGCTACGCCACCCACAAGGACCGCATCACCAAGCCGATGATCCGCGACAAGATCACGGACCCCTGGCAGGAGGTGTCGTGGGAGGTCGCCATCGACCGCGCGGCGTCGGAGTTCAAGCGCATCCAGGCCAAGTACGGCAAGGATTCGGTGGGCGGCATCACCTCGTCGCGCTGCACCAACGAGGAAGCCTACCTCGTCCAGAAGCTCGTGCGTGCCGCCTTCGGCAACAACAACGTCGATACCTGCGCCCGCGTCTGCCATTCGCCCACCGGCTACGGCCTGATGTCGACGCTCGGCACCTCGGCCGGCACGCAGGACTTCGCCTCGGTGGCGCATTCCGACGTGATCCTGGTCATCGGCGCGAACCCGACGGACGGCCACCCGGTCTTCGGCTCGCGCATGAAGAAGCGCCTGCGCGAGGGCGCCAAGCTCATCGTCGCCGATCCGCGCAAGATCGACCTCGTGAAGTCGCCCCACATCGAGGCCGATTACCACCTGCCGCTGAAGCCCGGCTCCAACGTCGCCTTTATCAACGCCATGGCGCATGTCATCGTCACGGAAGGGCTCATCGACGAGGCCTATGTCCGCGAGCGCTGCGACCTCGGCGATTTCGAATCCTGGGCCCGTTTCATCGCCGAGGAGCGTCACTCCCCCGAGGCCCAAGCCGACAAGATCGGCGTGAACCCCGAGGACATCCGGGGCGCCGCCCGCCTCTATGCCACCGGCGGAGCCGCCGGCATCTATTACGGGCTGGGCGTCACCGAGCACAGCCAGGGCTCGACCATGGTCATGGGCATGGCCAACATCGCCATGGCCACCGGCAATATCGGCATGCTGGGCGCCGGCGTGAACCCGTTGCGCGGCCAGAACAACGTCCAGGGCTCCTGCGACATGGGCTCGTTCCCGCACGAGCTGCCGGGCTACCGCCACGTCTCGGACGATGCCACCCGCGAGACCTTCGAATCCCTGTGGGGCGTCCAGCTCGACAAGGATCCGGGCCTGCGCATCACCAACATGTTGGACGAGGCCGTCGATGGCGCCTTCAAGGGCATGTACATCCAGGGTGAGGACATCGCCCAGTCCGACCCGGACACGCACCACGTCACCGCCGGCCTGATGGCGATGGAATGCATCGTCATCCAGGACATCTTCCTGAACGAGACCGCGAAATACGCCCACGTCTTCCTGCCGGGCGCCTCGTTCCTCGAGAAGGACGGCACCTTCACCAATGCCGAGCGCCGCATCTCCCGCGTGCGCAAGGTGATGCCGCCGCTGGCCGGCTACGGCGATTGGGAGGGCACGATCCTGCTCTCCAACGCGCTGGGCTACCCGATGAACTACTCGCATCCCAGCGAGATCATGGACGAGATCGCCTCGCTCACCCCGAGCTTCAAGGGCGTCAGCTTCGCCAAGATCGACGAGCTCGGCTCGATCCAGTGGCCGTGCAACGACGCCGCCCCCAACGGCACGCCGATGATGCACGTGGACCGGTTCGTGCGCGGCCTCGGCAAGTTCATGATCACCGAATACGTCGCCACCGAGGAGCGCACCGGCCCGCGCTTCCCGCTCATCCTCACCACCGGCCGCATCCTGTCGCAGTACAATGTCGGCGCGCAGACCCGCCGTACGGAGAACTCGCGCTGGCACGAGGAGGACGTGCTGGAGATCCACCCGTTCGACGCGGAGGTGCGCGGCATCGTCCACGGCGATCTGGTGGCCCTGGAGAGCCGCTCCGGCGACATCGCCCTCAAGGCGATCGTCTCCGAACGGATGCAGCCGGGCGTGGTCTACACCACCTTCCACCACGCCAAGACCGGCGCCAACGTCATCACCACCGACTTCTCGGACTGGGCCACAAACTGCCCCGAGTATAAGGTGACGGCGGTCCAGGTGCGGCGGACCAACCGGCCGTCCGATTGGCAGGCGAAGTTCTTCGAAGAAGACTTCTCGCTCACGAGAATCGCGACCCAACTGAATGCTGCCGAGTAGACGAGACGAAATCGGGATCGCTCAAAACGATGCGTCGGCTCCCACGAGCCGGCGCGTCCCGACCCTGGTCGTGGCCTACGAGGATCCGACGCCCAGCGACGGGCATCGTGATCTCGCCGTCGAGATGCCGGTCAACCTCGTCTATGGCAGCGTGCCCTACGCCGTCATGATGACGACCCCGTCCGACCTCGTGGATTTTGCCTACGGGTTCAGCCTCACCGAGGGTATTGTCGACGCCGTCGACGAGATCAGGTCGGTGGAGGTCGAGGACGGCGAGGGTGGCCTTCGCCTCGTGGTCGATCTCGCACCGGGGCGATTGCGCGAGCACCTCGCCCGGAAACGCGCCATCTCCGGGCGTACCGGATGCGGTGTCTGCGGCATCGACGATCTCGCATCCCTTCCCAGGGCCGAGCCTCGTGTCCACGCGGCCGCTCAGGTTGGGATCGGGTCGGTCCAGCGGGCGCTGCTCGCCCTGGGCGACGCGCAGGTTCTCAACCATGCCACCCGCGCGGTCCACGCGGCGGCCTGGGCCGATCTCGAAGGCAACCTTCTCGCCGTGCGCGAGGATGTCGGCCGCCATAACGGCCTCGACAAGCTGATCGGCGCGCTGATGCGTGCCGGGACCGATCCACGCGATGGCTTCGTCGTGATCACCAGCCGCTGCTCGTTCGAGATGGTGGAGAAGACCGCGACCTTCGGTGCTGCGGTCCTCGTGGCGATCTCCGCGCCGACGTCGCTGGCCATCGACCGGGCGCGCCTGCACGACATGACGCTCTGCGCCATTGCCCGGTCGGACACTCTCACGGTCTTTTCTGGCCGCGACCGCCTTCGTCTTGCCGCCGAACGCTAAATCGCGCGCGGCCGTCCTTCACCCGTCGACAGAGCCAGTCCCATGAGCGCCCTGACCACCAACGACAAGCTCGTCCGCATGGCGAACCAGATCGCCGGCTTCTTCCGATCCTATCCGGACGAGGAGGCGGTTGCCGGCATCCATAAGCACATCGTGGCCTTCTGGACGCCGAAGATGCGCCGCGCCCTCGAAGCGCATGGCCCCACCGAGGGAAGCGGTCTCGATCCGCTGGCGTTGAAGGCGATCACGACATCGCCGAACCAGAGCGACAGCCCCGTCCGGGCGGCCACGAACGACCCCCACCTCCAGGGGGCGGGCGCCAGCGACGCCGGCTGACCGGCGCTTTCGTGTCCGCATGAGAGAAAGGCGCCGAGCCTGTTGTCGCTCGACGCCTTTCTTCATCATGGTGGGATTCGAGATGACGGCTACTCGGCCGGGCGGTCGCCCTGCTGATCCTTGTCCGTCGCTCCGGGAACCACCGTCGCGCCGCCGATGACCCGAACGGCCTTCCTGTCGGCCGGGGGATCGCTCCAGGTCTGGGCCGCCTTGGTCGACGGGGCCTGCGCGGCGTCGCGTCGGGGCTGATTCGCGGCAGGTGTCGGCGGTTCGGCCTTCGGCTGCTCGATGGCGGCGACCGGCGGCGTGGTGGTCCGAGCGTCGGAGGCTGCATCCGTGGCGGCCGGCGAGGGGGCTTCCGGAGCGAGCCGCGGCGCGGCCGGTTTTGCCGGCGGGGCCAACCGGGTGACCTTGCGGGGCGACGGCGCGTCCATCGGGCGTCTCGCGTCGCCGGTCCTGGCATCCGGGTTGAGGCCCGATGGGTTGCGGTCGAAAGGCTCCGCGCGCGTGCCGGCCTCGGGGCGCGCCGCCACGTCGAAACGCGGCTGCCGGCCGACGCCGTCTCCGGTCGGGATCCTGGCGGGAGGAACCAGCCGTTCCGCTTCGCGCATCGGTCGACGGGGCTGCTCGTCCGCCTCGGTCCAGCCATAGCCGGGGGCTGCCGGACGAGCGACCGGAACCGGCTGCATCGGTACGCCGAGACGCTGGCGGTCGAGGACCGCGCCGTCCCGTGCATCCACGAACAGCCGCACCCGGTCGCCATAGGGGCCGGTCGCCTCGACGATGTAGGCCCGGCCATCGAATCGCGGCCGCGTCACCTCGGTGAAGCCCCGGTCGTTGAGACGCCAGACAACGGCGCGAGGGGGGAGGAGCAGATCGGGCTCGTAGCCGTACTGGGCCTGGGCAGTGCCCGTCCCCAGGGCCGACAGGGTGATGAACCCCGCCAGCAGGGACAGGCTGATCGTATGGGAGCGCACAGGCGCCCTGCGGCTCGATTCCATGGTGCCTCGTCTTGCTTTGTCGTTCGTTCCGTAGCCCACTGTTGGCGCAGGTCTATGGAGGTCTCGGTGCGGTCCATCACCCCGCATGCCGCTTGTGCTTGGCCCATCCTGTAGACCGCTCGAATGGGGCGGGAATGCGGGTGAAGCGCGGCAAGTCGCGGGCGTCGCGTTTCTGTCGGTTTTCCCAGTCCCGTCGCCCGTCCGGGCGTCCCGGTGCATGCGTATCGCGAACCTCGATCCGTCCGCGAGGTCGCACTGCGCATCAAACCTGTCCAACACGCGCGCGAGCCTCTTGCTGGACCGTTTAAAATCTGTCACCTTCCGTAATTAGGACAGTACGGCTGTCCCATTTTTGGCAGGGCATCCCGGCGGCGAGCGATCTCCCGGGACGAGGTGCCTTCGAGGAACGTGGAAGGTCTGAAGCGGGTGTTGGGTCTCACGAAAAAACGAGATTCCAAGCCGGTCGCCATCGCGGCGATCCGGGCCCGCACGGCTTGAATTCAAGCCGGCGCTGAGCCCGCGGAGAGCGGGCGCTTCCTCACCGAAGATCCTGCCCGAATCCGACCGCGTCGAGGACGGAGCCTGAGTGCCGGATGGCATTTGGGCATGAAACATGCTCGCATGCGGGCACGGACGAACGAGGCTGAGGGGTTATGAACATGGCCGCATCTGAGGTTGCCGGGGTCGTCCAGAACCCGATCCCCGCCACGCGGGACGGCGTCGCGCCGCTCGTCGTCCGCGATCACGCCCTCCCGCCCAAGCAGGGTCTCTACGATCCCGCCCGCGAGGGCGATGCCTGCGGCGTCGGCTTCGTGGCGGACATGCATGACCGGCGCACCCATGCCATCGTCGCGCAGGGCCTCCTCATCCTCGAGAACATCGACCATCGCGGCGCCGTGGGCGCCGACCCGAAGATGGGCGACGGCTGCGGCATCCTCACCCATATCCCGCATTTCCTCCTGAAGGAGGAGTGCGAGAGCCTCGGCATCGCCCTTCCGGAGCCGGGCCATTACGGCGTCGGGCAGTTCTTCATGCCCAAGGACGCGGAAGGCCGCCGCATCGTCGAGGAGATCGTCGAGAAGGCGCTGCACGACGAGGGCCTGCCCTTCCTCGGCTGGCGCGACGTGCCGGTGGATTCGAGCGACCTCGGCGTGCGCGTCAAGGAGACGGAGCCGCATCACAAGCAGGTCTTCATCGGCCGTCCCGCCGCGGTCACGGACGAGGACGCGTTCGAGCGCCGCCTGTTCATCGCGCGCAAGGTGATCTCCAACAAGGTCTACGGCCTCAACGATCCGCGGGTGAAGGCCTATTACCCGGTGTCCGTCTCCACCCGCACCATCGTCTACAAGGGCATGGTGCTGGTCACGCAGCTCGGCCATTACTTCAAGGACCTGCAGGACGAGCGCTACGTCTCGGGCCTCGCCCTCGTGCACCAGCGCTTCGCCACCAACACCTTTCCGACCTGGCAGCTGTCGCATCCCTACCGGATGGTCGCCCATAACGGCGAGATCAACACCCTGCGCGGCAACGTGAACTGGATGGCGGCGCGTCAGGCCAGCGTCGACTCGGATCTGTTCGGCAACGACATCTCGAAGCTCTGGCCGATCTCCTACGAGGGCCAGTCCGACACGGCCTGTTTCGACAACGCCCTCGAGTTCCTCGTGCAGGGCGGTTACTCGCTCGCCCACGCCATGATGATGCTGATCCCGGAAGCCTGGGCCGGCAATCCGCTCATGAGCGAGGAGCGCAAGGCGTTCTACGAGTATCACGCCGCCTTAATGGAGCCGTGGGACGGCCCCGCCGCCGTCTGCTTCACCGACGGCCGCCAGATCGGCGCGACCCTCGACCGCAACGGCCTGCGCCCCGCGCGCTACATCGTCACCGAGGACGGTCTCGTGGTGCTGGCCTCCGAGATGGGCGTGTTGCCGATCCCGGACGAGAGCATCGTCGAATCCTGGCGCCTGCAGCCCGGCCGCATGCTGCTCATCGACCTGCAGAAAGGCCGCATCATCTCCGACGAGGAGATCAAGAGCGAGTTGGCCGCCGCCAATCCCTACGCGCAATGGGTCAAGAACACTCAGATCGTGCTCGAGGACCTGAAGCCCGTGATCCCGCGCGCTTCGCGCTCCGACGTGTCGCTGCTCGATCGGCAGCAGGCCTTCGGCTACAGCCAGGAAGACCTCAAGCTGCTGATGGCCCCCATGGCCGTCACCGGCCAGGAGGCGGTCGGCTCCATGGGGACCGACACGCCGCTCTCGGCCCTCTCGGACAAGCCGAAGCCCCTCTACACCTACTTCAAGCAGAACTTCGCCCAGGTCACCAATCCGGCGATCGACCCGATCCGCGAGGAGGCCGTGATGAGCCTCGTCTCGTTCATCGGGCCGCGGCCGAACCTGCTCGACATGGAGGGCGCCTCCCGCAAGAAGCGCCTGGAGGTGCGTCAGCCGATCCTGACCAACGGCGACCTCGAGAAGATCCGCTCGATCTCCCATTTCGAGGACCGTTTCGACACCAAGACCCTCGACATGACCTTCCCGGCCGAGTCCGGCGCGGTGGCCATGGAAGGCGCCGTCGACCGGCTCTGCGATCGGGCCGAGGCGGCGGTGCGCGGCGGCTACAACATCATCATCCTGACCGACCGCGGCGTCGGCCCGGATCGCATCGCGATCCCGGCTTTGCTGGCCACGGCGGCGGTGCACAACTACCTGATCCGCAAGGGGCTTCGCACCTCGGTCGGTCTCGTGGTCGAATCCGGCGAGCCGCGCGAGGTGCATCACTTCGCCTGTCTGGCCGGCTACGGCGCCGAGGCGATCAACCCCTATCTCGCCTTCGAGACCGTGATCGCGATGAAGGCCGAGTTCCCGCCGGATCTCACCGACGACGAGATCGTCTATCGCTACATCAAGTCCATCGATAAGGGCCTGCTCAAGGTCATGTCCAAGATGGGCATCTCGACCTATCAATCCTATTGCGGCGCCCAGATCTTCGACGCGATCGGCCTGAACTCGTCCTTCGTCGCCCGCGACTTCTTCGGCACCAAGACCACCATCGAAGGCATCGGCATGGCCGAGGTCGCCGAGGAGACGGCCAGGCGCCACGCCGACGCGTTCGGCGATGCCCCGGTCTTCCGTCACGCCCTCGATGTCGGCGGCGAGTATGCCTATCGCCTGCGCGGCGAGAGCCATACCTGGACGCCGGATTCGGTGGCGACCCTGCAGCACGCGGTGCGCCTCGGCCTGCCCGAGCGCTACCGCGAGTTCGCCCGGCTGGTGAACGAGCAGGAGAACCACCTCAAGACCATCCGCGGCCTGTTCCGGATCAGGCAGGCGGCCGAGCTCGGCCGCGCCCCCGTCGACATCTCCGAGGTCGAGCCGGCGGTGGACATCGTCAAGCGGTTCGCCACGGGCGCGATGTCCTACGGCTCCATCTCGAAGGAGGCGCACGAGACGCTGGCCATCGCGGTGAACTCGTTCGGCGGTCGCTCGAATTCGGGCGAAGGCGGCGAGGAGGTCGAGCGCTTCAAGCCGATGGCCGATGGGCGTTCGCGCCGCTCGGCGATCAAGCAGGTGGCCTCCGGCCGCTTCGGCGTGACGACGGAATATCTCGTCAATGCCGACATGATGCAGATCAAGGTCTCGCAGGGCGCCAAGCCCGGCGAGGGCGGCCAGCTGCCCGGTCACAAGGTCGATGCGAAGATCGCCAAGGTTCGCTACGCCACCCCCGGCGTCGGCCTGATCTCGCCGCCGCCGCATCACGACATCTATTCGATCGAAGATCTCGCCCAGCTGATCTTCGACCTGAAGAACGTGAACCCCGACGCCGACGTGTCCGTGAAGCTCGTCTCGGAGGTCGGTGTCGGCACGGTCGCCACCGGCGTCGCCAAGGCGCGCGCCGACCACATCACGATCTCCGGCTTCGACGGCGGCACCGGCGCCGCGCCGCTGACCTCGATCAAGCATGCGGGCGGCCCCTGGGAGACGGGTCTCGCCGAAACCCAGCAGACCCTGGTGCTCAGCCACCTGCGCGGCCGTGTCGTGCTCCAGGCCGACGGTGGCATCCGCACCGGTCGCGACGTTCTCGTCGCCGCCCTGCTCGGCGCCGACCAGTTCGGCTTCTCCACCGCGCCGCTGATCGCGGCCGGCTGCATCATGATGCGCAAGTGCCACCTGAACACCTGCCCGGTGGGCGTGGCGACACAGGACCCCGTCCTGCGCAAGCGCTTCAAGGGCACGCCGGAGCACGTGGTCAACTACTTCTTCTTCGTGGCGGAGGAGTTGCGCGAGCTGATGGCGGCGATGGGCTACACCAAGCTCGAAGACCTCATCGGCCGCTCCGACTTTCTCGACACGCTGGAAGTGATCAACCACTGGAAGGCGCGGGGGCTCGATTTCTCGAAGCTGTTCCACCGTCCCGATGTCGGTCCCGAGGTGGCGATCCGCCATACGGAGAAGCAGAAGCACCCGATCGACACGGTCCTCGACCGCCGCCTGATCAAAGGCGCGAAGTCGGCCATTGAGAACGCCGAGCCGGTGGTGCTCAACGAGGCGATCCGGAACTCGGACCGCACGGCGGGGGCGATGCTCTCGGGCGTCGTGGCCAAGCGCTACGGCCACGAGGGCCTGCCCGACGATACCATCACCGTGAACCTCGCCGGCACCGCCGGTCAGAGCTTCGGAGCCTGGCTCGCCGCCGGCATCACCGTGGTCCTCACCGGCCACGCCAACGATTACGTCGGCAAGGGCCTCTCGGGCGGCAAGCTGATCATCCGGCCGAGCGACGCGTTGCGGTCGCCGGCCGGGCGGACGATCATGGCGGGCAACACCGTGCTCTACGGAGCCATCGCGGGCGAGTGCTACATCCGTGGTTCAGCCGGCGAGCGTTTCGCCGTGCGCAATTCCGGCGCCATCACCGTGGTCGAAGGCATGGGCGACCATGGCTGCGAGTACATGACCGGCGGCGTCGTCGTGTCCATCGGCGAAACCGGGCGCAACTTCGCGGCCGGCATGTCGGGCGGCATCGCCTACGTGCTCGATGCGGACGGCTCGTTTGCCGCGCGCTGCAACCTCTCGATGGTCGATCTCGAACCCA
The DNA here is from genome assembly GCF_022829685.1 of Methylobacterium sp. E-045. GTDB lineage: Bacteria > Pseudomonadota > Alphaproteobacteria > Rhizobiales > Beijerinckiaceae > Methylobacterium. The sequence goes on from NZ_JAKSYE010000064.1 coordinate 64,738, forward strand.
TCGAGGAGGAGGACGACGTCATGCGGCGCTTCCACCAGGACGGCGACCTCGAGACCAAGGGGCGCGTCGACATCCTGGCCGACATGTCCGGGCACGACGAGGAGCGCCTGAGCCAGCTCATCACCAATCACCTGAAGTACACGGGCTCACCGCGTGCCAAGGCGATCCTCGATGATTGGGCCGGCTACCGCACCAAGTTCGTGAAGGTCATGCCGGTGGAGTACCGCCGCGCCCTGCGCGAGATGGAGATGGCGCGGATGCCGGTGGCGGCTGAGTGAGGCTGGCATGCGGATCTACGGTGATCTCGTCTCGGGCAATTGTCTCAAGGTCAAGATCGTCGCCGATTACCTGCGCCTTTCCTATCGCTGGGTGCCGATCGACATCCTGAAGGGCGAAAGCCGCACATCCGACTACCTGTCCCGCTTTCCAGCGGGGCAGGTGCCGGGGGTCGAGTTCGAGGACGGGCGGTATCTCGCCCAATCGAACGCGATCATCCGGTATCTCGCCCGCGGGAGCACGTTGATCCCGCAGGACGCGTTCCTCGCGGCGAAGATGGACGAGTGGCTGTTCTGGGAACAGTACAGTCACGAGCCGGCCATCGCGGTCTGCCGGTTCGAGATGCGCTACCTCGGCAAGCCGAAGCAGGCGCGCGATCCGGCCCGGGTGGCGCGCGGCGAGGCGGCCCTGGACCTGATGGAGGGCCATCTCGGCGGGGTCAAGTGGCTGGTTGGAGAGGAGCTCAGCGTCGCCGACGTGTCGCTCTTCGCCTATACGCAATGGGCCGACGAGGGCGGATTCGACCTCGCGGCGAGACCGTCGATAAGGGCGTGGCTCACCCGTTGCGCGAATGTTTTCGAGCGCGCCGACCACGAGCCGGGGACGGGTTAGTCGGCGGCACCGGGCGGCACAACAGGGATGACGAGCTGAGGCGGACCGGGCCGGTCAACCGCCGCTCGACGGATCAGACAGACTCGCGAAAGACGATCACGATGGGCAAGATCACCGGTTTCCTCGAGTTCGACCGGCAGGAGCAGAAGTACCAGCTCGCGGCGGATCGCGTGCGGCACTTCCGCGAATTCACCCTGCCCCTCGACGAGCACGACCTGAAGAAGCAGGCGGCGCGCTGCATGGATTGCGGTATTCCGTTCTGCCACGGCCCGACCGGTTGCCCCGTGCACAACCAGATCCCCGATTGGAACGAGCTCGTCTTCCAGTCGGACTGGGAGGAGGCCGCGCGCAACCTCCATTCGACCAACAACTTCCCGGAATTCACCGGCCGCGTCTGCCCCGCGCCATGCGAGGAAGCCTGCACCCTCAACCTCGAGAACCAGCCCGTCGCGATCAAGACGATCGAGCAGGCCATTGCCGACCGCGCCTGGAACAACGGCTGGGTGAAGCCGGAAATCCCGGCGTCCCGCACCGGCAAGAAGGTCGCCGTCATCGGCTCGGGACCGGCAGGCATGGCTGCGGCTCAGCAGCTCGCCCGCGTCGGCCACGACGTCCATGTCTTCGAGCGTGAGCCGAAGGCCGGTGGTCTGCTGCGCTACGGCATCCCCGACTTCAAGATGGAGAAGCGCCATATCGACCGGCGCGTGAAGCAGATGGAAGCGGAGGGGGTGACCTTCCATTACGGCGTCAATGTCGGCGTGACGAAGCCGCTCGACGAACTCACCGCCGAGTTCGACGCGGTGCTGTTCGCCGGCGGCGCCGAGGACCCGCGCAACCCGCAGCTTCCCGGCCAGGAGCTCGCGGGCGTGCATTACGCGATGCCGTTCCTCGTCCAGTCGAACCGCCGGGTCGGCGCCGAGCCCATGCCGGGCAACGGCGAATTGCCGATCCTCGCCACCGCCAAGAACGTCGTCGTGATCGGCGGCGGCGATACCGCGTCGGATTGCGTCGGCACCTCGTTCCGCCAGGGCGCCCTGTCGGTGACGCAGCTCGACATCCGTCCGCGCCCGCCCGAGCGCGAGGACAAGCTCTCGGTCTGGCCCTATTGGCCGACCAAGATGCGGACCTCGTCGAGCCAGGCGGAAGGCGCCGAGCGTGAGTTCCAGGCCGCCACCCTGCGGTTGGAGGGCAACAAGAAGGGCAAGCTCACCGGCGTCGTCTGCACCCGCGTGGACGAGAAGCGCCAGCCAGTCCCCGGCGGCGAGTTCACCCTGCCGGCCGATCTCGTCTTCCTCGCCATCGGCTTCGCCGGCTCGGTCCGCAAGGGTCTGCTGGAGGAATCCGGGGTCGTCATGGACAAGCGCGGCAACGTCACCGCCAACGAGCTCGATTACCGCACGTCCAACGAGAAGATCTATGCCGCCGGCGACATGCGCCGGGGCCAGTCCCTCGTGGTCTGGGCGATCCGCGAAGGCCGCCAGGCGGCCCGCTCCATCGACGAGGCGCTGATGGGATCGAGCGTTCTTCCGCGCTGAGGTATCGACACCGGGACCGGCTCCCTGTCGGGCCCCGGTGATAGGATCGCTTTCCCCATCCCTCTAGCCCCGAGCCGGGATCAGCCCGGCGGCCATTTGAAATCGTCGGCCCGGCCCGGCTGCGGCATGGGCGCCGAGCCGCGCTGAAGCACCCTTTCCACGTTGCCCGATGCGTCGCCGTCGCGCGGTCGCCCGCTGATCAGCGTGCCGCCGGGGGTCACTTCGGCGCGGCCGAGGGGAATGACCGGGCCGGCCGCCGGCTTCACCGGAAGGGCCGGGATGCCGGGGGGCTCCGGCAGGCTCGGCAGCATCGCCGTGATCTGGCGATCAATCGCGGCGGTATCGTCGAGCTTCGGCGCTTCGCCATCCAGAAGGGGGCCGGGAACCGTCGCCACGGGCGCGACGGCCGGAGCCTCCGTGGGATTGGCGCCCATGAGACGTTTCAGTTCGACGTCGGCGAAATGTGCGACCTTGCGGGCGCCCGCCTTGGTGAAATGCACGCCGTCCGACGTCCGCAGCTTGGCTTCCTGCCCTTCGAGGTCGGGGCCGGTCATGGTGAAGCGGTTGCGGTCGTCGACGAAGCCCGGCCAGATGTCGACATAGGTCCCGCCCGCCTTGGCGACCCGGTCGCGGATCAGGTCGTTGATCGTGGCGATGTCTTTCGTTAGCGGCTCGCTGCGCATCGGCGGTGCGCCGACCCAGATCAACGGAATCTTCTGGGCGGCGAAGACCTTGGCCAGGGCGTCCACGCGGTCGCGGTAGATCTCGCGCCAGCGTTCCGTCCCGGGGTCCACGGTCTCCGTCCCGTCACGGATGGGCTGGCGATCGTTGGCGCCGAGCATCACCACCGCATAGGAGACCTTGGGGCTGGTTTTCAGAAAATCCTCTGCCGCCTTCGGCCAGTCGACCACATCCTTCCGGACGAGACCGCTATCGGCTTTCGAGCGGTCGAGGATCGCCACGTCGGTATTGTCCTCGAACACGTCGTCGAGGCCGCGGCCGAGATAGGTCGCCAGCGAGTCGCCGAACACCGCGATGCGGACCGACGGCTCCGCCTTGGGCTGGACCGGCTTCGGCTGGGCGATCACCGGAGCCGGGCGAGGCCGCTTCGTGTAGGAGCGCTGGCTCTCCCCGATGGTCGGCGGACGCGGACGGGTGGGGCGGGCCGACGGCACCGGGGTCGGGGTCGGCTGGACCTGCTGCGGCCGATCCTCCCAGGGCCAGTAGAACTGGCGCGGCGCTTCCTGGGGGGGAGGGGCGTAGCGGCGGTTCGCCTGCCTGCCGCCGTAATCCCCCTCCTCGCGGGGCCGGCGGCGTGGCGCGTAATAGGAATCGCCGCGAGAGGTCTCGTAGGAATCCCCCCATTGCGCCACGGCGGAAGGGCCTGACGTGAAGAGCAGGGGCGTCGCGAACAGGGTGAGGAAGCAGGCGCGGAGAACGGCGTCCCTCACTCGTCCCGCAACGGCCACCCCGTGCGATAGGGTCTTGACGGTCCTTGATGCCACGCTGCGACCTGCCTGCTGATCGTCGGACGACGACACCCCTCCATCTTAGCCGACGATCCGCCCCGCGTCTAAGCGTGCCTCACGAAACGCCCGATCACCCTCGGTCCCCGCTCTGAGCACGGCGGCCCAGCGGGTGTTCTGTGAGAGACGCCAAGGATACCTTGCGAGGCGAAACATCATGGACGCGCCGACAGGTGCTCCAGAAGGGCCGGGGTGGCGTAGCCGTCGGCCACGAGACCTTCCTTGATCTGATACCGGCGGACCGCCTCCCGCAGCTTCGGTCCGGCCCGGCCGTCGGCGTCGCCGACATAGAGGTCGCGGGCGGCAAGGCCCTTCTGCAACGCCTGCAGGCCCGCCTTGTCGAGGCGGGGCGCATTCGTCGGCCAGGGCGCCGCCAAGGCCGGGCCGCCGGCGAGCCGGTCGGCGAGATGGCCGACCGCGAGCGCATAGGAATCGGACGTGTTGTAGGCCCGGACCACCTCGAAATTGTCGGTGATCAGGAAGACCGGCCCGCCCGAACCGCCGGGCAGGAACAGGCTCGCCGCGCCCGAGGCCGGCAGGGCACCGCCATCGATCCTGCGAACGCCGCGCTTGGTGAAGTCCGACAGGTCCGCCCGGTACCGCGTCAGGTCGAACCCGCCGGGAAGCGTCACGGCGTAGCCCCACGACAGGTCCCGATTCCAGCCGAGGGCCTGGAGATAGGCGGCGATGGAGGCGAGGGCATCGGCCTCGGAGCGCCAGATGTCGCGGTGGCCATCCCCGTCGAAATCGACCGCGTGTTTGAGGAAGGTCGAGGGAAGGAACTGGGTCTGACCCATGGCGCCGGCCCATGAGCCTTTCATCGCCTCGGGGGCGATGTCGCCGCGCTGAAGAATGGTCAGGGCGTCGAGGAGTTCGTCGCGAAACAGCGTGCCGCGGAAGCGCGCCTGCGCCAGGGTCGCCAGGGCGCGGATGGTCGGGACGGTCCCGCCGCTCGCCCCGAAATCCGATTCGACCCCCCAGAAGGCGAGGACGATCCAGCGCGGCACGCCCGTGCGCGCCTCGACCGCCGTCAGGGTATCCGAAAGACGCGCCGCCTGGGATCGCCCTTTGGCGATCCGTCCGGTCGACACCGCGCCGACCAGATACTCCCAGACCGGGCGTCCGAACTCGCCCTGCGCCGTGGTCCGGGCGAGGATGCCGGGATCGGGTGAGGATATTCCGCGAAACGCCGCGTCGAAGGTCGCCGCGCTGATCCCACGGGCCTTCGCATCGGGTCGCAGGGCATCGATGAAGCTGCGGAACGATGCGTTGGCCGCGATATCCGGTTTCGCGGCCGCGGCGGGGCGGACGGCGTCCTGTGCCCTGGCCTCGACCGCCAGGAGGACGCAGACGGTCGTGGCGGCGCGAAGGAGCGTCCTCATAAACGGTTGCGCCGGGCCAGGGTCTCTTCCCAGGCGAGGGCCTGGGACACGATCCCGTCGAGGTCGTCATGGCGCGGCCGCCATCCCAACTCGTCGCGGATCCGGTCCGCCTTCGCCACGATCTGCGCCGGGTCGCCCGGCCGGCGCGGCGTCAGCCTCACCTCGAAATCGCGGCCCGAGATACGCTTGACCACCTCGATGACGTCGAGGACCGAATAGCCGCGACCGTAGCCGCAATTGAGCGTCTTGCTGGCGCCGCCCGAGCGCAGATGCGCGATCGCCACGCAATGGGCATCGGCGAGGTCGGAGACCTGGATGTAGTCGCGCAGGCACGAGCCGTCGGGGGTGGGATAATCCGTGCCGAACACGTCGAGATGGGTGCGCCGGCCGAGTGCCGCCTGCGTGGCGACCTTGATGAGGTGGGTCGCGTCGCTGGCCGATTGACCGCTGCGCCCGCGCGGATCGGCCCCGGCGACGTTGAAGTAGCGCAGAATGACGTAGCTGAAGCCGTGCGCCTTGGCCGCGTCGGCGATCATCCATTCGCTCATCAGTTTCGAGCGGCCGTAGGGGTTGATCGGCGCGGCGACGAGATCTTCGGGAACCGGGACGATTTCCGGCTCGCCGTAGATCGCGGCGGTGGAGGAGAAGATGACGTGCTTCACCCCGCCCGCGACGGCGGCCTCGATGAGCGCCCTCGTCTTCACCGTGTTCGACAGATAGTAGCCGAGCGGGTCCGCCACCGATTCCGGCACCACGATCTTGGCGGCGAAATGCGCCAGGACGTCGATTCCGTGCTCGGCGATGACCCGTTTCACCAGGGCCTGATCGGCCACGTCACCCACCACCAGGGTGACCTGGGGCGGGAGCACCCAGTCGAAACCGGTGGACAGATCATCGAGGACGACGACGTCCTCGTGGCCGGCATCGAGCAGTGCCAGCACCATGTGGCTGCCAATATAACCCGCGCCTCCCGTCACCAGAATCGCCATGGCCCCACTTCCATTCCCGCGGACTTCGCGGAAGATATACCTGAAACCCTCCGCATGATCATGTGGTGAGTTGCGCCGCCTCGGCCGTGGAAATGGTTTTGTTCTTGCTCGCGCGGTCACGACAACGTGCTATCGTTCTTCGCCTCCGGGTTGTTCCCACCGCATTTTAAGAGACCGGGTCCCGCTTGATGAAACCGATTCGTAAAGCCGTCCTGCCTGTCGCAGGGTTGGGTACCCGCTTCCTGCCTGCCACCAAGGCCGTCCCGAAGGAAATGCTCACCGTGGTCGACCGGCCGGTGGTCCAGCATGTGGTGGACGAGGCGCGCGAGGCCGGGATCGAGCATTTCATCTTCGTCACCGGACGCGGCAAGGCCGTGATCGAGGATCACTTCGACATCGCCTTCGAGCTCGACCGGATGCTGCAGGAGCGCGGCAAGGAAGCGGTCTACGAGGAGCTGAAGCGGGACCTCCCCGCCGCCGGGCAGACGAGCTTCACCCGCCAGCAGGCTCCCCTCGGCCTCGGCCATGCGGTCTGGTGCGCCCGCGAGATCGTCGGCGACGAGCCCTTCGCCGTGCTGCTGCCGGACATGCTGAGCAAGGGCTGCATGCAGCAGATGCTCTCGGCCTACGAGCGCCATGGCGGCAACGTCATCGCCGTGGAAGAGGTGAAGCCGGAGGAGACCCACCAGTACGGCATCGTCGGCGTCGGCGAGACCTACGGGCAGACCTTCGAGATCAACGGCATGATCGAGAAGCCCAAACAGGGCACCGCCCCGTCGAACTTCATCATCTCCGGGCGCTACATCCTCCAGCCGGAGATCTTCTCGATCCTCGAGCACGGCGAGAAGGGGGCCGGCGGCGAGATCCAGCTCACCGACGCCATGATCCGGCTGGCCGAGAAGCAGTCCTTCTACGGCATGCGCTACGAGGGCCGGACCTACGACACCGGTTCGAAGCTCGGCTTCCTCACGGCGAACATCGCCTATGCCCTCGAGCGCAAGGATCTGGCCGGGCCGCTGAAGGCCGAAATCGCCCGTCTTCTCAAGGAATTGTGAGCCGAAACGGCCGAGACCTGCAAGCTGCGCCGTATGGTGCATCCGACGCGGGCGGGGCATGCGCCGTGCGCAGCCTTTCGGCGGCGAAACACCCTTGCGTTTTGTGCGACGCACTTTACATTGTGCATTGCGAGATCGCGATGGCGTCGCGGTCCCGTAGCCCTTCTTGGGCGTTTCCTCCCTAGACTTCGGGCCGCTCTTCGGAGCGGCCTTTTTTCTTGGGCGCCTCGTTTTCCGCCGGGTTCGGGCTGAGCGCGGCGATTGAGGCGCGCACGAACCCTGGATGTGCCTGGCCTGGAAACGCGGGCCTATTCGGCCGCCATCCTGCGCGGCGTGAGGCTGTCCATCTCCTCGGCGACCGCCTTCACCACCTCGCGCAGCATCCAGACCAGATCGGCGAAGCCCTGCGTGACCGCGAGGGTGGTCTCGTTCATGTAGAGACCGCGATTGATCTCGATCTGAAGCGCGTGACGGCCGATATTCGGCTCGCCGTAATGTTCGGTGATGAAGCCGCCCGCATAGGGCTTGTTGCGCAGGGTGCGGAAGCCGCGCGCGCGCAGATGATGTTCGAACGCCGCGATCAGGGCCGGCGTGCAGCTCGTTCCAAACCTGTCGCCGAGGACGAAATCGGCCTTGGAATCCTCCTCGCGCAGCAGGCTCGACGACGGCATCGAGTGGCAATCGATCAGGAGGGCGTGGCCGAAGACGCGGGCCGTGCGCTGGACGAGGCCGCGCAGGGCACGGTGATACGGTTTGTAGAGGTCCTCGATCCGCGCGACCGCCTCTTCCACGGGAAACCGCCCGCGGTAGATCTCCTGACCGTCGGCGACCACCCTCGGCACCGTGCCGAGGCCGCCGGCCACCCGCATGGACCGCGTGTTGGCGAAGGGCGGAAGGCGCCCGTCGAACATGCGCGGGTCGAGCTCGTAGGGCTCGCGGTTCACGTCGAGATAGGCCCGTGGGAAGTTCGCGCGCATCAGCGGCGCGCCGAGATCGACCACCGGCGCGAACAGCCGGTCGACATAGGCGTCCTCCGAGCGCCGGAGCGCCAACGGGTCGAGGCGCGACGTCGCCAGGAAGGCCTTCGGGTAGACCGCCCCGGAATGAGGCGTGTTGAACACGAAGGGAAGCGTGTGTTCCCGCGGCTCGTCGATGGCGAAGGGGGGCGCGAAATCTCCTGGAGTCGCGGCATCCCGGCGAGGGTTCGGCTCGGTCATCGCGGCGTGGGCGCCCAGGGGCTCAAGGGGAAACGCATGGTCACACTGTGCGGCGCGCGAGGGGGCGTGTCCACTGTGACACGGACCGTGGTGAAGCGACCGGCGTGCTCCTGTGCACGCGGCCCGGCCCCCGATCGCAACACCTTGTTTACCAAGTCTGCGCTTTATGAAAAGAACACAGCGACTCAAGGGTGCGGGACACCGACCGATGAAGATCCTCCTGGCCGAAGACGACAACGACATGCGCCGGTTCCTGGCCAAGGCGTTGCAGAATGCCGGCTATGACGTGCTGTCGTTCGACAACGGCCTCTCGGCCTATAATCGGCTGCGCGAGGAGCCCTTCGAACTGCTCCTTACCGACATCGTGATGCCCGAGATGGACGGGATCGAGTTGGCCCGCCGCGCCACCGAACTCGATCCGGACATCAAGGTGATGTTCATCACGGGTTTCGCGGCGGTCGCCCTCAACCCTGACTCGAAGGCTCCGAAGGACGCGAAGGTTCTGTCCAAGCCCTTCCACCTGCGCGATCTCGTCAACGAGGTCGAGAAGCTGCTGGCCGCCTGAGACGGGACATGCTCCCCCGGCCGACGACGGCTTTGTCATAGGAAGGTGGCGGCCGTTCCCCTATATGCTGAGGGGAGCGAAGCGGGACGTCAGCAAACCATGCCTCCGGTGACCATCTACACGACAGCCTGGTGCCCTTACTGCACCGCCGCCAAGACCTTGCTGCGGGAGAAGGGCGTTTCTTTCACGGAGATCGACGTCGAGAAGACGCCGGGCTCGCGCCTCGCCATGATCCAGCGTGCCGGCGGCCGGACCAGCGTGCCGCAGATCTTCATCGGCGAGACGCATGTGGGCGGCTGCGACGACCTCTATGCCCTCGACCGGTCGGGCAAGCTCGATCCGCTCCTGTCGACGCCGGCGGTGCCGTCATGAGCGACGCGTCGCCGATGCCCGAGGCGAAAGCCGAGCCCCGCTTCGTCGCGGCCTGCATCCAGATGCGCTCGGGGCGTGATCCCCTCGCCAACCGCGATGCCGCCGTCGCCCTCGTGCGGGAGGCGGCGTCACAGGGGGCACACTACGTACAGACGCCGGAGATGACCTCCCTGGTGGAGCGGGACAAAGCCAGCCTGTTCGCCAACGTGCGCGAGCAGGACGAGGATGTGACCCTGGCGGCCCTGCGCGACGTGGCCCGCGAACGCCGCATCGTCGTCCATATCGGCTCCCTAGCCGTGCGGAACGGCGACAAGATCGCCAACCGTGCCTTCCTCATCGATGCGGAGGGGGCGATCACCGCCTCTTACGACAAGCTCCACCTCTATGACGTGGACCTTCCCAACGGCGAGCGCTGGCGGGAATCCAACACCTATACGGGTGGTGCCTGCGCGGTCGTCGCCGAGACGCCCTGGGCCCCCCTCGGCATCGCGATCTGCTACGACCTTCGGTTCCCGGCCCTGTACCGGGCTCTCGCGGAAGCCGGGGCGACGATCCTCAGCGCACCGGCCTGTTTCACCAAGCAGACCGGCGAGGCGCATTGGCATGTCCTTCACCGCGCCCGCGCCATCGAGACCGGATCGTTCATGCTCTCGGCCGCCCAAGGCGGTCGTCACGAGGACGGACGCGAGACCTACGGTCACTCGATCATCGTCGATCCCTGGGGCAAGGTGCTGGCGGATGCCGGCGGGGCGGAGCCCGGCGTGATCCTGGCCGAGATCGACCTCGCCCGCGTCACCGAGGCACGGGGCCGGATTCCCGCCCTCAAACACGCGCGTCCCTTCACGGTGGAACGGGTCGGGCGGACGGGTCGAGCATGAGACCGGTCCGGTCCCGCCGATGATCCGCTACACCCTCGTCTGCGACAACGGCCACGGTTTCGAAGGTTGGTTTCGCTCCAGCGATTCCTATGACGCTCAGGCGGCGAGCGGCCTCGTGGCCTGTCTCGCCTGTGGCTCCGTCAAGGTCACGAAGGCCATGATGGCGCCCGCGCTGGCGAAGACCGCGGCCTCGGTGCCGGACAAAAGCCGCTCGATCGCCGAAGCGTCCGCGAGCGAGCCCGTTGCCGTGCCTTCGGCGGACGTGCCGGCGATGGCCGAGCCGGAGCGACAGTTGCGCGCGCTGATGCGCGCCGTGCGCGAGCATGTGACCCGGACGGCCGACAATGTCGGCCCCCGCTTCCCGGAGGAAGCCCGCCGCATGCATTACGGCGAGGCCGAGTTCCGGCCGATCTACGGCGAAGCGAGCCCCTCCGAGGCCCGCGCCCTCGTGGAGGAGGGGATCGACGTCGCGCCGCTCCCCGCCCTGCCCGGCGACCTCAACTGAGCGGTCGCCGCACTCCGCTCACCGCTTGAGGGCGGCCGTACCGGCGATGGAGGCCAGGACGAAGGCGATGGCCGCGTTCCAGCCGGCGAGCGAAATTCCGAGGAAGCGCCAGGCGGCGGTGGAGCAATCGGCGACCCGCGTCGCCTTCAGGGTATCGAGGAAGTCGCCGACATCGCTGGGATTGGCGCCGCTGCCGCCGCCGCAATCCGACGGACCGGCCCAGAACGCCCATTCGGCGCCCGCGTGATAGATGCTAAGGCCGGCTCCATAGAGCAGCCCGAGGGCGGCGATCCCGAGGATCAGCCGCGTCACGCGCTCGGGCGTGAACAGGGCGAGCAGGGCCAGCGGGATCGCCGCGTAATAGGGCAGGCGCTCCGTCAGGCAGAGCTTGCACGGTACGTAGCCGAGGACCCACTGGAAATAGAAGGCGCCCGCGAGCGCCAGTGCGGAGCCGATCAGGACCGCCAGCGCGGCCCGGCGAAGACGGAGAAGTATGGAGTAATCGATCACAGCAGCACCTTGAACAGGACGAAGCCGAGGATGATGACGGCCACCGTGATGGCCGCGACGACGTTCAGATGCCGGTCGAGGACGGCGCGAATGGATACGCCGTAGCGCTTCAGAAGCCCAGCCAGCAGGAAGAACCGCAGGCCGCGGGTGATGAGCGAGAGCACGACGAACCAGAACAGGTCGTAATGGGCGAAGCCCGAGGTGATCGTCACCAGCTTGAAGGGGATCGGCGTCAGTCCCTTCAGCAGGATCACCCAATGCCCGTACTGGGCGTAGGAGGCCTGGAAACTCGCCGCCTTCTCGTTCAGCCCGTAGAGCGAGAACAGCCAGACCCCGAGGGAATCGTAGAGCAGGGCGCCGATCGCGTAGCCGAGCAGCCCGCCGGCGACGGAGGACAGGGTGGTGATCGTCGCGTAGAGCCAGACCTTGTCGGGCCGGCTCACGGCCATCGGCACCAGCATCACGTCGGGCGGGACCGGAAAGAACGAACTCTCCGAGAACGCCACCGCACCGAGCGCGTAGGGGGCCGACGGCTTGCCCGCGAGCGCGAGTATCCACTCGTAGAGGCGGCGGATCATGAAGGGCTTCTATCCGATGGGGGAGGGCGCGAGGCCCTTTGAGCACAACCCGGCCGGACTTGCGAGCCGGAAGCGTCGGTACGGCACCCGGCGGTAAAACCCCTCTGGCCGTCCGCGCGAACCTGTGCCATGAGGCGGATGTTGCGGGCGTGGTGGAACTGGTAGACGCGCCGGACTCAAAATCCGGTTCTGGTGACAGAGTGTCGGTTCGATTCCGACCGCCCGCACCATTCGCCCCTGCGTCGCAGGCCGTGAGCCAGCCCCGGGCAGACCCTATCTCGCTTGCAGGAAGCGGCGGATCCAGCCGCCGACGCGGGGAGCGTCGCTCTCGCCGCGCAGCGAGGCGACCGCGGCAGCCTGAAACGCTTCGTCGTGAGGCAGAGCGGGCCGATGCCCGGCGATCAGAGCCGTGGCGTAATCGCTCTCGAATTCCGGATGGACTTGGAACGAGATCGCCCGTCGTTCCGGGTAGGACAGGATGCCGTAGGGCGTGAAATCATTGCCGCCGAGAATGCGCGCGCCCGAAGGGGGAGCGATGACCTGATCCTGGTGGATCGCCGGCACCGAGACGCGGGTCGCCCCGTCCATCCATGCCGCGCGTTCGAACACGTCGTAGGTGTGGAGGCCGATCCCCCAGCCCTTGGCCGATTTCTCCACCGTGCCGCCGAAGGCCGCTGCCATGATCTGGTGGCCGAAGCACAGGCCGACGAGCTTGGCGCGCCCGTCGACCGCGCGCAGAAAATGCGCGAGCGGCGCGATCCACGGCAGGTCGTCATAGACCCCCGCCGCCGAACCCGTGACGACGAACGCGTCGAAGGTCTCGGGAGCGGTCGGGAACCGCCCCTCCGCCACCGGAAAGGTGGTCACCTCGGCAGGGTTGCCGAGGAGTCTCTCCACCATCCGGCCATAGGACGGGTATTCCTCGGCCAGGCGGGCGGGCGGTGCCCCCGCCTCGATGATTCCGATCTTCATCGTCGCCTTATGGCCAAGACCGCGGATCGATGCGAGCCCCAGCCCTTCAGATGACCGGATCGAGCGTGGTGACGGGAGCAGCCGCCACCGGCTTCGCCAGGACGTGCGAGGCGGCGACCGCGACCACCATCACGGCGAGGAAGATCGCGAAGATCACCGGGTTGAAGATGACCAGGGCGATGAAGCAGATGCCGGCCATGGCCAGGGCGAAGGCGGGTGCGACGGGAAAGAACGGCGCCCGGTAGGGACGGGCGAGGTCGGGCTCGCTGCGGCGCAGCTTGAACAGGGCCGCCATGCTCATGCCGTACATCACCAGTGCGCCGAACACCGCCATGGTGACGATGCTCGCCGTGAGGGACTGGCCCGCGATCTCGATGAGATTGTCGCTGTAGATGGCGGCGATGCCGATCAGGCCGCCGGCGACGGTGGCCACGTGCGGGGTCTGGAAGCGCGGATGCACCTTGGCCAGGAAGGCGGGGAGGTAGCCGGCGCGGCCGAGGGCGAAGATCTGGCGCGAATAGCCCATGATGATGCCGTGGAACGACGCCACGAGGCCGAACAGCCCGAGCCAGACCAGCATGTGCAACCAGCCGCTCGACTCGCCCACCACCGTCTTCATGGCCTGGGGCAGCGGGTCGTTGAGGTTGCTCAGCGTCCGCCAGTCGCCCGAGCCGCCCGCGAAGATCATCACGCCGAAGGCGAGGACGGTGAGCGTCAGCACGCCGGTGATGTAGGCGACGGGGATCGTGCGCTTGGGGTCCTTGGCCTCTTCCGCCGCCATGGCGACGCCCTCGATGGCGAGGAAGAACCAGATGGCGAAGGGAATGGCCGCGAACATCCCGCCGATGGAGGCCAGGGTGAAGGTCGATTCGCCGGCCCAGCCATGGGCGGCAAAATTCGAGAAGCTGAAGGCGGGGGCAACGACGCCCATGAAGACCAGCAACTCGCCCACCGCCAGGATGGTGACGAACAGCTCGAACGTGGCGGCGATCTGCACCCCGACGATGTTGAGGGTCATGAAGATCAGGTAGGCGCCCAGCGCCGCGTGTTTCGGGTCGAGGCCCGGAAACTGGACGTTGAGATAGGCGCCGATGGCCAGGGCGATGGCGGGCGGCGCGAAGACGAACTCGATCAGCGTCGCGTAGCCGGCGATGCAGCCGCCGATGGGGCCGAAGGCGCGTCGGCTGTAGGCGAAGGGGCCGCCGGCCTGCGGGATGGCCGTGGTGAGTTCGGTAAAACTGAAGATGAAGGCGACGTACATCGCGGCGATGAAGGTCGTGGTCACTAGGAAGCCGAGGGTCCCGGCGCTGGCCCAGCCGTAGCTCCAGCCGAAATACTCGCCGGAGATCACGAGGCCGACGGCGATACCCCAGAGGTGGAACGCGTTCAGGCCCTTATGCAGGCCGGTGGATTCGCTTTGCATGGTGGGATCCCGTCATCGGCGATGGCTGCCGTCGGGAAACCATAAAGCAAGAGTTTTGCCGGAAGAGAAAGAGGGCGTGCGAAGCGCGTATCCCGCCTCACGCCGCCGTGGCGCGGGTGCGCAGACGGGGCGTCTCCTTGGGGCGGATGTCCATGGCGTTTCCGCGCCAGACGATGGCGCGCTGCATCCAGGCGCTCCCCCACATGACGGGCAGGAGCGCGTCCCGCAGAAGGAAGGCGAGGAGCAGCCGGGGAGAGCGGTGCCACCCGGCGCGAGCGGCGAGGGCGTATTCGGCGCCGTACCAGAGCATCGCCAGGGCGACGGTGCCGAGTAGGACCGGAACGGTCGGGACGGCGAGCGCCGCGATGGCGAAGGGCAGCACCGCCCCGGAGCCGATCTCGGGCGCGAAGAAATGCGGGAAGGTGACCCTACGCAGGCGCGCCCAGCGCACCTGCCGCGACCAGACTTCGCGGAATGCCCGGCTGCCCAGGGGTTGCTCGAAGGGCGCGGCCACGAGATGGACCCGCTTGCCGGCGGCGCGGACGAGCTTGGTCGCCGCCGCATCCTCGGCGATCTCGGCGGCGAGCGCCCGGATGCCGCCATGCCCGTCGAGGAACGGCTTGTGCCAGAGCATGCTCTTGCCCTGGGCGAAGCCGAGGCCGAGGCTCTCCCCCGTATATTGCCAGCGCGCCTGGAGCGTATTGAGGAAGGCGCATTCCAGCTCGGCGAAGAAACCGTGCGGCCGCGAGCCGATGGGCGTGGAGCAGACGAGGCCCGTATCCGGTCGCCAGGAGGCCTGCAGACGCTGCAGGTAGTCCGGCGGCATCAGGACGTTGGAATCCGCCAGCACCACCCATTCGTGCCGGGCCGCCTCCCAGCCGCGCACGCAATTGTTGAGTTTGGGATTGTCGCTGATCCGCTCGTCCCCGACGATGAGCCGCGCCGGCACCGCCGGATGGGCCGTCATCAGCCGGTGCAGCAGCGGGACGATGGGATCGCGGCCGTCGGCGACGCAGAAGATGAGTTCGTAATCCGGATGGGCGAGATGGAAGCCGCGCTCCAGCATCTCCTCGCTGAACGCCTCGAGGCCGCAGACCGGGCGCACCAGGGAGACCGGCGCGGCGGCGGGAAAGCTCGGGAGCCCGCGATTGCGGCCGATGCGCCATGCGGCGATGGCGATGCTGAGACAATTCACCAGGGTCAGTGCGGCACAGAGCGAGAGCGCGACGATCGCGCCGGTCTCGAGACTGCCGAACATGCCGCGCTCCCTCCGGGCCTCCGCCGCCTGACGGAACCAGCCCCCGCCGGAGGCCGTAACAGGCGGGCTGTTTCAGTCGTATGACAAAGGCGCGGCTCCCGTCTGTCGCCCGTCGCAGGGAAGGTCACGGCGTGAGCGAGACGAGACCCGTGGCCGCTCGCGGAACCGAGGTCAGGCCCGGCCGGTTCGACCCGGCATGATCCCGCCCATCGTCGCCCACCCCGCCTATCAGGCCGTCCTGCCGGACGGGCACCGGTTCCCCATGCGGAAATATGGGCGGCTGGCCGAAACCCTGGCGCGACTCGGCCTTGCCCCCTCCGGCTTCGTCAGGCCGGAACCAGCGGACGCGGCCCTGCTGATGCGCGCGCACCGGCCGGATTACGTCGAGGCCGTCCTGGCCTGTTCGGTCTCGCGGGAGATCGAGCGCAACATCGGCCTGCCGGTGGACGAGAGCGTCGTGGCCCGTTCGCGGGCGTCCGCCGGCGGCACCCTCGCGGCGGCGCGGCTGGCACTGGACCACGGCCTCGCCGGAAGCGCCGCCGGCGGCAGTCACCATGCACGGCGGGAGACCGGCGCGGGGTTCTGCGTGTTCAACGACGTCGCCGTCGCCGCCCTGGCGCTCCAGGACGAGGGCGCGATCCGCCGGGCGCTGGTGGTCGATTGCGACGTGCATCAGGGGGACGGTACCGCCGATTGCCTCGCCGGGTCGCCGGACCTGTTCACCTTCTCGATCCACGCCGAGAAGAACTATCCGACGCGCAAGATCCCCGGCGATCTCGACATTGGCCTCGTCGACGGCGTCGACGACGCGGCCTACGCCGCCGTGCTCGCGGCGCACCTGCCGGGCCTCCTCGACGGGCTCTCGCCGGACATCGTGTTCTACAATGCCGGGGTCGATCCGCACGGGGACGACCGGCTCGGTCGACTGGCCCTCACCGATGCGGGCCTGGCCGCGCGGGATCGCTACGTCGTCGGGGAGGCGCGCCGGCGTGGCATCCCCCTCGTGGCGGTGATCGGCGGCGGCTATGCCACCGATATCGACGCCCTCGCCGCCCGCCACGCCCTCGTGTTCCAGGCCATGGCCGCCCTGGCGTGATCCCGCTCAGGGCGTGCCGCACGAGTCGGGCGGGACGCCCTCGGTCACGCATCGCGCCACCTTCTCGAGTCCGTCAAAGAGCCGCTCCAGCTGCGCGCCTTCGAGGGAATGGAAGCCCAGCGTCCGGGAGATCAGCAGCCCCAGCGTCGAGAAGACGAGGGCCGCGCCGATCCCCGGACAGGTCTCGATCTTTTCGAGAGCTGCGAGCCGCTCGCTGAGGAAGAGGTTGAACCCGGCGAAAGCCTCCGGGTTCTCGGCCGACGCCAACAGGAAAGCCCGCGGAAACCCCTCTTCCTCCGCATAGACCTGCCGCGCATGGGCGATCAGGGCGAGGGGGAGGGCGGAGGGGCCCGGCACCTGCTCCGCTTCGAGCCGGGCGATGCCCTCCTTGACTTGCCTGAGCTTGCGCTCGGCCATCGCCGAGATCAGCGCGTCCTTCGAGGAAAAGTGGTGGAGCACCCCGCCCTTGCTCAGGCCCGCCTCGGCCGCGACCGCGTCGATCGTCAGGGTGCGCGTGCCCGCGCGACGGATCAGGCTCTCGGCCGCATCGAGGATGACGCTCGGCCGATCCTCCCGCCGTGTGCGCGGCTTGACCATGTTCCCTCTCTAAAAACCGTCTGGACGGTCGGTAAGATAACCGATAGAGAGGCGGTTCGATAGAGCTGTCGCGGGGTGGGTCACAGTGTCTGGTCCGGCCATGTCCATTCGACGGTACCGAGGTGTGCGGACGGCGGTCTGCCTCGGCTTCGCTGCCCTGGCCTGCCTTCCGGCTCGGGCCGAGGGCGAGTCCGGCCAACCCGGCCCGACGCCCTCGAACAAGAGCCTCGCCACGGTCCGCACGGCGAAGGCCGAGCGCAGCACCATCTCGGCCGATCTCGTCTTCACCGGCGACATCCAGGCCCAGTCGCAGGTGAACGTGGCCTTCCGCAACAACGGCAAGATCGCCACGCGCCTGGTGGAGGTGGGCGATCACGTCACCGCCGATCAGGTTCTGGCCAAGCTCGATCCGCAGGAGCAGCGCGCCAACCTCAACAACGCGCAGGCGGCGTTGACCTCCGCCGAGGCGCTGCTGACCCAGGCGAAGGTCAATTTCAAGCGCCAGGAGATGCTGCTGTCCAGCGGCTTCACCACGCGGCCGAGCTATGACGATGCCGAGCAGCAGCTGCGCACCACCCAGGCCTCGGTGGAATCCGCCAAGGCGGCCCTGGGCACGGCCCAGGAGCAGTTCTCCTATACCGACCTGAAGGCGGGCGTCGACGGCATCGTGCTGAGCCGCAGCTTCGAGGTTGGCCAGGTGGTCCAGGCCGGACAGACCGTCCTCACCATGGCCGAGGACGGGCCGCGCGACGCGGTGTTCAACGTGTTCGAGGCGGTGCTCGCGACCCCACCCGAGAGCAAGCAGGTGGACATCACCCTTCAGGCGGACCCGACGGTGCACACCGTCGGCACCGTGCGGGAGATCTCGCCGAGCGTGGACGCCGCCTCCGGCACCGTGCGGGTGAAGGTCGGCCTGAAGGACACGCCCGCCGCCATGTCCCTCGGGGCCATCGTCATCGGCACCGGCAAGTTCAGGCCGCAGACGGCCATCGTCCTCCCCTGGTCCTCGCTCTACCGCTGGGAGAACGGACCCGCCGTATGGGTGCGTGATCCGGCCAGCGGCAAGGTCGCCCCGCGCAACGTGACCATCGACCGGTATTCGCCCAACACCATCGCCCTGTCCGGCGGTGTCGAGCCGGGCGAGGAGGTGGTCATCGCCGGCATCCAGTTCCTCCGGCCGGGCCAGACCGTGGCCGTCGCCGAGGAGATCGCCCGATGATCCGCTCCGGCATCCGCGTCGTCCTCATCGGGGCGGCCCTGTCCGGCCTCGGTGCCTGCCATGGCGCCGAGGACGAGGAGGCCGGCCCGCCGCCGGTGCGGCCCGTGCTCTATACGGAGGCCAAGCCCGTCGACACGATCGTGTTCGGACCCTTCGCCGGGTTCGTGGCCCCCCGTTACCAATCGGAGATCGGGTTCCAGATCGCGGGCCGTGTGATCGCCCGCGACGTGACGGTGGGCGACGTGGTGAAGAAGGGCCAGCGCATCGCCGCCCTCGACCCCATCGTCACGCGCTTCGCTCTCACCCGCGCCGAGGCGGAACTCGCCGACGCGACGGCGCAGTCGGAGAATGCCAGCGCCACCGAGCTGCGGCAGCGGCGGTTGATCGCCAACGGCAATGTCAGCCAGGCCCGCCTCGACAGCGCCGTGGCGAGCCGCGACACGGCCCAGGCCCGGCTCGCCCAGGCCCAGGCGAACCTGCAGAAGGCCCGCGACCAGATGGGCTATACCGAGCTGCATGCGGATTTCGACGGCGTGGTCACCGTCCGCAGCGCGGAAGTCGGACAGGTTCTCTCCGCCGGACAGGCGGTGGCGACCCTGGCCCGGCCCGAGGAACGCGAGGCCGTGGTCGACATCCCCGAGGATCTCGTGGGCGCCATGCCCAAGGACGCGGTCTTCACCGTGGCGCTCCAGAGCGCGCCCGACGTGACAGCCACGGGCAAAGTCCGCGAGATCTCGCCCTTCGCCGACCAGAAGACCCGCACCCGGCGGATCCGGATGACCCTGCTCAACCCGCCGGAGGCGTTCCGCCTCGGCTCCACCATCACCGTCGAGCTCTCGCGCCACATGAAACCGCGGTTCCCGCTGCCGGCGACGGCGGTCTTCGAGGCCGATGGCCGAAGCGCGGTCTGGATCGTGAACCAGGCCGGGGATGCCGTGGCCCGCCGCGACGTCACCGTGGCGGACAGGAACGGCGAGCGTGTCTCCATCACCGAGGGCCTGAAGCCGGGGGAGCGCGTCGTGCTCGCCGGCGCACTCAGCCTCAGCGAGGGCCAGCGCGTCCGCCTCGCCGACACATCGCAATAGCCGCGCCGATCCGAACAGTCTCACGCGAGAGCCGCCCGTGAAGAACTTCAACCTGTCCGAATGGGCGCTCGAGCATCGCTCCTTCGTCTGGTTCCTGATGCTGATCTCGATGGTGGCGGGCTTCCTCGCCTACGAGAAGCTCGGCCGCGAGGAGGACCCGCCCTTCGCCATCAAGACCATGATCGTGCAAGCGCGTTGGCCCGGCGCCACGATCAGCGACACCCTCGATCAGGTCACCGAGCGGATCGAGAAGGAGTTGCAGCAGATCGACGCCGTCGATTTCAGCCGCAGCTACACCACGCCGGGCCAGACCACGGTCTTCGTCCAGCTGCGCGAGACGACGCCGCCCAAGACGATTCCGGGCATCTTCTATCAGGTGCGCAAGCGTATCGGCGACATCGGCAACACCTTCCCGCAGGGGATCCAGGGGCCGTTCTTCAACGACGAGTTCGGCGACGTGTTCGGCAACGTCTACGCGTTTACCGCCGACGGGGTCTCGATGCGCCAGCTGCGCGACTACGTGGAGCGGGTGCGGGCCGACCTGAAGAAGGTCAACAATGCCGGCAAGATGCAGCTTCTCGGCGCGCAGGACGAGGTCATCTACCTCGACTTCTCCACCCGCAAGCTCGCCGGTCTCGGAGTCGATCAGGCCGCGGTCATCAAGACCCTGCAGGCGCAGAACGCCATCGCCCCCTCCGGCGTGATCCAGGCCGGCCCCGAGCGCGTCTCCGTGCGGGTCGGCGGTCAGTTCGTCTCCGAGGACAGCCTCAGGACCATCAACCTGCGGGTGAACGACCGCTTCTTCCGCCTCTCGGACGTGGCCGAGATCTCGCGCGGCTTCACCGATCCGCCCACCGCCCTGTTCCGGTTCAACGGCCAGCCCGCCATCGGCCTCGCCATCGCCATGCAGCCCTCCGGCAACCTGCTGACCTTCGGCCACGACCTCAAGGCGCGGATGAAGAAGCTCGAAGGCGAATTGCCCTACGGCGTCGGCATCCATCTCGTCTCCGACCAGCCGAAGATCGTCGAAGAGGCGGTGGGCGGCTTCACCAAGGCGCTCATCGAGGCCGTGGTCATCGTGCTGGGCGTCAGCTTCATCAGCCTCGGATGGCGCGCGGGGCTCGTGGTCTCGTTCTCGATTCCCCTCGTCCTCGCCGTGGTCTTCGTGGTGATGCAGGTGATGGGCGTCACGCTGCAGCGCATCTCGCTCGGCGCTCTCATCATCTCGCTGGGCCTCCTCGTCGACGACGCGATGATCACCGTGGAGATGATGGTGGCGCGGCTGGAGGTGGGCGACACCCTGAAGAAGGCGGCGACCTTCGCCTATACCTCCACCGCCTTCCCGATGCTCACGGGCACGCTGGTCACCGTGGCGGGCTTCCTGCCCATCGGCTTCAACGGCTCGGCGGCGGGCGAATACACCTACAGCCTGTTCGTGGTCATCGCGGCCTCCCTCCTGATCTCATGGGTGGTGGCGGTGCTGTTCGCCCCCCTCATCGGCGTGAAGCTCCTGCCGAAGACGATTAAGAAGCATCACGATCGCCCAAGCTTCCTGCTCCGCAGCTTCCGCGCGATGCTGCTGCCGGCCATGCGCTTCCGCTGGATCACCGTGGCCTTCTGCGTCGGCCTCCTCGGCCTGTCGCTCTACGGCATCCAATTCGTTCAGCAGCAATTCTTCCCGGCCTCCGACCGTCCCGAAATCCTCGTGGACATGACGCTGCCGCAGAATGCCAGCATCGCCGAGACCAAGGCGCAGATGGACCGGTTCGAGGCGACCCTGAAGGGCGACCCCGACATCCTGCGCTGGAGCTCCTATGTCGGGCAGGGCGCGGTCCGCTTCTATCTTCCCCTCGACCAGCAGCTCGGCAACGCGTTCTTCGGCCAGGTCATCGTCGTGACGACGTCGCTCGAGGCGCGCGACAAGATGATCCAGAAATTCGAGGCGCTGGCGGCCAAGGAATTCGTCGGCACCGACGTGTTCGTCCATTCCCTCGACCTCGGGCCCCCGGTGGGCCGGCCGATCCAGTACCGGCTCAGCGGACCCGATCTCCAGAAGGTGCGCGGCCTCGCGCTCCAGCTCAGCACCATCGTCGCCTCGAGTCCGAATGTCGGTCTGCCGAACCTCGACTGGAACGAGCCGGGCAAGGTGCTGAAGGTCGACATCATCCAGGACAAGGCGCGCCAGCTCGGCGTGACCTCGGAAGACATCGCCGGCCTGCTCAACGGCATCGTCGGCGGCCGTTCGATCACGCAGGTGCGCGATTCGATCTACCTCGTGGACGTGGTCGGCCGCGCCCAGGCGGTGGAACGCAACTCCGTCGAGACGCTGCAAAGCCTGCAGGTGCCGCTGTCGAACGGCAGCGTCGTGCCCCTGCTGGCCTTCGCCACGGTGAGCTACGAACTCGAACAGCCCATCGTTTGGCGCCGCGACCGCCTGCCCACCATCACCGTGCGGGCGGCGATCGTCGACGACACTCAGGCGCCCACCATCGTCAAGGCCCTCGATCCGGCCATCAAGGCGTTCGAGAAGACCCTGCCGGACGGCTACACCCTCGCCGTCGGCGGTGCGGTGGAGGAAAGCGCCAAGGGCAGCGGACCCATCGCGGCGGTGGCGCCGGTGATGCTGCTCGCCATGGCGATGTTCCTGATGATCCAGCTTCAGAGTTTCCAGAAGGTGTTCCTGGTGGCGAGCGTCGCGCCGCTGGGCCTCATCGGCGTCGTCGCGATCCTGCTGCCCTTCGGCAAGCCGCTGGGCTTCGTCGCCATCCTCGGCGTGCTCGCCCTCATCGGCATCATCATCCGCAACTCGGTGATCCTGGTGATGCAGATCGACGAGTACGACCGCGAGGGCTACGCCCCGTGGGACGCCGTGGTGGAGGCGACCTGCCACCGGATGCGGCCCATCCTCCTCACGGCCGGGGCGGCGAGCCTCGCCCTCATCCCGATCGCCCGGGAGGTGTTCTGGGGGCCGATGGCCTACGCCATGATCGGCGGCATCATCGCGGCCACCTTCCTGACCCTGTTCTTCCTGCCCGCGCTCTATGTCGGCTGGTACCGCATCAAGGCGCCGAAGGGTGAGAGGCCGGACGGCGGTGCATCGACGGCGGCGCCCCGTCACGCCGAGGCCTGATCAGGGCGAGACCGCGCAGAGAGCGGGCTCCAGGGCCCGCATGACGCGGCGGTAATCTGCGATGTGCAGATCGTCGCGCAGGACGCCGGGCAGGGCGAACCCGGTATCGCCGTCGCGCAGGTCTGCGAAGGGGTCGGCGTAAGCGCAGGAGAGGCGCCGACACAGGGCCTCGATCCGGGCGGAATAGGCCGCCACCGCCGCAGGCTCGAAGCGCTTCTCCACCGAACGAGAGATCGGCGGGACGGCGGCGACCACGACACGGTCGCTGCCGGCCTGCAGCCGCTTCACGATCCGCTCCACCGCCTCGTCGAAACGCAAGGCCGTCTTGTCGGACAGCGGCTCCTTCTTCCGCAGCAGGTCGTTGGTTCCGATGAAGACGACCACCGCGCGGGCGCGGGTCTTCACGGACAACTTGGCCACGAGATCGGCGTAGACGGCGGCCGATGCGCCGCTGATGCCCCCATTGACGATCTCCATGCCGCAGACCCGTTGGGCCGGGCTCTGCAACTCCGCCTGCGAATCGCCGGCGAGGAAGATGTAGCCCTGCGGCGCGTCGTCGAGATGCGCCTGGACCGAAGGCAGCCTGTCCGTGGCGTAGAGCTGGGTGTTGAGCCGCTGGGGCTTCTCGATCCAGCCGATGGCGAAGCCGATTCCCAGAATCGCCAACCCGGCAAGGCCGAGGCGCAGCGCCCTCACCGGGTCGCTCCCGGCAAGTCCGAAGTCTTCGAGACCTCCGAGGTCTTCGAGACCTCCAAGGTCTTCGCCGTGCCGGCCCTGTCGACGGTGGCGTCCGGCCGAGAATCCGTTGTCGCGTAATAGGGCTTGATGTCGAGGAGCGGCGTGCCGTCGAGGCAGTCGAGCCCTCGGACGCTCAGGGTCGCCCCGTCGATGCCGAGGAGTTCCACCACCGAGAGCGCGATGGGATTGGGACGCGCCGGCGAGCGCAGGGAGAACGTGCC
This sequence comes from Methylobacterium sp. E-045, assembly GCF_022829685.1. Classification (GTDB taxonomy): domain Bacteria; phylum Pseudomonadota; class Alphaproteobacteria; order Rhizobiales; family Beijerinckiaceae; genus Methylobacterium. The sequence goes on from NZ_JAKSYE010000064.1 coordinate 88,477, forward strand.
GCGGCTGCCCTCCGCATGGCGCGGCCTCTGGCGCACGATGTCCCGCGCCGCCCGGTCCATCCAATAGAGCACGATGAGGTGGCTCACCCCCTCCACGTTCTGCAGACCGGGGGCGAAGGCGGCATCGACCTCCAGGGTGCAGACGGCGTCGGTCTGCAGCCCGTTCTTGGGGCATTCGGCCCTGCTCGCCCACGGGGTTCGGACACGGCCGATGAAATAGAGCCCGGCATCGTGGGACTCGGGCAGCGTGACGGTCTCTTCGCCGGGCCGCCGGTCGATCGGGTCGCTCATCATGCGTATCGGTCTTGGAGAGGCGTTACCCGGCGGGACCGCGCGAGCCGTTCGAACTGAGCATGTCGGACAACTCGCCCCCGTTCGCAAGCCGGACGACGACGCGCCGCCATGCGGGCCGCGTCGTTCCATCGGGCGACGGCGCGGTATAGGTTTCCGTCGGCGGCGCCATCCGCCCCCCCGGCCTTCGGGCCGAAGCCTTTCGAGGAGAGAGCGTGACCACCAGCGAATGGCGCCCGATGGAATCCGTGGGCGATGCCGAGACCGCCGTCGACCGCCTCGCCGCCCTGTACGCGGGTGCGATCCAGTCGCTCCAGACCGCCCTGACCCGCTATCTCGACGGGGGAGCCGCCCCCGACCATGCGGAGCGGCTCCAGTTCCGCTATCCCGAATTGCGGATCACGTATCACCCGTCCGGGCCGATCCCGCGTTTTTCCCGCGCGACGGCGAAGTTCCAGTCTCCCGGCACCTACGCCACCACGGTGACGCAGCCGGCGCATTTCCGGCCGTATCTGCTGGAGCAGCTGACGCCCCTGGTGCGGGATTACGGGGCGACCCTCGAAGTCGGCCTGAGCGCGCAGGAGATTCCCTATCCCTACGTGCTGGAGCCGGGCGCCAACCTCTCGGGCAGCGGGATCACTCCGCGCGATCTGGCCACCTACTTCCCCGTCCCGCTGCTCTCGGTGGTGGGAGACGAGATCGCCGACGGTCTCTGGGTGGCGCCGGTCGAAGAGCCCAAGCCCCTGGCGCTGTTCGACGCGATCCGGGTCGACTATTCCCTCCGCCGCCTCGTCCACTACACCGGCTGCGATTGGCGCGACGTCCAGCCGTGGATCCTGCTGACGAACTACCACCGCTACGTCGACGGCTTCATCCGCCACGGATTGGAGCAGCTCGCCGGCGGCCGGGACGGCTACGAGCGCATGATCCTGCCCGGCGGCATCACCGTCTCGCGGGAGGAGGCGGCGAGCATCGACCCGGCGGCCCTCATCGCCGCCTCGCCCTGGCACAAGTTCCAGATGCCGGCCTATCATCTCGTGGCGCGCGGTGCCGACGGGTCGATGCAGGGCACGACGCTGGTGAATATCGGCGTCGGCCCCTCCAACGCCAAGACGATCACCGACCATCTGGCGGTCCTGCGTCCGCATTGCTGGCTCATGGTCGGCCATTGCGGCGGGCTGCGGCAGTCGCAGACCATCGGCGACTACGTCCTCGCCCATGGCTATCTGCGCCGCGACCGTATCCTCGACGAGCTTGTGCCGCCGGACGTGCCGGTGCCGGCCCTGGCCGAAGTCCAGCTCGCGCTCCAGGCCGCCGCCGCCTGCGTCACCGGGGAGACCAGCGACGACCTGAAGCGCCGCCTGCGCACGGGCACCGTGGTCACCTACGACGACCGCAACTGGGAGCTCCGCTTCAGCCAGGAGCGGCGGCGGATCAACCTGTCCCGCGCCATCGGCGTCGACATGGAGAGCGGCACCATCGCGGCGCAGGGCTATCGCCTGCGGGTTCCCTACGGCACGCTCCTTTGCGTCTCCGACAAGCCGCTCCATGGCGAGATCAAGCTGCCGGGGGCGGCCAACGCCTTCTACGAACGGGCGGTGGCCGAGCACCTGCTCATCGGCCTGTCGGCCCTCGATATCCTCCGCGCCGACCGCAACGGCCTGCATTCGCGCAAGCTGAGGAGTTTTGACGAGCCGCCGTTCCGCTGACCGTCCGGCGATTCGCAAGATCGCCGGATCGACGGGATCAGCGCTCGCGCCGCCACAGACCGGCCCGTTCGGAGCGGGCCTGCTCCTCCGCCGCCAGGAGGTCCGACGGGGCATCCTCGGACGCGCGCGCGCCGCCGGCCGTCAGGATCAGGGAGGCGAGGTCATCGCCGTCGATCTGGCAGCGCAGGCCCGCAGGCTGCGCCTCGTCGGTCGCGCCGCCGGCCGCCGGCGCACAGACGACTTCGCGCCGGCGCAGATAGCGCGCGAGCTGGCGCGCCAGGGCACCGCGCTCGCCGTCGACGCCCAGCAGGCGCACCGTCCGGCCGCGGAACGACAGGGTTCCGGTATCGATCACCTCCGGCACCCCGCGCAATGCCCCGGCGGCGGCGGTCTCCTTGGCGGCCGGAGCCGGCTCGGCGCGGGCGGCGGAGGGGCGCTTGCGCCGTGACGCCATCTGGATCGTGGCGCGCTGGGTGAAATCCTTGAAGATCGCCGCCGGCAGGTCGCCGCCACCGACCTTGTTCATGGAGGAATTGTCGTCGTTGCCGACCCAGACGCCGACCACGAGGTCCGGCGTCACCCCGACGAACCAGGCGTCCCGGTAATCCTGCGTCGTCCCGGTCTTGCCGCCCACCGCGAGGTTGGTGATCCGCGCGGCCCGCCCGGTTCCGCTGTCCACCACGGCCTGGAGCGAATCGAGCATCATCGCGCGGCTCTCCCCCGGCAGGGGCGTCGTCGGCTTGGCGTCGGGGCGCAGGTAGAGCGGGTCGGGGCCGGGGCCGCGAATGGCATGGACGCCGTAGGTGTCGAGGGGCTGCGCGCTTGCCAGCACGCCGGCATAGGCCCGTGTCATCTCCAGCAGGGAGACTTCCGCCGAGCCGAGGGCGAGGCTCGGAACGTTGGGCAGGTCGGAGGTGACGCCGAGCTTGCGCGCGGTCTCGATCACGGAGGCCATGCCGATCTCGTCGGCGAGCTGCGCGGCGATGGTGTTGATCGATTGGGCGAAGGCGGTGCGGAGAGGGACCGCCCCCCGGAACCGGCCGCTCGCATTCTGCGGCTCCCAATCCCCGATCTGGATGGGCCGGTCCACCAGCACCGTCTCCGGCGAAAGGCCCTTCTCGTAGGCGGTGAGGTAGACGAACAGCTTGAACAGCGAGCCGGCCTGCCGCTTGGCCTGGGTCGCCCGGTTGAACTGGCTGTCTTCGTAGTCGCGCCCGCCCACCATGGCGAGGATCGCGCCCTCCTTGTTCAGGACGACCATGGCGCCCTGGCTCGCCTTTTTCTTCGTCCCTTCCGCATCGAGCCGCCGGGCGATGACGCCCTCCGCCAGGCTCTGCAGATCGAGGTTGAGGGTGGTGCGCAGGGTGACGTCGCCGGATGTGTCCGACAGGCGCTTGGCGTCCGCCGACACCATATCGAGGAAGTAGTTGGTGCCCGGCGGAGTCTCGGGCGGAGTCCGCAGGGTGATCGTCTCCGCACGGGCCTTGTCGGCCTCGGCGGCGGTGATCGCGCCGGTCTCGACCATGGTCTGCAGCACGATGTCGGCGCGCTCCTTGGCGCCGCCGAAATTGCGCGTCGGCGCCAATTGCGACGGCGCCCTGACGAGGCCCGCCAGCATGGCCGCCTCGGGGAGCGTCAGCGCCTTCGCGCCCTTGCCGAAATAGCGCCGGGACGCGGCGTCGATGCCATAGGCGCCGGCCCCGAAATAGGCGGTGTTGAGATAGCCGAGGAGGATGTCCTCCTTCGAGAGCGTGCTCTCCACACGCAGGGCCAGGAACGCTTCCTGGATCTTCCGGCGCAGCGTCTTCTCCTGGGTCAGGGAGGTGAGCCGCACATATTGCTGCGTGATGGTGGACGCACCCTCGCGCACGCCGCCGCTCACCGTGTTGCGCCAGAGTGCCCGTGCCAGCCCGCGCGGATCGACCCCCCAATGCGAGTAGAACCGCCGGTCCTCGATGGCGACCACGGCCTGGGCGAGATGGGCCGGCATGTCGGCCGCCGTGAGCTTCTGGCCCTGGAAAGCGCCGCGCGTGGCGAAGACCCGTCCGTCATCCGCCTCCACCGTGAGGGCGCGCTGGCCGCCTTCCGGTACCACGCCGCCCAGCGGCGGCAGCGTCGCAAAGCTGTAGAGGACGAGACCTGCAACGAAGACCAGCGGCAGGGCGAGGGCCGCAAGACCGGCGGCGAAATAGGGCCGCTGCTGCAATCGGCCGCGCCAGCCCGCGCCTGCCGTCGGCGCGGCCGGACCGATCCCGGCCGGAGGCGGCGCGACCGTGCCGTTCGTTTGCGGGGAAGCGGTGCGCGCCCGGAGTCTCGAGCCGAGGGCGCTGAGCCTCCGTCCCGCCGCGCGCCCCATCGAAAGCAGGCCCCGCGCGAGACCGCGCAGCGCCGTGGCGAGGAGGAATCCGAGATGCCCGAACAGGACACGCGCCGCCTGTCCGGCTTCACGGGCGGCGGTTCGGGCATCCGGCGCGCCAGGGGGCTTCGGCCGTTCCGGTTCTTGATCTGTCATCGGCCGCCGGTCGTGATCCAGGAGCGCAGGTCCCGTCGGCTTACCGTCGGCGCTGGCTCGGCGGTTCTAGACCGGAAAGAACCCCGGGCGCCATGCCGGAGGCGGCGTCACCAGAGCTCCCTGGGGGTTGTCCCTCGCCGTCATTCCGGGTCGCCACAGGCGAGCCCGGAATCCAGAACCGCCAATGCGGCCATGTCGAGCACGCGTAGCGGGTGCGGATTCCGGGTTCCGCCGCGCGGCCCCGGAATGGCGGAGGTGTCTGCTCGAAGGTCATGGCATGCCGCGTCGGCCAGCATTCGCAACCCCGACGGTATCACTCCTTTTCGGCGGCCCGGTTCGCCGACCGAGCAACGAACCCGGCCGAGGCGTCACTCCTTCGGCAAGGCCTCGGTCATCTGCATCCGGTGGGTCGGGGCCGAGACGCGCAGGCTGGCATCGAGGAGGGCGGAGGCCTGGCTTGGATCGCCGGCGATGTCCGGGGCGGAGTCCTGCGTGCCGACCAGGGCGGTGACGCCCTCATACTGGTCGAGGCGGCGGTCGATCATGTCGCCGAGACGCTCGCGGACTTCCGCGACGGTGAGGCTGCGCCGGTGCTTGCCGGCTTTTTCCGTGAACAGGCTGCGGTTGGCGCGGGCGGCGGCGCGGAACGCCTGCTTGGCCAGCGCATCCGGGTTGTCGGTGCTGAGCGCCAGGAACTTGCCGGCGCTCGACGTGCCGAGGAAATGGGCGAGATAGAGTTCCGAGGTCTTCAGTTCGCGGCCGATGCGCTGCTCGATGCGGGCGCGGTCGCGCTTGATCAGCTCGCCGGCCATCAGGGCGGCCACATAGGGGTCCTGGCGCAGGCGCAGCACGCGGGTGCGGGTGGCGTCGTCCTGAATGGTGATGGCGCCGCCGCGGCCGGTGATGGCGTTGGCCTCGGCCTCATAGCCGTAGCGGGCACCGTAGGTCCGCACCAGTTCCAGCCAGGTGGCGGACAGGAACTGGAACAGCCCCTCGGCCGACGACGTCGACGCCTTCACCGTGGTCGAAAAGCTCGATTCCTTGTCGGCGAGCGCCATCATGTAGACCGGATCGACGCCGGTCTCGGACGACGCCTTCAGGATCGTCTCCACGATGTCGCGCGGCACATTCATGTCGCCGAACCGGAGAACGTCCCGCCCGGCGCTCTCGCGGCTTTGCGGAAGCGAGGCGAGATCGGACTCGATCAGGCTCGCCGTGGCGGGTTCCTGGTCGAGGAGGGGAACTCCCTGCCAATCCGAGGGTTTGTCGATGGTGGCGGCCGAAAAATCACTCGCCACCGAGGCCCGCAGGTCGATGCGGTCATGGGCCGTGGCGGCCGGTGCCAGGGCACTCTGCGGCAGGCCGGAGCCGAGCAGCAGGCCGATCGCGATCTTCGCGACGGTGAGTCGGGCCGATACCGTGGTGCGTGCCTTCCTTGCGCCGCGAAGGAAGCCGGGCTTGAGCCAGGCCACCGTCTCTTCACGATCCAGGGTCTCGTTGGGCACGAGACGGCACGCGTCGTCGGCGCAGTGCGCCGGCTCCGGGAAAAGCCCCATCATTGTTCCTTGTTCGTGCCGCGGCGTTCTAGGACGCGGCTTCGATCAGTTCAGCGAGCGGACATCTCGCCGGGAGCTGTGACCACAATGGGACAGCTCCGTGATTCAAGCGTGGCACGCTTAAGGAACGGTTAAGGCTATGATTTAACGATATTTTAAGTAATCGTTCGGATGCGGTTCAGAGAGGCCGCGTCAAAAAGGCATTCTGGCCGGGGTTGGAACGAAGGCTCCGTAGCCCAGTTACGATGGTCCCAGAGGGCGATGTCGAGACATCGACGAGACTCGCCCCGATGGACCCATTGAAGGAAGCCTTTTTCCAATGAGCATGCAGACCGGTCGCCGCGTCGGCGTTGCCTTCGTCGGTATGGGTGGCGCCGTCGCCACCACAGCCATCGCCGGCATCGAGATGATCAAATCTGGATCGAACCGCCTCGACGGGTTGCCCCTCGCGGGTCTCTCGGTCGCAGGGATGGCCGATTACAAGGATCTCGTCTTCGGCGGCTGGGATCTGAACGACGACGATCTCGCCTCTGCCGCCACCGGTCACGGTGTGTTGACCAAGCAGGATATCGAGAACGGCGCCCAGGTGCTCAAGGGCATCAAGCCCTGGCCGGCTGTCGGCAGCGCCAAGTTCTGCAAGAACATCGAGGGTGCCAACCGCATCGTCGCCGCCGATCACCGCGAGGCGGTATCCGTCATCGCCAACGACCTTCGCCGCTTCCGCCTCGAGAGCAATCTCGACGAGGTCGTCGTCATCAATCTCGCCTCCACCGAGCGCTGGCCCGACCTGAACGCGCCGGCCCTCAACTCGCGCGCCGCCTTCGAGAAGGGTCTCGATTCGAGCGACGAATCCATCAGCCCGGCGATGCTCTACGCCTATGCGGCGATCCAGAGCGGCGTGCCCTACGCCAACTTCACCCCGAGCGTGGCGGCCGACGTACCGGCACTCATGGAATTGGCCCGCGAGATGGGCGTGCCGCTGGCCGGCAAGGACGGCAAGACCGGCCAGACCATGATGAAGACGGTCCTCGCGCCGGCCCTCAAGGCCCGTGCGCTGCACGTCGATGGCTGGTTCTCCACCAACATCCTCGGGAACCGCGACGGTCTCGCCCTCAACGACAAGGACTCGCTCCAGTCGAAGCTGAACACCAAGGGCACGGTGCTCGACTCGATCCTCGGCTATCCCGTGGAGGACCATCTGGTCCACATCCACTATTACCGCCCGCGCGGTGACGACAAGGAAGCCTGGGACAATATCGACGTCACCGGCTTCCTCGGTCAGCGGATGCAGATCAAGGTTAACTTCCTCTGCAAGGATTCCATCCTGGCCGCCCCCCTGGTGATCGAGATCGCCCGCGTCCTCGACCTCGCCAAGAAGCGCGGCGAGAGCGGCCCGCAGGAGCAGCTGTCCTCGTTCTTCAAGGCCCCCATGGTCGCCAACGGCCACGGTCCGGAGCACGATTTCGGCAAGCAGCAGCACATGCTCCTCGATTGGCTCGGCGTGCGTCAATGACGTCATCCGATACGGGGGGCGGCATGGCTGCCCCCTTCGCGTTGCGTGAGCTGTTCGTCGAGCTCAACGACCTGAAGCGCGTGCATTCGGCCGGGCGCATCGGCTCCATCGCCGAGCGGCTGTTCGCGCAGGGCTGGTCGGGCCTGACGGGCGGCTCCGATCCCGAGGCCGTCGCCCTCGACATCACCGCCAAGGCGCTGGCGGCCTCTCGGCTCTGCGATCTCGACGCCGCCTTCCTCGCCGCCGCCGGGCTCGGCGAGACGGAAATCGGTGACGTTCTCACGTCCGGGCTCGACGCCGTCACCGCCATGGTCGACCCTGAACTGAAGCGGCGATTGGCCGTCGCGTTGCGCACGAACGGGGGTGTGCATGGCGGTCCTTTGCCGGGCTTCGTGGCGGCACTGAACCATCAGCCGCGCGCCGGTGTGACCTGTCCCGGCAGGCCCCGCATCCTGCTGGAACCGCCGGAAAACCATTCGGAACATTGCCTGATGGTGGCGGTCTACGGTGTCGTTCTGAGCCCGTTCTACCGGGCCGACCCCGCCCTCGTCTTTCTCGCGGCCATGAGCCACCACTTCCACAACGCGGCGATGCCCGATGCCGGTTTCACCGGTGAGATGCTCCTCGGCGACCATCTCGCGCCGATCATGGCGCGGACCACGCAATGGGCCCTCGACGAGCTCGATGCACCCCTGCGCGAGACCGTGGAGCGAGCACGTGCGATCCTCCCCGACGATGCCACGGCCGAGGGCCGTGCCTTCCACGCTGCCGATTGCATCGACCGTGTTCTTCAGATTTCCCAGCACCTTAAGGCCGCTTCGCTGACCATGGAGACCGTGCTCGACGACATGGAGCTGGTCCATGCCGGCCCGGTGAAGGGCTTTCACGACAGGGTCCTCAGGGATATGCGAATCCCGTGATGGTCCGCTGCGGCAGGATGGACCGCGTGTCATGATTCCATTCGACCTCCTCTCCCCTCAGACGGGACACGCGCTCAAAGCCGACACGCCGCATTCCCTGCGCGATGTGGTGACCAATGCGCGCTGGCCGGTCGTTGACGGCATTCCCTATCTCCGGACCGGGCGCGACGAGCTCGTGGCGGCGACCCTCGCCCTTTTGGACGGCGATCAGCACGATCTCGCCCTGGAGGGGCTGCTCGCCGATCAGGACGATTGGTGGACCGGCCCGCCGGCCGATCCCCTGGATCTCCATGCCCTGGTCCGCGACCGGAACAAGGCGAGCCTGCGGGACGCCGTGCGTTGTCTCGGTTGGGGCCGGGTCGGCGACTATTTCCTGCACCGCTGGACCGATCCGACCTTCCTCGCCGGCCTGACGCTGCTCGAAGCGCATTGGAACGACCCTCTCTGCGTCTTCGAATTCGCCTGCGGCATCGGCCATTACCTGCGCGAGATCCAGGCCCGCGGCGTCAAGGTGGCGGGGGCCGACGTGGTCTTCGCCAAGCTCTGGGTGGCGCGCCATTGGGTCGTCGGCGAGACGGCGCAGTTCGTCTGTTTCGACGCGGGCTCGCCGCATTGGCCGATCCCCGGCGCGCCAGTAGATCTCGTCGTCTGCAACGACGCATTCTACTTCCTCGACGACAAGCCGGCCGTTCTCGAATGCCTCCGCCAGAATGCCGGCGACGACGGCTGGCTCGTTCTCAGCCACATCCATAATTCCGAACGACCAGGCTTCTCGGCCGGTCGCGCGGTGTCGGCGGACGAGATCGAAGAGCTGTTTCCGGACGCTCTCGTCTACGACGACGACGAACTCACCCGCGCCCTCGTCGAGAAACGCGCGCCGTCGCCGCGACGCCCGGCCGATCTGCGTCATGTCGAGGCGTTCTCCGTGGTGGCTGGCGCCGGGATGCGGCCCGCTCCCCGTGCCATCCTCGACGGTTTGACCTTGCCGAGCGAGGGAACCTCCCTTCGCCTCAACCCTCTCTACGAGCCCGATCCGGCGGGCGGCTACACTATCGCTTGGCCCTCCGAACGCTACGAGGCGGAATACGCGCCTCGGGTGACCTATCCGTCGCATTCGGACGGACCCGAGATCCTCGACTGGGTCGGCGGCGAGCAATCGCCCCACGAGGACCGTGTCCGCCGCCGCGAATTCGTCGATCTGCCGGAGCGCTGGTGATGGGCGATTGCATCGGTTGGGGCATCGTCGGCTACGGCTGGGTCGCGCGGGATTACATGGCACCGGGCATCCGCGGCGCCGGGCATCGGCTGGTCGCCGTGTCCGATCCCGGTCAAGCCTCGCGCGCGGCGGCCGAGGCCGAGGGCGCGCGCGCTCATGCGGACATCGCGGGTCTGCTCTCGGAGCCGGAGGTCGAGGCGGTCTACGTGGCGACCCCGAACCACCTCCATCGAGAGGCGGTGGAGGCCCTGGCCGCATCGGGCAAGGCCGTGCTCTGCGAAAAACCGATGGCGGCTTCGCTCGCCGATGCCGAGGCGATGGTCGCGGCGGTCCGGAAAGGCGGCATCTTCTACGGCACCGCCTTCGACCAGCGCCATCATCCGGCCCATCGAGCCATGCGCGACGCGATCCGCCAGGGTCGCATCGGGGCCGTGACCACCATTCGTGTTGTCTATGCCTGCTGGCTCGACCGGGCCTGGACCTCGTTTGCCGGCCAGGACAATTGGCGCATCGATCCGGTGAAGGCGGGCGGCGGCGCCCTGATGGATCTGGCGCCCCACGGCATCGATCTCGTGGATTTTCTCCTGGACGAATCCATCGAGGACATCGCCGCCCTGACCCAGGCGAGGGCGCAGGATTACGCCGTTGACGATGGCGCCCTTCTCATCGGCCGCACCCCCTCCGGGATCCTCGCCAATCTGCACGTGGCCTACAATTGCCCGGACGTCCTGCCGCGCCGCCGCCTCGAGGTGATCGGCACCAGCGGGGCGCTCACCGCCATCGACACCATGGGGCAGGTGGCAGGCGGTACGCTCGCCTTCACCGACGGTGTCAGCGGGCAGGCGCAAGCGATCTCATTCGACGCGGAGGCCTCGCCCTTTCTTGAACAAGTCCGCGCCTTCGGCTCCGCCCTGCGCCGGCCGGCTGAGCGCGATGCGTACAGTGCCGAACGCGACCTTCACACGATGCGGCTTCTGGCGCGGGCTTACGAAGGTCTATCCGGCGGTGGCGATCCGAAGCCGGAGTCGAGATCGGGGTTTCGACCGCGTAACAACATCCTACCCCTTCCCTCATCCTGAGGCGCCGCCGCAAGCGGCGGCCTCGAAGAAGACCTCCAGTTCATACATGCATGTTGGAGGCCTCCTTCGAGGCCGCTGAAGCGGCACCTCACGATGAAGAGGGATGATCAGAGCAACCGGGAAGTGACCGACATGAGCGAACACGACCAGGACGCCCGGGCGCGCGACCCGCGCATCAAGTCCCCCCGGCCCTACACCTACGGCGGTCCACGGGCCATCGAAGGACTGCCCGCGTCGTTGCCCGAGCCGGTGCGCGCCTATCTCGACATCCTGCCGAAGGGGCGCATCGTCGGCTTTCCCCTGGCTCCCCTCGACCGGACCGGTATCCCAGTCTGGTTCGTCTCGCTGTTCCTCGACGATCCGTTCTTTGTCGGCGCCATGCCGAGCGGCATCGGTTACGGCGCCACCGACGACGAGGCGTTGATCGGCGCAGTGGCCGAAATCGCCGAGAACCTGATGCCGTCGCTGGCGGTGATGCCGCGCAAGAAGGAGCGCGGTTCCTACCACGACCTCGCCAAGGTCTTCGGCGCTGGCTCGGTGGCCGATCCGCTCACCCTGTGCCTGCCCGCCGGCTCCCCGGTTGGCCGCGATTCGGTGCTCGAATGGACACCGAGCGTCCGGGCGCGCACCGGTGAGACCGTTCTGATGCCCCTCGACATCGCGGCCACGGACTATTTCGAACTGTCGGAGGGTTACAAGCCCTTCACCAACCTCATCACCAATGGCCTCGGTGCCGGGCCGGACGTGGATTTCGCCCTCGGTCACGGCCTGCTCGAACTGCTCCAGCGCGACGGCAACGGTCTGCTGTTCCGCGCCCTCGACCAGGGCGTGATGCTCGATCTCGACGGGATCGGCCCGGAGAACAGGGCGATGCTCGCCCGTCTCGATGATCTCGGCATCCGGGCACTGCCGAAATTCGCCACCGACCAGTTCGGCCTCGCCAATATCTATGTCGTCGGTCACGACCGGAATCCCGCCGACGCGCCGGTCCCCGTGGCCCTCTCCGCCTGCGGCGAGGCCTGTGATCCGGACCGCGAGCGGGCCTTGCGCAAGGCGCTCCTCGAATTCCAGGCGGCTCGCGTGCGCAAGGCCTTCGGCCACGGCCCCCTTTCCTTCGCCGAACGGGTGACGCCGCCGGGCTACGTCAAAGCCTTCATCCAGAAGGCATTGCCGAGCCTCGACTTGGAGGAGAGCCGTGCCCTCAAGGCGATGCTCGAATGGATCGTCCTGCCACCGGAGGGGCTGCGCGACGTCCTGAAGGACACGGTCTATTCCGAGCGCAGCACCAAGGCGTTCACGGACCTGCCGACGACCGAGGCTCCCGATGGCCATGCCCGTGGACGGATCGCCCGCGAGCGGCTCGAAGAGGCCGGTTTCGACGTGCTCTACGTCGATTGCTCCCCGCCCGGCGGCAGCGTCGGCGTGGTCAAGGCGATCGTGCCGGGGCTGGAAGTCGAGACGATGAGCTATCACCGCATCGGCGAACGCAATGCCGCCAAACTGATCGCGCGCGACCATCCGCTGATCTCGTTCGGCAAGGCCAGCGAGACGAAGCTTCCCGTGCGTCTCACACCGGAAGCGATCGAGCGCCTCGGCGGCCAGCCGCTCTTCGACGTTGCCCTGGCCGACGAGATCGTCGGGCGGCATTACCCGCTCTACCGCGAGCCGGAATCCCACCACGCGCCGTTTCGTCTCGAGCAGCAGGGACGCGCCGCATGAGCCTGCGCTACGCCTACAACACCAACGGCACGGCCAACCACCGCTTGGACGACGCCATCGATCTCATCGCCGATGCCGGCTACCAGGGCGTGGCCCTGACCCTCGACATCCACCATCTCGATCCGTTCGCGGAAAACTGGATCCAGGAGGCCCAGCGCGTGTCGAGCCGGCTGCAGCGGCTCGGCCTCGGCAGCGTCATCGAGACCGGTGCCCGCTTCCTCCTCGATCCAAAGGCCAAGCACGAACCGACCCTGGTGAGCGGAGACGCGTCCGGGCGCGCCCGGCGCATCGGCTTCTTGAAGCGTGCGGTGGACATCGCCGTCATCCTGCATGCGGAGGCCGTGTCGTTCTGGGCCGGCGTGCCCAAACCCGGCATCGATCGTGACGAGGCGAAACTCTGGTTCGCGGATGGCGTCGCCGAAATCGCGGCCTACGCCCGTGAGCAGGGCATCGTCGCCTGCCTCGAGCCCGAACCCGGCATGCTGGTCGAGACTCTCGACGATTTCGCCGCCTTGAACATCGAAGGCCTGAGACTCGCCCTCGACACCGGCCATTGCCTTGTCACCGGCGAGCGCGATCCGGCGGCGGCCGTGGTGGAATTCGCGGATGCGATCGGCACCGTGGCGATCGAGGACATGGCGCGGGGCGAGCATATCCATCTTCCCTTCGGCGAGGGCGACATGGATGTCGCGGGCGTTCTCGATGCCCTCGACGCCATCGGCTTCCAGCGTCTCGTCTGCGTCGAACTCTCACGCGAGAGTCATCGGGCCGACGTGATGGTGCCGAAGTCGCTCGACTATCTGCGGACCTGCCGCAATCACAAGGCAGAGGTGAACGCGTGAGGATCTGCTTCGTCAGCCGCCGCTACTTCCCGGCGATTTCCGGCATGAGCGTGTACGCGCAGAACCTGTTGCGCGAACTCGTCGAGGCCGGCCACGACGTGACGATGATCAGCCAGTACCGGGGCGATGAATTCGGTACCCGCGTCTATGGCGGCGGGCCACCCCCCTCCGTGCCCGGCGTGCGTGTCATCGGTCTCGAACAGGTCGGCGAGCAGGCGAACGGCGATTTCGAGCGCGACATCGAGACGATGGTGGAGACCATCGTGGCTGAACACGCGCGCCGGCCCTTCGATCTTCTCCACGCCCAATACGGCTATCCAACCGGCTGGGCGACGCTGATCGCCTCAAAGCGGATCGGCATTCCCAACGTCGTCTCGATCCAGGGCGGCGACGGCCATTGGGTCGGCTCTTGCTGCGAGACCCATCGCGTCGCCATGTGCGAAGTGCTGGCCCAGGCCAACGCCCTTCTCATCGGCGGCCGCTCCTTCGTGGAGGAGGTCTGCGATCGGCTGGGGTCGGACCCGGACCGCTTCACCATCGTACCCGGCGCCGTGGACACGGCTCGCTTCACCCCCGGATCTGCCGAACATGATGGGCCGGTGAGGCTGTTCTATCACGGCCGCGTCGACCGCCGGAAAGGCGTGCTCGACTTCATCGATGCGCTCGGCCTGCTGCGCTCTCGCGGGGTCCCGTTCGAAACGATCGTCTCCGGCATCGGGCCTGACGTAGAATCCTCGAAAGCCCGTGCCGCCGAGCTGAACTTTTCCGAGGCCGAGATCCGCTTCACCGGCTACGCGGACTACCACACCGTGCCCGACCTCTACCGACAGGCAGACGTCTTCGTCTCGCCGACCTATGCCGAAGGCTTTTCCAACACCATCCTGGAAGCCATGGCGGCGGGGCTCGCCGTGGTCTCGACCCACGCCGTGGGCGTGTCCGACTGCCTGCGCGATGGCGAGAACGGATTGCTGGTCAAGCCCGGCGATGTCACCGCCTTGGCGGATGCGCTTCAGCGTGTCATCGAGGATGAGCCCCTGCGGCGGCGTCTTGCCCGAGACGGGCTCGACGAATGCCGCCGCGTCTACTCTTGGACAGCGGTTGGCCGCCAGATCATGGACGTCTATGCCGAGGTAGCGGGCGAGCGGCCCCGGACCGACTTCGCCGACACCCTGCCGCATGACCCGAACTGCCGGTTCCGCGCCGAGCCGCATCTGCTCTGACCATGCCCGTCGCCCTCGCGCTCTCACCCCATCTCGACGATGCCGCCTTCTCTTGCGGCGGAACCTTGGCGACCTTGGCCGAAGCCGGGTGGCAGGTGGTGATGGCGACGATCTTCACCGGCACCGTCCCCGACCCCAAGGGCTTTGCCCTCGCCTGCCAGACCGACAAGGGCTTGGGGCCGGAGATCGACTACATGGCCCTCCGGCGGGAGGAGGACCGGCGGGCGGCCGAAGCGCTTGGTATCGCGCCGCCCCTGCACCTGCCGTTCCGGGAAGCACCGCATCGCGGCTACGGCTCGGCACGGGAGCTGTTCGCGGATCCTCGCGGCGACGACGAGATCGTCGATAACCTCGGCGATGCGGTCTCTCGCCTCGTCGCCGACGTCTCTCCCGATTTCGTCCTCGCCCCGCAGGCAGTCGGCGGCCATGTCGATCATGTCCAGCTGGTCCGTGCCATATGCCAGGCGCGATGGAGCGTCCCGATCCTGTGGTGGCGCGACTTTCCCTACACCGTTCGCGACGCCGCGCCGAAGGAGCCGTTCAAGAGCGATTTCCATGCGTTGCCGGAGCGCGCGTGTCGCTATTCCGCCACGGCCGAGGCGCGGAAGGGCGCTTCCTGCTCGGCCTATGCGACGCAACTCGGGTTCCAGTTCGGTGGAGTGGAAGGGTTGATGGAGCGTCTCACGGTCGAGGCGCGGACCGAGCGGTTCCGCCTTACCGGTACGTTGTCCGCCGGTGCCGCCGCGCTGTTCGAGGTCCATGGCGCCCGAGCCTGACGCGGTCCGTCCCAAAAGCCTCGCCGATCCGGAGCAAGTCGCCCTCCGTCGCGCATGCCGAGATGCGGCGCATGTCGCTCCGTTGCGCGCGCTGGCGCGACGGATCTCGGCGGAGCAGGCGGCGGAGGTGCCGGACGCGGATCCACGGGATGGCGGGATCGGGGCGCGGATTCTCCTGCTGCTAGAGACGCCGAGCTCGAGCATCGGCCGCACCGGCTTCGTCTCGCGCGACAACCCCACCGGTACCGCCGCCAACCTGTTCCGCTTCATGGCGGAGGCGGGTATTGCACGGCGCGACAGTCTCATCTGGAACGCCGTTCCCTGGATCATCCACGCGCCCGGCGCCCCCAATCGAGCGCCGGGGAAAGCCGAGATCGCGTCCGCCGCTACATATCTGGCGCCGCTCATCGATCTGCTTCCGTCCCTCGCCGTCGTGGTGCTGGCCGGGCGCGTGGCCGGCCTGTCGCGCGAACCGCTCTCACGGCTCCGGCCGGGGATACCGATTCTCGCCATTCCGCATCCGAGCCCAACCTTCGTCTGCACCTCGCCCCTGGTGGCGCAACGGATCGTCGAGGGTCTCGGCCAGGCCGCCGCGATGCTGCTGCCAGATCGTCCGTCACCAGCGGAAGGGCCGAGGTGACTGGCCATCCGGACACAAAGACCCTAAATGCCGGAGCACGGGCCGCGGTCCGGCAAAAGCTCGGTCCCAATCCACGCCGCCGTCTAGGTTGGGCGGGAAGGCCGGCGGAGGCGGACGCCGACGACATGAACTTTGCGGGAGACCATCATCGGCAGGCCGACGTGAAGCCGGCCGCCGTCGTGACGACGGCCGAGGCCGAGGAATGCGCTTCGCCCTCTCCAAAGCGATCCTACAGAAACCGCTACGCCTGGCTCGGCACCGCTGCCAGCATCGTCATCTTCGCGGTGTCACTCGGCGTGCTGTGGAAGCTGTCGCAGCAGGTCACCTGGGCCGAACTCCATACGGCGTTGACGGCGGCCACCGGCGAACAGCTCGGCTTCGCCTTTCTGTTCGTCGGGGTGAGCTATCTCTTCCTCACCTGCTACGACGCCCTTGCCCTGAGACAACTCAAGATCAAGGTTCCCTACAGTACGACGGCTCTGGCCTCGTTCACCAGCTATGCGGTCAGCTTCACCCTGGGCTTCCCACTCCTGACGGCGGGGACGATCCGCTACTGGATCTACTCGAAGAAGGGCTTGAGCGCGGCCAAGATCGCGGCGCTCACTGTCATTGCGGGCTTTACCTTCTGGCTCGGCATGGGCGTCGTCCTCGGGCTCAGCCTCGTGGTTGAGGCGGGGCAACTGGCGGCACTCACCTTCACCAGCATACGTCTCAACCAGGGCGTGGGCTTTGCGGCCTTGCTCATGGTGTTCGGCTATCTGGGCTGGGTCTCGCTCAAGCGCCGCCACGTCAAGGTCAAGGGCTGGTCCCTGGAACTGCCCGGCGCCACGGTGTCCATGAGCCAGATGGTGGTGGGCATCGGCGATGTCTGCGCTGCGGCGGCGACGCTCTATGTCCTACTTCCGGCCGGTTCGACCATCGGGTTCACCACCTTCGTCGGTGTCTACGTGCTGGCGGCCATGCTTGGCATCGCCTCCAACGCACCCGGTGGGCTCGGAGTGTTCGAGGCGACGATCCTGCTCGCCCTGTCGAGCCTTCCGCGGGACCAGGTTCTCGGCTCTCTGCTGCTGTTCCGAGTCTGCTATTACCTCGTCCCGTTCGTGGTCGCCCTGGTGATGCTCGGACTCTACGAGATCGTCCGGCGCCTGCGCGGAACATCGCCTTCCGCGTCCAGCAACTCCTGAGCAATGTTTCCGGTCGTGGAACGGTGAACGATGGCCCCTGGCGCGCGAAGATCGGCCTGGATCGGCGCAGGCATCGCCGCCACGATCACGGTCGTTGCCTCGAGCATGAGAGGCGACCTCGATCCCGCCGTCGTCGCGGCGGGTGTGGTGGCGGTCATTGCGGGTGGCCTCGTCGGCAGCCTGAGCCGGCCAAGGAGGGTGGCCCCGACCGAGGTCGCTGCCCGTACGCGCCATTCCATCGCCGAGGCCCTTCTGGCCAACATCCCCGATCCAGTGATCCTCGTGGATCGGCGTAGCGTGGTGATCGAAGTCAATCCGGCCGCGCGCATGCTCCTGCCGGCCCTCAAGCTCAAGCACCCGCTCTCCTTTGCCCTGCGGGCGCCGGACGTGCTCGACGGAATCGAGGAGGTGCTCCGCACCGGTGCCCCGCTGAAGACCCTCTATACTACGCGCGTGCCGACCGAACGGGCGTTCGAGGTCCAAATCGGCGCATTGCCCATGCCGGACGGCCCGGGGGGCGGACAGCCCAACGTCGTCCTGTTCCTGCGCGATCTCACGGCCGCGCGTCGCCTGGAGGCGATGCGGGTCGATTTCGTCGCCAATGCCAGCCATGAGCTTCGCACGCCGCTCGCCTCCCTCCTTGGCTTCATCGAGACCCTGCAGGGGCCGGCCAAGGCGGATGCACCGGCCCGGGAAAAGTTCCTCGGCATCATGAAGACTCAGGCCCAGCGCATGACGCGCCTCATCGACGACCTGCTGTCGCTCTCGCGCATCGAATTGCGCGAGCACGTGCCGCCGACGCAGGTCGTCGATCTCGGCCAGATCGCGCGACAGATGGTGGACATGCAGGGGCCGCTTGCCCGAGAGCGCGGCGTGAGCGTGACCCTCGACGCGCCGGATCCCGCTTATCACGTGCTTGGCGAACGCGATGAACTCGCTCGCGTGGTCGAGAACCTCGTGGAGAATGCGGTGAAGTATGGGGGCGGTAACGTCGTCGTTGGCCTCGAACGGACCTTTCGTCCAGCGTCGGGAAAGCCGCAGATCGCGCTCAGCGTGCGGGACGATGGACCGGGTATAGCACCCGAGCACATCCCCCGACTGACGGAGAGGTTCTACCGGGTCGATGTGGCTTCGAGCCGCCAGAAGGGCGGGACCGGCCTCGGCCTCGCCATCGTCAAGCACATCGTCAACCGCCACCGCGGCAAGCTCGTCATCGAGAGCGAGCCGGATCGGGGCACCACTGTCCGCGCGCTGCTGCCAGAGCAGTCATCGGCCGCGGTAGCGTCCACCATCGGCTGATCCGAGTCGGTCAGTTCCGGCTGGTGCCGAGGCGCTTGTACTGGGCTTCGATGATCGTCTTCAGCACGGGCAGGAACGGGGAGGGGCTCAAGCGCTGGTCGACCGCATGGTCGAGCATGCTCAGGGCCGCCACCTGCTTCGCCGGACCGGGAAACGTCGCGAGATAGGTCTCGATGCAGGCACTGGCCTCGGCCTCACCCGCCGGGATGTCGGAGGAGATCAGCGCGCTCAAGGTTCGCATGCAGGTGTCGAGAGGCTGTATCATCGCCTTCCTATGACGCGGAAACGCCCCGGACGCCATGCGTACGCAACGCCATGAGCCATGCGTCGCAGCCTTGACCTTCCCACGATGGGAAGCCCCACATAGGGCCGTATGGATACCGTGATCGCTTCCCCCAAGCAGCGCCCCGGCACGGGACGTCGTCTCGACCTTCCGGTCGTCGGCATGAGCTGCGCGTCCTGCGTCGGCCGGGTCGAGCGCGCCCTCGCCGCGCTCCCCGGCGCATCGGACGTCGCCGTTAATCTCGCCACCGGCCGGGCCAGCCTGATTCTGGACGGTGACCCGGCGAGCGTCGTCGCTGCCATTGGTAAGGCCGGCTACGAGGTGCCCGAGGCCGTCACCGAGTTGTCGGTCGGCGGATTGTCCTGCGCGTCCTGCGTCGGCCGCGTGGAGCGCGCGCTTCTCGCGCTGGACGGGATAAGGGGGGCCGATGTGAACCTTGCCACCGGGCGGGCCACATTGCGCCATGCCGAAGGAGCGGTCGACGTCGCGGATCTCGTCGAGGCCGTGACGGCCGCCGGCTACGAAGCCTCTCCCATTGATGAGGGAAGCGTCGGTGTGCCGGAGGACCGGCACGAGCGCGAGGCGGCGGCGCTCCAACGCGACGCCATCATCGCCGCCACCCTGTCGGCCCCGATCGTCGTCCTCGACATGGGGGGGCACCTGGTCCCTGGCTTCGGCGAGGCCATCCACGCCCATCTCGGCACGGCGGCCGGCCTGTTTCAGGCCTTCCTCGCCACCCTCGTCTTCGCATGGCCCGGACGGCGCTTCTTCCGGCAGGGCATCCCGGCCCTGCTGAAAGGGCATCCGGACATGAACGCCCTCGTCGCCCTCGGCGCCGGGGCCGCGTACTCGTATTCCCTGGTCTCGGTCCTCACGCCGTGGATCCTGCCGCCGGGGACGGCCCATCTCTATTTCGAAGCCGCTGTTCTCATCGTCACACTGATCCTCCTCGGCCGCACCCTGGAGGCTCGGGCCAAGGGCCGTACCGGCGCGGCCATCGCGCACCTCGTCGGGCTGGCGCCGACGACCGCCCGCATCATCCGGGACGGGCGCGAAAGCGACATTCCCCTGGCGTCCCTTCGGCGCGGCGACATCGTCCGTGTCCGTCCCGGCGAGCGCATCGCCGCCGATGGCGTGGTCGTCGCGGGGGGCAGCTTTGTCGACGAGAGCATGGTCACCGGCGAACCTTTGCCCGTGCGGAAGCGCGAGGGTGACCGCACGGTCGGCGGTACGCTGAACACCCATGGCGGCTTCGATCTTCGCGTGGACACGATCGGCGCCGGAACGGTGCTGGCGCAGATCGTGGCCATGGTCCAGGCGGCGCAGGGCGCCAAGCTGCCGATCCAGGCCCTGATAGACCGGGTGACCGGTTGGTTCGTGCCGGCCGTCATCGCCGCATCCCTGACGACTTTCGTCGGATGGCTCGCCTTCGGTCCGAGCCCCGCCCTCGGTCTCGCCCTCGTCAACGCGATCGCCGTCCTCATTATCGCCTGCCCCTGTGCCATGGGACTTGCGACGCCGACCTCGATCATGGTCGGCACGGGCCGCGCGGCGGAACTCGGCGTGCTCTTCCGCAACGGCGCCGCCTTACAGGCCCTGCGCGACGCCAAGGTCGTGGCATTCGACAAGACCGGAACCCTCACCGAGGGCAGGCCCGCCCTCACCGACCTCGTCACGGCAGAGGGATTCGAGCCCGATAGGGTGCTGCTTCTCGCGGCCTCGCTGGAAGCGCGGTCCGAACATCCCATCGCGCGCAGCTTCGTCGAGGCGGCCGGGGAACGGGGCCTTTCCCTGCTTGCCGTCGACCGGTTCGAGGCCGTGCCGGGCCACGGCGTCGAGGGGAGTGTCGGCGGGCGGGCGATCATCGTCGGCGCACGGCGCCATCTGGAGGGGCACGGCATCGCCGTGGCCGATCTCGCCGAGGCGGCATCCCGACTGGAGGGGGAGGGAAAGAGCCCCCTCTACATCGCCATCGAGGGTCGCCTTGCCGCCCTCGTGGCTGTGTCGGATCCGATCAAGACGGATGCGGCCGAGGCGGTCTCGGCCCTGAAGGCGCGGGGCCTCGTGGTCGCCATGGTCACGGGCGATGCGAGGGGAGCGGCATCCGGGGTGGCCGCCCGCCTCGGGATCACCGAGATCGTCGCCGAAGTGCTTCCCGGCGGCAAGGTCGAGGCCGTTCGCGACTTGCGCGCCCGCTTCGGCCCGGTCGCCTTCGTCGGAGACGGCATCAACGATGCGCCGGCCCTCGCGGAGGCGGAGATCGGCCTCGCCATCGGGACGGGTACGGACATCGCCGTGGAGAGCGCCGACGTGGTGCTCATGGCGAAGACACTGTCCGGCATCGTCTCCGCCATCGGACTGTCGCGCGCGGTGATGCGCAACATCACGCAGAACCTGTTCTGGGCCTTCGCCTATAACGTCGCGCTGATCCCGGTGGCGGCAGGCCTGCTCCACGCGTTCGGCGGCCCGTCCCTCTCACCGGTCCTGGCCGCGGGCGCCATGGCGCTGTCCAGCGTGTTCGTCCTCGCCAATGCCCTCCGACTGCGGAATGCGGGTAGCCGGGTGGGAGGCCCGGGATGAGCGGCGCCGTCACCATTGGCGGGGCGGCGAAGGCCACCGGCGTCTCGGCCAAGATGATTCGGTACTACGAGGAGACCGGCCTGCTGCCGCCGGCCGACAGGACGGCGTCCGGCTACCGGCTCTATGGCGAGGAAGATCTCCACACCCTCCGCTTCGTGCGCCGCTCCCGCGATCTCGGCTTCTCCGTGGAGGATATCGCCGGCCTGCTCGCCCTCTGGCAGGATCGCCGACGCGCCAGCGCCCAGGTAAAGGCCCTGGCCCTGCACCACGTGGCGGACTTGCGTCGCCGCATCGCCGAATTGGAAGCCATGGCGCGAACTTTGGCGTCGCTGGCGGACCATTGCAGCGGCGATTCCCGGCCGGATTGCCCCATCCTCGACGATCTCGCAGCAGGGCATGCACCGTTTCCACCACGGCCGCGTAGGTCAAAGCCGCCCTCCCGCTAGCACCCGGCTCACGTTCTGCACATGAACCAGCGGCCGCGTCGTTTGAAACGGATCTAAATGGCCTCGCCTTTGCTGGGATGCGCTATGCTCGGCGGCCTCGACTTGAGACGAGTCAAGACGCGCAAGAGACGTGAACCATGCCTATCGTCGACCGGATCGCAGCCCTGGCGGATGAGATCACCGCATGGCGGCGCGACCTCCACGCCCATCCGGAGTTGCAATACGACGTTCATCGCACAGCCGGCTTCGTCGCCGACAAGCTACGGGACTTCGGCTGCGACGAGGTCGCGACGGGGATCGGCCGGACTGGCGTCGTCGGCGTCATTCGCGGGCGCTCGCACGGTTCGAACCGCGCCATCGGGCTGCGCGCCGACATGGACGCGCTGCCGATCCAGGAGGTGCGTGACCTCGCCTATCGTTCCACCGTGCCGGGTCGGATGCATGCCTGCGGCCACGATGGCCATACTGCGATGCTGCTCGGCGCCGCCAAGTACCTCGCCGAGACGCGCGATTTCGACGGCACGGCGGTGATGATCTTCCAGCCTGCCGAAGAAGGAGGCGGCGGCGGCGAGGCGATGGTCCGTGACGGGATGATGGAGCGGTTCGGCATCGAGACCGTCTACGGCCTGCACAACATTCCCGGATTGGCACTCGGCCGCTTCGCCATCCGCCCCGGCCCGATCATGGCCTCCACCGACCGCTTCACCATCACGATCGAAGGGCGCGGCGGTCACGCGGCGCAGCCGCATCTCGCCATCGACAGCGTGCTGGTGGCGAGCCACATCGTCGTCGCGCTGCAATCGGTGGTGGCGCGCTCCGTCAACCCGCTCGAGAGCGGTGTCGTGTCGGTCTGCGCCCTCGAGGCCGGAGACGCCTTCAACGTCCTGCCCCAGCAGGTGACCATGCGGGGCACCATGCGTGCCCTCTCGAAGGCGGTGCGCGCCACCATGCAGGAGCGCATCGGCGCCATCGTCACGAACACGGCCGCCGCCTATGGAGCCAGTGCCCGCGTGGATTACAGCGGCGGATATCCGGTGACGGAGAACCACCCGGCCGAGGCGGAGTTCATCGCCGACGTGGCGGCGGGAATCGTCGGGGACACCCATGTGGAGCGGGATGTGGCGCCGATGATGGCGGCGGAGGATTTCTCCTACATGCTGGCCCACCGGCCCGGCGCCTATATCTTCATGGGCAACGGGGACAGTGCGGGGCTTCACCATCCTCACTACGATTTCAACGATGCCGCCATCCCCTTCGGGGCCTCACTCTGGGCGAGGGTGATCGAGACGGCGCTGGCGGCTCCCTGACAGTCACTCCGATCGCACTCCGGGGACTGCCATGCCCTTCACGGATCAGGTCGCCGGGCAGGTCACGCCACCGGGCAGGATGATCGGCTTTCCGTTCGTCGCGCGGATGGGCCACGTCACTTCCTTCTCGAACGAGAAGGAAGTCAGCGCCGGGAAGATATCGAAGATCGGCCTATACTCGATCGTCATCTTGGCGATGACGTAGCGCGCCTTGTCGACCGCCTCCGAGGGCGGCGGCACCCCGAGATCCGTGGAAGCCGCGTATTTCTGGGCGTTGGACGCCGTGCTGGAGCAGACCTTGGCTTTGAACGAACCGTCCTTCTGCTGGTAGACGCCCGCTGACGTCAGGATGATCTTCGCCGCGGTGGCGTCGTATGGCGCCATCATGCTGCGACCCGTGGTGTAGACGCCGTCCACCTCCTGAGCGGTCAGGGACGTGCGTGAGATCAGATCGGCCATCGAGCGCGCGGCGCGGTTGGCATGTTGCCCGGTCGTGTAGGCACGGGGCAATTCGATCGTTCCCATGAACAGAAGGATCATTACCGGCGCGACGAGGGCGAATTCCACGGCGGACACACCCGACCGCTCGGTGACGAATCGCCGACAATGGAGGATCGCCCGCATCAATTCGCCTGACATTTTCCCTGTGCGTATGGCTCCGCGCGAAACACGACCATCGACCGGATCATCTGCTCGTTGTTCGGAAGCGGCGGCAAAGTGAGTTTCGACGTCGGAAAGTAACGGGGGATCGCAGCCATCGCGCAGATCGTGACGATGTCATCGCCGTTGGGACACTGGAATTTCGTGCCGAAACCGGTGGAGATCGACTGGCTCGTGCTGTCGTAGGGTGAGCACGTGACGGGCGTGTCGCCGGGTTCCGACGTGGTGACCTCCAGTTTGATCTTGTCCGGGTTGCACGTGAACAGCGTGGCGTCCTTGCACATCTCCTGGATGAGGCGGGTCGCTGGATCGCTGCCGGTGGAGCCCTGTTGAAACGTGCCGGTGAAGACGGCCCGCGCGGCCCGATCGAGGGCGTTGTCGAAGGAGACCTGGGCGACCATGAACATGAAGCCCTCCAGCATCGCGCCGAGCAGCACGAAGAAGGGGAGGCTGATGAGCCCGAACTCGACGGCCGTCGCACCGCTTCGGTCGCCTGAGAGATCCTGCAGCGCGCACTTGAGCCGGCGTGAGCGTCCTACGACCTTCATCGTGAGATCCGCATTTCGCTCATCTGCGCTCCGATCGCCTTGAAGGCATCGGTGAGCGTCGCGGAGTTCTGAACGTCATAGAACTTGTCGGTACTGGTGGCGCAGTTGCGCAGGATGTCACTGGTCCCCTCGGTCACCTCGACGCGAACCGTGAAGATGGTGATGCCGGCATTCTTCATGTTGGAGCAGAGCGTCGACAGGCGGGCATTCATGGCGTTCGTACGGGTGGTTGTATTCGTCGACGTGGTCCCGATCCGGTTCTGCCAGATGAAGCCGAGGCCGGAATAGATCGACGCGTTCGCAGACGATCCGACATAGGAAGTATTCTGGCCGTCCGTCATCAGGACGACGAACTTTCGCGTCTTGTCATCGTCGTAGGGCACCCCCTCGGCGAAGGGCGCGTTCGGAGACAGAAGGTGCCACCCCCAGACCAGTCCCATGGCGATATTCGTGTCGCCGACGACGGTCATCGCATTGATCGCGTTCGTGAGCGTGGATTGCGACGTGGTGAGACGCGTAATGGGCTGGAGTTCGCAACCGGAATTGGGCCCGTAGAGGTAGGGTATGGTGGTGCTGATCCGGCCCTTCTGTAAGATAACGTTCTTTGAATATTTCGCGATCTGGCCCTGTCGTGTGCGGTAGTCTGTCACCGACGACGTGGTTGGATAGTCCAGCATGTAGTCATTGACGGCGTTGTTGTCCTTGTCGGATTCGTCAGGCGCGAAGTAGGGCACGAACAGGGTATTGGGAGTTGCGATCGACGGCGGCGTGTCCTGAACATCGTAGGGTGACGGGCGACTCTCGACGCACCCGCCCCATGCGACCCCCATCTGGCTGAACAGGGTCAGGCGGTTCGCCGGCGAAACGAAGATCTCCGAATGATAGGAGGCCTTCGCATCCTTATCGAGCCATGGCTGGGTCGCATTCCCGGGCCCGACATTCACGGTCATCGAGAACGGGACGATTCCGATCTTCAGGGCGTTGGGCTTGCTGGGGTCGGCTTCCTTGAACAGCGTCGTAACGAGGTCATTGGCGGCAGATTTCAGGTTGGTAATCTTCGTGCCGCTCATCGATCCGGTGTTGTCGAGGACGAGGGCGATCTCCAGATTGCCCGATCCGCGTGTACCCGCGGCCGTGACGGAGACCGGAAAAGTATCGTAGCCGGCGATCTTGGACACGCTGGTCGGGCTTTTGCCGACCACCGTGACGGTGATCGTATTCTCCACGCGCGTGGCGGTAACTATGGTGCCGGCGTCCACGAGCTTGGGGGCGGCAGCCCTGATCTGCTTGTCCGCCTTCGCCTGGAGGTCGGCATTCGTGGTGGAGACCGGCAACTTCAGCAGGGAGATCACGGTGGAATCCGCGGCATCCTGGAGGCCCTGCTGGGCCATCGAGTTCACGCCGTAATCGATCACCAGCCCCGACAGCATCAACAGGGGAATCGAGAGCAGGGCGAACAGCAGAGCGATGGCGCCATCGGTCTCCTTGCGGAAGCGACCGAGCAGATTGATTACCGGCTGTCTGATGCGCGTCGTCATGCCCGAAGGCGTAAGGCGAACCTTCTAATGGACTACTAAATCCCGCCGGCCCTTCGCGGTCGGCGGGAGGCAAGTTCCGATGAGCGTCAACAACTCGTGAGTCAAACGCAGGATAGTGAAGGTCTTCTTACCATCCTACGTCGACGGATTGTTACCGGTGCTCATCGTTGGTGGTCCGCTCAACCCTGGCGTGCTGTCCCGCCGAGGTGGAATACGCGATGCGGAACCAACTCGCCGCGCTCGACGTCGCCGACGGCCACGAGGATACCGCCGCACGTGGCAAAAGCCTTGCCCTCCGTGGGGGCGTCTTGCCCACGGAGAAGAACCGGCTGGCCCCGCATCAGTCGAAGCGCCATGTCGCGCGAGACGGCGACGGAGACGACCGCGTCGAGGGCCGTCTCGACGGGTCGGAGATTGGCGGAATTGCCATCGGGGCCGCCCTCTTCAAGGGTCGCGACGAGGCACGATTCGGCCTCCGCGAACGGACCGACGCGGGTGCGGCGGAGCGCTGAGACGTGTCCGTAGCAGCCCAGCACGCGGCCGAGATCGCGGGCGATGGCACGCACATAGGTACCCTTGCCGCATTCGGCCGAAATGACGGTGCGATCGGGCGTATGTTCCACTACGGCGAGGTGATCGATCTGGACCGGGCGCGCGACGAGCTCAACCACCTCGCCGTCACGGGCGAGATCGTAGGCCCGTTCACCGGCGATCTTGATCGCCGAATAGCGCGGTGGCACCTGCTCGATGGCGCCGATGAAGGCGGGGAGCGCAGCCTCCACGAGGGCGCGGTCCGGCCGGGAGTCGCTGGTGGCGACAGGGCGTCCTTCCGCATCGTCGGTATCCGTCTCGATGCCCCAGGTCACGGTGAAGATGTAGGCCTTGCGGCCATCCATGACGAAGGGAACGGTCTTGGTCGCTTCGCCGAGGGCGATCGGCAGAATGCCGGAGGCCAGCGGATCGAGCGTGCCGGCATGGCCCGCCTTCTTCGCGTTGAAGGCTCGCTTCACCACGGCGACAGCATGGGTCGAGGTCATGCCGACGCTCTTGTCGAGGATCACCCAGCCGTTCACGTCGCGGCGCTTGGGCCGATCCGAGCCTTGACCCCGTTGCGGGCGGCGGCCCTGGGAGGGTCGTTCCTCGCCGGGATGGTGGGGAGGCGTGGAGGCGACGTCGGAATGCTCGATCGTCGGATCGTTGATCATGATGTCCTCGTCGACGGCGAGATGGAAGCAACGGCTTCTGCAGCCGGGACATCCTTGTCTACGCCAGGGTTAGTTCGTGATGGGATGTAACGCGGGACTGGGATCACTTGGATCCAGTCGGTGTCACCGCGACGGTCAATTCTGAGCGTCACCGTCTCGATCGTCCGAATCCCGAGGCTGCGATTCGAGATCGCGCCGAACCTTCTCGGTCCTCAGGAGGGCGTCGATCCGATCCGCCTCGTCGAACGTCTCGTCACGGAGGAAGCGCAGATCGGGCGCGAATTTCAGGTTCACGCGCCGGGCGACTTCTTGGCGCAACGCCTTCTTGTTGCGCTCCAGAGCCGCGATAACCGGTTTCTCGTCGAGCCCGCCGAGCGGCATGATGTAGGCCGTGGCGATCTTGAGATCGGGTGACATCCGTACTTCCGGCACGGTGATGACGTGTGAGCCGAGGACGGGATCCTGGATATCACCGCGCTGAAGCACCTCGGCGATGGCGTGACGGATGAGCTCCGCCACGCGCTGCTGGCGCTGTGAGGGGCCGCTGGGATTGGGTTTCTGAGCCATGGTCGTTTGGTCTCGGATCCGGGATCGCCTGGAGGTGAGCGCGACCCGCCTGCGGGGGCGCATCGAAATGCCGGCCCGCTTCAAAACAAAACGGCGGCTGCAGCGCGCGCTGCAGCCGCCGGGTTCGTCTGGCCGCGTCGCTGCTAGAGCGTGCGGCGGATCTCCTCGACCCGGTAGCACTCGATCGTATCGCCGGCACGCATGTCCTGGAAGTTCTCGAAGGACATACCGCACTCGTAACCCGAACCGACTTCCTTGGCGTCGTCCTTGAGGCGCTTCAGCTGAGACAGCTTGCCCTCGTGGATCACCACGCTGTCGCGGATCAGGCGGACATGGGCACCGCGCTGAACGACACCGTCGGTGACGCGGCAACCGGCGATCTTGCCGACCTTCGACACGTCGAAGATCTGCAGGATCTGCGCTTCGCCGAGGCGCTCCTCGCGCAGCGTCGGCGGGAGCATACCCGACAGGGTCGCTTTGATGTCATCCACGAGGTCGTAGATGATGTTGTAGTAGCGGATCTCGACGCCCTTGTTCTCGGCCGATTCGCGCGCTTCCTTGTGGGCGCGCACGTTGAAGCCGATGACGACGGCCTTGGAAGCCTCCGCCAGGGTCACGTCCGACTCGGTGATGCCGCCAACACCCGCGAGCAGGATTCGTGCCGACACCTCGTCGTTGCCGAGCTTTTCCAGCGCGCCGATGATGGCTTCCACCGAACCCTGCACATCGCCCTTGACGACGAGGGCGAGTTCCTTGCGGCCCAGCCCTTCCTTCAGGTCCCGCATCATGTCGACAAGCGAGCGGTTCGCTCCGCCGGTCCGTGCGGCGATGCGCTCACGCTTCTGACGGGCGCGGTACTCGGTGACCTCACGGGCACGGGCTTCGTTCGGCACCACGGCCACGCGGTCACCCGCGTCCGGAGTACCATTGAAGCCAAGCACCTCCACCGGCACTGATGGGCCGGCATAGGGGATGCTCTCGCCCTTGTCGTCGATGAGGGCGCGCACGCGGCCCCACTCGGCGCCGGCGACCACGATGTCCCCGGTGAAGAGCGTTCCGCGCTGTACGAGCACCGTGGCGACGGGGCCGCGACCGCGATCGAGCTTCGCCTCGATGACCGTGCCCTCGCCGTCGCGGGCCTCGTTGGCGCGCAGGTTCAGGATCTCGGCCTGGAGTTGCAGACCTTCGAGGAGGTCCGGCAGACCGTCGCCGGTCTTGGCGGAGACTTCGAATTCCAGGGTCTCACCACCCATCGATTCGACCTGGATGTCGTGCTGCAACAGCTCGGTACGGACCCGCTGTGGGTTCGCTTCGGGCTTGTCGATCTTGTTGATCGCCACGATGAGCGGCACGCCGGCCGCCTTCGCGTGGCTGATCGCTTCCACCGTCTGGGGCATGACGCCGTCATCGGCCGCCACAACGAGCACCACGATGTCCGTCACCTTGGCGCCACGTGCGCGCATGGAGGTGAAGGCCGCGTGACCTGGCGTGTCGATGAAGGTGACCATGTCACCCGACGGCGAGGCCACCTGATAGGCGCCGATATGCTGCGTGATGCCGCCGGCCTCGCCGGACACCACGGCCGTCTTGCGGATGGCATCGAGGAGCGAGGTCTTGCCGTGGTCGACGTGGCCCATGATGGTCACGACGGGCGGACGCGGATCAAGATCCTCCTCGAGGTCCGGCTCGTCGTTGAACAGGCCTTCCTCGACGTCGGACTCGGCGACGCGGCGAACGGTGTGACCGAGCTCTTCGGCGATGAGCTGCGCGGAATCCGAATCGATCACATCGGTGATCTTATGGATCTCCCCCTGCTTCATGAGCAGGCGAATCACGTCTACGGCCCGCTCCGACATGCGGTTCGCGAGTTCCTGGATGGTGATCGTCTCGGGGATCGTCACCTCGCGGGAGAGCTTTTCCTTCTGCTCCACCTGCCTGTTGCCGCTCATGCGCTGCTGGCGGCGGCGGAACGAGGCGACGGAACGCGTGCGCTCGTCCTCGCCCGACGTGGCGGTGGCGATGGTGAGACGCCCACGATTGCGGTCGCCGCCCGGCTGCTTCGGGGTCTTGGGCGGCGTAATGATCTTGAGCGGCATGCCGGGGCGGCGGATCACGCGCTTCTGCTCGCTCTCCTCCTCGGCGGCCTGGGGCCGTCCAGGCACGCGGGCGGCAGGAGCCCCCGCACCGGCCGGACGGGCGGCCGTGGCGGCGGTCGGGGCCGCCTCGGGCTCGGGCGCCGGAGCGGGCTTCGCCATGAAGTTCAGATCGCGCGGTTTGCGCACGTCGGCGGTGATGGTCTTGCGCGGCTCGGCCGGTGTCGGACGGGCCGTGAGCGGCTGACGTACCGCAGGGGCTGCCGGACGTGCCGGAACCGCAGCCTGCGGGGCGGGAGCAGGTGCAGCCGGAGCGGGCTTCGGAGCAGACGATATCGGAGCCGAAACGGGCGCCATCGGCACCGTCTTGGAGACGGGCCTCGGCGGTGTCGCCGCAACCGGGGCCGCAGCGGAGGGGGCTGCCGCGGCGGCCTCCTTCGCGGCGGCGTCGGCGGCGCGAGCCGCCTCGCGAGCGGCTTCTTCCTCGGCACGCAGGCGGGCCTGCTCCTCGGCGCGAAGGCGTTCTTCTTCCTGGCGACGACGCTCCTCGGCCTCGCGCTGGCGGACTTCCTCCGCCTCGCGAGCACGCTGGGCAGCTGCCTCTTCCTCGACCTTACGGCGAGCTTCCTGCTCGCGGCGCTGGGCGTCGGCGAGAGCGGCGGCTCGCGCATCACGCTCCTGCTCGCTTAACGTCCGCAGCACGACGCCGCCGGCCGCCCGCTGGGCGGGACGCGGCGCCGCAGGGGCGGGAGGCGCCACGCGCGACGCCGGGGCGACCGGTTGCGTTTCGCGCACGGGAGCGGCCGGTGCCGCCCCGATGACGCGTCGCTTCACGGTCTCGACCACGACCTGCTTCGAGCGGCCATGGGAGAAGCTCTGACGCACAGTTCCCTGCTCGATCGGGCGCTTCAAGGACAGCGGCTTCGAGGGGGGTCGTGCCTGCGTCTTGTCGCCCGGATTATTCGTATCGCTCATTCAGTCCAAACCCTGAGGGTTTCCATCGTCCCGTGAACCGGCAAACTGCTGTGCGCCGGGTAAATCCGTCTCGTCGTCGTCCTGCAGAGTCGAAGCGGTCTGCCCTGTTCGGGCGTAACCGGCCTCCTCGGCCGTCGTGGGCTTGCCCTCGAAAGAGCGTAGCCGACGCCAACGCGCAAGGCAGCCGGTGCTTCCGACTCCTGCGACAAGCGCCGCATGTATCACATGATCCCGACCCAAGGCCACGTCCAATTCTTCATTGGACAAATCATCGATGACCGGGATACGGGATATGGCATCGCCATGCCTCCGGTGCAATGCCGCAGCGATCTTCCGCCTGCCGTCCGCACTGCCATCGGAGGCCTGGATCACGGCGGCGACCCCGGCCTTGTCGCCGATCGCGGATTCGACCTTGGCGAAGCCTGCCACGAGGCAACCCGCCTTATTGGCCAGCGACAGGGATTGGCGCAGGTCCTCGCGCAGGATCGCAGCGATTCGGTCGCCGAGATCCGCCGGTGCCGCAGCATCCTTGGTCTTGAAGGCACGCTGGAACAGCCGCTTCTTCAACGCCGCCTCGACGGTGACGCGATCGGCGGTGAGCCAGGCGCCGCGCCCCGGCAGTTTCCCTTTCAGGTCGGTGACCACCTCGCCGTCCGGCGACAGGACAAATCGAATCATCCCATCCGGACTTTGCGGGACCCGGCTGACGAGGCATGTGCGCATTGCATTGCGCCGGCCGCGCCCGAGACCGGCATCGAGCAACGTGCTCGGCTCCGGATCGGCGGCATCGTCCGCGACTTCTGCGTATTCGCCCGTCATGCGGCGGTCGGATCCCTGTTGATCGTCGCACGGACCGCAAGAATTCGCGGACCCATCGCCTCGCACTCCGTGGTCAGACCGCCTCGGGCTCTCCATCGGTGGTCGCGATCTCATCCGCCTCGACCGGCGCCTCGATCCAGCCGGCCTTGACGCGGGCGGCCATGATCATGGCTTCCGCCTCTGCCCGGGAGATCTCGAACCCATCGAGATAGCCCGCGTGCTTGGTGGCCTCGGGGCCGCGTCCCTCGGTGTAGCCCACGAGATCGTCCGTGGCGCAGCCCGCGAGATCTTCGACCGACTTCACGTCGTTCTCGCCGAGGGCCACCAGCATCGGTGTGGTTACGCCATCGATCTCACGAAGTTCGTCGGCGACGCCGAGTTCCTGGCGCTTGGCATCGAACTCCGACTCGACGCGGGCGAGGTGATCCTGGGCGCGGGCCTGGATCTCGGTACCGCTCTCCTCGTCGAGGCCCTGGATGTTGGCGAGCTCGCCCGGCTCGACATAGGCGATTTCCTCGACGTTGCGGAACCCTTCCGCGGCGAGCAGCTGACCGACGGTCTCGTCGACGTCGAGGGCAGCCATGAACACGGCGGTCCGCTCGGCGAATTCCTTCTGGCGCCGCTCGGACTCCTCGGCCTCCGTGAGGATGTCGATGTCCCAGCCCGTGAGCTGCGAGGCGAGGCGCACATTCTGACCGCGACGGCCGATCGCCAGCGAGAGCTGGTCGTCGGGAACCACCACCTCGATACGGTCGGCCTCTTCATCGAGGACCACCTTGACCACTTCGGCCGGCTGGAGCGCGTTGACGATGAAGGTCGCCTGGTCTTCCGACCACGGGATGATGTCGACTTTCTCGCCCTGCAACTCGCCGACCACCGCCTGGACGCGGGAGCCGCGCATGCCGACGCAGGCGCCGACGGGATCGATGGAGCCGTCCCGCGAGATCACGGCGATCTTGGCACGCGAGCCCGGATCGCGGGCCACCGCCTTCACCTCGACGATGCCGTCATAGATTTCCGGAACTTCCTGGCCGAACAGCTTGGCCATGAATTGCGGATGCGAGCGCGACAGGAAGATCTGCGGGCCGCGCACTTCCCGGCGCACGTCGAACAGGTAGGAGCGGATGCGGTCGCCGGGGCGGAAGGTCTCGCGCGGGATCATCTCGTCGCGGCGGACGATGCCCTCGCCGCGTCCCAGATCAACGATGACGTTGCCGTACTCGACGCGCTTGACCAGACCGTTGACGATCTCGCCGATGCGGTCCTTGTACTCATCGAACTGACGGTCGCGCTCGGCGTCGCGCACTTTCTGGACGATGACCTGCTTGGCCGACTGGGCGGCGACGCGGCCGAAATCGAAGGGCGGCAGCGTGTCGGAGATCACGTCGCCGACGAGAGCGCCGGGATTGTAGCGGCGTGCCTGGTCGAGAGTGACCTCGCGGGCGTCGTTCTCCACCTCGTCCACCACCACGAGGTGGCGGGACAGGCGGAGCGCACCGGTCTTCGGGTCGATCTCGGCATGGACGTCCGTCTCCGCGCCATAGCGCGAGCGGGCGGCCTTTGCGATGGCCTCCTCCATGGCGTCGATGACGATGGAGCGGTCGATCACCTTCTCACGGGCGACCGCTTCGGCGATCTGCAGGAGCTCGAGCCTGTTGGCGCTGACGACAGCCATCGGATTTCGTCCTTCTCTTCGTCGTATGTTCGTCTCGGAAAACCCGGCACGCCAAGAGGCGCCCGCCGAGGTTCCGGATGGATGCTCTAGTGAAGCTTGCCGTCTTCCTTGACCCGCACCGCCTTGGTGCGGACAGGCTTGGCCTTGTTGGCCCGGCTCGCCTCGGTCTCGGTCTTTTCAGGCTTGGGCTTGGCCGAAGCCTTGGGCTTCAGCGGTCGCTCGACCTTCTTCTTCAGAGGGGCAGGGGGCGCGATCTCGGCCTCGGCGTCCTCCTCGATCTCGTCTTCGTCGTCCAGCATCGGCGGCGGCCCGCCGCCGCGGCGCAGCGACTCGCGCACGAGATCGTCGGTGAGGACGAGGTATGCGTCGCCGAGATCGCGAAGGGGCAGGTCAATGCGGCTCGGCAGGCCTTCCTTCACATCGGGAAGATCGATCGGCACGGTGAGGCCATCCGCGTTCGGGGTTCGGATGATCCCGCGAAAACGCTTGCGGCCGTCGAGGGGTATCGCCAACTCGATCTTGGCCTCGTAGCCGGCCCAACGTTCGAAATCGACGGCCCGCACCAGCGGCCGGTCGATGCCGGGGGAGGAGATCTCCAAATAGTAGGCCTTGCCCACCGGGTCATCGAGATCGAGGAGGGGCGAGATCGCCCGGCTCACGGTCTCGCAATCGTCCACCGTCATGGTGCCGTCAGGCCGTTCGGCCATGATCTGCACGGTACAGCCGTTGGCGCTCGACACCCGCACCCGAACCACGCGATAGCCGAGGCCCTCGATCGAAGCCTCGATGACCTGCACGACCCGCGCGGCGACGCCGGTCTCGGTGATCAGACGTTTTTCGGAAGTGTCCGCCATGCTGCGCTGTACGTCCGGCCTTGCGTGAGGCGATCCGGTGCGAGAGGCATTGCGGCAATAAAAAAGAGCGGACCCGGTGGGGCCCACTCCCGAACCGCAGCCTCAAGACTGCAACCAGAACTGATGTGGTATAAGTAGTCCGATCATCGGATCGTTTCAAGCGGTTTCGCGAGCCGTTCCCCCGGTGGAGCGCGACCTTCCCGCTCCATTCCCCATGACCGTTCGCCAGGGAGCCTCCGCCATGGCAGCCGATCCGCGTTTCGGCCCCGATCCGGACAGCCTTCACCCGGTTCCAGGCCACAGCCGCATCACCTTCATCCGCAATCTCGACCTGCCCCCGAATGTCGACGTCGGCGCCTACACCTATTACGACGACCCCGCCGGGCCGGGCGCCTTCCTCGACAACATCCTCTACCACTTCGCCTTCCTGGGCGACCGCTTGCGAATCGGTCGGTTCTGCG
This sequence comes from Methylobacterium sp. E-045, assembly GCF_022829685.1. Taxonomy (GTDB): domain Bacteria; phylum Pseudomonadota; class Alphaproteobacteria; order Rhizobiales; family Beijerinckiaceae; genus Methylobacterium. The sequence goes on from NZ_JAKSYE010000064.1 coordinate 122,964, forward strand.
CCCTCGCGGCGGGCACGCGCTTCCTGATGAACGGGGGCAACCACCGCCTCGACGCGCCCTCCATCTACCCGTTCCTGATCTTCGGCGGCGCCTGGGCCGGACGCTTCCCCGAAGAGATGGCCTTTCCCAACCGGGGCGACACGGTGATCGGCAACGACGTTTGGATCGGCTACGACGCGACGATCCTGCCGGGCGTCAACATCGGCGACGGCGCCGTGGTGGCAGCCAAATCCGTGGTCACCCGCGACGTGCCCCACTACGCCATCGTCGCCGGCAACCCGGCTACCGTCGTACGGATGCGCGTACCGCCCGACATCGTCGCGCGCCTCCAGGCCGTGGCATGGTGGGACTGGGATGCGGAGAGGATCACCCGGTGCCTGCCGGCGATCAGTGGCGGGGACATGGCGGCGTTGGAGCACGAGGCGACCGGAGGCCTGACCGGTAGGTGAGCTGCCATGGGCATCAGAAAGGGTATTGTCCGGGAGACCAGTAGGGCTCCAACGGCGATCCGGCGATGGTCTCCGCCTCCCAGCGGCTTAGGATTGCGAAGAGCGCGTCCCGGTCAGCCGCCCGCAAGGGTTCATCGAGCAGGCGAAGCCGGTCGTGCATCTGCTGTTCGAATGCGTTCTCCGGGATGTAACCGCTGAAATAGAACGGACGCATCGAAGCCCAGATCTCTTGGGCTTTCTCGATCTCATCGAGGGCGATGCAGGCGGCGAGGTGCCAGTCCTTGTTGAGGAAACCGGCGCAGTACGGGTGAGTCCGTAAGAATTCTAGGCACTTGCGGCCGGTATCCAGGGGGCGGAGGGCCGAGAGGGCCACCGCATCGACCTGAAACACGAAGTCCTCGTAAATGGTGGGATCGGACCAGAACCAACCATAGCCTCCAGGAAAGTGACCGGATCGCTGGATTTCATCGCCGCCTCGTCCAAGGTCCTGCCAAGACCGCGTTTCGTGCATGAAGAATGGAACGAGGTGCCAGCTCACCACACAGACTTTTGGGCTCGAGATCCGATCGACTAAGATCATCCGTCCTACGGGCCCCACGGGCTTTAGCCAAACCTTGTTTCTGCCGGCGGGGAGCAGATCCGGGTTGGTTTGGAGCAGTGGCGCGTAGAGGCCTTTGATTTGCTGCTTCGTCGTCATCAGTTCGGCCTCACCTGGACAATAACGACGCCTTTGGCGTCCGGGAAATGCATCCGCGCGATCCTAGCCAGCAGGAGTGCTCTCGTTGGGCTGAGCCCCCTTCTGCCCGTCTTGTAGTCATAGACGCAAACCATCTGTCTTGGGGTATATTCATACAAATCCAGGCGAACAGAATTTTGCTTGCCATAACGAGATCTCGTTCCCCCGGTTTGATCGATTGAATATTCGACGCGAACGTTAGGATAGTTCCGCGATTTAAATGTCTCGCCGATATCGTAATGAATGAGGGTGCCAAGTACCGGCTCGCTAAGATGGGGATTCAAGGCTTTCAGCCGACGCGTCGCTTCGTCTGTCACCTCTTGGACTTCGGAGTTGAGCGGGCAATAGTCATTCAGGGTCGTTTGATCGACGCGCCCGACCCATATGCTTGGCAGCCTGTCTTTCTGATCGACTTGAAAATCGTATCGGAAGGCCGTTCGACCCGGTTGGCGTCCGAACGTGTCCGGCCGCGTCAGTAGATATGTGAAGAGAAGCGCGCCGGCTTCGATCGTCGCCGCGATGGCAGGAGCCACAACGAAGGGCACGACCGGCAGGAATGCTGGCTGCAGCGTCGCCTCCGGCGTGGAGCCCGAGGTGGCGAAGGGCGAGCGGGACAGAACCTCGCCGGTCTGCCCGTCGCGAATCGTCTGGATGTCGCCGTTGTTCTCGAAGACGCGGCTGTCGCCGTCCGGCGTGACGACGGTGTGCTCTTCGTCCCAGTCGCCCCGTCCAGATCGGATACGGAGGGTGAGAACCTCGCCGCCGCCGTCCAGCAGGGTACGTTTCGGTGCCTCCGTCTCAGGATCCGCCGCGTCGAGGGACGCCTGGCGTCCGCCCTGAGACCGATCGGCCGGAATACCGCCGGCGCCGCCACTCGAAACCCAGCGCCCGCCATCGCTCTGGCCCGCGGGCGCGCGAGGCTGATCCTGGCTGTACTTCCGGCTCAACGCGCGGCGCAGGCGGACCAGCTTCATCTCCGTCCGCAGCACCGCGAGGAGGAGGCGTAGATCGCGCACTTCGGCGGTATTCCCGAAGGCGACGCGGCGCTCGATCTTCGACGTCGTGATCGCCTCAGTTCATGATATGTTCTACCCCGCAATAATCGATTATAGGAAAAAATTCAAGGTATTTTGTCTTTAGGAGACGGCTTCAAAACGCAGAACGCCGCCCCGCGAGCGGGACGGCGTCGATCCGATCAGTCTCAGGAATGTCGCACGATGTCCGTCTGACACCCTGAGATCGAGTCCTCCCACCCAATCTCCGAATTTTTTTCCAAGCAAGACCAGAGCTTTGTCCTTCGGGCGAGCCCTCCGGTCGTCGCTGTGTCGCTCGAAGAAAACCTCCTCAGGCCGCTGCCCGCTCCTGCAGCAGCTTGCGGTTGATCAGCATCTCGGCGATCTGCACCGTGTTCAGGGCCGCGCCCTTGCGCAGGTTGTCGGCGACGCACCAGAACGAGAGGCCGTTATCGACCGTCGAATCGGCGCGGATGCGCGAGACGTAGGTCGCGTCCTCGCCTGCCGCCTCGTGGGGCGTCATGTAGCCGCCGGGCTCGCGCTTATCGACGACCAGGATGCCCGGCGCCGAGCGCAGGAGGGCGGTGGCCTCCTCGGGCGAGATCGGGTGCTCGAACTCCACGTTCACTGCCTCGGCATGGCCGATGAACACGGGCACGCGCACGCAGGTCGCCGTCAGCTTGATCTTGGGATCGAGCATCTTCTTGGTCTCGGCGACCATCTTCCACTCTTCCTTGGTGGAGCCGTCGTCGAGGAACACGTCGATCTGCGGGATGACGTTGAAGGCGATGCGCTTGGGGAACTTCTCCATGGTCATCTGGCCGGCGGTGAAGACCGAACGGGTCTGCTGGAACAGCTCGTCCATGGCCTCCTTGCCGGCGCCTGAGACCGATTGATAGGTCGCCACCACCACGCGGGTGATCTTGGCCACGTCGTGCAGGGGCTTCAGCGCAACGACGAGCTGCGCCGTGGAGCAGTTCGGATTGGCGATGATGTTCATTTTCGAGAAGCCGGTGATCGCCTCCGGATTCACTTCCGGCACGATCAGCGGCACGTCGGGATGGTAGCGGAAGGCCGACGAGTTATCGATGACGACGCAGCCGGTCTGCCCGATGCGCGGCGACCATTCCTTCGAGGTCTCACCGCCGGCGGACATCAGGCAGATGTCGATGTCGGAGAAATCGTAGGTGTCGAGTGCCTTCACCTTCAGGATTTTGTCACCGAAGGAGACTTCCTGTCCGGCACTGCGGCGCGAGGCGATAGCCACGACCTCGTCGGCGGGGAATGCCCGCTCCGACAGGATGTCCAGCATCTCGCGTCCGACATTGCCCGTCGCACCGACGACGGCGACCTTGTAACCCATCTCTCCAACTCCGCTTCGTAATGCCCTGGCTCACGCCATGGCCGGGCTCTTCGCCTCGGAACCGCAGCACGTATCCGTGTACCGTTGCCAGTAAGGTTCGCAGAGGTTCCCGGTCTCGACCGAACCGGCCGGCTGCGAAAACGCGTCGTACCGCAGACATGCCGGCACGCCCCGTCTCGTCCGGCCCGTAAAGAAGACCGGATGTCCCGTAAGCGGCGGAGCAAGACGCCTCGTCTGCGCGGCTGTCAAGGGTTGCGCCGCACGCGAGACTTGCCCGGTTGCACAGACGGGTCGCGAGGTCAGATGCGCCGACGCTCCGGCAAGGATTGATTCACCGCGAATTCCGAAACCTCGAGCCGGACACCTGGCGGGAAACCCGATCTGCGTACCCTCGACGGCATGGTCGCCACCCGAGCGGCGCGAGCCGCGAGACGAGCCGCCGGTTTCAGGGTTTCATGCATCGCATCGCTGTTCAGGACGAGACTGAGAAATTGCCGCCCAGAGGAGCCGGCCGATCCCTCATGCGGGTCGCCGTTCCCTGTCTCTCGGCCCTGCTCTGCTTTGCCGCCATCGGACGCCTTGCCGGAGGCGAGCCGACGCTCGTCGATCCGACAGCGAGGACAGCCAGAGCGGCGGACGCGACCCCTCCGGCATACGGCCCGTCCGGCGCCGCGAACGTCCGCCCGGCCCTTCCCATCGCCGCATCGGCGCCGCGATACCGGCTCGACGACCCCGATGCCCTCGATCAGGCGAAGATCGAGCCCGCGCGCATCAATCCGGTGATGGGGCTCCGCGAGGATAGCCTCTCGCAGGGCCGCTCCGACGCCAGCGAGGCTTCCTATCTGAGACTGACCATCGGCGAAGGCCCGAATCCTCCGGCCAGCCTGTTCGTCACCATCGCCCGGCGCGCCGCCGAGGGGCAGGGACTCGGGGTGGTGCGAACCGGCGAGCGGGGCTTGATCGTCACGAAGTTCGGTCCCTTCGAAACCCTGGACGCCACGTTGAGCGGTCCGGTGACGCGGGTCTGCACCGGCTTCTCCAATGCGGGGCAGAACGGGCTCGTGCCGCTCACTCCACGTATCGACGGCTGGCTCTGCGCTCCCTTGAGCCAGCCTCCCGAGCCGCGCGCCATCGTCTGCGCCCTGGACAAGCTCGTTCTGAATGGCCAAGCTTCTGCCAGCCTGGATACGGCGTATCGCGTGTTCGAGGCGAGGCGGGTGGATGGGTGCACACCGCCTGTTGCCGTCGCACCCAACCGAGAGGCCGCCGGGGAAACCGGTTCGATCTCGAAGCGACGCATTCGACATAATGAGGCGAAACTGCGGCGTACCGAACAAGCGCGGCCGTGAGCTGGGAACAACGGCGCCGCTGGCACGTCTACACACCATGAATGGCCGAGTTTCTTAAGGAAATCAGGTCTACCCTCACACAGGTTCAACGAAGGTCCGTCATGCGCACTGCCACGATTGCCCTGATGGGCGCGCTCACCCTCACCGCCGTCGCCGCGAACACTGCCGTCGAGGCACAGGGTCGATACGCCCCCGGTATCCGCGTCAGCCAGCCGCTGCCGATCCGTATCCGTCCGCGCAGCTGGCTTGATGCCGGCAACGTCGTCGAGGCGAACAACGGCTCGATCAGCAACCCGGCCACGAACCCGCACTTCATCACGGCGAGCTACCTGAACTCCCCGCCTTACGGCCGCAACGATCGCTTCGGCGGCGCGATCCTGCCCGATCCGATCACCAACGGTCCCTTCGTCGGCGCCCGCTCGAGCGCGATTCACAATATCGACTTCTCCGGCGTCGATGCGATCGACCCGACCTCCTACGTGTCGCGCAACGGCAACCCCTACTAAGCTCCACTGTCGCACGACAACGAACGAAAGGCGCCGACCCGGCCGGGTCGGCGCCTTTTTCCTGTCCGGACGCAGGCCGCGGAGCGAAGGCGCCTACCGCACCCGCGACCTGAGAGCCGCCACCACGGCCTCGCCCATTCCCGCCGTACCGAGCGGTGTCACACCCTCTCCGGCGATGTCCTTGGTGCGGGCGCCCGCCGCGAGGGCATCGGTGATGGCGCCGTCGAGAAGGTCGGCCGCCTCGCCGAGACCGAACGAGTAGCGGAGAGTCATCGCCAGCGAGCCGATCATGGCGAGGGGGTTGGCAAGATCCTGGCCGGCGATGTCCGGGGCAGAGCCATGGACGGGCTCGTAGAGCGCTTTGCGGCTGCCCTTGTCGTCCACTGCGCCGAGGGAGGCCGAGGGCAGCATGCCGAGGGAGCCGGTGAGCATCGCCGCCACGTCCGAAAGCACATCGCCGAACAGGTTGTCGGTAACGAGGACGTCGAACTGCTTCGGGCGGCGCACCAGCTGCATCGCGCAATTGTCGGCGAGGACGTGCTCCAGTTCGACATCGCTGTAGTGCTCGGAATGGACCTTGGTGACGACCTCCTTCCACAGGACGCCGGACTTCATCACGTTGTGCTTCTCGGCCGAGGCGACGCGGCCGGAGCGCTTGCGCGCCAGATCGAAGGCCACATGGGCGATCCGCTCGATCTCGCCCGTCGTGTAGACTTGGGTGTCGACGGCGCGCTTGGTGCCGTCGGGGAGGGTGGTGATCTCCTTCGGCTCACCGAAATAGACGCCGCCGGTGAGCTCGCGCACGATCATGATGTCGAGGCCCTCCACGAGATCGCGCTTGAGGGCCGAGGCGTCGGCGAGGGCAGGATAGCAGATCGCCGGGCGCAGGTTGGCGAACAGGCCGAGATCCTTGCGGAGCCGCAGGAGCCCCGCCTCGGGGCGGATGTCGTAGGCGACACCGGACCATTTCGGGCCGCCCACCGCCCCGAGCAGGATCGCATCGGCGGCGTCCGCCCGCGCCAGGGCCGCATCGGTGAGCGGCACGCCGTGAGCGTCGATCGATGACCCGCCGACGAGGTCGGTCTCGGTCTCGAACGTGGCGAGACCGGCCTCGGCCAACGCGCCGATCACGGTCGTCACCTGGGCCATCACCTCCGGGCCGATGCCGTCGCCGGGGAGAAGGAGGAGCTTGTAGGCGGTCATGGGAGCACTCTCGCGGCCAGGGGTGATACGTCGGGCGGCTGTAGCGAGGGGCTCGGGCGCTTGGCAAGCATTCCCGCGCGACGCCGGCCATCCCGCTGGTCAGTGACCCGACCCGGCGAGCACCGCACCGGGCTTCTGGTGCGTGCCGACTTGGTCCACGAGGGTCGCGGTCGCAGCATTCATTCCGGAGATTTCCACCGGAATGCCGTGGTGCCGGAACTTCAGCACCACCCGGTCGAGGGCATTGATGCTCGTGATGTCCCAGAAATGCGAGGCGGCGAGATCGATGACCACGCCGTTGAGGTTGTCCTCGCGGAAGTCGAACGCGGCGTGGAAGGCTTCGGCCGTGGCGAAGAAGATCTGGCCCGTCACCAGGTAGGTGCGTATGCGGGCGCTCTCGTCGCGTACCGACGACACGCGGAAGAACCGCGTCACCTTGTGGGCGAAGAACAGGCCCGAGAGGATCACGCCGAACAGGACGCCCTTGGCGAGGTCGTGGGTGGTGACGACGACGCCCACCGTGCCCAGCATCACCGCGCTGGAACTCTTCGGATGGGTCAGCAGCGTGCGGACAGAGTTCCACTGGAAGGTGTTGATCGAGACCATGATCATCACCGCAACCAGGGCCGCCATGGGAATTCGCGCCACGTAGGGGCCGAGGACCACGATGAGGAACAGCAGGAACGCGCCGGCCCAGAGGGTCGAGAGGCGGCCGCGTCCCCCGGACGAGACGTTGATGACCGATTGCCCGATCATGGCGCAGCCCGCCATCCCACCGAACAGGCCGGAGGTGACGTTGGCGAGGCCCTGACCGGCGCATTCGCGGTTCTTGTCGGAGGTCGTATCGGTCATCTCGTCGAGGATCGCCGCCGTCATCATGCTCTCGAGGAGACCGACCATCGCCAGGGTAAGGGCGTAGGGCAGGATGATTCGCAGGGTCTCCAGGGTGAACGGAACCTGGGGCAGGGCGAAGACGGGCAGTTCGCCCGGCAGGGCGCCCATGTCGCCGACGGTCCGGATGTCGAACCCGAACCATACGGTGACCCCGGAGAGGACGAGGATGGTGACGAGGGGGGAGGGGACGGCCTTCGTGAGGTAGGGCAGGCCGTAGATCATCGCGAGGCCGATGGCGGTCATCGCGTAGACGATCGGCCCCCGCCCGATCAGTTCCGGCATCTGCGCGAGGAAGATCAGGATCGCCAGAGCGTTGACGAAGCCGGTCACCACCGATCTCGAGACGAAGCGCATCAGGTTGCCGAGGCGCATCAGGCTTGCGCCGATCTGCAGGAGGCCGGTGAGGATGGTCGCGGCGAACAGGTAGCCGAGCCCGTGTTCCTTCACGAGGGTCACCATCACCAGGGACATGGCTCCGGTGGCGGCCGAGATCATGGCCGGGCGTCCTCCGGCAAAGGCAGAGATCACCGCGATGCAGAACGAAGCGTAGAGACCGACCTTGGGGTCCACGCCCGCGATGATCGAGAAGGCGATGGCCTCGGGGATCAGGGCGAGGGCGACCACCGTTCCGGCGAGGAGTTCACGCGTAACGTCGGGAGCCCACTCGCTCCGGAGGTGCTGACGGTTCATGGATGAGACTTTTCGAGGGTCCCCGCGCGCGGTGCGCCGGCAGGGACGGACATCTGAAACGCCCGGGCGCCTCAGCGCTCGCCGGGCACGGACGGGCCACGATACGGCACGCTGTCGCCTACGGCGGCGTCAGCCCGAGAAAATCGATGAACCGCTTCAGATGCATGGACGTCTGATAGCATGGACCTGCCGCAATGCAACATTGCGGCGGATCGGAGAGTCGACCGCACTCGTGGCGACGCGGCTCCGCATGACGTCCAGGGTGTCACCTCGTCATTCCGGGGCACCGAAGCGAAGCCGGAATGATGGTGGATGTCCTGGAGCGAGCGAACCTCTCACATGAAGGAGATGTTGCGGACCGGAAGTTCGAGCCCTGCGGACGAGGCGTAATTCTCGTCAGACCTTGCGCGCCACCGTGAACCGCGCCGCCTCGCGCAGGGTCTGGGCCTTGTCGCCCCAGGCGGACACAGCCTCCTCGCAGATGCCGACCAAGCGGTCACATTCGGTGCGGGCTCCGTCGATGCCGAGACGGTCGACGAGGGTCGCCTTGCCGGCATCCTTGTCTTTGCCCGTGGCCTTGCCCATGGCTTCCGGCGAGGCCTCGCGGTCGAGGATATCGTCGGCGATCTGGAAGGCCTGGCCGAGGGCGAGGCCGTAGCGCCACAGGGCGGCGCGCTGGTCGGCTGTCGCTCCGCCCACGAGGGCACCCGCATCCACCGAGAAGGCGAGGATGGCGCCGGTCTTCATCGCCTGGAGCTGGAGAGTGTCCTCGACGTCGAGGGAGACGGCACCGAAACGTCCTTCCGCGCCGAGATCGAGGATCTGCCCGCCGACCATGCCGCCGAGGCCCGAGGCCTTGGCGAGGCCCAGCACGAGGTCGGCGCGGATCGACGGGTCCGGCTGCCATGCGGCATCCGCCAGGATTTCGAAGGCGAGGGTCTGGAGGGCATCGCCGACGAGGATGGCGGTGGCCTCGTCATAGGCCTTGTGGACCGTGGGCTTGCCGCGCCGCATGTCGTCGTCGTCCATGGCCGGCATGTCGTCGTGGACGAGGGAGTAGCAATGGACGAGCTCGATGGCCGAACCGGCGGCCAGCGCCCCGGCCTCGGAGCCGCCCAGCATCCGGGCGGTCTCCACCGCCAGGAACGGGCGCAGGCGCTTGCCGCCGCCGAGAACGGCGTGGCGCATGGCCTTCATCAGCCGAACGGGCCGCGTGATCTCGCCCGCCTGCGTCTCGGGACCGAGGCGTTCGGCCAGAAACGCCTCGACGGCGTCGGCCACGCTCGAAAGCTTGTGGGAAAACGCCTGAGATGCGTCCGCCTTGACCGAAGCGTGGGATGCTTGTGGTGAGGTCATCGTAAGAAGGGCCTTGGTCAAGGGTGGGCGCGTCGTTGTGCGGGAGGTAGGAATTCAGGAACGGCGCGACGGTTCGGCGGAGGACGGAGATTCGCGATCGCGCCATGCGCGCGATCTCGATTCCATCCGCCAACGAGGAAAGAAGCATTGGGTGAGGCGGCTCGTCGGCCTCGTCATGCTGCTCCCCGTCATGGTGCTGGCCCTGATTCTTCTTCTCGGGCTCGTCTATAGTGCGCTGACGCCGCCCTCAACCCTGATGCTGGCGCGATGGGTGAGCGGGAAACCCGTAAGCCGCGAGGCCGTCACCCTCGATGCGATCTCGCCGCTTCTGGTCCAGGCCGTCATCGCCTCCGAGGACCAGCGCTTCTGCCTGCACAACGGCGTCGATTGGGGCGCCCTGCGTGACGTGGTGGATGACGACGAGGGGCCGAGCCGCGGGGCTTCGACCATCTCCATGCAGGCCGTGAAGAACGTGTTTCTCTGGCCCGGCCGCTCCTTTATCCGGAAGGGTCTCGAAATTCCCCTCGCCGTCGTCGCCGACGCCCTATGGGGCAAGCGGCGGATGATGGAGGTCTATCTCAACATCGCCGAATGGGGGGAGGGCGTCTACGGCGCCGAAGCCGCCTCGCAGCGCTGGTTCGGAAAGAGCGCCCGGAATCTCAGCCGCAGCGAGGCGAGCCTGCTCGCCGCCGTCCTGCCGAACCCGATCCTGCGCAACCCGGCCCTGCCGTCACGCGGCGTGCGCGCGGTCGCCGCCCGCATCCAGGCGCGGATGAACGGAGTCGGCGGATTGATGGGCTGCCTTCGCTGAATCCGAATACGTGGAGGCTTACCGCGAGTCGTGCCATAGAGCCGTGCATTCCCCGGCAGGCGGTCGGGGCCGGCCCGTGATGGGGCGGATACGAGACAAGACGAACATCACAGCGGTAGCGGACGCGACATGGCCGACAGCACAACCTTCGACCTCACCCTCGAGCGGATCGCCCTGATCCGCCGGATGGTGGTGGCCTGGAACCCGGCCGGGCAGGGGGCGCCCATCGTGCATCCGGACGCTCCCTATGGCAGCACCGACCGCGATGGCGACATCTTCAACGTCACCGGGGACGATGACGGGGCGGACGAGGAGCACCGGGCGCTCGGCGATGCGCTCGCGGTCTTCCTCCACAACGCCGTGCTGAAGCCGGGCCGCTACGCCTATCACAACACCCTGGCCAAGCTGTCCTCGGAGGATGTCGGCGACGTGTTCCGCGACGAGGCGACGGGCGTGACACCCGAGCACGTCACCTTCGACGTTACGGCCCAGCATCTGGCCCTGGTGCCGAAACTCAATGTCGTTTGGGACGAGAGCCGCGATGTGCCGGCCTTCGACACGGCCGAGCCTTACGGGGCTGAGACCGAACTCCCGGCTGTGCATCACGAGATGCAGCCGGCCCTGCAGATCTTCCTGCGCTACGGCGATCTCGGGCCGGGCCCCTTCGGCAAAGCGGGCGACCGCTGGGCCGCCGTCTGAGTATCGACACCATCCCTCCCCCGCGACGGGGGAGGGGTGGTGTCGCGAGTCCTATGCCCCGAGTTTCTTCTTGCGCTGCGCCAGAGTGCGAAGGCGAAGGGCGTTGAGCTTGATGAAGCCCGCCGCGTCGCGGTGGTCGTAGGCCACAGCGCCCTCCTCGAAGGTAACGAGATCCTGGTCGTAGAGGGAGTTCGGGCTGGTGCGGCCGATGACGTGGATGCCGCCCTTATAGAGCTTCAGCCTGACCTCGCCGGTGACCATCTCCTGGCTCTTGTCGATGAGGGCCTGGAGCATCTCGCGCTCCGGCGCGAACCAGAAGCCGTTATAGATCAGCTCCGCATATTGCGGCATGATCTGATCCTTCAGATGGGCCGCACCACGGTCCAGCGTGATCGACTCGATGGCGCGGTGGGCCGGCAGCAGGATCGTGCCGCCCGGCGTTTCGTACATGCCCCGGCTCTTCATGCCGACGAAACGGTTCTCCACGAGATCGAGACGGCCGATGCCGTTGTCGTGGCCGAGCTGGTTGAGCTTGGCGAGCAAGGTTGCCGGCGACAGTGCCTCACCGTCGATGGAGACCGCGTCGCCCTTCTCGAAGCCGATCGTGACGATGGTGGGCGTATCGGGTGCCTCCTCCGGCGAAAGCGTGCGCGAGTAGACGTAATCCGGCACCTCGTCGGCGGGGTCTTCGAGAACCTTCCCCTCGGAGGACGCGTGCAGGAGGTTGGCGTCCACGGAGAACGGGCTTTCGCCGCGCTTGTCCTTTGAGATCGGGATCTGGTGCTGCTCAGCGAAGGCGATGAGCTGTTCGCGGCTCTTGAGATCCCATTCGCGCCAGGGAGCGATGACGGTGACGTCGGGCTTCAAGGCATAATAGCCGAGCTCGAACCGGACCTGGTCGTTGCCCTTGCCGGTGGCGCCGTGACAGACGGCGTCTGCGCCGAGGCGCTCGGCGATCTCGATCTGCTTCTTGGCGATGAGCGGGCGGGCGATGGAGGTGCCGAGGAGGTAGACGCCCTCATAGACCGCGTTGGCGCGGAACATCGGGAAGACATAGTCGCGCACGAATTCCTCGCGCAGGTCTTCGATGAAGATGTTTTCCGGCTTGATGCCGAGCAACTCGGCCTTCTTGCGCGCCGGCTCCAGCTCCTCGCCCTGCCCGAGATCGGCGGTGAAGGTGATGACCTCGCAGCCATAGGTGGTCTGCAGCCATTTCAGGATGATCGACGTATCGAGGCCACCGGAATAGGCGAGCACGACCTTGTTGACGGGCTTCGGATTCGCGTCGGACATCGGGCTCGCTTCGGTTCTCGTGGAGTCGGGGCGACTTATCAGCCGAGAGCCGCGTCGTGCAACCGGCATGCCGCAGGAGACGTTGCAGAGAGGTTCGATCCCGCTTTCCACGACCGCGTCAGCGCGGCCTGTTGCCGCGATGGTCGTGACCGCCGAAACTGCGTAATCCGACCTCGCCTGTGACCCCACGCCGGAGATTCGACGAATGCCGCGACGGCCGACCCTCGAATTCTGGTACGAGTTCTCTTCCACATATTCCTATCTCGCGGCCATGCGGATCGACGGGATGGCGGATGCTGCCGGGGTCGCCGTGCGTTGGCGCCCGTTCCTCCTCGGCCCGATTTTCGCCAGCCAGGGCTGGAACTCCTCGCCGTTCAACCTCTTCCCGGCCAAGGGACGGCACATGTGGCGGGACGTGGAGCGGGAGGTGGCGCGACAAGGCCTCCCTCCGCTCAAACGTGTCGACCCATTCCCACAGAACAGCCTGAGCGCGACGCGTGCTGCCACCTATGGCATGGATCACGACTGGCTCGTTCCGTTCTCGAAAGCCGTCTACGAAACCCAGTTCTCCCTCGGGCATTCCATCGCCGAGCCTCAGGCCGTGGCCGGGATTCTCGACCGGCTCGGTCTCGATGGTACGGTGATTCTCAAGGCCGCCGCCTCGGAGGGTAACAAGGGGCGACTGCGCGTCAACGGGGAGGAGGCGCGCTCGCGCGGCATCTTCGGCGCCCCGACATTCCTGACCGGCGACGGCGAGCTGTTCTGGGGCAACGACCGGCTGGAGCAGGCGCTCGCCTGGGCGACGGGGGATCGGCCGGGGGCGATGCGGTAGTCGCATCTGTCCCCGGCGCCGCTACGGCCGGGGTGCATAAAGGCCAGGAGGTGGCGTCCTGCTAGCGGGATGCAGCCGCGTGCCTTGCCAGGCCGCGACTGCGCTCCTCTGGTCTGAACCGGTCCTTATGCAGCTGCCTGCGAGGCTGTCCTGACCTTCTGCGTGGCCTCGTCGACCTCTTCAGTGGAGCGCGCGATTTCACTGAGGCTTCCGGTGATGAGGGAAACGCCGTTGGAAGCGGTCTGCATGCTCGCCGACATCTCGCGGGTGACGGCGCTCTGCTCCTCCACCGCCGCCGAGATCGCGCTCGCGACCTCGTTCAGGGTCATGATCGTATTCTGGATCGAGGAGATCGCCCCCACCGCGTCACCGGTGGCCTGCTGGGTCGACGCGATCTGTGCGCTGATCTGTTCGGTGGCCTTCGAGGTCTGGGCGGCCAGCGCCTTCACTTCGGTGGCGACCACGGCAAAGCCCCGCCCGGCTTCACCGGCCCGTGCCGCCTCGATCGTGGCGTTGAGGGCGAGAAGATTGGTCTGTGCCGCGATGCCCTGGATCAGGGCGACGACCTCGCCGATCCGGGTCGCCGCACCGGAGAGGCCGGCGATGATGGTGCTGGTTTCCTGAGCCTGCCTGACCGCCTGACTGGAAATCTCCGACGCGTGAGAGACCTGCATGCTGATCTCGGACACTGATGCCGCCAATTCCTCCGCGCCGGACGCCACGGTCTGGATGTCGGCGGAGACCTGGGTCGAAGCCTGAGCGGCCTGACCGGCCTGCTGCGACGCGCCCGAGGCGGCTCCGGCTATGGCGTTGAGGTCGGTGGCGATGGCGATCTGGAGGTCGGCGCGGCGATTGCGCTCCAGCACCTGACGCGTGACGTCGATGCAGAATTTGACGACTTTCAGCGGTCGGCCATCGCGGTCGAGGATCGGGTTGTAGGTACCCTGGATGAAGACCTCGCGACCGCCTTTGGCTATGCGTCGGTACTCGTCCGACTGATACTCTCCGCGGCCGAGGTCGTCCCAGAAGCGCTTGTATGCGGCGCTGGCGCGCAGCGCGGGATCGACGAACAGGCTGTGGTGCTTGCCCCGGATCTCGGACAGGTCGTAGCCCATCACGTCGAGGAAGTTCCGGTTGGCGGTGAGGATGGTGCCGTCGAGGGCGAACTCGATCACCGCCTGCGAGCGGTGGATGGCCCTGATCTGGCCTTCATTGTTGATCGATTGCATCACCCGCTCGGTGATGTCGGAGGAGAACTTGACGATCTTGGCGGTTTTCCCGTCGCGGCCGAGGATGGGATTGTAGGTGGCCTGGAGCCAGATCTCGCGCCCGCCCTTGCCGATGCGCTTGAACTCGCCAGACTGAAAAGTACCGGCAACCAGCGCGTTCCAGAAGGCGCGGTAATCCTGGCTTTCCCGGTACGCCGGATCAACAAACAGGCTGTGGTGCTTGCCCAGGATTTCCGACAGTTCGTAGCCGATGGCGGCTAGAAAGTTTTCGTTGGCGGTCAGTACCTTGCCATCGGCATCAAATTCGATGACCGCCTGCGAGCGATCCAATGCTTCGATCTTTGATCGCAGATCGGTGTTCGTGAAGAAATTCATCACCGGATTTGACGCGTAAGGGTTAGGGGGATCGCCGCGCTCGACCCTGAAACCTCGGATACATTGGCTTCTCTATCCGCTAAGTTAACGAAATCATCATCGGGTCGAGAAAATTGGAAATTGTCCATCGAGACAACGCCATGAGAAACGATAAACATAGGTTGTATCTAAACTGCATCCCATTCGATTGCCGAATATTTTTTTTGCAAACCCGAAAAGAGATTTGCCGAAACCAGCCGATAAATCTGTCATGTCCGTTTATAAGTATATGTTGAATGAGCTTATCGTCTGAATACGTCGCAATTCTTCAAGTCGACCGGAGGGCGATATGACGTGGTAGGTAGCGGGACATGGAACGATATCTCGCCGACGGGCCGATTGTTTCCTGCGGGCCAACCGCCGGATCGGGGACCGGCAGACTGGATGCGATCACCAACCGGGATTAGAAGGCGCGACCTGCGGCGCCCCATGATCGGAAACCGCGCACATTCGAGGCCGGGTTCCCATGACCATCGACCGTCGATCTTTCCTGACCGGATCCGTGAGCCTGGCGTTCCTTGTCGCCTCCTCCGGCGCGAGCGATGCCCAGGGCTACGGCCAGACCTTCAAGGTCGATAACGACGACGGCCGACCGATCGCGAACACGCGGTTGCCGGGCGAGATCGTCGGGGAAATCCCCGCGCTGAAAGGCGTGACATACGTAGGGGCCCGTGAGGCGGAAATCACGCTCTACGAATTCTTCGACTGCAATTGCCCGTATTGTCGGAAAGCGGCGGCCGACATGGTGTCGCTCGCCGCGAGCGACACGGCCTTGCGAATCGGGCTCGTCAACAATCCGATTCTCTCGCCGCAATCGGCTCAAGCGGCGAAGGTCGCATTGGCGATCCAGCGCAAGCTGGGTTCGGCCGCGGCCTGGACGCTCTACCAGAGGCTTCTCGCCAAGCCGGGCAAGATCGACGGTACCGGCGCGCTGCAGATTGCCGCCACCCTGGGCGTACCCGCCTCCGAGGTGGAGACGATCGCCGACAGCGACGAGGTGCGTCTGGCGCTCAAGGCACAGATGCGGATGGCCGCCGATCTCGGCCTCGTGGCGACGCCCTCCTACGTCCTGGGCAATACCGGTCTTCTCGGACATCCCGGAGCGAAGTCCCTCGCGCGGATGATCGGCGCGATGCGCCGATGCGATCAGATCGCCTGCTGACGGCCCTTGTCGATGGTCCCGGCCGATGCCCTTCATCCGGCGCCTCACCTTCGCCATCGTTCGCGCGGATTGAGGACGACCGCACGACCGTGCTCCGCACAAGCTTATGCAGAGCCGTCTTCGTCTTGCGCCTCCCCAACACGCATGCTAGGCCCTCGCCGCGCCGGGAGGACGGGTTTCAGACCTGTATTCCGAGGCGGTTCCCACTCCTGACGGTTTCAGAGCCGATGCCTTGATGGGCGTCACGGGCCGAGACCCCGGGCCGGATTAAAAAGAGAGAGTGGCGCGTGGCGCAGACCAGTTCCGAGGCGGGTTCCCCGGTTGCAGGCGTAGCAGGTCGCTATGCCTCCGCACTGTTCGAGCTGGCCCGCGACGAGCGCCAGATCGATGCGGTGGCGGCAAGCCTTCAGCAGTTCGACGGCCTCCTGAAAGAGAGTGCCGACTTGACGCGCCTCGTGCGCAGCCCGGTCTTCACCGGCGAGCAGCAGGAAGCCGCCATCGGCGCCATCCTCGACAAGGCCGGGATCACCGGCCTCGGCGCCAACTTCATCCGCCTCGCAGCCGCAAACCGCCGTTTGTTCGTGCTGCCGGACATGATCCGCTGCTTCAACCGGCTCGTGGCCGCCTCGAAGGGCATCGTCAGGGCCGAAGTCACGGTCGCCGAGCGTCCCTCCGACACCGTCCTCGAAGAGATCAAGGCCTCTTTGCGCGATGTGGCCCGGTCCGAGATCGATCTCGACCTGCGGGTGGATCCGGCCCTGATCGGCGGTCTCATCGTCAAGATCGGCAGCCGGATGGTGGATGCGTCCCTGCGGACCAAGCTCAACGGTATTCGACTCGCGATGCGGGAAGCCTGAGGTCGGCGCCCCGGCGCACGACCGCTCCCGTTTTCTCCACAGCAACTTCGTTCCGAATTTAAAGAGGCCAGACGATGGACATCCGCGCTGCCGAGATCTCCGCGATCCTGAAAGAACAGATCAAGAATTTCGGCCAGGACGCCGAAGTCACCGAGGTAGGCCAGGTGCTCTCCGTCGGTGACGGCATCGCCCGCGCCTACGGCCTCGACAGCGTCCAGGCCGGCGAGATGGTCGAGTTCGAGTCGGGCGTGCGCGGCATGGCCCTCAACCTCGAGCAGGACAACGTCGGCATCGTGATCTTCGGGTCCGATCGCGACATCAAGGAAGGCCAGACCGTCAAGCGTACCGGCGCCATCGTGGACGTTCCGGTGGGCAAGGCGCTCCTCGGCCGCGTCGTAGACGCGCTCGGCAACCCCATCGACGGCAAGGGACCCATCGCCACCACCGAGCGTCGCCGCGTCGACGTCAAGGCCCCGGGCATCATTCCGCGCAAATCGGTGCATGAGCCGATGGCCACGGGCCTCAAGGCCATCGACGCCCTGATCCCCGTCGGCCGCGGCCAGCGCGAGCTCATCATCGGCGATCGCCAGACCGGCAAGACCGCCATCGCGCTGGATACCATCCTCAACCAGAAGCCGGCCCATGCGGGCACCGACGAGAACGCCAAGCTCTACTGCGTCTACGTCGCCATCGGTCAGAAGCGCTCCACCGTCGCCCAGTTCGTGAAGTCCCTCGAGGACAACGGCGCGCTCGAATACTCCATCGTCATCGCCGCCACCGCCTCCGACGCCGCGCCGATGCAGTTCATCGCCCCGTTCGCCGGCTGCGCCATGGGCGAGTATTTCCGCGACAACGGCATGCACGCCGTGATCGTGTACGACGATCTCTCCAAGCAGGCCGTGGCCTACCGCCAGATGTCGCTGCTGCTGCGCCGCCCGCCGGGCCGCGAGGCCTATCCCGGCGACGTGTTCTACCTTCACTCGCGCCTGCTCGAGCGCGCCGCCAAGATGGGCGACGCCGCCGGCAATGGCTCGCTGACCGCGCTTCCGGTCATCGAGACCCAGGCCAACGACGTCTCGGCCTACATCCCCACCAACGTGATCTCGATCACCGACGGCCAGATCTTCCTCGAGACCGACCTGTTCTACCAGGGCATCCGCCCGGCGGTGAACGTCGGCCTTTCGGTCTCCCGCGTGGGCTCCTCCGCCCAGACGAAGGCGATGAAGAAGGTCGCCGGCAAGATCAAGGGCGAGCTCGCCCAGTACCGCGAGATGGCCGCATTCGCACAGTTCGGCTCGGATCTCGACGCCTCGACCCAGAAGCTCCTGAACCGTGGCTCGCGCTTGACCGAACTCCTGAAGCAGCCGCAATTCTCGCCGCTGAAGATGGAAGAGCAGGTCGCGGTCATCTACGCTGGCGTGAACGGCTACCTCGACAGCCTCCCGGTCTCGAAGGTCCGTCCCTTCGAGGACGCTCTGCTCTCGACCCTGCGCACCAAGCATGCCGACCTGCTCGGCAAGATCCGCGACTCGAAGGACCTGTCCGACGACAGCGCCAAGACGCTGAAGGGCGTCGTCGAGAGCGTCGCCAAGTCGCTGGCCTAACCACCTCGCGGGCCGAACAAGGCTCTTCCCCTCTCCCTCGCGGGGAGGGGCAGGGGTGGGGGTGGCGCCGGACATGGCGCGACCTTTTCGGCACCACCCCCACCTCCGGCTTCTCCCCACAAGGGGGGGAGAGGCGCCCACGTCGAACGGCACGGATCTGGAAGACACCCATGGCGAGTTTGAAGGATCTGCGTAACCGCATCGCTTCGGTGAAGGGCACGCAGAAGATCACCAAGGCGATGCAGATGGTCGCCGCCGCCAAGTTGCGGCGCGCCCAGAATGCGGCGGAGAACGCACGCCCCTATGCCGAGAAGATGTCCCAGGTGCTCGGCAACCTCGCCGCGAACCTCATCGGTGGCGTCCAGGGACCGAAGCTTCTCTCCGGCACCGGCTCGGACAAGGTGCACCTCCTCGTGGTCTGCACGGCCGATCGCGGCCTCTGCGGCGGTTTCAACTCGTCGATCGTGCGTCTGGCCCGCGAGCACATCCGTGTGCTCAAGGCCGAGGGCAAGACGGTCAAGATCATCACCGTCGGCAAGAAGGGCTACGACCTGATGCGTCGTCAGTTCCGCGACGAAATCATCGAGAACCGGGATCTGCGCGGCAACAAGCCGGTGGACTACAACTTCGCCGCCGAAATCGCCGACAGCATCATCGCCCGTTTCGACGCCGGTGAGTTCGATGTGGCGACGCTGTTCTACTCGCGCTTCCGCTCGGTCATCGCCCAGGTGCCGACCGCCCAGAAGCTCATTCCCGCCGAGCTCCCCGAGGCCGGCGAGACCGTTCCCGATGCAGCCCTCGAATTCGAGCCGAGCGAGGAGGCGATCCTCGACACGCTCCTGCCGCGCAACCTCACCGTCCAGGTGTTCCGCGCGCTCCTCGAGAACGCCGCCTCCGAACAGGGTGCACGCACGGGTGCCATGGATTCCGCAACGCGTAACGCGGGCGAGATGATCAAGAAGCAGACGCAGATCTACAACCGTACGCGTCAGGCCATGATCACCAAGGAACTGATCGAAATCATCTCGGGTGCCGAAGCGCTCTAAGCGCTCCCCGTCGCCCTGACCGCAACATATTCGAAGGACCCGTAACATGGCGAACACCGCTCTCCCCGGCGCCGGCTCCAACAAGGTCGGCAAGATCACCCAGGTCATCGGCCCCGTGGTCGACGTTCACTTCGACGGCCACCTGCCCGAGATCCTGAACGCCCTCGAAACCAAGAACAACGGCAATCGACTCGTCCTCGAAGTCGCCATGCAGCTCGGCGAGAGCACCGTGCGCTGCGTCGCCATGGACACCTCGGAAGGCCTCGTGCGCGGCCAGGAAGTCACCGACACCGGCGAGGCCATCAAGGTCCCGGTCGGCTTCAACACCCTCGGACGCATCATGAACGTCATCGGTGAGCCGATCGACGAGGCCGGCCCGATCGTGTCGGAGACCCTCCGCGCCATCCACCAGCCCGCTCCGTCCTACGCCGAGCAGTCCACCGAGTCGCAGATCCTCGTCACCGGCATCAAGGTGGTGGATCTCCTCGCCCCCTACGCCAAGGGCGGCAAGATCGGCCTGTTCGGCGGCGCCGGCGTCGGTAAGACCGTGCTGATCATGGAGCTTATCAACAACATCGCCAAGGTGCACTCGGGATATTCGGTGTTCGCCGGCGTCGGTGAGCGCACCCGCGAGGGCAACGATCTCTACCACGAGATGATCGAGTCCAAGGTCAACATGGACCCGAAGGAGAACAACGGTTCCGCCGAAGGCTCCAAGTGCGCCCTCGTCTACGGCCAGATGAACGAGTCCCCCGGTGCCCGCTCGCGCGTGGCGCTCACCGGCCTGACCATCGCGGAAGACTTCCGCGACCAGGGCCAGGACGTGCTGTTCTTCGTGGACAACATCTTCCGCTTCACCCAGGCCGGTTCGGAAGTGTCCGCGCTTCTCGGCCGTATCCCCTCGGCCGTGGGCTACCAGCCGACGCTGGCCACCGACATGGGCGCCCTGCAGGAGCGCATCACCACCACCACCAAGGGTTCGATCACCTCGGTGCAGGCCATCTACGTGCCGGCCGACGATCTGACCGATCCGGCGCCCGCCGCCTCGTTCGCCCACCTGGACGCCACGACGGTGCTCTCGCGCTCCATCGCCGAGAAGGGCATCTACCCGGCTGTGGATCCGCTGGACTCGACCTCGCGCATGCTCAACCCCGCGGTGCTGGGCGAAGAGCACTACGATGTCGCCCGCCGCGTCCAGCAGACCCTGCAGCGCTACAAGGCCCTGCAGGACATCATCGCGATCCTGGGCATGGACGAGCTCTCGGAAGAGGACAAGCTCACCGTCGCCCGCGCCCGCAAGATCGAGCGCTTCTTCTCGCAGCCCTTCTCGGTGGCCGAGATCTTCACCGGCTCGCCCGGCATCCAGGTGCCGCTGGCCGACACGATCAAGGGCTTCAAGGGCCTCGTGAACGGTGATTACGACGACCTGCCCGAGGCGGCGTTCTACATGGTCGGCACGATCGAGGACGCCAAGGAAAAGGCGAAGAAGATCGCCGCGGCCGCCTGATCTTGAACGCCAGGATCGGTCTCCTCCTCGTCGGCCTCGTGGTCGGCGGTCTGGCCGGGTATCTCACCCGGCCCCAGGCCGCCGAGATCAGGATCGGCGATTTCAGCCTCGAGGTTCAGGGTGACAAGCCGGCCGGCACGTCCGGAGGTACCCTGACCACCGGCCAGATGCAGCATATCGGCATCTTCGCCGTCATCGGTGCGGCGCTGGGCCTCGGGATCGGCTTCGTCGCCGGTCGCGGCAGGGCCTGACCCCTTCCACGGCGCACGGCCCCGGGCCGCGCGCCGTCTCTTAGAAGCCAACACATCCGAACCGGGATCTCCCACGCTATGGCCACTTTCCAGTTCGATTTCGTCGGCCCCGAGCGGACGGTCTATTCCGGTCAGATCGAGGCCGTGCAGCTCCCCGGCGTCGAGGGCGAGATGACCGTGCTGCCGGGCCATGCTCCGGTGCTCACCGCCCTCAAGGTCGGTGTCATCGTCATCAACGAGGCCGGCCATGCCGGCAAGCGCGTGCTGGTGCGCGGCGGTTTCGCCGATATCGGACCGACCATGGTCACGGTCATCGCCGAGCGTGCCAACCCGTTCGAGGAGATCACGCCCGATTCCCTCGACAAGGATATCGCCGCCCTCGAACTGCAGCGCGATGCCACCGAGGATTTTGCCAAGAAGGACGAAATCACCGGGCAGATCGTTCAGCTTCAGGACGCCAAGGTCGCCCTCAACTTCTGAGTTCCCCGCCGCGCTCAGGCTTTCGAGCGGGCGATGGTGACGGCGTGATCGAGGAGGAGCGCGCGCTCCTCCTGCCCGGACTGGCATCCCCGTTTCAACCAAAGGGAACGGCCGGCAGCCAGACCCTGACCGACAGAGCGGCCCGGCGGGATCCCAGCTGCGACGAGGTCGCTTCCGCTCAAGGGAAAGACGGGTACAGATCGGTTGCCGTCGATAAATTGCTGCAAGACCGAGCGGGCCTCCGGGTCGATCAGCTTCTTGTAGTGGTCATCCAGTACGGCAATGGCCAGCCCCAAGCTTTCCAGGTCCTGTGTCGCGACAAGCCGGACGACATCGGTAGCCGCAATGACCGGCAGACGTTCAATCGCCCGTCTCGCCGCCGCATATGCCTGAAGGCAGGCATGCTCCTCGTTCGATAATCGTAGGGCCCATCTCAGTCGTTCGGCATCGGCGTTGGAATCGACGGCCAGGGTGGCGAGCCGTGCGACAGGTTCGAGTGGTGAGGCGTCATTGGCGCTCGCCGACAGGGCTCGTTCCAGACGATCGAGATATCCTTCCGTTCCGATGATGCGCGACAGAAGGCCGGCCTTCCGCATCTCAAGGACGGCTGCGATGACGCCGGGCGCGTCCAGGAGCTTCAGCAGTTCCGAACGGACCCGTTCGCGCGATAGGCCGTCGAGCGCCGTCCCCGCATCGGTCGCTGCCCGCAAACCGTCCTTGTCGGGTGCTCCGATGCCGTAGCGGGCATGGAAGCGGAAGAAGCGCAGGATTCGCAAGGCATCCTCGCGGATGCGTGTCGCCGCATCGCCGATGAAGCGCACGCGGCCCCCATGAAGATCCGCTTCACCTCCCGTCGTGTCGTGGAGTACGCCGTCCCGGCTCAGGGACAGGGCATTGATGGTGAAGTCGCGGCGCTCCGCATCGCGGGCGAAATCGCGTCCAAACCTCACCACCGCATGCCTCCCGTCGGTCTCGACATCCTCCCGCAGGGTCGTCACCTCGAACGCCCGTCCGTCGGCCAGGATCGTCACCGTCCCATGCTCGATTCCGGTGGGGATCGCCTTCAAGGAGGCGGCCGTCGCCCGCCGCATCACATCCTGGGGAAGCAGGGTGGTGGCAAGATCGATATCGGCGCCGACTTGTCCGAGCAGGGCATCGCGGACGGAGCCCCCGACGATCCGGGTTTCCTCCCCGTCCCCTTTCAGCACGGAGAGCACATGTGAGACGGCGGGATCCGCGAGAAGCGTATCGAGCCCGTCCCGCCGCAGAGCACGGATCGTCATTGGAAATGGCCAGGAACGACCTGACCGTTCTCGATCCGCGGCGGAACGTAGCCACCGCGATGCGCTTCGCCGGTCAATCCGACGATGACCAGGGACAGGATCACCAGAACGAGCCCTCCCATGGTCAGGCGGAACACGGACCCTTCCCAATGGGCGCCATGACGCGGATTGCGGCCTCTGATCGCGAGATAGAGTCCGAAGAGCACGAAGGGCAGCAGGAAGATGAGGAATTCTTCGGAGAGGCGACGGATCATGGGGCTTTCGGGGGGCGAGGGAAGGCCGTCATGTCACGGAAACAGGCGTTCGTGGAGATTGTTCACGATCCCAGCCGTCACACCCCAGATCATGCGCTCACCGAAGGGAATCGCGTAGTAGCGGCGCGGTCGGTCCTGCCAGAGCCCGACGCCGAGGCGCCGATAAGCCGGGTCCATCAGACGAACCAGCGGGACTTCGAATACGTCCGCCACTTCCGCCGGATCGAGAGCGAGCGGGATGTCTCCGGTGCAGAGCCCCACCACCGGCATCACGAGGAAGCCCGTGGCCGAAAGATAGGGGTCGAGATAGCCGAGGATACGGATGTCGTCGGGTCGAAGGCCGACTTCTTCGCGGGCTTCGCGAAGTGCGGCGTCCACCGGGCTCCTGTCGAAGGGTTCGATCTTGCCGCCGGGAAAGGCGATCTGGCCGGAATGGTCGCGCAGGTGCGAGGCCCTGACCGTAAAGAGCACGGAGAGTTCCGCGTCTCTGACGATCACGGGGACCAGCACTGCCGCCGGCCGGTGTGGCTTGCCCGGAGGCTGCGCGATGCCGACGGGATCGAGGTCGTGGTCGCCGCGCGGGTTCGAGATCGGGTCGTCGGCTTTGGGCGGAGTCGCGGAGAGGCCCCGTTCGGCTCTGACGAGCAGATCAGACACCGCGTCGACACTCATGCGCCTTCGCAGCGCGCCACGGTGTGAAAGCTGCCGCCGCCGGCGATGCCGAACCACGAGACGCCATCGATCAGGCGTTCCTCTCCAAGCGCCAGAAGGTCGTAGGTCGTGGCGCGGGTGAGCAGTGCCCAGAGGCCGCGGCGCACATGGACATAAGGGCGTAAGCCCCCGTCATCCCCCTCTTCGAACCGGAGGGAATGGTCGGCGTCGACGGTGACGAGATCGTCGACATTGGTGCGGAACGCGATGCGCCGGTCCTCGCCTTCCCCCTCCGCCGCCATTTCCACCGCAGCGAACGGTGCATCGTCCACGACGATGCCCACGCTCTCCACCGGTGTGACCAGGACGATACGGCCATCGGGCTCCCGCCGAAGGATGGAGGAGAACAGCTTCACCAGGGCCGGGCGGCGGATCGGCGAGCCGTTGTGGAACCATGTTCCGTCCGCGGCGATCCGCATGTCGATTTCGCCGCAATAGGGCGGGCTCCAGCGTTCCACCGGCGGCAACCCGCGTTGGGGTATCCCATCGAGCGCTAGGCTTAGCCGGGCGAGAGCCGGGTCCGGTGTCTGTTGTTCCAACTGAGTCATGGTGTCAGGAAATAGCGCGTTTCCGTTATTTTGAAACGGCCCCCTGTTTGGGAATCGATGCCGAAGCGGTGTCGCCGTTCAACGCTTCGTTGCGCTGCATTCTGCTTCGGCGCGGTTGCGTAAACATGCGAATACGAACGATTTCAATCAAACGCTTAGCGATTTGTGCGATGCAACAATATTCGTTGGAAAAATAGCGCAACAGGATTTGCTCTTGCCCCGGAAGTTTGGCACTCAGAGCAGGCATCCCAGGGAGGGAATGCCTAAAACGCATCAAGCGCCTCGTCCCACGGCCAGCCAGCCGAGCTTCGTCATCACGATAACAACGCAAGGACGGTAGAATGACCGCATTGTTGCTTATCATCCTGGGCGGTCTGTGTGCCGTCGCCTACGGGATCATCACGATCAACGACGTGATGAAACGCGACGCCGGCACCCAGCGGATGCAGGAGATCGCCGGAGCGATCGCGGAAGGGGCGCAGGCCTATCTGCGCCGGCAATACGCCACCATCGGCATCGTCGGCGTGGTCCTGTTCGTGGCGCTCGCCTATTTCCTCGGGCTCAAGGTCGCCATCGGCTTCCTCATGGGCGCGGTGCTCTCGGGAGCGGCCGGTTTCATCGGCATGAACGTGTCGGTTCGGGCCAACGTCCGCACGGCGCAGGCGGCCTCGACCTCCCTCGGCGCGGGGCTCGACGTCGCGTTCAAATCCGGCGCCGTCACCGGCATGTTCGTGGCCGGTCTCGCCCTCCTGGGGGTCGCGCTCTACTACACGTTCCTCACCCGTGTATCCGGCCTCGCGCCCGCCAGCCGCGAGGTCATCGATGCCCTGGTGGCCCTCGGCTTCGGGGCTTCGCTGATCTCAATCTTCGCGCGTCTCGGCGGCGGCATCTTCACCAAGGGCGCCGATGTGGGCGGCGATCTCGTCGGCAAGGTCGAGGCCGGGATTCCGGAGGACGATCCGCGCAACCCCGCCACCATCGCCGACAACGTGGGCGACAATGTCGGCGACTGCGCCGGCATGGCGGCCGATCTGTTCGAGACCTACGCGGTGACCGTCGTCGCCACCATGGTGCTCGCAGCCATCTTTTTCGCCGGCCAGACCGATGTCGGTGGTCGCAACGTGCTGGAGGCGATGCTTCTCTACCCGCTCGCCATCGGCTCGGCCTGCATCCTCACCTCCATCGCCGGCACCTACGCCGTGCGCCTTGGGGCCAACCAGTCGATCATGGGGGCGCTCTACAAAGGCCTCGTCACCGCCGGCGCCCTCTCCATCGTCGCCATCGCCCTGGTCAATTTTGCCCTGTTCGGTGGCTTCGCCACGGAGTTCAAGACCAATGCCGGCGTGACCTTCACCTCTGGCGGTCTGTTCGGCTGCGCCGTGATCGGCCTCGTCATCACCGCGCTCATCGTGGTGATCACCGAATACTATACCGGTACCAACTTCCGCCCGGTGAAGTCGATCGCCGACGCCTCCGTCACTGGCCACGGTACCAACGTGATCCAGGGCCTGGCGGTCTCGCTCGAATCGACGGCCCTTCCGGCCCTCGTCATCGTGGCGGGCATCATCTCCACCTACTCCCTGGCGGGCCTGTTCGGCATCGCCATCGCCGTCTCCGCCATGCTGGCGCTTGCCGGTTTCATCGTCGCTCTCGACGCGTTCGGCCCCGTCACCGACAATGCCGGCGGGATCGCCGAAATGGCCGGCCTGCCGCCGGAGGTCCGCAAGTCCACCGATGCCCTCGATGCCGTCGGCAACACCACGAAGGCCGTCACCAAGGGCTACGCAATCGGTTCGGCCGGCCTCGGTGCCCTGGTGCTGTTTGCCGCCTATACCAGCGATCTGGACTACTTCATCGCCCATGCGAGCCCGACGCAGTACCGCTTCTTCCAGGGCGTCACCGTCGATTTCTCTCTGTCGAACCCCTACGTCGTCGTCGGTCTGCTTCTCGGCGGCCTGATCCCGTTCCTGTTCGGCGGCATGGCGATGACGGCGGTGGGCCGCGCCGCCGGTGCCGTAGTCGAGGAGGTGCGTCGGCAGTTCCGCGAAAAGCCCGGCATCATGGCGGGCACGGACCGTCCGGATTACGGGCGGGCCGTCGACATGCTCACCCGCGCGGCGATCAAGGAGATGATCCTCCCCTCGCTTCTGCCGGTTCTGTCGCCCATCGTGCTGTTCTTCGCGATCCAGGCCATCGCCGGCAAGAGCCAGGCCTTCGCGACGGTGGGCGCCTCGCTCCTCGGCGTCATTCTGACCGGCCTCTACGTGGCGATTTCGATGACGTCCGGCGGCGGCGCGTGGGACAACGCCAAGAAGTACATCGAGGACGGGCACCACGGCGGCAAGGGCTCCGACGCGCACAAGGCGGCGGTGACCGGCGATACCGTCGGCGACCCCTACAAGGACACGGCGGGTCCCGCCGTGAACCCCGCGATCAAGATCACGAACATCATCGCCCTGCTGCTGCTCGCGGTCCTCGCCCATCTGTGATGATGGCCGATCGAAAGATGTGCGTTTACCCCCCGGAGTTCCGCCATCAATCAACTTAGAGTATGGCGAGGCGGTCCCAGCAGGGGCCGCCTCGCTGAGTTGAAGCGCCGGGTTTCGGCATCGGAGGCCGAGCTTCGGCTGCGGCTGGCTCCGCGTCTCGCTGGGAGTCGTCGGGGGACTGTTGCCAGGATGGATCCGAGTTTTCCGCCCGTCCGAGGGCCGCGAAGCCTCCGCCGACCATCGCCATCACCCAACTCGCCGACGAACTGGGCACGCCGGATAGGATATCCTCGGCCTGTCCAGGCGAGCCGGACTACGACGGGCCCGAGCACGTCCGGACGACAGCCAAAGCCGCCAATGATGCGGGCGCCACCCGCAACACCGACGTTGACGATAACCGGAACTCATGCAGGCGATCGGCCGCAAGTTCCGGCACGAAGCCAAGCTGTAAGCGGATGTATGAACGTGGTATCCGTGGACGATGGCCGTTCGTGAAACCATCACCGTCTCCGGCGCGCCCGAACCGCATGGCTTCCTCGGAGAGCGCGTGCATTCCGGGCGCTGCGGAAGCGTAAGCGGGGAGGTGAGGGCGGCCCTTCGGATGCTGGAGCAGAGCGAACCGGACGTCCCGCTCGACAAGAAGTCCCGTTTCCTCGCCGCCGACCTCAAGGCCCGCTGACACCATGCGGTACGCTTCCCGCTTCCCGGTCGGCGGCGGAGCCATGGGCGATGCCATCCGTTCGCACGATTGGTCGTCGACGCCCCTCGGGCCGATTGACGGATGGCCGGCGGCGCTCCGCATCAGCTTGAGCAACATGCTGAACTCCCCCGAGAGCATGTACCTCGTCTGGGGACCGGCGCTGACGCTCCTGTTCAACGATGCCTACCGTCCGATCCTCGGGCCACGCCTCGACGAGGCGCTTGGCCGGCCGCTTCCCGTGGTCTGGCCGGATGCCTGGGGCGCCGTCCGGCCGGCGGTGGAGCGGGCCTTTGCCGGTAAGGCGGGTCGTTTCGTCGACGACCCCATCGCCATGGCTCGGCACGGAACCGAGGAGGCCACATGGTGGTCGTATTCCTTCTCGCCCATTTTCGACGGACCCGACGTGTCGGGCATCCTCTGCCTCACGACGGAGACCAGCGATCGGGTTCTCGCGAGGAAGCGAAGCGCGTTCCTCCTCGAAATCATCGATGCCCTGCGCGGCTGCGATGCATCCGAGGCACTCATCGAAGCCGGATGCGAGCGACTCGGACTTCACCTGGGGGCGGACCGATGCGGGTTCGCCGAGTACGATTCCGAAGGCGGCGGGTTTCAGACGGTCGGAGCCTGGACGGACGGCGACGGGAGTGTCCATGGCGTCACGGAGCCGGGACTTCTGGCCAAGGAGGCATTGCGCGCCGGTCGATGCGTACGCATCGACGCTCCCCCGCACCGCCGGGGCGATACGGACAGAGCGACCCTATGCGTGCCGGTCATGGCGGAAAGCGGCCTTGCCGCCGCCGTCCTCATCGAGCGAGCCCCGTCCGGACGCTGGACCGACGAGGAGGACTCCCTCGTCCGCGACGTGTCCGGCAGAATCTTCGCGTCCTATCGCCGGTTACGGGCGCAGGAGGCGCTTTCAGCAAGGCACGGGGATCTCGAGGCCGCCCTGACGGCCACGCGCGAAAGCCAGGCCCGCCTGTCGATGGCCGTCGGCATCGCCCGCCTCGGCATCTTCGAATGGGACACCGTTACCGGTGCGGTGGAGATGGACGGCAGAAGCCGCGAGATCTTCGGTCTCGCGGCGGAGGGGCCGGTCCACCAGGACCAGGTCTTCTCCCGGTTGGAGAAGGTCGATGTCGAACGAGCCCACGCACTGACCGAGGCGGCGGGGGTCGATGGTGCCGAGGTCGTCGCCGATTATCGCGTCACCCGGCCCGACGGTACGACGCGGACGATCCTGAGCTCCAGCGAACCCCTCCACGACGACGGCGGCCACCTGAGAATGATCGGCGTCTTCCACGACGTCACGATGCTGAGGCAGGCCGAGACCGACTTGCGCAATCTCAATGCGGACCTGGAGCGCCAGGTCATCGAGCGCACCCAGGCCCGAGGGCGGACCTGGACGCTCACCCCGGACCTGATGTGCGCCCTGGACCGGCGCGGTCGTTTCGTGACCTCCAACCCCGCCTGGAAGTCCATGCTGGGATGGACCGAGGACGAGGTCGCCCGGATGCCCATCTGGGAGTTCCTGCATCCTGACGACGTCGAGCGAACCCGTGCGGGCCTCGAAAGGACGATGGACGGACAGCCCGCCGTGGGCGAGGCCAACCGTTACCGCTGCAAGGACGGCTCCTATCGTTGGATCTCGTGGATCGGCGTGACCGAGGACGGGCTCGTCTACTGCACCGGGCGCGACGTCACGGTCGAGAAGGAACGGGAGGCGGCGCTTGCCGCCCGGACGGCGGAGCGCGACCTGCTCGCCACCATCGTCGAATCGGACGCGGCGCCGATCTGCGCCTTCGACCATGATTTCCGCCTCATCGCCTTCAACCAGGCGCACAGCGACGAATTCCACCGAATCTTCGGCTATCGGGTGAAGCTCGGGGATGTCTTCCCGGACCTGTTCACGGACGACCAGTCGCCCATCATGCGGGCACTGATGGCGCGGGCGTTGGCCGGGGAGGTGTTCTCCGTCGTCGAGGAGTTCGGCGACCCGAGCATCGTCAAGCCGTACTGGGAGGTCTCGTACACCCCCCTGAGGGACGAGGCCGGACAGATTTTCGGTGCGTTCCACCACGCCCACGACATCACAGAGCGGGTGCGCGCCGCGGCCGAACTCGACAGGGCCCAGGACGCTCTGCGGCAGGCCCAGAAGATGGAAGCCGTCGGCCAGCTCACGGGCGGGGTCGCCCACGACTTCAACAATCTGCTCACCGTGATCATGTCGTCGACCGACCTCCTGAAGCGGCCGAACCTCTCCGAGGAGCGGCGCCAGCGATATATCGGCGCGATCTCCGACACGGTGACGCGGGCAGCGAAGCTGACCGGTCAGCTCCTCGCGTTCGCGCGGCGGCAGGCGCTCAAGCCCGAGGTCTTCGACGCCGCCCGCAGCGTCGAGACCATCGAGGAAATGGTCGGTACCCTGACGGGGTCGCGCATCCGTACCGTGACGCGGCTGCCGGCCGAGGCCTGTTTCATCGACGCCGATCCGAGCCAGTTCGAGACCGCCATCGTCAACATGGCCGTGAACGCCCGCGACGCGATGGACGGTGAGGGGAAGCTGACCATCTCCGTCCGGACCGTCGTCGCGATCCCCGCCGACCGGGTTCATGCGAGGGTCGGCGGTTCTTTCGTCGCCATCTCGATCTCCGACACCGGCACCGGCATCGACGCGGGCATCCTCGACAGGATCTTCGAGCCCTTCTTCACGACCAAGGAGGTGGGGCACGGCACCGGCCTCGGCCTGTCCCAGGTCATCGGCTTTGCCAAGCAGTCCGGCGGCGAGGTCCGTGTGGCGAGCGTCATCGGCGAGGGGACGACCTTCACGCTGTATCTGCCCCGTGCCACCGAGGAGGCCGCGCCCATGGTCGATGACGCAGACCCGGACCCCCTGATGGACGGACATGGCACCCGAGTGCTCCTCGTCGAGGACAATCGGGACGTCGGCACTTTCGCCAGCCAGACGCTGCATGACCTCGGCTACGAGACCGTCTGGGCCATGGATGCACGGCAGGCGCTCGCCGAGCTTGGCAAGGCCCCCGACCGCTTCGACGTGGTCTTCTCCGACGTGGTCATGCCCGGCATGGATGGGGTCGAACTGGCGCGGGAGATCGGCTTGCGGCACGGAGGCCTACCGGTGGTCCTCGCCTCCGGCTACAGCCACGTCCTGTCACAGAACGGGACGAACGGCCTCGACCTGCTGCACAAGCCGTACTCGGTCGAACAGCTTTCTCGCATCCTTCGGAAAGTGACGACGCGACGGCGCCAAATCAGGGACGCGGCACGGTAGGCGGTACCGGAAACGCTGATGCCCAGGGATTGCAAACCGAAGTGCGGTCCGTCTGTCAGATACCCATACGAGCGACGCGCCTTCTCGAAGCATCGGTCGTCCGCATGGTGGAAGACGACGGTCTCGTACGCCTGAATGCCGTGGACATGCTGGAGGATGCGGCCTTCACGGCGACTGCGGCCCGTCATGCCGACGGAGGCCTGGAACGGCCTGCATCTGCGACCCGACACCCGCGAGCTGTTCACCGACGTCGACATGCCGGGAGCCATGTGCGGCGAGACCCTCGCCGAGCGGGTCAACGAGACATGCCTCTTTCGCCGACCCGGATGCCCGGCCTGATCGTAGGAGCGCCGGCCGGGAGAGCCGGATGAGAGGGCGTCGTACAGGAGGTTATGCAGGCCCCCGTAGTCTGTGCGGATCATCGATGATCCAGGCGTGCAGCGGTGTTTGCCGCCCCGTCACCCCCAAGGTTCTCGAAGCGGAACGTTGGGTCGGCTATTGTCTGAAGATCGTAGTCGCGCCATCGCCTGGGCCATCGTTCCGACATCCCGCATCGAACCGATGCGCCAGACCGCCGCGTGCGGCGCCGCACAAGCGACATCGCACTGCACTCTCGGTCCCCCTGACGGTCTCTCGTCAGCGCCATAACTACCCACCTCGAAGGCGCGCCCGAAACGGTCGTGCCTCTGTTGTCGTAGTCTGACGAGAGATCTTCATGCCCTCACTGAACGATCCGATCCGCATCGGCGCGATCGACGCCAAGAACCGCATCTTCATGGCGCCTCTCACCCGTGGCCGCGCGACCCGGGAGCATGTCCCGACATCGATCATGATCGAATATTATACCCAGCGCGCCGGTGCGGGCGTGATCCTCACGGAAGCGACGGGCATCAGCCAGGAAGGCCTCGGCTGGCCCTTCGCGCCGGGCATCTGGTCGGACGAGCAGGTGGAAGCCTGGAAGCCGGTGGTGAAGGCGGTCCATGACGCCGGTGGCAGGATCGTATGCCAGCTCTGGCATATGGGGCGTGTGGTGCATCCGAGCTTCAACGGCGGCAAGGCGCCGATCTCGTCATCCGCCACCACGGCGCCCGATGAGGCCCACACCTACGAGGGCAAGCAGCCCTATGCCGAAGCCCGCGCCCTGCCGATCGACGAGATACCGCGCCTCCTGGCGGATTATGACCGCGCCGCACGTAATGCCATCGCCGCCGGATTTGACGGCGTGCAGATCCATGCGGCGAATGGCTACCTCATCGACCAATTCCTGCGCGACAACACCAATCATCGCGACGACCGCTACGGCGGCTCCATCGAGAACCGCATCCGCCTGCTGACGGAGGTCACGCAGACCGTGGCCGACGCCATCGGGAAGGACCGCACCGGAGTGCGCCTGTCGCCGAATGGCCAGATCCAGGGCGTGGACGATTCGAATCCGGACGCCCTGTTCGGGGCGGCGGCCGCGGCGCTCGGCAAGATCGGCATCGCCTTCCTCGAACTGCGCGAACCCGGCCCGAACGGCACCTTTGGCAAGCCGAACCACCCGCCGGTGGCGCCTGTGATGAGAAAGGCCTTCGATGGGCCGCTGATCCTCAACTCGGATTATGACCCCTCCGCCGCCGAGGCCACCCTGGCCGAGGGCAGGGCCGACGCCATCGCCTTCGGTCGCCCCTTTATCGCCAATCCCGATCTGGTCGAGCGGATCGCGACGCGTGCTCCTCTCCAGAAGGATGTGCAGGCGACGTGGTACAGTCAGGGTCCGGAGGGCTATATCGACTACCCGACGCTCACGGAGCCCAAAGCGGCCTGATCCGATAGGGGTATGGGTGCAGTTGCCCGATACCGCTTCGCTTGCAGAAAAATCGGCGCGAAGGAGATAAACCATCCTTCGGGCCGACGTCTTTCGTCGGTCCTTCCCCTGATTGAGTGGAACGGCCGCGTGGATCAATGGACACGTCGACGGTGTTGGGAACGGAGCCGTTTTTCGGGCGCATCGGCGCTCTCGGATGCCGAAGCGATGGTCCAGAGCCGGCGCCGTGACCGCGGACCTCTCAGGCGGGTGCGGGGACGGTCTTTCCCGTGTGGGGTGCCTGCGTGATGGGTAGACCCTACGCTGTCGTCGTCTTCGACTTCGACGGAACGCTCGCCGATACGTTTCCTTGGTTCTGCAGCGTCATCAACGGTGTTGCCCGTCGCTACCGGTTCCGCCAGATCGACCCCGCCGAGATCGAGGCGCTGCGCGGGCTGTCCGCCCGCGCCCTCATTCGCGAACTCGGCGTGCCTGCTTGGAAACTGCCCTTCATCACACGGCACATGCACCGCCTCGCGGCCCGCGATATCCATGCGATCGAGCTGTTTCCCGACATCCGCCACATGCTTCGCAAACTCGATGAGGCGGGAATCACGCTCGCAATCGTGAGTTCGAACAGCGAGGCCAATATCCGCCAGGTACTCGGACCCTGTGCCGCTCGCGTCCGCCACTATGCCTGCGGCGCATCGATGTTCGGCAAGGCCAAGCGCCTGAGGGCTGTCATGCGAAAGGCCGGCTTGAACGGCGGCGTCATCTATGTTGGCGACGAACTGCGCGACCAGGAAGCAGCCGAGGCGGCCGGTTGCGATTTCGCAGCCGTATCATGGGGATATACGCGACGCGATGTGTTGGCCGCCAATCAACCTGACGCTCTGTTCGAGCATCCTGGCGATGTTCTGGACGCGACCTGCCCGGCGGAACTCTAGGAACCTTGGCCTGCGGCATCGATATTGTATGGCCTCCCATCGTGAAGAGGGAGGTCGGGCTGAATGCCGTGCCCAGGACCGACGCGGTGCGCAAACCTCCGATACCATCTGCGGCAACGGGACGACGCGATGTCAGTTCAACGTTCTTCCGACGCATCGGATCACGGCGTTCGCCCTGCGGACGGCCATAGGGCGGCGGGGCGTCGCTCGCCTGGAAAACGGACCGTGGACAGCCTGACCGGTGGCCTGCGGTCAGTCTATCCACTCGATGATCAGGCCACGACCTCCGAGGTTTTTGCGGATGTGATCGATCGTCTGCGCCAGGGTCGTGACGAGCCACATTAACCCTCGCCACCCGAACGGTACGCGCGCGATCCCGAGTTCCGGTGACCGGCCTTCGAACAATCCCGACGCCCTGGCAGCGGGCCGTCGACCGCAAAAAAGGCCCGCATGCAAGATCGCAGAGGAGCGCCTCGCCCGGTGGTCCTTCAATCTTCCATCATGCGAAGAACCCGTTCGCCGAAGAGGCGGATCGTGCACAGGACGAGCACCGGAACCAGCGCTATGGCTCCTATATTGGGTCCAAGCAGAAACGACAGACCGACTCCAAGACCGGCTGTAAAAGCGGCGGGCACCATGGTGAACTCACACATTGCTATGATTGGCTGGCGAAACATCGCAACCGTATCCATTTTATAATGCCAATCAAGCAAAAAAATTCCGGTTTGAATCTGGATCTACCTGCCCCAAGGTTTCGAGGTGGATTTATTTTGCCATACGAGCAGTGAAGACTGCTATCTGTCTCTCGATGCGCAACGCCAAGTTTTAACGAATATGAGATCTATCGTTATGGCATATATTTCAATTATCATGCGCTTTTGAGATCTTTTTTATAATATACATATTATGGCAGATTTAATACATAATGATACTTGATTTGTCGACGATCGAATTAAATGCAGAGGTACTGTAGTAAAACACGTTGCATAAATATATCGTAGAAATTTATTAATAAAAGCACTCTCTTTGCTTCGTCCGAATGTCGAAGGGAACGATGAGGTGCGACTGGTAGGGCCGACGTTCCGGGCCAGGATCGCGAGCGAGGGGCCTGCGAGTCTGCCCGTTTGCGTGGATGGCTGGGGCGGGAGGATTCGAACCTCCGAATGGCGGTACCAAAAACCGCTGCCTTACCACTTGGCGACGCCCCATCGACGCAAGGCCGCGCGTTGTCTAGACGCCGCGTCGGCCCGTTGCAACAGCCTGTTCGCTCCGGTCGACACGGAAATGGAGAGGGCGGATGTCGAAACGCATCGCGATCGTCACGGGGGCGGGGTCCGGGATCGGGCGGGCGGTGTCGCTCGGGCTCGCGCGGGCCGGCTTCGTTCTCGTCCTGTCGGGCCGTCGGCGGGGGCCTCTCGATGAGGTCGCCGAGGCGGTGCGGGCGCTCGGGGGCGAGGCCTTGCCCCTGGTGACCGATGTCGGCGATGCCGCAGCCGTCGAGCATCTCTTCGCGGAGGTGAAGGGACGGTTCGGCCGCCTTGACCTTCTGTTCAACAATGCGGGGCTGTTCGCGCCTTCCGTGCCGCTGGACGAACTCACCCTGGCGCAGTGGCGGAGCGTGGTGGATGTCAACCTCACCGGCGCGTTCCTGTGCACGCAGGGCGCCTTCCGGATGATGAAGGCGCAAAGCCCGCGCGGCGGCCGCATCATCAACAACGGCTCGATCTCGGCCCAGGTGCCGCGCCCGAACTCGGCGCCCTACACGGCCACGAAACACGCCATTACCGGGTTGACCCGCTCCACCTCCCTCGACGGGCGCGACCACGACATCGCCTGCGGGCAGATCGACATCGGCAACGCCGAGACCGACATGACGAAACCGATGGCCGCCGGCATCCGCCAGCCCGACGGGTCGCTGAAGGTCGAGCCGGTGATGGATGCCCGTCACGTGGCGGATGCGGTGGTCTACATGGCGGGATTGCCCCTCGACGCGAACGTTCAGTTCATGACCGTGATGGCGACGAAAATGCCCTATATCGGGAGGGGTTGAGGCCCCGCGCTTTCGCCGTCTCCCCGTTCGCATTACAGACGGGACACGCGCCCGACCCGTACAGACAAGCCCGCCCCGGCGGACGAGAGAAGCAACCGCCCGCCATGTTGATGCAGACAGACCCCAAGGACGCCACCGGCAAGGAGGCCGACAGGGCGAAGGATCCCGTCGCTCGTCGCCGCACCTTCGCGATCATCTCCCACCCGGATGCGGGCAAGACGACGCTCACCGAAAAGCTGCTCCTGTTCGGCGGCGCGATCCAGCTCGCCGGCGAGGTCAAGGCCAAGCGCAACCGCGTCTCGACCCGGTCCGACTGGATGGGCATCGAGAAGGAGCGTGGCATCTCGGTGGTCACCTCGGTGATGACCTTCGAATATGGCGACTGCGTCTTCAACCTCCTCGATACGCCGGGCCACGAAGACTTCTCCGAGGATACCTACCGGACCCTGACGGCCGTCGATTCGGCGGTGATGGTGATCGACGCCGCGAAAGGCATCGAGGCGCGCACGCGAAAACTGTTCGAGGTCTGCCGCCTGCGCGACATCCCCATCGTCACCTTCATCAACAAGCTCGACCGCGAGGCCCGCGACCCGTTCGAGCTCCTCGACGAGATCGAGAAGACCCTGGCCCTGGACGTCGCGCCGGTCACTTGGCCCATCGGCCGCGGACGGAGCTTTGCCGGCACCTACGATCTCGGCAATGGCCGTGTCCGCCGGCTCGACGCGGCGGACGATGCCGGCACCGTGGCCGTGTCCGGCGTGGACGATCCGCTCTTCGACCAGCTTCTGACGGAAGAGGGCGAAGTGGCGACGTGGCGCGAGGAGGCGGAGCTCGCCGAATCCGGCCTGAAGCGGTTCGATCTCGAGGCGTTCCGCGAGGGGCACCTCACGCCGGTCTTCTTCGGCTCGGCCCTGCGCAATTTCGGCGTCCGCGACCTCATCGATGGGCTCGCCCGGTTCGCGCCGCCCCCGCGCGGTCAGGATTGCGACAAACGCCTGGTGGAGCCGACCGAGCCGAAGATGACGGGCTTCGTGTTCAAGATCCAGGCGAACATGGATCCCAACCACCGCGACCGCATCGCCTTCATGCGGGTCTGCTCGGGCAGGCTCAGCCGCGGGATGAAGGCGAAGCTCGTGCGCACCGGCAAGCCGATGTCGCTCTCCGCACCGCAATTCTTCTTTGCGCAGGACCGCGCCATCGCCGACGAGGCTTTTGCAGGCGATGTGGTCGGTATCCCCAACCACGGCACCCTGCGCATCGGCGACACGCTCACCGAGGGTGAGGAGATCGTGTTCCGCGGCGTGCCGAGCTTCGCCCCGGAAATCCTGCGCCGGATCAAACTCACCGACGCGATGAAGGCCAAGAAGCTGCGGGAAGCGCTGCAGCAGATGGGCGAGGAGGGCGTCGTTCAGGTGTTCCGCCCGCATGACGGCTCGCAGGCGATCGTCGGCGTCGTGGGTGCCCTGCAGCTCGACGTGCTGAAGGAGCGGCTCCAGGCCGAGTACGGCCTGCCCATCGATTACGAACCGACGCGCTTCTCGATCTGCCGCTGGATCGAATCGGATGCGGAAACCGATCTCGATGCCTTCATCGGCACACACGGCTCGGCCATGGCGAGCGACCTCGACGGGGCGCCCGTCTTCATGGCGACCACCGCCTTCTCCCTCCGCTACGAGGAGGAGCGCGCGCCGAAGGTGCGGTTCACGGACATCAAGGATTACCAGAAGCGCGCCGTCTGAGCCTGGGCGACGGCTGGATGAGAAAAGGGCCGCGCGGTTCTCGCCGCGCGACCCTATGTCGGTTTCAGTCAGTGCCGTGAGACGATCAGCGGCCCTGCTGGATCGCCGAGAGGATCCAGCGTCCGCCGCGCTCGCGCACGAACGTCCAGAGCTCCAGGGCCTCCGGCTCGCCGGTCTCCACCGTCTGGTTGGTCCGGAGGTCGACCGTCACATCGGTGATGGCATAGCGCATCGCCACGGTGGCATATTCCATCCGGCCCTCGCTCCAGGCTTCCGACAGGTCGCCCTGCAGAAGCTTCACGTTCGAGATCCGATTGACGACCCCACGGGATTCGTTGCCGCGCAGTTCGTCGACGAAGTAGCCCGCCATTTCCGGTGTCGCGAGGTTACGCAGGGCAGCGACGTCGCCACGGCCATAAGCGGCCTGCACGTCGTTGAGGGCGATCTCGAAGCTCTGGAAATCCCCGGGGCCGATATCGACCTTGCCGATGGTCGGCTGAGGCGCGCCGCGCGGGGCCGCACCCATCGCCGGTCCGGCACCCGTGGTCGAGCCCGGTGCGGCGCCGTAGCGGCCCGGCGTGGAGTCACCCTGGAAAACGGAGCGGGACATGCCGGCAGGAGCCGGATTGCCCTGGCGACGGCGGAACCACCGCACCGCGAAGGCGACGACCATCACGATGAGGCCGACCTGCAGCAGGAGGCCGATCATCGACGCGATGCCACCGAGTCCACCGAAAAAGCCGCCGCCGAGGAGCGCGCCGAGCAAACCCGCACCCAGCAGGCCCGCCATGAAGCCGCCGCCGAAGCGGGGGCGCTGCGTGGCGGCACTGGTCATGCCGGGATTGCCCATGGTCGACCCGGGCTGCGTCTGCGAACGCTGAATCGGCGCGGCGCTCGGTGCGGTATTCGTGGAGGAGGGCGCGTTGAAGGTCTTCGAGCCGCGCGAGCCCATGCCACCGCCGCCGCCTGGACGGGCCTCGGCAACGGGCGCAGCAACGGCCAGCATCGCGGCGAGCGCGAAGACGGTCGCGGCGCGGGTGCGACGCGTGGAGGGGATGAACATGAATACGCCTCTGAACCAAGTCTGAGAGAGTTCCGGCGGGAATGCCGAACCTTATATGGTGACGTCCGCCTCAGAGTTTTAGTCCGTTTTCGCCGTCGCTTTTGTTCAGCGGACGACGATGGGAAGAGTTGGGACGCCTCAGCCGGCGGCGGGGAAGATCATCCGCACCGTCGTTCCCTCCCCGGGCTTGCTGTCGAGGGCGACCGTGCCGTTCTGGCGCTTCACCAGGCCATGGACGATGGCAAGCCCGGCGCCGCGTCCGGCCTCGCGCGTGGTGATGAACGGAGCCAGCGCGCGTGCCGCCATCTCGGGGGTCATTCCGTGACCTGTATCGCGCACCGAGATGCCGACGGCGCCGTCTCCCTGCCGGCGGATGGCCGGATCACTCGGCGGCACCGGGAAGCTCGCGATCTCGACGCTGCCGCCGGCCGGCATCGCCTCGCAGGCATTGGCGAGGATGTGGGCGAGGGCGAGATCCACCTGGGTCGGGTTAGTGAGGCCATTGGGCAGGTCCGGCGCGGTGTGCACCGTCAACGTCACTCCGGGGCGAAGCGTCGCCTGCATGCGCGCGGCGAAGGCGGTGATGAGGGCATTCATGTCGACGGGGCGGACATCCGGCGCGATCCGCCGCGAGAAGGTCAGCAATTGCCGCGTCAGAATCGTCGCCCGCTCGACCGCATCGGTGGACCGGATCACGGCTCGCTGGATGAAGGGTTCTTCCCGGTCGCCCAGGCGCCGCTTCAGGCCGTCGATGTAGCCGATGAGGATCTGCAGGAAGTTGTTGAATTCGTGGGCGACGCTGTTGGTGAGCAGCCCCAGGGCCTCGCGTTGCCGAGACAACGCCAGCGCCCCCTCCGCGTCCCGCCGCCGGCTGACGTCGATCACCTGGGCGAGGAGGAGGTCGGTATCGGGTAGGGGGACCGCGAAGATCTCGGCCCAGAAGGTCGAGCCGTTCCTGCGCCAGGCCAGCACCTCGATTCCCTCGGGCCGCGTCCCTGCGAGGGCCGCCGCGAAGGCGCCGCGGGCTTCCCTGTCGGTGTTGGCTCCCAGAAGGAGATGCGCGTCGCGTCCGGCGAGCTCGCCGGTTTCATGGCCCGTGAGGTGCGTGAAGGCGGGATTGGCCGAGACGATCCTCGCGGCCGCCGGATCGATCAGCAGGGCCGGTATGGCACTGGCCTCGAGGGCCGAGGGAAAATCGATGCCCCGGCCCGGAGGATCGCCTCGTTCACCGTCCTGATCGTGCAACGCCATGCTCTCTCCAGGCCTGTCGGAGCGAAACGGGCTCCAGCGTGAGTCGCAGCGGGCGCGGGCGCCAGGATCGATCGGCGCGGTTGCTCCCGGCGACGGCTATTGCCGCACCCACATCACCCGCGCGATCCAGGCGATCTCGGCCACCTGGACGATGCGTTCGGGGTGGCTCGGGTTCAACGAAAGCAGCTCGATGGTCCGGGCGGTCTTCCGGCGCAGTTCCTTGGCCAGCACCTCGCCGCTCGCCAGCCGCACCACCACGCGGTCGCCCTTGCGGACGCTGGCGGTGGGGGAGACGATCAGCACGTCGCCGTCGCGGTAGAGCGGCTCCATGGAATCGCCCTGCACTTCGAGGGCGAAGGCGCGGTCCTCGCCGAGATCGGGAAACTCGATCTCTTCCCAGCCCGGCCCGCCCGTGGGCATGCCTTCCTCGGTGAAGAGCCGGCCCGCGCCGGCCTGGGTCATGCCGATCAGCGGCACCATGGCGCGCGGCATGCCTTCCCGCGGCTCGATGAGACGAAGGAAATCGTCGAGCGTCGCATTGGTGGCCGCGAGCACTTTCGACACCGATTCGGTGGAGGGCCAGCGCTTGCGCCCGTCCGGCCCGATCCGCTTCGACCGGTTGAAGCTCGTTGCATCGAGGCCCGCGCGGCGTGCGAGACCGGAAGCCGAGAAGCCGTGGCGTTCCGCGAGACGGTCGATGGCGGTCCAGATCTGCTCGTGGGACAGCATGGCGAGACTCGATCAGAAGAGCTAAGACATCCAGCCTAGCTTTAGGAAAGTAGAACTAAAACGCGCTGGAAGCAACGGCGTGCCGCCATTATCCTGAACGCGTATGAGCTCGGAACGGACGACCTGAGGTAGCAGCCGCTCATGGTTGCGACGGATGCCGACCCGTTCTATCGCGTGGGCCATCGAACCGGAAGGCAACGCGCGATGCCCGTGATCTACAAGATATGCCCGCGCGCCCTGTGGCGCGAGGCGGAGGAAGCGGGGCGGTTCGCGGGCGCGCCCATCGATATCGCCGACGGGTTCATCCATCTCTCCACCGCCGACCAGGTTGCGGAGACGGCCGCCCGACATTTTGCGAATGTCTCCGATCTCCTCCTCATCGGCATCGAGGCCGAGGCACTGGGCGAGGCCCTTCGCTACGAGCCCTCCCGCGGCGGGGCGCTGTTTCCCCATCTCTACGGTGACCTGCCCGTCGATGCCGTCCGGTCCGTGGTCGAACTCCCGATCGGGCCCGACGGACGGCATGTCTTTCCCGCCGATCTGATCGCAGCCGCCGGTCCGGCGAACGGAGCATCGGTATGATCGGCGCTCTCTTTCCCCTCGCCAGGCCGATCCTGCACGGCCTCGACGCCGAGACGGCGCATAACCTCACCTTGCGCGGGCTGGCCCTTCTGCCGCCGCGCAAGCCGGCTCCGGACGATCCGAAGCTGGCGGTGACCGCTTTTGGCCGCCGCTTCCCCAATCCGGTTGGCCTCGCGGCGGGTTTCGACAAGGGTGCGCAGGTGCCCGATGCCCTGCTCGGCCTCGGCTTCGGCTTCGTCGAAGTCGGCGGGGTTGTGCCGAAGCCGCAGGGCGGCAATCCGCGCCCGCGTGTCTTCCGCCTGAGCGCCGACGGCGCGGTGATCAACCGCTTCGGCCTCAACAGCGAGGGGCTCGACATCGTGCGCGGCCGCCTCGCGGCGCGAAGCAGCCGGTCCGGTCTGGTGGGCATCAACATCGGGGCCAATAAGGAGTCGACCGACAGGATCGCCGATTACGTGGCCTGCACCACGGCGCTGGCCCCGCACGTCGCTTTCGTCACGGTCAACGTTTCCTCGCCGAACACCCCCGGCCTGCGCGACCTCCAGGGCGAAGCGTTCCTCGACGATCTCCTCGGTCGCGTGGTCGAGGCCCGCGACGGGGCCGCGCCCAAGACCGCGATCCTGCTCAAGATCGCCCCGGACATCTCGCTCGAAGCCCTCGATTCCATCGTCGCCACCGCCCTGCGACGGAAGGTACAAGGCCTCGTCGTCTCCAACACCACCATCGCCCGGCCGGCCGGTCTCGCCGAAGCCTCCCTGGCGACTGAGACCGGTGGCCTCTCCGGCCGTCCCCTCTTCGCGCCGGCGACCCGCCTTCTCGCGGAAACCTACCTGCGTGTCGGGGGCACCATACCGCTCATCGGTGTCGGCGGGATCGACTCCGCCGAGGCGGCCTGGACCAAGATCCGCGCCGGAGCGAGTCTGCTCCAGCTCTACTCGGCCCTGGTGTATGCCGGTCCCGGCCTCGTGGGCACGATCAAATCCGGCTTGCTGCGCAAACTCGCGACCGAGGGCACCAGCGACCTGTCCGCCATCGTCGGGCGCGATGCCGCGACTTTGGCCAAGCTCGGCCTCGACGCGGCGTAGGCGACAGCGCCCGGTGCGCCCTCGTCGGACCATGCGATGGAGGGGCGCGAAGGGCTTCGCAAGACGTGATGTCGCGTTGCCATAGCTGCCAGGCCAAAGACGGTTCCGGCGTTATTCGCATGCGGCTCCCGCGCTGGGGGCGGGGCTGAGTTTAGAACTCCGTGGAACTGCTCGTTTTCGTGCCATGCCACGTCCGCAGGCGCATGACTGGCCCGCGTTTGCCCCTGATTGAGTGAAGCTTGTGCGGTGCGATATCGCTGATGGAATCGATGGTGGTCGCACCCTGCGACGGCACCGTCCCATCCATCCTTTGCCGAGCCAGGATCGTCCATGGATCACCCGGTCGCGTCCCCCAAGCGTTCCTCCGCCGCCGGCGGTTGGGGCGCGTTGAAGAGCTGCGGCAAGCACCTGCTGAGCAGCCGGGCCCCGCTCTCCGGGGCTCGCGCCATGCTCAAGGCCAACCAGCCGGACGGGTTCGATTGTCCCGGCTGTGCCTGGGGTGATCCGGCACACGGCTCGTCGTTCGAGTTCTGCGAGAACGGCGTGAAGGCCGTCTCGTGGGAGGCGACCGACAAGCGCACGCCGCCGAAATTCTTCGCCCGGCACACCGTGTCGGAGCTGCGCGGCTGGACCGACTACGCCCTCGAAGGCGAGGGCCGCCTGACGCATCCGATGCGGTACGATACGGCCAGCGACCGCTATCTGCCCGTCAGCTGGAACGAGGCCTTCGCCGAGATCGGCGCCACCCTGCGCGGGCTCGACAGCCCGGACCGGGCCGAGTTCTACACGTCCGGCCGTGCCTCCAACGAGGCGGCCTATGTCTACCAGCTGTTCGCCCGGCTCTACGGCACCAACAATTTCCCCGACTGCTCCAACATGTGCCACGAGGCCAGCGGCATCGCCCTGCAGGCGGCCATCGGCATCGGCAAGGGCACCGTCCTCCTCGAGGATTTCGAGAAGGCGGACGCGATTTTCGTGGTCGGTCAGAACCCCGGCACCAACCACCCGCGTATGCTCGGCGACCTGCGCAAGGCGGCCACCCGCGGCGCCCGCGTAGTCGTGTTCAACCCCGTGCGCGAGCGCGGCCTCGAGCGTTTCGCCGATCCGCAGAACACGGTGGAGATGCTGCGCGGCGCCAGCGCTCCGGTGGCGAGCCACTATTACCAGCCGCGTCCGGGCGGCGACATGGCGGCGTTCCGCGGCATCGCCAAGGCGGTCTTCGCCGCAGACGACGCGGCGCT
The DNA here is from genome assembly GCF_022829685.1 of Methylobacterium sp. E-045. Taxonomy (GTDB): domain Bacteria; phylum Pseudomonadota; class Alphaproteobacteria; order Rhizobiales; family Beijerinckiaceae; genus Methylobacterium. Next base: position 166,455 of record NZ_JAKSYE010000064.1, read on the forward strand.
CGCCGCCGGCCGTCCGTCCGTTCTGGATCGCGCCTTCCTCAGCCACCATGCCGAGGGCCACGAGGCCTATCGCGCCATCGTGGAAGCCACGAGCTGGGAGGCGATCGAGGACCAGTCCGGCCTCTCCCGCGCCGATATCGAAGTGGCGGCAGGGGTCTATCTCGGCGCCGACAAGGTCATCTGCACCTGGGCAATGGGCGTCACCCAGCACAAGCATTCGGTGGCCACCATCCGCGAGATGACCAACGTCATGCTCCTGCGCGGCAATATCGGCCGTCCCGGCGCCGGCCTCTGCCCCGTACGCGGCCATTCCAACGTGCAGGGCGACCGCACGGTGGGCATCAACGAGAAGCCACCCGCAGCGCTGCTCGACGCACTGGAGCGCGAGATCGGCTTCGTCGCCCCGCGCAAGCACGGCCACAACGTCATCGGCGCCATCGGCGGCATGCTCGACGGATCGTCGAAGGCCTTCATCGGGCTCGGCGGCAATTTCGCCCGCGCCACGCCTGATACGGCTTTGGTGGCCAAGGCGCTCGCCTCCTGCGACCTCACCGTCCATATCGCCACGAAGCTCAATCACTCCCACCTCGTGCCCGGCCGCGTCGCCTATCTGCTCCCCTGCATCGGCCGCACCGAGATCGACCGGAACTCGAAGGGCAAGATCCAGATCGTCACGGTCGAGGATTCCATGAGCATGGTCCACGGCTCGGGCGGCATCAACAAGCCCGCCTCGCCGGAACTGCGCTCGGAGATCGCGATCATCGCCGGGATGGCGGCGGCCACCGTCGGTTCGGACAAGGTCGACTGGGCGGCGCTCGCCGATGATTACGACGGCATCCGCGCGCTGATCGAACGGACCATTCCGGGTTTTACCAGGTACAACGCCCGTGTCCGCCAGCCGCGCGGCTTCATGCTGCGCAACCTCGCCGCCGAGCGCAATTTCGAGACGGCGACCGGCAAGGCGAACTTTTCCGCCGACGCCCTGCCCGAGGCAACCGAGCACCAGCAGGCGCGGGCGATGGGCGACACCTTCGTGCTCCAGACCTTCCGCAGCCACGACCAGTACAACACCACCGTCTACGGCCTCGACGACCGCTATCGCGGGGTCTACGGCGAGCGTCAGGTGCTGTTCGCCCATCCCGATGACCTGGCCGAGATTCGTGCCGTCGCCGGTGACCGGGTGGACATCGTCGGCACCCATGACGACGGCGTGGTGCGGGTGGCCGAAGGCTTCCGCCTCGTGCCCTTCGACATGCCGCGCGGCAGCCTCGCCGGCTATTATCCGGAGCTCAACGTCCTGGTTCCCCTGTCGTCCTTCGGCAAGGAGAGCGATACGCCGACCTCGAAATCGGTGATGGTCTCGATTCGCCGCCCAGCGGCCGCCGCGTGAGCGAGCCGCCCGCCGACGCCGAGACCTTCCTCGCCGTGACCGATTCCATCGCCGATCTCCAGCCCGGCCTCTCCACCCTGGAGGCCGGGCTACTGGCGGGGCTGCACCTGAAGCTCGCCGCCGACAGCCGCAGCTTCGCGCGGGTGTTCGGCGTCGAGCATGCCCTCGTCCTGCGTGCCGTGGAGACCCTGTCCGGGGAAGCCGAGCTTCTGGCGGTCATCGAGCGGAACCAGCGCACTCAACGGACCCGCTACGAGGCGACCCCGGCGGCGCTTGCGATCCTGGACCATCTCCATGGCTGATACCGTCACCGGCTGATCCCTTCGGTTTCCGGCGAGCGCGGGTCCCCTTTCCTGGAAGGAGAGGGACAGGGTGAGGTGCGTGACCGTGTCGGATGGGGCACGGCCCTCACCCCAACCCTCTCCCGCCCGGGAGAGGGAGCCCGTTCCGGCCAGACCAACCGAAGTGATCAACCGAGAGGGTATGAGCCGACGCGGCCGCGCGGTCAGCTTCCATAGCTCTGGATGAGAGACCCGGCCACGAGGGTCCAGCCGTCCACCAGCACGAAGAAGATCAGCTTGAACGGCAGGGCCACCGTCGCCGGCGGCACCATCATCATGCCCACCGCCATCAGGATCGAGGCGACCACGAGGTCGATGATGAGGAAGGGGATGAAGAGGAGGAAGCCGATCTCGAAGGCGCGCCTCAGCTCCGAGATCATGAAGGCCGGGGTGACGATCTCGAGGCCGATGGCTTCCGGGCCGGCCGGGGCGGGGGCCTTCGCCATGTCGAGGAAGAGCTTCAGGTCCTTCTCGCGGACGTTGCGCAGCATGAAGGTCTTGAACGGCGCCGAGGCCCTGTCGAACGCCACGCTCTGCGTGATCTGTCCGGCGATGAGCGGTTCGATGCCGGTGCGATAGGCTTCCCGCGCCGTCGGCGCCATGACGAAGGCGGTGAGGAACAGGGCAAGGCTGGTGATCACGGCGTTCGGCGGCGCGCTCTGCGTGCCGAGGGCCGAGCGCAGGATCGACAGGACCACCACGATCCGCGTGAACGAGGTCGCCATCACCAGAACCGATGGCGCCAACGCAAGGACGGTGATGAGAGCGATGAGCTGGAGCGCCCGCTCCGTCACCCCGCCCTGACCGAGATCGACCGAGAGGCTTTGCGCCATGGCCGCACCGATGCCGGCGGCAAGGAAACCGCCTCCCGCCAGCACGAGCCGGGCGGTACGCAGGGAAACGGATGTGGTTCGGGTCAGGAGTGCCATGGCGGGGCGCAACCTGCGTCGGTGGGAGCCCGGGCGCAAGCGCCCGCGCCTTCGAAGCTCCCTCGTCTGAACGCCGAGTGATACCGTGGCGAAAACGCCGACGGGATACTTTGCGCTCCCTTGCCGGGATGACTAGGTTCCCCCGCACCGACCTGGACGATACCGAAGGACGACCATGACGAGCGCAACTGCCACCCAGACCCGGGACATCGGACCGTTCGCGGAGCCCGTGTGGCAGACGCCGTTCGGCCTGCCGCCATTCGACCGGATCCGGCCGGAGCATTTCCTGCCTGCCTTCGAGACCGCCCTCGACTCGCACGATGCCGAGATCGCGGCGATCGCCGACGCGTCGGAGCCGGCGACCTTTGCCAACACGGTGGAGGCGATGGAGCGCGCGGGCCTCGATCTCGACCGCGTCGCCTCCGTCTTCTTCAACCTGAGCGGCAGCAACACCACCCCGGAGCTCCAGGCGGTCGAACGGGCGATTACGCCGCGTCTCGCCCGCCACGGCAGCGCCATCTACCTCAATCCCCGGCTCTGGGCGCGCATCGCCGCCGTCGACGCCGACGCGGAGACGCTCGGCCCGGAAGAGCGACGCGTTCTCGAGCGCTACCGCACGCGCTTTCGTCGCGCCGGCGCCGATCTCGCCCCCGAGGCGAAGACGCGGATGGCCGAGATCGCCGGGCGCATGGCCGAGCTTGGAACGACGTTCAGCCAGAATCTTCTCGCCGACGAGAGTGCCTTCATCCTCCCCCTCGACGGCGAGGAGGACCTTGCCGGCCTGCCCGAGTTCCTGAGGGCGGCCGCCGCCAGCGCGGCCAAGGACCGGGGCGGCGAGCATGGTCACGTCATCACCCTGTCGCGTTCGCTGATCGAGCCGTTTCTGGTCTTCTCCACCCGACGTGACCTGCGTGCGAAGGCCTACGAGGCCTGGACCCGCCGTGGTGAGAGCGGAGGCGCCACGGACAACACGGGAATCATCGCCGAGATCGTCGCCCTCCGCGCGGAGCGGGCGCGCCTCCTCGGCTTCGACAGCTTCGCTCACTTCAAGCTTTCCGACACCATGGCCGGCTCGCCCGACGCGGCGATGGAGCTCCTGCGCAACGTCTGGACGCCGGCTCATGCCCGTGCGGGCGCCGAGCGCGATCGGCTTCAGGCGCTGGCGACGGCGGAGGGGGCCGACTTCGCCATCCGCGCCCACGATTGGCGCCACTATGCCGAGAAGCTGCGGCGCTCCGAGCACGATCTCGACGAAGGCGAGATCAAGCCCTACCTGCCCCTCGACGGGGTCATCGCAGCCTCCTTCGACACGGCCTCGCGCCTGTTCCACCTGCGTTTCGAGGAACTCACCGATTTCCCCCGCTATCATCCCGACGTGCGGGCCTGGACGGTGCGCAATGCCGATGGATCCGAAGTCGGGATTTTCCTCGGAGACTACTTCGCCCGGTCGTCGAAGCGCAGCGGCGCCTGGATGAGTGCGTTCCGCTCGCAGGAGCGGCTCAACGGCACGATCACCCCGATCATCGTCAACGTGATGAACTTCGCGAAAGCGCCGGCCGGCGAGACGCCGCTTCTGTCCTTCGACGACGCGCGCACCCTGTTCCACGAGTTCGGCCATGCCCTGCACGGACTCCTCTCCGACGTGACCTACCCACTTCTCGCGGGCACGGCGGTGGCGGGCGATTTCGTGGAGCTGCCGTCCCAGCTCTATGAGCACTGGCTCGAACAGCCGGAGGTGCTGCGCGCCCATGCGCGCCACTACCGCACCGGCGAGCCGATGCCGGAGGAACTGCTCAAGCGCATGCTCGCGGCACGGGCCTTCAATCAGGGTTTCTCCACCATCGAGTACACCGCCTCGGCGATCGTCGACATGACGCTGCACCTGTCGAGCGGCGGCGAGGACGGCCTCGATGTCCTCGCCTTCGAGGCCGACGCGCTCCAGCGCATCGGAATGCCGGCGGAGATCTCCATGCGGCACCGCTCACCGCATTTCGCGCATATCTTCTCGGGCGACGGTTATGCCGCCGGCTATTACAGCTACCTTTGGTCCGAGGTGCTGGATGCCGATGCGTTCGACGCGTTCCGCGAGGCCGGCGACATCTTCCACCCCGAAACGGCGGCGCGCCTGCGCAAGTTCGTCTATGGGGCCGGCAACCTGCGCGATCCCGGCGAGGCCTATACCGCTTTCCGCGGGCGCCTGCCCAGCATCGATCCGCTGCTGCGCAAGCGAGGCTTGGCCGCCGCCTCACTCAGGAGAGATAGTTCGTCAGCGTCAGCTTCGAGAGCATCGAGGTGACCTGATAGCTCGCTTGAAGCTGGTTCTGGAGGGCCAGGAGCTTGGCGGTCACCTCTTCGATGGAGACCGAATCGACACCGTCGAGGCTGTCCTGCAGGGCCGCCCTGGCGGAGCGGTTGTCGGTCTTGGTGTCCGCCATGGTCCTGGCGGCCAGGCTGAGATCGCTGGCGATGCTCTGTACGCCCTCGCGGCCGTCGCTGGAGGTGAGGAGCGAACGCGCGCGCTCCGACACGGCATTGTAGCGCGCCGTTTCCGGCGATGCGGTCGTCGACGACGTGAAGCTCTGGACCGCGACCTGCGCGATGCCGGCGAGGATCGCACGGATCGGGGCCTCGTTGGCCTGGACTCCGATGCCGAGCCTGCGGTCAGCGCCGATCTGCACCGTCGCGGTCGTCCTGGGATCGGCCGACGTGTCGTCGCCGGTATACCAGATCACGGTCTCGGTGCTGGCCTGCTCGGCGTAGCCGTTTCCATCCTCCGACACGCGGCGTGGCGCGAAACCCTCGGATTTCGACCCGGCGAAGAAATCCTGCGAGGCGCGCGAGGCCGAACTCGCCGAGAGGGTCGTGCCGGCCGTCTCCTTGAGCGCGTTCGACAGGGCCTTGGAGATGTTGGCGGCCACGTCGCCGGTCAACGAGAATTCGGTCGTAGCGGTGGAATCCGCGTTGGCCTTCGCGGTCAGCGTGATCGTCTGTGTGGTTCCGTCGCGAAGCGCCACGTTGAAGGTCAGCGTGTCCCCCGCCGCCGGAGGCGTCTTGACGGTGAGTTCCAGGGAGGCCGGAGTGCCGGTGCCGAAATTCGCCGCGAGGCCGAGGGAGGCCTTGCCCTGGATGCTGGCGACGGGCTGGCCCTCGAATCTCTTGGTCAGGGCGGCGGCGGTCTCGGCGGCCGTACCGAGCGGGATCGTGTTGGTCGCATCGGCCGGAGGGTTGGCGGTGACGATCAGGTCGGTGAAGGTCTGGCTCCCATCGGGCTGATTGATCGCGACGCGGATGCGGTCGCCCTCCGCCGGCGCGTTGGCCACGGTGAAGGTCACGTCCGGCGCCGTGCCGCCCGTCTTTGCCCCCGCCGTGATGGCGGACGGGTTCGAGCTCGCGGCCGAGATCAGCTTGAAGCCGAAATTCGCGCGCGCTTCCGTGCCCGCCGTGCCCGTGCCTTCCTCACTGACCGTCACGGTGGAGCCCGACGCGCTGGTCGCGATGCGGCCGTTGCCGTTCGGACCGAGATCGGCTGCGATCTGCTCGCTCACCAGGGTCTTGAGACCATCGAGGCCGAGACCGGGAACGCCGTTCAGGATCGCATCCGACGACGCCACCGGGGGCGTATCGGAGATCCGACCGCCGAAGACGTAGTTGCCCGCCACGTCCTGGTTCAACGCGTCCACGGCCGCATCCAGGCTGTTCCTGGCAACCTGCGTCACGGTCGACACCGTCCCGGTCGTGCTGGAATTCAACGATTGCTGCAGGATGCCACTCAAGGACGAGAGCTGCGTCACCGCCGAGCTGGTGACGGTCACCCGCGTCGTGTTCGCCGTGATGGCGGCATCGTAGCCGTCGAGGGCGCTGAGGGAGGCGTGGGCGCTGAGGCTGGTGGTCCGCGCCGCGCCGATCCCGCCATACGTCTCCGCGGTGCGGCCGCTGGCGAGCTGAGTGGACAACGCGTCGAGACGCGCCTTCTGGCTGACCAGGTTCGCGGTATTGCGATCCTGGACGTAGGTGCCGGCCGTAAAGGCGCTGATCGTCATCGTGACCTCGGCAGTAGGGTCTTCAAGCGGTCAACCGGGTGAAGACGCCGGAGAATCGACCCGAACCGTGGAGGCCACGTTCGGGAAGAACCGGATGGAGAAGAAGACCTGGAGCCCCTGCGCGGACACGAGGTCCGCGACGACGCCCTAGATCCGGAGGAGCGTATCCAGCATGTCGCGTGCGGCGGTGAGCACGCGGGCATTGGCGGTGTAGGCCGTCTGCAATCCGACGAGCATCGACATCTCCTCGTCGATCTTGACGCCGGACGTGCTCGCGAACCGGCCCTGCGCCGTCGCGAGGGCGATGCTCTGGCCTTCGTCGAGATTCTGAGCGGTCGCCGCAGCCGCGCCCTGGGAATCGATGATCTTCTGGGCGAAGCCCTGGACGGAGGACTCGTAGGGCGCGGTGATGCCGCCGATCCCGCTCGCCGCCGAGAAGGTCCGGTTCGCGCTGGTAAGGGCATCGTACAGGTATTGCGGCCGCGTCGGTTCGCTGCCCTGGGTTCCCGACGCAAACTTCACCAGGGTTTCCGTCTTGGCGATCACCGCCGGGTTCACGGCGATGCGCTGGGCGAAGCCCGTCATCTGCGAGCCGCCATCGAACGACCCGGTATAGAGGCTGGCCTTGCCGCCGCCATCGACGAAGAGCGGGATCTGAGGCTTACCGTTCGTGACATCGTCTGGCGATGTCGACTGGGTGACGCTGGCCTTGATCCCAAGGATCGTTGGGGCGCCGCTGGTCGGGGCCAGGATGCGAACACCGCCTTTGCCGACCGTGGGGTTGGACGTCACGGTGAAGGACGAACCGAACACATCGGTGACCGCTTTCGAGCCGAGGGCGGCGGCGATCGAGCTGCAGAAGGTCGCCGGGTCGCTGCCCACCGTGAACGGGACGATGGTCGCAAGCGGGTCGGCGACATCGGACGGGTTCACCGACGCGGGCGGGTTCAGCTTGGACGGGACCAGGATCAGGTTACGCTGGGCACCCTTGTTATCCTTGAGGGTGATCGTGATGGCGTTGCCGGCGCTCAGGCCGGTGAGGTCGATGTCGAATCCAGCCCCGGCCGCCGCCGCTACGGGCGTGCCGACCGCCGACGCGTCGGACAGCGACCGCGACAGGCCCGCCGCCAGATCGTCGAGCTGGCGCTGGGCCTGGGGCAGAACCGTATCGCGCAGCTCGATCCCGGCGGCCAGCGAGCCCGAACGGATCGCGTTCGAGGCCACGAGATCGATGGTGCCGCCCCCCTGGGTGGTCGCCGTGATGGTTCCGACGCGGCGTTGGGTGGGGTCCGTGGAGTAGGCGTCCTGGGGACCGAGCGTCCCGCGACCGTCGAAGCTCAAGCTCGCCGCGCTGGCCCGGTCCACCAGCGTCATCCCGGACGTGGTCATCACCGTGACGGTCCCGTCACGCTGGACGGACGCCTGCACGTCGAGATAGCCGGACAGGGAATTGAGGGCCTGGTCGCGCTGATCGAGGAGGTCGACCTTGGCCCCATCGTCGCTGGTGGCGGCGATCTTGGTGTTGAGCTGTGCGATGGAGGAAAGCAGGCCGCTCGCCGCCGCCGTATCGTTGGCGAGCTGGCTCTCGGTCGCGCTGCGCAGGGACTGGACCCCCTCTGCGATGGATCCGACCTTCGTCGCGAGGTTGGACGCGGCCGAGACCACGGACGAGCGGGCGGGGGAGGATGACGGGTCTGCCCCGAGGGTCTGCAGCGCCAGGGTAAAGCTGTTGACCACGCCGTCGAGGGCGCTCGTGGTGCCCGGTATGCCGTAGAGTTTGTCGAGTTGGGTCCGGACGTCCGCCATCATCCCGGTATAGGACGCGCCGGACGTCTCGAGCCGCAACTGCTTCACCGAATTCTCGTCGATGATCCGGTCGATCGTGCCGATGGCGACGCCGGAATTGCCGGGTCCCTGCGCGACGGTGTCGAGCGTGCGCCTGACATAGCCGGTGGTTCCGACATTCGCGATGTTCTGCGAGACGATGCCGATGGCGGCCTGAGTGGCCTTCAGACCGGCCGCGGCCGTGCTCAGCGCTGTGAACGACACGATCGCCCTCCCTCTACGTCACCGGAAACCCCAGAGCTCAGCGGATGATATTGATCAACGAGGACATCATGTCCTGCGCGGTGGAGATTACCTTCGTGTTCGCAGAATAGGCCTGTTGGGTTACAATCATCTTAGAAAATTCACTCGCAATGTCGGTATTCGACTGCTCGATGTTCTGGCCTACGACCTTCGTCGCGTTGAGGCCCACCAAGGGATTGCCCGAATCGAGCGTCTGTCGATAATTTCCGGACGAGTCCGCCTTCAGCCCGTCGGGATTTGCGAATTGCACAACCTTGATCTTGGCGAGGGCAATCGTGCTGCCGTTGCTATAGCTGCCGACCACCTCCCCGTTTTCATTGACTGATAGTTCATTCAAGGTCCCGGATGTGAATCCATCCTGACCAAGGGCCGTCGTCGTTATCAATGTGCTGCTGTTCGCAGTCAGTCTTGATCCGTAATCGAGCGTAATAGGGTTGAGGGTAACGCCGTTGATGGTCGGTGCTGCAATCGGAATGGATCCTGTTGTAGGATTGGTCATCTTACCGCTTGAGTCGAATTCGAACGCCGTTCCTGCATTCGTCCACGATGATGCCGATTGATCGACCGTCGTATCATTGGCATAATACAAATTCCAGACGTCCTTTTTAGCTGGAACTGCGGTTGTCGTGCCATCTGAATTCGTGATTGTCGTGGCATTTGCCGCGTCTTGGACTTTTGCCCATACCGTCGTCAAGTAGACCGGTGCGCCGCTAGGTGAATAGGCCGTCAGCGCGGGGCCACTCATGCTGCCGTTCATGAGCTTCGTCGCATCCGCACCTGCGGAGACGGTTCCGGCTCCCGTTCCTGACAGGATGACCGGATTGGTGGAGGCCGCAAACGTCGTTCCGGTCAGGTCTTTCGACGGAGATATTGGAAGATTGGCCGCGTATGTGATCGTGCTCGTCGCCTTGGCGGGAATTGGCAAGGCCGAGATCTTGATAGGGCCTTCACTCGTGGGGCTCCCCGTGCTCGGGTCAAGACTCGTCCCCGTGAGAAAGGCGCCGCCGCCATTGCGGAGATAGCCTTCCTGATCCTTAACGAAATCGCCCCGGCGCGTGTAGAGATTGCCCGGCGAGAACGATGTCTGTCCATTGACGTCGTTCGTCTTCGTCTGCACCGCAAAGAAGCCTGGACCATTCAAGGCGATATTGGTCGGGGTCTCGGTCGAGATGATGTTGCCCTGGATCGAGTTGGTCAGGACGGAATTCGCCCTGACGCTGCCTGCGACCTGGCGGTTGGGCGCCTGCTCGGCGACGAGGTCGACGAAGCTGGTATCGACCCGCTTGAAGCCCGTCGTCTGCGAGTTGGCGATGTTGCCGGAGATGTTCTCGAGGGAAAAGCCCTGGGCCTTCATGCCCGAAACCGCCGTCTGCAACGCAGAGAACACATCCATGACCGGCAACCTTTGGTGAAAATGACGTGGACCGAGATTGGTTCAGGCCACCATCCGCAAGCGGGATGCCAAAACTAAGCTATTGAAAATAAGAGATTATTTTTTAAGATGGCCGGCAAAAACCGACATTCTCCGGAAATGCCCCGGCAGCTTTTGCCGGTTTCGTGGTAGGGTTGAGCGGGCCGTTTACCCAGCGTTATGCCTGGGTCGGCTATCGTCGGGCCGTCGGCGCAACGGAGAGGGATCATGAAGAGCAAGCGGACGACCCTCGTCCACCTCATCTATTTCTCGCGCCTCAACCTCGCCGCCGATGCGGCGGGACGGACCCGGCAGCTCGGAGAAATCACGCGCCAGGCGCAGAAGAAGAACGAATTCTCCGTCATCACCAGCTTCCTGCTGGTGGAACAGAATTTCGCAGCCCAGATCATTGAGGGCGAACGCACCTCGGTGAACGAAACGTTCGGACGGATCAGCAACGATACCCGGCATCGCGACGTCCAGATCGTCGAGTGGCGCGAGATAGTGAAGCGGGAATTCGTGAATTCCTTCGTGACCGTCATCCGCAACCCCGCGAACGACGCGACCTTCCAGAAGGCCGGCCTGCTGCCGATGTTTCAGCGCGGCACGCCAAAAGGCGGGGTGATCCATTCCCTCGCCATCGCCCTGCAGGCCGAATCGATGGCGAAGCAGGGCATCGACCATCTTTTCGTCTGATTCTGCATCTCAGCCATCCTGACGTCGGATATCCGACTTTGAGCTTCGAAAGCCCATGAGTGAGACGCCACCGATCCTGATTGTCGACGATCAGGAGAAACTGCTGAAGCTCGTCATCCTTCTGTTGACGCGGATCGGATTCCCCGATGTCGACGGCGTGACCAGCGGTACGGAGGCGCTGGAGCGGCTGCGCGAGCGCAAGTACGCCCTCGTGATCTCGGACCTGATGATGGAGCCGATGGACGGGCTGACGCTTCTGCGCGAGATCCGCGGCGACGATGTGCTCATGAACACGCCCTTCATCCTCACCGAGGCGTCGTTCGATTTCGAGGACATCAACCTCGCGCACCAGGCCGGCGCCGACGCCTTCATCCTGAAGCCGTTCGACATGTCGGTGCTGAAGTCGAAGCTGAAACAGGTGATCAACCGCAAGCCCCGCCGCCGCGAGGCACCGCTGGCCGCGGAATCCGCGTTGAGCGTCGACTTCCCGATGCTCGGCAAGTTCTGATGACCTCCTCCGCCGCACGGGGTGTCGCCGGGCTCGGGGGACCACGAGGCACGGGGAGAGGTACCGCGCCGTAGTCCGGCCGGGATTTAGTCCAACGCCCGTGCCATGGCGACGAAGCCTTCCACCGGGACCTCCTCCGCGCGGGCGGTCTCGGCGATGCCCGCCGCGTCGAGCAGGCGCGACGGATCGGGGGTCGCCGCCTTCAGGCTCTGGCGCAGCATCTTGCGGCGCTGGCCGAACGCCGCCCGCGTGACGCGTTCGAGCGCGGTCACCGAACAGGGCAGGGGGGCACGCCGCGGCTTCAGGTGGACGACGCTCGATGTCACCTTGGGCGGTGGCACGAAGGCCGAGGGCGCCACGTCGAACAGGATGTTCGCCTCGGTGCGCCAGCCGCAGAGGACGCCCAGGCGCCCGTAATTCGCCCGGTCTGATTCGTCGGCGACGATCCGCTCGGCGACCTCGCGCTGGAACATCAGCGTGAGGGAGTCCCACCAGGGCGGCCAGGCCGCATCGGTGAGCCACCCCGTCAGCAGGGACGTCCCGACATTGTAGGGCAGGTTGGCGACGATCCGCACCGGGCCATCACCCACAAGGGGGCGCGGATCGAACTTCAGCGCGTCGGCATCGACGACGTCGAGGCGGCCCGGATAATGAGCGGCGATCTCGGCCAGAGCGGGCAGGGCGCGGGGATCGCGCTCGATCGCCACCACGCGGGCGGCGCCCGCCGAGAGAAGGGCGCGGGTCAGGCCGCCGGGGCCCGGCCCCACCTCCACCACGGTCACTCCCTCCAGGGGGCCGGCGGCGCGGGCGATCCGCCCGGTGAGGTTGAGGTCGAACAGGAAGTTCTGACCCAGCGCCTTCTTCGGCGCGAGGTCGTGCTTCAGCACCACGTCGCGCAGGGGGGGAAGTCCGTCCTCGCTCACGCGTGCTGCCCCGCAAGTCTCGCGGCGAGCCGCAGGGCGCCCATCAGACTGTCCGGCCGCGCCACGCCCTTGCCCGCGATGTCGAACGCGGTGCCGTGATCCGGTGAGGTCCGGATGAACGGCAGCCCCAGCGTGACGTTGACGCCGTCGTCGAAGGCGATGGTCTTGATCGGGATCAGGGCCTGGTCGTGAGTCGGCGTCAGCGCGACGTCGTAGGCCGCCCGGGCGCGGGGATGAAACAGCGTGTCCGCCGGGAGCGGGCCTCTGATGTCGATCCCCTCGTCTTGGAGCTGCGCCACGGCGGGTTCCAGGACGTCGCGGTCTTCCGTCCCCATGGTGCCGGCCTCGCCCGCATGGGGGTTCAGCCCCGACAGGACGAGGCGGGGACGGGCAATCCCGAAACGCTCCGTGAGGTCGCGGGCCACGATGCGTGCCGTCCGGACCACGAGATCCTGGGTCAACAGGTCGGGCACCCGGCGCAGGGCGACGTGGATCGTCACCGGAACCACGGCCAGGGTCTCGCTCCACAGCATCATCACGGGGAGTGGCGCGGCCTTGCCGGGCTCGGCCGCCAGGGCAGCGAGGAACTCCGTATGGCCGGGATAGGCGAAGCCGACACTGGTAAGGACGTATTTCGCGATCGGATTGGTGACGAGGGCGATCGCCTCGCCCGACCGGACCAGACCCACCGCCGTCATGATCGATTCGAGGGTCGCGCCGGCATCGGCCGCGCTCGGCCGTCCCGCCACCGCACCGACACGGGCTCCGCTCGGCAGCGGCATCACCGGAAGCGCGCGGGGAAAGACCTCGACCGCGAGATCGGGGCCCACTGCCGCCACCGGGACCTGAAAGCCGAGGCTGCTCGCCTGCGCCTCGATGAAATCGGGATCGCCGATGAGGAAGAACGGTGGAAGCCCGGGGCCCTCATCGCGTGCAAGCCATGCCATGAGCGCGATCTCGGGCCCGATGCCGGCGGGATCGCCCATCGTGAGCGCAATGGGTCTGTGCACCGTCATAGCCTGTCGTGGTCGCCGGATGAGGGCGGGACCGGGCTCTCGCCCGATCTCACCGGGTGGCCGCGATGCCGTCGGCCGTGCTCGCGATGTTGACGTTCTGGCGCAGGTCGACCTCGCCGAGGGTCTTTAACTCGATGCGCAGCAGCACGGTGCGGTTGCGCTCCGTCACCCCGAGGGCCGCGGCCGTCGGAGAGACGATGTAGTTGAGCGAGAAGGTGGTGCACTCGTCCTGATAGCCGCCGCCGACGCTCAACCCGGCGAGGTTGGCGCGGCCGGGATTGGTGTAGACCGGCGCCGCGCCGACAGGATTGGCGAGGTAGGAGGTGTAGGCGTTGGCGAAGGTATCGCGCACGTCGAGATAATGCGTGAGATCGACGAGGGCCGAGCCGGTGACGAACCAGTTCGGGGTGATGTGGTAGGTCGCCGACGCGGTCAGGCCCTCTCTGCGGTTGTTGAATCCGAGCAGGGGCTGAGCGGCATAGTAGGAATAGAACATCGACAGATCGATGGGCGCGAAGGGGTGGAGGCGCGCGATGACGCCCGTCTCGACACGGTTGACGCTGAAGTCCCGCTGTTCGAAGCGCGCGCGGGTGACGAAGGTGATGTTCTGGTTCGGCGAGAGCTGGAACCGGCCGACATAGTCGGATTCCCGGCGCTCCAGGCCGGAATCGAGACCGACATTGGCGAGATCGCCGCGCCGGAACGAGTTGACCCCGGCGACCTGGATGGATTCGCCGAACATCACGTTCGCGTACCAGCCCGACGGCGTCACCACGGAGTATTGCGCGCCGAGATTCGTGCGCACGCCTCCTTCGACACGGTCGTAGCCGGAGAACTTGTCCCACTCGAACAGTGACGTGTCGTCGAAGACGAGGCTCTGCGCGTCCTCGTTGGGCAGGCGGCCGATATGCGTCTCGCTCGGACGGATCACGACCTGCGCGATGGGTTCGAGGGTGTGGACGCCGAGGGGGCCGAAATTGCTCACAAAGGGATAGCGGTAATCGAGGCCCACCGCCGGCATCACCCGGCCCGAGAAATCCGAATCCGTGGTGCTGATCGTCTGCGCCAGGGCGTTCTGATAGCCGGAATTGCGTGGGTCGACGAAGAAGGCGTCCGTGCGCAGGTAGGCAAAGGGCGTGAAGACTTGGCCGGCATCGTCGATGAAGGTCCGGCGCCACGACAGCTGCGCGGATGCGCGCGTGTTGCTCCCCGACAGACCGCGGATGATGCAGGTGCTGCGCGTGAAGGTGGTGCAGGTCTCGTAGAGCGGATAGGTCACCCCGTTGACCGTGGGGTTGAAGTAGTACGAGCCCGTGCGCGGGATGGCCTGGAAATCCGTGGCCTCGCGATCGAGATGGGTGATGTTCGCCTCGAAACGCACCTCGCCGCCGAGGAAGCCCGGACCGTTGATGCGCTTGTCGTAATCGATCACTGGCGCGACGACCGGCTGCTCCTTCTGCCAATCGTAGCTCGACAGGCCCTTGAAATAGTAGGCGCGCGCCTCGAACCACGAGCGGTCGCCCTGGCCGATCAGGTAGGCTGTCGACACCGCCTCACGGAAGTAATCCGTGGTGATGCTCGAATTGCGGACGCGGTAATTGTCGAGGAACCACTTGTCGGTGACGCCGACCACGTCCCAGCCGGTGCGCCAGCGGTCGTTGATGTAGAACTGGCCCGTGGTCTCGATCGAACCGCGGAAGTCGCGGTCTCCCGCACCGAGCGGGCCGGGGAGGAAGGCGCTGGGCGTCGTCTGGAAGATGCCGCTGGCGCGAATGGTGTACGTGCCGGTCTCGAGGCGGTGACGCAGCTCGCCCTGCCCGAGAAGCCCCTGCTTGCTCAGGAAGGACGGCGTCAGGGTGAGGTCGAAATTCGGCGCGACATTGATGAAGAATGGCGTCGAGATGCCACTGCCGAGGGCGGTGGAGGTGACGAAGCGCGGCGTGAGGAAGCCGGTCTTGCGCTTCACCGTCGGATCCGGGGCCTCGAAATACGGCAGGTAGCCGACGGGGATGCCGGCGATCTCGAGGGTCGATTCCTCGAAGCCGATCGTGTGCGTCTCGTTGTTGTGGATGATCTTGGCGGCGCGCACCTGCCACAGCGGCGGCGTCTCCGGATTGTTCTTGCACGGCTCGCAGGCCGTGTAGGTGCCGGACTCGAAGGTCGTCTGCTCGCCGTCCACCCGCTCGCCGCGCGGCGCGGAGAAGCGCGTGCGCACCGGCTGGCCCCGCATCTCGACGGTCTGCTGGATGCGCAGGGCGTCCACGAATCCGTTCCGGAAATCGTCCGTCAGCTCCATCGTGTCGCCGGTCACGACGGCGCCGGTCTCGTCGGTGAGACGGACATTGCCCTCCGCGAAGACACGGCTGCTGGCCCGGTCGTAGCGCACGCGGTCGGCCTGAAGGGTGCGCGGGCCGTAATGCAGCTCGGCATTGCCGCGGGCCGTGACGGTGTTGTTGTCGTTGTCGTAGATCAGCTCGGCGGCCTCGACGAGGAGCCGCTCGGCCGGCTTGCCCGTGGGCGCGGGCTGCGCGGCGGCCTTCGGCGCCGCGGCGTTGCGGGCCTGGCTCTTGTCGCCCCGGCCGGCCGCCTGCGCGCTCGCTCCATCGGAGCCGAGCGTGAGCGCGGCGCTGGAGACGAACGCCAGCAACCCGGCGAGCTTCGCGATGTCGGAGACTGTACGCAACCCGTGTCCCAACCTCTGCCTCGGCCCCGTTTCGCGTCCCGTCACCGACAACGGCATCAGCCGTCCTCCTGATAGAGAAGCGTGAGCGTACCGAGAAGACTCCCTACCACGGCCGGGAACCATGCCGCCACCGGGGGCGACACGATGCCTGATGCGCCGAGGCCCTCCATGACCTGCCGCGCGACGTAGAGGAAGAACCCCGCCATCACACCGCCAAGCACAAGCTTGCCCACTCCACCAAAGCGGAAGAACCTTAAGGAAACGCTGGCTGCCACGAGCACCATGGCAACGAAGAGAATGGGCCTCGCCATGAGGACATCATACTGGAGTCGGTAGCGCGTCGCATCCAACCCCGCCCTCTCCGTGCGTGCGATGGTCTCGTTCAGTTGCCAGAAAGGCACAGAATCCGGGGGCGTGAAGCGCTGCTTGACCTGTCCGGGGTCGAGGTTCGAGGCGAGGATATAGGTGTCATAGCTCTCGGGAGGCTGGCCCTTGGCGAGGAGCCGGGCGTCCTGCAGGGTCCAGTAGCCGTCATGCAGCGTCGCCCGCGCGGCCTCGATCTGGGACTGAAACACCCCGGCCTCGTCGAACGTATAGACCGACACGCCGGCCAGGGTGGTGGTGCCCTCGATCGCCGTCCCGGCGCGCAGGATCGCCTGTCCGTCGAGACTGTTCTGGCGGATCCACAGATCCTTGCCGGAATTCGCCTTCGTGTTTTTCGCGAAGATCTTGGCCTCGATCTCCGTGGAGCGCTGCTTCATCGCGGCGGAGACCGGATTGTAGACCCCCACCGTGAAGGCTCCGATGGCCAGCGCCACCAGGATGCCCGGCTGGAGGAATTGCCAAGCCGAGATTCCGGCGGCGCGCGCCACCACGAGTTCGAGCTTGCGCGACAATTGCAGCAGGGCCGCCATGGAGCCGAACAGGATCGCGAAGGGGAGCACGCCCTCGGCCACCGCCGGCGTGCGATAGAGCGAGAGCTGCGCCATCAAACTTGTGGACGCGCCCTCGGTGTCGCCCGCCCGCCGCAGCAATTCGACGAAATCCAGGGTGTAGACCAGGGCGAAGACGGTGATGAAGACGCCGAGCACCGTGCGCAGGAAGCGCAGGGCGAAGTAGCGTCCAAGGGTGAAGCCGATCATCATGGCGGCGGCCTCACCCGTCGCCGAGGCGCGGCCGGCGCATCACGGTGCGGCCGAGATTCGAGAGGGTCCTGGAGACGCGCGTGTTCCAGTCCCGCACCGCGGCTCCGTTGAAGACGACGAGGCACGAAATCGCCAGCGCCAGGGCCGGGGCGGCATAGATCGCGATCACGGCGCCCTGGCTGCGCACCGCCGCGCTGCTGGCGGCAAAGCCCGCGATGCGCAGGACGATGACGGCGATCACGGCACCCGCCATGGCCACGCCGCGGCCCTGACGCGTCGTGCGCGGGTCGCCCAGAGCGGCGAAGGCGATCAGCGTCAGAGCGAGAGGGTAGAGCCAGGCCGAGAGACGGTCATGCACCTCGGCACGGAAACGGCCCTTCTGCGACTGGTAATAGGTCTCGCTCGTGTCGGGGAAGAGGAGCTGCGCCGTCGACCGTTCGCGCGGCTTGTAGACGGTATCGCCGTCCGGCGGGGTGAAGGCCGCGAGGTCCACCGTGTAGCGCTCGAAGGTGATGATCGAGGAATCCCGCGAATCCTTCTGCTGCCGGTGGATGCTGCCCTTCTCGAGGGCGAGATAGCTCTGGCCCTCGTAATCCACAGCCTGACCCTGCTCGGCGAGATAGACCACCGTCTTCCCGGCCTCGCGCTTGTCCTGGATGAAGATGCCCTGCAGCGTTCCGCCCGGGCCCCGCTCGCGGAAATGGAAGGTGATGCCGCTGTCGAGCTCGGTGAACTGGCCTTCCTTGACCACGTTCGCGATGAAGTCGCCGCGTACGCGGGTCAGGACGTCCCGCAGTTCCTGGAACGAGGACGGCATCACCTGGATCGTGAGGAAGGCGACGCCGGCGCTCACGATCAGCCCCAGGGTGAGGAACGGGCGCAGTATCCGCCGCGGTTGCATGCCGGCGGCCGACATGACGATGAGCTCGGAATCGCCGTTCAGCCGGTTCAGGGCGTAGACCACGGCGATGAACAGCGCCACGGGCGCGATCACGGTGATCAGCGTCGGCACCGACAATCCGGTGATCAGGAAGAAGACGATGAGGGTCTGGCCCTTGGCCGTGATCAGGTCGAGTTCTCGCAGGGCCTGGGTCACCCAGATCGTGCCCGTAAGGCCGATCAGGCAAGCGAGGAAGGCCCCGGCTGCGATCCTGAAAATGTAGCGCTCGATCTGCGTCATCGGATCTCGTGGCGGGCCCTGCGCACGGCTTGCGTGGGAGGCGTCCCACGGGCCTTCCTCATGCCCCCCGGCATCGCGCCCGTCCACCGATGTCGATCGCCTTGGGGCGCTTCAATTCAGGCGGTTTCGCGGCGGCCGGATCGCGTTGCGTTCTTCGCATCAACGGGTACACAGGGAGCGTCGCGGCGGCGTGTGTCGAGCCGCACGAACCAATTCAGACCTTCGGAAAGCGTGACTTATGGCGGACGGTATCACGATCGCATTCGGGCCGCTCGGTCCGGTCGGCCAGGGCGACGTCGTTCTCTTCGTCGGCGATGATCTGGCCCTCTCGCCTGCGGTCGCACAGGCCCTGGGCCGCGGCGCGGCCGAGCTGGTGGCGCGCGCCGCCGCGAGCGAGCGCTTCAAGGGCAAGTCGCTGACCTCTCTGGCGCTCCCGGCCCCCGCCGGGCTCGACGCCGACAGGCTCCTCGTCATCGGCCTCGGTTCGGAAAAGGACCGCGCCAAGATCGATTGGCCGGCTCTGGGCGGCTATGCCGCGAGCAAGCTCACCGGCCGTCAGGCCCATGTCGCCCTCGACTGGCCCGGCTCGTCGGTGAGCCCCGCGAACGCCGCCGATTTCGCTCTCGGCGCGCGTCTGCGCGTCTACAGTTTCGACCGCTACAAGACGAAGAAGAAGCCGGAGGGCGAGGAAGGCCGCGTGACCGCGCTGACCCTCATGGTCAGCGACCCCTCGGCAGCCGAGGCGGCCTCCAAGGTCTCCGAGGCCGTGGCCGGCGGCGTCCTGCTCGCGCGCGAACTCATCAACGAACCGCCGAACGTCCTCTATCCGGAGGAGTTCGCGCGGCGCGCCGAGGAATTGACCAAGCTCGGCGTCGAAGTCGAGGTTCTCGGCCCCGGCAAGCTCGAGGCCCTCGGCATGGGAGCACTCCTCGCCGTCGCCCAGGGCTCCACGCGTGAAGCCCGCGTCGTCGTCATGAGGTGGAACGGCGGCGACGATGCGGCCGAGGCGCCGATCGCCTTCATCGGCAAGGGCGTCTGCTTCGATTCCGGTGGCATCTCGATCAAGTCCGCCGGCGGCATGGAAGACATGAAGGGCGATATGGGCGGCGCCGCCTGCGTCGTCGGGACGATGTATGCCCTCGCTTCGCGGAAGGCGAAGGTCAACGCCATCGGCGCCATCGGCATCGTCGAGAACATGCCGGACGGCAACGCCATGCGTCCGGCCGACATCGTCACCTCCATGTCCGGCCAGACCATCGAGATCATCAACACCGATGCCGAGGGTCGCCTCGTCCTCGCCGACGTGATCTGGCACGTGCAGAGCGCCTACAAGCCGAAATTCATGATCGATCTGGCGACGCTCACCGGGGCGATCATCGTCGCCCTCGGTCAGGACATCGCCGGCATGTTCTCCAACGACGACGCCCTCGCCGCCAAGATCGCCGCCGCAAGCGAGGCCACCGGAGAGGCGGTGTGGCGGATGCCGCTGATCCCGGCCTACGACAAGGCCATCGACTCGAAGTTCGCCGACATGAAGAACACCGGCGGACGCCACGGTGGTGCGGCCACCGCCGCCTCCTTCATCAAGCGCTACGTCAACGACGTACCGTGGGCGCATCTCGACATCGCCGGGGTCGCGATGTCGTCGAGCCCCAGCGAGATCAACCGGAGCTGGGGCGCGGGTTGGGGTGTGCGTCTCCTCGACCGGCTCGTGCGCGACAATTACGAGGCGTGATGTCGTCCGGCGGCGCGTCCGCGGTGCTTGTCCCGGCCGCCGCCTCACCTCCCGCAGCTGCGACATTTCCGGTCATGGCTGCGGCGCTTCCTCTGATGGCTGCGGTACTTGCGGTCTGCACCGCAGCCCTGACAGGGCTGAGCCAGGCCTCGGCGCTTCCGCCCGAGCTGGCGGCGCGGTTCTATGGGTTCTTCCTGCAGCAATACCCGCTCTTCACCTTTGCGCTGATCTACGCTCTCGCGCGGATCGTCGCGATGGCGGCGGCAAGCACCGCATCGCTCCCCAGGCGCATCGCCGGGGCCTCGGTGGGGGTCGCGCTGGTCCTCGTCCTCGGTCTTTATCCGACCTTCGGCGGTCTCGTTCTCCGCGCAGGCTTCGCCACCGGGGGCATGACCTTCCTCACCTACCAGCCCATGAGCCTCGCCTTTGCCATCGGTTCTGCGGCATCGGCTTTCGTCTTCGGGGCGGCGTTGGCCGTGGGCGCGATCCTGATCGGCGGCCGCGCCTCCACGGCATCGTGGGGCCGCCGCCTCGCCACCGGCTTCTTCCGCGGCGGCACGGGCTTTCTCGCCCTCTGGTTCGCCTTCGCGGTGATCGGGCAGGCCCCGACGGCGGGTTTCGGGCCCTGGCCGCGCCGCGCCCTGTCGGCCGGCGAGACAGGAGTAGGAATGTCCCTCGTCCTCGCCGCGTTTCTCCCCCATGCCATCCTGGTCTGGCTGGCACTGCGTGACAAATCCCGGAGAACGAAACCCGGTGCCCCATCGATTGCGGCTTGATCCCATGCACGGGACACGGGAAAGATAGTTTATATGTGAACGAAGACGGCACCAAGCTGCCTCGCGCATCAAAGGGAGGATCGAGATGATCCAAGGCATGGCCCAAGAGCCGGTTTCCGTGCGCCCGTGGCTTTCCATGTATCCGCCCGGCATACCCGCCGAGATCGATGTCGCGAGCCAGCGCACCCTCGTGGACATCCTGCGCCACGGCACGAGGGAATGCGCCGCCCGCCCGGCGATCCGGTGTTTCGGCAAGTCCGTCACCTATGCCGAACTCGGCGCCTCGGCCGACGCCATCGCGGCCTGGCTGGTGGCCGAAGGGTTCGTTAAGGGCGACCGGATCGCCGTCATGATGCCGAACGTGCCGGCCTATCCGGCGGCGATCTATGGAATCCTCCTGGCCGGTTGTGTCGTGGTCAACGTCAACCCGCTCTACACCCCGCGCGAACTGACGGTGCAGCTCAACGATTCGGGGGCTCGGGCGCTCTTCGTCCTGGAGAATTTCGCCCATACCGTCGCCAGTGCGGGCGCCGACCTCGATCTGGATCGTATCGTCGTCGCCGGACCGGGCGACGGGCTCGGCCTGAAGGGCCGGATCATCGATCTCGCCTCGCGCCATATCAAGAAGGCGGTGCCTCCCTATCG
The DNA here is from genome assembly GCF_022829685.1 of Methylobacterium sp. E-045. Classification (GTDB taxonomy): domain Bacteria; phylum Pseudomonadota; class Alphaproteobacteria; order Rhizobiales; family Beijerinckiaceae; genus Methylobacterium. The sequence continues at coordinate 187,961 of NZ_JAKSYE010000064.1, forward strand.
CCTGCCTGCGGGGAAGACGCTGCGCTTCGACGCTGTCCTGCGCCATGGGCGAAGCCTGCCGAAAGCCTCTGTCACGGTCGGACCGCGGGATCTGGCGTTCCTGCAATATACCGGCGGGACGACGGGCGCCGCCAAGGCCGCGATGCTGACCCATGCCAACGTCGTCGCCAATGTGGATCAGTGCCGGATCTGGTTCTCTGTGTCAGAAGCCGATGGGGTCGAACGGGTGATGGTCACCGCCCTGCCGCTCTACCACATCTTCGCCCTTACCGGCTGCTTCTTCCTGTTCATGAGCATCGGCGGATGCTGCCTGCTCATTCCCAATCCCCGCGACGTGGATGGGTTCGTGAAGACCCTGAAGGGCAACCGCTTCACGCATTTCTCCGGGGTGAACACGCTGTTCAACCTGCTCAACAACCATCCGAAGATCGCGGAGGTGGATTTCTCCAAGATCCATTTCGTCATCGCCGGCGGCATGGCCGTGCAGGCTCCCGTGGCGGCCAAGTGGAAGGCGATCACGGGCAAGTCCATCGTCGAGGGCTACGGACTCTCGGAGACCTCTCCCGTGGTCTGCGTGAACGACCCGAAGGCGGATTGGACCGGCACGATCGGCTTTCCGGTTCCCTCCACCGATGTGGCGGTCCGCGATGCCGAGGGCAGGGACGTCCTCCCCGGCGAGCCGGGCGAACTCTGCGTGCGCGGCCCACAGGTCATGGCGGGTTACTGGAAGCGGCCGGACGAGACAGCGCGGGCGATGACCAGTGACGGCTATTTCCGTACCGGCGACGTGGCGGTCCTCCAGGCGGACGGACAGGTCCGCATCGTCGACCGGATGAAGGACATGATCCTGGTCTCGGGCTTCAACGTCTACCCGAACGAGGTGGAGGAGATCCTCGTCGGCCATCCCGGCGTGCTCGAATGCGCCGTGGTCGGTACGCCCTGCGAAGAGACCGGCGAAATGGTCGTCGCGCATGTGGTGCTCAAGGACAGAAGCGTCGGCGTCGAGGCGCTGCGGACCTACGCCCGGCAGCAGCTCACCGGCTACAAGGTGCCGAGGCGCGTCGTTTTCCACGACGCACTGCCGAAGACCAATGTCGGCAAGGTCCTGCGCCGGGCGCTGCGCGACCAGACGCCGCGTGCCTGACACCCCCGCCGGTGTAACCGGCGACGGCGGCGCGCCGAATGGTGACGATCGGCCCCGCTTGCACGGACGGGCAGCGGGGCCGATCTTCGCGGGATACGGTCGCTTCCATGCGGCCATCCCCTCTCTGTTCGAGGACGCCACATGTACATCAAGCGCATACGCGGCTGGGAAATGCCTGAGCGTCTCGCGACCCCCGAGAGCGTGTTCCTGAACCGTCGGGCGCTGTTGGGGGGAGCCGCCGGCCTCGCGGCGACCTCTCTTGTCGGCGTGGAGGCAGCATTCGCCGCCGCCGACCCGACGAGCGGCCTCTATCCGGCGGCGCGGAACGAGGCCTATACGCTGGACCGTCCGCTGACGGCCGAGAAGTTCTCGGCGGATTACAACAACTTCTACGAGTTCGGCACGTCCAAGACCGTGCTGCCGGCAGCCAACGCCCTCAAGACGCGGCCCTGGACCATCAAGATCGACGGGTTGGTCGAAAAGCCGTTCGAGATCGGGATCGACGATCTCGTCCGGAAGATGAGCCTGGAAGAGCGCCTCTACCGCCACCGTTGCGTCGAGGCTTGGTCGATGTCGGTTCCCTGGACGGGATTCCCGCTCTCGAAGCTCGTGGCCCTGGCAAAGCCGGCCTCCGGGGCGAAGTACCTCCGCATGGAGACGTTCATGGACAAGTCCATGGCGCCGGGGCAGCGCTCGTTCCTGTACCCGTGGCCCTATGTGGAAGGACTGACGATGGAGGAGGCCAACAATGACCTCGCCTTCGTCGCCACCGGCATCTACGGCAAGCCGCTGGCCAACCAGTTCGGCGCCCCGATCCGGCTTGCGGTGCCGTGGAAGTATGGCTTCAAGTCCGTCAAGTCGATCGTGAAGCTGTCCTTCGTCGCCGAGCGGCCAAAGACCTTCTGGGAAGGCCTGCAGGCCTCGGAATACGGATTCTGGGCGAATGTGAACCCGGCGGTCTCGCATCCGCGCTGGAGCCAGGCATCGGAGCGCGTGCTCGGAACCGACCAGCGCGTGCCGACCCTGATCTATAACGGCTACGGCGAGCAGGTGGCCGGTCTCTACAAGGGCCTGGAGAACGAGCGCCTGTTCGTCTGAGCGGGTTTCCCGGTCAGTAGGTCCAGCGCTGGGCTTTCGCCACGAGGAAGTCGCGGAAGGCCTGCACCCGGGCGACGGAGCGCATCTCCTCGGCATAGACGAGGTAGCTCTCCATATGCGGCATCTCGACGTCGCGCAGGACCTGCATGAGGCCGGTCTGCCCCTCCACGGCGTAGTCGGGGAGGATGCCGATGCCGGCGCCGGTCTCCATCGCCTTCTGCAGGGCGGCGATGTTGTTCACCGTAAAGTGGATCGACCGCCGCTCCTGCCCCTCGCGGCCCACCGTCGAGAGCCAGTGGGTCGCCAGCAGATAGGACGGCTCGTTGCCGCCGAAGGAGACGAGGCGGTGGTTGTCGAGATCCGCGATCACCTTGGGCTCGCCGAACCGCTTCACGTAATCGGCCGAGGCGAAAGCATGGTAGTGCACCGTGAACAGCCGCCGCTGTATCAGGTCGGGCTGGGCCGGGCGCCTCATCCGGACGGCGACGTCCGCCTCGCGCATGGCGAGATCGAGTTCCTCGTTAGTGAGGATGAGTTCGACGCGCACGTCGGGATAGAGGTCGAGGAACTCGGCGACGCGCTGGGCCAGCCAGGAGGTGCCGAGGCCCGTCGTCGTCGTCACCTTGAGGTCGCCGCTCGGCCGCTCGCTCGTCTCCACCAGCCGCGCCCTGGTGTTTTCCAGGCGCAGCTTCATGTCCCGCGCCGCCCGGAACAGCAGGTCGCCCTGCTCGGTCAGGATGAGGCCGCGCGCATGGCGATGGAAGAGGGGGGCCTTCAACTCGCGTTCGAGGGCGCTGATCTGGCGGCTCACCGCCGATTGGCTCAGGCCGATATCGTCGCCCGCGCGGGTGAAGCTGCCGGCTTCGGCAACGTTGAGGAAGATCCGGATCTTGTCCCAGTCCACGGCGTCCAACCCCCTCCCGCAGCCCCGTGCCGACGTCCGGCCTACCGAAGCCGGACCCGCTACGGGCTGGCATCGGTCCTTGCCGTGTCTCGGCGTGCCCGGCCGCCGTTTCATGCGGTTCGGCCGGTCAACATGGGACGCCGAGCCGATGGAACTCGGCTCACGCTGGTTTTAGGACAACGATCTTGCGATTAGGTTGATGCCCGACGCAAGGCGCCGGACGAAGATTTCCCTATTCCGCCGCAGCCTGCTGTGGGGTTTCGCCGAGTTCGAGGGCCGCGAGGTACTTCTCGGCCTCCAGAGCGGCCATGCAGCCCATACCGGCGGCGGTGATCGCCTGTCGGTAGACGTCGTCCGTCACGTCGCCGGCGGCATAGACACCGGGGATCGCCGTCTCGGTGGTGCCCGGCTTCGTCTCGATATAGCCGCCATGCCGCATGGCGAGCTGTCCCTCGAAAATTCCCGTCGCTGGCTGATGGCCGATGGCGACGAAGACGCCGTCCGCCTTGAGCTCCGTGATCGCACCCGAGCGCGCGTCCTTCAGGCGCAGATGCGTGACCGAGGGCGGAGTCTGTGTGCCGCAGATTTCCTCGATCGCGTGGTGCCAGACCACCTCGACGTTGGGATGCTTGAACAGGCGCTCCTGCAGGATGCGCTCCGCGCGGAACTCGCCCCGGCGGTGCACCACCGTGACCTTCGCGGCGAGGTTGGCGAGATAAAGCGCCTCCTCGACGGCGGTGTTGCCGCCGCCCACCACCACGACCTCCTTGCCGCGAAAGAAGAACCCGTCGCAGGTGGCGCAGGCCGACACGCCGAAACCCTGGAACTTGGCTTCGGAGGGCAGACCGAGCCACTTCGCCTGTGCGCCGGTGGCGATGATGAGCGAGTCGCAGGTGTAGGTCTCGCCGGAATCCGCCTCGAGATGGAACGGCCGTGCCTGCAGATCGACCTTGGTGATGTATTCGGAGACGATCTTCGTACCCACATGCTCGGCCTGGAGCCGCATCTGCTCCATCAGCCACGGACCCTGGATCGGGTCGGCGAAGCCCGGATAATTCTCGACATCGGTGGTGATCATGAGCTGGCCGCCGGGCTGGAAGCCGGAGATCAGAAGCGGCTCGACCATGGCGCGGGCGGCATAGATGGCGGCGGTGTAGCCGGCGGGGCCTGAGCCGATGATGATGAGCTTGGAATGGTGGGGGGGCATGGTTCGGACGTCTCCTACGGCCGCGACGCAGGTGCCAACCCGGCGCGGTGCTCGATATAGGCGCGGGCCATAGCTTCTGCGATGGCCGGCGTCGCGTCGAGGGGGGTGTAATGCAACTCTTCCAGACGGCCGGTGAAGGGCTTCAGGGCGCCCACCATGGCCAATCCGGCAAAGAGCCGCCTGTGTCGGATGTAGGTCTTCGGGAGATCGAAGAGAAGCACCGGCGCACCGCTGCTCACCGCTTCTCCCACCATGTTGGCCGAATCCGACGTGACCACGATGGCGTCGGCCAGAGCGAGCAGGGCGACGTAGGGGTTCGCCCCCGAACCGTCCCAAAAGAAACCGCCCTTCTCCGAGACGAGGCGCTGGAGCGCCGCCCGCAGGGGCGGTGGCGTGCGGCGGGACACCGTGAGCATCAGCGACGATCCGCCATCGGCGAGCTTCGTCAAACGAGCGAGCAGCCGCTTCATGTCGGCGGAACGATAGCTGAGATGGCGGCTGTCGCCGCCGATCAGCACAGCCACGCGGGGCTCCGGCAATTGGACGAGGCGCGGGTCGGGGGAGCGGCGCGCCGCTGCCAGCCGCGCCGCCGTCACCTGATGCGGCGCCGTCAGGGTCGTGAACACGTTCGGCCCGCGAAGGTCGTCGTAATCCGGCACCCAGATGAAGTCCGCCGTGTCGTGGCCCGTCCGGGGATCCTTCAGGAATGCGGTGAAGGTCCGGCCTTTCGACGCCTTGCGGATCGCGCGGAGATAGGGAACCGCTCGGCGTCCCGAGGCGATCACGATCTCGGGAAACGGGCCGGCCAGGGCACCGCCGCGAAGGCCGGGGCGGTCGCGCGGATCGATCGGTCCCCATGGAGCGAACCAGCCGAAGGGAGGACGGGGGGCGACGCGGTGGATCTCGAAATCGAGGCCGAGGGTCTCGGCGAGACCGATGCACTGGTTCTCATCACCGGCCTTGCCGTCGGTGACGATCCACGCTCCCACCTGGGCCAGTTTGGAGGCGAGGCCGGGGCCGAGGTCACTTCCAGCAGATCGCATCACACCGGACGCTCCCGATATCGACATGGCGGCGTCAGTTCGACGGGAATGCCCGGCGCAGCCAGCCGGCATAATGCTCGGCGATCGCGGCCACGCGGCGACGTTCCGAATCCGGATCGTACCATGCCCCACCCGAACTCGACGGCAGCGCGGAGAGCTGCGGATGCCGGGCGAGAATTTCGCCGCGACGGCCGACGATCAGGGCTTCCCCGTCGAGATAGTCGGAGGGCGAGCCGCCGCCGATGCCGCTGCGGCCTCCCTCGCTCCCGGTATAGGGACGGAGCGACAGGCTCTTGATCCTCACCACCAGGACCGGACCGGCGCCGCCGATCCTGTCGGCGAACTCGCGGTTCAGCGCGCCGAGGAGATCGTCACGCAAGGCTTCGGCAGGGGCGCCCCCGCCCTGTGCCAGGAGCGGCCCCACATCGACGCGGATCGACGACAGCCGCGTGGCACCGAAGGACGACAGTCCCTCGGCGAGGGCAGGACATGTCATGGCCAGGGCGGCGACGAGGCCGATCCAAGCCCGCCGCCGGCCCGTGATGGACCGGCCGGATACGGTCTGGCGCATGGTCCGAACCTCGGGCGTCAAACGCCGTATTGGACCGCCACGACCTCGTAGGATTTGCCACCCCCGGGGGTCGTCACCTCCACCGTGTCGCCGACGCCCTTGCCGATGAGGGCGCGGGCGATGGGGGAGGTGATCGAGACCAGCCCCGAACGGACGTCGGCCTCCGGCTCGCCGACGAGCTGGTAGGTCTTCTCTTCCTCGGTATCCTCGTCGACGAGCTTCACCGTGGCGCCGAACTTGATCTTGGTGCCCGAGAGCTTGGTGACGTCGATGACCTCGGCCCGGGCGATCATGCTCTCGAGCTCCATCACCCGTCCCTCGTTGTGGGACTGCGCCTCCTTGGCGGCATGATACTCAGCATTCTCCGAGAGGTCGCCGAGCGCCCGAGCTTCGGAGATGGCCTGGATGATGCGCTGACGCTCCACCTGCTGGCGATGCTTCAGCTCGGCTTCCAGCGCAGCGAACCCGCGCACCGTCATCGGAACCTTGTCTATCGTCATCGTCTCGCGCCACAATGAATAGGCCCGGTCGGGAGCGGAACGCTCCCTCCGGGCCAGAGTAAGATGGTCTTGAAGCCTTGGCATCTGCTGTGTCCGTCAAGACGGACACGACATCAAATGTTAAGCCGCGAAGTATTCCTGCAAGGCGCGGACCTGGAGATCGCCTTCGAGATAGGCCTTGATCCCCTCGGCCGCCGCCATCGCTCCGGCTAGAGTGGTGTAGTACGGCACTTTATGCAAGAGGGCCGCCCGGCGCAGGGAGCGCGAGTCCGCCAGGGCGCCGGCGCCTTCCGTCGTGTTGAACACGAGCTGGATGTCGCCGTTCTTGATCGAATCGACCACGTGCGGCCGGCCCTCCAACACCTTGTTCACCCGCTCCGTGGGAACTCCGTTCTCGACGAGGTAGCGTTGCGTGCCGCTGGTGGCGACGATGGTGAAACCGGCCTCCGACAACTCCCGGATGGCCGGGAGGATCCGAGCCTTGTCGGCGTCACGGACCGAGACGAACACCGCGCCGCTCTTCGGCACGAGGGTACCCGAGCCGAGCTGGCTCTTCGCGAAGGCGACACCGAAACTCGAATCGAGGCCGATGACCTCGCCGGTAGAGCGCATCTCCGGTCCGAGCAGAACGTCGACGCCGGGGAAACGGGCGAAGGGGAACACGGCTTCCTTGACGGCGATGTGGTCGAGGACCTTGGGCTCGAGCCCGAAACTCGCCAGGGGCTCGCCGGCCATCACGCGCGCCGCGATCTTGGCGATGGGCTCGCCGATGACCTTGGCGACGAAGGGCACCGTGCGGGACGCCCGCGGGTTCACCTCCAGCACGTAGATCGCGCCGTCCTTGATGGCGTATTGCACGTTCATCAGGCCGCCGACCTGAAGGGCCAGTGCCATGGCCCTGGTCTGGCGCTCCAGTTCGGCGATGGTCTCGGGCGAGAGCGAGCGCGAGGGCAGCGAGCAGGCGGAATCGCCCGAATGGATGCCCGCCTCCTCGATATGCTCCATGATGCCGGCGATGTAGACGTCCTTGCCGTCGCAGATGGCGTCCACGTCGATCTCGGTGGCGTCCGACAGGTAGCGGTCGAACAGCAGCGGGTTCTTGCCCAGCACCGTGTTGATCTGGCCGGTCTTGTCGTTGGGGTAGCGCGATTTCACGTCCGACGGGATGAGGCTCGGCAGGGTGTCGAGGAGGTAGTCGGCGAACTGGACCTCGTCGCGGATGATCGCCATGGCGCGGCCGCCCAGCACGTAGCTCGGGCGCACCACGAAGGGCAGGCCGAGATCGGAGGCCACGAGGCGGCTCTGCTCGACGGAATAGGCGATCCCGTTCTTCGGCTGCTTCATCCCGAGCTTGTCGAGGAGTCGCTTGAACTGGTCGCGGTCCTCGGCGAGGTCGATGGCGTCGGGGGAGGTGCCGAGGATCGGCACGCCGGCCGCTTCGAGGGCACGGGCGAGCTTCAGCGGGGTCTGGCCGCCGAACTGGACGATGACGCCATGGAGCGTGCCGGCCTGCCGCTCGGTCTCGATGATCTCGAGCACGTCCTCCTGCGTCAGCGGTTCGAAATAGAGGCGGTCGGAGGTGTCGTAGTCGGTGGAGACCGTCTCCGGGTTGCAGTTGACCATGATGGTCTCGTAGCCGGCCTCGGTGAGCGCGAAGCAGGCGTGACAGCAGCAATAGTCGAACTCGATGCCCTGGCCGATGCGGTTGGGTCCGCCGCCGAGGATGATGACCTTCTTGGCGTCCGTCGGCTGGGCCTCGTCGACCACGGTGCCGGCGAAGGGGGCCACGTAGGTGGAGTACATGTAGGCGGTCGGCGCCTTGAACTCGGCCGCGCAGGTGTCGATGCGCTTGAAGACCGGGCGGACCCCCAGCGCCCGGCGGGCGGCGCGCACGCTGTCCTCGTCGGTCTTGGCGAGGACCGCGAGACGGGCATCGGAAAAGCCGGCGGCCTTAAGCTGGCGCAGCGCGCCGGGCGTGTTCGGGATGCCGTGCGCCTTGACCCGGTTCTCCAGGTCGATGATCGCCTGCAACTGCTCCAGGAACCACGGATCGATCTTGCACGAAGCGTGGACCTCCTCGTGGCTGACGCCGAGGCGGAGCGCCTGACCCACCTTGAGGAGACGGTCCGGCGTCGGCGTGCCCAGAGCCGCCTTGATAGCGTTGTGATCGTCGCCCTTGCCGAGACCCTCGATCTCGATCTCGTCGAGGCCGGTGAGGCCGGTCTCCAGCGAACGCAGGGCCTTCTGCAGCGACTCGGCAAAGCACCGGCCGATGGCCATGGCCTCACCCACCGACTTCATGGCCGTGGTGAGCGTCGGTTCGGCGCCGGGGAACTTCTCGAAGGCGAAGCGCGGGATCTTGGTGACGACGTAGTCGATCGTCGGCTCGAACGAGGCCGGGGTCGCGCCGCCGGTGATGTCGTTGGCGATCTCGTCCAGGGTGTAGCCGACGGCGAGCTTGGCCGCGACCTTGGCGATGGGGAAGCCCGTGGCCTTCGACGCCAGCGCCGATGAGCGCGACACGCGCGGGTTCATCTCGATGACGATCATCCGGCCGGTGGCCGGGTCGATGGCGAACTGCACGTTCGAGCCGCCGGTCTCGACGCCGATCTCGCGCAGCACCGCGAGCGACGCGTCGCGCATCACCTGGTATTCCTTGTCCGTCAGCGTCAGCGCCGGCGCCACGGTGATGGAATCGCCCGTATGGACGCCCATCGGGTCGATGTTCTCGATGGAACAGACGATGATGCAGTTGTCGTTCCTGTCGCGAACGACCTCCATCTCGTATTCCTTCCAGCCGAGGACGCTTTCCTCGATCAGGACCTCGTTCGTGGGCGACGCGTCGATGCCACGCTCGACGATGTCGAGGAATTCTTCCCGGTTGTAGGCGATGCCGCCGCCGGTGCCGCCCATGGTGAAGGACGGGCGGATGATGGCCGGGAGGCCGACTTCGGCAAGGGCGATCAGGGACTGCCCGATGGCATGCTCGCCGTAACGCTTGCGCCGGTCGGATTCGCCCGCATGCCATTTCTTCTCGAACGCGGCGAGGGCGACCGGGCGGGCGGCCTCGTCCGTGGCGGTCTCGATCCGGGCGATCTCGGCGAGGTACTTTTCGCGGTCCACCTTCTTGGCGGCGGACGCGTTGGCGACCGCCGATTTCGGCGTCTCGAGGCCGATCTTGGTCATCGCGTCACGAAACAATTGCCGGTCCTCGGCCTTGTCGATGGCCTCGGCCGTGGCGCCGATCATCTGGACGTCGAATTTTTCGAGAATGCCCAGCTTCTTGAGCGAAAGGGCGCAGTTCAAGGCCGTCTGGCCGCCCATGGTCGGCAGCAGGGCGAAGCCGCCAGGGAGGACGTGACGCTCCTTCTCGATGATCTTGGCGACGATCTCCGGCGTGATCGGCTCGACATAGGTCGCATCCGCCATGTCCGGGTCGGTCATGATGGTCGCCGGGTTCGAATTGACCAGCACGATCCGGTAACCCTCCTCGCGCAGGGCCTTGCAGGCCTGCGTCCCGGAATAGTCGAACTCGCAGGCCTGCCCGATCACGATCGGACCGGCACCGATGATGAGGATCGTGGAGAGGTCGGTGCGTTTCGGCATCGGGCGCCTTGGCTTGCGGACGCGCGCGTCCGTCAAGCGCGGCGCCACAATCTGGAGCGGGCCGGATATGGACGCGAGCGGCGTGAATGATCGTTAGGGTTCGCGTCTACACGCGGCGGGAGGGTTTTGGAAGAGCGCCGGGAGGCTTGGCGACGATTGTGCCCGCCCCGGACGGCCGCCGATCCGCCGCCAACGAAAATCAAACTATAATAACTATAAATCTAAGAACATACGAAATATTGCACGCTCGGCGGAGCCGTGTAATTGAGACGATCGGCGCCTCGTCGATCTCGAACAAGACTAAATCGAGGATAAGAATGATAAAGCTAGGAACGCTCGTGGGCACTCTGGCCCTGTGCATCGCCACCGGCCCAGCCGCTTTCGCCGCCGAGATTACCGTAAAGACCCTCAATAGCGGGCCGGGCGGTATGATGGTCTTCGACCCGGCCTTCGTGAAGCTGGCGCCCGGCGACAGCATCAAGTTCGTCCCCCAGGACAAGGGGCACAATGCCGAGCTGATCAAGGGCATGGCGCCCGAGGGGGCGGAAACCTTCAAGACCGTCGTCGGCAAGGAGGAGGTCGTCAAGTTCGACAAGCCCGGCGTCTACGGCATCAAGTGCTCGCCGCACTACCTCATGGGCATGATCGCCGTGGTCGTGGTCGGCGACAAGCCGGAGAACCTCGAAGCGGCAAAGGCGGTGACGCACAACAAGCTCGCCGCCAAGCGGTTCGAACCCCTGCTCGCCCAGGTTCAGTGACGTGAGAAAGGAGGCGGCGCCAAGCCGCCTCCGACGACCCGCGCGGTGTCGTCAGAGGCCGATGTAGAGGGCGGCCACCGCGCGATCGATGGAGAGATAGAACACGCCGAAGGCCACGGCGGCGGCGGCGGCGAATTCGAGGGCCACATTGGGCAGTGTCTGTGAGCGGCGCAGGATCTCGCGGCCGAAGAACACGCTGAGCCAGGCGATCGTGAGAACGACGGGCAGGACGAACAGGAAGGACCAGGTGCTCTCGACGGTCTGGGCGCCGACGGCCGGGTCGATGAGCGCGCGGATGTTGCGGACCCATGGGGCGTAGCAGGCCGAATACAGCGCGGTCATCCAGGCGAGGGCGACGGCCACGCCGAGATGGAACGTGAAGACCCGATGCAGCCGCGAGAAATCGTCCCGCGCGTCGTCGAACGTCATGTGGAAACCCCGTGATCGTGGCCGCCGGACGATCGTTGGATGCGTCGTCTCTCAAGCTGGCCGTTGATGATTCGGGAATGCCGGCCAAAGCCGGATTTTTTGTGACGTCAGCTTCCGGGAGGTTCGACGATTCATGGGCGCGCGCCCAGACGTGATCGATCACGTTTGTACGGTCACGCGTGCAGGGGGGGGGGCGCGGTGAATTTTATTCACCTCGCCTACCACATATAGAGTATTACCGCACCGCGTTGTGAGACAATTCTCAAGGCTGTTCCAACAGCATTGAGGACGGCGCCATGAATAGACTCAATCTTATCGGCCTTATCGCGATCCTGTCATTTGTCGAAATGTTGCCAGCGGCCGCAGGCAATCCGGCGCATCGCGATGCCACAAATCATCATCAAGTACAAATTGAAAAGACCGCACCACAAAACTACGTGTCGTTAAACGAGGATTCCGCCTATCCGACCGCTCGCGAGACACCGATCTCGCAAATGCTCGACGACAATACCCAGGCTGCAATCTATATTCAGGAATGCCATCACGGCGAAGGCGGTATTTGACGTCGTAAATGTCGCCGAGAGACCCGTCGGTCGAGACAACGCTCCGGTGGCAAATGCTGCCACCGGGGAGGTCAGACGCGGCTTCCTTCGTATACAGTTACCAGGCCAAGTGCAGTATCTTGAATATGCACCAGAGCAGCTTATATCGACTTGAGAAAATGAAAACTTGCAACAAGACCGATTGATTGGTAAATTTACGAAATTATCAGACGATATGATTCTTATGGACCGGCGATAGTGGTGGATATATATTACCTATAACATCAAATAGACATTTAGGACACTGGTCATTCATTGTTTTCTCAAGCAGGTATTGGTTCCTCACTCAGGCATCCAACGCCATGTCCGAGTTCGATTTAGGATTGATTATAGATGGGTGCTATGCGGCTGCGCTCGATCAGCGGCTTTGGCCCGACGCTCTTGCTGCAGTGAGCAGGGCAAGCGGAGCTCGCGGCTCCGTCATTGTCTCTCTGAACCCTCTGCGGACGCCTTCGCCCATTGCGTCGGACGGCCTCGCCGAGGCGAACGCAGATTATCAGGCGCGCTGGTGGCAGTTCGATACACGCGTAGCCAAGGCGAGGTCCTTCGGGTTACGCCCCGGCCACGTCTTGTTTGACAGACATTTCCTAACTCCGGACGAGAAACGCGGCGATCCATTTTTCGAGGATTTCAGCGTTCGGCACCGACTCGGTGAACTGGCCGCATTCGCAGCCGTCGACCCAATCGACGGCTGTACTTTTACGCTCAGCATGTTTCGAGATGCGCGCAGCGATCTCTATAGCGAGCGCGAGGTCAAGCGGATCGAGGTGCTCGCCCCGCACGTGGTCCGGGCCGTGGGTCTTGCGGCGGCGCTAGGCCAAGCGCATCGGCATTCTGAGGAGTTGGAGCGCGGGCTCGAACGAATGAGGTTCGGCGCAATCCTGCTCGATGGGCAGGGGTGCGTGCGTCATGTCAGTCATCTGGCCGAGCGGTTGATGGAAGGACGGCTCCGTCTGGATGCCGACCGCCGCACCCGCACCGTGGTTTGCTGTGAACAGGCCAGACTCGATGACCTGATCGCAGCCGCTTTGAAACCCGCTTCCCGGAACGATGGAGCATCACTTCTTCTCCACTCAGCGGGTGGACGTCGTCCGGTCTTCATCGAGGCGGTTCCTCTGCCCATCGACGTGGCGCGTGCGGCACCGAATGGTGGAGTACTCCTCATGTTGCGGGATCTCTTCGCTCCGACATCCGAAACGATCTGCCCACAACTCGAACAGCTGGGACTCAGCCCCGCCGAGGCTCGCGTCGCGATGCTGGTCGGTCGAGGTCATGCACCAAGGCAGGTCGCGAAGATGCTGGGGATCACCGAAGGCACCGCACGGGTTCACCTCCGTGCGTGCTTTTCCAAGCTCGATCTCGTGCGCCAGAGCGAACTCGCCATCCTGGTCACGCGTCTCGACGATTGCGCCCGTTTCTGATGCCGCCTTACGGCATCGGAACATAACCACGATCCGATGCCGTAAGCACTTGTCGTCGAACGATGAGTTTCGTGGATCGAAGGCCGTTTTCGGGCAGATGATTCAGCTTGCGGCGGTCACTGTCTCCGCCTTGCCGCTGCGCATGAGCGCCACGAACCGCTCGAACAGGTAGTGGCTGTCGCGCGGGCCCGGCGAGGCTTCCGGGTGGTGCTGCACCGAGAAGGCCGGACGGTCGGTGAGGGTGAGCCCGCAATTCGAGCCGTCGAACAGCGAGATATGGGTCTCGACCGCCGTCTCGGGCAGGCTGGCCGGATCGACGGCGAAGCCGTGGTTCATCGAGACGATCTCGACCTTCCCCGTCGTCTTGTCCTTCACCGGATGGTTGGCTCCGTGATGGCCCTGAGCCATCTTCACGGTGCGACCGCCCAGCGCCAGGCCCATGAGCTGGTGTCCGAGGCAGATGCCGAAGGTCGGCACCTTCTCGTCCAGAAGCTCCCGGATCACCGGAACGGCATACTCGCCAGTGGCGGCCGGATCGCCGGGACCGTTCGACAGGAAGACGCCGTCTGGCTTCATCGCCATGATCTCGGCGGCGGAGGTGGTGGCGGGCACGACGGTGACGTCGCAGCCGGCCGCGGCGAGGAGGCGCAGGATGTTGCGCTTCACCCCGTAATCGATGGCGACCACCTTGAGGCCTTCGCCGATCTGGCGGCTGCCGTAGCCGCTCTTCACCGCCCAGGTCGTCTGCGACCAGTCGGACGTCTCGCGGCTCGTGACCGGCGGTACGAGGTCGAGCCCTTCCATCGGGGCGAGGGCGGCGGCGCGCGCCTTCAGCGCCTCGCGGTCGAACCGGCCCTCCGGATCGTTGGCGATGACGGCATTGGGCATGCCGTGGTCGCGGATGAGGGCGGTGAGCGCCCGCGTGTCGATCCCGGTGATGCCGACGATGCCGCGCGCCTTCAGCCAGGCGTCGAGATGGCTCGACGAGCGCCAGCTCGACGGGTTGGTGACGGCCGAGGCGATGACCGCGCCGCGCACGCCGGAGGCGGGAGCCGCATCGAGGCTCTCGAGATCTTCGTCGTTGGTCCCGGTGTTGCCGATATGCGGAAAGGTGAAGGTGACGATCTGCCCGGCATAGGAGGGGTCGGTCAGGATCTCCTGGTAGCCGGTCATCGCCGTGTTGAAGCAGACCTCGCCATCGGCGGCCCCGGTCTGGCCGATGCCGAATCCTTCGAGGACGGTGCCGTCGGCCAGCACGAGGAGGGCTGTCGCGACCGGCTCGGCCCAGGGTGCGGGCGTGGAGGATGATTGCGCCGGGGCGCCTTCGTCTTGCAGCATCGTCGCGATCTCGCTTATGTCCGGCCGACCCATCGACGCCGGTGCGACGGCGCGTGCGGGTGGCGCTTTGTGCGGCGCTCATAACGAGCGGGCCGTGATGGGGTCAATGTGGCCCCTGTTCCCGACCGGCTCAACCACCTCGGTCGGCCGATCACAGCAATTCGCAGACCATCCGGGCGCCGAGCCCAGCGACCAAACCAATCTTTCAGGAGACGACCATGCTGCGCGCGCGCCTTACCACCGAGATGAAGGAGGCCATGAAGGCCGGAGACAAGGCCAAGCTCGCCACCGTGCGGATGATCCAGGCCGCCTTGAAGGACAAGGACATCGAGGCCCGCGGCCTCGGCAAGGAGCCGGCCTCCGAGGAGGAGATCCTCGCCCTGCTGCAGAAGATGATCAAGCAGCGCAACGAATCGGCCGGCGTCTACGACCAGGGCGGTCGTCCCGAACTCGCCGAGACCGAGCGGGCCGAGGCCGCGATCATCGCGAGCTACCTGCCCCAGCAGATGGACGAAGCCGAGACCCGCGCCGCCATCGAGGCCGCCGTGGCCGAGACCGGTGCGGCCAGTCCGAAGGACATGGGCAAGGTCATCGCCGCCCTGAAAGGCAAGTTCGCCGGCCGGATGGATTTCGGCAAGGCGAGCGGGCTGGTGAAGGACGTGCTCAACGCCAAGGCTTGAGGGCAAGGCTCGAGGGCAAGGCTCGAAGGCTTGCGCCGATCGGGCGGACGGTGACGAGGCCCACGCGTCACCGTCGGATGCGTCGAAGCGTTCGGGACTCCTTAAACGCGGTGGGTTAGACTGCCGGCCTGCAAAGGTCTGGTTCACCCGTGCGTTACCCACCCCACATCCTCGAAGAGATCAGGGCGCGGCTTCCCGCCTCCGACGTGGTCGGGCGGCGCGTGCGGCTGAAGAAGGCGGGCCGCGAGTGGCGCGGCCTGTCGCCGTTCAATTCGGAGAAGACCCCGTCCTTCTACGTCAACGACCAGAAGCAGTTCTATCACTGCTTCTCGTCCGGCAAGCACGGCGACGTCTTCACCTTCCTCATGGAGACCGAGGGCCTCAGCTTTCCCGAGGCGGTGGAACGTCTGGCCGGAGAGGCGGGGGTGACCCTGCCTGCGCCCAGCGCCGATACGCGGGAGATGGAGACGAAGCGCACCGGTGCGTTCGAGGTGATGGAACTGGCGGCCGCCTATTACGAGGACCAGCTCAAGGGCCGCCTCGGCACCAGCGCCCGCGCCTATCTCGACCGGCGCGAGCTCGGCCCCGACATCCGCGCGCGGTTCCGCCTCGGCTACGCGACGTCGGAGCGCTACGGCCTGCGCGATCATCTGGCCGCGAAGGACGTGGACAAGGAACTGATGGCCGAACTCGGCCTGCTCGTCAGCGGCGACGACATCGCCGTTCCCTTCGACAAGTTCCGAGACCGGGTGATGTTTCCCATCACCGACAGCCGGGGCCGGGTCATCGCCTTCGGCGGCCGCGCGATGCAGGCCGACGCCAAGGCGAAGTACATGAATTCACCGGAGACCCCGCTCTTCCACAAGGGCCAGGTGCTCTACAACCTGCATGGTGCCCGCAAGGCCGCCCATGATCGCGGGACGATCATCGCCGTCGAAGGCTATGTCGACGTCATCGCCATGACCATGGCCGGACACCCGAACGCCGTCGCCGGCCTCGGCACAGCCTTGACGGAGGAGCAACTGGCGCTGCTCTGGCGCCATGCCGACGAGCCGATCCTGTGTTTCGATGGCGACGGCGCCGGCCAGCGCGCGGCGTTCAAGGCCCTCGACGTGGCCCTGCCGGGACTGACGCCGGGCAAGTCGCTCCGCTTCGCCCTCCTGCCGGAAGGGCAGGACCCCGACGACCTGCTCCGCTCGGCCGGGGCCTCGGCCATCGACCGGGTGCTCGAAGGCGCCCGCCCCCTGGTGGAGGTGTTATGGTCGCGCGCCACCGAATCGACGCCGACGGATACGCCCGAACGCAAGGCAGGCCTCGCCAAGGGCCTGCGCGAGATGGTCGCCTCGATCCGCGACGAGACGGTGCGGCGGTTCTACAAGGACGAGATCGAGGGGCGCCTCCGGGTCCTTTCTCCCGGAGCGGGCGGAGGCCAGCGCCGGAGCGGCTACGAGCCCCGGAGCGGAGGTGGCTCGACGTTCCAGCGCAAGGCGAGACCGGGAGACCCGCCACCTTCGCCGCGAATCACCACGAAGTTCAATCCGCTCTTCGCCGGGTCGACGAATTCAGGCGGAACGGCTATGTTCAGGGATCGCGAGGCGATGATCGTCTCCAGTCTCCTCGCTCACCCGGAATTGTTGGGGATAGAAGCCGAGGATCTGGCGGCGCTGGAACTCGACGATCCCGATGCGCAGGCGCTGCGGTCCCTCCTGCTGGACCAGGCCGCCGACGCCGATCAGCCCGATGTCGAGGTTCTGGAGAGCCGGTTGCGGAGGGCGGGGCTCGACGGCGCGGCCCTTCGGCTCGCGACCCATGTCCGTCCGGGCGACCGCTGGACACTCGATTCGCATGCGGACCGGATGCGTCTGGAAGACGCATTGCGTCAGGCCGTGATCTTGCACCGGAAGTCTGGAGCGCTAAATAGCGAACTTCGCGCTGCCGAGAGAGCACTGGCCGAGGACGGATCCGAGGCCAACTTCGCTTGGCTATGTGACGTCAAGGAACGTATGGCCGTGATCGCAGGGGCAGAGGCAGAGGCCGACGAGCCGGAGTCCGACGATACGGCGGCCGCGTAGTCGCGACGAACGGAAATTAAGGTGCCGCTCGCGGCACATGGTTAACAGTCGGTCAAGCGTAGCGCTTGTAGACCGGGACATGAGATATCGACGCGGGCGCTTCGTGCGTGCCGCACATCAACGAGAATGGCGGCGTGGACGACGTGGAGTGAGCCGAACGCTCCCGCTCAACGCGACCAGGGCAACAATAGGCGGACCATGGCGACGAAGGCAACGGAACGGGACGAGACGGATGCTGCTCCGGAGCAACAGACCGACGGACCGCTCCTCGATCTGACCGATGCCTCGGTCAAGCGGATGGTGAAGCTCGCCAAGAAGCGCGGCTACATCACCTACGAGGAGATCAACGAAGTGCTGCCCGAGGGCCAGTCCGATCCGGACCAGCTCGAAGACGTACTGTCGCAGCTCTCCGAGATGGGAATCAACGTCGTCGAGGCGGAAGAGACCGAGGATGCCGGCGGCGAGAAGCCGGCCAACGGCGAAGCCTCCGACGACGACGAGGCCGCCGAAGGTACGGAAGTCGCAGAAATCGCGCCGACCAAGCCCCTCGCCGTGCGCGAGACCACGGCCAAGGAGCCCACCGACCGGACCGACGATCCGGTGCGGATGTACCTGCGCGAGATGGGCTCGGTGGAGCTCCTCTCCCGCGAGGGCGAAATCGCCATCGCCAAGCGCATCGAGGCCGGCCGTGAAGCGATGATCGCGGGCCTCTGCGAGAGCCCGCTGACGTTCCAGGCCATCATCATCTGGCGCGACGAGCTCGTCGACGGCCGTGTGCTTCTGCGCGACATCATCGATCTCGAAGCCACCTATGCCGGCCCGGACGCGAAAAACGCACCGCAGCTCACCGAGGGTGAGGACGGCGACGAGGCCGAGGCGGAGGCACCGATCCCCGCCGAGGGTGGCGACGACGACGACGACATGGAGAACAACGTCTCGCTCGCGGCGATGGAAGCCGAGATCAAGCCGCGCGTTCTCGAGACGTTCGACAACATCGCCAACAATTACAAGAAGCTGCGCACGCTCCAGAACGAGCATGCCGACCTGAAGGCCGGGGGTGGTACGCAGACCTCCGCCCAAAGCCAGAAGCAGTCCGATTTCAAGGACACCGTCGTCGCCGACGTGAAGTCGCTGTCGCTGAACTCGAACCGCATCGAGGCGCTGGTCGAGCAGCTCTACGACATCAACAAGCGCCTCATCAGCCATGAGGGCCGCCTCATGCGCTATGCCGAGAGCCATGGCGTCGCCCGCGACGAGTTCCTGCGCCACTATCAGGGCTGGGAGCTCGACCCGAACTGGATGGAGCGCGTCGGCAAGCTCGGCGGCAAGGGTTGGAAGAACCTCGTCGAGAAAGGCGCCAAGCAGGTCGCCGACCTGCGCGAGCAGATCCTGACCCTCGCCTCCGAGACCGGTCTCGAGATCGGCGAGTACCGCAAGATCGTCAACATGGTCCAGAAGGGCGAGCGCGAAGCCCGGCAGGCCAAGAAGGAGATGATCGAGGCCAATCTCCGCCTCGTGATCTCCATCGCCAAGAAATACACGAACCGCGGCCTGCAGTTCCTCGACCTCATCCAGGAAGGCAATATCGGCCTGATGAAGGCGGTCGATAAGTTCGAGTATCGCCGGGGTTACAAGTTCTCGACCTACGCCACGTGGTGGATCCGGCAGGCGATCACCCGCTCCATCGCCGATCAGGCGCGCACCATCCGCATTCCGGTGCACATGATCGAGACGATCAACAAGATCGTGCGTACGTCTCGCCAGATGCTCCACGAAATCGGCCGCGAGCCGACTCCCGAGGAACTGGCCGAGAAACTGGCCATGCCGCTGGAGAAAGTCCGCAAAGTCTTGAAGATCGCCAAGGAGCCGATCTCCCTCGAGACGCCCATCGGCGACGAGGAGGATTCCCACCTCGGCGACTTCATCGAGGACAAGAACGTCGTTCTGCCGATCGACGCGGCGATCCAGTCGAATCTGCGCGAGACCACGACCCGCGTGCTGGCCTCGCTGACGCCGCGCGAAGAGCGGGTGCTGCGCATGCGCTTCGGCATCGGCATGAACACCGACCACACCCTCGAAGAGGTCGGCCAGCAGTTCTCGGTGACCCGCGAGCGTATCCGTCAGATCGAGGCGAAGGCGCTGCGCAAGCTCAAGCACCCGAGCCGGTCGCGCAAGCTGCGGAGCTTCCTCGACAATTGAGGTCCGCGCGGTCCCGCCTCTCGTGAGGAGGGACTGTCCGTCGGAAACGACAATGGCGCACCCGAGGGTGCGCCATTGTCGTTTCAGGTCCCGACTCGAGACCGGGGAAGGCTACCCACCGTCGCCGAGGCTTCAGTGAGTCTCCGCGCGCTCCGGATCGAAGCCGCGCTTGCGCGAATAGATGCTTTCGGCATCGGGCATGACGGCGCCCGCCACGGGGGTCACGCGCCCGGTGGCCCGCTGCCTCTGCCGAACGCCATCCGTCCTGCAACCCGTGCAGAGAGATGCGATCGCCCGCTCGCCGCGGCGGGCGATCCGCTCGTTGAAGACCGCCTGACGCCGGCTGCTGGCTTCGTTGGACTCCGAAAAGCTCGACGTCGTCGGAACGCCGGCTTCTATCTGCGAGGCGGCAGGGGCCTGCGGGGGCAGGTTCGCCGCGGGAAGCAGGACGGGCTCGGCCTGCGCGGCCCCGGCAAGCGCCAAGGCGATCACGAGGGCGAGGGCGCGGGGTGCGAAAGGCATGGGGGGTCCGATGGCAGGATGGAATCTCGGCGTCATCTTCAGCCGGTCATGGTCATTTTCACCTTATCATGGCGCCAATGGGACGATATTTACCGTCGGACCTCGTGACGAACGGGCGACACCCGTTGCCGCTCGCCTCCCTCCGACCCATTTTGGAAACATGCTCGATCTTGGCCCGCCTCATCCCTCGCCGACTGCCGAAGCGGATGGGTCGGAGGCGAATGACGTGCCGTTCGGGTCCCTGCAGGAATGTGTCGCCCTACGGGACTGGCTTCTGAGCGAGGGGGCACGCCTGCCGCAGGCGGACGATCTTCTGGCGGGCATGTCCGAGCGGCTGATCACCCTGGGCGTTCCCGTCGATCGGTCGTCCACCGCGATCGACACGCTCCATTCCGAGTATTCCGGGGTCGGCCGGTTCTGGACACCCGAGAGCGGATCGACCGTGCGTTTGTTTCCGCATGGAGAAGCGTCCGACCGGGCCTACCACGAAAGCCCGTTCTTCACCGTCCATGAGACCGGGGAGTGGCTGATCGTCGACCTGAACGATGCCGATGATCTCCAATACTCGATCATCGGCGATCTGAAGGCCGGGGGCTACACGCACTACATCGTGGCGCCGCTGTTCTTCACGAATGGATCGCGCAACGGCATCACCTTCGCGACCCGTGCCCCGGAGGGATTCCGCGACGAAGATATCGCCATACTTCGGTTCGTCATGCCGACCCTGGCGGCGGTGATGGAGATGCGGATCGTCAACAAGACGCTGGATCAGGTCCTGCGCATCTATGTGGGCGACGAGCCCCACCGGGCTATCCTGTCCGGCGATATCCGGCGCGGTCAGGTCAAGCGCATCCGCTCGGCCATCCTGTTCGCCGACATGCGGGACTACACCCAGATCTCCGCGAACATGACGCCGGAAGAGGCCGTCGACCTCCTCAACATCTTCTTCGACTGCCTGGTACCGGCGGTGGAGCGCGAGGGCGGTGAGGTTCTGAAATATCTCGGCGACGGGTTGCTGGCGATCTTTCGCGAGCGCGGCGACGATCTCGGCGGAGCCGCCAAGGGCGCACTCATCGCCGCCCGTTCGGCCCTCTCCGCCCTCGACGAGGCGAATTCCATCGGTCGTTTCGCGCAGCCGGTGGTCGCCGGCATCGCGCTCCACCACGGGGAGGCGGCCTACGGCAATGTCGGTTCCGGTGCGCGCCTCGACTTCACCGTCATCGGCCGCGACGTGAACCTGGCGAGCCGGCTCGCGCGCCTGAACAAGGTTCTCGGCGAACCGCTCCTGATGTCGAAGCCCTTCGTCGATTTTCTCTGGGACGAGTCGGAATCCCTCGGCGAGCACGATCTCGACGGGTTCGCCGAACCCCTGGGCGTCTACCGGCCGGGCCGTACACCGGCGGCACTCTGATACCGGCGGGGGTATCAAACGACGGTCACGGGGATTGACCGCAGCCTGGTCCTTGCCCACATCAGTCGTGTTCCAGGGAGATCCCCGTCAAGGGGCTGAGAAACCGATGAGCGTGGCCCTCGGGTCCGCGCGGCGCGGAAATCCTTCGAACCTGAACCGGCTCGTACCGGCGTAGGGATTGGACCGTGGGTTTCTCAAGACGGAAACCCGGCACGCTTCGGATCAGAAGCTGAAGGACACCAATCTCTGCGGATCATCGCGGAGGTTCCTTTTGGACGTCTCAGCCACCTCGACCACCCTGTCGCGCCGGTCCACCGGTCTCGTCATCGACGGCAACGCTCTGCCCGCCCGGAGTGATGTCGTGATCGTGGGCGCCGGATTGATCGGCCTTTCGGCGGCCTGGCGCCTGGCTCGAGCGGGCCTCACCGTGACGGTCATAGAACGCGACACCGTGGGCGCCGGGGCGAGCCTTGCGGCCACGGGAATGCTCGCGCCCGCGGCGGAACACGAACCGGGCTCCGATCCGCTTCTCCCGCTGGCCCTCGAGAGCCTGACGCGCTGGCCGGGCTTTCGCGACGAACTCCAGGCTGCCTCCGGTATCGGCATCGACTACCGGGAGGAGGGGACCCTCGTCCTGGCCATCGGCCGCGACGAGGTGGACCGTCTGCGCTTTCGGCACGACCTCCAGATCCGGTCCGGCCTCACGGCGCGCTGGCTGTCGGGAACGGAAGTCCGTGCCCGCGAGCCGGCCCTTCGCCCTTCGGTCACCGCCGGCCTGTTCTGTGCGGAGGATCATCAGGTCGATCCGCCCCTCGTCATGGCGGCGCTCACGCGCGCGGCGCAGGCGGCCGGAGTGACCATCGTCGAGCGATGTCCGGTCGAAGCTCTGGATTGGCAGGGCGGCCGGGTCAGGGGCGTCGCGACGCCTCGCGGATCCGCCTCGTCCGAGACCGTGATCCTGGCGGCGGGCGCCTGGAGCGGGCAGGCCGGGCTCCTGCCGGACGAACTCGCCTTGCCGGTCCGGCCGATTCGCGGCCAGTCGCTGGCTCTGAAGACCAACGCCCGGACGGGCAACCTCTCGCACATGGTCTGGACCGAGCAGGTCCATATGGCCCCGAAAGCCGACGGTCATCTCATCGTGGGGGCCACGGTGGAGGATTGCGGCTTCGTTCCGGGTGTCACCGCCGGCGGTCTCTATGCTCTCCTGGAAGGGGCACGGCGCGTCCTGCCCGGGATCGAGGAGATGGAGGTCGCGGCGGTCTGGAGCGGGTTCCGGCCCACCTCCGACGACGATGCGCCGATCATCGACACGCTGGCGCCCGGCCTCGTGGCGGCCACCGGCCATCACCGGAACGGATACCTTCTGGCGCCCGCCACGGCCGATGCCGTCTGCGCCCTTCTCACCACGGGCGCGCTGCCCGATTTCGCGCACGGCTTCGGCCTCGCGCGGTTCCAGCGGCCCGCGCGGAGGGCTGTCGCATGAGGCTCACCGTCAACGGTCACACGCGCGAGGTCGAAGCGGAGGACCTGTCGGCCCTCTTCCGGGTCGAGGCGGAGGAGACGGGGATCGAGAGCGCCCAGGGCATCGCCATCGCCTTGAACGGCACCGTCATCCGCCGACGCGACTGGGAGACGACCCCGGTCGCCGAGGGCGACAGGGTCGAGATCGTGCGCGCCATGCAGGGCGGATAGTCGAGGGATCGGGATCATGAACGGACACACGATCGAAACCGCTGCGGAGGACGCGCTGGTCATCGCCGGCGTGAGCTTGGGATCCCGCCTTCTGATCGGCACGGCGGGATATCCCACGCAGAGCATCATGGTCGATGCGGTGGAGGCCTCCGGCGCGGAGATCGTCACAGCCTCGATCCGCCGTGTCTCCCTGCAGGGCCATGGTTCGGATACGGTGCGGCGCCTGAAGGGCTATCACTTCCTGCCCAACACCGCCGGCTGCGAGACCGCCCGCGACGCGATCATGACGGCTGAGCTCGCCCGTGAGGCCCTCGACACGAATTGGATCAAGGTCGAGGTCATCGGCGACCGCGAAACGCTCTATCCCGACGTGGCCGAACTGCTGGAAGCCTGCCGCCATCTCGTCGATGACGGGTTCGTGGTGCTGCCCTATTGCAACGACGACCCCGTCGTGTGCCAGCGGCTCGCCGATATCGGCTGCGCGGCGGTGATGCCGATGGGGTCGCTCATCGGCTCGGGGATGGGCGTCGCCAACCCCGCCAATCTCGAACTGATCTGTCGCCGGGCCAGCGTGCCGGTCATCGTCGATGCGGGGATCGGAACCGCCTCCGACGCCGTCGTGGCCATGGAACTCGGCGCCGCCGGCTGCCTCCTCAACACCGCCGTCGCCAAGGCCGACGACCCCGTTCGCATGGCCCGCGCCATGCGCCACGCCGTCGAAGCCGGCCGGCTCGCCCATCTCGCCGGTCGCATCCCCAAGCGCGGCCGCGCCGAACCGTCCAGCCCGCAGCTCGGACTCGTCGGTTCGTGACACCGACGCCGTCCGGGCTCCTCCTGGTCACGGACCGGGCCGGAAGCCCCCGGACATTGGTCGAGAGAATCGAGGCGGCCCTCGCGGGCGGCGCCCGCTGGATCTGGTTCAGGGACCGCGACCTCGACGCGGCCTCACGCCGTGCCCTCGCCGAAGAGCTGATGGGGCCGGTGCGGGACGTAGGGGCGAGGCTCGTCGTCGGGGGAGACGTGGCGCTCGCCCGCGCCATCGCTGCGGATGGGGTCCATCTCGGCGGAGGGGCGAAGCACGAAGACATTGCGGCGGCACGTCGGGATCTTCCGCCCGGATGCCTCGTCGGCGTGTCGGCCCATTCCCCGGTGGAGATCGGCCGCGCCGCCGAAGCGGGCGCGGACTACGCCACCCTCAGCCCCGTCTTCGCGACATCGAGCAAGCCGGGATATGGACCGGCCCTCGGCCCGGACATCCTCGAACGCGGTCCCAGACCGACGATCCCGGTCTTCGCCCTGGGCGGCGTCACCCCGGCGAATGCGGGACCCTGCCGCGACGGCGGGTTTTCCGGGATCGCCGTCATGGGCGGGGTGATGGGGACCGCGGATTCGGGAGCGGCGGTGCGTGCCTATCTCGCCGCCTGGGAAACCCGTGGCTGAGCGCCCCTCCGAGGCCCGGAGCGAAGCGTCCCCGCGTCAGTGCGCAGCGGGGCCGTAAGGAGGCCGTGGGATGGCCCGGTGCGCCGCGCGCAGGGCCGCGGACCAGCGCTCACGCAGATCGTGGAAGTAGGATTCTCCCGCCTCGATCCGATGGCTCACTTCGAGGTCGAGCGCATTGCGACGGGCCACGGCGATGTCGATGGGCAATCCCACGCCGAGATTCGAGCGCATGGTCGAATCCATGGAGACGAGGCTTACCTTGAGGGCGTCATAGAGGTCGGTCTCGAATTTCACGGCCCGGTCGAGGATCGGCTTGCCGTATTTGTGCTCACCGATCTGGAGGAACGGTGCATCGGTGCTGCACTCGATGAAGTTGCCCGCCGAATAGATAAGGAACAGGCGCATGGGCTCGGTTCCGATCTGGCCGCCGAACAGCAGCGAGATCGAGAACCGGAGATTGGCCGCCTCGAACCCGGCCTTCTCGATGGCGCGGACGCGACGGATCGCCTTGCCGATGAGCTGGGCGGCCTGGAACATCGTCGTGGTTTCGGTGAGCTTCAGGGTCGGTTCCCCGTCGTCGCCGGCAACGCCCTCGGCGAGCATGCTGAGCACCGATTGGGTCACGGAGAGGTTGCCGGCCGAGGCCAGCATCATCACGCGCTCGCCGGGAACGTTGAAGTGATGCAGCTTGCGGTAGGTCGAGATGTCGTCGAGCCCCGCATTGGTGCGGGTGTCGGCCACCATAACGAGCCCTTCCTCGACCAGGAGCCCGACGCAATAGGTCATGATACCGATACCCCTGATGGCCCGAGAGTCTCAGACCATTCTCGATGCTGTGACAGGCTACACCTGGACGGTGGCCTGAGCCTGTTCGACGCGAAGCTTTACGTCGAGTGTTTCAGTCCCGCCACCCATCCGGCTCCCCCTGATCGGGGCCGCACCTAAATAATCCAGCCCGATGGCGACGCGGATATGCGCCTCCGTCGTAGCGATACCATTGGCCGGGTCGAAACCGACCCATCCCAGACCGGGCACCAGAGCTTCCGCCCAAGCATGCCCCGTTCCCTGGTCCTCCTCGCTGTCGGCGTCGAAGAAATAGCCGGAGACGTAGCGGGCGGGAATTTCCAGATGCCGCGCGGCGGCTATGAAAATATGGGCGAGATCCTGGCAGACGCCCTTTCCGGCGGCGAAGGACTGCGCGGCGGTGGTGCTGGCGCTGGCCGGACCCGGCTCGAAGGCGACCGTGTCGAAGACGGCGGCGAGGAGACGGTGAAGGCAGGGAAGAACCGAGGAATCACCCTCGTCGACCACGCTCTTGGCAAAGGCCTGAAGCTCGCCGTTGGCCGTCGCGAGATCGGAATCACGCAGGTAGAACACGTCGGGCAGGCGTTCCACGGTGCCGCGGACGATGCCGTGCATCTCGTTGGTATCGACTTCGCCGGTCACCCGGATCGTCAGGGCGTCGGCGGGCTCGTCGGCCGTGAACCAGTGGGTGACGTTGCCGAACCCGTCCTCACGCTCGCTGATCCGCCCATCCACCGAGGGCTCGATCCGCCAGCGGCGGACATATTGCCCGTCATGGTCGCGCGGTCGAAGGCGAAGAAGCTGGATGAGACCCCGGGCCGGCTGCTCGTAGGTGTAGCTGGTCTCATGGAAGACGCGGATGCGCATGGACGTCTCTTGCAGAACTCGGGATTCGACGGAACCCTACACCAGATATTGTTCGATGACCGCCGCGCCGAGACGATTGTTCTCCACGATGAAGGCCGTCACGAACTCGTGCAGACCCGACCGGAAGACCCGGTCGATGTTCTCGCCTTCCAGGCGTGCGAGGGTGTTGCTGGCCAGACGCTGGCTCGCACCACGGCGGCCATAGGCGTCGGCGATCAGGTCGAGATGCTCCACCAGCATGCCGTAGCAATTGGTCAGGGAGCGGGGCATCTGCCGGTTCAGGATGAGCAGGTCGGCGACCAGCAGCGGTTTCACGCTCTCGCGATAGACCCAGTGATAGGCGTTGAAGGCCGAGACCTCGCGCAGGATCGTGGTCCACTGGAAATAATCGAGGCTGCCGCCGACCTTCTCCGTGGCCGGCAGAAGGATGCGATACTTCACGTCGAGGATGCGGGCCGTGTTGTCGGCCCGCTCGATGGCGGTGCCGAGCCGCGTGAACCAGTAGGCGTCGTTGCGCAGCATGGTGCGGTAGGCCGAGCCGTCGAAGGCGAGGGACACGCCCTTCACCCATTCGAGGAAGCGGCTGAACTCGTCGCGATTGAGATCGCGGCCCTCGTAGTTGCGCAGTTCGAGCCACGCACCGTTGATCGCGTCCCACATTTCCGTGGTCAGGGCGGTGCGGACGGATCTCGCATTCTCGCGCGCGGTCTCGATGCAGGAGCGGATCGAGGACGGGTTGTGCGGCGAGAAGGCGAGGAAGTTGCACACCGTCGCTTCGTTGACGGTGTCATAGAGCGGCTTGAACACCTCGGGATCACCCGCCGAGGCCAGGGCCGACGCCCATTCGTTGGTCTCGCCGCCACCATAGCTCGAGGGGAGGGCGGCGAGCCGATGCGCCGCATCGAGGATGCGGGCGACGAACTCGGCCCGCTCGGCGTAGCGCGAGAGCCAGTACAGATTGTCGGCGGTCCGGGACAGCATGGGCTTCCGTTAAGGCATGGGCGAGAAAACGATCCACCCCGCTTCCGAGGTGGGCTTTGGCTTGGCGTCAGGCGTCCAGCACCCAGGTATCCTTGGTGCCCCCGCCCTGGCTGGAATTGACCACGAGCGACCCTTCCTTGAGGGCGACGCGGGTCAGGCCGCCGGGAACGATCCTGATCTCGTCGGAGCCGCATAGCACGAAGGGCCGCAGATCGACGTGGCGCGGCGCGACGCCGGACGCCACGAAGGTCGGGCAGGTGGACAAGGCCAGGGTCGGCTGGGCGATGAACCCGTCCGGCGCATGGCGCAGCTTGCGGCTGAAGTCCTCGATCTCGCGCTTGGTGGCGTGCGGGCCCACCAGCATGCCGTAGCCGCCCGATCCGTTGACCTCCTTCACGACGAGGTCGGCGAGGTTGTCCATCACGTAGGAGAAGGCCTCCTTCTCGCGGCAGCGATAGGTCGGCACGTTGTGCAGGATCGGCTCTTCGCCGGTGAAGAACCTGACGATCTCAGGCATGTAGCTGTAGACGGCCTTGTCGTCGGCGATGCCGGTGCCGACCGCGTTGGCGAGGGTCACGGTCCCGCGCTCGTAGGCGTTCATCAGGCCGGGCACGCCGAGGACCGAATCGGGCCGGAACACCAGGGGGTCGAGGAAATCGTCGTCGAGGCGGCGATAGATCACGTCGACCCGGCGCGGACCTTCCGTGGTGCGCATGTAGACCACGTCGTCCTTGGTGAAGAGGTCGGAGGCCTCCACCAGATCGACGCCGAGCTTGTCGGCCAGGAACGAGTGTTCGTAGAAGGCGGAATTGTAGCGTCCCGGTGTGAGCAGCACGACGGAGGGGTCGCGCGTCGCCGTCTGCGGGGCGAGGCTGCGCAGGGTCGCCAGGAGCGCATCGGGGTAGTTCTCCACCGGCGCCACGCGATGGCGCGAGAACAGTTCGGGGAAGAGCCGCAGCATCACCTCCCGGTTCTCCAGCATGTAGGAGACGCCGGACGGCGTGCGGGCATTGTCCTCCAGCACGAAGAAGTCGTTCTCGCCGGTGCGGACGATGTCGATGCCGGCGATGTGGACATAGAGGTCGTGCGGGACTTTGAAGGCCCGCATCTCCATCCGGTAGTGCGGGTTGCGATAGACGAGATCGGCCGGAATGATTCCGGCCTTGATGCATTCCTGGGCGCCGTAGATGTCGCTGAGGAAGGCATTGATCGCGGTGACGCGCTGCTTCAGCCCGCGCTCGAGGAAGGTCCATTCCGGCTTCGTGATCACCCGGGGGATGATGTCGAAGGGAATCAGCCGCTCGGTGGATTCGTTGGCGCCGTAGACGGCGAAGGTGATGCCGATGCGCCGGAACAGCATCTCGGCCTGGCTGCGGCGCGTGTTGAAGTGCTCGGGCGGCGTCGTATCGAGCCACGATTTGAGGCTGTCATAGGCTTCGCGAACCGAGGCATCGCTCAGGGCGGCTCCCGGTATCCCATTCATTTCGTCGAACGCAGCGAGCGCCATTCGCGCCTCCCCTTTTATCCCGGCATCTTCGCAAGAGGCGCGCCACCGGGACGATGTGCGCTTCGCAGCAGGCCGATGGTGTCGTCCGATCACCGCGAAGCGAACGATCCGCCGCGATCCGATCGCCAGAGTAGCACGTTCAGATCAGCTTCAACCCTTTCAGACTCGCGTGTCCATCCCGGCCGAGGATGACGTGGTCGTGGACGACGATTCCCAGCGGGTCGAGGATCGCCACGATCTCCCGCGTCATCCTGATGTCGGCCGCCGACGGCGCCGGATCGCCGGAAGGGTGGTTGCGCGCGAGGATGATGGCGGTGGCGGAGAGTTCGAGGGCGCGGCGCGCCACCTCCCTGGGATAGACGGGAGTGTGGTCGACCGTGCCGCGCCCCTGGACCTCGTCGGCGATGAGGTGGTTGCGCTTGTCGAGGAACAGCACGCGGAACTGCTCGCGCGGCGAGAACGCCATGGTGGCGCGGCAATATTCCAGGAGCGCCGCCCAGGAGGAGAGCAGGGGACGCGCGGCGATGGCGCCCCGGGCCAGGCGATGGCCCGCCGCCTCGATGAGCTTGAGATCGGCGACGACGCCCTGGCTGACGCCCTCCACCTCCGCGAGGCGGTTCGGCTCCGCGCTCACCACTTCGGCGAAACTGCCGAAGCGGCGGATCAGGGCTTTCGCCAGGGGCTTCACGTCCCGTCGCGGGATCGCGCGAAACAGGACGAGTTCGAGGAGTTCGTAATCCGGCAGGGCATCCGCCCCGGCCTGGGCGAAGCGCGCCCGCAGCCGGTCGCGGTGCCCGACATAATGGGGCGTGTCCGAGGCCGCCTCGCCGGCGGGCGGTTCGAGGGGGAGGCGCGGCATCGTCTTGCCTCCGGACCCCCGCATCGTCAGGCGGAGGGATCGATCGGCTGATGCAGGCCCTTGGGCGAGAAGGTGAAGACCTCGACCCCCGTCTCCGTCACCGCCACCGTGTGCTCGAACTGCGCCGAGAGCGAGCGATCCCGCGTGACCGCCGTCCAGCCGTCGGAGAGCACCTTCACCGCCGGGCGGCCGAGATTGATCATGGGCTCGACCGTGAAGAATTGTCCCGGCTCGAAGGTCACGTCGTAGCTCGGCTCGACATAGTGCAGGATGGTCGGGGCATCGTGATAGATGCGCCCGAGGCCGTGCCCGCAGAAATCGCGCACGACTGAGCAGCGCTCCGCTTCGGCATAGGCCTGGATCGCGCGGCCGATATCCGTGGTCGAGCCGCCCGGCTTGATCGCGGCGATGCCGCGCATGAGGCATTCGTGGGTGATCTCGCACAGGCGTGCGGCCTTGCGCGGCACCTCGCCGACATAGGCCATGCGGCTGCTGTCGCCATGCCAGCCGTCCACGATGAGGCAGATGTCGAGATTGACGATGTCGCCGTCGCGCAAGGGCTTGTCGTTGGGGATGCCGTGGCAGACCACGTGGTTGATCGACGTGCAGATCGACTTCGGATAGCCGCGATAGAGCAGCGAGGCCGGGTAGGCGCCGTTGTCCATGGCGAATTCGTAGGCGAGGCGGTCCAGCGCCTCGGTGGTGACGCCGGGGGCGGTGGCCTCCATCAGCACGTCGAGGGCTTCCGCCGTGAGGCGGCCGGCCTTGCGCATGCCCTCGAATCCTTCGGGACCGTGAATCGGCGGCCGAGGCGCGCGGCGTCCGCCTTCGACGACGGCCTGTTCGTTCTGGGTCATGAGGAACGTGGTTTCGTAAAAGCAGATGAGAGACATCCCTCTCTACGGCGGCATGCGCGGGAGGCCAAGCCTCGACGATGCGGGCTTTTTGCTGGGCTCGGGGGATCGTCGGCGCTAGGCTTGAGGCCGTCGAGCGAGTAGAGAATGCCCCTGACGGAGCAATGGTGCCCGGGCGGGGCTCGGCCCCGGCGGGCAGGAGGCAGGATCGGGCGATGGCTGACAAGGCGGTGCCGCATTTCCACAACGACCTCGGAGTTGCCCTGATCGAAGTGGGCTCGAAGGAGTTCATGTGCATCGGCGCCAAGCCGCCCTTCGATCATCCCCACGTCTTCCTCGACATGGGGACCGACGACGAGATCATCTGCCAGTATTGCTCGACGCTCTACCGCTATCGCCCGGGCCTGAAAGCCGGCACGGCCGATCCGGCCGCCGCCGTCTGGGACGACCGCGGCGCGAAGGCCGCCTGATCGCTCACGATTCGCGAGGGCGAGATCCGCAGGTGTCCGACGGTTCCCATGGGTCGCGAACCCCTCACGCCGCCCCCGGCCTGGCCGTCGCCATCGTCGGCGCGGGCATAGGAGGCCTGACCGCCGCCCTTGCCCTCGATGCCGCCGGGCATGAGGTGACGCTCATCGAGCGCAGGACAGGGTTCAGCGAGGTCGGCGCCGGCCTGCAGCTCTCCCCGAATGCCAGCCGCGTGCTGATCTCCCTTGGCCTCGGTGCCGCCCTGCGCCGGGCGGCGAGCGAGCCGCCGCGGGTGGTGGTCCGCGCTCTCGGGTCCGGTCGCGAGATCGGCGGCGTCGAACTCGGGGCCGAACTGCGCGGCCGCCACGGCGCGCCCTATTACGTCATCCACCGGGCCGATCTGCAGACGCTCCTCCTCGACTCCGTGCGCAGCCGGCCGGGAATCCGCCTGCTGATGGGGCGGGATGTCAGGGGACTCGCCGAATCGGACACGTCCGTCGAGCTGACCCTCGAAAGCGGCCAGGGCTTGCGATCCGAGACGCTGGCCGTCGACCTCGTGGTGGGAGCCGATGGCGTGCGCTCCACCCTGCGCGGCCATTTCGACGGCAGGCGGCTGCGATCCTGCGGCGAGGCCGCCTGGCGCGCGACGATCCCGCGCGATGCCGCGCCTCCGGAATTGCAGGGCGACGAGACCGGCCTGTGGCTGGGACGCCGCCGGCACGTGGTGCATTACCCGATCCAGGGCGGGCGGAGCATCAACATCGTGGCCGTGGTGCCGGAGCGCCTCGGCAGCGAGGATTGGGGCCAGCTCGGCGAACCCGCCGTCCTGCGCGCGCAGTTTCCGGACGCCACCCCGGTTCTGACCGAGCTCCTGACCGCGCCGGATTCCTGGCTGGTCTGGTCCCTGGTCGACCGGCCGACGGCGCGGCCCATGGCGCGGGGCCGGGTGGCCCTCATCGGAGACGCGGCCCATCCGGTCCTGCCGTTCCTGGCGCAGGGGGCGGCGCTGGCCATCGAGGATGCGGCCGTCTTCGCCCTGACCCTGCGGGCCGACGACGTGGCGGCGTCCCTGGCGGCCTATGCGGGCCTGCGTGCGCCCCGCACCCGGCGCGTGCAATCGGCCGCGCGCGGCAACGGCCGGACCTACCATGCGGGCGGCCTCGTCGGTTTTGCCCGCAATATCGTCATGCGCCGCCTCGGTCCCGCCGGGATGGGCCGCCGCTACGACTGGCTCTACGGCTGGGCGCCTTGATCTCGGGGCCGGGCCTCGCTACCGCTGATCCCGCAATGCGGACGTGGCGAAACTGGTAGACGCACGAGACTTAAAATCTTGCGGCTGAAAGGCTGTGCGGGTTCGAGTCCCGCCGTCCGCACCATCGAACGAGACGAACCGCGATGGCCTGAAACGTGCTGAGCCGATTCGGTCATTGATCGTACCGCGCGGCGACCGATCTATCGCCGGCGAGACGAGCTCTCTACGTTTCTGACAGCAGGTGGCTTCGCATCAGCGAGGGAAGGATCTGCCATGACCGAGCTTCACCCGGAAGTCGCAGCCGTCACCGAGCGCGTGGTGACGCGCTCGAAGGCGAGCCGGCGCGCCTATCTCGACCTGATCGCCCGCGAACGCGACGGCGGCGTGCACCGGCCGATGCTCAATTGCGGCAACCTCGCCCATGGCTTCGCCGCCTCCGGCGAGGACAAGCCGGCGATCAAGTCCGGCCGGGGCATGAATATCGGCATCGTCACCGCCTATAACGACATGCTGTCGGCGCATCAGCCCTATGGCCGCTACCCGGAGCAGAT
Organism: Methylobacterium sp. E-045; assembly: GCF_022829685.1. GTDB lineage: Bacteria > Pseudomonadota > Alphaproteobacteria > Rhizobiales > Beijerinckiaceae > Methylobacterium. The sequence goes on from NZ_JAKSYE010000064.1 coordinate 220,741, forward strand.
GAAGCTGTTCGCCCGCGAGGTCGGAGCAACGGCCCAGGTGGCGGGCGGCGTGCCGGCCATGTGCGACGGCGTCACGCAAGGCCAGCGCGGCATGGAGCTGTCGCTGTTCTCCCGCGACACCATCGCGCTCTCCACGGCGGTGGGCCTCAGCCACGGCATGTTCGACGGGGCGGCCCTGCTCGGCATCTGCGACAAGATCGTGCCCGGCCTGCTCATCGGGGCGCTCCGCTTCGGCCATCTGCCGCAGATCCTGATCCCGGCGGGGCCGATGCCCTCGGGCCTCGCCAACAAGGAGAAGCAGCGCATCCGCCAGCTCTATGCCGAGGGCAAGGTCGGCCGCGACGAGCTGCTGGAATCGGAATCCGCCTCCTATCACGGGGCGGGGACCTGCACCTTCTACGGCACCGCCAATTCCAACCAGATGATGATGGACGTGATGGGCCTGCACATGCCCGGCGCGTCCTTCATCAATCCCGGCACGAAACTGCGCCAGGCCGTCACCCGCGCCGCCGTGCACCGGCTCACCGAGATCGGCGCGGCGGGCAACGATTACCGGCCGCTGGGGCGCTGCGTCGATGAGAAGGCGATCGTCAACGCGGTCATCGGGTTGCTTGCCACCGGCGGCTCCACCAACCACGCCATCCACCTGCCGGCCATCGCCAGGGCCGCCGGGATCATCATCGACTGGGAGGATTTCGACCGGCTCTCGGCGGTGATCCCGCAGGTGGCCAAGGTCTATCCCAACGGTTCGGGCGACGTGAACCACTTCCACGCCGCCGGCGGCATGTCCTACGTCATCGCCAGCCTGATCGATGCGGGCCTGCTGCACGACGACATCCTCACCGTGGCCGGCGGGCGCCTGCGCGACCACGCCCGCGACCCGAAGCTGATCGAGGACGAACTGGTGTTCGAGGAGGCGCCTGCGGCGTCGCATGACGAGAGCATCCTGCGCGGCCCCGCCAACGCCTTCCAGCCGGATGGCGGGATGCGGCTGGTGAAGGGCAATCTCGGCCGGGCCACCTTCAAGACCAGTGCCGTCGATCCCTCGCGCTGGACGGTGGAAGCCCCGGCACGGGTGTTCGACGATCAGGACGACGTCATGGCCGCCTTCAAGGCCGGCGAACTGGAACGGGACGTGGTCGTCGTCGTGCGGTTCCAGGGGCCGAAGGCCAACGGAATGCCCGAATTGCACAAGCTGACGCCGCAGCTCGGCGTTCTTCAGGATCGTGGCTTCCGCGTCGCCCTCGTCACCGACGGGCGCATGTCTGGCGCGTCGGGCAAGGTGCCGGCGGCGATCCATCTGAGCCCGGAGGCCCTCGGCGGCGGTCCGCTCGGCAAGCTGCGCGACGGCGACGTCGTTCGCCTCAGCGCCGAGGACGGAACGCTCCAGGCCCTCGTCGACCCTGCGGACTGGGAGGCGCGGGAGGGCGCCACCCCGCCGCCGCCGGCGTTCGGGACCGGCCGCGAGCTCTTCGCCTTCATGCGCCACGGAGCCGACGGCGCCGAACAGGGCGCGTCCGCGATGCTGTCCGCCGCGGGACTCTAGAGCATTTTCAAGCGAGGTGGATGCCGGCTCGCGTGAAGAAAATGCTCTAGCCGAAGCCCTTCGAACCCCGTTCCCACGACCGACGGAACACTCCACCCTTCGCCAAGGACGGTTCTCAATGACGACCATCGACGCGCTGATGCGCTCCGTTCCCGTGATCCCCGTCCTCGTGATCGAGGAGGCCGCCCATGCCGAGCCGATCGCCAGGGCGCTGGTGGATGGCGGGCTGACGGCCCTGGAGGTGACCCTGCGGACCCCCGCCGCCCTGGAGGTGATCCGCATCATGGCGCAGGTCGAGGGGGCCGTCGTCGGCGCGGGCACCGTGCTCAACGAGCGCGATCTCGACGCGGCGATGGAGGCGGGCGCGGAATTCATCGTCAGCCCCGGTCTCACCGACCCGCTGACGAAGGCCGCGATCGATCGCGGCATCCCGTTCCTGCCGGGGGTCGCCAATGCCGCCGACATCATGCGCGGCCTCGACCACGGCCTCGACCGGTTCAAGTTCTTCCCCGCCGAGGCCGCAGGGGGCATCAAGGCACTGAAGGCCCTCACCGGCCCGTTCGGACAGGTCCGCTTCTGCCCCACGGGCGGGATCACCGAAGCCACGGCACCGGACTGGCTCAAGCTCGCGCAGGTTCTCTGCGTCGGCGGCAGTTGGGTCGTCCCGGCCGGCGAGCCGCAGCCGGAAGCCATCCGCCGGGCGGCGAGGGTCGCGTCGGGCCTGCGCCAGAACTGACCGAAGCCTCGCGCCGACGGGTCTTCGGGGCCTTCGCCGGACGGGCCTGCTCGATCATCGAAGAATGCTTGCGCAGCTGAAGAAAAGGAATAGCATCCTCCCTTATCGACTTCACGAAGAATGTAGGTATCGCGGCTGAAGCACTTCCGAATGCTCGCGCCCGCGCTATGCGGGACGGGCTGGACCGGCCAAGCAGATCGCCCGGCATCTAGACCTCGTGATGCGACGTCGCCAAGCATGGCATAGGGCATGCAGGATCGTGGAGACGGTTCTGCCGATAAGGAAGTGCGATGCAGTCCAGGCTGACGACTTATATCTTCATCGGTATGCTTCTCGGCATCGCGGTCGGATATCTTTGTAACATCACCTGGCCGGACCCTCAGACGTCCAAGGAAATCTCCGGCTACATCGCCCTCGTCAGCGATGTGTTCCTGCGGCTGATCAAGATGATCATCGCCCCCCTGGTGTTCTCGACCCTCGTCGTCGGCATCGCGCATATGGGCGATACCGCCTCCGTCGGCCGTGTCGGCGGCAAGGCGATGCTGTGGTTCATCGGTGCCTCCCTGTGCTCGCTGCTGCTCGGCCTCGTGATGGTCAACATCCTGCGGCCCGGGGACGCCCTGAACCTGCCGCTGCCGGATGCCGGCGCCACCACCAACCTCAAAGCCGCGTCCCTCTCCCTCAAGGAGTTTGTCACCCATCTGGTGCCGAAGAGCCCCGTGGAGGCGATGGCCAACAACGAGATCCTGCAGATCGTCGTCTTCTCGATCTTCTTCGGCGTCGCGCTCGCGGCGCTGGGGGAGAAGGGCAAGCTCCTGGCCGAAGGCATCGAGGGCCTCGCCGACGTGATGCTGAAGATCACCGGCTACGTCATGGGATTCGCCCCCGTCGCGGTGTTCGCGGCCATCGCGGCGACGATCACCACGCAGGGCATCGGCGTCCTCGTGACCTACGGCAAGTTCATGGTGGAGTTCTACTTCAGCCTCGCCATGCTGTGGTGCCTTCTGGCCTTCGCCGGATTCCTACTCGTGGGAAAACAGATGCGGCGGCTCCTCAACCTAATCAAGGAGCCCTTCCTCCTCGCCTTCTCCACCGCGTCGAGCGAGGCGGCCTATCCGAAGACCCTGCAGAACCTCGAACGCTTCGGCGTGCCCAACAAGATCACCTCGTTCGTCCTGCCGATGGGCTATTCGTTCAACCTCGACGGCTCGATGATGTACTGCACCTTCGCGGTGATGTTCATCGCGCAGGCCTACAACATCCCGCTGACCCTCGGGCAGCAGTTGACCATGCTCCTGCTGCTGATGGTGACGTCGAAGGGCATGGCCGGCGTGCCCCGCGCCTCGCTGGTCGTGATCTCCGCCACGCTCTCGACCTTCCATATCCCGGAGGCCGGTCTCCTCCTCATCATCGGCATCGACCAGTTCCTCGATATGGGCCGCTCGGCCACCAACGTCCTGGGCAACAGCGTCGCCACCGTCGCCGTGGCGAAATGGGAGGGGCAGCTGGAACTGACCGACCAGAGCCTCGACCGGGACGTGTCGCCCTTGGCCGAGCCGGCCTGAACGCCGACGGCCTCGCTCGCCGCCGATCGCAACCCCTACGGCATGACGGGACACGGACAATGCACGCGAAGGGCATGATGGCAGCGGTCGCCGGGGCCCTGGTGCTCGCCTTGGGCGCCACCCCCGCCGCCGCCATCGATGTTCTCACCGGAACGCTCAAGAAGATCGCCGAGTCCCGCGCCGTCACCCTGGGCTACCGCGAAAACTCGCTGCCCTTCTCGTTCAAGGACGCGTCCGGGCATCCGGTCGGATACGCCATCGATCTGTGCCTGGAAGTGGTCGACGCCATCGGCAAGGAGATCGGCCGGACCGATCTCGCCGTGCGCTACGAGCCCGTCACCTCGGAAACCCGGATTGCCGCCCTGACCTCGGGCAGGATCGACCTCGAATGCGGATCGACTACGGCGAATGCGGAGCGCCGCAAGCTGGTGGCCTTCTCGCCCATCACCTATTTCAGCGCCACCAAGCTCCTGGTGAAGCGCGGCGCGTCCATCGGTTCCTATCGCGACCTTTCCGGCAAAACCGTCGCGGTCACCGCGGGCACCACCAACGAGGCGGCTCTGCGCGCGCTGATGGCGCGGTTCAACCTGTCGGCCACCATCGTCACGGGCCGCGACCACGCCGAATCCTTTGCCATGGTCAGGGACGGCCGGGCCGACGCGCTCGGCCTCGACGATGTCCTGCTCTATGGCCTCATCGCCGCGGCGGGGGCGGACGGGGCGTCCTATACCGTGCTGGCGGACAAGCTCTCCTTCGAGCCCTACGGCCTGATGTTTCGCAAGGACGACCCGCAATTCGCCGGGCTCGTGAGCGCCGCCTTCGAACGTCTCGCCGAGTTGCGGGAGCTGCGCTGGATCTACGAGCGCTGGTTCCTCAAGCGGCTGCCGAACGGCGAGCGCCTCAACGTGCCGATGTCCGACGAGCTGAAGACGAATTTTCAGGTCATCGGGCTTCAGGATTGAGCCGATGTCAGCATTGCCCGCCGAGGGCGCTTGACGGCTGAGCCGCCGCATGTGGCCTTCGGCGGTGCCGCCGCGAGCGCGGGCGAGGGAGATGGCCGATGGCGACGGACACGCAGAAACCCACCGAGGCGCCGGCCGAGAACATCGCCGTCGCCACCGTGCGGACCGTCGAGATGGAGGGCGCGCAGACCCGGACCGAGCACGACCTCCTCGGCTATGGCGAGGTGCCGGCCGGAGCCTATTGGGGGATCCACACCAAGCGCGCGGTGGCCAACTTCCCCATCACCGGCGTGCCGGTGGGTCACTTTCCCGAATTCGTCAAAAGCCTCGCCCTGGTGAAACAGGCGGCCGCCCGCGCCAACAGGCGGCTGGGCTACCTCGCAGCCGACAAGGCCGATGCCATCGACCGCGCCTGCACCCTCGTCGCCACCGAGCCGCGCTTTGCCGAATCCTTCGTGGTGGACGCGATCCAGGGCGGGGCCGGCACCTCCACCAACATGAACGCCAACGAGGTCATCGCCAACGTCGCCCTGGAACTGATGGGGCACCCGCTGGGGCATTACGAGGCGCTCCACCCCAACGACGACGTCAACATGGCGCAATCCACCAACGACGCCTATCCGACCGCCCTGCGCCTCGCCGTCATGTTCGCGACCCAGCCCCTCATCAAGGCCCTCGACGACCTCGCCTACGCCTTCAAGGGCAAGGCCGTGGAATTCGCCGACGTCCTCAAGATGGGCCGCACCCAGCTCATGGACGCGGTGCCGATGACCCTCGGCCAGGAGTTCGACGGGTTCCACGCCACCATGAAGGAGGATGTGGCCCGGCTGAACGAGATCGTCGGGCTGTTCCGCGAGGTCAATCTCGGTGCCACCGCCATCGGTACCGGCATCAACGCGGATCCCCGCTATGCGTCCCTAGCGGTGGAGGAGCTGTCGCGCATTTCCGGACACCCCATGGTGCTCGCCTCGAACCTGATCGAGGCGACATCCGATCTCGGGGCGTTCGTGCTGTTCTCGGGCGTGCTGAAGCGCGTGGCCGTGAAGCTGTCCAAGATCTGCAACGACCTGCGCCTGCTCTCGAGCGGGCCGCGCACCGGGTTCGGCGAGATCCGGCTGCCGGCCGTCCAGGCCGGTTCCTCGATCATGCCGGGCAAGGTCAACCCGGTGATTCCCGAAGTGGTGAACCAAGTCGCCTTCCTGGTGATCGGCCACGACCTCACCGTGACCCTCTGCGCCGAGGGAGGGCAACTCCAGCTCAACGCCTTCGAGCCGACCATCGGATATTGCGTGCTCAGTTCCCTGCGCATGCTCACCGCCGCAGTGGATACCCTGACGAAACGCTGCATCGAAGGGATCGAGGCCGACCGCGAACGCTGCCGTTCCCTCGTCCACGGCTCCATCGGCCTCGTGACCGCCCTGGTACCGGCCCTGGGATACGAGGCGTGCTCCAGGGTCGCTCAGCGCGCCCTGGCCGAGAATCGCCCGGTCGCCGACATCGTGCTGGAGGAGGGCCTTCTGACGGAGGCCCAGCTCGACCACCTGCTGGAACTCGAGGCGATGACCCGTCCGTCCCGCGTGAGGCGCACCAATCCGGGGGCCTGACGGCGATTGCCTGGCGATGGAGCCGTCTTCACCCTGGCTTCGCCCCGGCCGGCGCCGATGCGCGCCGACGCCGATCCATGACGGTCCGGTGACGGTGCACAGCACAAAATCTAAGCAAAGGGCGCGTTGGCGGGAATAACTGATCCCAATAGCGCCGCAGGATGCACTGGTTTTCTTCTCCGAGCCCTCTCTCTGACCATCAATCGACCCCGGCGATGACATGGTTTGCCGCCTGACGAACGTTGCAGCGCCGCCACAGCAGTTCAGAACCGATCTGGCATCCGCGATTCCGAGTTGCCCGCAGGAACCCGCTCGCACAGAGTGAATACGCACTGGGGAAACCCCGGGGCACGGTCGAGACGGGGCACTCAAGCCCTGCCGGCTAACAAATAAAGGCAAACGAACGCCGGTCCATGCCGGGTTGAAGTTGCCTGTCCCTCGGGTCTCGAAGCTTTTGGAGATATCAATGAAGCTCTTGAAGAGCTCACTCCTCGGTACCGCCGCAGCCTTTGCGTCGGTCGCTGGAGCACACGCCGCCGACCTTCCCGTGAAGAAGGCCGTGCCGATCGAATACGTCCGCGTCTGCAGCGCCTACGGCGCCGGCTTCTTCTACATCCCCGGCACCGATACCTGCATCCGTCTCTCGGGCCGCGCCCGACTCGACATCGGCTACCAGCCGACCTCCGCGCGCAGCGCCGCTGGAAGCCAGGGTGACACGACAGGATACATCGCCCTCGCCCGCATCAACGTCGATGCCCGCACCCAGACGGCCTACGGCACCCTGCGCGCCTTTACGCGTATCCAGTTCGCCTCACGTACGAGCGCCACTGGCGGTCTCCGCTCCGGCACCCAGGAGCGCATCGGCTCCGCTTTCGGCGCCACCGGCCAGGACCAGTTCGGCCGCGACCAGCAGTTCGTGAACACCGACAAGGCGTTCATCCAGTTCGCCGGCCTCACCGCCGGTCGCGCCTCCTCGTTCTTCGACTTCTACGCCCACGACTTCGAGTTCGCCGGCGCGACCCTGAACTCCGACGTCCAATCCACCAACCTCCTCGCCTACTCGGCCAAGTTCGGCGAAGGCTTCTCGGCTACGATCTCGCTCGAAGACCCGACCTTCCGTCGCAACACCATCTACTCGCAGACGTACGCTTCGGGAACGGCCGCGGCTCCTTCTCCGGTCGCCGTTGCCTTTAATGCAGCTGGTGCACCCATCCTCTTCCAGAACGTGGATGTTGCACAGCGCAACCGTATGCCCGACTTCGTCGGCGTGCTCCGCTACGATGCGGCTTGGGGCTCTGCTCAGCTGTCGGGTGCAGTCAAGGAACTCAACACCGGCAACTACATCAACAACTCCGGCTTTCTGCCCGGTGCTAGCGGCGCAGCCGGACTGCCGAACATCGCTGCGGCTATTCCCTCCAGCGAATACGGCTGGGCTGTTCAGGGTGGCGTGAAGATCAACACCCCGTTCATCGCTCCGGGCGACACGTTGTACCTGCAGGGTGCCTATGGCGAGGGTGCGACCCTCTACACCGGCTACTCCTCGTACAATGGCAGCTACACATCCCGCGCCAGCACGATCAACGGTGCCGCTTTCGACCCCTACATGTCGGATGCGACTCTGAACCCGCTCACGGGCAAGCTCGAGACCTCCACGAGCTTCACGGTTGTTGGCTCATTTCTGCACTACTGGTCGCCTGAATGGCGTTCGGCCGTGTTCGGCAGCTACGGCGAGATGTCCTTTGCCAAGGGTGCCCGTGAAGCCAACGCCGCTGCCTTCGGAAACCTCGGGACCACCGCGCAAAACAACTTCACTGGCGTTGTTGGCTCTCGTGCCTTCAGCCTCAGCCCGACTCTGCGAGACACCTACCAGATCGTAGCCGGCGCAAGCCTGATCTGGTCGCCGGTCAAGGATCTCGATATCGGTCTTGAAGGCTTCTACACCAAGGTCGGCCTGCAGAGCGGCCGGGTCGTGGACCAGTACAAGAACGGCGCCATTTCTGCGGCCAACTTGAACGCTGGTGCTGCTGTGAAGACCGTGGACGCTGCGGATACCTTCCAGATCCGCGCTCGCGTCCAGCGCGACTTCTAAGCATCCGAGCTGATCTGGATCGGAGCAACGATGCCCTCGCGGCAGCAGCGCTCCGATGCTGCAAGATGCTTCGAAATCTAACGAGACAGGCCCGGCTGAAGAGCCGGGCCTTTTTTATGTCGCTTGCTGATCTGCAAAGGGCTGGTCTTGCCTCGACCGAAGGAATTTCAAAGAGAGGGGATTGTCTCGCGTTAAAATTTTGAGGCCGACCTAACGGCACGGTGATTGCTATGATGTCCGTCAGCGGTTGACATCTCCGGTGAGGCCTCATTCACCGATTGCGATGGGCGAGACCGCTGCTACGTTGAGCCTCAAGAGCCGGTCGTCCGATCGGTGAGAACCCCTCCGGGAGCCAGCCTTCACATGCAATTTGGTCCTCACAGGTCCGCCGCTCCGTCGACGGCGGTCGTCCTTGCATCGGCAATGAGCATCATGCTCGGCGCAGCCGGCGCCAATGCCCAGGAACTGACCGGCACTCTCAAGAAGATCAAGGAGACCGGCGAGATCACGATCGGTTATCGTGACGCCTCGGTCCCGTTCTCCTACCTCGACGGCGACCAGAAGCCGGTGGGCTACGCCTTCGAGATCTGTAAGAAGATCGCCGAGGCGGTAAAGACCAACCTGAAGCTGACCAAGCTCGAGGTGAAGCTCAATCCCGTCACCTCCGCCACCCGCATCCCGCTGATCGCCAACGGCACCGTCGATCTCGAATGCGGCTCGACCACCAACAACGTCGACCGCCAGAAACAGGTGGCCTTCACGAACACCCACTTCCTCACCGCCACCCGCTACGTGGCCAAGAAGTCGGCCAAGCTCGACACGATCGAGGATCTCAAGGGCAAGACCGTGGTGTCCACCTCCGGCACCACCAACATCCGCCAGATCAACGAGGCCAACACCGCCAGGAGCCTCGGCCTGACGATCCTGCCCGCCAAGGATCACGCCGAAGCCTTCCTCATGGTCGAGACCGGCCGCGCCGCCGCCTTCGTCATGGACGACGTGCTGCTGGCCTCCCTGGCCGCCAGCTCCAAGGAGCCCGGCGCCTACGCAATTTCGAGCGAGGCCCTGTCGAAGCCCGAGCCCTACGGCATCATGCTCCGCAAGGACGACGCGCCGTTCAAGGCCGTGGTCGATGAGGCGACGGCCAAGCTCTACAAAAGCCCCGAAGGCAAGGTCCTGTACGAGACCTGGTTCACCAAGCCGATCCCGCCGCGCGGCATCAACCTGAACCTTCCCATGAGCGACCCCATGAAGAAGGCCTTCGAGTCGCCGAGCGACAGCGCCGACCCGGCCGCCTACTAAGCCGCCGCATCGGAGCACACGACAGGCGATGAACTATAACTGGAACTGGCGGATCTTCTTCGAACCGTCGCCGGAAGGCACCGGCACCTATGCCGACATGCTTCTCTCCGGCCTCTCTTGGACGATCGCCACGGCGCTCTGTTCCTGGATCATCGCCTTTTCCCTCGGCTCGCTCATCGGGGTGCTGCGCACCCTTCCGAGCCGGGGGGCCCAACGGGTCGGCACCACCTATGTGGAGCTGTTCCGCAACATCCCGCTCCTCGTGCAGATGTTCCTGTGGTTCTACGTGGTGCCGGAGATCCTGCCCGGCTCCTGGGGGACCTGGCTGAAGCAGCTGCCGAACTCGTCGTTCTACACGGCGGTCATCTGCCTCGGCTTCTTCACGGCCTCCCGCGTCGCCGAGCAGGTCCGCACCGGCATCGAGACCTTGCCGCGGGGCCAGCGCATGGCTGGCACGGCTTTGGGCCTCACCACGTGGCAGACCTATCGCTACGTGCTGCTGCCCAACGCCTACCGGGTGATCCTGCCGCCGCTGACCTCCGAGTTCCTCAACAACCTCAAGAACACCTCGGTGGCGCTCACCATCGGCCTGCTCGAACTCACCGCGCGGGCCCGCTCGATGCAGGAGTTCTCCTCTCAGGTCTTCGAATCCTTCACGGCGGCGACGGTCATCTATCTCGGCATCAGCCTTCTCGTGGTGACCCTGTCGAGCAAGCTCGAGACCCGCATCGCCGTCCCGGGATCGCGCTGATGACGGCGCGCTTCCTCTCCCCATCCTTCGCGACCGCCAGACGGGACTAGAGGACCGATGTTCACGGATTTCGACTTCGGGGTCGTCCTCTCATCCTTGCCGTACCTGTTCGGGACGGGAATGGTGTTCACGCTGACGCTCACCGCGCTCGCCGCCTCGGGCGGCATCATCCTCGGCACCATCATCGCGATGATGCGCCTCTCCGGGATCACCGCCCTGGCGCTCCCGGCCAAGATCTACGTGAACTTCATGAGGTCGCTGCCCCTCGTGCTGGTGATCTTCTGGTTCTACTTCCTCGTTCCCTATATCGGCCAATGGATGACGGGCGCGTCGCGGCCGATCTCGGTGGGCGCCTTCACCTCGGCCCTCGTCACCTTCACCCTGTTCGAGGCCGCGTTCTTCTCCGAGATCATGCGCGCCGGCATCCAGGCGATCCCGAAGGGCCAGACGGCGGCGGCCCAGGCCATCGGCCTGACCTACGGCCAGACCATGCGGACGGTGATCCTGCCGCAGGCCTTCCGCAATATGCTGCCCCTGCTGCTGACCCAGACCATCGTGCTCTTCCAGGACACGTCCCTGGTCTACGTCATCTCGCTCACTGACTTCCTCGGCGCCGCCTCGAAGGTCGCCCAGCGCGATGGCCGCCTCGTGGAAATGTATCTGTTCGCCGCGGCCGTCTACCTGGTGATCTGCATCACCGCCTCGACCCTCGTCCGGCGTCTCCAGCGCCGCGTCGCCATCATCCGCTAAGCTTTCGAGGATCCGTCATGCCCCCCATCGATCCCCAGGCTTCGGCGAAGCCGATGATCGCCATCGACAACATCAGCAAGTGGTACGGCCCGGTCCAGGTTCTCAACGGCTGCACGACGCAGGTCACCAAGGGCGAGGTGGTCGTCGTCTGCGGGCCCTCCGGGTCCGGTAAGTCCACCCTGATCAAGACGGTCAACGCCCTGGAGCCGATCCAGAAGGGGGCGATCACCGTCGACGGCATCGGCGTCCAGGCCAAGGGCACCAACCTGCCCAAGCTGCGCGCCCGCGTCGGCATGGTGTTCCAGCATTTCGAGCTGTTCCCCCATCTCTCGATCATCGACAACCTGATGCTCGGCCAGTGCAAGGTGCTGGGACGGGCCAAGGACGATGCCCATGATCGCGGCCTGAAGCTTCTCGGGCGGGTCGGTCTCTCGGCGCATTCGCACAAATATCCGGGCCAGCTCTCCGGCGGTCAGCAGCAGCGCGTCGCCATCGCACGCGCCCTGTCGATGAACCCCATCGTCATGCTCTTCGACGAGCCGACCTCGGCCCTCGACCCCGAGATGGTCGGCGAGGTGCTCGACGTGATGATCGAGCTCGCCCGCGAAGGCATGACGATGATGGTCGTCACCCACGAGATGGGCTTTGCCCGCAAGGTGGCCAACCGCGTCGTCTTCATGGATCGCGGCGAGATCGTCGAGGACGCCACCAAGGACGACTTCTTCGACAAGCCACGTTCCGAGCGCGCGCAGACCTTCCTGTCGAAGATCCTGGCTCACTGATCCCGAACCCTCGGGCGAGGGCCGTCCAAGCTCTCGCCCCTGGCCCGTCATGCGCGACGGTCTCGTTTCACCCATAGCCCGGCGTGGCCTCCGCCCGCCGCCGAATGGCCGAGGCGATGGCATCCAGGCGCTCTGCACCGACGAAGGTGCGGACGGCCAGGAAGTACGTCTCCTCGCCGAGGGGCAGGTAATCGAGCTCGAACCGCTCCGCCACGGCGCGGGTCCCCATTCCCACATCGGCGGCCCCCGATGCGATCATGGCCGCCACGGCCTGATGCGTGAACTCCTCCGTCTCGTAGCCGCGTATCTCCGACCCGCCGATGCCGGCCTCGGCGCAGAGCCGGTCGAACCAGATCCGCGTCCCCGCGCCAAGTTGACGGTTGACGAAGCGGATACCGCCCCTGGTCAGGTCCGTGATGCCGGACACGGCGAAGGGATTGCCCCGCTCCAGCATCAGGCCCTGCTCGCGCCGCAGGACCGGGCGTGTGAGGAGGGCCGGGTCGGCGAGGATGTCGGCGAAGACGGAGCCCGGATCGGGCCTGGCCGCGCCGAAATGGAACCCCGCCCCTTCCGCCCGGCCGGCCTTCAGATGCGAGAGGGCGTCCATGCTCCCCGCGATGGTGACCGCAATGCCGCCCATCTCGCGCAGGGCGTCGAGCAGGACGGAATCGTGGCTGACCGCGAGGGTCAGGGGGCCTGCGGCGCCTCCGACCAGACCGGCGAGCGTCGCCTCCAACCGCCGCTCTTCTCGCGCGATGACCTCTACGCTCGCCCGCGATGCGTCGCCCAGCGCCCGATGGAACGCGGCTCCGAAGGCCGTCAGAACGGTGCCGTGCCCCTTGGTCTTGCGGATGACGGGCTGGCCGAGCGCCGCTTCGAGGATCTGAAACCGTCCCCAGGCGGAGCGATAGGACAGGTCGAGCCGCGCCGCGGCGCCCCTCAGCGAACCTTCCGCGGCCAAAGCCTCCAGAAGCACCAGGGTCGGGGCGAAGGCGAGGGGCCGGTCCGCCGCCGCAATGGTCCCGTCCAGCGTCAATCCGACCTTCATAGGCAATCCGTTTCCTATTGAACTGGCGCAGAGAGCGGTAGCATGAGGTAGGCAGCCGCGCACAGCACCGGAGCCATGCTTCAGACCCTCGAGGAGACGTTCCAGCGGATCGCCGCCCTCGATCCGGAGGTGATCGCCATCGCCGGCCTGTCGTTGCGGGTGAGCCTGTCGGCGGTGGGGATCGGAACCCTCGTCGGCGCGCCCCTCGGGGCCCTCGTCGCCGTGTCGGCGTTTCCGGGGCGAAGGCTGGTCGTGGGATGCCTCAACGCGGCGATGGGCCTGCCGCCGGTGGTCATCGGCCTCGTCCTCTACCTCATCCTGTCGCGGTCCGGCCCCCTCGGCAGCCTCGGCCTGCTGTTCACGCCGGGCGCGATGATCGCGGCCCAGACGGTTCTCGTGGTCCCGCTCATCGCCGCCCTCGCACGCCAGATCGTCGCCGATGCGGCGGAGCATCTTGGCGAGCAGCTTCGCTCCCTCGGCCTCGGACCCGCCCGGCGGGCCGCGATCCTGATCTACGATACGCGCTTCTCCCTGGTGACGGCGGTCCTCGCCGCGTTCGGCCGCGCCATCTCGGAGATCGGGGCCGTCCTCGTCGTCGGCGGCAATATCGACGGGCACACCCGCACCATGACGACGGCGATCTCCCTGGAGACGCAGAAGGGAGACCTGCCCCTCGCTTTGGCCCTCGGACTCGTCCTCATCGCCATCGTCCTCGTCGTCAGCGCCACCGCCTCGCTGCTGCGCTCCTATGCCATGCGGGCCTACGGATGAGCGCGGCGCTTCCCATCGTCATCGACGGACTGCGCTACCGGGTGGGAGACCTCCCGATCCTCAAGGGCGTCGACATGTCGGTGACGTCGGCCGGCATCACGGCGATCATCGGTGCAAACGGCGCCGGGAAGAGCGTACTCCTGCGCCTCATCGACGGGTTGCTGGCGCCGACGGGCGGGACGATCAGCATCGGCCCATCGGCCGCTAACCGTCCGAGCACCGCCTTCGTGTTCCAGCGGCCCGGACTCGTCCGTGCGAGTGCGGCCGCCAACGTGGCGCTGGCCCTGGCGCCGCTCGGCCTCGGCGCGGGAGAGCGGGCGGAGAGGGTGCGGGCGGCACTCCAGCATGTCGGGCTCGCCGAGCGGGCCGGCGCTCCGGCCACCCGCCTGTCTGGGGGCGAGCAACAGCGCCTCGCCATGGCACGGGCCTGGGCGCGGGCGCCCGATCTCCTCCTTCTCGACGAGCCCACCGCCAATCTCGATCCGGCCTCGTCCCACGTCATCGAGGACCTCGTGGCTTCGATGGCGAAGGCCGGCACGAAGGTCGTCCTGGTCTCGCACAATCTCGGTCAGGTCATGCGTCTGGCCGAGGATGTGGTCGTCCTCGCCGGGGGGCTCGCCGTCGAGCACGGACCCGTGCGCACCACCCTGTCATCCCCCCGTTCGCCGCAGGCGCGGGCTTATCTCACCGGAGAAATGCCATGGACCTCCTTCGCCGCTCTTTCCTGAGCCTCGGCCTTCTCGTCGCGGTCTCCGGACTGTCGTCCTTACCGGGTGTCGCCGAACCCGCCGAGAGCATCACGGTGGCCTCCACCACGTCCACCGAGCAATCCGGCCTGTTCAAGGACTTACTACCCAAATTCACGCAAGCCAGCGGGATCGGTGTGAAGGTGGTGGCTCTGGGCACCGGGCAGGCCCTCGATGCCGCCCGGCGCGGAGACGCCGACGTCGCCCTCGTCCACGACACCGCCGCCGAGGAAAAATTCGTCGGCGAGGGGTGGAGCACGAAGCGCTATCCGGTGATGTACAACGACTTCGTCCTCATCGGACCGAAAGACGATCCGGCCGGTGCGGCCGGCTCCAGCATCATCGAGGCCCTGCGCAAGATCGCCGCCGCCAAGGCGCCCTTCGTCTCGCGCGGCGATCGCTCGGGCACCCACAGCGCCGAGTTGCGCTACTGGAAGGAGGCCGGTCTCGATCTCGGCGCCGTGCGCGGCGATTGGTACAAGGATGTGGGCCAGGGGATGGGCCCGGCGCTCAACACCGCCTCGGCCGCCAATGCCTATCTGCTCAGCGACCGGGGTACCTGGCTGTCGTTCAAGAACCGGGGCGACCTCAAGATCCTGGTGGAGGGCGACAAGCGCCTCTTCAACCAATACGGCGTGATGCTCGTGAACCCCGAGAAACATCCGCATGTGAAGGCGAAGGCGGGTCAGGCCTTCGTGGACTGGCTCGTTTCGAGCCCGGGTCAGGCGGCCATCGCCGCCTACCGGATCGGGGGAGAGCAGCTCTTCTTCCCCAATGCGGAGGCTCAATGACGGACGGTCCCCGACGAAACAGCGCGCCGCGCCGCCCTTGACACCTCTCGCCTGCCGCGCACCTTCCTTGGTCAATCGCGCCGTCGCAGCTGCGGCGGCTGGCCTCGGGAGGGCCGTGTCATGATGAGTTTGGGTATCAGAGGGTTGTCCGTCGCGGCCGTGACGGCAGCGATGGCGATGGTTCCTGCGGTCGCATCGGCGGAGTCGGCGGGCAAGCCGGCCAATATCTGCAAGGAGCTCACCGCGTTCCTGCATGCGCCGGCGCAGCCGGCTGAGTCCGGTCCGTCTTCGGCCCAGGCGAGCACGGCCGTCACCGCTCCGGGGTCGGGGTCGCAGAAATCCTCGGGCAATGAGACGCAGAAGGATTCCGGCCTGAGCGGACCGACATCCTCGAACGGTCCCGGTGCCGCCGGTCCCCAGGGGGCGACCCAGAACGCGGCGGCACCGTCCGGGGCATCGGCTCAGGCCCCGGCTCCCGCGTCGGCCCAGCCACAAGCTCCCGCGGCAGCGGCCGCTCCGGCGGCACCACCGCCGAAGATGGCGAGCGCTGCCTTCATCGAGCAGGGCGATGCCGCCGCCGGTGCCAACGACATCGCGGGGTGCCAGCGGGTCGCCAGGCTGATCCGCCGCGACGGCGTCGTCATGCCGTCACCCCTGATGTCGCTCGCCGCCCTCGACCTGAAATATCTCGAAACGGCTCGGTAAGTCCGATCTCCTATCGACGACGAAGAACGGCCCCTCGCGAGGGGCCGTTCTTCGTCTTGCACCCACCTCACCGGCGGCTCTGATCGGCGATCGGCTCGGGCGGCGCGATCGCCCGTTTCCAGATGAAGGCCACGGCGACGACGAGCACGGCGCAGATCGAGGCGGCGGCCCGGTGCGCGTGGGGCACGGAGGCCACGTGTTCGGCGACGTAGGGATCGGTGACGATCATCTCGCCGGCGATCCAGCCGAGGAGCGCGGCGCCTGCCCAGACGACCAGGGGAAACCGTTTCAGCAGCGTCGTGATGAGGGAGGCGCCCGCCACGATGAGCGGGATCGACAGGAGCAGGCCGAAGACGAATAGCGAGACCTCGCCCTTCGCGACGGCGGCGATGGCGACCACGTTGTCGAGGCTCATGACGGCGTCGGCGATGGCGATGGTCCGCACCGCCTTCCACAGGGTCTTGCTGGCTCCGACCGCGTGGCCTTCCTCGTCCTCGCCGAGGGCGAGCTTCACCGCAATCCAGAGCAGCAGGAGCCCGCCGCCGATCCGCAGGAACGGCACCGCCAGCAGATAGGTGATGACGACGGCGAACAGGATGCGAAGCCCCACCGCCGTTCCCGCGCCGAGGAGGATGCCAGTGCGGCGCTGCTCGGGGGGCAGGGATCGGCAGGCCATGGCGATGACGACCGCGTTGTCGCCGGAGAGAAGCAGGTCGATCCAGACGATCTGCAGCACCGAGACGAGAAAATGCGAGTCGAGAAAGTCCATCGGCGCTTTCGGTGGGGTCGGAGAGGCAATGGAAGAGGGCGAGCGGCTCTCCGCTCGAACACCGAGGATCCTCGGTCCTGACCGGGCACATCGTGCCGGAGGCCGCGCAATGCAAGCGTCGGTTACGCTCTCCGACAGGGAGACGGGAGATTCCCTATCGGTACAGCACGACGTGAGGGTAAACCTCGATCGTGTCGCCGGGCTCGATCGCGGTGACCTCGTCGTGGAGCGCCGCCAGCCCGTCGCTGCCCGTGAGCGAGGTGAGGAGGCCGGCCCCGTCCCGGGGGAACTTTACCGCCTCCAAGCCGCCATCGCCCGAGCGTCTCAGGCTGACGCGCACGAATTCGCGGCGGCCGGCCTTCTTGCGGTAGGTGAAGGAGGAGCGGACCGGGATGGCGAGAGGTGCTTCCGGACGCTCGCCGCCGAGACGCGCCAGCAGGGGGCGCACCACGAAGAGCAGGGTCACATAGGCGGCCACGGGATTGCCCGGCAGCCCGACGAAGGGTGTGCCCCGCACGACGCCCATCGCCACGGGCCGGCCCGGCTTGATGCCGAGACGCCAGAACACCAGGCTGCCCACGCTCTCCACCGCCGGCTTCACATGGTCCTCCTCGCCGGTGGAGACGCCGCCGGAGGTGAGGAGGAGATCGTGGGCGGACGCGGCCTCCGCGAGGCGCGCTGCGAGAACCGCCCGGTCGTCGCGCAGGATCCCGAGGTCGCTCACCTCCGCGCCGAGGCGCTTCAGCAGGGCGACCAGCATCACCCGGTTAGAATCGTGGATCGCCCCCGGCGCCAGGACGGCGCCCGGTTCGGCCAGTTCATTTCCTGTGGAGAACACCGCCACCCTCAGGCGGCGGCGGACGGCCAGGGACGAGCGGCCGGTGGCGGCGGCCAAGGCCACGTCCTGCGGCGCCAAGCGACGCCCGGCGGTGACGATGACGCCGCTCTCGGGTACATCCTCGCCGGCGAGCCGGCGGTTCGCCCCGCGCTTCAGGCCCGGCGGCAGGACGATGTCCGCCCCCTCCACCGTCACGTCCTCCTGCATGAAGACCGTGTCGGCGCCGTCCGGCATCCGCGCGCCGGTGAAGATGCGGACCGCGCTCGGCCCGCTCCCCAACGTCCGGCCGGCCTGACCGGCAGCGATCCGACCTTCGACGATCATCCGCGTCTCGCCCGACGGGGCGAGGTCGGCATGGCGCACGGCGTAGCCGTCCACCGCCGAATTGTCGAAGGGCGGCAGGTCGATCCCGGCGGTCACGTCCTCCGCCGCGACGCGTCCGTCCGCCTCGCATAGCGGCACGTCGTCGATCCCGGCGAGGACGGGAAGCCGCTCCGCGATCAGCGCGAGGGCGTCGTCCACGCTCATGAGCTGCCCGCCGAAGGCGAAGCAATCGTCAGTCAGCTGCGCCATGGCCTTCGATCCTGTTCAGGACTGTATCCACCGGTTCGGCCAGGGACGCGACGAGATCGGCGATGGCCGCCACGTCGTCGAGATCGACCACGGGAATCCCCGCATCGGGAAACGAACCGTCGCTGGCGATGGCGACGATGCCCCGGTCCTGCGGGTGGAGGGGAGAGCGGCCGTTGGCGTCCCGATGCACTTCGAGCTTGGGATGGCCGTCGCGCTTGAACCCCTCAACGAGCACGAGATCGCAGGGGCTCAGACGACGCAGAAGGTCGGCGAGGCTGGCCTCCTCGCCGTCGCGCACCTCGTGCATCTGCACCCACCGGACCGCCGACGAGATCAGCACTTCCGACGCGCCCGCCTGCCGATGGCGATACGAATCCTTGCCCGGCTGATCCACGTCGAAGGCGTGATGCGCGTGCTTGATGGTCGAGACCGTCAGTCCGCGGGCGGTCAGCGCGGGGATGAGCTTGGCGAGGAGCGTGGTCTTGCCCGCTCCGCTCCACCCGGCCAAACCGATCACCCGCATCGCATGCTCCGTCATGGCTGGGTCCGCGCGAGGGGAAAGCCGAGCTCGGCCAGGGCCGAGCCGGTCTCGGGCTCTCCGAGGAGGGAGAGGAAGGCGGCCAGAGCCGGTTCCAGCGCCCGGTCGCCGGCATAGGCGAAATCGTAGCGCTCGTCCGTCAGCGCCAGGAATCCGAGGCCGTAGGCGCGGGCGACGCTCTCGATGGCGACGCCCCAATCCGCCCGGCCCTGCGCCACGGCGGCGGCGACGGCATTGTGCGAGCGGGGCTGGTTCCAGAACCCCGGCGGCCGGGCTCCATCGAGCACCCCGTCGATGAGGAGCCGCGTCCCCGAGCCGGTGTTGCGGTTCACCATGATGGCGTCCGGGTCGCGGACGAGGGACGAGACCGCCTCCGCCGCATCCCGCCCCGCGAACCGGGCATCGCCGGGGCGAAACACCACGCCCTGCATCCGCCGCCAGCCCTCGGCGAGGCGCAAGGCCGGCGTGAGGAAGGGCGTGTTGTAGCGGCCGGTCTCCGGATCGAGGAGATGCATCGCGGCGACGTCGCATTCGCCCCGCTTGAGGGAGGCGAGGCCCCCCGAGGACCCGACCCAGATGGTGCGGGCGGTAATCCCGCGCTCGGCCAGGCGTCCGACGACGGCGTCGAGGCCGATGCAATGGCTGCCCACGATGGTGAGGTCGGGCGCGCGGGTGCCGGCCCCGATCCGCGAGAGACTCACCCGCTCGCCGGCCTCCATCCCCGCCCTGGCGGCGGGGATCGCGAAGAAGCCGTCGGCCTGGGAGAAGGCCGTCACCGAGCCGGAGCCCTTGGAGAGCGGGACCGCGACGGGAGCGTCGCGCCCATGGGTGAGCGAGGCCATGACGAACTCCATCCGTCCTCGCTCGGAGGCGATGCGCTGGGGCAGCGAAGCCTCGACGCTGTCCTCCTCCCGTGGGGGAAGCCCGGCGAGCGACCGGACGAGGGGCACCACGAATTCGTGGAAGGTGAACATCGCCGAGGTCGGGAAGCCCGGCAGCACCACGATGGCCTTGCCCTGCGCCTTGGCGAGGCAGAGGGGCTTGCCCGGTTTGAGGGCGACCCCGTGGACGAGGATGCCGGGCTCGCCGAGGCGCGAGAGAATGCGGTGCGAGACGTCGCCCGCCCCCTTCGAGGTGCCGCCCGACAGGACGACGACGTCGCACTCCGAGAGCGCGGCGCGGATCGCGGCCTCGAGCGCCCCCTCGTCATCGGCGACGATGCCGAACGGCACGGGCTCGCCGCCATTCTCGGCGACCGAAGCGGCGACGATGGCTCCGTTGGAATCATAGATGCCGGCGGGCGGCAGGGGCCGGCCCGGAGCCGCCAGTTCGTCGCCGGTGGAGAGTACGGCGATCCTCGGCCGGCGTACCGTTCCCACCTCGGCGAGGCCGCAGGCGGCGAGCATGCCGATCTCCCGCGCCGTGATCACGGTGCCCTTGCGCAGGACGGTCTCGCCGCGCGCCATGTCGGAGCCGGCATAACCGATGAACTGCCCCGGCGCGGCCGCCCGGTCGAGATCGATGGCGAGCGGACCGTCGCCGGACGCGATCCCGGTGGCCTCCACCATCACCACCGCGTCGGCGCCGCGCGGCATCACGCCGCCGGTGGCGATGGCCGTCGCCGTGCCGGACAGGACGACGAGACGGGGCGCGACGCCGCAGGCGAGGATCTCGTGATTGAGACCGAGCCGGCGCGGCTCGGCCTGGCTCGCACCCATCGTGTCGGCAGCGCGGAGGGCGAAACCATCGACGAGGGCGCGGTCGAAGGGCGGTACGTCGATGGGCGAGGCGACGTCGCCCGCCAGGGCGCGGCCGAGGCAGGCGGCCAGCGGCACGGTCTCCGGCGGCAGCGCGATGTGCGGGATCGCCGCACGAAACCGAGAGACGGCCTCGTCGCGGCTGACCACCTGGAGGAACTGCTCCTGACGGGCCGCACGCGACAGCCTCGCCAGGAAATCCTCTCTCGTCTCAACTCCGTCGGGTCGGCTCACAGGGGTACGATCTCGATCCACTCGCCCTCAGGGTAGCCTTCCCGCTCCGGCGGCACCAGAACCGCGCCCTCGGCGAGGATCAGACGCCGCAGCGGCAGATCCCCGCCGCCGATGGGCTCCACGCCGCCCTGCGTCCTTCGCACGAAGACGATCTCGCTGACACCGACGGTGGAGGTGATCTTCCGGGTGAGGCGGCCCTCGACGGCGCCGGGCGGGACCGCGCCCGAGAGACGGGCCAGCAAGGGCCGCCCGAGGGCGAGGAACGTCGCGAGAGCGGCGTCCGGCCGGCCGGGCAGCAGCAGGACCGGGACCGTCCCGATCCGGCCGAAACCGGCGCTCTCCCCCGGATGCAGGGCGATCCCGTGCGCGTCGAGGTGGCCCACGCGGGCAAGGGCCTCCGCACTGTGATCGGTGCGGCCGAACCCGGTGCCGCCGACGACGAAGACCGCGTCGGCTTCCCGCGCGCGAAGAGCCGCGGCGATGGATTCCCCGTCGCGGGCGGAAGCGCTCGACGTCACCTGGCCCCCCGCGGCCGCGACCCAGTCGGCGACCGCCGAGGCCGACCCAGTGCCGATCCCGACGATGTGGATGCGGGGCGTCCGGACCACGACCGTGTCGATCCCGGCGCCGAGGAGGGCGAGGGAACGAAGGGACGTCAGCCGCTCGCCGGCTCTCGCCAGCACGTCCCCGAGCACGACGTCCTGACCGACGCGGGAGACGCCCTCGCCCTGGGCCGCATCGGAGACGATGTCCCCTTCAGGGCCGATCGCGTCCGGCGGCAGCACGGTGTCGGCGCCCGGCGGCATCGCGTCGCCATCCTCCACCCATGAGGGCGGTCCGCGCGGGGTGACGGGTGCGTAGGGGGAGGCGCCGGTCACATCCCCGGCGGCCACGGCCCAACCGTCGCGCCGCGCGCGCGGCGCGGCGGGATGATCGACGAGGGCGACCGCATCCTCGGCGAGGACCAAGCCGATCCCCTCCCGGACGGGCACGAGGATGGTGTCGACCGGCGCGACGGCGAACAGCCGCGCCAAGACCTCGTCGAGGGGCATCGAGGCCGAAGTGGCGGACCGGATCGACATGCGCCGGAACGGATGCGGCATCGCGGCCCGGTGGGCAACCCCGCCCGTGACGGATCAGCCGAGGGGTGGCTGGCGGGGCAGACAGAGGGCCTCGCCCCGGCTAATTCCAAACGTCCTTGGCTATCCAGGAGAGCGACGGCGTGGCGCAGACATCCGGGTTGTCCGTTCGACCTCGATTCTCCCGCTTGACGGGGCGTCATGCCCGGTCGATCTGCGCGGTGCTTCTCCTTCTCTCCACGTCCCTTCCGGCCTCGGCGCAGTTGCGCGGGCATGGCGGCCCGGTCCGGGCTCTCGCCATCGCGGCCGACGGACGCATGGCGATCTCCGGCGGGTTCGATCACTCGGCCATCCTCTGGGGAATAGACCAGGGTGCGGCCCTGGCGATCCTGCGATTCCACGATGGCGCGGTGAATGCCGTCGCCGCCCTCGACGAGGGCCGCTTCGTCACGGCCAGCGAGGACGGGCGCATCGCCCTGTGGCAGGGGGGGCGCCCGGAGCCGGTGGAGGTCTTTTCCGACCATTCGGGGCCGATCGCGGCCCTCGCGGTCTCGGCGGATGGAACGCGCCTCGCCTCCGCATCCTGGGACGGAACCGCCCATATCCGATCCCTTGCCGGTGGACCGGTGCGGGTGCTGCGGGGCCATGCCGGCAACGTCAACGCCGTCGCCTTTCTCGCCGATGGCAGGCCCGTGACGGGAGGCTACGACGCCACGCTTCGGGTCTGGCCGCTGGCCGAGACCGCCGAGCCGCCGCGCATCGTTCAACTGCCGTCACCGATCAACGCCGTGGCCGTGACGCAGGACGGCGAGATCGCCGCCGCCGGGGCGGACAGCGTGGTGCGCTTCCTCTCCGCCGACGGGACCATCCGCGCGTCGGTCGATCTCGCGACCAACCCCGTCATCGGCCTTGCCGTGTCGCCGGACGGGAGACGGGTGGCCGCCGCCACGGTGGCCGGCACCGTGGCCCTGATCGATCGAAGCGCTGCCAAGGTGGCGTTCAGCCTCGTCGGACCCGGACTTCCGGTCTGGTCCCTCGCCTTCCGGCCGGACGGGAGCGAATTGCTCACCGGAGGTGGAGACAGGCTGGTGCGCCGCTGGGATGCCAGGACCGGCGAGCCGATCGGGCCGCTGTCGATGGCGCGGCCGGTGGATGCGCTGGCCGCCTACAAGGGCGATCACGGGGCCGAAGTCTTTCGTGCCTGCGTGGCCTGCCACACCCTGACGCCGGAGGAGGGCAACCGTGCCGGCCCCACCCTGAGCGGGGTATTCGGCCGCCGCATCGCCACCGCCGACGGCTACAAGTTCTCGCAGGCCCTGAAGGACCTCGACATCGTCTGGGATGCGCGGACCATCTCGAAACTGTTCGAGGTCGGCCCGTCCCGCTACACCCCCGGCACCAAGATGCCCGAGCAGACGATCAACGACCCGGCCGACCGCGAGGCGTTGGTGCGCTTCCTCGAAAGAGCGACGAAGACGCAGTGATCCACGGCGGATCAGGCTTTGCCGGTCCCGCCCGTCTCCCGCGCCCGAAAATAATCCTCGGAGGTTCGCGGCTTCGACCGCTCGGGCACCGTGTGCGGGTCGAAGGCCTCGTTGACGACCACCTCGACGCGGCAGGTGTCGCACATCATCAGGGTGCGGATTCGGGCCTCGCCGGCGCTGCCCTTGAACATCCAGTGGCGGCCCTGAAGCTTTTCGATGACCCGCTCGATGCTGCTGCGCGTGCCGAAGGGCTTGCCGCATGACACGCACTCGAACGGCTCCTCCTCCTTGACGATGCGGCGCGGCTGGCTCCAGGCGGCGAAATCCACCTGCGGCTTCAGGGTGATCACATCCTCCGGGCAGGTGGCGGCGCAGAGCCCGCATTGCACGCAGAGGCTTTCCTCGAAGGCCAGCAGCGGCCGGTCCTGGCTGTCGCTGAGGGCGTGGGTCGGGCAGGTGCCGACGCAGGCGAGGCACAGAGTGCAAGCCTCGCTGCGGAAATCGAGGCCGCCGAAGGGCGATCCGGCCTCCAGCGGGACCAATGCGACGGGGGCCGGGGCGGCGACATGCATCTCGCGGAAGGCGAAGTGCAGCACGTTGCGTTTGGGACCCACCGGCATGAAGGCGGCGGGAACCGGAGCGGGGGTGCCGAGGCTGCCGGACGACAGGGCGGACCCGAGCTGATCCGGATCGTCGGTCTCGATCAGGGAGACCACGGGCGTTCCGTCGGCGGACCCGTAGCCCAATGCCCCGGCGAGCGTGTCGGCGAGGAGCACCATCCTGCGCAAGGGTGCGATATCGTGCTTGGGACGGTCGCGGACGAGGAGGCGGATCCCCACGGCGCCGTAGGCGAGCAGTGCCGCGGCGGCCTCCGGTCCAAGCTGCGTAACCTCGTTGACCGCGACCGGAAGAACGTTGGCCGGCAGGCCGTCGCCGTAGCGGGCCAGCGCCTCGATCAGGGGCCCGCCATGCTCCTCGTCGTGGAACAGCACGATTCCGTCCCGTCCCCCGGCCTCGTGATAGGCGAGCATCAAGGTGCGCAGCCGCCGCATCAGCGCATCGGCCGCGGGCAAGGCATAGGCGGCCGCCCCTGTGGGGCAGACGGAGGCGCAGGATCCGCAGCCGGCGCAGATGTAAGGGTCGATGGCGACGTGATCGCCGGCGGGCGCGATGGCCCCGGTCGGGCAGACATCGAGGCAGCGCGTACAGCCGGTGATGCGCGAGCGCGAATGGGCGCAGAGATCGGCCTGGAAATCGACGAAGCGCGCCTTCTCGAACTCGCCCACGAGATGGGAGATCGTGAAGATCGCCCGCTCCACGGCGGCCGGGTCGCGGGGATCGGCGCGGACATAGCCGCTGCGCAGGTCGTGCGCGGGAAACAGCGGCATCCCCCCCGTCAGGTCGAGGACCACGTCGCAGGTGGAGGTGGCGCCGTTGCGCGACGGGCCGAAGGAGAGGGACTGGCGGGAGGACGGGCTCGGCACCGCGTAATCGTCGATGCGCAGGGAGAACGCCCCGAGATGCCCGCTGGCCGATACGACACTCCCCTGGAGCACGGGAAAGTCGTGTCGGCGCGGCACCGGCACGTCGCGCGGCCGGCTCAGCAGCACCGTCACGTCGAGATGGTCGGCGAGGCGCCGCCCGGCCTCGATGGCCACTTCGTCGCTCCCATAGATCAGGGCGACGCCTTGGCTCACCATCGCGACGGTGCCCGGCGCGGGAGACATCTCCGCCGCAGCGGCGAGGAGGGCCGCGATCTTCGGCCCGGCCGCGTCGGCCTCCTTCGACCAGCCGGCCGTCTCGCGGATGTTGGCAAAGGTCACGCGGGTCTTCGCCCCGGCCCCGGCGGCGATGTCGGTGAAGAGGGGGGCCTGGAGCGTGCACGAGACGGTGATGGGCGCACCCTGCGCCAGGGCGTCCTCGAACCGGGCGATCTCGCGCCCGCACAACTGATCGGCGGTCTCCAGGCGGCCGCCGCATGCCTTTCCGATCACCTGCCCGTCGAGGGCGACGGTCTCATCGCAGGAGCAGGCGAACACGATCCGGTCGGACACAGATTTACCCTGAACGTTTGGTCGCAGCGCCGAAGGGGCCGGCCCTCTCGCACGCAAGTTGGTGCATCGTATACTATAATGGCTCGAAACTAGGACACGCCATACGGGCGCAGGTAGAACCGAAACGCATGGCGCCGAGCCCCGACCACCCGGACCTGATCCTGCCGCCCGTCTTCTCCCTCATGGTTACGAGCGGGCCAGAGAACGCGTTCGACGAAGCCTGCGCGGTCGCCGCCTCCGGTGACGCCACCGGGCGTCTCGTTTGGCGTCGAAGCGCAGAGGTGTTCGATCTCGCCGTCATCCTTGAGCCGGACGAGCCCCTCGCCCGGGCGCGCCGCGCCTTCTTTGCCGGCATGGTGGCGCTGGCCGACGCCATCGGTGCCCATGGGCCGCCCGAGATCCCGGTTACGTTCGACTGGCCCGACACCGTCCGTTTCGACGGCGCGCGCCTCGGCGGCGGGCGTCTCGGATGGCCGCCGGCCTGCGGCGAGGACGAGGTGCCGGACTGGTTGGTCTTCTCTGCGACGGTCATCGCCTCGAAGGCGCGGGCCGGCGATCCCGGCCTGACGCCGGATTCGACGTCCCTGGAGAACGAAGGGTTCAATGTCGAGGACGGTCACGGCCCCCTCGTCGAGAGCTTCGCCCGGCATCTGATGAAAGCGTTCGCCGTCTGGGACGAGGACGGGTTCGCGGGGATCGAACGGCGCTATCTCCGGCGCCTCGCCGATGGCGGTCCGTCGGCTCGGATGGGGCGGATCGACGCGAATGGCGATCTCCTCGCCGATGGCGGTGAAAGACACCCTCTCGTGGCGGTCCTGACGGGGGTCGCATGGCGCGATCCGCATACGGGTGAGCCGCGCCTGTGACCGTATCGGCGAACACCCGCACCGCCCTCATCGTCGCGCTCGCGGCCTCCCTGTTCCTGCCGGTCGGGCTTCGGGCCGAGGATGCGCCGAGGGGCGCGGCCATCGAGGCCAAGGGCATGCCCGGCCCCTATGGCGAACAGCTCACCATCGACGACAAGGGCATCACCCTGACCTTTCCCGATGAGTCCGTGAAACTGCGCATCGGCGGCCGTCTTCACCTCGATTTCGGTGCGGCCGGCATCCGCCAATCGGGTTTCGGCGATCCGTTCAGCGACACGATCGCCGTTCGCCGCTCCTGGATCGAGACGACGTTGGGCCTCGGCAAGGATGTCGGGATCGGTTTCCAGTACGATTTCGCCGATCCGGTGACCCCAATCAACGATGCGGTCCTCGTCTATCGCGGCGTGCCGGACATGCTCTTCAGTATCGGCAACGAGAAGGAGCCGTTCGGTCTCGATCAACTCGCCTCGAACAACAACATCCTCTTCACCGAGCGAGCCTTGTCCGACGCGTTCGTGCCGGCCCGAAACTTCGGTTTCGCCGTCGGGGGGCACGGGAAGGACTGGAGCATCGTCACCGGAGTTTTCGGCGGCAACGCCAATACCGGCATCGGCACCGAAGGCATCGCCTCGACGAGCCGCGTCACCTACGCTCCGATCAACGACGACAACCGGACCCTGCATGTCGGTCTCGCCGGGAGCTACCGCGGCCTGCCCCGCGACGAGAGCCCGCTCTCGCTGTCCAGTCGGTCGGAAGCGTTCCTGTTTACGAGAAGCTTCGTCGATACTGGAGACATCCGCGATGCCGCCAGCATCGCCCGCCTCGGCGCCGAACTGGCCTACCGCTCCGGCCCGCTGCTGGTGAGTGCCGAATACACGCGGACTGAGATCGGTCGCTTCGACGGTGCTAAGCCGCTGAGTTTCCAGGGCGGGTACGTCCAGGCGAGTTGGGTGCTGAACGGCGACAACCGGGCCTATCGCATGGCTCCCGACTTCAACGGAACGAGTTACGCCGTCTTCGGCGGCGTCAAGGTCGCCGAGGCCCAGCGCATCACCCGAGGCGGCTTCGGCGTGTTCGAGCTCGGCCTGCGGTTCTCGGCCATCGATCTCGACGATGGCGGCATACGCGGCGGCATCGAACGGGACGGCACCGTGGGACTATCGTGGTATCCTGACACCAACATCCGCATCATGGCCGATTACGTCCGGTCCCATACGTCACCCTCGGCTCTTCAGAACGGCCGGACCATCGATGCCGATACGTTCATCGGCCGTTTCCAACTGTACTGGTGAACCCGTGTCGTCCTTGTCCGCGAGCAATCGCGGTCGCCCCGCACCAGATACCGGCCTTGAAAGCCGCGATCATCGCCGTCATCCGGAACGCGAGTCCGGCGAGCGGCGACAGGATGGGTCCTCGGAATCGTCGATGAGCAGTCTCAAACTTCCACGGACCCTTCGCCTCGACCCTTCGGACACCTTCGTCTTCGCGCAGGCTGCCGAGCCCGGTGAATGGGCGGTGACCGGGTCGTTTCTGTTCTGGGATGCCGACGTTCCGCTGCTCCAGGGCAAGGAGCGGACGGCGTTCCGCTCCGGGTTCCTCGGGGTGACGTCCCTGGGATTCTCGACCCTGGTCGTCGTGAGCGAGGCGACACCGACCGAGCGGGACGCGGCGGTGGAGGATCTGGCACGTCATCTCTGCGAGCGCCTCGGCGCCCCGAGCCTCGACGTGGCCCGCGTCGCGGCGGCGGAGGAGATCGAGTTTGCCGGCTCCCTGTGCCAGCCTGCCATCGGCAGCGTGATCGCTCTGCACAGGACCTTCGAGGACGGGGAGATCCGGGAGGCGTTCCGCACCCTGCACCAGCGCGGGCTGGGTGTGGCGGGGGCGGACAAGCTTCATGCCCACGCCAGGGCCTTCACCTTCGTCGAGAGCGATGATGAGCCCGAGGAGCGGGCGGACCTCATCGGCCTGGCGACGGCACCGGGATCGAAAGGCGAAGCACGATGACCGAGTTCTGGGTCTCCAGCGGCCACCATCTTGCCGGGCGGACCGAGGGGGGCGGCCTCGCGGTCACCGACGAACTCATCCTCGCCTATCTCGCCAGGCCGGAATTGGTGCCGCCCGACGAGGCCTGCATGGCCGAGCGGGCGCTCCACCGCAGCCTCGTGAGCGCACCGCGCCGGCCGGTCTCCCCCGGAGAGATCGCCGCCATGGCGGATGGCGATGCGCGCGAGAACTGGACGATGATGCTCGCCTTCCGCGACCGACTGACGGCCGCGCGCTCCGTGGAGGCCGCCTATCTCGATCTCGTTCGCAGGGGCCTGAACGGGACGCCGCCGATCTTCCTCAGCCAGTTGGCTCATCTCATCCTGCGCAATGCCCTCGATGGCTGCGACGATCCCTACACCCTTCGCGCGGGTGAGCTCTTCTTCCGGCCTCAGCGCGTGTCCTTCGTCGATGGCGCCGCCCTGCTGGCCGATGCCGAGGTGATCGAGGCGCGGGAGACCGGGGCCGCGCAATCGCCCCTCGTCGCCATGCTCGGCAAGGAGGCCGCGAACGAACTCGACGTGCTCACGGACGAGACCGCCTGGACCTATTGGAGCCGCTCCGACGCCTTCACCATGGCGCTCAACCTCGGGAGCAACCCGAAGAGCCGCGACGGACTCGCCCGCGCCATCGAGGCCTGGATCCGCCACCTCCTGCACGTGCAGGCGACGGTGGAGCCGATCGCGTCCATGGACGATCCGGATTGGCGCTGGTTCGTCGGGCTCGACGCGCAGGCGACCCGGATCGGCAACGCCCTATGGAACGGCGAGTCCCTGGACGAGACGAGCCGCATGCGCATCCTGGCCCTGTTCCGCCTGACCTTCGCCGATGACCGGCGGATCGACCCGCGCGCGGCCGGCCGGCCGGTCTATCTCCTGATGGCCATGGATCTTGACAAGCGCCTTTTCCTTAAACCTCAGAACCTCGTGGCGGGATTGCCGCTCACTGACGGTGCGGAGGCCGCATGACCGAGCAGAACCCAAGCCAAGCCGCGACGCCGCCCGACGACCGTTTCGAGGTTGGGATCATCGTTGCCAAGCGGACTCTGAAGAGCCGTTGGGCGAGCCATGCCTGGCTACCGGTCGCGGCCCTTCCGGCGATCCCCGCCGCCTTGCCCTGGACCATGCTCTCGGCGACTCCCGAGGAGGAAACCTTCTACGCCGGTGCCTACGAGGTCTCGCTCCATCCCGCCGAAACGTCGCATTACCGCGACAACCTGATCTCGGGCCGGCCCTCGCTCTGGGTCGCCCTGCGGCAGGTCGCGGAAGGAAGCTACGATCTCGCTACCGTAACGGCCGATCCCTACGAGGGCGAATCCATGGCCGAGGGCATCGGCGAGGTGGTGGAAGCGGTGCCCATGCCGCTGGAGGTCCAGGCGAAGGTCCTGGCCTTCTTCGAGGCCTTCCACGTCGAACAGGTTTTCCACAAGCGCAAGCGCGACAGGGCCGATCCCGAGGCCCTGGCCCGCCAGGGCACCGGCACGCGCAGGCGGGGTGACGAGGGATGAGCGGCGGCGATTTCTTCTCGCGCTGGTCGAAGCGCAAGCGTGCCGTCTTGACCGAACTTCCGCCCGCGCGCGAGCCGGCCGGGAGCGAGGCGGCCGGGAGCGAGGGGGCGCCCCACGCGGAGGAGCTTTCCGATGGTGAAACCCTGCCGCCCGAGGAGCTCGCCAAGCTGCCCTCGCTGGAAAGTCTGACGGCTCAGACCGACCTGACCCAGTTCCTCCGGGCGGGCGTGCCGATGGTGATGCGCAAGGCGGCCCTGCGCCGGATGTGGTCGCTGGACACAAACATCCGCGACTACGTGAGCGAAGCGCGGGAATACGCCTATGACTGGAATGCGGTGGGTGGCGTGCCGGGGAACGGGCCCCTTCTGCCTACGGATGACATCAAGGCCATGCTGCGGGACATCTTCGATGGGACGCCCGTCGAAGACGTGGAGCCCGAGCAGACGACCGCCGAGGCCACGTTGATCGAGGCGGATCAGCCGGAAGAAGACGAAGCGCCCGCGAAAACCGACGACGATATCGATCACGCCGACGCGGACGAGCAGCTCGTCGCATTACCGCAAAGCAATCCGAGCTCGGCCGCTCGCCCGCCAAGACCCGCTCCTGTCGATGCGTCCGTTCCGAGACCGCGACGACATGGCCGTGCTGTCCCGCTTTGAGCGATTAAAAACTACGTTGCGCACGTCCCAATCCGGGCTATTGTGCGCGAAGTGAATTCACTTCGCCCGCGATCGGGTCGCGGTTTGAGGATGGTATGCGTTCGGTGGAGTTGTTGCGCGAGGACGAGGCGAAGCCCGTTTCCGGCGCGCCTGGCATCTCACAGTCGGTCGCCGAAGACGTCGATTTTCTGCGCGCGCATCTCTACGATCTCCTGGCGGCCTTGACCGGTCGGGCACCGTCCGACGATATCCTGTCTCTCCTTGCCGGATCGGACGGCGATGGCAGCCCCCTGGGCAAGGCGTGTTCCTCACTCGCGGGCGAAGCGGCCGGTGCGGACCTCGCGAAGGTGGGACGCGAATATTTCGACCTCTTCGTTGGCGTCGGGCGCGGCGAGGTCGTGCCGCATGCCTCCTACTACCTCACCGGCTTTCTCAACGAGCGCCCGCTGGCCCGCATCCGCCAGGATCTCGCCCGGCTCGGCATCGAAGCCACTGGCGGGATGAGCGAGCCGGAAGACCACGTGGCGATGCTGCTCGAGACCATGGCGGGTCTCGTCTCCGGTCGGTTCGAGACCGAACCCGGTGAGGACCGCGTCTTCTTCGAACGGCATCTAAAGCCCTGGGTCGGGCGTTTGTTCGACGATGTGGCGGCCAATACCCGTTCGTCTTTCTACCGCGCCGCGGGCGACCTCGGCCGGACGTTCATCGACATCGAGACCCAGGCCTACGCGCTCGACGCGTGAGGTGGGGACCATTGAGACATCGGTCGCATTCAGGAGTGACGAGCATGCGGGACGATCGAAAGGACGAGATGGGACGGCGCCATTTCTTCCGCGCCCTCGGCGGCGGATCGGTGGCGGCCGCCGCCGCGATCACGGCCCAGCCGATGATCGCGACGCCCGCACAGGCCTACGATCCCGGTGCCGAGGAGACGAAGGCCCGCTACCGCGAGTCCGACCACGTCAAGGCGTTCTACCGGACCAACGGCTACGAGACACTGAAGAAGAATTGAGGGCGCCATGCTGATCAAGCGCAAGACCGGCGGCCCGGACCGCACTTTCCATCCGGCCGTGGCCATCGGCGACACGCCGAAGGCCATCGACCGTCGCGCCTTCCTGCGCAATTCCGGCCTCGTCGCGGGAGGGCTCGCGGCGGCCGGTTCAATCCAGCTCGGCTCGGTCCGCAAGGCCAAGGCGGCGGGCTCCTCCGCGATCGGTCCCGAGGTGACCATCAAGAAGAACATCTGCACCCACTGCTCGGTGGGCTGCACGGTGACGGCCGAAGTGGTGAACGGCGTCTGGGTCGGACAGGAGCCGTCCTTTAGCAGCCCGATCAACCGGGGTACCCATTGCGCCAAGGGCGCAGCGATCCGCGAACTCGTCTCCAGCGACCGTCGTCTGAAGTACCCGATGAAGATGGTCGACGGGCAATGGACCCGCATTTCGTGGGATCAGGCGATCGACGAGATCGGCGACAAGATCACCGGGCTCCGTGACAAGTACGGCCCCGATTCCGTCTACTGGCTCGGCTCGGCCAAGTTCACCAACGAGGCCGCCTACATCTTTCGCAAGTTCGGCGCTTTCTGGGGTACCAACTCGGTCGATCACCAAGCGCGCATCTGTCACTCGACCACGGTGGCCGGCGTCGCCAATACCTGGGGCTACGGGGCGCAGACCAATTCCTACAACGACATCCGCAACGCCAAGACCATGATCATCCTCGGCGGCAACCCCGCCGAGGCGCATCCGGTCTCCCTCCAGCACCTGCTCTCCGGCAAGGAGATCAACCGTGCGAACATGATCGTCATCGATCCGCGCTTCACGCGGACGGCGGCTCACGCCACGGAATATGTCCGCATCCGCTCCGGCACCGATATCCCGGTGGTCTGGGGCATCCTCTGGCACATTTTCCAGAATGGATGGGAAGACAAGGAGTTCATCAGCCAGCGCGTCTACGCCATGGACGACGTCCGCAAGGAAGTCGCCAAGTGGAACCCGGAGGAGGTCGAGCGCGTCTCGGGTGTGCCCGGCGAGCAATTGCGGCGCGTGGCCGAAACGTTCGCGAAAGAGAAGCCCGCGACCCTGATCTGGTGCATGGGCGCGACCCAGCACACGGTGGGTACCGCCAACGTCCGTGCGCTCTGCATCCTGTGTCTCGCCACCGGAAATGTCGGCAAGCCGGGCACGGGCGCCAACATCTTCCGCGGCCACACCAACGTGCAGGGGGCCACCGATATGGGCCTCGATGTGACGTCGCTGCCGCTCTATTACGGTCTCGTCGAGGGGGCCTGGAAGCATTGGGCCCGTGTCTGGGACGTGGAGTATGACTGGCTTCAGTCGCGCTTCGACGAGGTGCCTGCCAAGGCCGGCCGCAAGGCCCGGACGCGCAAGGAAAGCATGGAATCGCCCGGCATCACCTCGACCCGGTGGTTCGACGGCGTGAACCTTCCCGAAGAGCAGGTCGACCAGCGCACCGGCATCAAGGCGATGATGGTGTTCGGCCATGGCGGCAACACCGTCACCCGCTTGCCCGAGGCAGTGAAGGGCCTGACCAAGCTCGATCTGCTGGTGGTCGCAGACCCGCACCCCACCACCTTCGCCGCCCTCGATGCGCGGCGCGACAACACCTACCTTCTGCCGATCTGCACCTCCCTCGAGATGGACGGCAGCCGCACGGCCTCGAACCGCTCGCTGCAATGGGGCGAGCAGATCGTGAAGCCGGCCTTCGAGTCGAAGAACGATTACGAGGTTGTCTATCGCCTCGCCACGAAGCTCGGTCTCGCCGACAAGATGTTCAAAAACATCAAGGTCGTGGACAATGTGCCCGAGGCTGAGGATATCCTGCGGGAGATCAATCGCGGCGGCTGGTCGACAGGCTATTGTGGGCAGAGCCCGGAGCGCCTGAAGGCGCATATGCGCAACCAGGCGAAGTTCGATCTGGTGACCCTGCGCGCGCCCAAGGATGACCCGGAAGTCGGTGGCGATTATTACGGCCTGCCCTGGCCGTGCTGGGGCAAGCCCGAGCTGAAGCATCCGGGAACGCACATCCTCTACAACACCAACCTCCACATCAAGGAGGGCGGCGGGACGTTCCGGGCCCGGTTCGGTACCGAGCGCAACGGTGTGACGCTGCTCGCCGAGGATTCCTTCGCCAAGGGGTCGGAACTCACCGACGGCTACCCCGAGTTCACCATGGCGGTTTTCAAGAAGCTCGGCTGGGACAAGGACCTCACGGCCGAGGAAATGGCCAGCATCACCAAGACCGGCGGGGCCAATATCGATGCGGTGAGCTGGGCCACCGACCTGTCGGGCGGCATCCAGCGCGTCTGCCTCGACCACGGTGTCACGCCCTATGGCAACGGCAAGGCCCGGGCGAATGCCTGGAACCTGCCCGATCCGGTTCCGGTGCACCGCGAGCCGATCTACACGCCGCGTCCCGACCTCGTGGCAAAATACCCGACGCGCCCCGACGAGCGTCAGCTGCGCATGCCGAATATCGGATTCTCGGTACAGAAGGCGGCGGTGGATCGCGGCATCGCCAAGGACTTCCCGATCATCCTCACCTCCGGCCGCCTCGTGGAATACGAGGGCGGCGGCGAGGAGACACGGTCGAACCCGTGGCTCGCCGAGCTGCAGCAGGACATGTTCGTCGAGATCAACACCGGCGACGCCACCGATCGCGGCATCAAGGACGGTCAGTTCGTCTGGGTCTCCGGCCCTGAGAACAACGCCAAGGCCAAGGTGAAGGCGTTGGTGACGGACCGGGTCGGCAAGGGCGTCGCCTTCATGCCGTTCCATTTCTCCGGCTGGTACCAGGGCGACGACATGCGGAAATTTTATCCGCACGGCACCGACCCCGTGGTGCTGGGCGAGAGCTCCAACAACACGACCACCTACGGCTTCGATCCTGTGACGGGCATGCAGGAGACGAAGTGCACCCTGTGTCAGATCCGGGCCGTTTGAGGAATAATCGCCATGGCTCGCATGAAATTCCTCTGCGACGCGGACCGCTGCATCGAGTGCAACGCCTGCGTCACCGCCTGCAAGAACGAACACGAGGTGCCGTGGGGCATCAACCGCCGGCGCGTCGTCACGCTCAATGACGGAAAGCCCGGCGAGCGTTCGGTTTCCATGGCCTGCATGCACTGCACCGACGCACCCTGCGCGGCGGTGTGCCCGGTGAACTGCTTCTACACCACGGCCGATGCGGTGGTTCTACATTCCAAGGACATCTGCATCGGCTGCGGCTACTGCTTCTACGCCTGTCCCTTCGGCGCACCGCAATATCCGAAGGTCGGCAATTTCGGGTCGCGCGGCAAGATGGACAAGTGCACCTACTGCGCCGGTGGCCCCGAAGCTGATTTCTCCACGATCGAATACGAGAAATATGGCTCCAACCGCCTCGCCGAGGGCAAGCTGCCACTCTGCGCCGAAATGTGCTCGACCAAGGCGTTGCTGGCGGGCGACGGCGAGATGATCGCACAGATCTACAAGCAGCGCGTGATCAAGCGCGGCTACGGCTCCGGCGCCTGGGGCTGGAAGACCGCCTATCGCGAAACCGTCGCCATCTAGGCGACGAATCGGACTGCCGGGGTCAAGGCTTCAGGAAGGAAACGCCGATGCGGCGGACACTGACGATTTTCAGGACGCTGGTCGCAGCGACGATCCTCACAGCGGCTGTCGGCGCCTCGTCGACCTCCTTCGCGCAGCAGACGCGCGACGGACTGAACCCGACCGGGCAGAATCCGACGGCGGAATCCGTGAATGAGGAGTTTCTGTTCAAGCAGGACCCGAAGATCACCGGTCGTATCAGCATCCCGGACGGCAAGGCCGCGAACCTGATCCAGCCCGCCGGCCGGGATTATCGCGACTTCCGGGAACGTTGGCTGCCCTGGCTCAGTGCGCTGGCGGTTCTCGGTGCCGTCGCGCTTCTCGGTCTGTTCTACTTCTTCCGGGGCCGCATCCTGATGGAGCGCGGACCCGATACCGGCCGCAAGATCCTGCGCTTCAACGGGTTCGAGCGCTTCGCGCATTGGATGACCTCGAGCTGCTTCATCATCCTGGCCCTGTCCGGACTCAATTATATCTTCGGCAAGCGCCTGCTGATGCCGCTCATCGGTGCGGATGCATTCGGCGTCGTCGCGCAGTACGCGAAGTTCAGCCATATCTACCTGGCGTGGCCGTTCATGATCGGCGTCGCCCTCATGCTGGTGCTCTGGCTGAAGGACAACATCCCGAACAAGATCGACATCGCCTGGATCAAGGCCTTCGGTGGATTCGTCGGCGACAAGCATCCCAGCGCCGGCCGATTCAACGCGGG
Source organism: Methylobacterium sp. E-045 (assembly GCF_022829685.1). GTDB lineage: Bacteria > Pseudomonadota > Alphaproteobacteria > Rhizobiales > Beijerinckiaceae > Methylobacterium. The sequence continues at coordinate 256,609 of NZ_JAKSYE010000064.1, forward strand.
CCAGAAGATGGTGTTCTGGATGGTGATCGGCTTCGGCTCGGCCATGAGCGTCACCGGCCTGATGATGATCTTTCCCTTCGTCCTCACGGACATCACCGGAATGCAGCTGATGCAGGTGGTTCATGCCCTCATCGGCATCGCCTTCATTGCCGGCATCCTCGCTCATATCTACATCGGCACCCTCGGCATGGAGGGCGCCTACGACGCCATGGGCAGCGGCAAGGTCGATCTCGGCTGGGCCAAGGTCCACCATGACCTCTGGGTCGAGGAGGAGCAGGCCAAGAACGCGAATGGCCCGCAACTCGGTCGCCATCAGGTGCCTGCCGAGTAACCTGCCGGACAACCACAGACGGTCGGCCACCGGCGCCGGCATGTCGAGGATCGGACAACGTCCATGAAAGCCTTCATCATCGCCCTCGTCGTCGCCGTCGCCCTCGGCACGCTGGCCGCCACGCTCCTCAATCAGCAGCAGCGCTTCGCGTATCAGGCCTTCTCGACCTCCGGCGCGCGGGTCTCCGACCCGGCGGGTCACAGCAACCTCGTCGGGCCCCATTGGAACGGCGTAACCCCCGATCCGGAGAAACCTTCGAAATCCTGAATTCCTTGCCCTGGCGGATCGCCCAAAGGGCCGGTTCAGGCTCTCGAAAGTAGCCACGCATCGCCGGCCCGTCGCACAGGAATCGGCCCGCACAGCAGAGCAAGAGCAACCGTCCGCCCCTACGTCGCTGATCCGCTCAACGGATTATTCTCGTCCCAGCCGTAGCCAAGCGTTTCGAAGCGCATGGACCGGGCATCGACCATGAGCAGCCGCCCCACCAGCGGCTCGCCGAAATCCGCCACCGCGCGGATGACTTCCATCGCCATCAGCGAACCCATCACTCCGGCCAGAGCGCCGAGCACGCCGGCTTCCGCGCAGGCGGGGACGCTGCCGGGCGGTGGCGGGTTCGGGAACAGGCACCGATAGGTCGGATTGGGGCGGCCATCCGGCCCGGTCTCATGCGCGCGGATCGTCGTCAGGGTGCCATCGAACTGTCCGAGCGCGGCCGTGACGAGCGGACGCCTCGCGTGGAAACAGGCATCGGACACGGCGTAGCGGGTCGCGAAATTGTCCGACCCGTCGGCCACGATATCGTATCGGTCGATCAGGCCGGCGGCATTGTCCCGGTCGATCCGCATAAGATGTGGTTCGATCCGCACATGCGGGTTGAGACGCGCAACGGCGTCGCTGGCACTGTGGATCTTCGTGCGGCCGATATCGGGTGTCCCGTGGATGACCTGCCGCTGCAGATTCGAAAGCGAAACGGTATCATCGTCGACGATGCCGATCGTGCCGATGCCGGCCGCGGCCAGATATTGGATCAGCGGAGCGCCGAGACCGCCGGCTCCGATGACCAGTACCCGTGCGGCCTGCATGCGTGCCTGTCCCGGTCCTCCGACCTCGCGCAGGACGAGGTGACGGGCGTAGCGTTCGACTTCGTCGGTTGAAAAGGCCATGGCGGTGAAATAGCCTCTGTGACGGGGCGCCGAAAGGCCGCCGGGCCGGTATTTGCGTCATGCCGCTCCGCCGCCTATTCGCCACGGCGGAATGTCCCACCTCGACGAGACGATGCCCGTGTCATCTCCTGTTATCGCCGATCGCTCGCCGCTGGCCCTCGCCCAGGCCCTCATCCGTTGTCCGTCGGTGACGCCGGAGGAGGGCGGGGCCCTGCAATGGCTCGGCGGCGTCCTGGAGGCGGCGGGTTTCACCGTCGAGCGCCCGCGCTTCTCGGAACCGGGAACGCCCGACATCGACAACCTCTACGCGCGGATCGGGACCGGCAGCCCCTATCTCCTTTTCGCCGGCCATACCGATGTCGTCCCGCCCGGCTCCGTCGAAGCGTGGCGGCATGGGCCGTTCCACGGCGCGGTCTCGGACGGGATGCTCTACGGCCGGGGCGCCGTCGACATGAAGGGCGGCATCGCCTGCATGCTCTCGGCAGCGCTTGCCTTCGTCGCCGAGCGGGGAGGGGCGTTCAACGGATCCATCGGGTTCCTCGTCACCGGCGACGAGGAGGGGCCTGCCGTCAACGGCACGGTGAAGCTCCTCGCATGGGCGAAGGCGCGGGGCGAGCGTTTCGACCATTGCCTTCTCGGCGAGCCCACCAACCCATCGCGCCTCGGCGAAATGATCAAGATCGGCCGGCGCGGCTCCCTCACGGGCAAGCTTGTCGTCCATGGCCGTCAGGGCCATGTGGCGTATCCCCACAAGGCCGAGAACCCCATTCCCGGCCTGCTGCGTCTCGCATCGGCCCTTCTCGATGAGCCCCTCGATGGCGGTAGCGCGCATTTCGATGCGTCGATCCTCGAATTCACCACCATCGATGTGGGCAATCCGGCGACCAACGTCATCCCGGCCGACGCGCGTGCCACGTTCAATATCCGCTTCAACGACGGCTGGACGGCTCAGACCCTGGGGGCCGAGATCCGACGACGGCTGGAAGCGGCCGCCGGCAACGCGGTCCGCTTCACCCTGGACCTTCAGCCATCGAATTCGCCGGCGTTCCTGACGGCACCGGACGCGTTCACCCATCTCGTGGCCGAGGCGATCGAGGCGGAGACCGGGCTTCGGCCGACCCTATCCACCACCGGGGGCACGTCGGATGCCCGTTTCATCAAGGATGCCTGCCCGGTCATCGAATTCGGCCTCGTGGGCGAGACCATGCACCAGACCGATGAATGCGTGGCGGTCGCCGATCTGGACCGGCTCACGGCGATCTACCAGCGGTTGCTGACAGCTTACTTTAATAGATAGAAATCCTATCGGTATCTTTGAGGAAAGCGTCTGTTATTTTCGCCAATAGTGTTGCCGACCATAATGTATATCTGGCGAAGCCGATGGATATGCGGATCGTTCAAGCGTAACTTTATGTTTGCAATGCGGGTTTCATGTGAAATATCCTTAGTTATTCCATCTTCCCTGATGCTTGAGCGAACATGATCTGCAAGCAAAATTCCTCCAACCATATCAATTAGGCCGGCCTCACTGACTTCTTGATCAAATATGACTCGTTCTAGATCAAATATAGTTCTGATCCCTAGTCCCCAGAGCTTTACTAGAGACGATTGACCTGTTGAACAATAGAGTTGCGCCTGAGCAACCCAGTCCATGATTTGATAAACGCCATATGGTGTCTCAACAAAAAGCATCAGTGGATTGGCTGCTGCTAAGTTTTGAACAGACTTTATATGGTAGTCTGCTAGGCGATCCCTAATTTCTGTATCGATCCCGTCTATCACTTCAACGGGTGTTGTAAAAAACATATCATAAAAATTTTTATTTTCTCTTTTGTACCCTCGAAGTTTGCTTTTTGTAATTAGTGCTCGAGTGGCCACCTCTGGAAAATATCCAATCGCAAAGGCTACAACGAGACCAATGTACGGAAACGGATTAAGATTTGCACCTGCTGTGGTCTGCACAGTTATAGAAGACAATGGCTTGAATAAGGCTTCGTTAGAAAGTAATGCGACTGTTACACCCACAATAAGGTTGTTCGCAGCGCCGACAAACGAAGCCGGACTGAGATCAAAGTTGTTTATTGCTCGAAAGAAACTTCTAATCAAGAAGATGTATCCTCCCGAAAATGCGATTATGAACACCAAAATCCAACTTGCATTATGCTGTTCGTCGCCTTGGAATATCATGGCACATTCTTTAATTTTTATACACGATATTATATTTGTGCTTGATATAATTTGAAGTACATAGCTTGATAAAATTAACGACGCAGAAAAAAGAGCAATTATGAGCGGTATTGAACTTACAACCCAAGCAAATATACTATAGTCTTTATTGATAAAATCTTCAGATTCAGACTTATTTTCAATTTTTTGCGGTTTTCTTTCAATGAAATATTTATATTTGACAAATTCAAAGGAGGGAATAAACATATCTCCAACGCGTTGACTATCGAAAACAGCAGATAGATCGTTTATTATTCCCTGTCTTTGCCCTTTTACTGATTCTCGAATTATAAAAAATATTAAAGGCGGCAGAACGCTGATTGCTAGAGAAATCGCTAAAACGGCCAGTGGAAATTCCATTGAAAATACCTCAAATAAGGCAGACTTCACGGGATTCTAAAAAGCTTAAATCCACTGACGTTGCAATGTTTGGTTGTGAGTTTTAATACTGAGTGCCGATTTTTTCGTGCGCCGTGCAGCCGGAATCTGACTACGGATAATCCACCCCCACGAAGGTCAGTCCCTTCGCAGGTGCCATGGGACCGCAGCGGGCACGGTCGCGGCTCGCCAGGATCTCTGCGACCTCGGCGATGCCGAAGCGGCCGCAGCCGGCCATCATCAGCGTTCCCACCATCGCACGCACCTGATGGTGCAGGAAGGACCGGGCCGAGGTCGAGATCACGATCTCCTCGAACAGGCCCATCGTCACTGTGGCGACGTCCAGTTGTTCCAGGGTGCGGATCGGGCTGTTCGCCTGGCACTCGGCGGCGCGAAAAGCGGTGAAGTCGTGCCGGCCGAGCAGGCCCTGCGCGGCCCGGTGCATCACCTCGGCATCGAGCGCCCAAGGCACGTGCCAGACATGATCGCGCGTCAGGGCGGGCGGGCTGCGCCGGTTGAAGATGCGATAGCGGTAATGCCGGCGGATGGCGGAATGGCGCGCATCGAAACCGGGGCCGACCTGCTCGGCGCTGACGATGGCGACCGGAAGCGGGCGGAGATGGGCGTTCAGAGCATCGCGCACCGTATCCGTGCGCCATTCCTTCGTGAGGTCCAGATGGGCGACCTGATGGATGGCGTGGACGCCGGCATCCGTGCGACCCGCGCAGGTCAGGCGCAGATCTTCGCCTGAGAAGCGTTTGACGGCATCTTCGATGACGCCCTGCACTGTGATGTCCTCGGCCTGTCGCTGCCATCCGCAAAACGGGGCGCCGTCATACTCGATGACGAGCTTGTAGCGGGGCATCAGCCGCGTCCCCCGGTGCGGGTCTTCACGGAAACCGCGTTCCCGGCGCCAGATGCGCTCCGCGCACCAATTCCGATCCCGTGACGACGCCGCCTTTGCCGGCCCGGCGCAGCTCGTTGAGCCGCACAGCGCCCTCGCCGCAGGCGATGGTGCCGGACGCATCGAGCAGAATGCCGGGAGCGCCCCCTCCCTCCGCCGGGAGGGCGCGCAACACCTTCACCCGTTCCGGCCCCCTACCGAGATCGGCCTCGAAGAAGGCTCCGGGGAAGGGCGAGAGTCCGTTGATGTGGTTCGCGACCACACGCGCCGGTTTCGACCAGTCGATGCGTGCCTCGTCGTTGGTGATCTTGTGCGCGTAGACAAGACCATCCTCGCCCTGTGGCGTGAGGGTGAGGGGCCCGTCTTCCAGCTTGCGGAGGGCTTGGCTCATGAGCGCTGCGCCGACCGGCATCAGCGTATCGTGGAGGTCTCCCGCGCTCATGCCGGGGGCGATGGCGACGCGTTCTTCCATGGCCACGGGACCGGTATCGAGACCCGCCTCCATGCGCATGATGCCGACGCCGCTCGCCGTATCCCCCGCCATGACTGCGCGCTGGATCGGTGCCGCCCCGCGCCAGCGGGGCAGAAGGGAGGCGTGGAGGTTCAGGCAACCATGGCGCGGCACGTCGAGGATCGCCTGCGGCAGAAGCATCCCGTAGGCGACCACCACGGCGACGTCGCATCCGTGGGACCGGAAGACCGCGAGCGCGTCCGGCGTCTTCAGGGTTGTGGGGGTGTGAACCGGCAGGCCGAGCCCGTCAGCCAGCGCATGGACGGGTGACGAACGCAGCGCCATGCCGCGCCCGGACCGTGCCGGTGCGCGGGTATAGACCGCGGCGATGTCGTGGCCGTCCTCAACCAGACGCGCCAGGGTCGCGACGGCGAAGTCGGGCGTCCCCATGAAGACGAGCTTCATCGCGCGCGCTTTCTGCTGAAGGGTGGGATCAGGCGTCCTCGCCGCGCTTGGCCGCCTTGACGAATTTCTTGATGACGCGGTCGCGCTTCAGCTTCGACAGGTGATCGATGAAGAGCACGCCATCGAGGTGATCGATCTCGTGCTGGATACAAGTGGCCAGAAGCCCGTCGGCATCGATCTCGCGGGTTTCTCCATCGAGGTCGCGGAAGCGGACGCGCACCCGGTCCGGCCTCTCCACCTCGCCGTAATATTCCGGGATCGACAGGCAGCCCTCGTCGTAGACGCGCTTCTCCTCCGAGGCCCAGACGATCTCCGGATCGATGAAGACCTGCGGCTGGCGCGCGTTCTCGTCCTTCGACGTGTCGATGGTCACGACGCGCTTGGTCACGCCGACCTGGATGGCGGCGAGGCCGACGCCCGGGGCGTCGTACATCGTCTCCAGCATGTCGGCGGCCAGGGTACGAATCTCATCGTCGATCGCACCGACGGGGGTCGACACCTGGCGCAGGCGGGCGTCTGGTAGGATGACGAGGGGGCGGATGGTCATGGCTCGGCCGGATCTGTCGATGACAAAGGCGCAGCTCCCTGTCTCTCGGGTCCGCCGTGCCGGACCCGCAGATAAGGTTTGGCGGGTGGCCGGTCAAATCGGACGAGAGGCAACGATAGCGCCTCAGAAAGCCGTCCGGCTTCGGATGGCGGCCGAGAGCGTCCCCTCGTCGAGATAGTCGAGCTCTCCCCCCACCGGCACTCCATGGGCCAGGCGCGTCACTTTCAGCCCATGATGCGCCAAAGATTCCGTGACGTAATGCGCCGTCGTCTGGCCATCGACCGTGGCGTTCAGCGCGAGGATAATCTCGCGGACATCGCCGTTCCCGGCCCGATCCACGAGGCTTGCGAGATTGAGATGCTCCGGCCGGACGCCATCGAGGGCGGAGAGCACGCCGCCGAGGACGTGATAGCGCGCGGTCACCGCACCCGACCGCTCGAGGGCCCAGAGGTCCGAGACATCCTCGACCACCACCAGGATGGAGGGATCGCGCGATGCGTCTCGACAAATGGTGCAGGGGTCGCTGGTATCGACGTTGCCGCATTCCCGGCAGACAACGATGCGTTCGGAGGCCACCTTCATCGCCTCCGCCAGCGGAGCGAGCAACGCTTCGCGCTTCTTGATGAGATGCAGGGCCGCGCGTCTCGCCGAGCGCGGCCCGAGCCCCGGCATCCGGGCGAGGAGCTGGATCAGGCGCTCGATTTCGGGACCGGCAACGGCTTGGGCCATACGTGTTCCGTCAGACGGCCGTGGCCGTACTCGTGAAATGGGGGCGGATCTCGGTCCCTTGTAGTCGGGAATCGCCGCCGCTGCATGCGTTGCGACGCCGCTCCGGGCGTTGTTCGGCGACCCTCTTATTTCTCTGACAGATCCATCCGTTCGTCTTTGAAACCCATGGCGGCTCAATTGACCGGTGTCCTTCGCGGAATAAGCAGGTCAACGCGATAGAGTGGCGAACCTGCGTGCGGCGGACCTGAACGACCGCGCGGACGCTCTATCCGACGGGCCGAAAGCCGAATGGGAGATTCCGGCAAAGCCAGACATCAAAGCGATCAGGTGTTCGAGGAGTGACGGACGTGACACATTTCGGTGAGTTCAACGCCAGCCATGGACCCGAGAAAATCGGCCTGCGCGACCTCAAGGCTGTTCATTGGAACCTCGACGCTCCTCGCCTCTACGAGGAATCCCTGAGTCGCGGTGAATCGCAACTCGCTCATGGCGGAGCCCTGGTGGCGACCACGGGTACCCATACCGGTCGTTCGCCCAAGGACAAGTTCATCGTCCGCGACGCCTGTACCGAGAACGAGATCTGGTGGGAGAACAACGGCGCGATCACGCCGGAGCAGTTCGAGACCCTGTACCAGGATTTCCTCAGCCATGCCGAGGGGCGCGAGCTCTTCGCCCAGGATCTCTATGGCGGCGCCGCTCCGGCTCACCGCGTCAGGGCGCGGGTCTTCACCGAACTCGCTTGGCACTCGCTCTTCATCCGCAACCTGCTGATCCGGCCCGAGCGCTCGTCGCTGGCCGAATACATCCCCGATCTGACGATCATCGACCTGCCGAGCTTCCAGGCCGAGCCGCACCGCCATGGCTGTCGCTCGAAGACCGTCATCGCCATCGACTTCACCCGAAAGATCGTCCTCATCGGCGGCAGCGCCTATGCGGGCGAAATGAAGAAATCCGTCTTCACGTATCTGAACTATGTACTTCCCGGCGCTGGCGTGATGCCGATGCACTGTTCGGCCAACGTGGCGCTCGATGCCGAAGGCGATTCGGCCCTGTTCTTCGGTCTGTCCGGAACCGGCAAGACGACGCTCTCCAATGATTCCTCGCGGCAGCTGCTCGGCGACGACGAGCACGGCTGGAGCAAGGACGGCATCTTCAACTTCGAAGGCGGCTGCTACGCCAAGACCATCCGTCTCTCGCGCAATGCCGAGCCGGAGATCTACGCCACCACCGAACGCTTCGGCACGGTGATGGAGAACGTGGTGATCGACCCGCTCTCGCGCCGCCCCGATTTCGACGATGCAACGCTCACCGAAAACACCCGCTGCGCCTATCCGCTCGACTTCATCGCCAATGCCAGCGCCACGGGACGGGCGGTGCACCCGAAGAACATCGTCATGCTCACCTGCGACGCGTTCGGGGTGATGCCGCCGATCGCCAAGCTCACGGGCGCGGAGGCGATGTACCATTTCCTGTCCGGCTATACCGCCAAGGTCGCCGGCACGGAGCGGGGCCTGACCGAACCGGAGGCAACGTTTTCGACCTGCTTCGGTGCGCCGTTCATGCCGCAGCATCCAAGCGTCTACGGCAACCTGCTGCGCGACCTCATCGCTCATCACGATGTCGATTGCTGGCTTGTGAACACCGGCTGGACCGGTGGCGGCGTCGGCACGGGGCGGCGCATGCCGATCCGCGTGACGCGCCGACTGCTGGCGGCAGCGTTGGATGGATCGCTGTCGAAGGCGGAATTCCGCCGCGATCCGTATTTCGGCTTCGCTGTCCCGGCATTCGTTCCGGGAGTCGAGCCGCATATCCTTCAGCCGGTGAAAACCTGGGGCAACAAGGTCGCTTTCGCCGACACGGCGACGCGGCTGGTGACCATGTTCAAGGACAACTTCAAACGCTTCGAGGCCCATGTGGACGCGGACGTACGCGCCGCAGAGCCCGTACAGGTCATCGCCGCCTGAGGGCGGACCATCGCCCGATCCCGGCTCACGTCGGGGTCGGCGACGTCCTAAGTCGGAAATAGCTTCAAAAAAGCTTCATGCCGGGCGGGATCGGCAGGCCTTTGGTCAGTTCGGCCATGCGCTCCGCGGCCACGCCCTCGGCCTTGCCGCGCGCGTCGTTGACCGCCGCCACGATCAGATCCTCCAAGATTTCCCGCTCATCCGCGATCATCAGGCTCGGATCGAGGGTCACTCCCTTGACGAGACCCTTGGCCGTCATCGTCACGGAGACGGCCCCGCCGCCGGAGGCGCCTTTCACCTCCACGAGGTCGAGCTCGTTCTGGAGGCTCGCCATCTTTTCCTGCATGGCCTGAGCCTGCTTCATGATTCCCATGAGGTCGCGCATGGCGTGAGATGTCCCAAAGGGTTGCGGGGAACGTGATCCGAGGCGGTGCCTGCTGGAACGCTATGGTTCCTCGTCCGGTTCGTCGCCGCCCGCAATCTCCGGGCCGGCGAGGTCGACGCCGTCGGCGATCTCGACGGGAGGGGCCTTGTCCCGCACGTCGACGATCTGAGCTCCCGGAAAGCGCGCCAAGACCTCCCGCACCAGGGGATGGGCGGCGGCATTCTCGTGGCGCGATTCCAGGGCGGCACGGGCCTTGTAGGCGAGGGTCGGTTCGCCCGCCTCCTTCGAAAGGGCGACGATCCAGCGCTGCCCCGTCCAGGCGTCTAGGGACCGGGCAAGATCGTTGGCGAGACTCTGGCGACCGCCGTCGGCGAGACGGAATTCGATCCTGCCTTCCTCGAAGCGCACGAGATGGACCTCCCGTTCGAGGGCCATCTTGAGGCCGATATCGCGCCTCTCGTCGGCCATCGCCACGACGTCCTCGAACCGTGCCAGGCGGGGACCGGCCGAGACGGCGGGAACATGCGGAGCGGGCGACGGCACGAGGGCGGCCCGCACGCCGCCGCTGGCGGCGAGGGTCAGGGCGGGTCGCGGCGGCGGCTCCACCGATGCCGGGGGCTGAAGCGGGGGAAGGGGGCTGGTGGGAGCGAGCGTAGAGGCGGAGGGTAACGCGTGCGCCTGAGGCGATGCCAGAGCCTCGGTCCTCAATTGCCTCAGCGCCTCGTCCGGCGTCGGAAGGTCGGCGGCGTAGGCGAGGCGCACGAGCGCCATCTCGGCTGCGGCCAGCGGCCTCGCTGCGACCTGGACTTCAGGGATGGCTTTCAGAAGGATCTGCCACGCCCGTGACAGGGCACGAACCGAGAGCCTAGCCGCGAATGCGCCGCCCCGGCCGCGCTCGTCGGCGCTGAGCGTCGGGTCTGCGGCGGCGGCCTCCGGTACCAGTTTCAGGCGAGTGACGAGATGGGTGAAGCTGGCGAGATCCGACAGGATCACCGCCGGGTCGGCACCGGCCTCGTATTGACCGCGCACTTCCGCGAAGCTCGCCGGAACGTCGCCACGCATCACCGCCTCGAAGAGATCGACGATCCGCCCTCTGTCGGCAAGGCCGAGCATGTCGCGCACGCTCGCCCCGGTGACGAGACCAGCCCCATGGGCGATGGCCTGATCGAGGAGAGAGAGTGCATCGCGCACCGAACCCTCAGCGGCGCGGGTGATCGCAGCCAGGGCTTCCGGCTCCGCCTCGACATTCTCGGCGGCGCAGATCCGGGCCAGATGCGCGACCATGGTGTCGGCTTCGACCCGGCGCAGATCGAAGCGCTGGCAGCGCGACAGGATCGTCACCGGAACCTTGCGAATCTCGGTGGTGGCGAAGACGAACTTGGCGTGGGGCGGCGGCTCTTCCAGCGTCTTCAGGAAGGCGTTGAACGCCTTCTCCGAGAGCATGTGGACCTCGTCGACGATATAGACCTTGTAACGGGCCGAGACCGGCGAGTAGCGGATGCCGTCGATGATGCCGCGGACGTCGTCGATACCGGTATGCGAGGCGGCATCCATCTCCAGCACGTCCATGTGCCGGGATTCCATGATGGCTTGGCAATGGCGTCCGAGTTCCGGCATGGCAATGGTCGGGCCGGTATCGGCATGGCCGTCACGGACGTAGTTGAGGCCCCGGGCGAGGATGCGGGCCGTCGTCGTCTTCCCGACGCCTCGCACGCCGGTGAGCATCCACGCCTGCGGAATGCGATTGGCTGCGAACGCATTGGCCAGCGTGCGAACCATCGCGCCCTGGCCGATCAGGTCGTCGAAATTCTGGGGGCGGTATTTGCGCGCGAGGACCCGATAAGGCGTCGTCGCCGGAACGGGCTCGGGAAGACCCGGAAGGCCGGGGAAATCGCTCGGAGTGCCGGAGGTCGCGTCCATGCCGCCTTGCGTGGTTCGAGCGGCCCCGGGTCGGGGGATGCCGCCACGCGGACCTCAAAAGAAACGAAGGTGGGAGGCTGGACGAAGACCCGCTCGGTCTCGTTAGGGCTGCTTCCTTCCGGACCTGACCCGGTTGGCGAGTGAAACGTCCCTCGCCAACCTCCCAGGCGCTATATGGCCGGCGCTTCGGCGTAACGCAAGCGCCTCAGAAAGCCGGATGCTTATTCAGCTTCGCGGGTGGTGATGGCGAAGGTCTTGGGGTCGAGCTCCAGGTCGAACTGCTTGCCGTTGGCATCGATGGCGTCGTCCACGTCGATCTCGTGATCCTCGACCTCGATCTTCTTCCACTTGACGAAGCCTTCCTTCTTCAGGGTCGCCTCGATCTTGGTGAGTTCCTCAGGCGTCGGTGCCCGGTCGGCAAAGGCAGTGCCGGTCAGGGCGAAACCGAGAGCGATGGCTGCGAGGCCGGCGGTCTTGATCGACATGGACATCTCCTTGGTCAGAAATCAGACGGTTGCGAACGGCGAAGTCGTAGCGGAGTTCCATGACAATTCCGCAATGGCGCACGCGCTGGTTGTCACGGGCGCCGGCTGACCCTAACCTTGGCCTTGATCTCAAGGGCTCGAAACCATGGTCACCCGCGTCGCCACCGTTGCCTTCGAGGGGATCGAGGCGCGCGCCGTCGACGTGCAGGTGCAGATCGCCCCGGGGGCAGTCGTGTTCATGGTAGTCGGACTGGCGGATAAGGCCGTGGCGGAATCCCGGGAGCGCGTGCGCTCGGCTCTGATCGCGTCCGGCTTGGCGCTTCCGGCAAAGCGCATCACCGTCAACCTCGCGCCGGCCGACCTGCCGAAGGAGGGGTCGCATTACGATCTGCCCATCGCGCTCGCGGTGATGGCCGCCATCGGCGCGATCCCGGCCGATGCGCTCGCCGGTTACTGCGTCCTCGGCGAGTTGGCCCTGGATGGTACGATCACGGCCGTGAACGGCGTCCTGCCCGCCGCCATGGCGGCGAATGCGCAGGGGCTTGGTCTGATCTGTCCGGCGGCAACGGGGCCTGAAGCGGCCTGGGCGGGTGGCGACATGGATGTCCTCGCCCCGCGTTCCCTGATCCAGCTCGCGAACCATTTCAAGGGAAGCCAAGTCATGGCACGTCCCGAGCCGGCGGTGGCCACGACCACGGGACGGTTGCCGGACCTTCGCGACATCAAGGGCCAGGAGGGCGCCAAGCGCGCGCTTGAGATCGCCGCCGCCGGCGGCCACAACCTCCTGATGAATGGCCCGCCCGGCGCGGGCAAATCGATGCTCGCGGCCCGGCTTCCCTCCATCCTGCCGCCACTCGGGCCCCGCGAACTCCTCGAAGTCTCGATGATCCAGTCGGTGGCCGGCGAGTTGAAGGGCGGCGCGCTGTCGAACCGCCGACCATTCCGGCAGCCCCACCATTCGGCGTCGATGGCGGCGCTGGTGGGGGGCGGAATCAACGCTCGCCCCGGCGAGGCCTCGCTGGCGCATGGGGGCGTGTTGTTTCTCGACGAGCTCCCGGAATTCACACCGCAGGTGCTCGATTCCCTGCGCCAACCAATGGAGACGGGCGAGGTCATGATCGCTCGCGCCAATCACCGGGTGACCTACCCCGCGCGGTTTCAGCTGATTGCCGCCATGAATCCCTGCCGGTGCGGTCAGGGGCTGGAACCGGGTTATGCCTGCCGGCGCGGCCCCAACGACCGTTGCGTCGCGCAATACGGCGCGAGGATCTCGGGGCCGCTTCTCGATCGCATCGATTTGCGGATCGAAGTCGGTGCCGTCACGGCGGCGGATCTGATCCTGCCTCCTCCGGCCGAAGGCTCGGCGGAGACGGCGGCACGGGTGGCCTCGGCACGGGCCCTGCAGGCCTCGCGCTTTGCGGCGCACGGCCTGACCGACGTCGTCACAAACGCAACGTGTCCGGTGCCGCTGATCGAGGAGATGGCCGCGCCGGATGTGGACGGTACGGCACTGATCCGCAACGCGGCTGAAACTATGCGCCTGTCAGCGCGCGGCTTCCACCGCGTCCTGCGCGTGGCGCGAACCCTGGCGGATCTCGACGGCGAGGAGCGGGTGTGCCGCATCCATCTCGCCGAGGCCCTGTCCTATCGAGGCCGGGCCGAGCGACCGGTTGCCGCTTAGTGTCTCTCACAAAACTCCCGCTGCGCCGTCTTGCTCCGAGCGAGAACCGACCGAGACCGGGAGTTTTGTGAGGCACTTTTAAGCCCGACCGTCGCGCCTATCGTCCGTAGATGTCCTCGACGCGGATGATGTCGTCCTCGCCGGTATAGGATCCGACCTGAACCTCGATGAGTTCGAGGGGTATCTTGCCCGGATTGGTCAGGCGATGCATCGATCCGATGGGCAGGTAGACCGCCTCGTTCTCGTGGACCAGCACGACGCGATCGTCCACCGTGACTTCGGCCGTGCCGCGCACGACGACCCAATGCTCTGCCCGGTGAAAGTGTTTCTGCAGCGAGAGACGGCCGCCCGGCGTCACCATGATGCGCTTCACCTGGAAGCGCTCACCGATATCGATGCGCTGGTACCAGCCCCAGGGGCGGAACATTCGGCGGTGTGCATCCGCTTCCGGATGGGCTTTCTCGCGCAGTTGCGTCACCAGTTCCTTGACGAGGCCGGCCTTGGCCTTCGAGGTGACGAGGACGGCGTCCGGGGTCGAGACCACGATGATGTCGTCGAGGCCGACCACGGCGGTGAGATGTTCGCCCTCGCTGTGAACCAGGCTGCCGCGGGTCTCGACGAGTTCCACACGGCCACGCACGGCATTGCCGAGGGTGTCACGGGGCAGGACGTCCCACACCGCATCCCAGGTGCCGACATCGGACCAGGCGAACGACACCGGCAGCACGCCGGCCCGGTCGGTCCGCTCCATCACCGCGTAGTCGATGGAGGTCTTCGGTGCGAGGGCGAAGGCCGCAGCGTCCAGACGGAGGAAGTCGAGGTCGGTGGCCGCACCCTCCAGGGCCGCGCGGGTGGCCGCCAGGATCTCGGGGACGTAGGTCTCAAGCTCGGCCAGCATCACGTCGGCACGGAACAGGAAGTAGCCGCTGTTCCACAAGGCGCCGTCCGCGATGAGGCTTTCGGCGCCGTGCCGGTTGGGCTTCTCGACGAAACGGCCGACCTCGTAGGCGCCGTCGACACCGTCGATCGGAGCACCTTTGCGGATGTAGCCGTAGGCGGTGGACGGGCTCGAGGGCTCGATGCCGAGGGTCATGATGCGGCCGGCCCTGGCCCCCACGGCGGCGGCGCGCGCCGCGTTTACGAAAGCCGCCGTGTCGCCGATGACGTGGTCGGCGGCCAGGATCAGCACCACCGCCTCCGGGTCGCGCCGGGCGGCATGGATCGCCGCCACCGCGACCGCTGCGGCGGAGTCGCGGCGCTCCGGCTCCAGCACGATATCGGCCTGGATGTCAGCCTGCAGCAGTTGCTCGGCGACGATGAAGCGGGCGTCACTGCTGGTGATGATCGTCGGCCGCGAGAACGCGGTTCCATCCGCGACCCGCCGTGCCGTGTCCTGGAATGTGGAACTGTCGGCATTCACGAGCGGCGTGAACTGTTTCGGCATGCTCTCGCGGGACGCCGGCCACAGTCGCGTACCGGAGCCTCCGCAAAGGATGACCGGATGGATGAGATGGGGAAATCCTGAGGCCATCGGCGTCAACTCACAATGTCAGTTCAGTACGGTGTCGCGAAATACAATTTTGTTGCGCCGCAACCAACCCGGTTCAGAGCCGAATATGCCACGGAAGCGATCGAGGCAGGGGTTGAGTTCCGGCGACAGCCTCGATGCGACCTTCATGAATGCCATGGACCGATACGGTCGCCCTATTCAGCGGCCTGGCGCGCGTTGTATCCGAGCCGGCCGTTCAATTCCTCGATCAGCTTCACGGCCGCTTCAGCAATGACCGTGCCGGGCGGGAAAATCGCTGACGCGCCAGCGGCATGGAGTGCGGGATAATCGCCCGGGGGGATCACGCCCCCGATCACGATCATCACGTCGCCGCGCCCCTGTTCGGTCAGAGCCGCCTTCAATTCCGGCACCAGCGTCAGGTGGCCGGCGGCCAGGGACGACACACCGACGATATGGACGTCGTTCTCCACAGCCTGACGCGCGGCTTCGGCGGGAGTGGCGAAGAGAGGTCCGATATCCACGTCGAAGCCGAGGTCGGCGAACGCCGAGGCGATCACCTTCTGCCCCCGGTCGTGCCCATCCTGGCCCATCTTGGCGACAAGGATGCGCGGGCGGCGCCCGTCATTCTCTTCGAAGGTCTCCACGAGCTGACGAACCGTTTCGACCACCGGCGACATGCCACCCACCTCACGTTTGTAGACGCCCGAGATAGAGCGGATCTCGGCACGATGCCGGCCCCAGGCCTTCTCCAGAGCGTCGGAAATCTCTCCGACCGTCGCCTTCGCGCGCGCTGCATCGACGCCCAGGGCAAGCAGGTTGCCCGTGCCGTCCTGAGCCGCCTGGGTGAGGGCCGCCAAGGCGGCGTCCACATCGGCCTGGCTGCGCTCGGCGCGGAGGCGCTTGAGCTTGTCGATCTGCAGCATGCGGACATTACCGTTATCGACGCGCATCAACTCGATGGCGCGGTCGTCCTCCGGCTTGAACTTGTTCACGCCGACGATGGTTTGGCGGCCGGAATCGATCCGAGCCTGGGCACGGGCCGCGGCCTCTTCGATGCGCAGCTTGGGGATACCGGCCTCGATGGCCTTGGCCATCCCACCGAGCTCTTCCACCTCGCGAAGATGCTCCCAGGCGCGGGCGACGATGTCCTGGGTCAGCTTCTCCACATAGTAGGAGCCGCCCCACGGATCGACGATGCGCGTCGTGCCGCTCTCCTGTTGCAGGAACAGCTGAGTGTTGCGGGCGATGCGGGCGGAGAAGTCGGTGGGCAGGGCCAGCGCCTCGTCGAGGGCGTTGGTGTGGAGGGACTGTGTCCCGCCCTGCGTCGCGGCCATCGCCTCGATGCAGGTACGGGTGACGTTGTTGAACACGTCCTGTGCGGTCAGCGACCAGCCGGATGTCTGGCTGTGGGTGCGCAGTGGCAGCGACTTGTCCGTCTTCGGCTCGAACTCCTTCACGAGCTTGGCCCAGATCAGGCGCGCCGCCCGCATCTTGGCGATTTCCATGAAGAAGTTTGTCGAGATCGCCCAGAAGAACGACAGGCGCGGGGCGAACTTGTCGATGGTGAGCCCTGCCGCGAGCCCCGCCTTGATGTACTCGACGCCGTCGGCCAGCGTGTAGGCGAGTTCGAGGTCGTTCGTCGCCCCGGCCTCCTGCATGTGATAGCCGGAGATCGAGATCGAATTGAATTTCGGCATGTTCGCCGAGGTGTAGGCGAAGATATCGCCGATGATCCGCATCGAACCCGCCGGCGGGTAGATGTAGGTGTTGCGGACCATGAACTCCTTCAGGATGTCGTTCTGGATCGTGCCCGCGAGTTTTTCAGGCGGCACGCCCTGCTCCTCGGCCGCGACGATGTAGAGCGCCAGAATCGGCAGCACCGCGCCGTTCATCGTCATCGACACCGTCATCTCGTCGAGGGGAATGCCCGAGAACAGCGTCCGCATGTCGTAGATGGAATCGATCGCGACCCCGGCCATGCCGACATCGCCCGAGACGCGCGGGTGATCGGAATCGTAGCCGCGATGGGTCGCGAGATCGAAGGCGACCGATAGGCCCTTTTGTCCGGCGGCGAGGTTGCGCCGGTAGAACGCGTTCGAATCCTCGGCCGTGGAGAAGCCGGCATACTGCCGGATGGTCCAGGGCTGGGTGACGTACATGGTCGGGTAGGGGCCGCGCAGATACGGCGCAACGCCGGGATAGGTGTGGAGAAACTCGATCCCGTCTCGATCCTCCGGCCCGTACACGCCCTTCACCGGGATTCCCTCCGGCGTCATCCAGGGCTCGCCCACCGGCGGCACGGGCGCCGTGAAGGCGTCTGCCGCGTAGGGGACGTTCGCGAAATCGGGGATCTGGGACGTCATGTGATCGAACTCGTGCGGCGGCATTCGGCGAAGCATTATAGTGAAGCACCGGCTTCGGGCTATCCCTCTCAAATCCATTTTGAGGACGAGCCCCGATCCCACTTCCGGCGTTGCCCGTCTGCGACCGGAGCCCCCGTCCGATCGATAAGGTCGAGCGTCACGCCCGCTTGCGCTAAGTCAGGCTGCGCCACAGCCGGAACCGCTATCGTGACAGACATCCCGCCCGACGGCGCGGCCCACACCTGGCCGCTTATCGCGCACTTCGCCGGCCTCGAGAGGCGACTCGGCGCCTGGGTTCTCGCGAGGGGGACCATCGCGGCGGGGCTCTACGAATTCCTGCGGTTCGGCATCAAACAGGGATGGGCGTGCCTCTTCGGCGGATCGCTGTGCGCGCTTCTCATCGCGAGCTATTGGTTCTACCCGGCGCATGCGCCGATCAGCCGATACGATTGTCTCACCCTGGCGGCGGTGGCGATACAGATCGCCCTTCTCGCCCTACGCATGGAGACCTGGGAGGAGGCGAAGGTCATCGCACTCTTCCATGTGGTCGGTACCGCGATGGAGATCTTCAAGACCGCCGTCGGGTCATGGATATACCCGGAGGCCAGCCTGCTCCGCATCGCGGGGGTGCCGCTCTTCACCGGCTTCATGTATGCGAGTATCGGCTCATACATCGCCCGTGTATGGCGCCTGTTCGATTTCCGCTTCACCCATCATCCCGGCACCGGCGCGACACTCCTGCTGGCCGCGGCGATCTACGTGAACTTCTTCACCCATCATTACGTGGTGGACATCCGCCTCGGATTGTTCGCGGCGACAGCGCTGCTGTTCGGTCGAACCTGGGTGCATTTCAAGGTCTGGCGGGTGCACCGGAGAATGCCGCTTCTCCTGGGTTTCCTGCTCGTCGCCCTGTTCATCTGGTTGGCCGAGAATATCGGCACCGGCACGCGGGTGTGGCTCTATCCGAACCAGGCGTCGACCTGGGCGATGGTCTCCTGGCAGAAACTCGGTGCCTGGTATCTGCTGATGATCATCTCCTACGTCCTGGTCGCCTTCGTGAACAAGCCGGAGATCTATCGGCGCAGCGAAATCGGGAGAGGAGATTGCAGGTAATATCGACCGGCTTTCTTCAATATTTGGCAAGACCGAGCGGGCTATGCCCGTTCGAGCCATGAGGAACCCCATACATGAGTGATTCCATCGCCGGCCTCGCACAGTCGATCGTCTCGAACCAGAGCGCGGCGACGCGGGAGTCGATGCAGACGACCTTCATACGCAAGCAAGGCGATAGCGATCGGGCCATCGCCCAACTCTTGCAGCAATCCGCCGATCAGCAGAAGGCCGTGCTTCCCGAAGGTCAAGGCGCGCTCGTGGACCGGAAGGTCTGATCCCCGGGTACCGTCGGCGACAGCCCCCGATGATCGTCTCAATCGGGGCGGGCGATGCCGAGGGACGTGTCAGCGTTTCGCCAAGGTCAGAAAACGTAACGGACAGCCCGGTCCGGTTCACGAGATGATGGCCACGTCCGCTGCGCGGCGCGGGCAGTTCCGCGCCGGCGGCTGGGTCATCCGTGCCTCGTCAGGAGGCCTCAAGAAGCCGTATCGCCTCAGTTGAGATAGGTGCGGATCCAGTTCGGCGAGAGGATTTCGCCTTCCTCGGTGATGATCCACGGCTGCTTTGCCGGATCGGTCAGCGCACCTGCGGCGGCCTCGATCGCCTCGCGAAGGGTGCCGTATCGCGCGGGCTGTGCCAGCGGTGCCGGGACGGGGGTGGTCCGCCAGATCGTCAGATCGGCAGGACGTTCGAGGGCTTCGGTTTCCATATCGAGTTTTTCCTTGAACCTGAGAGGGTCGTTCCCCGCGGGTCTGTGCGGCTGTGCCAGCATTCGGTGCAGCCAGCGCGGGACGTGTTTCCGTGAGAATGGAAGCATCTCTAGGGCAGCTTTGCGATCAATTTGGGCATTGCCATGATGAGTATGGCAAACCCGATCCTTTATCCCTCGCCTTAAGCATCATGTTTTGGACACAAAGCTTGAAGCGGCGACCCCAGGACGCCCTCTTTTTATGATGAAGAGTTGAGAGTGGCAGTCGTGACCGAACTCGTAGCTTGAACTTGGGGGCAGAACCGTGTGCCTGCGCACCCGGATCGTGCCACCCGTCAAAACAGTTGAACGGAGATGCGTCACCGACCAGTTAATGCGACGGAGCCAGTCCAGAATTTTTCCAAAGCCGTGAAAGGGATGTGACATGTCGGATCGCTTCGGCCGCATTGCGATCACGGCGGCCCTGGTCCTCATGGCCCTCTATGTCGGGCAGCCTTATGTGGCGGCCGTCCTGTTCTCAGCCGAAACCCCTCGGGCGATCACGGCGCGGGGGGATCTGGCTCCGTCCGAAGTGTCCACCGCGACCTTGTTCGAGCGTGCGAGCCCGTCGGTCGTCCATGTCTTCGCTCAGGCGGCGGCCCAGGGGAGTTCCCTGATGAGCCCCGATTCCGAGGAGGGCGAAGGCGGCAACGGCGCACAGACGGGCACGGGCTTCGTGTGGGACGCGGCCGGGCACGTGGTCACCAACAATCACGTGGTGGCGGGCGCGGCCCAGCGGGGCGGGTCGGTGTCCGTCCGCCTGTCCTCGGGGGAAGTCCGCCCGGCTACGATCGTCGGGACCGCGCCGAGCTACGACCTTGCGGTGCTTCGCCTCGGTGGGACCGGTGTCGTTCCGCCGCCCCTGGCCATCGGCACCTCGACGGATCTCAAGGTCGGGCAGGCGGCCTTCGCCATCGGCAACCCGTTCGGCCTCGACCATACCCTCACGACAGGCGTCATCAGCGCTCTCCGCCGCCGGCTCCCCACGGGAGAGGGGAGGGAGCTATCCGGCGTCATTCAGACCGACGCCGCGATCAATCCCGGCAACTCCGGCGGGCCGCTCCTCGATTCCGCGGGGCGACTCGTCGGCGTCAACACGGCGATCTATTCTCCCTCGGGCGCCAGCGCCGGCATCGGCTTCGCGATCCCCGTGGACGTGGTGAACCGGGTCGTCCCCGAACTCATCCGCAACGGTCGCACCCGCAATCCGGGTATCGGCATCATCGCCGGCCAGGAAGCCACCGCCGCGCGACTGGGGATCGACGGCGTCGTGGTCCTGCGGGTCCTGCGCGGCTCACCGGCCGCCGAGGCGGGGTTGCGCGGTGTCGATGTCCAGACCGGCACGATCGGCGATGTCATCGTCGGAGCGGGCGGCCAGCCGGTGCACCGCCTCGCCGACCTCACCGCCGCCATGGAGGCGGCGGGCATCGGCAAGACCATCGATCTCGCCGTGGACCGGGACGGGCGCATCCGCAAGGTGAGGGTCACCACGGCGGACGTGGCGGAGACGCGGCAATGAGGCTTTCCCTGTCCGGGCTGTAACATCGGCCGTTTCCGGTGCAGTAGGGTTGGAACCGTGCCGCACGAGAACACACAAGACACGCAATGACGACGAAGGCCCGCCTGTCCCGATCCCTCGTCTACGTCGCGCTGACGCTCGGCGCGATGCCGGCCGAAGCCGAGGACGGAGCGCGGCGCCTATGCCCCGACGATGCTCCCGAGGGAGTTCGCCTGCCGCCGCGTGCCAGTTGCCCGGATCGCGGCGCTCAGCAGGCCGGCTGGCCGAGCGGTTCGCACCGGATCGGCGACGTCCAGATCAGGATCGACGGACGGGTCTCGCTCGATCACGACATCCGCCGATGACGATGCTCGCCGCCCTCGTGGCCCTGTTCGTCCTGTGGTGGTACGCCAGGAACGCCAAGCCCCAGCTCGTCCGGCGCCTGCGGCGGTTGATCACGCCGCGCGTCATGAGGCGCAGCGGCGGTTATGTCTTGCTCGCCCTGGCGGCGGTTGCGGCAATTCGCGGACGGATCGAACTCGCGATCCTGTTCGGGGGTGTCGCGTTCTGGTTCCTCGACGGTGTCGATGCCCTGGTCGTGCGGCTGCGCGGCTACGTCCGTCGCGCCGCCGTCGCGCGGCCCGCGATCCTGCTGTTCGAGGTGATGCCCGACGGACGGACCGCCGACGGCATCGTTCAGATCGGTCCCTATGCCGGGCGTCGTCTGTCACAGCTTCCGGAAGCGGCGCTGATGCAGATCCTCGCGGTCTGCCGCAAGGCGGACCGCATCGCCGCCCGCCGGTTACAGGCGTATCTCGACGGCAGGACGGCCACCGGGCGTGTAGACGCTGAGAGAGATGCCAACGCGGGGTCGCGCCGTCCGCCGGATCCAGGGGCGATGACGCAGGAGGAGGCTCACCAGATCCTGGGGCTTCAGAGCGGGGCGACCTTGCAGCAGATCCGCACGGCTCATCGGACGCTGATGAAACGGTGGCATCCCGACCAGGGCGGAACGGTCGAGGGGGCGTCGCGCATCAACGCGGCCCGAGACAGGCTTGTGAGCCGACATCGCTGATACTCCACGCGCGTTGCCAGGAAACTGCTCGATCGGACCCGACGGCGAACAGCCGAGGGGGTTCGGCGAGGACGCGAGGGGCGTCGTCGCCGTTGTCAGAAGGGCTTCGCCATTCCGGGGGACGCAGCCCCTGCCATGGCGCGATTCAGCTTCGCGTGGCGAAGCAGTTGAAGCCGTTGCGCTTCAGGGTGGAGCAGGCATCCTGCGCTGCTTCCTGCTCGCTGAAGCCCGAGAACCGCGCGCGGTAGAGGGTTGCGCCGCCATGGTCGACCCTCACGGTGTAGGGTGACGCCTTCGAGAGCGCGCTTCCTGCCCGGCTGCGGGCTTCGGAGAGCATCGACTTGGCCTTGTCCTCGTCGTCCATGGCACCGAGCTGGATCACCCAGGCGGTGGGCGTGACGCGGCTCGTGGACGATGCCTTCGGCGCGGGCTCGGGCCGGGCGCCATCCACCGATGCGAGACGTGCATCGGACTTGCCGCTCGGGGAGACCTTGGTTCCGGGGAACGCCGTGGGCGCGCTGCTCGGCGCGTAGGCCTGAGCCGAGGCCGGGAGGGCGCCGCTCCGCCACTTGGCGCCGGCGCTTCCGGGCGTCGTGGTCTGGCGCGGGCTGATATCGAGGGGCTGGGTCGAGGCGGTGGTCTCGACCTCGACATCCTCCTCGTCGGCCGAGGCGACCTGGGTGCGGGTCCGCGAGGTGGCGTCCGCGACCACGGCGGGACGGCCGCGCTCGGCGACCTCCGTCACCGCCGGGGCCTGGCGGTTGCCGGCATAGGCGCGGGGCAGGTTCGCCCGGACGAGATCGGCCATGATCCGGTCGCGGCTGGCACCCGACTTTCCGCCCAGCACGATCGCCACGATCTGGCGGTCGTCGGACTTGGCGGCGGTCATCAGGTTGAAGCCGGAATCGCGGGTGTAGCCGGTCTTGATGCCGTCGACGCCCTCGACATTGCCGAGAAGGCGGTTGTGGTTGCCGATGACGCGACCGCGGAAGGCGAAGGAGCGGGTCTGGAAGTACTTGTAGTAACGCGGAAACCGGTCCTGGATCGCGCGGGCGAGGATGGTCAGGTCGCGCGCCGTGGTGATCTGGTCCGCATCGGGCAGGCCCGAGGCGTTGGCGTAGTTGGTCCTGGTCATACCCAGGGCCTGCGCCTTGCGGGTCATCATCTCGGCGAATTTCGGCTCCGAGCCGGCGATGTTCTCGCCGATGGCACAGGCCACGTCATTGGCAGATTTCGTCACGATCGCCTTGATCGCGTCCTCCACCTCGATGGTCGAGCCCGGCCGGAGGCCGAGCTTGGACGGCGCCTGGGCGGCGGCAAAAGCCGAGACGGTCAGCGGCGAATCGAGGTTGAAGCGGCCGCGCTCGAGCTGCTCGAACAGCATGTAGAGCGTCATCACCTTGGTGATCGATGCCGGGTGGCGGAGGGAATCCTCGTTGACCGCATGCAGGGTGCGGCCCGTCTTCACGTCGACCACCATGGCGGCGTAGGGCGGGTTGTAGCCCCCTCCGCCGCCCCGGTGATGGTGCCCGCGACGCGCATCGGCGGGCGAGGCGATGGCCGTGAGAACGGCCGCGGCCGCAATGAGGGCCGGCAGCCCATGGGTCGTCCGGGAGCGACTCGGAACGCTACGCATCGCGACGGGGTGTCCTCGACAACCGACCCTGGGATCGGCTTGCACTGCATCATCACTGCAAGGCCGGCGAACGGGCCGCCGTGCCCTCACAACATCTGTCAATCACGCTAGGTCGACGCGGTTACGGCCCGGTTAATGCCATGCGATTGATTTGATCGCTTTTGCTGCGATGCGGTATGGTCTTGACGTTTTATGTTGCAATGCACATAAACCTTGCATTGGTCGATTCCGCGGGTCGGGGGAACGGCCGTGTCGACATCCGGCCCCCCAGAGGAATGCCCGAGAGGGTATCTCACATCCCATGACGAATCAGCTTTTCGACAAGATCCCCGCTTTCGACAAATCCGGCCTCGACTCCGTGATGAAGAACGTGTCGCTGGTCGCGCGGACGAACCAGACCGTCGGCACCGAGATGGCGGATTACACCAAGCAATCGTTCGAGCATGGCAGCGCCACCATGAAGAAGCTGGCCGAGGCGAAGACCCCTCAGGGCGCCATGGAAATCCAGGCCGAGTTCATGAAGGCATCCTACGAGCGCATGGTCGCCCAGGCGAAGCTCGTCGGTGGCCTGTATGCCGAGCTCGCCAAGGAGATCGGCAAGCCGCTCGAAGGCCTGGCCAACATCAAGCTTCCCGCCGCCAACTGAGCGACCATCCGGCGCCGGAGCCGGCTACGCCTGGAGTGACAAAGGGCGATCGAGCGAAGGCTCGGTCGCCCTTTGTCGTGTGCCATGGCACCTCCCCGCGACATCGCCGGGCGATGTCCGCCTCGCGGTGGGCGTTCATGGCTTGGCGTACCGGACAAGTGCGCGCAGGCGACTGGCGAAGTCGGGAAACGGCCTATAGATTGACGCAGAAGCAGGTGCGCCGCGCCAGCGTGCAGTCTGGAAGCCGGTCGGTTCTCTCAATCCGCGTCCGGACTCCGCTGCCACAAATGGGGTCGATGCTATTCCGATGTTCGACGACCCGATGCGTTGTCCGGTCTTTTCCGTCCTCGATCACGGTGGTTTCGCCGCGGCCGCCGGGCATCACGGGGCGATCCACGCCGGTCCTCCGGCCCCGCGCGGCGCCGATCCCATAGGACCCGGCGGCAATGACGACGGCCGCTCGGGGACGGCCATCATCACGCGGACCAAGCCAAAGACCAAACGGCCGAGCTTGTACCGCGTGCTCCTTCTCAACGACGATTACACGCCGATGGAGTTCGTCGTGCATGTGGTCGAGAAATTCTTCAACAAATCACAGGCCGACGCCTACCAGATCATGATGCACGTGCATCAGAATGGCGTCGGCGAGTGCGGGATCTTTACCTACGAGGTGGCGGAGACCAAGGTGACGCAGGTCATGGACTTCGCGCGTAAACACCAACATCCTCTCCAGTGCGTCATGGAAAAAAAATAGGCACCCCACACGAGGACCCGCTTTTGCCCAGCTTCTCTCGCAGCCTAGAACAAGCTCTCCACCGCGCTCTGGCGCTCGCCGGCGAGCGCCGGCACGAATACGCGACGCTGGAGCACCTGCTCCTTGCCCTGGTGGACGATCAGGATGCAGCAGCCGTCATGCGTGCCTGCAACGTCGAGGTCGACACGCTGAAACGCAGCTTGGTCGAGTATGTGGACACCGAACTCGCCAACCTGATCGGCGACGGACGCCAGGATGCCAAGCCGACGGCGGGTTTCCAGCGCGTGATCCAGCGCGCGGTCATTCACGTCCAGTCCTCCGGGCGCGAAGAGGTGACAGGGGCCAACGTGCTCGTGGCGATCTTCGCCGAGCGTGAGAGCCATGCCGCCTACTTCCTGCAGGAGCAGGACATGACCCGCTACGACGCGGTCAACTACATCAGTCACGGCATTGCCAAGCGCCCGGGCGCCTCGGAGGCGAAGCCCGTTCGTGGTGCGGAAGAAGAGGCCTCGTCCGAGCGTCCGAGCGGCGAGGAGACGGACAACCGAACCAAGAAGAAGGGCGACGCGCTGGAAGCCTATTGCGTCAATCTCAACAAGAAGGCGCGCGACGGCCGGATCGATCCGCTGATCGGACGCGAAAGCGAGGTCCAGCGCACGATCCAGATTCTCTGCCGCCGGCAGAAGAACAACCCTCTGCTCGTCGGCGATCCCGGCGTGGGCAAGACCGCCATCGCCGAGGGCTTGGCGCGCAAGATCATCAACAAGGAAGTGCCGGAAGTCCTCATCGACGCGACGGTGTTCTCCCTCGACATGGGCACCTTGCTCGCGGGCACGCGGTATCGCGGTGATTTCGAGGAGCGTCTCAAGCAGGTGATGAAGGAGATCGAGGCGCATCCGAATGCGGTGCTCTTCATCGACGAGATCCACACGGTCATCGGTGCCGGCGCGACCTCGGGCGGTGCGATGGACGCATCGAACTTGCTCAAGCCCGCCTTGGCCAACGGCTCGCTCCGCTGCATTGGCTCGACCACCTACAAGGAGTACCGTCAGTACTTCGAGAAGGACCGGGCTCTGGTACGGCGCTTCCAGAAGATCGACGTGAACGAGCCGTCGATCCCGGATGCGATCGAGATCGTAAAGGGGCTCAAGCCCTATTTCGAGGAGTTTCACAAGCTCAAGTATACGACCGAGGCCGTGAAGGCCGCTGTGGAGTTGTCCGCGCGCTACATCAACGACCGCAAATTGCCCGACAAGGCGATCGATGTGATCGACGAGACCGGAGCTTCGCAGATGCTGGTGCCGGAAGCCCGCCGCAAGCGGACGATCGGCGTCAAGGAGATCGAGGCGACCATCGCCACCATGGCCCGCATCCCGGCAAAGACCGTCTCGAAGGACGACGCGGTGGTTCTGAAGAACCTTACCGAGAACCTGAAACGGGTGGTCTATGGTCAGTCGAACGCCATCGAGGCGCTGACCTCGGCGATCAAGCTGGCACGTGCGGGATTGCGCGATCCCGACAAGCCGATCGGCTCGTACCTGTTCGCCGGGCCGACCGGTGTCGGCAAGACGGAGGCGGCCAAGCAACTCGCCTCGTCCCTCGGCATCGAGATGATCCGCTTCGACATGTCGGAATACATGGAGCGGCATACGGTGAGCCGCCTCATCGGCGCGCCCCCCGGCTATGTCGGCTTCGACCAGGGCGGCCTGCTCACGGACGGGATCGACCAGCATCCGCATTGCGTGTTGCTTCTGGACGAGATCGAGAAGGCCCATCCGGACCTATTCAACATCCTGTTGCAGGTGATGGATCACGGCAAGCTGACCGATCACAACGGCAAGCAGGTGGATTTCCGCAACGTCATCATCATCATGACGACGAACGCGGGCGCGTCGGACATGGCGAAGTCCGCCTACGGCTTCACCCAGACGAAGCGCACGGGAGACGACGTGGAGGCGATCAACAAGCTGTTCGCGCCGGAATTCCGCAACCGCCTCGATTCCATCATCTCCTTCGGTCACCTGCCGAAGGACGTGGTGGCCAAGGTGGTCGACAAGTTCGTGCTCCAGCTTGAGGCTCAGCTGGCTGATCGCAACGTCACGATCGAGCTTTCGGACGAAGCGCGCGAATGGTTGACCGAGAACGGCTATGACGAGGCGATGGGCGCGCGGCCCATGGCGCGCCTTATCCAGACCACGATCAAGACGCCACTCGCCGACGAGGTCTTGTTCGGACGCCTCAAGGATGGCGGCGCCGTGCGGGTGGTGCTGAAGAAGGCCGAGGACGGCGAGGCGTTGGCGCAGAAGGATGCGCTGGCCTTCGAGTTCCCGGCCGGACCAGTGACCCCCAAGCCGGAGAAGGACGTCTCCAACGCCGGCGGGGCCAAGCGCAAGCGGAGTCGGGCCAAGGCTGCGCCACGAAAGAAGGACGACGCGAAGAAGGACGACAAGGGCGGCTCGGGGGGATCTGGCGGCGTCCGCACCGTGCCGAAGGTGCCTCTCGTCCGGGCTTGATCGTACCGGCTGTCAGTCTGGCGGGGCGCGTCTTCCTTCGGGAAGCCGCGCCCCTTCTTGCGTTGGGCCTCGAAAACATCGGTCCGGCGGTCGACACGGGCAGGATCGGTCGCTAGCAACCGCGTTGGAACGGGCGCAGAGGCTCCCGTCCGGACGTGAATCCTGCGAGGGGGCTCGCGAGCGACGTCACAGCCTTTTGTATCCCGCGGCGGTTCGGACCGTTGCGAGGAGCATCTGGTGAAAGATCGTCAGAAGCCACTCGCGATAACAGGGGAGTATCCATGAGCGATCTGCAAGAGGGCCCCCTGACGCCGCTCTCGAGCCAGGGCACGCCCGTCGCGGCTCGCCCGCAGAAATTGACGCGCCGGGAAGAGCGCCGGCGCCGGCGCATACGTCGCCGTCGGGGCGAGGAAATCCTGGGTTGGATCCTCGTTCCGATCATCTGCTACGGGATCTACTGGGGGATCAGCGCCGGCTTCGACGTGCTCGGCACCACCCCGGGCACGGTCTGGGACCAACTGATGCAGGTCAAGCAGATGCTCGAGAAGAAGGCCTGACCCTCAGCGGGTCAGTGCATGGACCGAGAACAGGCCCTCGGCATCGGTCCAACTCTTCGCCACGTCCCACCCTGCCTCGGCGGCGAGGTCGCGGAAGCCGTCGATCGTGTACTTGTAGCTGTTCTCGGTGTGAACCGTCTCTCCCTCCGAGAACCGGAAGCGGCGGCCCTCCAGCGACACGTCCTGGGCGCGCAGACTCACGAGGTGCATCTCGACCCGTGACGTCTCGGGGGCGAAGTAGGCCCGGTGGGCGAAGGAGGATCGGTCGAAATCGGCATCAAGTTCGCGATTGATCCGATCGAGCAGGTTCAGGTTGAACTTCGCCGTCACGCCGGCCGCATCATCATAGGCCGCATCCAGTACGGCTTTGTCCTTCACGAGATCGACGCCGACGATCAGGGATGCTCCACGCCCGAGGACCCGTCCGAAATGAGCGAGGAGACGGGCGGCCTGGGGCGGCTCGAAATTGCCGATGGTCGAGCCGGGAAAGAAGCCTGCGACGGCGCCGTCGGAAAGACCGTCGGGAAGGGTGAAGGGCCGGGTGAAATCCGCGGCGACCGGCTGGATCGACAGGTGGGGGAAGTCCCGCGACAGGGTTTCGGCCTCGCTCCGGAGAAAGCTTTCCGAAACGTCAACCGGCACGTAAGCGGCCAGATCGGTCAGATGGGCGAGAAGACGCCGGACCTTCACCGTCGAGCCGCTGCCGAATTCCACCAAGTTCGCGTGCGACGGAAGGAGTGACGCGATGTCCGAGCCGAACGCTTCGAGGATGCCGATTTCCGTCCGCGTGGGATAATATTCGGGCTGTTGGGTGATGGATTCGAACAGGTCCGAGCCGATCTCGTCGTAGAAGTACTTCGCCGGAATGAACTTCTGCGATGCCGCGAGCCCAACGAGGACGTCGTCGCGGAATTGTTCCTCCGGGCTTACGGTGGACAGGGGAGTGGCGTCCGTGAAGACGGGGTTGATGGTCACGGGCAAGTCTCCAAGGAACGCCAAAGGACGCGGGTGGGGGAAACGGCGCTCAATCGCGATAGTTCGACAGCCGCAGCCCCGTAAACTGCCAGCGCTGATGTGGATAGAAGAAGTTGCGGTAGCCGATCCGGGCATGCCCGTCGGAGGTCGCCACGGATGAGCCTCGCAGGACGAACTGGTTCGACATGAACTTACCGTTGTATTCGCCGAGCGCACCGGGAACGGGCCGATAGCCCGGGTAGGAGAGGTAGGCCGAGCGAGTCCATTGCCAGACGAGGCCGAAGGCATCGTCGAGAAGCCCCTCCGTGGCGGCAGTTTCCCACTCGAACTCGGTGGGCAGATCGCGCCCCGCCCATCGCGCATAGGCGTCCGCCTCGAAATAACTCACATGAGTCACGGGCAGGGCCGGGTCGATGCTCGTCTGTCCGGCTAGGGTCATACTCGACCATTGCCCGGCATCGTTACGCTGCCAGTAGCCGGGGGCTTCCCAGCCCTCTGCCTGCACTGCGAGCCAGCCATCCGAGAGCCAGAGTTCCGGGCGCGCGTAGCCGCCATCCTCGATGAAGGCCAGCCATTGTGCGTTGGTGACGAGGCCCCTGTCGATCTGACAGGGCAGGATCAGCGTCTCATGCCGTGGGGATTCGTTGTCGAAGGAAAATCCATCGCCATCGTGCCCGATCTTCACGACCCGCCCCTGCAGTTCGGCGGTTCCGTTGCTCGATACCGGGCGAGGAAACCGCCACTCGGCATCGTAGACGGGGCCCAGGGGGTTCTGCGCGAAGGCGTGGAGGATGTCGGTCAGCAGCAATTCCTGATGCTGCTGCTCATGATAGAGGCCGATTTCGAGGACGGGCAGCACCGTGTCGAGGGTCGAGTCGGTGGCGTCCGACAGGAGACGCTCAACCGCCCGGTCCACATGGGCGCGGTACCCGGCGACCTCATCGGCGGTCGGCCTTGTGATGAGACCGCGCATGATTCTCGGCTGCCGGGGTCCAGCGGCGACATAGTAGGAGTTGAAGAGGTAATGCAGCCGCTCATCGTAGATGCAGTAGCCGGGCACGTGTTCGCGCAGGAGGAATTGTTCGAAAAACCACGTGGTATGCGCCCGGTGCCATTTCGTCGGGCTGGCATCGGCCATGGACTGGATCTGCTGATCCTCGGGCGATAGCGGAGCGGCGCGGTGCTCGGTTTCGTCGCGCACGGCGCGGAAGGCCCTGATCCAGGCTGTGCGATCCACTGGCCTCGCCGAGACGTTCGGCGGTGGGAAGGCCACGCTGTCCGTCTGGTGCGAGGTCTCGCGCATTGCCGCCGTCGCTGCCATATCGATCATCCCACTCGTATCCACGGTGCGGAAATATGGCTCCGCCGTCATTCGGCAACGGCCCCTCGCCTGCGCCCATCGACGCGGTGCGCCAGTGCGAAAAATGCCGGGCCTTTTTCATGCCTCAGTGACACGGCCTTAACCCTGCCGGCCCGACACTCCTCCATCCACGCACAGTGTCCAGGCAAGGCTCGTATGCGGATCGATCTGATGGCGGGAGCGATGACAGCGGCACTGGCGGCGGAAATCCGGCCGACCCCGACCATCCTCGTCTTCGATTCCGGGCTCGGGGGGCTCACAGTTCTCGAACAGGTCAGGCGCGCCCGGCCTGATGCGCGGTACGTCTATGCCGCCGACGACGCCGCCTTTCCCTATGGACGCCTGGCGGAATCCATCCTTGTCGCCCGCGTGCTAGCGGTGATGGAAAGGCTTCTCCTGCGCCACGCCCCCAATCTCGTCGTCATCGCCTGCAATACGGCGTCGACCCTGGTGCTGCCTGCGCTCCGGGCGCGCTTCTCGACACCCTTCGTCGGCGTCGTGCCGCCGATCAAGCCGGCGGCGGAGGCGACACGCTCGCGCCGGATCAGCCTTCTGGCGACGCCGGGCACCGTGGCGCGGCCCTACACCCACGACCTGATCGAGACCTATGCCAGCGATTGCACGGTGACCCTCGTCGGATCCCCGAATCTGGCGGCCTATGCCGAAGCCGAACTCGCCGGCCATCCAGTCGACGACGCGTTGCTTGCGGCCGAGATCGCGCCCTGCTTCGTCGAGGGAGAGGACGGGCGGCGCACGGACGTGGTCTGCCTCGCCTGCACCCATTACCCCCTGCTGCTTGCGCGCTTCCAGCGCCTCGCCCCCTGGGAAGTGACCTGGATCGACCCTGCGCCGGCCATCGCCCGGCGGGTGACGCAGCTTCTCGGTCCATCTCGGCGCAATCCGATGGACGACGTCCCCCCGGGGCTCACAGCCTTCACCAGCGGTGCGGGTATCACGCCTTCCCTGCGTCGCTCTCTCGATGCCAGGGGCGTCGGCGACGTCGCCGTGGAGATGATGCCGCTGGCCCTGCAATAGACGCGTTGCCGCCGCGGCATTGACCAAAGGGCGTCTCTCGCCTATGCAGCGCTCAGTTACGGGGCTCCGAGAGGGGCCCCGCAGCTTTTTCAAGCGCACCCGTGAGCGGCAATGTCCGCTCTGTCGTTCCGCCTCGGCCCTGGGCCGCTTCGGAAAGAGGAGGGCGCGTTCCTCGACCAATCTCACTCGCTGAGAGGAACCGCGATGTCAAAACGTATTCAGGCGAAGCACAAGCTCGATCGCCGTATGGGCCAGAACATCTGGGGCCGCCCGAAGAGCCCCGTCAATCGCCGCGAGTACGGCCCGGGCCAGCACGGCCAGCGCCGCAAGGGCAAGATGTCCGACTTCGGCACGCAGCTGCGCGCCAAGCAGAAGCTCAAGGGCTACTACGCCAACATCACCGAGAAGCAGTTCCGCCGTTACTACGCCGAGGCGATCCGCCTGCGCGGCGACTCGAGCGAGAACCTGATCGGCCTGCTGGAGCGTCGCCTCGACGCGGTCGTGTACCGTGCCAAGTTCGTGCCGACCCCCTTCGCCGCCCGCCAGTTCGTGAACCATGGCCACGTCAAGGTGAACGGTCGCCGCGTGAACATCGCCAGCTTCCTCGTGAAGCCGGGCGACGTGATCGAGGTGAAGGATGCCTCGAAGCAGCTCGAGATCGTGGTCGTCGCTTCGCAGCTCGCCGAGCGTGACGTGCCCGACTACATCGAGGTGGATCACGCCAAGATGACGGCCCGCGTCACCCGCGTGCCGAGCCTCAGCGAGGTTCCCTACCCGGTCCAGATGGAACCGAACCTCGTGATCGAGTTCTATTCGCGCTGATCCCATAGGATCATCGCCGAGACGAGAAAGGCCGCCCGAGAGGGCGGCCTTTTTGTTTGGCTATGGATCGCCCCGGGCCGGCCTGTCAGTCCAAGCACTCATTCCAGATGCTTGCCGCACGGCCAGGGTGGTTCAAGAGGTATCGCGGAAAAAGCCGCCAAAGCGGCTCGTCTTCGAGCCGAGAAAAGGACGCCTCGCGCCTTCTCGGCCCGGCCTCCGGATCGGGTTCGTCAGGCGCTCCACCCGTTCGACGAAGGGGTGGAGCGGACCTTTGTCTCGCTCCTCTCGCCAGCGTCAGCCGCGCTGGCCGATGGGCACGTATTCGCGCTTGTCCGGGCCGATGTAGAGCTGGCGCGGGCGGCCGATCTTCTGCGACGGATCCTCGATCATCTCGGCCCACTGGGCGATCCAGCCGGTGGTGCGGGCGAGCGCGAAGAGCACAGTGAACATCGACGTCGGGAAACCCATCGCCTTGAGGGTGATGCCGGAATAGAAATCGATGTTCGGGTAGAGCTTCTTCTCGATGAAATACTCGTCCTTCAGGGCGATCTGCTCGAGTTGCACGGCGACTTCGAGGAGCGGATCGTCCTTGATACCCAACTGGCTGAGGACCTCATGCGTGGTCTTCTGCATGATACGGGCACGCGGATCGTAATTCTTATAGACGCGGTGACCGAAGCCCATCAGGCGGAACGGGTCGTTTTTGTCCTTCGCCTTGGCAACGTATTTCGCCACGTTGTCGGGCGTGCCGATCTCTTCCAGCATCTTGAGCGCCGCCTCATTGGCGCCGCCATGGGCCGGTCCCCACAGGCAGGCGATGCCGGCGGCGATACAGGCGAAGGGGTTGGCACCCGACGAACCGGCGAGGCGCACGGTGGAGGTCGAGGCGTTCTGCTCGTGATCGGCATGCAGGATGAAGATCCGGTCCAGCGCACGGGCATAGATCGGGTTGACCACGAACTCCTCAGTCGGCACCGCGAAGCACATCCGCAGGAAATTCGAGGTGTAGTCGAGATCGTTCTTCGGGTACACGAACGGCTGTCCGATGGAATACTTGTAGGCCATCGCGGCCAGCGTCGGCATCTTGGCGATCATGCGCAAGCTCGCGATCATCCGCTGCTTGTCGTCCGAGATGTCGGTCGAGTCATGATAGAAGGCCGAGAGTGCACCGACGCAGGCGACCATGATCGCCATCGGGTGGGCGTCGCGGCGGAATCCCTGGAAGAAGCGGTTCATCTGGTCGTGCACCATGGTGTGGCGCGTGACCCGGTAGTCGAAATCCGCCTTCTGGGCAGGCGTCGGCAACTCGCCGAACAGCATGAGATAGCAGGTCTCGAGGAAATCGCCCTGCTCGGCGATCTGCTCGATCGGGTAGCCGCGATAGAGGAGGACGCCGGCGTCGCCGTCGATATAGGTGATCTTCGATTCGCAGGACGCGGTGGAGGTGAACCCCGGATCGAAGGTGAACATGCCGGTCTTGGCGTGGAGCTTGCCGATGTCGATGACGTCGGGTCCGATCGTACCGGTCTTGATCGGAAGATCGACTTGGTTGTCGCCCACGGAGATCGTGCTGGTGGCGCTCATGGAGACGTGGACCCTTTCTTGGCAGAAGGCAGACCTTGGCAGAGGGTAGCACCGGCCCGCGTGGCGACATTCACCACGCCGGCCCGGTGCGCACGAACAGATTTATGCTGCAGGTGCTCACACTCCTATCGGGTTAGCGGATCATCAGACCGCCTACAACCGATCCCCCTCGCCACTCCGCCGCTCAAGCGAAAACCAGGCCGATCTGTCACCGTTCGAACGTCGGAGATCAGGTCGAAGACGACTGATCGGCAAGGCGCCCCAGACACTCTTCGCGACCGAGGACAGCCATGACGTCGAAGACAGGCGGCGAGGTCGCGCGCCCGGTTAGCGCAGCCCGAAGGGGCTGGGCGATGAGTCCCAGTTTGAGTGCGTTCTCTTCGGCGAATCGGCGCACGGCCCCCTCCGTGCTCGCCGCATTCCACTCCGGCAGGTCGGCGAGGGCCGGCAGGATCGCGGTGAGGCGCCGGCGGGCCTCGTCGCTCAAGAGTGCGTTCGCCTTGTCGTCGAGGCCGAGGGGGCGTGAGGCGGTGAGGTAATAGGCGCTGTCGAGAAGGTCGACGAGTGTCTTGGCGCGCTCCTTGAGACCCGGCATCGCCGCGCCGAGCTTGGCACGAAGCTCGGGCGACAAGGAGGCGGGCAATCCGCGGTCGGGGGCAAGGACCGGAAGGATCGTTTCGATCGCATCGATCAACACGGTATCGTCAGCCCCGCGGATGTAGAGCCCATTGAGGTTCTCCAGCTTCGCGAAATCGAATCGGGCAGCGGAACGACCGATCGACTTCAGGTCGAAGGCGGCGATCATGTCCTGCGTCGAGAAGACCTCCTGGTCGCCATGGCTCCAGCCGAGGCGGACGAGATAGTTGCGCAAGGCCGCGGGAAGGTAGCCGAGGTCGCGATAGGCATCGACACCGAGCGCACCGTGACGCTTCGACAGCTTGGCGCCATCCGCCCCGTGGATCAGCGGGATATGTGCCATGATCGGCGCGGCCCAGCCGAGTGCGTCGTAGATCTGTCCCTGCCGCGCGGCATTGGTAAGGTGATCGTCGCCGCGGATCACATGGGTCACGCCCATGTCGTGATCGTCGACGACGACGGCGAGCATGTAGGTCGGGTTGCCGTCGGAGCGAAGCAGGACGAGATCGTCGAGGTCCTTGTTGGCCCAGGTCACGCGGCCCTGGACCTGATCCTCCACCACCGTCTCGCCGTCGGACGGAGCACGCAGACGAATCACCGGCTTGACGCCGGCCGGCGCCTCGGACGGATCGCGGTCGCGCCAGCGACCGTCGTAACGCATGGGGCGCCCTTCGGCGCGGGCTGCTTCACGCATGGCGGTGAGTTCGTCCGGCGTGGCATAGCAATGATAGGCGTTGCCCGAGGCGAGCAGGCCTTCCGCAACTTGGCGGTGCCGGTCAGCGCGGGCGAACTGGTAGACCACGTCCCCGTCCCAATCGAGGCCGAGCCAGCTGAGCCCGTCGAGAATCGCGTCGATGGCGCCCTGAGTGGAGCGCTCCCGATCGGTATCCTCGATTCGCAACAGCATCTTGCCGCCGAAATGGCGGGCATAGAGCCAGTTGAAGAGCGCCGTGCGCGCTCCCCCAATGTGCAGGTAGCCCGTAGGGGAGGGGGCAAAACGCGTGACGACGGGTGACGACATCGGGCGGCTTAACTTGTGCGTGAAAGTGGGAGGGCGGATCGACCGGCCCGGATCGGCGCATGTAGCATGCGTTTGCGGTGACGTTAAGAAAACGTGGCGCCGAGTCGCGAGGTGGGACCGATGCCGCGCGCGGGCGTTCTCGAACAGGGTGAGCCCCGAGGGGGACTCAGCGGGAGATGGCCGAGGCCAGTGCGCGAGCAAAGGACGCCACGATCGCAGGCCTGGCCCGCCTGCGATCGCCGTCGGCTTCGTTCGATGCGGTAAAGCGCTGGTTCGCCGGCGGGCTCGCGGAGGAATCCGAACAGCGCCGGCTGTTTCCATGGCTCGCCGTCGCGTTCGGCCTCGGCATCCTCGTCTGTTTCACGGCCACCCACGGCGAGCCGTCGCTGGCAGCACCACTCCTCGTGGCGTTCGCCCTTTCGGCCGCCGTGCCGTTCCTCGGCGCGAGGCCGGTCGCTCTCGCTCTGGTTCTCGGGCTTGCCGCATCGTTCCTCGGCTTCTCGGCCGCCGTATTGCGTCTACGGATCGTGGCGTCTCCCGTCCTTGCCCGGACGACCATCGCGCCGCTCACCGGCCTCGTGGAAGCCCTCGACGAGCGGGAAGTCGGTGCTCGCCTCATCGTCCTCGTGGAGAGTTTCGGCGCCTTGACGCCCGATCGCCGGCCGACCCGGGTTCGCGTGTCCTACAAGAAGGCGCTCACCCTGAAGCCCGGTGATTTCATCTCGGCGACGGCACGGCTCCTGCCTCCGCCAGAGGCGGCCCGGCCGGGCGGATACGATTTCGCGCGCGATGCTTACTTTCGCGGGATCGGTGCCGTCGGCTCCCTCGTGGGCAAGATCGAGGTGAAGCCTCCGCCCAGACCCTTGCCCTGGCAGGTCTTGCTCGCCGCTGCCGTGGATGATGCGCGCAACGCGCTGACCCGTCGGATCACCGACGCCAATGGCGGGCAGGCCGGCGCGGTCGCGGCGGCCCTGGTGACGGGCAAGCGCGGCCTCATCAACCCGGAAACCAACGATATCCTGCGCGCGGCGGGCATCTACCACGTGGTCTCGATTTCCGGACTCCACATGGTGCTCGCGGCCGGCGTGGTGTTCTGGCTCGTCCGCGCGTCCCTCGCCCTCGTTCCTGGGCTCGCCCTGACATGGCCGATCAAGAAGATCGCCGCCGGCTTCGCCATGGTGGGCGTCACCGCCTATTGCACCTTCTCGGGCTGGGACATCGCCGCCGAGCGGTCGCTCATCATGACCCTGGTGATGCTGGGTGCGATCCTCGTGGATCGCCCCGCCTTGAGCATGCGAAATCTCGCTCTCGCCGCCCTGATCGCGCTGGCTCGCGAGCCAGACGGACTTCTCGGCCCGAGCTTCCAGATGTCCTTCGGCGCAGTGGCCGGCCTCGTCGCCTGCGCCGGCACGCTCCATCGCTGGATGCCGCCACGCGAAGGCGCGAGCCTTTTGGCCCGCGCATGGCGGTTCCTCGCCGCCGCGATCCTCGGCACCCTGGCGACGACCATGATCGCCCAGATCGCCACCGCGCCGTTCGCGACCTATCATTTCCAGACCGTTCAACCCTTCGGAATCATCGGCAATGCCCTGACCTTGCCCCTCGTCTCCCTGGCGGTGATGCCGGCGGCGGTCCTCGGCATCCTCGCCTATCCCTTTGCCCTCGATCAGCCGGTCTGGTGGGCGATGGGGCTCGCGGTGCGCGGAATGCTCACGATCTCGGGGCGGATCAGCGGGTTTGGCCATGCCACCCTCGTCGTGCCGGCCTTTGGCAGTACGCCGCTCTCCCTGTTGGCCCTCGCCCTGCTCCTGCTGACGCTCCCCGTCTCGCGTTTGCGTTGGATCGGCCTCGCTCCGGCCGCTCTCGGCATCGCCCTCGCCGCCACGGCGCAACGCTACGACCTCTATGTCGACCGCGAAGGTGGGGGCGCCGCCTTGCGCGACCATGACGGGCGGTTGGCCATCCTCGGAAACCCGCCGGCCTTCGTCCTCGAACAATGGCTCAAAGCGGACGGCGATTCCCGTAAGGCCGGGGCAGTATCGGCCTCCACCAGAAGTCGCTGCGATGCGGTCGGCTGCGCCGTGGGGACGGAGACAGGTCGCATCGTGGCCCTGGTCAAGGACAAGCGAGCCTTTGCGGAGGATTGCGAGAGGGCAAGCGTCGTTATCGCCCGCATGAAGGCGCCAGAAGGATGCCGAGCCGACCTGATCATAGACCGGGCCTTCCTGGCGGCTCGGGGGGCAACGGCCGTCCGCTTCGGGCCAGACGGCCCGATCGCGACATCGGCCCATGAACCAAACGTCCGGCCTCCGTGGCGACCGGCCAGTGCCGACATCGCGCCCGCCCCCTCGACGAAGGCACGAATCGCGACACCAACGAATTCGGAGATCGACGAGGGCGACCCGTTGCCGGAGACACCCTCGGACGACCAGCCTCAATAACGGCGGACGAGACTGACGAGACGCCCCTGGATCTGGACGCGGTCGGGGCCCAGTACCCTCGTCTCATAGGCGGGGTTGGCCGCCTCGAGGGCGATCGAGGAACCGCGACGACGCAGGCGCTTCAACGTGGCTTCCTCATCGTCGATGAGGGCGACGATGATGTCTCCCGTATTCGCGGTATCCTGCTTCTTGATCACCACAAGATCGCCGTCGAGAATACCCGCATCGATCATCGAATCACCACGCACTTCGAGAGCATAATGCTCACCCCCCGACAGGAAGTCGGGAGACATCATGACTGAATGACTTTGATTCTGGATCGCCGAGATCGGCGTACCGGCCGCGATCCGGCCCATGACCGGAATGGTGATGGCCCGTCCGCTCTCGTCCTGGGCCTGGGTCGTGGGCGGGCGCAGGGAAGGCGTCGCTTTGGATCGTCCGCCCTCGACGACGCTGGGCGTGAAACGACGGACTTCGCCGGCGGGGGCCGGTTTCTGCGCAGGAGCGCCGATCAGGCTTTCGGGCATCCGGATCACCTCGATCGCCCTGGCCCGGTTCGGCAGGCGCCGCAGGAATCCACGCTCTTCGAGGGCCGTGATCAGCCGGTGGATCCCCGATTTCGACTTGAGATCGAGCGCGTCCTTCATCTCGTCGAACGACGGCGGGACGCCGCTCTCCTGCATCCGTTGCTGAATGAATTGGAGGAGATCCAGCTGCTTACGCGTCAACATACAGATCACTCTTCCACTGAAGCCAATGGCCGCGACTAACGCCGCTGAAACAAAACACGAACACGGTAGACGTTCCGCAAGTGTTCTGCAAGGGTTCCGTTAACGCGGTGGTCGAACTTGGTCCCGGATCGATACGCGCCGCCGTCGAGGCGTCGGCGCCCGGCAGCTTTTTCGCGCCGGGCTGGACCGCTCCGTCCCGTCGATGTTCCGCCAGGGACGCATTCCCTCGATGACGATCGGGCCGGATGTCGTTTCTCGTCCGGTTGTCGTGTGGGGAAGCCGGCTACAGGACAGGTCAGTCGAGATAGTCGCCGTATTTCTCCACATGACTGGCGAGCCCGAGGCCGTGCTCGCGCACGAGGCGTTCGGCGAGGTCCGCGTCGCGCGCCTCCAGGGCCTTGATGATCGCCACGTGCTCCTTGATCGAGTTGGCGGCGCGGTCGCCCTGGCGCATGGCCGTGTTGCGGATGCCGCGGACGTGCATAAGGAGATTGCTGGTGATGTCCTTGATCACGTCGCATTGGCCCAGGGAAATGATCTTCTGGTGGAAGCGGATATTGGCTTCCGAATACTCGTCGAGATGATCCGACGGACGACCCTCGTAAAATTCCGGAAAATGCTCGCGCAGGCAGTGTAACTGCTCGTCCGTGGCTCGCTCGCAGGCGAGGCGCGCGGCCATGCTCTCCAGGGCCGACCAGGCCTGGATCATGCTGACGATCTCTTTCTTCGACTTCTTGATGACGAAGACGCCGCGCCGGGCTTCGAACCGTACGAAACCTTCCTGCTCCAGCACAGTCAGCGCTTCGCGCACCGGCGTGCGGCTGACACCCAGATTCAGAGAGAGCTTTCGCTCATCCAGCCGAACTTCCTCGCGCTGATTATAGATATTCATATTTGTAATTGCTTCTTTCAGTGCGTCGTAGGCCAATGCACGCAAGCTGGAAGTCGCAACGATGGGTTTTACTTGAAACGTATCGGTTTTGACCATTTTCGACACCTGGAATGATTTCAACTCGCACACATGGTCGAGCACACTTGGTGTGAAGCATGCCAAACCCGCGTTAGGAATACAAGGAACGCTTCGGGCCAACGCAATCCCTCAACACAAGAATAGCATCGCCGCTTGCTCTCGCAGTCTGGAGAGAGAGCAATTCCGGCGCCAGTGGCGGAGCGATGTGGCCGTCGCCATTTTCCCCTGCGTTCGGTGAACGCATTCCCGGACGCCCGACCGATCCAGCAAGATCCTGCAAATCAATTTGACAGTTGGTATTTGGTATGCCACCAATCTCCAGGGATTTGCGGTGTCTCAAGAGCGAACGGACTGAGCAACAGGGTGGATGAGGTCGGTGACGAGGCCCCGGCATCTCGGCGGTGGTCCCGGATCGTATCGCGAACGGAATGGGGTGCATTATAAATCATCATCCGTGGAATGCTGCGACGGAGGAATGCAATGGCCACTCGTAAGATGAAGGCGCTTCTTTTCTTGAAGAGGTCATAATTTTTTCGAGCTGACTTAAGAAAAATACAAGCTCGCCGAGACGGTCGGTCATGGATGTCGATTGCATCCATACTTGCAACGCTCAGCACGTCTCGTCTGCGGGGCGACCAGAGTTGCGGCGAGATCGAATCGCCGGATGCGTGGGGTGCTTCGTCCTCGGCCGAGGCCCTCGGCGCCTCGCGATAGGGACGTCATGTCATCGATCCGCCTGCCCAGCGGGTCGTCAATCAGAACAAAACATCAAACAAACAGGGAGAGAACACGATGTCCGCTTTGGCCCAGAGAATCGATGTCGACGTTGCAGCGGAGCCTGAGCTCACCGATGGCTTTCATCTCGTCATCGATGCGCTGAAGCTCAACGACATCCATACGATCTACGGCGTGCCCGGAATTCCGATCACAGATCTCGGCCGCCTTGCCCAGGCTGCCGGTATGCGCGTCATCTCCTTCCGCCATGAGCAGCATGCCGGAAACGCCGCCGCCATCGCGGGCTTCCTGACGAAAAAGCCCGGTATCTGCCTCACGGTCTCGGCTCCCGGCTTCCTCAACGGTTTGACGGCGCTCGCCAACGCCACCACCAATTGCTTCCCGATGATCCTCATCTCCGGCTCGTCCGAGCGCGAGATCGTCGACCTGCAACAGGGCGATTACGAGGAGATGGACCAGCTCGCCATCGCCAAGCCCCTGTGCAAGGCAGCCTTCCGGGTGCTCCATGCCGCCGATATCGGCATCGCCGTCGCCCGTGCCATTCGCGCCGCGGTGTCCGGCCGCCCAGGCGGCGTCTATCTGGATTTGCCCGCCAAGCTCTTCTCACAGGTGATGGAGGCCGAGGCCGGCGCCAAGTCGCTGGTCAAGGTCATCGACGCCGCCCCGGCCCAGCTGCCGGCCCCCTCGGCGATCAAGCGCGCGCTCGATGTCCTCAAGAGCGCCAAGCGCCCCCTCATCGTTCTCGGCAAGGGCGCGGCCTATGCGCAGGCCGACGAGGAGGTCCGTGCTCTGGTGGAGACCAGCGGCATCCCCTACGTCCCCATGAGCATGGCCAAGGGCCTCCTGCCCGACACCCATCCGCAATCGGCCGGTGCCGCCCGTTCGCTCGTCCTCAAGGAGGCCGATGTCGTCCTTCTGGTGGGCGCGCGCCTCAACTGGCTGCTCTCGCACGGCAAGGGCAAGACCTGGGGCGCCCCCGGTTCGAAGAAGTTCATCCAGATCGACATCGAGCCGAAGGAGATGGACTCCAACGTCGAAATCGTGGCGCCCATCGTTGGCGATATCGGCTCCTGCGTCACCGCGCTCCTCGACGGTATGAAGGGCGACTGGCAGGCCCCGCCGAAATCCTGGACCGATGCCATCTCCGCCAAGAAGGAGGAGAACCTCGGCAAGATGGCATCGAAGCTGCGCAAGAACTCGATCCCGATGGACTTCCACGGGGCGCTGGGGGCGCTGAAGACCATCATCGCCGAGCGGCCCGACGCGATCCTAGTCAACGAAGGTGCCAACACCCTCGATCTGGCGCGTGGCATCATCGACATGTACCAGCCGCGCAAGCGCCTCGATGTCGGTACCTGGGGCATCATGGGCATCGGCATGGGGTTTGCCATCGCCGCCGCCGTGGAAACGGGCAAGCCCGTCCTCGCCGTCGAGGGCGACAGTGCCTTCGGCTTCTCCGGCATGGAAGTGGAGACCATCTGCCGCTACAACCTGCCGGTCTGCATCGTCGTATTCAACAACAACGGCATCTATCGCGGCACCGATACGGACCCGACCGGACGCGACCCCGGCACGACCGTCTTCGTCAGGGATTCCCGTTACGACAAGATGATGGAGGCGTTCGGCGGCGTGGGCGTCAACGCGACGACGCCGGACGAGCTGTCTCAGGCCGTGAACGCAGCGATGGATTCGGGCCGCCCGACGCTCATCAACGCGGTCATCGATCCCCAGGCCGGTACCGAGAGCGGCAATATCGGCAGCCTCAACCCGCAGAGCGTGGTGAAGAAGAAGTAGGCCCCTCGGCCCATTCCGCCGCTGCCGCGCCAGAGACGCGGGAGCGGCGGGTGTCCCTCTCCGCCGAACGCCCTTCAATGCGGAAAAGTCCCATGAATGCCCTCGAAGGCGTGAAGATCCTCGACTTCACCCATGTCCAATCCGGCCCGACCTGCACCCAGCTCCTGGCTTGGTTCGGCGCGGATGTGATCAAGGTCGAGCGGCCGGGCGTCGGCGATGCCACGCGCCAGCAGCTCCAGGACATCCCCGATGTGGACAGCCTCTATTTCACGATGCTGAACCACAACAAGCGGTCCATTACCCTCGACACCAAGAACCCCAAGGGTATCGAGGTGATGTGGCGTCTGGTGAAGGAGTGCGACGTTCTGGTGGAGAACTTCGCACCCGGCGCTCTCGCCCGGATGGGCCTGACCTGGGAGGCGATCCACCAAGCCAACCCACGCATGATCCTCGCTTCGGTGAAAGGGTTCGGACCGGGCGTCTACGAGAATTGCAAGGTCTACGAGAACGTCGCCCAGTGCGTCGGAGGCGCTGCCTCCACCACGGGGTTCCGCACCGATATCCCGATGGTGTCGGGCGCTCAGATCGGTGATTCCGGCACGGGCCTTCATCTGGCGCTCGGCATCGTCACCGCGCTCTACCAGCGGACCCATTCCGGCCTCGGCCAGAAGGTCGATTGCGCCATGCAGGATGGCGTTCTCAACCTTTGCCGGGTGAAGCTGCGAGACCAGCAGCGATTGGAGCGCGGGCCGCTCAAGGAATACAGCCAGTACGGGGAGGGGATCGGTTTTGGTGACTCGGTTCCACGCGCGGGCAACGATTCCGGCGGCGGCCAGCCGGGCCGCATTCTCAAGTGCAAGGGCTGGGAAACCGATCCCAACGCGTACATCTACTTCATCGCCCAAGGTGCGGTCTGGGAGCCGATCTGCGACGTCATCGGCGAGCCGACCTGGAAAACCCATCCCGATTACGCGACGCCGAAAGCGCGGCTGCCGCATTTGAACGAAATCTTCACCCGCGTCGAAGCCTGGACGATGTCGAAGACCAAGTTTGAGGCGATGGAAACGCTCAACGCGCTGCACGTCCCCTGCGGCCCGATCCTTTCGATGAAGGAGATTGCGGAGGACGAGTCGCTGCGGAAATCCGGCACGGTGGTCGAGGTCGACCATCCGGAGCGTGGAAAATACTTGACCGTGGGAAACCCGATCCGACTGTCGGCAAGTCAGGTCGAGGTCAAGCGCTCGCCCCTGCTGGGCGAGCATACCGACGAGATCCTGCGCGACGTCCTCGGCTATTCCGAGAACGACCGGCTCAAGATCTCGGAATCAGGGGCGATCGGCACGGTCCAGAGGATCGCTGCCGAATGATCCGCTCCTGAACAAAGCGCGGGCCGCGTGTCTCAACATCCCGGCTCGCGCGCATGACGTGAAACTCCTCCCGACTCAGCGCGGTATCGGCCCCGAGCCCGATGCCGCGCTCTTTCGCTCGTGCGCGATCGATCAGGCGATACCGGTGAAGCGTCCGGCCGAACCGGCCACGTAATCGCCGCTCTCGGACCGGGTCTTCTCAGGGCGCACCGACAGGAGATCGGCGGCTTTCACAACGAGGACGACCTGAAGAGCGATCATGCAGAGAACGGCGGCGAAGATGGTGACGAGCATGGTGGGCTCCCGATGGCGCGTTGCAGCATCGTGATGCCATGGTGCGGCGCAAACTGATATATCACATTTAATCGACCAGACATGTCTGTGGCGCATGCGGAGGTCGATGGTGGCCGGTAACCGGCGCCGGACGCATCCTCAGAAGGCATCCCCTCCTCTGCCTGCGCAATTAGCGGGCAGTCGCCGGTGGACGATCAGAACGGGGCCGCGTCGCCCCATCGGCCCAACGTGTGAGTGTCCTGCGGTCGCAGCCGCTCCCCTGGTCCCTCGAAGGCAGGAGTCTGATCCGTTACGCCCATGACGGACAAGGCCGCGTGCAGGTCAGGATTCTCGACCGCGCATAAAACCACGTCCGCGGCGAGGTGGGTCAGGCGGGCGCGTTCGAGACGAGCATAGACGCGCCCCGTTCCGTGATCGGCAAATCGGATCGTCGTCATCCGGCGAACGCAGTCGCGCAGGAAGCTCAGGTTCTGCGAAGACTCCATTGAGCCAGCGGCGGCATACACCTCGTCGGGCGATCGCGCGGTGACATCGATCTTGCGGTACCTGTCGATGTCGAAGATGAACTTCAGGTCGAGAATGGTCATCCCGCCGTTGATGCCGAAGGCAATCGTTCTCGGCCGCTCACCCTCCGGGACGCTGTTGTCGAGAAACTCGAAATGGACCTGCTTGTCCGTTCTCAGAGCCCAGGTGAAAAACAAGCGGGGCATGCCGGTATAGGCTTCGACATTGTGCGCGAGCAGATCCTCCACCGCTTTGTAGCGGCCAAACTGTTCGCCGCGCTTCCATGCCCGCTCCACCGTCGCCTCCGGCGGCGTGATCATGAACTGCATGTAGACGCAGTGACCGAAGCGGGTGAGGAGCTGGCTGCCGCTCTCGGCGCCGGGATCGACGG
This sequence comes from Methylobacterium sp. E-045, assembly GCF_022829685.1. Lineage (GTDB taxonomy): Bacteria > Pseudomonadota > Alphaproteobacteria > Rhizobiales > Beijerinckiaceae > Methylobacterium. The sequence continues at coordinate 301,311 of NZ_JAKSYE010000064.1, forward strand.
TGAAGCTGTCGAACCGAAACCGGTCGATGAGGAGATGCGAGATGCGCCCTTCGGCAGCTTTGACCGCCATATGACGGTCGAGCTTGCGATCGATGATCTCCACCTCGCGCCCGGTCAGCGTCCCGGCATAGCGCTGCGCGGGGCCGAGGCTGTCGTAATCGAGCAGGAACTTGCGCCAGACGTCGGGGGTGATCACCGCGAAATCCGATCCATCGAGCCCGAGCCGCCCGGCAAGCGCCCGCTGATAGGGCCGGATCGTGCTCTTGCCCGATGCCGAGGCACCCTTGACGTTCATGACCACCGGCCGGTCCTGGGCCGCCAGCACATAGTAGCCCTGGCTGGCGACGACGTCGCGAACCCATGGCTCGATCAACTGTCCGATCCGGGTACTGCCGTACTGGTTCGAAACGAGCGTGCAGGCGAGGCTCGAGAGAAGCGCCCTGTCGCGGATGAGAAAACCGCGCCGGCTGATGATGCTCGTCACCACGTGTCGTAAAGCTGCGCAGGCTGCCGCTTCGACGGGAATGGCCGACGCCGTACATCGCGCCTGCCAGGCGTCGAGATGCAGGAGAGCCGCCTGTTCCGGTGTCCCGGCCTCCCGCCTTCGCCTCTCGGGCTCGGACGATCCGTGGATGAACCGCCACGAGGATCGCCATGTCTTGACCGGTTCCTCCGCACTTCTCGGCATGAGCATCACGGAAAGCTCGCGCTCGAGGATGTGCACGGCCTCGTTCCGGACCCGGTCGAGCAGGCCGGAGATCTCGCCCTCATGGGACGCGACCCCGTCGCGCAGGATGGTGCCGACCATGGCGCGGAAATTGACCCCGAGATCGCCATAGGTCCGGCCGACCGGTACCGACAGGTCGGCCATGACGCGGATGAGCACTTCGTGGACGACGAGGCGACGTGCTCGAAAACGGACCAACTGCGTCAGCGGAAGCCCGCTGACGTCCATGAGTTCGCGCGCGTCCGCGAGGGTGGTCTCGACATGATCTGACCGAAAGATCGTCTCCAGGGCGAGGAACGCCCTGGGCAGGCTCGATTCGAGTCCCGGATTCCAGGGGCCGAATTCCTCGCGCGGCTTGGGCTCACCGAGATTCGCAACCTCTCTCTCCGGAATGGACATTGTTGGCCGCTCCGAGAGTCAACACCTTCTTGGGCGGCCGGGCGTCGTCGTGGCGAAATCCGGTTCGCCTGACTTTACGCGACCGCTGCCTCGTCGATGGCCTCGAGCCGCAGTTGATAGCGGTCGCCCCAGAGAACTCCCGCCTTCTCGTACCAATCCGCGTCGAAGAACAGCTTAGCGCAGAACTCGCTCTGCCAGATGCAGACGGCGATGACCCTGGAATCGATCACTTTCACATGCCGGCTGATGAGCCCGCGTGTGATCCCGGCCGACGGACACATGTCCATGCTGGTCATCCCGTTGGGGGATTCGCCCCCGAAGACGACGGGACATTCGAGAATGGCCAAGTAACGCATCGCTGCTAACCCTGTTGTCCACGAGATGCGCGGGGCCGGTCTGTTGCCGACCGGCACGGTCCCGTAGCGTCTCCCTGCCTCGATACTCGTATGAATCGCGCCTTGATCGAAGGCCGAAACGACGAGGTACCTTGGATAAATTTTGAATGCAAAACGGATGCGGGTCAATGATCACGCGCAGGATATCTTGTCCTGCGATTGCGATACGATTGGTTTGCAACGCAATACTGCCGCACGGAGATCGATTGCGCGTAACCTAGTCTGCGCCGATAGATACCGGGATTGTACAGGTCTCAAAATCCTGGTGCCGGATACGCACTCATGTTCAGACCTGAGCCGGTCCACCGGCTCCGGACACCTCATCGAGGCAGCTCCAGATGTTCTGGACCGATGTCAGCACGAAACCATCCGTCACCGCGATATGATCTGTCTTGTGGGCGCAGAACTGCTTCAGCCTGTCGTGACCGGACATCCCGATATCGACGGAGGTGAAATCCTCCTTTGCCAGCATCCAGACGAGATTGTCGAGCGCTTCGAGGCCGCGCGCCGCCATGGCACGGAAGATCTCACGCTCGGTGATGATCCCGATGATGGCGCCATCCGTGGGACGGTCACCGTCGATCACGACGAGGGCGTCGACACCGGGACTGCGCAGCAACCGCAATGCGTCGCGCGCCGATCGATCCATACGGATATAGTGCAGGCGGCCCGCGCTATCGCCGGTCCGCTGGCTGGCTTCCATGGCGTTGCCTCTCCGGGATCTCTTGTTGAGGCAGGACTCTGGTATGCAGAATACCTGTTGTCAACGGTCGAAATAGAACTATGGTGCCGGCTCCTCGTCCGGGGAGCGTGATCCGTAGATGCCGTCAACGGCCATCGCCTGATTGCTTCACGCGTCGAGGTGCCTTCGGTTGGCTCAGGGCGTATCGGTTGATCCGACGCATGAATCGGTCTTTTTCAGCTTACGGTGAGCGACTTCGGACTGTAGTCCCGAAATGAGGGCTGCCGTTCGCATCAATCGCAGTATGTGTTTGAAGACATGACAGGCTGGCATTTGGCCGTTAGCGCTGTTTGAGTTGCATGGCTGGCCTCGTACATCGCCTCATTTAATGAGAGCTTGAAAATAATCCCTGTTTGCTGCGTTGCGGAATCGATTTTTCTGCAACTTGCTCTTGACGAGCCGACACGCACGATGGAGGCTGGTATTCCACATACCAGAATGCCGGCGGCGCCAAGGGCCGGCCTTCTTCAAGACCGGATGCCGGTCAACCGGCTCCAATGCCTCGAATGATGCACAATAGAACAACGTGGAGGACGCGATGACGAGGGCGGAAACAACGACCGAGCGGGTATCCGATGGATACCGTTGGGGTCAGCTGGTGATCGGCGTGATCTGCATGGTGATGATCGCCAACCTGCAATACGGCTGGACGTTCTTCGTCCCCGACATCCAGAAGAAGTTCGGCTTCGACCGGGCGGCGATCCAATGGGCCTTCACCCTGTTC
>NZ_JAKSYE010000066.1 GCF_022829685.1 Methylobacterium sp. E-045
GCCGGGTTACCCCGACCATGTCGCTGCGCAGGGTCTCGCGAAGGACCTGGTCGATGGTCTCGGTACGGGTCGAGACCCGCACCCGTCCGGTCTCGACGGCGCGCTTATCGATGCGCGCAGTTTCTTCGATCAGGGGAAGGACGATTTCCTCGCCCAAGGCGACCTCCGCCGCATCGCTTGGGAGCGTACCAAGACCGTGGATCTCGGACGCGGCGGTGTCGCGGGTGCTCATGACCGATGTGCACCGAGCGTGTTCGGAGCCGTTCGGGTGATCGTCGGATCGACTGCCGAGCCGCGGCCCGCGAAGAAGGCAGCCAATGCTCCGAAGATCAGAGCCAGCGCCCCGAAGAGAGAGGCCTGAGACACACGACCCACCGTTCCTTCGGCGATGTTGTTGGCCTGATCCTTTGCCGTGGCAACCGTCTCCTTGAACTGCTGGGTGTACTGGGCAACCTGCGCTTTGGCCTGCTCGACCGAGATATTCTGAGCCTTGGCGAGAGCCTGGGCGGCCTTCTCCTGGGCAGCGGCCTGCTGGGCACCGTCAC
>NZ_JAKSYE010000067.1 GCF_022829685.1 Methylobacterium sp. E-045
CGGGGTAGCCGGCGATGCGGCGCTTGGCGATCAGCTCGGCGAGGATCCGCTTCTCGGAGCGGGCCTGCTTCAGGACGATCCGGAACTTGATCGAACCGTCCTGGTGGAGGGTCGGCAGCTCGCGGCGGAGGGGGGTGTGGCTGGACACGTTCTGGCTCCATCACCGTGGGGCGATGGGTGTATCATCCCCATATTGGGGAATGGGTCAACCCCAAAATGGGGAATAATGGGGAATGCCCATATCCGCCGGACCCCCAGGCGCGAGAAAATACGAGCGACGCGGTAGCCTGGACCACAGTTTTCCGCGCGGAACACCCTTTCGACGCTGCGGTTTTATCGAAGTTTTCCACAGGCTGCGGTTTTGCCCAATCAGGACTCGACTCGTGAGGGAAAAATTAGAACATTATAGGAACATCGCAATCGGAGTTCCGCCGTGACGGTTATGTTCATGCCGACGACCAGCCGCTCGGCTGGGTTCAAGCCCAAGATCATGGAGCGGAAGTTCAGGGTGCAGCTTCGCTGCCCAGAGTGCGCTTCGGAGGACGCTGTGTGCATCAGCATGGCGGACGAGCCGGGTGATCCGGCAACGATCCACGATTTTACAGACAGCGGGGCGCTGGATCGCATCGAGCACGACTGCAAGCGATGCGGAACGGATATGTCGATCGTCGTTCGGGTCGATTACCTGCGCACCCCTGAAGAGGGGCGCTCACAGGACTGAGCGGGTCAGAACTCTGTTTCGTGGTTGTCGAACACGTACTGGACCAATGCTCGGATCTCGACCTTGCGGCCATCGTCGGCCGTGAGGTCGCGCTTCACAATGATCGGCTTGTGCTTTGGGTTTGAGGAGCGCGGGTGAAATTCAGCCGTCGTCTCGTTCAGCACCAGCTCTTTCACAGTCTCTTCGTATGACTGGCCGTTATCCAGCGTCTGCCTCACCACAACATTAAGGCCAGACCGAAGCGTGACTGCCCCCTCAATGTCCTCATAAGACAGTCCAATGACATAATCGCCGTCAGTTATTGGCTTCGGCGACGCTTGGTCCATACTGTCGCCTTCGACGCACCAAGCAAATTGTCTTGCCCACGGGTATTTCGTGCTCGGCGGAGCTGACACGACCTCGTCTAACTCGTCGCCATGGATTTCCACATCCTTGAAAATCCCAGCCGAGAGCGTGCCGGTCACCTTCTTGAAGGAGAAGCCACGGCCCGCCGGCGTTGCTTGTGACGGTGGCGGCTCCCTGGCTGGCCCGTCTGCCGGCGCTACCGCGTCGCCCCCTTCAATGATCTCACTAGGCGCGACGCCCAGCACCTCGGCCGCCTTGGCGATTCGATCCGCCTTAAGTCCGCGATCGCTGTCCTCAACCTTCACATAGCCGCCCTTCGACATGCCGAGCTTGGTCGCCATGTCCTCCTGCGACCAGCCCTGCTTCTCGCGAAGCTTCTTCAGATTATTCCGTGGATGCGGCTTTTTCCCCATATCGGGGACAATGCCTGATGCGGTCAACGCAGGCGCTCCCCGTTTTGGGGGATTGCCGCTTGACGTAATGCCCCAAAATGGGGAACAACTCGCTGCATGCGGTTACTCGATCACATGCGCGAAGAGCAAATCGACGACGACGCCTTCGCGGCGCTGATCGGAGATTGCACCGGCCACGCGGTTAAAAAGTGGAAATACGGCGAGCGCGAACCAGACGCCGGCACGATGATGAAGATCGAGGATCTTACCGAGGGTAAGGTCACGGTCCGTGATTGGGCGGAGCAGGCGGCTGAGCGCAACCGCCGTCGGCAGTCGCGTATCGACGCCGCCTCCGAAGCGAGCGCCGCGTGATGCCGGATCACAACCGCGCCCACAGATACCAGATCAGCAAAGCCTCAATCGCAGCCACTATGCTGACGATCCAGAGCGCCACGGCGTGCAGCCGAAGCCTATCCGAGAGGGTCGTAACCGCATTAACCGCATCGGCTTTCAAAAGCCGTACGCTTTCAACTGCCTCGCTTGATTGGCTGAGAGCCACTCGGAACAACCGCTCTGCGTCCTCGCGGGCATCGTCGGCGTCTCGGCGGGCGCTTGTATCCTCGTTCAATATCGGCTCCATCGGCTTGGTTCGCGCCTCCGATTTGAAGCCGCGCGGATCAGGTGTCCATCGTGACGCCCGGTTCGCGGTCGCCGCGATGAGGGCAGTCTGACATGACCGCGCTCGTCCTCGCCTTCCTGGGGATTGTCCTCGTCGCCGACGCGGTGCTGATCGCGAGCCTCTCCAGCAACCGTGTGAGCGGTGATCCTGCTGCCATGCGCACGGGCGCGGCGTTCGCGGGCCTGGTCCTCGCGGCCAGCGCCATGTGCCTCATCGCGGCGAGGTTCGCGGCATGAGCGCCCCCCTTTCCCATCGCGCGGGATGTCGCCCCGCGATCGCGTCCGGCGTCATATTGTTCTGCGTTCCGACCGCCGGACGCGTTCCTTTCCGTAATCGCGCCCGTCGAGCCGCCCTTCCGGCTCCGGTGCGTGAGCGTGCCGGCCGGACCCTGACTCGGACCCCGGTCGGCACGTCCCCTTTCGTCTTGCTCGATCGCCCATGCCGCCAAGCTGTCGATCGCGCCTGTGTGCTGCGTATCCCGTCCACCCATGATGCGAGGCGCTGACATGTCGTTCGCCCCATCCATTCAACCTGACCTCTTCTCCAAACCCTCGCCTCCGATGGTCTCACCATCGAGGAAAGTCATGAGAAAGTCGCAGCCGGTCCCGGCTACACTTGGGGCTGACGAACGTACAACTGTCGGAGAGCGCACCACCGCATTCCTGCGCCAGCGCTATCCGACGAAGACCGCCGAGAACGTCGCGGCGGATACCGGCATCTCGCCCAACACCATCGGGAAGTGGCTCGATCGCGGCTCGGCACCGACGAGCTGGGCCTTCCTGCGCCTGCTCGCTGCCTACGGGCCGGAGCTGGCTTGCGCGACGATGGAGACTCCCCCGGCGTGGCTCGCTCGGGCCGCCCGCGAAGAGGATCAGCGCCGCCTGCGCGCTGAGATCGCTGCCCTTCAGGCTCGTCTCGAAGGAGGCACGGCATGAAATTCGGTGGTCTCGTGGAGTTCGGCCGCGCTGCGGTCGGCACGCTCCTGCGCAAACTCGCGCGGCTGCTCATGGCGCCGCTGCACTGGATGGAGCGGCTCGCCGACAGGATCGACCCGCGCCTCGTCTGGCCTCCCGGTCCTCCCGGCTCGCCCCCACGCGAGTGGCACCCTCGCCTATGGGACCGCTGCGGCGGCCGCACGCCAAACGAGCCGCGCCCGTAGGCCTTCCCGCAAATCCTCCCCCTTCGCGGTCGTTGGCCGCGTCGCTCCCTCCCCGAACCTGAGAGGTCACCATGGCCAGGAAAACGAAGGGCGCGACGCCCAGGATCATCAAGACGACGGCAGCCCAGCTGCAGGATGCGATCCGCGACGCAGCCGGTGCTTCCCAGCGCGCTGCGAACGCGAACTCGAACAAGTCGACGGCGCTCTCGGATTACTGCGCCCGCAGCGGTCTGCCAACCAAATCGGTGAAGCTCATCCTCGACTGCCACAAGATGGAGGACATGAAGCGGAGAGACTTCGTCCTCGGCTTCCTGATGGCTTACCAGATGATGGGCTGGGGCGAGCAGAGCGACCTGTTCGACGACGTCGGCAAGATGATCTCGGAAGCTACTGCCGCTGCCGAGGCGGACGAGAAGTCCCGCAAGGGTCAGGCGCAGGGTTCGCCAGGCCTGCCGCTCGAGGAGGCCGAGCGTCAGTTCACGAAGAACAACGCGAGGGCCAACGCGAAACGCGAGTCCAAGGCGACCACGCCCAGCGAGGCCATGCGCGACAGCACGGCGGCCGGCGACGCTTTCCTGAAGGAGCAGACGGCGAAGGGGCCCCGTAACGCCCTCCCTGGCGCTCCAGCGCTCGGCGATGGACCGCAGCGCCAGACCGTGTCCGCCGAGTAGGGCCGAAGCACCGTCATGTCCGAGCAGATCGTCATCACTCTCCCCGGGGAGCCGCGGGGTAAAGGTCGGCATCGCGCCCGCGTCGTTGCCCCGCGCGGCGGCAAGAAGCCGTTCGTCCAGGAATACCCGGATCCGGAAACGGCGCGCTACGAAGCTGCCCTGCGGACTGCGGCCGCCGTCGTGATGGTCGGTCGCTTGCCCCTGTCGGGCCCCCTGGTGGTGGTCGTCTACGCGTTCATGCCGATCCCCACGAACTGGTCTCAGGCGAAGAAGCGGGAGGCGCGTAACGGCCTCATCCGCCCGGTCGTGAAACCCGATTGGGACAATATCGGGAAGATCTGTGACGCCCTGAACGAAGTCGTGTGGGGCGACGATTCCACCGTCGTCGACGGCATCGTCCGCAAGTTTTACTCGGACAACCCCGAGCTGGTGATCACCGTCGAGCCATGGGTTCCGGCGATCGCCACCCTCGGCGCCTCTGCTCTTGCTTTGGACGAGGCCGCCTGATGTGTGTCCTCATCTCCTGCAGCAACGGATGGCTCCGCTTCTTCGGCGTTCGCGACGGCGATTACCAGATCGCGATGTACCTCATCGGCATGGCGTCGGTGACGGCCGAGCAGACCGCCCGCCCGGCCTACCGCGAGATGATCGATACCCTCGATTGGGGGGCGATCCTTTGAACGCGCCGACCTTCAATCTCGAAGCTACTCCGCAACCGAACCGCGCGCGTGTCCGCCGTGGTGGCTGGTCCTGGGGGCCGGTTGAGGGCGCCAAGCTCCGCGTGCTGTCTCTCGGTGCCGGCATCCAGTCGACGACGCTCGCGCTCATGGCCGCACATGGCGCGCTCGAGCCGCTGCCGGACGCTGTGATATTCGCTGACACGGGAGCCGAGCCGCCGGCTGTCTACGAGCATCTGCGCTGGCTGCGCAGCGGAAACGTCCTGCCGTTTGATGTGACCGTCGTCCATGGTGGCAATATCATCGGTGATCTTAAGCGTCAGGTGCACGGCGAGAGGGCGGGCCCAGGCGGTAAGTCGCCATCCGCTCCGTTCTTCGCTCCTGGCCGCAAGGGGGCGGCCCCCATCCGTCGGCAGTGCACAGGGCACTACAAGATCGACCCGATCAATCGGGTGGTGCGTGGCCTGCTGGGGTTCAAGCCGCGCCAGCGTATCGCGCCCGCATCGGTCGAGATGTGGATTGGGATCTCAGTCGACGAGGTCGTCCGCGCCGGGCCAGCGGTCGAGGGGTGGATCGTAAATCGCTACCCGCTGCTCGAGCAGCGCATGTCACGGCGCGACTGCGAGGCATGGCTCCTTGCCCACGATTACCCCGTGCCGCCAAAGTCGGCTTGCACGTTCTGCCCTTACCGCACCAATCTCGAATGGCGCCGCCTGAAGGACGAGGATCCGCAAGCGTTCGCTCAGGCGTGCGAGATCGACGAGCTGATCCGCGGCGGCTTCATCCGCAATGAGCGCGGGACGTCCACGGGCAATCTCTACGTCCACCGCTCGATGAAGCGGCTCGCCGAGATCGACTTCAGAACCGCCGAGGAGCGCGGCCAGGGCAACATGCTCATGGTCTGCGAAGCGGGGTGTGGCCTATGACCTGGCCGTTCGGCACTCTCCCCCCGTTCGGCTTCGACATGCTCATGGTCGATCCGCCGTGGTCGTTCGCCCTCCGCTCTGACAAGGGCGAGGCGAAGAGCGCGCAGGCTCAGTACGACTGCATGACGCTTGACGCGATCAAGGCCCTGCCGGTGGCGGAGCTCGCCCGCGGCGATGCCTTCCTGTGGCTCTGGGCGACGAACCCGATGCTCCCCCAGGCGCTCGCCGTCATGGCCGCCTGGGGCTTCACCTTCACCACGTCCGGCACGTGGGTGAAGACGACGAGCGGGGGCAAGATCGCCTTCGGTACCGGCTACGTCCTGCGCTGTGCCTCCGAGCCCTTCCTCATCGGGAAGTTCGGTCATCCGCGCGCCGGCCGGTCCGTGCGCAGCGTGATCATGGCCCCGATCCGCGAGCATAGCCGCAAGCCGGACGAGGCCTATGACGCCGCCGAGGCGCTGATGCCGTCAGCGATTCGCCGGGCTGACCTCTTCTCGCGCGAGTCTCGCCCCGGCTGGACGGCCTGGGGGAACGAAGCCGGGCATTTCGATGCGCCCGCACTCATGGCTGCGGAGTAGGCGCATGGCCCGGTACAACATCCTGCAGCCGACCTCGCCCGTGCCGATCCCGCGGCTGGCTGCCGTGGTCGGAGAGGCGGCCAAACGCTGGTGGGACCTCTACACCCGCGCCCGCGGCGACGATCAGTACAAGTGGTTCGATTGCGACCTCGCCCTCGCCGAGGCCGCGTCGCTGCTCAACGACCTTGCCGAGATCGAGAAGCTGAAGGGCGAAGGCTACGTGAAGGAGATGCTCCTTCGCGAGCTCGTTCCTGTCGAGCAGAGGGCTTCGGCATGAACGAGCCCCTCGACCGTCCCGGCTTCGGCCCCAAGGTCGTCCCGCTCGAAGAGTACCGTGGCGATTACGGTCGGTTGCCTGCCGCCCCAACTGCCGCGGTGGCGCCGATCGCCAGCGTCGAGTCCGAAGCCGGGCTCCTTGGCTGCATCATGCAGGCCCCGCACGTCTTCCCGCTGGTTCAGCACCTGGTCGCGCCCGAGCACTTCTTCGAGGAGGCGCACCGGGCCATCTGGCAGGTGATGGGCGACCTGGTGGCCGCCGGCGACACGCCGAACGGCATCAAGGTGAAGGCGGCACTCGGCGCGACGAACCTAGCCTTCGATCTCGGCGGCCAGACCGTGCTGTCCTATCTCGGCCGGCTCGTCGTCCAGGCGTGTACGCCCGTTTCGGCACCGGAATACGCCCGGACGATTCAGCAATACTGGCAGCTGCGCGAGCTGGCGGCTGTCACGAACAAGGCGGGGGACGGCTCCGGCTTCGTGCCGGGCCCGCATCTCGAACGGGTCTATGCCCGTGTCGACCAGATTCGCGCCTCCTTCGTCGACCGCAAGGTGATGTCGGTCACGGCGGACCAGGCCGGCGACGAGCTGATCGCGGACATCACAGCCGACTTACAGGGCCATGGCCGGGTCGTGCCTCACACCCGTGTCGAGGCTTTCGACAAGGAGATCGGCGGGGGCCCCCAGCCCTCGACGCTGATCACGGTCGCGGCCCGCACCGCCATGGGGAAATCCATCTTCGGGGTGGAGCAGGCCAGCGCGATCGGCCGACAGGGGCACCTCGCGATCTATCACTCGCTCGAGATGACCCGGAAGCAGATCAAGGCCCGCCGCACGTCGAGCTGGCTGTTCGATCGCGGGACGAAGCTCGCCTATGAGCAGATCATGCGCCGGCGCGGTCTGTCTCCGAGTGAGGCCGATCATGTGGCTGATGCCGTCTACGAGATGCGGGGCGAGCACTTTCACATCGAGGACGGTGGCGGGCGCACCATCGGCGACATAGCCGCCGCCTCCGACCGCCTGGCGAACTCGTATGCCCGCAAGGGCGTGCCGCTCGGCATGGTGGTGATCGACCACGCGCACATCGTCCGCCCGTCTCGCGCCTACAATCGCGAGGACGAGGGCCTGAAGGAGGTCGGAGGCGGCGGCTATGTCGCCGATGGTGCGCCCGCCACCGTCCTCGATGTGAAAGTGCTCGCCCCGCATCTCGTAGACGGCATCAGCAACATGATCGGCGTCACTCGGAGACAGACCGCGCCGGCGCATGACCTGCTCATAGGCGAGCTTCGTCCAGCTATCGAACATGCCGCACGACGTTCGGCGGGCCTTTATCTTCTTCCGGGTCATCCCGAGCGAGTTATAGATCGCGAGGTGCCCCTTTCGGCCGATCGCGGCGGTCTGGTCCACCCCGGACATGGGCTTCCCCATTGCCGTGCGGGCGGCGAACGTGAGCAGCTGAGTG
>NZ_JAKSYE010000069.1 GCF_022829685.1 Methylobacterium sp. E-045
CCCGCGAAGGTGCGCGCCTCGCGGGTGAGGTGATCGACGAAGTAGAAGCCCGAATCCCGTCGCGCGGTCTCGAGCGGCTTAAGCCCGAGGGGGTCGTAGGCCGCCCGGGTCAGCGGCGCCTCGGTAAGGACGCCCTCGTCCTCCATACGCGCTAGGACGTAGGCGCCGCGCTCCCTGGCGCGGTCGGGATACCGCTCTGGGTCGTATAAGGTCGGCACATTCGGCATGCCGGCGATCCGTGCGCACGTGCGCCCTGGTAGACTGTCCACGGCGTTGCCGAGTGAGCTCCTCCGCGCCAACTCGCACCACTAGTA
>NZ_JAKSYE010000096.1 GCF_022829685.1 Methylobacterium sp. E-045
GTCGCCTCGAAACCCGCCGATCCCGTCCGCACCGGGCCCCTCGCGCCCTGGGCCACCGACATGGCGGCGCGGGGACTGACCTTCGACGTCAACATCTACGACTTCTACCAGGCCAATCCGAGCGCCGGCCTGCGCACCGGCGAGCAATCGAACGCCGCCTATTTCGTGCTCAGCATGACGGCCGACATGCAGAAGCTCGCCGGCATCGCCGGCGGCTCGATCAACTTCACCCAGACCTTCTTCGGCCTCGTGCGCAACCTGAACATGGCCGGTGATATCGGCGACACCACGGTGGGCTACCAGCCGCCCTACACGCCCAACAGCACCCGCCTGTCGCTGCTGACCTACCAGCAGAAGCTCCTCGACGACCGCCTCGTGGTCGAGGTCGGCCGCACCCATCCCGACCGCTATTACGGCCTGCCGCCGTGCAACTCGATCAATTCCTGCTTCCAGGACATGTTCTACTTCAATGCCGGCTTCACCTCGCCGCTCTTCGGCGTCTGGGGTGCCAACATCGCCTACAAGCTCTCGCCGACCACCTATATCCAGGCCGGCGCCTTCAGCGTGAACCCCGGCACCAACGTCCTGTCGGGCTACGATTTCGGCTACGAGCGCCTGGCCGGCGCCGTCGTGATGACCGAGATCGGGCGCAAGACCGACTACACGATGGAGGCCTATCCCGGCCGCGTCTCCCTCACCGGCTTCTACAACACCGCCGACCACGACGATAACTTCAAGACCATCGCCGGCACCTCGAAGGGCCTCAACCCGGGCACGCCGTCCCTGCAGAAATCCGGCACGTCGGGCGTCGTCCTCACCGGCACGCAGACCCTGTGGCGGGCCGATGGCGGAAGCGATGCGAGCAACCCGCATCCCACCGCGATCTCGGCCTATACCGGCACCGGCTACGCCTTCGACCCGACGATCCCGATCCGCTTCAACTCCTTCGCCGGCCTGTTGCTGCAGGCGCCCGACCAGAGCCGGCCCAACGACAGCTACGGCATCAAGGCCAACTGGCAGCGGCTGAACCAGAACTATGCCGACTTCCTCGCGGATGCGAACTTCATCTCGGGCGGCACCGGCGAACCCTATTCGCGCGACAAGTTCGTGTTCGAGGTCAACGCCCATTTCGACCTCGGCGCAGGGGTCGTGCTCGAGCCGGTGGTCCAGTACGTCGTCAACCCGAACTCGTACTGGAACCCCTACACCGCCCGCCGTGCCAAGGACGGGTTCTACGGTGGTTTCACCCTCGTCGTTCCCCTCGGCACCCTGCTCGGCCTCGCGCCGGGCTGAGGGAGGCAGGGTCCGGACGGAGCCATTCTGTCAGGCCTGAAACGCGCCCCTTTCGAGACGCTGCTCCGCCGGCAAGGTGGCTATCCCGCGCGAAAGCATCACATGGCCGCGGGTAGAGCTCCGGCGGAAGGCCTCGTTGAGGGCACGCAACCGGTCGGTGCGGGTGGTCGAGGCGGGATCCGCCTCGACGTTCATGGGGTAATGATGCGCACGGCTCTTACTTTGCGCCCTGAACCGCGCCCGGCGGCAGCAATCCAAGCTCACTGCGGTGCCGGGTGATCTCACGCCACCTGGCGCCGCATCGCGTCTGCGCCTTCGCCGCGCCGACCTACCTGGCGCGGCATGGCATTCCGCGGCATCCGGACGAGCTTGTCGGCCACACTTGCGTGAACTTCAGGTTCCAGAGCTCGGGGCAGGTGCTGCGCTGGCCCTTCCGGATCGGGGACCGTGTCGTGGACATCGTGCCGAACGCCTGGATTGTCACCGACGTCAGCGACGCCGTCGCGGCCATCCTGGTCACCGGCGCCGGGATCGGCGTCTCGCCCACCTACCTGGCGGCGACCCATGTCGAGCGAGGCGACCTCATCCCGGTTCTGCATGACTACGCCGTCGACCGGCACGCGATCACCGCCTTGTGGCCGGAGAGCCGCCGGGGAAACCCGAACGTGAGGGCGTTCCTGACCTTCCTCGGAGAGATCTTCCAAACGCCGGCGCCTTGGGACGTGACCGTGGCCAATCGGGGTGCGGGGATCTCCTCAGGGATCTTGGGGGCCAGTGCCGAACCGCACGGGGGCGAAGGTCCACCGCCTCCGGTCGATCAGTTTGGCGTCGAAGGCCCGGTAAACCCATTGCCCTGATCGGTATCCGCGGCCTAGCTGGCTGCCATGAGCACCAGCATGCACGACGTCAGCGTTCCGATCTTCGTCAACGGACTCCGTAACATGAGCGCCTGGCTCGACAAGGCGGCAACCGAAAAGCCGGAGGCCGAGCTTCTCGTCGGACGCCTCGCACCCGACATGCGGGCCTTGCCCGCCCAATATCAGATGGCCTCCGACAGCGCGAAGAACGCGGTGGCTCGTCTCGCCGGTATCGAGGCGCCTTCGATGCCGGACACCGAGGTCAGCTTCGCCCAACTCAGGGAGCGTTGTGCTCGGACGATCAGCTTCATCGAAAGCGTCGATCCGGCCGCGCTGGCATCCAGCGCCGAGCACGAGGTGGTGCTCAACTTTCCCAACGGCACGGGCTATCGCTTTACGGGACAGGCCTACCTGACCGGCTTCGCGTTACCGAACTTCTTCTTTCACGTCACCACGGCCTACGCGATCCTTCGCGCATCCGGCGTGACCCTCGGCAAGCCGGATTTCCTCCGTCACCTCGGGTCGCCGACCTTCTGATCCGACGAATAGGCCCAACGCGGGGAGGCCGTACGATGCCCGCGTCGCATCCCCGATCGGTACGGGACGGCCAGAACGACCGCCCCACTTCAAACGACGCCGATCAGAGGACGGGCATCCCGCCCGCAACGGTGACGAGGGCACCCGAGGTGTAGCTGCTCTCGTCGGACGCCAGCATCACATAGGCCGAGGCGAGCTCGGCCGGCTGGCCCGGTCGTCCGAACGGCACCTTCGAACCGAACGACTTCACCGAGTCCTGATCCATGCCGGAGGGGATGAAGGGCGTCCAGATCGGCCCCGGCAGCACGCCGTTCACGCGGATGCCCTTCTCGGACAGCAACTGGGCGAGGCTCAACACCATGTTGCTCAGGGCGCCTTTGGTGGCGCTGTAGGCGAGCAGCGACGGCATCGGGTGCTTGGAGTTCACCGACGAGGTGAAGATTACCGAGGCCCCCGGCTTCATGTGGGCGAGCGCCGCCTTCGTAACGTAGAACGGTCCGAACACGTTCGTGCGGAAATGGTCCTCAAAGACGGTGTCGTCGATGCCGTCGAGCCCCTCGTTCGGTTGCTGGAAGGCGCCGTTGTTGACGAGGAGGTCGAGGCCGCCGAACGTCTCGGCAGTGCTTGCCACGATCTCACGTCCGTAGGCCGGGTCCTTGAGATCACCCGGTAGCAGAAGCGCCCGCCGGCCGGCCTTCTCGATCCAACCCTTCACCGCTTCGGCGTCCGCCTGCTCCTCGGGCAGATAGGAGAGGGCGACGTCGGCCCCCTCGCGGGCGAAGGCGATGGCGACCGCCCGTCCAATGCCACTGTCGCCCCCGGTGATCAGGGCCACCTTGCCGTCGAGCTTGCCCGAGCCCTTGTAGCTCTCCTCGCCGTGATCGGGCTCGGGGGTCATCTTGCCGGTCTTGCCGGGGAAGCCCTGGGGCTGGGCCTCGAACGGCGGCCGGGGGTACTTGTGCAGGGGGTCGGTCGTCATGGCCTGTCTCCGGAATGAATGCCGGTCCAACAGGATTTCCTCGGCCATGTTCCAGATCGATGGGGGCAACCGATCCTCCCCAGCCCTTCGACACGCCGGGCAATCGTCTTAGCGTATCGCTTGTCTTGCTGCGGAACATCGCGGGGAGCTTCTTTCCGCTGAAAGGAAAGAGCCACGCTCCCCATGAGCCCCGAGCCTCCACCGCTAACCAGGCGGGATGGGGAACGCCGGGTCGCAAGTCGAAGGGCATCGGCAGCAAGCGGTCCGCCCAATTAAAGCGGATCGTGGGATGGAGGGAATGGGTTGCCCCACACCTTCAGAACGACCCCGATGCCAGCGGATCGAGCAGGTAGGGTCCGTTCGCGTTGTCCGTCCAAGGTGGCGGGAAGCGGTGCGCAAAGGCCGACAGCACAACCCCGGCCTCGCCTGTCACAAGGTTGCACCTTCGATCCGCCGGTCGACCGACGGCGTGGCTCCGAGATCCGGACCCCTCGGTTTGATGCAAGGCTTTGCCAATGCCCGGCAAAGCCTTGCCCCTAGGCAAGCCGGCCTCCCTCAAACGTTCACCAAGATCCAGGCGAAGACAAACGAACACGCCGATGGTTTCGGGCCGAAACACGGACACGCGGCCCCCAGTCCAACGAACAGAGCGACACCGCCGATCGTGAAGAACCGCCGCCCCAGCGGGAAACCGGATTGCCGCCCCACAGGGGCTACCGGAACCATCCCCATGCCGAACGACCTGCACGCCCGCGCCGCCGCCGCCATCCTAGAACAGCTGGAGACAGCTGACCCGGCTTCATGGGCACCACCCTGGCACGGCGCAGACCCGATGCCGCGCAATGCCAGCACGGGCCGCCGGTACCGTGGCTTGAACATCCTTGCGCTTTGGTGCGCGGCGCAGGCCAACGGATACACGGACGCGCGGTGGGCCACCTACCGACAATGGGCAGCGCTTGGAGCCCAGGTTCGTCGAGCCGAACGCAGCACGCTCGTACTGTTCTACAAAGAGCTGCCCAGCGGCACCGACGCGGAGGCGACGACACACGATTCCAGCAGGCCCGCCGGCGCCCCCTTCGTCGCCCGCGCCGCCCACGTGTTCAACGTCGCACAGGTCGATGCAGCCCCGACCCGAGCGGACACGCCATCGAGCGACACAACCATACTGCCGCTCCCAGCCTTCGACAGCTTCGTCACGGACACCGGCGCGACAATCCACGAGGGCGGCACACGCGCCTGCTACGTCCCCGCCACCGACACGATCCACATGCCTGCCCGCGCCACCTTCCACTCCACCGAGGGCTACGCCGGCACGCTCGCGCACGAACTCGTCCATTGGACGGGCACACCCCACCGCCTCGCCCGCGACCTCACCGGCCGCTTCGGCGCCCGCAGCTACGCGGCGGAAGAACTCGTCGCCGAGCTAGGTGCCGCCTTCATCCTGGCCGACCTTGGGATTGCCCGCATCCCGCACCCCAACCACGCCGCCTACTGCGCTTCCTGGGCACCCCTCCTACGCACCGACCCCAACGCACTGGCAACCGCCGCCACCCAAGGCTCACGCGCCGCCGACTACCTGGCCGCCATGCAAGCACCCGACGCACCAAGTGGTTGATTCGCAAGCAAATAACTGATTTTTCTATCAAGTAATGCTATTGAAGCGGGAGCTGCGTTGGGAGTTATCCCGCTTCAGCTCATCGCGGATCGTGCCGGTTGTGCTGACGTTCGCGCACGCCGAAGTTCGTCGACGCGCGCACGGCCGACCCCATTCTCCATGCCTGTGTCATCCGCATCCAAAGGGCCTCGGTGTCCGTACCCTCGCGGTGTGCTTGCGCGCGGACGGTCGCGGCGAGATCATCAAGACGTCGTTCATCAAGGTGATGCAGGGCAAGATCGCCGGCCCCAGACTCCTGTGTTCCCCCGCCCCCTTCGTGCAGGTAGACGAGTTGCAGCAGGGCCTGAACTCGGCGTACTGCCTCACCGCGTTCGATGCGCGACCGCCTCATCAAGCTAGCCAAGGCACCTGCGTCCGCGGATAGTAGCGCCGGCCAGAACGGCAGAGTTTCTTCAGCCCAACCGAACCCGAGCGCGGTGCGGACGCCAGCAATGTTCGTTGCTCCCGCCGCGGCCACAATCTCGCAAGCGTCACGCAGGCGCCCAGGCAGCCCCCGACACGCCTCGACCAGCAGCGCGCGCGAGGCTTCGTCGAGCATCCGTCCGTCCGCGGCAAGCATCACCCGTAGCACGGCATCCGCGTCCTCATTGTCGAGCGGGCGCACGCGGTAGTCGAAGCACCGAGATTGTCCAGCCAACCTTACCGCTTTCCGATCCCGGGCGAGTAAGACGAAGCTGGCACGCCTGCTGTTCTCCATTGGGTCGAGCAGAGCGTCGAAGATCTCCGGCGGATATCGATCGGCATTGTCGACGATGAACACGCAGTGGGGGTCCCAAAGCGTCGACTGAATGGCGCCCGTGATCGACCCTGTGATGCTCTCGATCCGATCGCTCGCACCATCGTATGAAAAGATTCTTGGATGATGACCGTCGGGCGCGATGCAGGAGGCACACGTGCCGCAGGCGATGCCGTCATCACTCGGCGCGTGACACAGGATCGCCCGTGCGTAGACGTGAGCCAGAGTGCGCTTGCCGGCCCCGTCCGGGCCGTGGAGGAGCAGGTTGTTCGCCGCCCCCGGCTGGGCCGCATGACGCCGGAGTGCCGCTACGAGGCCAGTCCGGCCGATCAGAGTCGAGAAGTTCTGCGACGACGTCGGCGCATTAAGCTGCTCTACCGCGTTCGCCGCCGGCCGCCTCACCGCCACCTCCGCCGCATTGGGCCGACAGTCACACGGCGCGAGCCGGCTGCGAGCCGCCAGGATCTCGACCAACAGGCGCCGCATCCATCCGCAGATCCCAACCGGCGCCTGCAGGAGCGCCGTCTCCAGAGCCTCTACGAGCTCATCGCGAGCCGGGGCCAGCGGATCCTCTGCACCACAACGTCCCACGGTGCGCACCAGCGCAGGCCATCGACCGGTCAACGGATCCGCGTCCTCGGCATCTAAAGCCCGCGTCAGGAAGTCGTGCCCGAGGCCCGCCAGGTTTGTGACGAGCGTATCTGGTCCGCGTCGATAGCCAGTCGCCTCTTCGCGCAGACTAGAGCTGACGCGCTCCTCCCCCGCGAGCAGCAGTGCAGCCCAGAGCAGGCCGCCCTCTCGAATTCGCCGCTCGGACACACGCTTTTGCGCATTCCCGCGGGATCGGATCACGGTTGGTGAGCGAAGCAGCGCGGCCGATTTGCGGTAGAGTTCGCTCACGAGTTCGGCCGCAGTCCAGCCGCAGCCCGAGCGTCGTTCGTCGAGTCCGCTGACGAGTTCAATGCGATCGCGCTCGCGGCGATAAGCCGTAAGATCACGCAACGTCGGCAACAGCGCCCGCCGCCCCGATTGTCGTGCTACCGCCCTCGTGTGAAGGGCTGCGTCGAAGCGCCGGGTCACCGGGTCGAGGCACTGCAGCACGCGCTCATCGAATGCCTGGATGATAACAGGTAGTTCAGCCCGGGCCTCGACCGAGTCCCTGAAGCTGTCCACGAAGTCGGGCTGGTTCAGAAGATCGACATCGGGCGCGAGATCGGATGTCGCGGCGAGATAGGCCAAGATCGGCCGCAAGCTCGTGCGGGTGACCAGCGGCTCCTCAAGAACGAGCGCGCCACGTTCGACCCGTCGCCAAGCTGCATATTTGGTGACCTCGCTGCCGTGCGGCACAAAGTGAACGCTTCGGTGCGGCAGGCTGTCTGCCAGAGCGTCCAACGCCGACGTCAACGTTGTCCGGTCCAGGTCTCGCGTCGACCGTGACGGCCACGCGAAGCATTGCAGACAATCGAAAATGCCACCGGGCTCGAAGCCGAAAGGCGGCGGCAGCTGCGTGCTCGCAAGCATGCGGCCTTCCCGCGCGGCGCATCGTTCGAGCAGTGCGATCAGGCGTGGCCGCAGGACGCCCGAGCGCGTGCGATAGATCAAGGGCCGATCCAGCCGCAACACGCCAGACGGATGCGCTTCCCGCAAGATATCGACATCCAGCCTGGGCTGCACGGACCTCATCACCACCATCCCCGCCAGCGGCGTGGTCGCTCATGCGGGTCGGGGGACCAGGTCTCGATCACGGCGTCAATTTCCGCACGCGCCGCATCGGGGTCGGCGTGGCCCCGCTGTCGTATCCGTTGAAGTTCATCCGCGCGCCTCGATCGGCGCTCGATACGGTCCGCGTGTTCGCTCCGCTCCCAGCCGGTCCTGATCTCGGCGAAGGCGCCATCGTCGAATGCAGACAGTGGCGCCAGACGGTGCTCGCAAGCCCGGGCAATCGCCGCATCGGACAACCATTCCGAGACACTCACACGCGGCGCATCATGGATCGGACCTGCCGGTCTGGCCCGGATACCGAGCAGCCTGGACAGGGACCGATACTCCTCACGGGTTCGATCCCAGACCTCGATCCCATCCGGCAAGCCGCCGCAAAGGGCAAGCGTGACGTCCCAGTGGAACGCCAGACCGCTCGTCTCACCGGCAGGGGCCATCCGGGACTGCACGACACCACTTACCCCAAGCTGCGGCCGGCGCCAGGTCCGTATCCAAGCCTTCAGTCCATTCGGACCAGTAAACATCCCATCGGGAGCCTCGGGGCTTTCTAGCGCGGCGCCCAGCAGCGACACATGCGCAACGAGGTGGCCTACCACGCCGAGCCCGTCGCGCTCGATCACGGTGATGCTGGCGAACACCGCCCCGCCCTGGTCTCGAGCTTCGGCGGCCAAGTCGTCGCGAAAAGCCTCGATCAGTTGAATTGCCTCAGCCTGCGTTTGCGCACCGGCCAGGGCTGGTCGGATCTCGAAGGCGGCATTGAAGAAAAGATCGTACTCCTGCACCAAGAATGATGCGCAATTGACGATCTGTCGAACATCCTGCGCCGTCAGGAAGTCGGGTTCGTCCGGCTCGCCACGCAGGCTGGCAAGCGAGCGTGTGGTGGGCGCAAAGCCCTGAGGCGCGGTCACCGTCGCGGCGGTGTCGGACGTGAATACTGACACGGCAGGCTTGCGATCTAGAGCGCCGTCCTCGGCCGCGTTGATGAGCTGGTGGAACAACGTCAGGCGCAGGGCGAGCGAAGTGTCGTCCCTTGCCGGCTCACCCTGAACCCAGAACTCCATCATCGCACACCAGATCGGCGCAAGCTCGGCAGGCGAAGCCAGCCTCAGCCGTTGCCAGAACCGCGTCACGATTGACCGGCGCGCGCTCTCGGGGATTGCGTCGATTAGCCCGTCGAGTTCGAGGCGCTGGTGCAGGATATCGTTGTGATAGAGGGAGACCAGGAAGCTCTGGATCCAGCGGACCTTATCGTTCCAATCCTCACGCCAGTCGCGCAGCACGAACACCTGCTGATCGAGCTGGCCGGCGCCGAGCGCCAAAAAGTAGGCAACGAGTACGTCTGTCTGGTCCGCGTCGAAGGCCGCGCGCACTTGCTCGACCGTAACGCGCGGACGCTCGCGATTATGCACCCGCTCCAGGCCGAGCAACAGGTCTCGAGGAAAAGGGTTACGTAGGCCCGCAAGAAGTTCAAGGGCGCCCGGCTCATAGTTGATCCGCGCCTTCTTGGCGGTCCTGCGCAGGAATCCCACTGCCTCGGAGACGGAGAGCGACCGAATCTTCAGATCGAACAGGCGGGAGCGCAGCGCCCGGTTCAGACGCTCAATCTCCGTCGTGGCGAAGAAGAAAAGCACCCCCTCTGCCGGGTGATCGACGCAGTCGAGGAGCGCGTCGCAAGCCTTCGCGGTGAGGGCATGAGCCTCGTCGAAGAACAGGATGCGGTAGGAGAACACCCGCTCTTCGCGATTGCGCTCGCTCACCCACTGCCTGATCTGGTCGACCCCGCCGCCCCGCCTGCTCACGTTGAAGACATGAAAGTAGGTCGTTCCTCCCGCGGTGAACCCTCGGCATGGCTCGCAATGATCGCAGCAGGGCGAGCCGTCCGCAGCGGGCACCTCACAGTTCAAAGCGCGGGCATAAATCTGCACGACGCTCGTTTTTCCGGAGCCGGACGAACCGTGAACCTGGAGGTGGCGGCCGCATTGACCGCGTTTGATCAGCCCAGACAGGCAAGCGACGGCGCTCTCCTGTCCAAATATATCACTGAAGACACGCGGGCGGTACGTGTCGGCGAAGTTCATTTCGTTCATGGGATCCCACCGAAGCAAAGCGAGGGCGCAATGTTTCCAGGTGCGCCGGCTCATGCCGGGCCAAGGGCGGTCCGACATGGGGAGGCTCAAGTGGCCAATTGGCTTACGGGGCGACGGTCTGGCTGAGTGCACGGAATCGATCTGGATCGCGCCGCGAAGGTCCGTCAGGGATGGTCGGCATCTCGACGGGCCCACGGGGATACTTCAGGGGATAGACCCAGCCCTTGCTGATGCGAACTTTCGGGTTCAGAGGAACCTCGGGATCGCCCACAAGCACCGACATGCGTGCGCTGAAGACTGTGTTCGAGATCGTCACGCCCATATGCGCGCAGAGCAGTTCCCGCAGTTCATCCGCTCGCACACCGCCACGCACGCTGATGTTCAGCACGGCCTCGGAGCGGAGATCGAGGCTTATGAGGCATTCCCGTAGTGGATCAACAGGCGCCGCCGCGGCCTGCATGGCGGCCAGGGCACTTAGATGCTCCAGGATCGATGAGGGACCGAACCCATCGACCGAGCGCCACAGGAGGACATAATCCGTCTCGTTGACGGTCCGCCAAACCACTGCATCGCCGCCCTTGTCGACGGCGCCGTTCCGGAACAGCAACTCGACGAAGCGGCGGTGGCCGGTCGGATCGGCGATGAGCGTACCGATGGGTTCGTTCGCCGTGCCGATCGGGGTGCAGCGCTGCTGCCGTTTCTCCGCGAACGACGTGCCGAGGCGGCGGCGGCTCACCGCGTCGGCCGTGAGCAAGCTCTTGAGCACCGGGACGTGACGCGGATCTACGCGTTCGACGTCGTCGACAACTATGACAGGAAAACGGAGTATCTCGCCGCTGCGTGAATCGGCGAGCTCGGACAGCAGCACCGGCGCGCTCGCTAGCTCCGCCAGTGGAGCGAGGAACAACTTCAGCAACGTGGTCTTGCCGCTGCCCTGCATCTTACCAGTGATCACCGGCATGAGATGGTGCTCGACGGGCAGCCAGAGCTGCTTGCGCTTTATTTGCCACATGAAGTGCTGCAGCACGGCCACGCCCAGCTCCGGCTCGATCTCTAAGGTTGTGCTGACGAGTTTGAGCCACAGCGTTCGGGCCCACCGCCTTTCCGCAGGATCGAGAGGATCGTACAGCAGCGGTTTCATCACCGCATTCTCACGGGCACGCTGTTCCTCCCGGACGACCCGATTGAGCGCTCGCTGGATGTCGGCTGCCTTGAACGGGTGATCGCTGCCGCGAACCTCGTCCATCACCGCTTCGGATAACCGTGTGAGATTCCAATCGTCTGGGCGGGCGAGCCAGGCTCGCTCCTCCGCCCGGCCGAAGCCGCGATGGGGCTCGATGCCGACCACGATCGACCGGTCGAACAGGATCACAAGATCGTTCTTGATCACGACCTCCCGCACCAGGGCAGCGGCTTCCTCGTCGAGGCGTGCTTTGGCGACTGCATCGGAAACGGAATTGTCGGCCTCAGCAGGAGCGGACGAAGAATCTGCGCCCCCGATCTGCGCGGGCGGGCGGTCGCGCAGCACCTGGCGGGCCTCAAGCAAACGGAGGTACGCGGCTTCCTGGGCCGGATCGCCGCCATCCGGATGGCAGCGCCTAGCCTTTTTACGAAAGAACACCTCAATGCTCTCGGGCGTCGAACCGAGCGGCAGATCGAGTTCAAGAAAAGCTTCTTCTTCAGTCATTGAACCCACACTCCCTCCGGGCCAGGCCGCGGCTTGGCGTGCCCAGTTGATCCGTTGTTGATGGTGATCGGGACGGGCCTCAGCCGGCCCAGGCAATTCCGGTCTTGGCGGGCTGCAAACAGCAATGAACTATGACGCGCCCAGCACACAAAGAGGACTTCAAGATCCGTACTGACAGCGTTTTACCTCTGTTCAAAGCCATCATCGTCGAGGCTCAGAGGTACTGCAGCGGCTGCAGGCCTGCACCCACGCAAGCAGGTCGGCGCGCGCGTAGACAATGCGCCGACCGAGGCTTGCGTAGCGAGGACCGGTCCCCTGGACGCGATGACGCTCGAGCGACCGCTCGGATATCCTCAGGAGAGTTGCGGCCTCCGCCTGCGTGTGGAGAGCGAGGTCATGCCGGTCCGTAACAGCCTGCCCCGCGTTCGCAAATGTTAGTTGTTGTTTACCCATCGATCTCTCCGACCGAGGCGGCGCTTGAAGGTCCCTCTTATCCGCAGATGGCCGGAGGTGGCGTGAGAATGCTACAGTTTAAGGTAGCTTACCAATGGTCTGAATTAGGAGCTTGCATGCGAAATAGGCTAAATACTCCAGCGACTTAATGGTAGGTGACCAAACATGCCGCCCTTGAGCGGGGCCGAAACCTACCGGAATCAGTTTTGTCAGCGATCGACGGCCGGTATGACTCGTATGACGTGCGGGAAGCCGGACCATACCGGCTTCCCGCGATGGAAATGATGTTGGGGTACTATATTATCAGGCAGCGACGGCGCCGAGCCCAACGACGGCATAATGGCGCTTGAACCTCGTTCCGTGACCGCTTCCCATAAATTAGTCGTCGATGGTCGCCAACTCGTTCTGGAGGTCTGCGTCGCTTACGCGTGCTGGCGCCATCCGCTTGCGCCTATCGGTAATGGCTTTAATAATTTCCCCTTTATAATTTCCACCAGCGCGCTTTTTATCATTCAATACAACATTGGTAAATTCAGATACACACTTTGGGTATTTATCTTTGTTATTGTCTTTCATATCTAGGCGATGCTTAATAGGCCATAGATGATCTAGATCACTTGGCCAGTTCTGCTGAAACCAAGAAATAGCATCCGATTTCTTCCATTGTAATCCCTCGCTCATTGCATCCTTGTGTTCACAGAACTTGAGGATCAGCCGAACGGAGGCCGGGATCTCGAACGGTGGCCAGCGATCTGCATATTTTGAGAAGCCCGCCCAGTTGTTCAGGTCAACGAGAGCGATACCCTTCGCTGCGAACGTTTCGTGAGCCACCACCAAGGGATTGTCGTGCCGTAAGCCAGACTTGTGGAGTCTGCCGACGTTTATATGCGGTCGGCTTGATTCGAGCAGATGCGGCCGCCATGCATCGACGGGCACAGGGAGGATTTCGTCCTGCTGCGTTCGGACGAACACCACGAGCGATCCTGCTGCCAATGCGTCCGTAACGACCATGGTCACGTGTGCTCGTTCAGCGTCTCGCTCCTGAACATCGGAGGCGACGACGCGCTCTTCGTGGAACCTTGCGAGCGCCGCCTGCGCTAGTGCGAAGCCGGGCGGCACAGCCCCGAATGTACCCGGATACTCGGTCCTACCTTCCATGATTCGCTCCACCTAGAACTACGATCTGTCGCGTGATGTGGTCGCGAGTGAGCCAAAACATCGCAGTTCAGGCTGATAGTCGGCAAGACGCAATAACCGCAAACATGTGGCTCACGCGGATCCTATCCACTCAATGATAGGTGCCCGAACCTGAAGGCTCGCAGGGCAATGAACGAGACAAACCGGGACGCTCGGTAACTCGGTCCGATGAGAGCTGTCAGCCAGAGCTTCGCTTGAGGGACCGCCGGAATGAGCCGCCACTACTACGCAGTAGCATTGTAGCCCGGCTGTAGCCCCAAGCTAGCCAGCTGAATGACATGCTGAGCTATGTCACTGAAAAAATTGGCGCACCCGACACGATTCGAACGTGTGACCTTTGCCTTCGGAGGGCAACGCTCTATCCAGCTGAGCTACGGGTGCTGACCGTGGACGACACCTAACCCAAGCCGTGGTCCTGCGCAACGGTGTCGTTGCGGCCGATGAGGAGGGGGCGCATCGCTCCTGCGGCGCCCTGCCGCCGTCCAGGCTGTCGTCCTCGGTTCGACGCTGACGGTGATGGGTTTCGCCCATCACCGCCCGGTCTCAGTCGCCGGATGCCGCGGTTTCCCGCGCCTTCGCGGCCATCTCCACCAGAACCCTGCGCAGGCCGCCCATGTCGCCGACCGGCGCCGGATAGCGGATGCGCGCGGTCCGGTCGCCGGCCAGGAGGTCCATCCCCTCGGGGTCGAGGCCGGTCAGGCGCCAGGGACCGTCGCCGCCGCCCTCGCCCTTGGCGTAGAGGGCAAGCGCGTCGGCATGGTCGGCATTCATGTGCTCCACCGCTCCGCGCTCGCCGGCGATCAGGGCCTCGGCGCCCGACAGGTCGAGGCGGAGCTCGGCGGGCGTCAGCGTCGCCGCCTTGGCAAAACCCCCGTTGAGATGGCCGGCGGCCGGTTCGAGGGCGAAGAAGCCGAAATCGGGGAAGTCCGCGTAGAGCTTCGCCTTCGGATGGCGGGCGACGAAGCGCTCGCGGATGCGCGGCTCCGTCGTCCGGCTCACGCGGCCGGTGACGGTGAGGCGGGGATGGGCCAGGGGATCGCCCTTCCCGCCGGCGCTGAACAACAGCGACGCGCGGGGATCGGCCAGGAGGTTGCGCGTATGGGCCGAGAGGCGCGAGAGCAGCATCAGCGGCGTGCCGTCGACATCCGTGGCGATCGTCACCAGCGAGGCGAAGGGCGTGCCGTCCTCGGCGTCGAGGGTCGCCAGCGCGCCGGAGCGGATGCTGCGCAGGAGATGCCGGGCGAGGCCGACCGCGTCGAACGGGGCCTCCGCGGCGGGCAACGGAGCGGCGGGCCCCCGCCGCTGCGGCGCGGCCTCGCCGGCCTCGCCCCGTCCATCCTCGATCCGGTTTCCGTCAGCCATGGTGCACCCTGCTCTCACGTGGTCGCGGGCCGGACTGTCCGACCGCCGGGCTTCATTCAGAATCGCGATGATAGGGGTTTGCGGCCCGCTTGCGCGAGGCCGCCGGACTGCGGCGCGACGGCCTCAGTCAAGCGTCAAACCGGCCTATCCACCGAGCAAGCTCGCTTTTTTCAACCGAAGTCTTTACACAGCCTGACTCTCCGCGCGAAGGCGACCCGGTTTCCGAAGGGTTCGCCGGCGCGTCCTGCCGGCCCTCGTCTCCGGAGGGCGGGATGCGGAGACCATACGAGCGAACCGACGTCCGCGAAGGCCGCATCCGAGCAACAGGGAACGCGACATGCCCACCATCGCCCTCGTGGACGACGATAGAAACATCCTCACCTCCGTCTCGATCGCCCTCGAGACCGAAGGCTACCGGATCCAGACCTATACCGACGGCGCCTCGGCCCTCGACGGCCTGAAGCACTCGCCGCCCGATCTTGCGATCTTCGACATCAAGATGCCGCGCATGGACGGGATGGAACTGTTGCGCCGCCTGCGCCAGAAATCCGACCTGCCGGTGATCTTCCTCACCTCGAAGGACGAGGAGATCGACGAATTGTTCGGCCTCAAGATGGGCGCCGACGACTTCATCCATAAGCCGTTCTCGCAGCGCCTCCTGGTGGAGCGGGTCAAAGCCGTGCTTCGCCGCTTCGCCCCCAAGGACGGACCCGGCGCCGCCGCGCGCGAGGCCGATGCCGCCGCCCGCTCCCTGGAGCGCGGCCTGCTGATGATGGACCCGGAGCGGCACACCTGCACCTGGAAGGGCGAGGCCGTCACCCTCACGGTCACCGAGTTCCTGATCCTGCAGGCCCTGGCCCACCGGCCCGGCGTCGTGAAGAGCCGCAACGCCCTGATGGATGCGGCCTACGACGATCAGGTCTATGTCGACGATCGCACCATCGACAGCCACATCAAGCGCCTGCGCAAGAAGTTCAAGGTGGTCGACACCAACTTCGACATGATCGAAACCCTGTACGGCGTCGGCTACCGCTTCAAGGAAGGCTGAGCGCGCCGCACGGACGTCGAACGCCCGCGCGACCGCCACGCGCCACGCTCCTCCCGCCCGCCCGAACGTCGAGCCGTGGCGGTGTTTCGGGCGTCGCATGGCGGTAGTTCCGGGCGTTCCGTGGCGGTGCTTTTCCTGCAACGATGGCGCCCTTTCCGGGCCGGCTCACCAACCTCGGACGATCGTGGATTCCCAAGACCAAGCCGACGCCCCGCAACGCGGCCTCCTGGCCCTGCCGAGCACGATCTGGCGCGGCATCGGCCAGCGCGCCTCGTCGAGCCTGACGCGCCGGATCGTCGTCCTCAACCTCGTCGGGCTCATCGCCCTGCTGTTCGGCTTCCTCTACCTGAACCAGTTCCGGCAGGGGCTGATCCAGGCGCGGGTGCAGAGCCTGCTGATCCAGGGCGAGATCATCGCCGGGGCGATCTCGTCCTCGGCGTCGGTGGATACCGATGCGATCCGCATCGACCCCGACAAGCTGCTCCAGCTTCAGGCCGGAGAAGGCGGCGCGGGGGACGATACCCCCTCTCCGCTCACCTTTTCCCTCAATCCCGAGCGGGTGGCGCCGCTCCTGCGCCGCCTCATCACGCCCACCGGAAACCGCGCGCGGGTCTACGATCAGGATGGCGGCCTGCTGTTCGACACCCGCACGCTCTCCGCCCGTGGCGAGATGGGCCGCAGCGACGGCATCGTCGTGCGGAGCAAGCGCAACTTCCTCGAACAGGCCTGGGAGTTCGTCCAGGCCAAGCTGTTCGGCACCGCCCGGACACCGGTTCCGGAGGAGGTCGGTCCGGCGAGCGGCCATAGCCTGAAGGAGGTCCAGGTCGCCCTCGGCGGCGCCCGCGGTACCGTGGTCCGCCGCAACGAGGCGGGAGAGACGAACGTCTCCGTGGCGGTCCCGATCCTGCGCTCGGGGGCGGTGCGCGGCGCGCTGATGCTTTCGACCCAAGGGGGCGACATCGACCGGGTCATCGCCTCGGAGCGGTTCGGCCTGCTCCAGGTCTTCCTCATCGCCGCCTCCGTCATGCTGGTCCTGTCGATCCTGCTGGCGGGGGCCATCGCCGGGCCGGTCCGCCGCCTCGCCGATGCCGCCGAGAAGGTCCGCCTCGGCATCAAGTCGCGGGAGGAGATCCCCGATTTCACCGGCAGGACCGACGAGATCGGCCATCTGTCCGGCGCCCTGCGCGACATGACCCAGGCCCTCTACCGGCGCATCGACGCCATCGAGAGCTTCGCCGCCGATGTCAGCCACGAGCTGAAGAACCCTCTCACCTCCCTGCGCAGTGCGGTGGAGACGCTGCCCCTGGCCAAGTCCGACGATTCCCGGTCGCGCCTGCTCGCCATCATCCAGCACGACGTGAAGCGTCTCGACCGCCTCATCAGCGACATTTCCGACGCGTCGCGCCTCGATGCGGAACTCGCCCGCGCCGAAGCGCGCAAGGTGGACCTGCACAAGCTGATGACGACAGTGGTCTCCGTCGCCAACGAGCGCCGGCGCCCGAAGGACGCGCTCATCCAGTTCGACGTGGACACGCCCCCCGGCGACGTGGAGGCCCCCTTCATGATCTTCGGGCATGACAGCCGGCTTGGGCAGGTCGTCAACAACCTCCTCGACAACGCCCGCTCGTTCTCGCCCCCCGACGCCAAGGTGCGGGTGGCCCTGCGCCGGGTCCGTGGCGATGTCGAGCTGATCGTCGAGGACGAGGGGCCCGGCATCCCCGAACATGCCCTGGAGCGCATCTTCGAACGCTTCTACACGGACCGGCCGGAGCAGGGATTCGGCCAGAATTCGGGCCTCGGCCTGTCGATCTCGCGCCAGATCATCCAGGCCCACCGCGGCACGATCAGGGCCGCGAACCGCCCCGGACCCGCCGACGAGAACGGGGAAGCGACGGTGCGTGGCGCGCGGTTCGTCGTGCGTCTCCCAGCGGCCTCCCGCTAGGCGCGCCGGCCCGTGAACCGGCCCCTTCCCGCGCCGGCCGTCACGGTCCACGCCACCTGCCTCGTCCTCGGAGAGGCGGGACTCCTCGTCAGGGGCGAATCCGGCGCCGGCAAATCGTCCCTCGCCCTCGCTCTCCTCGACCGGGCGCGGCAGGAGGGCGAATACGGCGCGCTGGTGGGCGACGACCGTATCGGGCTCACCCTCCATCACGGACGCATCGTCGCTCGCGGCCACCCCGCCCTTCGCGGCCTCGTCGAGATCCGGGGCATGGGGCTCGTAGAGGCATCCCCGCTGGCCGATGCGGCGGTCATCCGCCTCGTGGTCGATCTCGTCGGGACGCTGCCGCGACTGCCCGACACACCCATGGATTCGGTGGAGCTCCTCGGCGTCGCGATTCGCCGGATCATGCTGGACCGCAGCATCCGCGACCGCGCATTGGCGCCGGGTCTCGTGCGCGATGCTCTGATCCGGAGGGCGAGCGTTGCCCCACGGACGCACCTCCGCACCGTCTCATGCGAATTCGGCTCTCCCATATAGCGTGGCGCCGACCCACATGACATGATCCTGGGGCTAGGAGACGCAAGACGTCACTCTCGTCTTGCGCCCGACCTTGCGCTGCACAAAATGGCGGCTCCCACTGGGTGTCGGAACACGCGTCTATGATTGGAATGGTGCTGGTCACCCACGGGCTGCTCGCCACAGAGTTCAAGGCTGCTCTTGAACACGTGGTCGGTCCGCAAAAGCAGATCGAGACGATCACGATCGGCCCCGAGGACGATATGGAGCTGCGCAGGCTCGACATCGTGTCCGCCGTGGACCGGGTCGATACCGGCAAGGGCGTCGTCGTGCTCACCGACATGTTCGGCGGCACGCCGTCCAATCTCGCCTTGTCCTGCATGAATGGCGGGACCGTCGAGGTGGTGGCCGGAATCAACCTTCCGATGCTGATCAAGCTCGCCAGCGTGCGCGATGCCGAGCCCCTGGGGGATGCCGTGCTCCATGCCCAGGAGGCGGGCCGGAAGTATATCAACGTCGCCTCCCGCGTCCTCGCAGGCAAATAACACTTCCGCGAGACGAACGGACTTTCCCAAACATCCTCTGTCGGCTTATCAGGCAAGCGTGGCGATTTCGCGCGGCGTAGTCCCGGCCCTGCCGTGCCATCACTGGACGAGGATCGGGTGGGGCGCCTCGGGCTGACCGCTGGCGGACCGGCCACGGGGACGGGACAGGGACGGCACAGGCCCATGAGCGACGCTTACGACGACGACGATGCCGAGCCCGAGATCACGGTCCCGGAGGGCGGCCACCTCCGGATCCTTCCGATCATCAACCGGCGCGGCCTCCACGCGCGGGCCTCGGCCAAGTTCGTTCAGACGGTAGAGAGGTTCGAGGCTGCGGTGACCGTGACGCGCTCGGGCGAGACCGTGGGCGGACGCTCGATCATGGGCTTGCTCACCCTCGGCGCGGCGCAGGGCACCTCCATCGCCGTGGTGGCCTCTGGCAGCGATGCCGAAGCCTGCCTCCAAGCCATCGCCGACCTCCTCGCCAACAAGTTCGGCGAGGACGAATAGGCCGGTCCGGCCTCTGATATCTCGGGCCTATGGGGTGGTCAGGCCGCCCGCGTCTCGGCCTGCCGCCACACGATCGAGCCCGGACCGGCGCCCAGGCGCAGGACCGCGGCGACGATGACACCGTCCTTGCGCGCGAAGTCGACGCTGGTCTGGCGTCTCTGGGCGAAGCGCCGCGTCACCACCCTGACCATGGACGAGGCGGACGGATCCCGCACGATCGGGTTTCCGGACACCTGCGCATCGAACGAAAGATAGGTCTCGACGGCATCGCGGATGCTCAAGGGCTCGGTGATGCGCTCGATCTCGACGCCGTCGCGGGTCCACGGCCCGGCCAGCCGTACGCCCACGCGATCCCGCGCCGGCACGACATGGGCATCGGACGCATCCGTAAGAAGGACCGTCTCCTCCGGTGCGGGCACGACGGGGGGCGGTATCATGATCAGCGTCGAGCGGGGGTGGACCGCCTTGACCGCCGCCCGCAACGCCGCTTCGACCTCATCGAGGAACCCCGGCTCGATGGTCGGCGCGACCACCGGACCGGGCGGGTACCAGCCCTGTGCCCGGCCGTTGCCCCACAGGCCGTGCGGCATGGAGAGGGGAATGACGCCACGCAGGCGCGCGCGTTCGCCCTGCCCGCTCCAGGCGAAGGCGAAGACGAGATCGCGGCCGCCGGACTGGTGCACGGCGGCAGTGAGCAGGTAGTCGGGGTCGGCATAGATCGGTGCCGGCCAGCGGATACGGGTGAGGAGCGCACGCCATGCCTCGACCTCCACCGGCTCCACCAGATTCGGCCGCCGCAGAACGATGCGACACTCATCGGCGTCGATATCCGTCCCGATCCGACCCGCTTCCACGAACCGGCCGCCCTCGATGATGCTCAGGCCCTGTCTCATTCGGTGATCCCGCTACCGACTTGTCCCATAATGAGACATAGCTCTCCGCATTGCGGCCAAGCGTGGTATATAGAAACAAAATGAATGCCGCCCATCTTTTCCCGAAACAGGACGGTTTCCGCCGGGACGACCGGTGAACTAGCCCCCGGGAATCGCCAGCGGATTGACTGTCAGCGCTGCAGCGTCGGGCGCATCGATCCTCGGACGCCCCAGGAAGGCGTCCCACAGGCCGGTGACGAAGGCCGGATCGAGATCCCGCACGATCAGGACGAGGCGCGAGCGGTGATCGTCGTCGGGCCATGCGGCGAGTTGGACCGGCATATGGATCACGTGCTGGACGCCGTGGACCACCACGGGACGATCCGGTTCGTCGGCGAGCGCCACCAGCCCCTTCAGGCGCAGGAGCTTCGGGCCGTGCCCGGACCGCAGGAGATCGAGGAACATCTCGAAGGCGGCGCGCTTCACCGGCGCGTCACTGATCAGGGTGAAGGCCCGGATCGCGGCATCGTGCCGGTTCACGTCGTGATGGTGATGGCCGTGATGATGATCGTGGTCCGGGAAGGCCCCGGCGCCGAGCCAGGCGCGGACATCCTCGCTCTTGCCGTCCAGGCCGAAGAACCCGCCGAGAAGCTCGGACGGCGCCACGTCGGGACCATGGATCGGCGTCGTGGGATTGAGGGTCCGGAGGCGGGCGCGCAGGACGTCACTGCCGGTGTCGACGAGATCCTCCTTCGCCAGCACGATCCTGTCGGCCACGGCGGCCTGGCGCAGGGCCTCGGGATGAGCGTCGAGGGTGGACGCGCCGTTGACCGCGTCCACCACGGTGACGACGGCCTGCAGCCGGTACCGCAGGGCGAGGTAGGGGTGGTAGATCAGCGCGTGGAGGATCGGGGCCGGATCGGCGAGGCCCGTCGTCTCGATGACGACCCGGCGGAACGGCGTGATGCGGCCGTTGTCGCGCTTGCGCAGCAGATCTTCGAGGGTGGCGATGAGGTCGCCGCGCACGGTGCAGCACAGGCACCCGGCGCCGAGCAGGATCATGTCCTCGTCCACCGTCTCGATCAGCAGGTGGTCGAGGCCGATCTCGCCGAACTCGTTGACGATGACCACGGTGTCCGAAAGGGCCGGATCGCGCAGCATCCGGTTGAGGAGCGTGGTCTTGCCGGCCCCGAGGAAGCCCGTGAGGACCGTCAGCGGGATGGGTTCGGGACGGCGGGGATCGTCGTTCGGAGACGTGGGCGGTGAGGGATGGGCCATGGAACCGGCCTACCTCGCCGACGCCGCCGGCTCAATCCTCGGCGGATCGAGCAGCAGAGGTCTTGCTGGCGCCGGATGCCTTGGCGGCGCTCTTCACAGGCTTCGCAGCAGGCTTGGCCGCGGACGACTTGGTGACGGTCTTGTCGGCAGCCTTCGCCGCCGGCTTTTCCGGAACCTTGTGGGCCGGCTTCGTCGCGGCTTTCGCAGCGGGCTTCTTGCCGGCCTCAACCTTGGCGTTGGATCGCGCGCGCCCCGCGATCACAGGCGTCGTCTCCACCGGAGCATAGGCGCTGGCGGTGGCGGGCACGGCGCCCTTGCCGTTCGCTGCCGGCTTGGCGAGCCTCGACGCCTCGCGCTTGGCGTTCGCGGCATCGAGTTTCGTCTTGCGGGCCTCCGCGACCTTGGCGGCACGCTCCGCCTTTTCGGCTTCGGCCTGCTCGTTCAGGGCGATGGCACCCTCGGCCGGATCGCGGCCGATCCAGACCAGGATCGGCTGCAGGGGCGCGCGCGGCGGCAGGGCACGGCCCTTCAGGGAGCCGTTGTTGAGGGTGGCGAAGGCGAGGGCTGAGCCCACGGGCGCGGCGGCGGCCAGGATCGAGGCGTTCTCGCTGCCGGCCTGCGAGGCGATGGGGCCCGGCCCCTCGTCGACCGGCAAGGCCTTGCGCTTGTCGCAGATATAGGGACGCAGGTCCGGCGGCTCGGAGAGGGCGGAAGCGGGCAGTGAATCGATGGTCGGCGCCGTCCATCCCGCCGATTGGGCAAAGCCGTAATCGAACAGGTCCGATGCCTTGAGGTCGCGCTCGCGGGCGCTCGGCTGGCCCATGATGATGGTGATGAGGCGGCGGCCATTGCGGGTGGCGCTGGCCACCACGTTGAAACCGCCCGAACAGATGAAGCCGGTCTTCATGCCGTCGGCCCCGGCATAGCGGCCGAGCAGGCCGTTATGGTTGGCCATGATCGACTTGCCGAACTGGATCGCGCTGATCGAGAACAGGGCGCGGTTGTCGGGAAAGTCGCGGATCAGCGCCCGGCCAAGCACCGCCATGTCGCGCGCCGAGGTCCATTGCCGGGCGTCCGGAAGGCCGTTGGGATTGGTCCAGCGGCTCTCGCGCATGCCGATCCGGGCGGCGGTCTCGTTCATGAGGGCGGCGAAACCCTCGATGGAGCCGCCGAGATTCTCGCCGATCGCCCAGGCGACGTCGTTGGCCGACTTGACCATGATGATCTTCAGGGCATTGTCGAGGGTCAGCTGCGTGCCCGGCCGGAACCCCATCTTCGAGGGCGGCTCGGCCGCTGCGGCGGGCGAGATGGTGATGAGCGAGTCGAGGGAGACCTTGCCCTGCCGCACCATGTCGAGGGCGACGTAGGTGGTCATCAGCTTGGTGATGGAGGCGGGGAACCACGGGTCGGTGGCACCCTGTGCGTAGATGACCTTGCCGGAATCGACCTCGACCACGAGGACCGGCGCCGTCACCGCGCCGGCCGCACCCGCTCCGAGCAATCCCGCGGCCGTGGCGAGACCCAGGACGAGGCGGCGCAACAATCGGTTCGACATCAGGCCCGTCTCGAAAGGGAACGCCCCGACACCATCACGGCCGGTCCGTCCGAAGAAAAATAGCGCACCGGCCGAGCTTTGGCGAGGGACGCCAGCCTTCGGCCATTCCTACGAGAAGGCTCGGCGCAAATGCCCATCAACGCCGTCTCCGTGGCGAGAGCATGGCGATGCGACCGAACGATTGGTGCAATGCACAGGCCCGTCTGGGCGGACAGAACCGGACATGCCGCGAGCGGATGACGGCCGTTGCCGCGCGCGCATGGTTGCGTTGGGCTCTGCCCCATGGCCTCGGCGCGGGGAGGCGTCTATGGGCTTCACATCGCGTCGCGATGTTGGAGGCGGGCCGTTCCCATCGCGGGACGGGGGCCTTCCGGGGAGATCGGCTGAGAGAGCAATGGGCTACGCGGTCAAGGAACTGTTCCATACCCTCCAGGGCGAGGGGGCCCAGGCGGGCCGGGCCGCGGTGTTCTGCCGGTTTGCCGGCTGCAATCTCTGGTCCGGCCGCGAGGAGGACCGCGCCACGGCCGCCTGCACCTTCTGCGACACGGACTTCATCGGCATGGATGGGGAGGGCGGCGGGCGCTTTCCGACGCCCGAGGCTCTGGCCGATGCCATCGCCGCCACCTGGGAGGGCGGCGCGTCTCACCATTATGTGGTCTTCACCGGCGGCGAGCCGCTGCTCCAGCTCGATCCCGCCCTGATCGCGGCGATGCATGCGCGCGGCTTCGAGATCGCGGTGGAGACCAACGGCACCCTGGCGGCCCCCGAGGGGATCGACTGGATCTGCGTGAGTCCGAAGGCGGGCAACGCCCTGGTCCAGACCACCGGACACGAGCTGAAACTGGTCTACCCGCAGGACGAGGCCCTCCCCGAGCGCTTCGCCGCCCTCGACTTCCGCCACCACTGGCTCCAGCCCATGGACGGACCCGACCGCCTTGCCCATACCCGGGCGGCGGTGGAGTATTGCCGCCGCGACGCGCGCTGGCGGCTGTCGCTGCAGACCCACAAGATCATCGGCATTCCATGAGCCTCATCCGGCCACCCCGTCGCGTTCAGATCCTGTAGAGTCGTCGTCCATGAAGATCACCCAAGCGTTCACCTTCGAGGCGGCGCATCGCCTGCCCAACGTGCCCGAGACCCATCGCTGCCACCGGATGCACGGGCATTCCTACCGGGTCGAGCTGACGATCTCCGGCGCCGTCGACCCGGCGACGGGCTGGGTGGTGGACTTCTTCGACGTGGAACACGCCTTCGCGCCGATTCTGCTTCAGCTCGACCATTACTGCCTCAACGAGATCGAGGGGCTGGAGAACCCCACCGCCGAGCATATCGCGGCCTGGATCTGGCATCGGACGAAGCCCGCCCTGCCCGGCCTGTCCTCGGTCAAGGTGATGGAGACGCCGATGTCCTGGGCCGAATACGAAGGCGAAGCCTGACCATGAGCGACGACGGCGCCCTGGTCCTGTTCTCGGGGGGACAGGATTCCACGACCTGCCTCGCCTGGGCGCTGGAGCGCTTTCCCCGTGTGGAGACCCTGGGCTTCGACTACAACCAGCGGCACCGGGTCGAGCTCGACGGGCGGGCGCCCCTGCGCGAGACGATGGCGGCCATGAACCCGGCCTGGTTCCGGCGTCTGGGCCGTGACCACACCATCAGCCTCGATGCCTTGGGCAGGGTCTCCGAGACCGCGCTCACCCGCAGCACCGAGATCGCCTTCGAGTCGAGCGGCCTGCCCAACACCTTCGTGCCCGGCCGCAACATCATCTTCCTGACCTTCGCCGCGGCCCTGGCCTACCGGCGATCGCTGGGCCACATCGTCGGCGGCATGTGCGAGACGGATTATTCCGGTTATCCCGATTGCCGCGACGACACGATCAAGGCGCTCCAGGTGGCCCTGAACCTCGGCATGGACCGCCGCTTCGTCCTCCACACGCCCCTCATGTGGATCGACAAGGCGCAGACCTGGAAGATGGCCAAGGACCTCGGCGGCCAGCCCCTGGTGGACCTCATCGTCGAGGACACCCACACCTGCTACCTCGGGACACGCGGGGAACGCCACGCCTGGGGCTACGGCTGCGGCACCTGCCCCGCCTGCGACCTGCGAGCGAAGGGTCATGCGAAGTTCGTGGCCGAGGCAGTGATGGAGTAGAGCGGACGCCCGTGCCGTCGCGGACTGCGTCCCTCGATTTGCGTCGGACCTTCGCGGTGTCGGGCTTGTCCTCTCATGCTTCGTATGGGCTGGATCGACGAGGTGGGCCGGGATGCGCGCAACGGAGGCGACGGGCGCCGTATCCGTAAAGCCGTCGAATCCGTGAACCCCGAACGAACTCACAATCCCTTGGCCAGTCGGAGAATCCCTGCTTAGGAGGAGCGAGGCGGCGTCCCATCGGAGCGCCCATCCCACGGGGTCGAGAGCGGTGCGCAGGCGCGGAGAGCGGAGGCAACACTCGGCGGTGGCGGCCATGATGGTCCTCGCCCTCGCCATCGCGGTTCCCCTCGTGGTGCTCGCCGTCGTCACCACCGACTGGTACGTAACCGCCGAGCGGGCCCGTCTGCAGACGATGGGGCAGCTCACCGGAGATCATCTCCGCGAGCGCCTCGACCGCGATCTCTCCGAGATGAGCGCGATGGCCAGGACCCTGGCGACCTCGCCCTCCATCGATGCCGAGGACTGGGCGCGGTTCGACGCCCAGGGCCGGGCACTCGTCGACACCACCGAATTCGCGGTGTCCCTCGTCCATGTCGATGGCCGCCAGATCGTGAACACCCGCGTGCCCGTCGGCGCGGCCATGCCATCCTCCCCCCGTCCCGAGCTCGCCGCTTCCCTGATCGCGACCCGGCGCCCGGTCATCTCTCCGGTGATCAAGAGCGTGCTCACCGGGGCCGACATCGTCCTGATCTGCGCACCGGTCCTGCGCGGTGGCGGCGCGCCGGAGATGTTCGTTTCCATCGCCGTGCGCACGGATCACTTCGTCCGCCTGATCGCACAGGCGGAGATCGACGCCCCGTTCTCCGCCGTATTCGTCGATGGCAAGAAGCGCATCGTCGCGCGGACCGACGATGCGCCGACCCTGTCCGAGCGTTCCCATGCCGATCCTGCCAAGAACGAGCCGTCGTCGTCTCCGGCCAGGCTTCAGCGCCTGGAGGATTGGGAGAAGGCCGAGGCCAGCGTCATGGAGTTCCACCACCGCTCCGGACTCTCCGACTGGACGGTGGTCACGGGCCTCGACCGGACTGCGTTCGAGGCCTCGCTCTATCGCTCGCTCGCGGTTCTGGGCTTCCTCGCCGTGGCGCTGCTGGGCAGCGGCGGGATCGTCGCCTGGATCTATGCCCGGCAGGTGGCCAAGGCGGTGCGGAACCTGAAGCGGGCCGCCGGGGCGATCGGGCGCGGCGACCCCGTCCACCTACCCGCCAGCGAGATCCGTGAAGTGGAGCAGATCGGCAGGGCGCTCGTGACGGCGTCCCGCGTCTCGGCCGAGCACCACGCCGCCATCGCGGAGGCCAATGCCAGCCTTGAAGTCCGGGTGGCCGAGCGCAGCCGTGAACTCGCGGCGAGCCAGGCGCATTACAAGCTCCTCGCCGAGACCATGACCGACGTCGTGATCCTGCGCCATGCCGATTGGCGGATCACCTATGTCTCGCCCTCGGGCATGGCGCTGTTTGGCACGGAAGGGTCGGATTTCGATCCGCGCGAGCGCATCCACCCCGACGATCTCGCCGCCTTCTCCGCTGCGGATGCCCGCCTCGGACCCGGCCGGCCGAGCATCGTCTCCCTGTTCCGGATGCGCCATGCGGATGGCCGCTACATCTGGATCGAGGCGGTCAACGACATCCTGACCTCCGCCGCGCCGGGGGCGCCCAACGTGATCTCGACCCTGCGGGACGTGACGAAGCGGCAGGATCAGGCCGATGAGCTGCGCATGGCCCGCGACGCCGCCGAACTGGCCCAGGCCAAGGCCGAGAATGCGAGCCGGGCGAAATCGGAGTTCATGGGTCTGATGAGCCACGAGATCCGGACGCCGCTGACGACGATCAAGGGCTTCACCGATCTCCTCACGCGCACGACCGGCCTCTCCACCGATCAGGTCCGCCATCTCGCCCTCATGGGGGCGGCCACCGACACGCTCCTCGGCACGGTGGACGACGTTCTCGACTATGCACGGGCGGGGGCCGGCGACCTGCGCCTCGACAGCCTCCCCCTCGACCTGCCCGCCCTGGTGAGCGGGGCGGCCGACCTCGTGAGGCCCATGGCCGAGGCGAGGGGCTCCGCCATCGACGTGGCCGTCGCCTGCGACGGTCCCCGCCACGTCCTCGGCGACGAGCGCCGCCTGAGGCAGATCCTCCTCAACCTGCTCAACGACGCCATCGGCACCCTGCACCGGGGCACCGTCACCCTCGCGCTGAAGGGGCCGCGCGCCGGCGAGCCCGTCGAGCGCTGGCGCGTCTCCGTCACCGCCCATGCCGGCCAGGACCCGGAGCATCACGCATCCCCCACCGCTTCCCTCGACGGCAGCGGCCTCGGCTTCATCATCGCCCAGCGCCTCGTCGGCCTCATGGGGGGCGGGCGCATCGACCGGAGCACGCCGCTGGGCGAAACGGCGGCCTACCGGTTCTCCCTCTCCCTGGCGCCTGCTCCGGTGCGGACACAGTCCGCCCCGGCCCCGAGCCCGGACGCGCACGGGGCCGGCCGTATCCTCGTGGTGGAGGACAACCCGATCAACCAGGAGGTCGTTCAGGCGATGCTGAAGCGCCTGGGCTACGGCGTCGACATGGTCGCCGGCGGAGAGGCCGCCATCCTGGCGGTGCAGGCCCGCGCCTACGACCTCGTCCTCATGGACGTATCGATGCCCGGAATGGATGGGGCGACGGCCATCCGGCGCATCCGCTCCCTGCAGCATCCGGCGCGCCGGGTGCCGATCGTGGCCATGAGCGCCAACATGCTGCCGGACCGGGTCCGGGCCCTGACGGAGGCCGGCGCCGACGGCCATCTCGGCAAGCCGTTCGATCTCCCGACCCTGTCGCGGGTGGTCGGCGAGCAGGTCTCGACCATCGTCCTGCGCGAGAGCCTTGAGGGCGCGCCGATGCCGGAACGGCCGCCGATCTTCGACCGGGCGGCCTTCGAGGCCCTGGTCGCCGGGATCGGCGAAGAGGCGGCCCGCGAGGCCGTGCGGGCCTTCGTCGGTCGCGTCGAACGATCGGGCGACGATCCGGACGAAACCGATGCCAACGAACTCGCGGCCCAGGCCGAACGGACCGGCTTCCGCGACCTCGCCAAGGCCTACCGGACCCTCGCGGCCATTCCCGACGGTATCGAACGGGAGGCCGTGCGCCGGCGCTGCCACGTCGCCCGCGACCTGATGAATCGCATGGTCCACGAGGTCATGGGGCCGACCCAGCCGGAAATCCGGCAGACGGTGGCCCTGTTGTGAGTGTCTCTCACTCACCTACCGCTGCGCCGTCGTGATCTGAACGAGAACCGACTGGGACCGGGAGTTTTGTAAGGCATTCGGAAAGCGAAAGCGCCCCGTCCGCGCGGTGGCGAATGGGCGGTTCGCCCTTCGGGTCGAGACAAGACTTCTTGGAGCGTCCACCTCGGCCGCCACGACGAAGACGCTGATGGGTCCCTACAAGGGCGCGGCGAAACGCGACGCAACGGACTGTCCATTCGATGCCCTCATCACGCCCGAGGGATCGTGGAAAACGGACGGGGCCGGCGGCCCCGGAACGGTCACAGTGTTTTTCGGCGCGAAGATCGACCTATGCATGCCCCCCTTCGGACCTCTCATAAGGACCGGAGTCCACGACCTTCAGGGCCACGTTGCAAAAATGTGTCAGATATTTTCCGCTATAGCAAAAAATCGCTAGCCGATTTCATCATGTACTCATACCTATCATCGCATGACCGTGACCTGGGACGAGCATAAGCGCGAGGCCAACCTGCTCAAGCACGGACTGGATTTCGCCGACTTCGATGCTTCGTTCGATGCGGAGGCGGCTATGATCCTCCCGACCCGCCCCAGTCGCACCGGGCGCCTCCGTCACATGCTGATCGGCGAATGGAATGGCGCCCTCGTTGTCGCCGTCATCGTTTCGCCCCTCGGGACCGAGGCTCTCGATATCGTCAGCATCCGCCCCGCCATCGCGAAGGAAAGGAAGATCTATGACGACCACCAATCGCAAGCCTGAAGGCGTCAGCTTCTCCCAGGAGGACTGGGACGAAGTGTCCGACACCCCGGAGGCTACCGATGCCGAGCTCGCCGAACTCAAGCCTCTCAAGGAGGGCGCGCCGGAGATCTACAAACTCATGACGAGGCGCGGGCGCGGCCGACCGCCCGTCGAGTCCCCCAAGGTGAACCTGACGCTCCGCGTCGATCCCGCCGTGCTCGACGCCTACAAGGCGACGGGCGCCGGCTGGCAGACGCGGATGCACGAGGCCCTGGCGAGGGGCGCGGGCGAGCTGGCGCGATGACGGGCGAACGGATCTATTCGGTCGCGCTTCGGCGAGAGGAAGACGGCTCGCTCCACGCCTCTTGCTCTGCCGTAGCGGAAGCGATCGCCTGGGGGGCGACCCGCGAGGAGGCATTGCATGAAATGGGCGAGGCCCTGTTGGCCGTCCGGCGGGGGCATGGGCGCCGTGGCCTTGCTATGCCGCCGCCAACCGAGGGGACGCCGGCAGAGACCGAGCGTGTCGCCTTACGGGACGTCGTCTCTACCAGATGACGATGAGGTCTGCTCACTGTCGGCTGCTCTGAGACCCGCGTCGCGCCCGGAACCGAGGGGCGCGACCACGTGCGGACGCGGCTCCGCTTGGCGTGCCGGTGCCGCACTGCTATCTCCCGACGCGCGTCCACACACCGAAAAGCCGTGCGCCGGGCCCGTCCTTACGCCGACGGACCGCGACCGCGCCGGAGACAGACCCCTCGATGACCACCGTCCCCATCGACAACATCCGCAATTTCTCCATCGTCGCGCATATCGACCATGGCAAGTCGACGCTGGCCGACCGGCTGATCCAGACCACCGGCACGGTGGCGCTTCGCGACATGAGCGAGCAGATGCTCGACTCCATGGATATCGAGAAGGAGCGCGGTATCACCATCAAGGCGCAGACCGTGCGCCTCGAATACCGGGCCGAGGACGGCAAGGACTACATCCTCAACCTGATGGACACGCCCGGCCACGTGGACTTCGCCTACGAGGTGTCTCGGAGCCTCGCCGCCTGCGAGGGCTCGCTGCTGGTGGTCGATGCGAGCCAGGGCGTCGAGGCGCAGACGCTCGCCAACGTCTACCAGGCGCTGGACGCCAACCACGAGATCGTCCCCGTCCTCAACAAGATCGACCTGCCGGCCGCCGAGCCCGAGCGTATCCGCGCCCAGATCGAGGAGGTGATCGGCATCGACGCCTCGGAAGCCGTGGCGATCTCGGCGAAAAGCGGCCTCAACATCGAGGCGGTGCTGGAGGCGATCGTCACCCGACTGCCGCCGCCGAAGGGCGACCGCGACGCGCCCCTGAAGGCGCTTCTGGTGGACAGCTGGTACGACGTCTATCTCGGCGTCGTCGTGCTGGTGCGCATCGTCGACGGCGTGCTCAAGAAGGGCATGAACATCCGCATGATGCGGGCCGACGCGGTGCACGGCGTCGACAAGATCGGCGTGTTCCGGCCGAAGATGGCCGATATCGGCGAACTCGGCCCCGGCGAGGTCGGCTTCTTCACCGGCTCGATCAAGGAGGTCGCCGACACCCGCGTCGGCGACACGCTCACGGAAGACAAGCGCCCCTGCAAGGAGATGCTGCCGGGCTTCAAGGACGTGCAGTCGGTCGTGTTTTGCGGGCTGTTCCCGGTGGATGCCGCCGAGTTCGAGACCCTGCGCAGCGCCATGAGCAAGCTGCGCCTGAACGACGCCTCGTTCTCCTACGAGATGGAGACGTCGGCCGCCCTCGGCTTCGGTTTCCGCTGCGGCTTCCTCGGGCTCCTGCACCTCGAGATCATCCAGGAGCGCCTGGAGCGCGAGTTCAACCTCGACCTGATCTCGACGGCGCCCTCCGTTGTCTACCACCTCCAGATGACCGACGGCACGACGAAGGAGCTGCACAACCCGGCCGACATGCCGGACGTGATGAAGATCACCGCGATCGAGGAGCCGTGGATCCGCGCCACGATCCTCACGCCCGACGACTACCTCGGCGGCGTGCTGAAGCTCTGCCAGGACCGGCGCGGCACCCAGGTCGACCTCAACTACGTGGGAAAACGTGCCATGGTCGTCTATGACCTGCCGCTCAACGAGGTGGTGTTCGACTTCTACGACCGCCTGAAATCGATCTCGAAGGGCTACGCCTCGTTCGACTACCACATCTCCGACTACCGCGAGGGGGATCTGGTGAAGATGTCGATCCTCGTCAACGCCGAGCCGGTGGACGCCCTCTCGATGCTGGTCCACCGCAGCCGCGCCGAGCATCGCGGCCGGGCCATGTGCGAGAAGCTGAAGGACCTGATCCCGCGCCACCTGTTCCAGATCCCGGTCCAGGCGGCTCTGGGGGGCAAGATCATCGCCCGCGAGACCATCAAGGCCCTCTCCAAGGACGTGACCGCCAAGTGCTACGGCGGCGACATCTCGCGCAAGCGCAAGCTCCTCGACAAGCAGAAGGAAGGCAAGAAGAAGATGCGCCAGTTCGGGCGTGTGGAGATCCCGCAGGAGGCATTCATCGCCGCGTTGAAGATGGACGATTGAAACAGCGCGGAGGCGGGAGGCTCTGCCTCCACCTCTGGTTGCGCGTCGAAGCGTTTAACCGTGCGTTAAGACGCGCCCCACAGAATCGGTGGGACGCTTTGCCCGGCTGGAAAGGCGGGTAACATGGTCGGAACCAGGCACCTTGGGGTGACTTGGGAGGGGGTACGGATGGTCCTGCTGCGTCCACTCGCTCGCAGGGTCCGCTCGGCTCGCACCTGGATCGTGTTCGGAATCCTGGCGCCGGTCGGCATGCTCGCGGTGTCGGCCATGATGCTGCTCGACCTGAGACGAGACGCCTGGGAGAAGGCCGAACAGACCTCGCGGAACCTCCTCCAAGTCATCGAACGCGACATCGCCCGCAACATCGAGATCATCGATCTGTCGCTGCAGGGCGTCACCGAGAACCTGAAACTCCCCGCGATCAACCATCTGTCGCCGGACCTGCGCCAGTTGATCCTGTTCGATCGGGCGATCTCGGCCCAGGACATGGGTGTGATCCTCGTCCTCGACGAGCGGGGCGACAGCATCCTCGACGGCCATGCCATTCCGGCGCGCCACACCAACAATTTCGACCGCGACTATTTCCAGGCCCACAAGGCCCAGGGCGGCCGAGGCCTTCTCATCAGCC
Organism: Methylobacterium sp. E-045; assembly: GCF_022829685.1. Lineage (GTDB taxonomy): Bacteria > Pseudomonadota > Alphaproteobacteria > Rhizobiales > Beijerinckiaceae > Methylobacterium. The sequence continues at coordinate 32,206 of NZ_JAKSYE010000096.1, forward strand.
AGCCGGTGATGTCGCGCCTGACGGGCGCACGCGTCATGGTGCTGAGCCGACGCGTCGACAAGCCGGACGGGTCGTTCGGCGGGGTGGTCCTGGGTACCCTGAAACTGTCGTACTTCATGCGGCTGTTCGACCGCATCGGCCTCGGACGCGATGGCGCGATCAACCTGTTCCTGCACGATGGTACGCGCATCATGCGCTACCCGAGCCAGGGCGGCGATGGCGGGGTGAACGTTGCCGGAGCGCCCAATTTCAAGCGGTTCCTCAGCGAGGGCAGCGGCAGCTTCGTCGGAACCTCGAGCCTCGACGCGGTGGAGCGGCACTATGCCTTCACGCAGGTCGGGGCCCTGCCGCTGATCCTCAACGTCGCCGTGGCCGTTGAGGACATAGAGGCCGAATGGCGCGCGAAAGCCATCGTCATCACCGCCATCGTGGTCGCCCTTTGCGGCCTGACCATCTGCCTCTCGCTGCTGTTCGGACGGGAGTTGGCGCGGCGCAGCGCGATGCAGGTCAAACTCGCCCGGCAGTCGCTCACCGATGCGTTGACCGGCCTGCCGAACCGCCGCCGGTTCGAGGAGGCCCTGACCGCCCTGCGGAGCGATGCGGCCCGTCCCTTCGCGCTGCTGGTCATCGATGCCGATCACTTCAAGCGCTACAACGACCTCTACGGGCATGCGGTGGGTGACGACGTGCTGCGCGGCCTCGCCCAGTGCCTGCTGGGCAGCGTCCACCGTCCCGCCGACATCGTCTGCCGGGTGGGCGGCGAGGAATTCGCGATCCTGATCCAGGACGGCGACGAGGCGGCGGCCCTGCGCATCGCGGAGCGGGTGCATGCCAGGGTGGCGCTCCTGTCGGTGGAATCGGCGCAGATCGAGGCCGGATCGGTCACGGTGAGCATCGGCGTCGCGACCATGGGCGCGCCCGGAGCCGACCCCCTCACGCCGTCGGACCTGTACAGTCTCGCGGACGCCGCGCTCTACGAGGCCAAGGCCAACGGCCGCAACCAGACCCGGCTCGTCGAGCGGCGTCGCGGCGTGGCGGACCGGCGTCAGGCCAGCTTTCGTCTGGCCGGCGCCTGAAGGCGCGCTTCACCGCGTCCCGCCGATACCGAGCCCGTCGGACTGCGGGTCCGGACCGTGACGGCGCCCGGGACAGGGCGCGCCGTCACCGGGCCGACACCGCCAGGAGCCGCGTGGCCTCGCCGAGGTCGCGGCCCTGGTCGCGCAGGTGGCCGGAGGTCTCGCCCAGGGCCTGGGACGAGGCGAGCGCTTCCTCGGTGGTCGCCCGCAGGGCGTCGAGGTGGCGGGTCGCTTCGAGGATCGTCGTCTGCACCCGTGCCACGCCCCCGGCGATCGTGCCGGCGGCGTCCTGGTGCGAGGCGCTGACGCGGGAGATGTCGGCGGCCGTGCTCTGCACGATTTCCATTTCGGCCTTCACCGAGGCGAGGGAGGCGGTGGACTGGGCGGCCCCGTCCTTCAGCCGTCCGATCTGTTGCGCGATCTCGGCCGTCGCCGCGCTCACCCGGTTCGACAGGTCCTTGACCTCCCCGGCCACCACCGCGAATCCGCGCCCGGCGGCGCCGGCGCGGGCCGCCTCGATGGTCGCGTTGAGGGCGAGGAGGTTGGTCTGGGCCGCGATGGTGCCGATGAGGTCGCTGATCCGCCCGATCCCGGCGATCCTCTCCTGTAGCTCCGAGAAGACGTCCACCGCCCCGGCGAGGAGCCCGGTGGTCCTGTCCGCGATGGTCTCGACCCGTTCCGCATGGGCGCTCGCCTCGCGGGACAGGACGACGAGGCCGTGGGCGGACTCCGAGACCGCGTCGATGTCGCGGGAGGCGGCGAGGTTCGCCCGGTCCACACGGCCCCGGCTCTCGTCCACGGTCTCGGCCACCGCCAGGACCGTACGGGCCCCCGCCTCGACCTGCATGGTGGTGTCCGCGAGCCCGGAGGCGATGCCGCCCAGGGACGCCATCAGCGTGCGGACTCGGGCTCGCTGCGCATGCTCGGTCACCGTGATGGCGAGGCGGTCGGCCACGTAGACCATGAGTTCGAGGAGCGCGTCGTTCAGCTCGGCCCTCTCGCGGGAGAAGAATTCCAGCACGATCTCCACCTCGCCGCCGATGCGGACCGGAAACATGAAGCAGCCGCGCACGCCGTTCTCCCGCGCCGTCGCCGCGCGGACGAAGCCGCGCAGGACCGTCACGTCCTCGCAGGAGACCGCCCGCCCTTCGGCGCAGACCCGTCCGACGAGACCCTGTCCGGGGGCGAAGACGGCCCCCTCGGAGGCGGCCACGAAGGCCTCGGTGTGTTGACCCTCACCGGACGCGGCGAGGTACCACGCCTTCATCGACGTCATCCTGCCGCTCCCGTCGGGCAGGCGGCGATAGGCATGGGCGATCGGCCAGCCGGTAAAACGGCCGGTTTCGGCGAGGCATTCCGTGGTGGCGGCCTCGGGCGTCGGCGCCTCGGCACAGGCCCGCGCGATCGCGTTCAGGAAGGCGAGGACCGTGCCGAGGCCGTGCGAGAGCGCGGGCGATGGAGCCTCGCCCGCCTCGGTCCGGCGAGACGTCCATCGTCCGAGCCATCCGGTGCTCAATGACCTGTTCACCGATCCCTCGCGCAGAAATGGCCCCGACATCAGTTCGTCTCGCCCATGCCGAAGAGCCAGATCTTCTCGCATTGCTTCGACAATGCTGGAGTTAGCTCGACAATCCTTGATCAAAGCTTCGAACGACGCCCGTGTCCTGCGCAAATTGTCATCAGAGCTGCGCGTTTCTTGAGCCGCCATGACCTCTCCGCATCACGGCCTCTCCGCATCATGGCCTCGCCCCGTTCCGGCATGGCGGATGGATGCAGGCCGCCGCGGGGGGCGCCCGCCTCCGCCGCGCTTGTGCACAGGCTCCCATGGGTGAACCGAATCGCTCCTTGATAGGCAACCTAAGGTATATATAGTCCGCAACCTCACGTGAGGGCTGGCGATGCCGATCGACGACGATGCTCTGACTACGATAATAGCTGAACTCTCGATCCGGCCGGGGCACGAGAAGGTCAGGGCGCTGCTCTATCGCCTGCTGATCGAGGCGCTGGGCGCCAAGAGCGAGCGGATCTTCTTCGAGAGAAAGATACCTGAGGTGAGGGGGCGCCTGGATGCCCTGCTCGGCCGGACGATCATCGAGATCAAGTCGGACCTGCGCCGGGAGGCCAGGGACGCCGAGGCGCAGCTCACGCGCTACCTGCCGGAACGCGAGGGCGCCACCGGCCAGCGCTACGTGGGGCTCGCCACCGACGGCGCCACCTTCACCGCCTACGAGATGCGCGACGGCGCCCTGGTGCGGCTCACCGAGCACGAGGTGAAGCTGGCGGATGCCCGTGGCCTCACCGCTTGGCTCGAAGGGGTCGTCGCCGTCCTCGATTGGCTGCCGGCGGATGCGGTCGGGATCACCAACGAACTCGGCCGCCAGAGCGCCGCGTTCGCGCGGACCCTCGGCCTCCTCGCCAAGGCCTGGGAGGCGCTGGCCGCCGACCCCGAGGCGGTACTGAAGCGCCAACTCTGGTCGCGCCATCTCGGCTTCGTCTACGGCAAGGCCATCGACGACGACACGCTGTGGCTCCAGCACACCTATCTCGTCATCCTCGCCAAGGCGATCGCCGCCGGAACCATGGGCGCCACCGGTCGCTCGCCCGAGGATCTGCTCTCGGGGCGCGCCTTCCACGAGGCGGGGGTCCACGGAGCGGTGGAGACCGATTTCTTCGGCTGGGTGATCCAGGCGCCGGGCGGGGAGGCCATTGTCGCCGGTCTCTCCGCGCATGCCGCCCGGTTCGATCTCGGCAGCGTCGACGTCGACCTGCTGAAGGTGCTCTACGAATCCCTCATCGATCCGGCCCAGCGCCACGATCTCGGCGAGTATTACACGCCCGACTGGCTCGCCCGGAAGGTGGTGCGGCGTGCCGTCGACCGCCCGGCCGAGCAGACCTGTCTCGATCCCGCCTGCGGCTCGGGCAGCTTCCTCTTCCACGCCGTGCGCCTCAAGCGCGAGGCCCTGACGGCGGCAGGGGTGCCCCTCGACGAGATCGCGTCGCGCTGCTGCGCCTCCGTCACGGGGCTGGACGTCCACCCCGTCGCCGTCATCTTCGCCCGCGTCACCTATCTCCTCGCCCTGGGCGATGCCCTGCCGGGGCGGGGCGGCGACATCTCCCTGCCGGTCTATCTCGGCGATGCGCTGCAATGGAACGTGAAGCGCGACGCGTTCGAGAGCGACCTCGTGGTGGAGGTGCCCCGCGACCCCCGCGAGGGCCGCAGAGGCGCGCCGACCCTGCGCTTCCCCCTCGGCCTCTGCGCCGATCCGCCCCTGTTCGACCGCGTCGTCACCGCCATGCACGATGCCAGCGAGGCCGGGCGCACGGCCGAGGTTTTCGCGCGCGGGCTCGCGGGCCTCGGCGTCCCGGCCGATCAGCACCCGACCTTGATCACCACCTTCACGATCTACGACCGCCTGCGCCGGGCCGGACGAGACCATGTCTGGGGCTTCTTCGCCCGCAACCTCAGCCGTCCGGTCGCCCTGTCGGACGGCGCCAGGGTCGACGTCGTCATCGGCAACCCGCCCTGGCTGTCCTACCGCTATATGGCTCCCGCCCTGCAGGGGCTGTTCCGCGACACCGCGCGCCGTCTCGGCATCTGGGTCGGCCCCGACGAGGCGCGGCTGGTAACGCAGACCGACCTGTCGGGGCTGTTCTTCGCGCGGGCGGCGGAACTCTATGTCCGCCCGCCGGAGGGCGGCCGGCCCGGCGGACGGGTCGCCATGGTGCTGCCGCTCGCCGCCATGAGCCGGGGCCAGTTCCGCGCCTTCCGCACCGGGGACTGGACGGGCGTCCGGGTCGCCTTCTCGGAAGCCTGGATGCTCGACAACCAGGCCGTCTCCCCCCTGTTCCGGGTGCCCACCTGCGTCCTGTTCGCCGACGTCACGGCAGGGGAGGCCCGGCCCACGCCTCGACGGGTCACCACCTTCGCCGGTTTCCTCGGCAGGAAGGACGTGCCCGAGGAGGTGGCGGATCGCTGCCTGCGCCAGGAACAGGCCGACGCGCCGATCCCTGCGAACTTCGAGGCGGTCTCGCCGTATTGCGGAGTCTTCCGGAACGGTGCGACCCTCTACCCGCGCATCCTGTGTCTGGTGACGCGCGTTCGCGGCAGCAAGATCGGCGTCAGTCCGAGTTCGCCCATCGTCTGCAGCGAGGAGCGTGAACGCAAGGGCGAGTGGAAGAACGTCACGGGACTCCGGGGCGCGATCGAGTCGTCGTTCCTGCGCCCCGTCTATCTTGGCGAGTCCATCGCCCCTTTCCGCGTCCTGGCCCCGGCGGAAGGCATCGTTCCGGCCGCCGCCGGAGGAACGGTGCTGTCCTCGGTACAGGCCGCAGGCCATTTTCCGGGCTTGGCCAAATGGCTCGCAGAGGCCGAGCGGCTATGGGCCGAGTTCGGCTCCGAGAAGGTCTCGCTCAAGCAGCAAGTCGACCATTACGGTAAGCTGTCGAGCCAGATCCCCGTCGCGCATCAGCGTGTCGTCTTCGCCAAGGCCGGAAAATGGCCTGCGGCCTGTATCGTCAGGGATCGCCGGGGGATCATCGACCACAAGCTCTACTGGGCGGACGTGCCATCCGACGACGAAGCCCGCTTCCTCGTCGCCATCCTCAACAGCGAGGCGGTTCGCAGTCGCATCGCCCATCTGCAGAGTCGGGGTGAACAGGGCGCGCGGGATTTCGACAAGCTGATGTTCACGCTACCCATCCCCCGCTTCGACCCGCGCGAGGCGGTCCATGCCCGCCTCGCGGCGGAAGGCGCGGTGGCTGAGGCGGTCGCGGCTTCCGTGACGCTGCCCGCGGAGGCCGCGTTCCAGAAAGCGCGGGCCCTGGTGCGGGAGGCCCTGCGGGAGGAAGGCGTCTCGTCGCGCATCGATGCCCTGGTGGAGACGCTTCTCGGGCCGGACCCGCGCCTCGCCTTGCCGGACGATGCAGCCCGTCCCGTCGCCGAGGAGGCCGAGACCGTCGACGCGTGAGTCTACCGCGCCGTGTCGGCCGCCTCTTCGCTGGCCTTCTCGGCGGGCGGTTCGGCGGTCGCCACCGCCATGCGTTCCAGCATCGGCTGGAGGCGGACGGCCAGTTCGCCGCCGAGATGGCGGGTATAGGCGGCCTTGAAGTAGCGCTCGCCCGTGCCGTGACCGAAGAGCCGGTCGTGGGTGCGGATCATCGCGTCCACTTCGGGGCGGCACAGGAACCCGATGATTCCGGCGGCCTCGTACCAGCGGCCCGCCCGGGCGTGGCGCATGGCGGCAGGGTTGGCCATCACCGTCTCGGCGAAACAATCCGTGGCCGCGCGCTCCAGCGGCGCCATCGCCGCATGGGCATGGCCGGGTGTGCGGGGAGCGGCGTCGGCGGCACCCGCCGTCGCCGCACCGATCAAGAGAGCGCCAAGCAGACGAGCTTTCATCGCGCGCAAACCTCGAAGTCGATCGAACCCGATTCGCTCCAAGTATTCATCCAAGAGTTGGACCGGAACAGGGCATCTCGACCCTCAAAATCGGTGGCGCGAGATTTCCTGAGCAGACTGTGCCCGGCCGATCACAGGGGGCGGATCAGCCCCGCTTCTCGGCGTTCCAGCGGCCGGAGCAGCGGATGATGCCGTTGCTCGACCAGGTGCCGCTGCCATAGCCGCCGCGATCGAGCTGGCCGACCACGTTGGCGCCATCCGAACCGCGCATGATCGTCGCCCGCACGGTGCCGTTGCCGGAAACGCGGCCCCGGATGTCGAAATCCCCGCCGGGATAGCTCGCCTCGCCCTTGGCGATCTGCACGCCGTAGCGATAGGCGCGGTCGCAGGGACCGTCCTGGGTGACGACCTCGATGCTCCAGTTGCCGTCGTAGCGGTTCGGCACCGAGACCTTTCGCTTGGCCGCCTCCGCCGCTCCGAAGGAGGCGGAGAGGAGGGCGAGGGAGCCGGCGGCAAGGAGGAAGCGTCGCATCGTAGCCCGTTCTGCAATGACGTGATCGGGGCTGGAAACGTCCCGGATCGCGTATCGGTTGCGGTTCACGCGCGTGTAGCTTCGCCCAAGGCGGCCTGAAGCAGCGCGAGGAGGTCCCCTCCGGCGTGCAGATAGGCATCGACGCCGGCCGCTTTGAGCCCTTCGGCAAGATCGCCCGGCTTGCCCGCGAGATACACGGTCCTGGCACCCGCCGCCTTCAGGGCTTCGGCGGCGGCGACGGCGTGGGTGGCGTAGAGGGCATCCGACGAGCAGAGGCAGGCGATGCGTGCGCCGGATGCGGCGAAGGCCTCGCCCAGGGCCGCGGCGTCCGTGAAGCCCTCTTCGTTCACCGCCTCGATGCCGCCGGCCGCGAAGGCATTGGCGGCGAAGGTCGAGCGGGCGTTGAAGACGGCGACCGGTCCGAGATTGGCGAGGAACACCCGAGGGCGCCGTCCGGTCTCGGCGAGATGGGCGTCGGAGGCGTCGCGCAGGGCCTCGTAGGGTTCGGCGAGCCGCGACGAGGGCAGGGCCTCGCAGGTGGTCGTGCCGCTGCCGTCGAGGGCGAAGGCGGGCGCCAGCACGGCGGAGGCGGGCAGGTCGAGGACCGTCACCGGCTTCTCGGCGAGGAACGGGAACTCGCTCGCTCCGGTGAGGGGTTCGCGCCGCGTGGCGACGTTCTTCGTGCGGGTGGCGCGGGTCTCGCCGATCCGGGCCTGGATCGCGCCGGCCTGCAGCCTCGCGACGATGCCGCCCTCACGCTCGATCGCCTGGAACGCGGCCCAGGCCGTGGTGGTGAGTTCCTCGGTGAGCGCCTCGAACCCGCCGGCCCCGGCCGCCGGATCGGCGACGCGGGCGAGGTTGGATTCCTCGATGAGAACGATCTGGCTGTTGCGGGCGACCCGCCGCGCGAAGGCGTCGGCGAGGCCCAGCGAGGCGGTGTAGGGGACGACGGTGACGGAATCGGCGCCCCCGAGCCCCGCCGAGCAGGCGGCCATGCCGGTGCGCAGGATGTTCACGAACGGGTCGTTCCGGTTCATCATCCGCCACGCGGTCTCGGCATGCAGGCGCAGCGGCTTGGGGTCGAGCCCGCAGGCCGCCTCCACCCGCGCCCAGAGGCGGCGCATGGCGCGGAACTTGGCGATGGTCAGGAACTCGTCGGCATCGGCCACGAGGAGGATGGCGACGGCATCGCGGGCGCGGGCGAGATCGTGCCCGCCGGCTTCCAGCATACGCAGATAGGCGACGGCGGTGGCGAGGACGGCGGCGAGTTCGGCCGCCTCGCTGGCGCCGGCCTCGTGATAGGGCCGCCCGTCGGCGAGCATCGCCCGGCCGGTGAAGCCCGCCCCGTCGAACTCCGACAGGAGGGCCGAGACCGCCGCGCCGATCTCGGGGATCGTCGCGTCGAGCCGGCCGGTGGCGGCCAGCGTGCCGATCGGGTCGAGGCCGAGATCGAGGTCGAGGGCGCCGAGATCCTCGCTGCGGTGCGCGGCCAGCGCCTTGACCAGACGGGCCGCCTCGAGGCCGCGCCCGCCGGCATCGATCCGCGTCGCGATCAGAGAGAGCATCACGCCGGACAGGGCGGTGTCGAGGATCGACACCTCGTCGGCGGCGAGGCCGAAGCCGCGCGCGAAGACGGAGCCCGAGAAGACGAGGTTCAGGGCATCGGCGCCGCCTTCGAGATCGGCCATGGCGAGGCCGTGTGCCGCCTGCGCGTCCGGGTGGTCCACCCGCTGGGCGATGCGCCAGGGGCCGGGTGCCCGCATGGGCTGCGCCACCGGAGCGGCGGGCTCGTAGAGCGGCTCGATCCGGATGCCGTCCGCCGTCTTAGAGACCAGCCGCTTCTCGAAATCGCCGCCCTTGAGCACGCCCTCGACCAAACCGAGCCAGCGCTCGCGGGTCGGCGTGGGGAACAGGTCGGCGAGGGGGCGATCTTCCATTTCGTCTGGGCCTTGGCGCACGCTTCCGCCGGCCGCGTGTGGCCGGACGCTGTCGGCGACAGCCCTCGCACGGCGAGGCTTGCCGGGCAACACGCGCGGGGTATCAAAGAAATCGGAGCGGACTCAAAGAAAAGCGGCAGCCCCAGCGCGGGGGCGGCCGCCCCGTGCGGCGGCGTTCCTCAGCCCACGAGGATCAGCCCCGCGAAGCCGAGGGAACCGACGATGATGCGCCACCACGCGAACAGCCGGAAGCCGTGCGACGAGACGTAGTCCAGCACCGTGCGCACCACGACGAAGGCCGACAGGAAGGCCACGACGAAGCCGATGGCGATCAGGCCGACATCGTCCTGCGAGAGGTTCTTGTAATTGTCGAGGAGGTCCTTGGCGAAGGCTCCGGCCATGGTCGGGATCGCGAGGTAGAACGAGAACTCGGTGGCCGAGCGCTTGTCCGCCCCCATCAGCATCGCGCCAACGATGGTGGCGCCGGAGCGCGACACGCCGGGGATCATGGCGATGCACTGGAACAGGCCGATCTTGAAATCCATCGGCAGGGTGAAGTCGAAGACGTCGCGTTTCTTCACCTCGAGCTCGGTCTCGTCGAGGACGAGGAGGACGAGGCCGCCGGCCACCAGCGTGGCGCAGACGATCCACGGATTGAACAGGTAGTATTTGATGTATTTCGAGAACAGACCGCCGATGATCGCCGCCGGCAGGAAGGCCAGCAGGATGCCGAAGACGAAGCGCCTCGCGTTCGGATCGGTGGGAAAGGCCGTGGCGATGCCGAGGAGGCGGCGGAAATAGACGGCGAGGATGGCCAGGATCGCGCCGAGCTGGATCAGCACCTCGAACGTGTTGTTGGGCGACTGGAAGCCGATGAAGTGCCCCACCAGCAACTGGTGGCCCGTGGACGAAACCGGGATGAATTCCGTGGCGCCCTCGACCATGGCGAGAACGACCGCCTTCACGATGCTCATCGCATCCATCATGTCATCGCCTCGGTTGTCGTTGGGGGAGTGCTCGTTGCCGGATGGTGTCGGCCATCAGAGTTGACGAGCGGTTACCGGAACCTGTCCAGCGTGTTAATGAGGCGGCAATGATCGGGCAATAAGTCTCGATGCGCGACCCTCTCTCACCGTTGGTCTCGACACGGCGCGTCCCGCGATTCCATTCCCTTTGAAACGGCCTCTATGGCGACGCTTCACCACTCCCCCTTCTGTCCGCATTCGCGCTTCATCCGCCTCGTTCTCAGCGAGATGGGCATGGAGCCCGCGCTCGTGGAAGAGCGGGTCTGGGACCGCCGCGAGGCCTTCCTCCTCATCAATCCGGCCGGGACGACCCCGGTCCTGGTGGAGGAATCGGGGCTCGCGGTCCCGGGGGCGGGCATCATCGCCGAGTATCTCGACGAGACCCGCGGCCTCGGCCTCACTGGGCGCCGGCTGCTGCCGGAGGCCACCGCCGATCGCGTGGAGGTCCGCCGCCTGCTCGACTGGTTCCTGGTGAAGTTCGACGCGGAGGTGACCGGCTACCTCGTCACCGAGAAGATCTCGAAGCGCTTCATGACCAGCGCCAATGGCGGCGGCCCGCCGGACATGCATGCCATTCGCGCGGCGCGCACCAATGTGCGCTACCATATGAAATACATCGGCTACCTGATGTCCCGCCGGAAATGGATCGCCGGCGACCATCTGACCTATGCGGATCTCGCGGCCGCGGCCCACCTCTCCTGCGTGGATTATCTCGGCGACGTGCCATGGGACGAGGACGAGACGGCGAGGGACTGGTACGCGCGGCTGAAATCGCGCCCCTCCTTCCGGACGCTCCTGGCGGACCGGGTGCCGGGCATGGCCCCGGCGGATCATTACGCGGACCTGGATTTCTGAACGCCCCGGCGGGCCAGTTCCGGGCGGAGGGCAAGCGGGCGGCCGACTGCCGGGAGCAGCGCAAGGTTCTCTCCGGCGATGCCCTGCGGCAGGCCGTCGAGGCCCGCGCCCGGCATCTCGGCTTCGATACGGTCCGGGTGACCACCCCCGATGCGGTGCCGGCCCTGCGCGAGCGGCTGCCGGCCTGGCTCGCCGCCGGGCACCATGGCGCGATGGACTGGATGGTGGAGCGCGCGGACCAGCGTGCCGATCCGTCGATTCTCTGGCCGGGCGTCCGCAGCATCGTGATGCTCGGCATGAATTACGGCCCTGAGGCCGACCCGCTCTCGCTGCTGGCCCTGAAGGATCGCGGCGCCATCGCGGCCTATGCCCAGAGGCGGGATTATCACGAGGTCGTGAAGGGCAAGCTGAAGGAGCTCGGCGGCTATCTCTCGGCCAAGGGCGACGTGCGGGTGAAGGTCTTCGTCGATACCGCGCCGGTGATGGAGAAGCCGCTCGCCGCCGCCGCCGGCCTCGGCTGGCAGGGCAAGCACACGGTCCTCGTCTCGCGCGAGCACGGCAACTGGCTCCTGCTCGGGGCGATCTACACCTCCGCCGACCTCTTGGTCGACGCGCCCGAGGCCGATCATTGCGGCTCCTGCCGGCGCTGCCTCGACATCTGCCCGACGGCGGCGTTCCCCGCGCCCTACCAGCTCGATGCGCGGCGCTGCATCTCCTACCTCACCATCGAGCACGAGGGGCCGATCGCGCCCGAATTCCGAGGGGCCATCGGCAACCGCGTCTTCGGCTGCGACGATTGCCTCGCGGTCTGCCCCTGGAACAAGTTCGCCGTCACGGCTTCCGAGGGACGTCTCGGCGCGCGGGCCGACCTCGCCGCGCCCCCGCTCGCCGAACTGGCGCGCCTCGACGATGCTGCCTTCCGGGCGCGGTTCGCCGGAACGCCGGTGAAGCGCACGGGGCGCGACCGTTTCCTGCGCAACGTCCTCATCGCCATCGGCAATTCCGGCGAGCCGGCCCTTGCCGTCGAGGCGGAACGCTGCCTGTCCGATGCCTCGCCCCTGGTGCGCGGCATGGCGGTGTGGGCGCTGGCCCGTCTCGTCGCTCCAGCGGCCCTGCGCGGGCTTTCCAACGGCCACGCCATGGGCGAAACCGATACGCATGTCCGCGCCGAATGGCGCGCGGCGCTCGATCACGCGGGAAACACGGCGGCATGAACCTCTTCGTCTTCGGCCTCGGCTTCACGGCGCGCCGCTTCGTCGAGCGCGCGGCCGGGCGGTTCGAACACGTCCGCGCCACCGTCACCGATCCGGCCCGGCCGGGCGCTGGGCTCGCCGACGTCGCCCTGCGCTGCTTCGGTCCCGAGACGGACGACGCGCGGATCGCGGGCGACCTCGGCGACACCGACGTGCTGCTGGTGTCCGCCCCGCCGTCTCGCGATGGCGACACGGTGCTCGCCCGCTACCGGGACGCCATCGCCGACAGCCGGATCGGCTGGATCGGCTATCTCTCCACCATCGGCATCTACGGCGACCAGCAGGGCGCCTGGATCGACGAGACGACGCCGCCCAACCCGGCCAGCGGCCGCTCGCATGGCCGCATCGCCGTGGAGAAGGCCTGGCTCGGCTTCGGGGAGGAGACCGGCAAGGCGGTCCAGGTGTTCCGGCTCTCCGGCATCTACGGGCCGGGCCGCAATCCCATCGTCAAGCTGCGCGAGGGCAAGTCGCAGCGCATCATCAAGCCGGGTCAGGTGTTCAACCGCATCCATGTGGACGACATCGCCACGACTCTCCTCGCTTCCATCGACAGGCCGCGGGCGCAGGCGATCTACAACGTCACCGACGACGAGCCGACGCCGCCGCAGGTGGTGACGGAATACGCCGCCGGTCTCGCCGACCTGCCGCTGCCCCCCGAGATCGACTTCGAGACGGCGGATCTCAGTCCCATGGCGCGGAGCTTCTACGGCGAGAACAAGCGCGTGCGAAATCGCCTGATCCGCGAGGAACTCGGGGTCGATCTCGCCTATCCGACCTATCGCGAGGGGCTGGCTGCCCTTGTCGCCGACGCGAGGGTTTGAGACTCGGATCCAAGTTCCTTGGCACGAAAGCAGCTTTTCAGTCTTTTGGCTCAGCTGCGATAGACTCGATGTGCCGGGATGTCCGTTATCTCAGTGACGACCATACTAAAAATCATGGGTCATTCAATTTAGAACGTACTGTTTTATAGTGATCGGGCGCGATTTCAGTGATCTTAGAATGGGTTGCTGAGTCGTCAGTGAATTCTTGGCGTATGATAACAATTTATGTTAATATCGGGGCAGCGGTAAGTCATACTATTTCGCAATAACGTATTCGTTCCATCCCGAATCAAAAGTTAACAGTCAAGATGCTCTGCTCGTTCGGTGATCTCTTAAGGTCGCCTGCGGGTCTAGCCGTCGATCGATGCCGACAACATTTTCGCCGCACCAGCATGCTTCCATTAAACGATGAATATCGTTCTGATCTTATCGCCGTGCGACGAAAGTTAATAGATAGATATGGTATGTATGTACTGGTAAATTCAGAAATTGCCGCAGTGTCTCCCCATCACGTGCGGTTCGATAATTTAAGCGCAGTTCAATCCGGCTTCCGTCCCCGCCGCAATGACTTTTCATTAACGGACGATTCGCATAACGATGCTTGAAGTATGGGGAGCGGCGGCTGATTCAGCCAGCTTGCACAAATATCGCCCTTCGAATGAGAAAGCGGGTCGTGGCAGCACACGGTTCATCGTCACTGCGGACTCTGTTCAGCCTGCGAGAGCGCGGGCCATTGCAGACCCTGAGGCACACGTGCCGAGGATGAGCGGGGCGATGTTGTCACTGAAGACGGCCGCGTGGCTTCGAACGCTCGTCAGGCGGATGGGTCCGGTCGCAACCGATGCCGGCTCCGCCACCGGGGATTCGCGGACGGACATGTCTGGCCGGACGCAATCCGTTCTCCGTGCCTTCTTCGGCGGGGGGGGCGGACGAGCCGGTCTCCGCATTGATCCGGGAGGCTGGCTGAAATCCGTGCGGACGTCGCGCGCGCGCGAGTCGACGATGCCGCTGAGCGAGGAACGTCTGACGCTCACCCTCGATGGCGGCGTCGAGGGGATCTGGGACTGTAACCTCGCCGACCGATCGATCTGGATCTCCGAGCGCTGGCTCGCCCGTCTCGGCTACGCCGTCGACGCCATCGAGGCGAGGCAGCCGCTGGATCACATCGTGCACGCGGAGGACCGCGAGCGCCTGACCCTTGCCATGGTCGCGCATGCCAGGGGCCTCGCCCCCACCTACGAGTGCGAGCATCGCGTCGTCTGCCGCGACGGCACGTCGTTCTGGGTTCTGACCCGCGGGCGGGTGGTGGAACGGAACGGCGCGGGCAAGGCCCTGCGCGCGGTGGGAACCCAGATCGATATCAGTCACCGCCGGGAAGCGGAGGCCCGCGTCGAGTACCTGGCCCTGCACGACGACCTGACGGGCCTGCCCAATCGCCGCCTGCTTCGCCAGCGCCTCGACCGGGCCGTGATGCGCGCCCGAAACGGCCGGTTCACTGCCGCGGTGCTCGCCTGCGACCTCGATGGCTTCAAGGCCGTCAACGATACACTCGGCCATAGCGCCGGCGACCGTCTCCTTCGCATCGTCGCCGACCGCCTGAGCGGGGCCGTGGGCTCCGGCAATACCGTGGCCCGGCTCGGGGGCGACGAGTTCGCGCTCGTGCTCGAAGGCCTCGAGGGGCCCCATCAAGCGGACGCGGTGGCCAAGCATGTGATCGCCGTGCTCTGTGCGCCCATCGAGATCGACGGCATGGTGGTCGAGATCGGTGTCGGTATCGGCGCGGTGATGGTGCCGAACGAGGGCATCACCGCCGACGACCTCCTCCGGCGGGCGGACATCGCGCTCTACGAGGCCAAGACGACCGGCCGTGACACGTATCGCCGGTTCGAGCCGGCTTTGGCCGCGCGCCATTCCGCGCGCTACCTCCTCGCCTTCGACATGAAGGACGCGATCCGGCGGGGCGACTTCTACCTCGTCTACCAGCCTGTCATCGACCTCGCGGCGGAGACGGTCACGAGCTTCGAGGCGCTGATGCGCTGGCGTCACCCCGAACGGGGGCTCATCTCGCCGATGGAATTCATTCCGGTGGCGGAGGAGACCGGGCTGATCGTGGCCCTCGGCGCCTGGGCCTTGGCCGAGGCATGCCGCGAGGCGATGGCGTGGCCCGGCGAGATTCGCGTCGCCGTCAATGTGTCGACGGTGCAGTTCCAGCACGACCTCGAACGCTCCGTGTCGAACGCCCTCGACGGAGCGGGCCTGTCGGCGGATCGGCTCAACCTCGAAGTGACGGAGAGCGCGCTGATGCGGGACCCGGAGGGCGTCGTGGCGACATTGCACCGTCTGCGGGCGCGGGGCGTCAGGATCGCCCTGGACGATTTCGGCACCGGGTACTCGTCATTGAGCTACCTGCGGCGGTTTCCCTTCGACAAGATCAAGATCGACCGCGCCTTCATCAAGGACATCGCCGAGCCGGATGCGGCGGCTATCGTGCGGGCGGTGGTGGGCCTCGGCGAGCGGCTCGGGATGAGCATCGTGGCCGAGGGGGGCGAGACGGCGGAGCAGCTCGATCTCGTCAGGAGCGAGGGCTGCGACGAGGTCCAGGGGTTCCTGTTCAGCCGGCCTCTCCCCGCCAACGAGGTCCAGGCGTTCCTGCGGTCCCGCCGCATGAGCGCGGCTGCATAGGGGCTCACGCCGCGCGCGTGTTCGCGGCCGGTCCGAAATGGCCGATATAGCGAGCGGCGATGGCCGAGACCGGCAGGACCACGAACACGTCCGTCGTGCCGAACTGGTGGTCGATCACCGCGCCGTCGCCGAAGGTGGCCCCCACCCGCAGGTAGCCCTTGATCAGCGGCGGGAGCGACTGGAGCGCGGCCTTGGCGTCCACCACCTCGCGCGGCAGCCGGTCCATGGCCACATGCCGCCCCGGCAGCGCCCTGGCACACCAGGGCTCGGGCGCGCGGGCATGGTGGTGCAGGAAGCTCAAGGCGAGGGCGAGCCTGTCCGGGTCGGTTCCCTCCAGGCTGGCGCAGCCGAGCATCGCGTCGATGCGATGGTGCTGGACATAGGCCCAGATCCCGGCCCAGAGCAGTTCCACCGTCCGCTTGGTCCGGTAGGGCTTCAGCACGCAGGAGCGGCCGAGTTCGAGGAAGCGCTTGCCGGGATGCGCGGCGAGCAGGGGCGCGATGTCGTATTCGCCGGCGGTGTAGAACCCGAAATTGCGGTCGGCGGCGTCCTGACGCAGCAGGCGGTAGGTGCCCACCACCTTCGGCCTCGGCCGGCGGAAAGGCTTCGCCTCCGTCGCCGCGTGGTCGATCACCAGCAGGTGGTCGCAGACCGTGTCGTAATCGTCGATGTCCCGCCGCGACAGCAGGGACATGCCCGAGGCCACCGCCGACATCTCCTGGTAGAAGACCTGGTAGCGCAGGCGCTGGGCCCGGCGGATTTCCGAGACGGTGGTGGCCAGGCGCACCTCGAGGTCGCCGATGCGGCCGAGGACCGGGTCGAGCCCCGGTGCCGCCAGGGGCTTCTTCAGGCGGGGCTTGAACCGGATCGGCGTTCCGCCCGGCGGGATCAGGGGCCGGCCGCCGGCGCCGGGAAGGCTCGTGAAGCCCGGCAGGCCGGAGAAGCCGGCATGTCCCGCCTCCAGGCGCTTCTGCTTGAACCGGGCGAAGGGCGCGTGGACATGGGCCTCCCAGCCATTGAGCCAAGCGTTGGACGCATCACGCGCGAAGTTCGGAACCATCGTCCAATCCGCTCTGCCGGACCCGCGAGGCCGGCTCCCGATGGAGCCTGGAGCCTCATATCCGCGTGGCCACATCATCACGAAGCCCGAACGCTTTTATGACAGGTTTTCGCGTGAATCCAGAGGCGGTTAGCGGCATGCCAAAATGGTTCGCCGGCCACCTGTCCATGGGTAGCCGCCGAACCTTTCACATCCTTCTCTCTCTCCCAGCTTCGGTGCCGGGCAGGAGGAGCGTCCCGGACCGGTCTCAGACGAACTGGTTCAGGCCGGGGATCGAACCGACGATCGGGCCCATCACGTCCTCGCCGGCCTTCTCGCGGCCGAAGGCGAACAGTTCGGCACCGAGGGGCTGCATCTGTCCCATGGGTACGCCGGCCGCCATCAGCTTCTGGCCGAGCGCCATCACGCCCCCGCCCATCATGCCGCCGAGCATGCCCATCAGGCCGCCGCCGCCCTCGCCCTCGTTCGACTGCGCCGCCGCCGCGTCCGCGCCGGGCATCGCCGCGAAGAGCTGGGCGACTTCGGTGGCCGGGCCTTCCTTCTGCAGGAAGGCGAGGATGTGGCCGATGGCCGTCTGCGCCGTCGCGGCGTCGAGCCCGGTCTTCGTGGTGACGCGGGCGATCAACTCTTCCATGTGCAAATGCTCCAACGCGTGCAGGTCGTCCCGTCCATCTGGCCTGGACGAGGCGAAATCAAGCGCCTCGGGGCGGCGCGCTGGAAAATGTTGCCTGCGAGCGGCATAACTCCACCGTCGGCGCAGCGGGCGCGACGGGAAGCGGTGGGTTCAGGCGATCATGCGGAGCGACGGCACCATCCTCGTCGGCAAAAGCGGCACCAAGCCGGAGGCGCTCACCCTCAGGCTCGCCAACCGTCACGGCCTCGTGGCCGGCGCCACCGGCACCGGCAAGACGGTGACGCTCCAGGTCCTGGCGGAGGGGTTCTCCAATGCCGGCGTCCCGGTCTTCGCCGCCGACATCAAGGGCGACCTGTCGGGCCTCGCGGCTGCGGGCGAATCGAAGCCGGTCTTCGTCAAGCGTGCGGAGGAACTCGGGATCACCTACGAGCCCGACCGGTTCCCCACCGTGTTCTGGGACCTGTTCGGGGCGCAGGGGCACCCGATCCGTTGCACGGTGATCGAGATGGGGCCGCTGCTGCTGGCCCGGCTGCTCGAACTCAACGACACCCAGGAAGGCGTGCTCAACATCGCCTTCCGCGTTGCCGACGACAACCAATGGCCGGTCCTCGACCTCAAGGACCTGCGGGCGCTGCTGCTCTACGTCACCGAGAACCTCAAGGAGATCTCGGGGAAGTACGGCAACGTCTCGGCCGCCTCCGTCGGCGCGATCCAGCGGCAATTGCTGATGCTGGAGAACCAGGGCGCCGACCAGTTCTTCGGCGAGCCCGCCCTCGACCTCAACGACTTCATGAAGATCGACCGCGAGGGCCGCGGCATCGTCAACATCCTGGCGGCCGACAAGCTGATGCAGCGGCCGCGCCTCTACGCCTCGTTCCTGCTGTGGATGCTGTCCGAACTGTTCGAGCAGCTGCCGGAGGTGGGCGACCTCGACAAGCCCAAGCTCGTCTTCTTCTTCGACGAGGCGCATCTCCTGTTCGACGACGCGCCAAAAGCCCTTCTGGACGCGGTGGAACAGGTGGTCCGCCTCATCCGCTCCAAGGGCGTCGGCGTCTATTTCGTGACCCAGAACCCCCTCGACCTGCCAGAATCGGTACTCGGCCAGCTCGGCAATCGCGTCCAGCACGCCCTGCGCGCCTTCACGCCCCGCGACCAGCGTGCCGTGAAGGCGGCGGCCGACACGTTTCGGCAGAATCCCGGCTTCGACGTGGCATCCGCCATCACCGAACTCGCCGTCGGCGAGGCCCTGGTGAGCTTCCTCGAAGCCAAGGGCACGCCCTCGATCGTGGAGCGCGCCCTCATCGCCCCGCCCCAGGGCCGGGTCGGCCCGCTGACGCCGGCCGAGCGCGCCGAGCTGATCGCCAAGAGCCCCTTGCGCGGCAAGTACGACGAGGCGGTGGACAATGAGAGCGCCTACGAGATCCTGGCCGCGCGTAAGGGGCTCGATTCCGCCCCCGCCGAGGCGGCGCAGCAATCGGAGGGTGGTTTAAGCGGCATGCTCGGCGGTCTGCTCGGCGGCGTGCTGGGCTCGAAGCCCGCCGCCAAGGGCGGCCGCCGCCCGCCGCAGAGTCTGGCCGAACAAGTCATCGGTAACGCGGCCCGGTCCATGGCGCGCACCGTGGGCACGCAGGTGGGCAACGCGATCCTGCGCAATGTTCTGGGTGGCTTGATGAAGCGGTGACGATTCGGATGCTCGCACCCGACGTTGGTATCGGTCGGGAAAATAGTATGGCTAAAAAGATTCGTCGAAAGGTCGAAGCGATAATTTCAGAATTTCATCGACTTAGTGATACGATTTACTTTTGTCGTGGACCGATACCGACTCTAAAATCCGTCATTGCAAGTCGCTTGAAGTATGTGCTCACGTACAACGGCGCGCTTCGGCACAGGGGCGATCAAGCCGGACGCTGAGGCGTTTTCGGAGTGACATTGACAAATCACCCCCCGAGCGCCTATCCAGCCCCGCAACGCGCGGCTTCCTCGACGAAGTCCGCGCGTTTCGCGTTCGCAGCATCGCTCGATCGGTGTCGCGGATGACCTGAACAAGAAGACGGTCCAGGCGAAAGCCGGAGGCCGGCAGAGAACACGAGAGAGAACGATGTTCGCAGTCATCAAGACGGGCGGCAAGCAGTATCGCGTTGCCGCCAACGACACCATCACGATCGCCACCGTCGAGGGCGAGCCCGGCTCGGCCGTGACCTTCGGCGAAGTCCTGCTGTTCACGGACGGCGCAGGCGCCACGCAGGTCGGCGCGCCGCTCCTGTCCGGCATCAGCGTCGCCGGCGAGATCGTCAGCCACGGCCGCGACGCGAAGGTCATCGCCTTCAAGAAGCGCCGCCGTCAGAACTCGCGCCGCAAGCGCGGTCATCGCCAGCACCACACCGTGGTGCGCATCACCGGCATCAGCGCCTGACGTTCTGATCGAGACATTCGGAGTCAACCACAATGGCCCATAAAAAAGCAGGCGGCTCGTCCCGCAACGGCCGCGATTCGGCCGGTCAGCGCCTCGGCGTGAAGAAGTTCGGTGCCGAAGCCGTCATCGCCGGCAACATCATCGTCCGTCAGCGCGGCACCAAGTTCCACCCCGGCGTCAATGTCGGCATCGGCACGGACCACACCCTGTTCGCCAAGGCGGATGGCCGCGTGCTGTTCCAGGTGAAGCGCGGCCGCGCCTTCGTCGCCGTGGTGCCGCACCAGGAAGCCGCGGAGTAATCCACGGTCTCCCACCGCGAGGCGGCGCCCGCACCGGGCATCCCGTCATCGACGATCGTCGGACATCGAAGGGAGGATGGTGCGCCATCCTCCCTTTCGTCGTCTGCGCGGCATCCGTCATCCGGACGGTGTCGCGCTCGGAAGCGGAGCCGCGATGACGCAACGCACGCTCGTTCTGGCGGCCTTCGCCGCGATCGGTTCGGTCGCGGTCGCCCTCGCGCTTCTGAGCGGCAGAGGCGAGCCCCCCGCGACCCCGGTCGCGGACACGCCGAGACCGTCGCCACGGAGCCCGACGCTCTACTGCGAATTCTACAATTTCGTCGGGCGGAGCCCCAAGGTCGGATTCTCCTTCGCGATCTCCGACCGTGATTCACGGCCGGTCTTCGCCCAGGTGAGCCAGTTCGAGATGGACGGGACGCGGGCCGAATTCGGCTCCGATTCCCGCCCGATCTGGGCCTTGGACGATGCGCAGGTGCCGGCGACGCTCACGTCTCCGGACGGCGCCATCGTCATCAATCTCTACGCCTACGACCGGACGAAGTCGGGTGGGGCGTGGTTCGAGGCGGGCCTGCGCAGCGTGCAGTACCTGAACCTCGACGGGAAGTGCCGACAAGGCGCAGCCTGAACCCGAACCCGCATGTGATTCGCCAAGGTCCGGAGCCGGCAGGCCCCGCCCTCGGCGAAGGAACGACAGAGACGAGAACACCCGTGAAATTCCTCGACGAAGCCAAGGTCTATGTGCGCTCCGGTGACGGCGGCGCCGGCTGCGTCGCGTTCCGGCGCGAAAAGTTCATCGAGTTCGGCGGCCCCAACGGCGGCGATGGCGGCCGGGGCGGCGACGTCTGGGTCGAGTGCGTCGACGGCCTCAACACGCTGATCGACTACCGCTACCAGCAGCACTTCAAGGCCAGGAAGGGCGAGCACGGCATGGGCTCGAACCGCCACGGCGCCAACGGGGCGGACGTGGTGCTGAAGGTGCCCGCCGGCACCGAGATCATCGCCGAGGACGGCGAGACCCTGATCGCCGACATGACCCATGTCGGCCAGCGTGTGCGTCTGGCCAAGGGCGGCAACGGCGGCTTCGGCAACGCCTACTTCACCACCTCGACGAACCGCGCCCCGAAACACGCCAATCCGGGCCTCGAAGGCCACGAGCAGTGGATCTGGCTGCGCCTCAAGCTCATCGCCGATGCCGGCCTCGTCGGCCTGCCCAATGCCGGAAAGTCCACCTTCCTCGCCACCGTGACGGCGGCGCGTCCCAAGATCGCCGACTATCCCTTCACCACCCTGCATCCGGGCCTCGGCGTGGTCCGCTCCGACGAGCGCGAATTCGTGCTCGCCGACATTCCGGGACTGATCGAGGGCGCCCATGACGGCGTCGGGCTGGGCGACAAGTTCCTGGCACACGTGGAGCGCTGCCGCGTGCTGCTCCACCTCGTGGAGGCGACGAGCGAGCATGCCGGCAAGACCTACAAATTGGTGCGCAAGGAACTCGAGGCCTACGGCAACGGTCTGGCCGACAAGCACGAGATCGTGGCCCTGTCGAAGGCCGACGCCGTCGATCCCGATACGCTGAAGGAGCAGGTGGCGCGGCTGAAGCGGGCCTCCAAGGCGAAGCCGCTGATCCTGTCCTCGGCCACCGGCCTCGGCGTGCAGGACGCCCTGCGCGCGATCACCCGCGAGATGATGGAGGCCAAGGCGGCCGAGGCCGAGGCTCAGCCGGCGGAGGCCTGGCAGCCTTGAGGACACGGGCATGTAGCCCTAAGCTACGTGCTGCCGGCGGTGGAGTTCGGGGATGACGAAGCAACTGAATGTGAGGAGCGACGTCGCCTACGAGATCGCACATTCTCTGGCTCGCTCCAGCAGGACATCCATCGCCGATGTGGTCGAAACGGCGTTGAGGGAATTCAAGGATCGCCGGTCCCAGGCATGGGACGTGCTGGCCCCCGAGGAAGTGGAGCGGCGGTATCAGGAATTGCGGGCCTTGTCGGCTCGGAGTGCGGCCACCAAACTGCTCGGCGCGACGTCGGACCATTCCGACATGTACGATGAGAACGGCCTGCCGATTTGACTGCGGCGGATCATACGATCGCCGTCGACACGTCGGCCCTCGTGGCGATCTTCCTGCGTGAAGACGGACCCGTCGATTACGGCCGCCTTTTCCACCGTTCCATCTGCCTGATCGGGACGCCGACTCTTGCGGAGCTTCACCTGTGCCGCTCCTGTTCAAGGGCAACGATTTTTCACGAACGGACCTCGCCTGCGCCGTGCAAAGCTCCCGATAATGACCTCTTCTCAACACGTCACCTCTCCCCAGATCCCCGCCCTCCAGGATTTCCGCCGCGTCGTCATCAAAGTGGGCTCGGCGCTTCTCGTCGATCGCGCGCGGGGGCGCCTGCGCCATGCCTGGCTCGCGGCGCTCGTCGAGGACATCGCCGAGCTGCATGCGCGGGGCGTCGACATCCTCGTCGTCTCCTCGGGCGCCATCGCCCTGGGGCGGACGGTGCTCGGCTATCCGCCCGGCACCCTTCGGCTGGAGGAGAGCCAGGCCGCCGCCGCCGTGGGGCAGATCGCGCTCGCGCGCTATTGGGCCGAGGCGCTCGGCCATCACGGCATCGCTGCGGGCCAGATTCTGGTGACGCCGCAGGACACCGAGGAGCGCCGCCGCTACCTCAATGCCCGCGCCACCGTGCTGAAGCTCCTCGAAGTCCGCGCCGTACCGGTGGTCAACGAGAACGACACGGTCGCCACCAGCGAGATCCGCTACGGCGACAACGACCGCCTCGCCGCCCGCGTCGCCACCATGATCGGCGCCGACGTGCTGGTGCTGTTCTCCGACATCGACGGTCTCTATACCGCCCCCCCCGCCAGCGACCCGCATGCGCGCCATCTGCCCCTCATCGAGCGGATCACGCCGGAGATCGAGGCCATGGCGGGCGGGCCGGCCTCGGAACTGTCGCGGGGCGGCATGCGCACCAAGGTCGAGGCGGGCAAGATCGCCGCGAGCGGCGGCACCCACATGATCATCGCCGACGGGCGTGAGAAGAACCCCCTGCGCACCATCGTCCAGGGCGGGCGCTGCACCTGGTTCCTCTCGGGCTCGAACCCCGTCGCCGCCCGCAAGGCCTGGATCGCCGGATCACTCGAGCCGCGCGGCACCCTCGTGGTCGATGCCGGGGCGGCCCGCGCCCTGCAGGGCGGCGCGAGCCTGCTGCCGGTCGGCGTCACCGCGATCGCCGGAAGCTTCGGGCGGGGGGATGCCGTGATCATCCGGGACGTGCAGGGCCGCACCTTGGGGCGCGGCCTCGTGGCTTATGACAGTGCACAGGCGGCACAGATCATCGGTCGCCCGAGTCGGGAGATCGCAGACTTGCTCACTCATCCCGGTCGCGCTGAAATGGTGCATCGCGATGACCTCGCGATGGCGGGAGAATAGGCTCGACTATTAAGCAATGTGCTTGTTTTGCCGCCTCGACGCATGGCATGAGGGCACGATCGACATGCCGCCATCGCCTTGAACGGTGAGCTGCGAGGAAACAGACCGTGCCCGTTCTGAACCTGAGATCCGATTTCGCCGCCGCCCCCGATCTCACCGAGCAGATGCAGGAGATCGGCCACCGCGCCCGCGCCGCCGCCCGCAAGATCGCCCAGGCCTCGGCCCAGGCGAAGGATGTCGCCCTCCGTCAGGTGGCCGATTGCCTGAGGGCGAGCCGGGACGCGATCCTCGCCGAGAACGCCCGCGATGTCGCCGCCGCGAAGGCGAGCGGACAGACCCAGGCGCTGATCGACCGCCTCACCCTCGACGAGGGCCGGCTCGCCGCCATGGCCGACGCGGTGGCCAAGATCGGCGCTCTGCCCGATCCCGTCGGCCGCCAGCTCGCGGCGTTCGAGCGTCCCAACGGACTCCTGATCGAGCGCATCGCCGTGCCGCTCGGCGTCGTCGGCGTCATCTTCGAGAGCCGTCCCAACGTCACCGCCGATGCGGGCGCTCTCTGCCTCAAGGCCGGCAACGCGGCGATCCTGCGCGCCGGGTCGGACAGCCACCGCACCGCCATGGCCATCGCCCGCGCCATGCGCGAGGGGCTGGAAGCCGCCGGCCTGCCGGCGGATGCGGTACAGATCGTCCCCACCCGCGACCGCGCGGCGGTGGGCGCCATGCTGTCGGGCCTCGACGGCTGCATCGACGTCATCGTGCCCCGCGGCGGACGCGGCCTCGTGGAGCGGGTCCAGTCCGAGGCCAAGGTGCCGGTCTTCGCCCATCTCGACGGCATTTGCCACGTCTACGTGGCGGCCGGCGCGGATCTCGACATGGCCCGCACCCTGGTGGTCAACAGCAAGATGCGCCGCACCGGCATCTGCGGCGCCGCCGAGACCCTGCTCGTCGATGCCGCCGTGGCGGAGACCCACCTCGCCCCCCTGGTCACGGCGCTGATCGAGGCCGGCTGCAGCGTCCGCGGCGATGCGGCGACCCAGGCGGTGGATGCGCGGGTCACCGCCGCATCCGAGATCGACTGGCGCACCGAGTATCTCGACGCGATCATCGCCGTGAAGGTGGTGGACGGGCTCGACGCGGCGATCGCCCATATCGAGGCCAACGGCTCGCACCATACCGACGCCATCGTCACGGGCGACGCCGCCGAAGCGACGCGCTTCCTCGCGGAGGTCGATTCGGCCATCGTCACCCACAACGCCTCGACGCAATTCGCCGATGGCGGCGAGTTCGGCTTCGGCGCCGAGATCGGCATCGCCACCGGGCGGATGCATGCGCGCGGCCCGGTGGGCGTCGAGCAGCTGACGACCTTCAAGTACCGGGTCCATGGCCGCGGGCAGACCCGTCCTTGATACGGCTTGCCCGCTTCACCCGTGCGGCTTGAGGCGGAGGGGCTCGTCCGGCTGCCCCCCGCCGTACCCGGCCTGCGGATCGGCCTCTATGGCGGATCCTTCAATCCCGCCCATCTCGGCCACCGCCACGTGAGCCTCGTGGCGCTGAAGCGGCTGCGGCTCGACCGCATCTGGTGGATGGTCACCCCGGGCAACCCGCTGAAGGACCGCACGGTTCTCGCCCCCCTCGAGACGCGGATCGCGGTGGCGTCCGCCGTCGCAGACCATCCGCGCATCGCCATCACCGGTTTCGAGACGCGGATCGGCGCCCGCTATACCCGCCAGAGCCTCGCTTACCTCCAGGCCCGCCACCCCGCCGTGCGGTTCGTCTGGATCATGGGGGCCGACAGTCTCGCGGCATTTCACCGCTGGCGTGATTTTCGTGCTATCGCCGCCACGATGCCGATCGCGATCATCGATAGGCCGGGCTTCACCCTGACGGCGCCGCGCGCCCGAGGGGCGCAGGCGATGGGACGGTGGCGCATCGACGAATCGGATGCGGGTCTCCTCGCCGATCTCGAACCCCCGGCCTGGGTGTTTCTCCATGGCCCGCGCTCGACCCTGTCGTCCACGGCCCTCCGGGGCGGACGATGACGAGCGCGTCGCGACTCTTGAAAACGGAGAGTGATCGTTCCACTCTCTCCAGACTATAGATTGTTCAGGTAAAATGACCGCCGTCACTTCGGGAATCGAGACACTGACCGATTCGCACCCTTCCGGAACCACAGGTTCCGACCACGCCACCGATCAGAGGATCGGCGATCTCAAGGCGCTCGCGCTCGATTGTCTCGAAGACATGAAGGCGGAGGAAACCATCGAGATCGATCTCGCCGGTCGGACCTCGCTCGCCGACACGATGATCATCACCTCCGGCCGCTCGCAGCGCCATGTCAGCGCCATCGCCGACCGGATCCTGCAGGAAATGAAGTCCAAGGGCTTCGGAACGGCCCGGGTCGAAGGCCTGCCCGCCTGCGATTGGGTGCTGATCGATACGGGCGACATCATCGTCCATATCTTCCGCCCGGAAGTCCGCGGCTTCTACAATCTCGAGAAGATGTGGGGTGCCGATCGTCCCACCACCGACCTCATGGCCGGCTGAGCACCGTCCCGGTGGCGCGGGGCATCTGAGGCGTGCGTCTGCTCGTGACGGCGGTGGGCCGCCTCAAGCCCGGACCCGAGCGGGATCTGGCGTCGCGCTATCGTGATCGGGCGGTGCAGCTCGGTCGCGGGCTGGGCGTTACCGCCTGCGACATCGTCGAGATCCCTGAGAGCCGGGCCCGGCGCGCCGTCGACCGCAGCGTGGAGGAGGGGGCGGCGATCCTGTCCCATGCCCCGGCCTCGTCGAGCGTGCTGCTGGTCTATGACGAGCGCGGGCGCTCGGACTGGACCAGCGAGCGCATCGCCGAGCGGATCGCGTCCTGGCGCGATGCGGCGACGGCGACCCTCGTCGTCGCCATCGGCGGCGCCGACGGGCTCGCGCCGGCGGTGCGTGCGCGCGCCGACCTCTCCCTCGCCTTCGGGGCGGCCACCCTGCCTCACGGCCTTGTGCGCGTGCTCGCCCTGGAGCAGGTGTACAGGACGCTGACGATCCTTGCGGGACATCCCTATCACCGGGGCGACATCGACGCATGAGGGGCGGATACGCGCGACGCGGATCTGACGGCGGAGCGCTCCGCATCGCTGCCTTCGCGGCGATGGCGGTGCTGGCGCTCGGTCGTGCCCAGGCCCAGGACGCTTCGAAACAGCAGGACACTTCGAAACAGCAGGACGCCGCCGCCGACGCGGTCCAGCGCGCCATCGACGAGAAGGCCCGCCGCGCCGAGAACCTGAAGCGGATCGAGGAGCAACTCGCGGCCTCCACCGGCGCGCGGGCCAAGCTCGAAGCGGAGATCGCCTCGGTCGCCGGAGACCGGGCCAAGCTGAATGCCGCCCTCCTCGATGCCGCACGCCAGGCGCAGGCCACCGAAGACAGGATGAGCCGGCTCGAGGAGCGCCTGAAGACGCTCACCGCCAGCGAATCCGGCATCCGCCGCTCCCTCGAAGCGCGACGGGGCGTCATCGCCGAAATCCTCGCCGCCCTGCAACGCATGGGCCGGCGGCCACCGCCGGCTGTCCTGGTCCAGCCGGAGGACGTGCTCGCCGTGATCCGTACCTCGATGCTGCTCGGGGCCGTGGTGCCCGAACTGCGCGGTGAGGCCGAGACCCTGGCCGCCGACCTCACCGAGATGGTGCGGCTGAAGGGGCTCATCGCCGCCGACCGGGAAGGCCTGCAGAACGATCTGACCGGCTGGGCGAGGGAGCAGCAGCGGATCAACGCCCTCATCACGGCACGCCGCACGCGCCTCGCCGAGGTGGAGAGCGGTCTCGTCACCGAGCGCGCGCGCACGGCCGAGCTCGGTGTCCAGGCTAAAAGCCTGAAGGAGCTCCTCGACCGGATGGAGAACGAGGTCGCCTCGGCCCGCCGGGCGGCGGAGGAGGCGCGTGCCGCCGAAACGCGGGAGGCACGGGCGACCCAGGAGCGATTCGCGGCGGCCGGCGCGCGCGATCCCGCGCGGCTCGCCCCGAAGATCCGCTTCGTCGATACGCGCGGCGACGTGCCCAAGCCCGTGAGCGGCGCGACCCTGCGCAGCTTCAACCAGCCCGACGGCAACGGCGGAACGACCCGCGGCATATCGCTCGCGACCCGCCCGAAGGCGGTGGTTTCGTCTCCGTCCGATGGGTGGGTGTCGTTCGCCGGGCAGTTCCGCTCGTATGGACGACTCTTGATCATCAATGCCGGCGATGGCTACTATCTGCTGCTGGCCGGTATGGATCAGATCAGCGTCGAGGTCGGACAGTTCGTGCTTGCGGGGGAACCGGTGGCGGCCATGGGTGAGGGCGGCCAGGGCACCGCTCCGGGCGACCGTGACGGGCCGGTTCTATACGTCGAGTTCAGGAAAGACGGCGGCTCCATCGATCCGGAGCCGTGGTGGGCGAAGAGCCCCAGCGAGAAGGTTCGCGGATAATGCGCAAGATTTCCCTAGTCCTGGCCGGCGCGTTTCTTGGCGTCGGTTCCTCCCTCCTCGCGACCCAGACGCATCTGCTCTCCGGGACCAGCGCGGTGGCGGCCTCCGCGGAGACCTATCGCCAACTCAGCCTGTTCGGCGACGTGTTCGAGAAGGTGCGAACCGACTATGTC
This sequence comes from Methylobacterium sp. E-045, assembly GCF_022829685.1. Classification (GTDB taxonomy): domain Bacteria; phylum Pseudomonadota; class Alphaproteobacteria; order Rhizobiales; family Beijerinckiaceae; genus Methylobacterium. The sequence continues at coordinate 60,250 of NZ_JAKSYE010000096.1, forward strand.
GAGAAGCCCGACGAGGCCAAGCTGATCGAGGCGGCCGTCAACGGCATGCTCACCTCGCTGGACCCGCATTCGAGCTACATGGACTCGAAGAGCTTCCGCGACATGCAGGTGCAGACCAAGGGCGAGTTCGGCGGCCTCGGCATCGAGGTCACGATGGAGGACGGCCTGATCAAGGTGGTCAGCCCCATCGACGACACCCCCGCCTCCAAGGCCGGCATCCTCACCAACGACATCATCACGCAGATCGACGAGGATCAGGTCCAGGGCCTCACCCTGAACCAGGCCGTCGACAAGATGCGCGGACCGGTGAACTCGCCGGTGAAGCTCAAGATCTCCCGCAAGGAGTCCAAGGATCCCATCGACGTCGTGCTCAACCGCGACGTCATCAAGATCAAGCCGGTGCGCTCGCGGGCCGAGGGCGGCGACGTCGGCTACATCCGCCTGACTCAGTTCACGGAGCAGACCTATGACGGCCTGCGCAACGCCATCGAGAAGCTCTCCACGGAAGTCGGCCAGGACAAGCTGAAGGGCTACGTCCTCGACCTGCGCAACAATCCGGGCGGCCTCCTCGACCAGGCCGTCTCGGTCTCCGACGCGTTCCTCGACCGGGGCGAGATCGTCTCCACCCGCGGCCGCAACCCGGACGAGACGCAGCGCTTCTCGGCCAAGTCCGGCGACCTCACCAAGGGCAAGCCCATCGTCGTCCTGGTGAATGGCGGCTCGGCCTCGGCCTCGGAGATCGTGGCCGGCGCCCTGCAGGATCACAAGCGCGCCACCGTGCTCGGCACGCGCTCCTTCGGCAAGGGCTCCGTCCAATCGATCATTCCGCTGGGCGGCAGCGGCGCGCTGCGCCTGACCACGGCGCGCTACTACACGCCGTCGGGCCGCTCGATCCAGGCCAAGGGCATCGAGCCGGACCAGGAGGTCCTGCAGGAGATTCCCGACGAGCTGAAGGGCAAGGACGAGACCAAGGGCGAGGCCGGCCTGAAGGGTCACCTCAAGCAGAAGGACGTGGAGGAGCGCGGCGGTTCGTCGGCCTACGTCCCGCCGGATCCGGCCAAGGACAAGCAGCTCATTGCCGCCGTCGACTTCATCCGCGGCATCCAGAAGGGCGCGGCCAACACGCCCAAGGCCGCCGTTCCGAACTGACGATCCCGGTACGCTCCTGAAACGCGGCTCGTGTCGCCGGGTTTAAGCAAACGTTAACCAGCGCGGCCCGCAATGTCGGTGAGAACCGACTCTGCGGGCCGCTTCGTTTCTCGCATCGTGCGCGCCCAGCATCCGTCGGTCGCGAGCCCTCAGGGAAACGGCTGACCGTGGCCACCGACGACATCCTGACCCGTCCGCTGGGAACCGTGAGTGCTGCGGCGCCCCGCTCGCTCGGCCAGCGGTTGCGCGGCGTCGCGATGCCCAGGATGAGCGCGGCGGCCGTGGTCGCCGTGGCGGTGGCGAGCCTCGCCGTCGGCGGCACCATCCTGGCGATGACCGGCGACCCCCGGGGCGGCGAGCCGTCCGCCATCGCGACGATCACCCTGCGCGAACCGGCCGCTCCTCCCCCCGTGGCGAAGGCTCCCGAGCCCCCGGCATCGGCCCCGCGCTCGGCCGGCGAGGTCGAGACGGCATCCGGCGTCCACGTGGTGCGGCCTGCCGGCACCGCCGCCCCCACCGATGCGGTGATCATCCGCGTGCCCAATGCCGAGCCCGCGCGCCTCGCCGCCCCCGACCCGCGGCTGATGGAACGCGGTCGCCACGGCAGCTTGCCCAAGATCGGTGACGACCGCCGCCGGCCCCTCGACGTCTATGCCCGTGCCGATTCCGCCACCGGGGCGCCGGGCGCGCGCATCGCCCTTCTCGTCACCGGTCTCGGGGTCGGGCAGGCCGCCACGGCCGGCGCCATCGCCCGGCTGCCCCCCGCAATCAGCCTCGCCTTCTCGCCCTATGGCGGCGACCTCGAACGCAGCGTCGCCCGCGCCCGTGATTTCGGCCACGAGATCCTGGTCCAGGCCCCGATGGAGCCGTTCGATTATCCCGACAGCGATCCCGGTCCGCAGACCATGCTGACGGGTTCGCGCGCCCCTGAGAATCTCGACCGGCTGTCCTGGGTGATGAGCCGGTTCGGGGGCTATGTCGGCCTCGTGAACTTCATGGGGGCCAAGCTCGAGGGCGATGCGGCCGCCTTCGAGCCGGTGCTGCGCGAGATCGGCGCCAGGGGGCTCGGCTTCGTGGATGACGGCACCTCGTCGCGCTCCCTGGCGACGTCTCTCGGCGGCAAGCTGAAGGTTCCCGTCGCCCGCGCCGAGATCGTCCTCGACGCCATGCCCCAGGCCGAGGCCATCGACCGCGAACTCGCCCGACTCGAAGCTCAGGCCAAGGCCAACGGGTTCGCCCTGGCCTCCGCCGGGGCGATGCCCATGACGATCGAGCGGATCGCCCGCTGGTCGCGTGACCTCGAAGCCCGCGGCGTTCGCCTCGTCCCCGTCAGTACCGCCCTGCGAGGGACACCGCCCGCGCGCCTGTCGAGCGCGGGGCCGTGACTTGGGCTCCGGTCGGTCGGTTCGGCTGAGCCTGCCGGTCGCCGAAGGACGAGGGCAAAAGCTGGTCGCTCGTCGTGCGGTCCCCGCCTGAGCATCCCCTGTCCCCGCTGCGGGGAGAGGGGAACCCGCACGGCTGTGGCGTCAATCCAGCCCGCCCATACTGAAGCGGCCGCTTGCAACGAGCAACGAGCGGAGGCTTCCGACGGCGAGGCGCTAAAGCTGCGCCCGACCACGTTGGGTCGGGACACATCTCTAGCCCCTTGTTCTGCCGCGCTCCTTTTCGCCGAACCGGCATCCGCTTCGGCGGAGAGCGCTCTAGCGCTGCGCCAGGGTCTCGACGAGGGCCGGCGGGGTCGGGGCCGGCATCTGTCCGGCGAGGGAGGCCGAGAGCATCGTCGGCAGGGTCTGATCGTAGCGCGTGACGAGGGCGGCGAAGCGCGACGGCTCCGCCTCGTAGGCCGGCTTGAACCCGCGCACCCTCACCAGCGCGGGAACCGACGCCGCCGCCATCCAGCGCGACCACACCGCTTCGGCGACGAGGACCGGGCGGCGCTGGGCCGGGATCACGATCACGTCCTGGCCGGCATAGGCCAGGGCCTCGGGTCGGCTGACATCGCCGAGGGAGACGCCCTTGGCGGAGAGGGCGGCCCAGAAGGGATGCTGCGCCCCGTCCGAATAGGTGGTGCGCACGGCCGCACTTCCTTCCTCCACGAGGCTCGCGATGCGCGCCTCCTCCTGCACCCGCCGCGCCGTCACGAGGGATTCGAGGGCGGGATCCTTGTAGGGGAGGAAGGCGTAGCGGCCGGATGTGACGGTGACGTTGGGCTCCTCGCCCGTCGCCTCGAACCGGTCGGCGCCTTCCTTGAGCTGGCGCCAGAACGCGATGTTCGGGTCCGTGCGGTAGCGGGCCATGTTCGCCGCATTCATCCGGAACGGGAAGGACTGGAACTGGAACGCCGCCTGACCGCCGGCGAAGGCGTCGCGGGCGATGGCGTAGATCTCGCCGACCACCTGGTCGGTCATGGCGAAACACCCCATCGACGAGCAGACGCCGTGGACCATCACCGCCGAGCCGGTGGAGCCCTGCGCGCGGTCATAGGCATTGGGATAGCCCACATCGAAGGAGAGGTAGTAGCTCGAATTCGGGTTCATCTGGCGCTGGGGCACGGAGTAGAACCCCTCCGGCGTCTGCCGGTCGCCGCTCTTGCGCTTCGGGCCGAGCTGGCCCGACCAGCGGCAGATCGGGAAGGTCTTGATGAGGACGAAGCGCCCGTTGACGGCCTTCTTCCAGACCTCGATCTCGGATTCCTTCTTGTAGGCCCTGAACAGGACCGGCGCCGAGGCGCTGGTGCCCTTCTGGCTCATCAACGCCAGGGTCGCCGCCGGGATCGGCGCGGTGGCCTTGGCCGATTGCGCCCGTGCGATGTCCGGCGCCACGAGCGCCAGAGCGAACAGCAGAAGCCAGGCGATGGCGCGGCGCGGGAGGAGTGGCGAGGGTAGAACGACCATGCCCGGCCCTGGAGAGGGGTCCGCCGACGTGGCCGGCGTCGTGCAGCGGGGTGCACGCGTCCCTGCCTATCCCATCCCAATGGGGCGGCAATAGGGGAGGCGGCCGGACCCGTTGGTTTGTCCTCGCCGTATCAGGCGGCCAGCACCGTGTTGCGCTCCACATGCAGCACCGCGCCGAAGGGATCGTTGGCGTCGAGGGGGGCGGCACTCGGCAGGCAGACGATGAGGCCGCGACCGGCCCGCGCCGCGCGCAGGCTGGCGAGGCGCTCCCGGATCTCGGCGGCCTTGCCGTCGTCGAGGGCGATGGCGACGACCACGATGTCGGGCTTGCGCACGAGGCAGCGGGCGAGGTCGATGCCGATGCGCTCGCGGGAGCCGATGGCGTTCTCCCCGAGACTGGCCCCGCCGCCACCCATGCCCGGCTCCACGCGGCTGGCGAGGCCGAGCCGGTAGACGGCGGATTCGAGGTGCTGCTGGACGAGGACGCGGCGCACCAGCGCCCGCACGCGCTGTTCGGCCCCCGCCTCCTCGCCGTTGATCCGGCCGAACAGCAGGTTTTCCTCGAGGCTGGCGGCGGGATTCAGCCGGGTGGGATCGTAGAACTCGACACTCGCGCGCAGGCTCTGCGGCATCAGCCGCGCGAAGGAATGGCGCGCGGCGACGATGCGCTCCTCGAAGGCGGCGTCGATCAGGCCGAACCTGTGCCGGGTCTCGCTGTAGCGGAGCGCCAGCCCGATCAGGCGCTTGCGGTCGCGCTGGCCCGCCGGCCCCCGGCGCCAACCCTTCGCCTCGGGCTGACGGCTGACGAGATCCTCGAAGAATCCGCGCTCGGCCGCCGGGAACAGCGAGAACGCATCGAAGAGGGGGTGATCGTCCGGCAGGTCGGCGAAGATCTCGATGGTGCTGCGCGCCACCTGCAGCCCGATCTCGGTGAAGGGCCGGGTCAGGTCCTCGGCCTCCAGCACCGCGCGCAGGTAGGGATGGGCGGCGATATGGCTGCCGGAGAAGGCTGAGCCGACGGCCTCGCCGAACAGGATGTTCTCGCCCACCGTCGCCTGGTGGTTGTAGCGGGCGGGATCGAACGGCTCCACCAGCCGCGCCGCCTTGTCCGCCACCAGGGCCTCGCGCACGGCGTGGCGGGCGGCGACGATCGTCTTCGCGACGGCCGGCTCGGCCGCAGGGTCCACCGTGCCTTCGAGGCCGCGCGCATAGACGAAGGCGTCGAGCCCGGTCAGGCGCAGCACTTCGATGAGGTCCGCCTCCGAGGGACGTTCCTGGCGCGCCGCGCCGTAGAGGATGTTCTGCTCCAGCGTGCCCTCGATCAGGATCGCCTCGGCGCCCGCCAGGGCGATGTGGCTGGCCCGTTCGGCCGGATCGAGGCTGCGCAGGTCGATCCCGTCATAGGTCACCGACCCCGCGGTGGGTTCGAGCTGGCCGGCCAGCAGGGCGGCCAGCGCCCGTGCGCCGCTGCCGCGCTCGCCCACGATCGCCAGATGGGAGGGCATCGCCACGGTGACGTCGACACCGGTGAGGCGCTCGCCGCTGGCGGGATCGTAGGCGCCGACCCCCGACGCGGCGAGCGCCCCGCCCTTCGGCAGAGCTGCGAAGGGGCCGGGCCTGTAGCCGCCGCGACTTTCCAAGGAAACAAGGGTCGCCGCGAGATCGCGGAAGACCGGGGACACCCCCTCGTGGATCGAGCGCAGGCGCAGGGTCACCGCGAGGGCGAGGACCGCGAGGGCGAAGCCGCCGCCGGCCGCCACCAGGGCGCCCGGCGCCACGGGAGGCGCCGTGCCGCTCTCGCCGCGCCACAGGGCCACGGCCAGCATGATGGCGGGAAGCAGGACGCCGAGGGCGAGGGAGGGCGCCCGCGCGAAGGCGAGGGAGGATTCGGCCGCCGCGAGGGCATCGCGGATCGCCGCCCCCTTGGCCGCGAGGCGACCGCGCTCGAAGGCCTCGGCCCCATGGGCGCGCACCGCCGGAACCCGCCGGATGAGGTCGGAGAGGAACCGTTCCGCCGAGACGCCGGAACTGAGGCGCAGGATCGTCCGCTCGCGGGTGCGGCGGAGGATCAGGATGCGGGCGAGGGCGGCGGCGAGAAGGCCCACCGCCACCGCCGGCACCAGCCTCGGGGCGGCGAGGCCGGCCATGGCGAGGGCCAGGATCATGGTGGCCAGAGCGGCGACCGGGACGACGATGCCGAGGCCGAACAGCGTGTCGATCCGCGCCAGCATCGCGCCCACGTGCTGCGTCAGGCTACGGGCCTCGTCCCGAGCGGCCGTGGGGGCATGCAGGATCGCCGTGGTCACCCGTTCGTTGAGGAGACGGATCGTCCGGGACTGGGCGGAGAAGCACAGGCGGGCCACGATCCAGCCCAGGGCCGCCGCGAGCACCGCGACGGCGGCGAGGCCGGTCAGCGCCCACAGGACCACGTCGACGGGCGCCAGGGGCCAGCCGGAGACGGCCACCAGGGCCGGGTCACCGGCCGCGTTCCAGGGCCGTTCCATGGCGATCCGGAGGAAGGGGACGGTCTGCGCCGGTGCCTGGACCAGGACGCTCACGAGATCGCGCAGGCAGAGCAGGGCGAACAGGGCGATGGGAAGGCCGATTCCCAGCGTCAGGGCGATGGCGGAAGCCTGGAGTGTCCGCGCCGACTTCCAGGCGAAGACGATCGGATCACGATCCATCGACGTTTCCCTCCGGCGGGCCGCGCCGGGTACGGTCCATCATCCGAGGTCGGCTTAGAGGATCGTCGCCGGGCAGGGAAGGCGGCAAGCGACGGGCGGTATCGCTACCGTGTCATGCGGCACGGCTTGGCGGGCGCCCCGGCGGACGGAAGCATGCCGTACCGGCTCACGCCGGATCGGGTCGACGCATCACGGCCACGCTTGTCCGCACCTGCCCCAGGCGGCGGCGAACCCGGTCGAGGGCGGGGCGCTCGACGGCGTAATGATAGAACAGGCCGACCACCACGCCGCAGCCGATGCAGAAGGCGAGGCACAGCGGCCAAGCGGCGAACGCTCCGAGGCGGGCTGCCATACGGGCGGCCAGGGAAGCGATCGGATTGTGGACGAGGTAGATCGCATAGGACGCATTGCCGAGGCCAACGAGAAACAAGGGCGCGCGGATCAGGCCGACTTGTTCGAACCGCACGGCCCCTGCCACGATGCAGGCAAGGCCGATGCCGTGCGGCAGGCGGTGGAGCCCCCCCGGATCCGGAGGCGAGAACGCGACCGCGGCGCCCAGGACGCCGAGGCCGATGCACAGGACGACCCACGCGCCGCGCAGGTTCAGCAACCAAACGGCATGGGCGGCTAGCATGCCGAGGACGAAATCGAGATTGATCGGCGCGAGGAAGCTCCAGGCGCTTGGGACATTGCCGGTCTCACCCATGCCCCACGGGGCCGCGGCCAGGATCAGCACCACCCAGCCGGCGACCAGCCAGGCGAAGCGCCGGATCACATACGACACCAAGAACAGGCCGTAGAACATCATCTCGTGGACGAGGGTCCAGGCTACCGCCAGCGCTGGAGGCAATCCCGTCGGGATCAGCGTCAGGGACGTCAGCAGACTCCATTCGCGTGTGCTGCCGGAAAGCCGAGGCAGCGCCAGATAGATGCCGATGAGGCCCAGGGAGACGGGCAGGTAGGGCACATAGATGCGCGCGAGCCGCTTCCAGACATAGGTCCGCGCGGTCTGGCTGTCGCGTGCATCTCCCGCATGGGCGAAGAGGATGATGAATCCACTGAGCACGAAGAAGAAGTCCACCCCGAACGCCCCGTAGCCGCTGGCCCGGAAGACGGCGTCAGGCAGGCCCTGCCCGAAGTCGCGGGTGGCGATGGCGGAATGGAATGCGACGACGGCCAGGGCCGCGACGGCACGGCCGCCCTGCAACACAGTCAGCGTCGGCGTTCCGGCGTGTTTCATGTCGCGTCTCGGCTGTATTTCCAAAGTGGAAATCCTCCTGCGAGCAATAGGAGTACGGGAGGCATCTGCCTGTATCCAGGGAGGCACGTCGAGGAGACGATGATCGGTGCGGTTTTGCGGCTCCATGCCGGGTCCGCGGTTGTCGGGCGTGCCAAACACTCCTAGGTTCATGCCTCTCCGGCATTCCCGACGCCCGCTCCCCCATAATCCGCTTTCTCGTCGCAAGCGCATCGCCAGAAGCTGCAAGATTTTCCATGTGCGAATTGCTCGGCATGAGCGCGAACGTGCCCACCGACATCCGTTTCTCCTTCGCTGGCCTCGCCCGGCGCGGCGGCGAGACCGGGCCCCACGCGGATGGATGGGGCATCACCTTCTACGAGGGGCGGGGGGCGCGCGCCTTCCACGAGCCGGAGCCGAGCGCGCGCTCGGCCCTGGCCAAGCTCCTGCGCGACTACGCGATCAAGAGCCGGATCGTCATCGCCCATGTGCGCAAGGCCAATCGCGGGCGGGTCGGGCTCGAGAACACCCATCCGTTCAGCCGCGAGCTCTGGGGACGGCGCTGGACCTTCGCTCATAACGGCCAGCTCAAGGGTGTGAAGAAGTGGCCGCTCACCTGGTTCAAGCCGGTGGGCTCCACCGACAGCGAATACGCCTTCTGCTGGATGCTCGACCGACTGCAGGCGCGCTATCCCAGCCTGCCGAGCCCGGCGCGGCTCGACAGCGCCGTGGCCGAACTCTGTGCCGAGCTGCACGGGCTCGGCGTGTTCAACATGCTGCTCAGCGACAGCCGGACGCTCTACGCCCATTGCGGCAAGCGCCTGTGCTACCTCACCCGCTGCGCCCCCTTCGGCACCGCGACCCTCATCGACGAGGATTGGCACGTGGATTTCGCGCAGGAGACGCGGACCGACGACGTGGTGACCGTTATCGCCACCAAGGCGCTCACCCGCGACGAGTGCTGGACCGACGTGGAGCGCGGCCACATGCTCTCCCTGCGGGACGGCATCGTCCGCATCGTCAAGCCGGGGTTGCCGAAGCCGGTGCGGGTTCCGTCGCCCTGTTCCGGGAGCGGGCGTCCCGACGGTCAGACCGGCCAGGCCGCCTCGCGGTAGGCCCCGTCCCAGAACATCCATTCGAGCTGCGTCGCGCGGGTGAAGGCACGGTGCATCCTGTCCCGCAGGGAGGGCGAGACACCCCGCGCGGCGGCGTCCGTGGCCGCGATCATCTCGGCGACGGCGGTGCCGAAGTCCTCTCCCGCGTAGGTGTCGATCCAGGCGGCGTAGGGATTGCCGGCGCCCGCCCGCGACAGGATGTCGGTGCCGATCTCCGCATAGATCCAGAAGCACGGCAGCAGGGCGGCGACCAACACTTCGTAGGGGTCGCCGTAGGCCGTGGCGAGGAGATAGGACACGTAGTGGTCGCAAGGGGGCGAGAGCGGCGTGGCGGCGAAGGTGTCCGCCGAGATGCCGTAATCCCGGAAGAACCCGCCATGGAGCGAGCGCTCGACCACGATGGCCGTCTCGGCGGCTTTCGCGAACTGCACGATGCCCTCGGGCTCGGGCGACTTCGCCGCGGCGAGGGCCAGTGCTCGTCCGAAGCCGATGAGATAATGCGCGTCCTGCAGGATGTAGTGGCGGAAGCGCGCCTCGCCGAGGGTGCCGGCGGCGAGTTCCGCGTTGAACGGCATGGTGCGGATGGTCTCGTAGGCCGCCTCGTTCCGCGCCCAGGCTTCGGCCGCAAAGCCGTTCTCGTCGGTGGGACGGATCATGAGCGGGGACCTTCCAGGGTGAGGCTGACCCCGTGGCGGACGCGCTGGCCGGGGGCGATGAGGCGCTGCGAATCCCGTTCGGTCAGGTCGCCGCCGAAACCGGCCCAGTCGGCATGGCCGGTCCAGCATTCGAGGGACAGGAACGGTGCCGTCGGTTTCGTCCAGATGGCGAGATGCGGGAAGTCCGAGACGTTCATGCGGATGGCGCTGCCATCGGGCGCCGTGAAGCGCATCCGCGCGCTCGCCGCATCGCGCAGGACGATGGCCTCGGCGAACATGTCGGGATCGAGGGGCAGGGTGCGCCCTTCGAGGGGAAACGGACGCTCCTGGCGCAGGAGCAGGCCGCCATCCCCCACCTCGGGCGCCATCGCCCGTTCGGGATGTTCAAACTCGACCGCGTAGCCGCCGCCGGCCTTGCGCTCGCCCCCGGCGAAGGGCCACGGGAAGGCCGGATGGAAGCCCAGCGCGTAGGGCAGCGGCACGTCATCGGTATTCTCCATCCAGATCTCGAAATCGAGATGGGCCGGGCCGACCCGCGTGGTGATGTCGAGCTGGAACGAATAGGGGTAGTGCGCGCGCGTCGCCTCGCTCTCGGTGAGGCGCAGGGTGACGGTGTCGTCGCTCTGCGAGACGATGGCGAAAGGCAGGTCGCGGGCAAATCCGTGCTGGCCCATCGGATAGGCCGTGCCGTCCACCCGGACCACGCCGCCGGACGAGGCGCCGACCACCGGGAAGAGCCAGGGCGCATGCCGGTTCCAATGCGCCGGATCGCCGTTCCAGAGATATTCGCGGCCCCCCACCTGCCAGGAGACGGGCTCGGCACCGGCCGACGAGACCACCGCCACGGTGCCGTCGCCGGCCTTGAGAGTGATGCGGTCGCTCATGTCGTCTTCCTCGGGGCTGTCACGCTCAGGGGCTGTCACGCTGGCGTGGTTGTGGCCGCAGGCGGAGCGGCGGTCCAGCCTCAACATCGGCGGGCGCGGACGTTTCAGCCTTCGCCGTCGCGCAGAAATCGCGGCGCCGTGCCAAATTACCGATACGACCGCCCCGGCAAGTCAGGCATACAGTATATGGCCAAGCTGATTCGGCCGGCCGAGCCGGGTCCGCGTGGCTGATACCTTCCCCCTGGCCGACCTCCCGTCATGACGCTCACCTCCCGTATCGTCGCGCTGGTCGTCCTCGCCCTCATCCCCGCCATCGCGGTTCAGAGCTTCAACGAGCACGCCCTGCGCAGCGCCCGCGAGGATGCCGTCACGGCCTCGGCCCTGCGCAATGCCCGGGCGGTCTCGGAGGACCTCAACCAATTCGCCGGCGGTATGCGCCAGCTCCTCGACATCCTCGCGGAGGCGCCGTTCATCCGAGACCAGGAAGCGGTGGGCTGCACCAGCTTCCTGCGCTCCATCATCCGCAAGCTTTCGGGCGCCACGATCCTCATCGTCGCGGATGCGAAGGGGCAGCTCGTCTGCAACAGCCTGGGAATGGAGCAGGGCGCCTATTCCGTCGCCGACCGGACCTATTTCCAGAAGGCGATGCAGTCGGGCGTCCCGGTGATCGGCGAATACGTGGTCGGTCGCGGCAGCCGGGTTCCCACCATCCAGTTCGCCTATCCGATCCGGGATGCCGGCGACACACCCTCCGGCCTGCTCATCTTCGGCTTCGATCCCGCCTGGCTCGGGGAGAGGCTGGCCCATGCCGGGCTGCCCAAGGACGCCGCCGTGACGGTGGCCGACCGCAGCGGCACGATCATCGTCCAGAATCCCGATCTCGGCTCCTGGGTCGGTCAGACGATGCCGGCGGACTTCGCGGCCGGGCTGAACACGGCCAGCGCCCGGGGAAGCGCCATCGAGATGCTCGGCCTCAACGGAACCCGCCGCATCACCGGTGTGGTCCGTCCCGATGGCGCCCTCGACGGGATGACCGTCGCCGTGGGCCTCGAACGTCACACCGCCTTCGCCGATATCGACGCGGCGACCCGGCGCGGCGTGATCCTGATCTTCCTCGGCACGCTCGTCGCCATCGTCGCGGCGCTCATCGGCGGCCGCGTCTTCATCCGCAAGCCGGTGCGGCGCCTGTTGAAGGCGTCCCGTGCCTGGCGCTCCGGCCAGCTCTTCGCACGGTCGGGCCTGACGGGCCGCTCCGAGTTCGGCCAGCTCGGCCAGGCCTTCGACGCCATGGCCGCCACGCTGGAGACGCACGAGGACGGCCTTCGGGCCGAGCTCGAACGCACGCGCACCCTGCAGGAGCAGCAGGTGACGATGATGCACGAGCTAAACCACCGGGTGAAGAACACCCTCGCCACGGTCCAGTCCCTCGCCCGGCAGTCGCGCGGCGGCGAGGAGCAGGCGGCGCAGCTCGAGGGCCGCATCCTCGCTTTGTCGAAGACCCACGATCTCCTGACCCGCGACGACTGGACCGGCGCGCCGCTCCGGGCCGTGCTCGAGAACGAGCTCAGCCCCTACCGCAGCTCGGCCGACCACATGGAACTCGACGGTCCCGACATCGACCTGCCGCCACGCTACGTCCTGGCCCTGGGCATGACCGCCCATGAACTCACCACCAACGCCGCGAAATACGGTGCCCTGTCGGGCACTCAAGGCCGCCTGTCGGTGGTCTGGCGCGTCGTCGAGGACGACACGGGTGGCCGCCGCCTGGAGATCGAGTGGCGGGAGCGCGGCGGGCCAACCGTGGCGCAGCCCCGGCGCCGCGGCTTCGGCACCCGCCTCATCACCGGCGGCATCGCCCGCGAACTGGCGGGCTCGGTGGAGCTCGATTTTCTCGCCGAAGGCCTGCGCTGCCGCATCGACGTGCCGATCGAGACGGTGCCGACGGTCCGGTTCCACTAATCCCGTTGTACCAAGGCTCGGTGAGCCAGGCCCCTACCGGGCTCACCGAGACCTCGTATCCGCAAAAGCCCTATTGGGCTTCGTTGGGGATGCCCTCGATGGGGCATTCCGGCGTGCCGAGGTCGGGGCGGGTGATGGCGCGGACCGCCTCGCGGGTGCCGGCCGGGTCCTCGATCCAGCGGCGATAGAAGTCGTAGGGGCAATCGGCCTTGCCGGGCTCGTTTTCCTTCGAGTTGATCATGCCCGTGTAGCCGCGGTGCAGCAGCTTGAAGAGGTGGTTCTCCGACTGCATGTTGGCGCGGGCATCGCGGATGAGGAATTTCGAGAGCGCGGCATATTGGATGCCCATCTCCTCGGTGCCGCATTCGCCGAGCGTCCGGCCGTCGAAGCCGATGATCGCCGAGTGGCCGAAATAGGTATAGACGCCGTCGAAGCCCGCGGCGTTGGCCACGGCGACATAGGTGTTGTTGGCGAACGCCATCGCCTTCGACATCAGGATCTGCTGTTCCTTGGCCGGATACATGTAGCCCTGGCAGCGGATGATGAGTTCGGCACCGCGCATGGCGCAGTCGCGCCAGATCTCGGGATAATTGCCGTCGTCGCAGATGATGAGGCTGATCTTCAGGCCCTTCGGCCCGTCCGAGACATAGGTGCAATCGCCCGGATACCAGCCCTCGATCGGGGTCCAGGGCATGATCTTGCGGTATTTCTGTACGATCTCGCCCTCGTCGTTCATAAGGATGAGGGTGTTGTAGGGCGCCTTGTTCGGGTGTTCCTCGTGGCGCTCGCCGGTGAGGGAGAACACGCCCCAGACCTTCGCCTTGCGACACGCTTGCGCGAAGATCGCCGTCTCCTCGCCGGGCACGGCGGAGGCGGTCTCGTACATCTCCTGGCCATCATACATGATGCCGTGGGTGGAGTATTCGGGGAAGATCACGAGGTCCATGCCGGGCAGGCCGGACTTCATGCCGACCACCATGTCGGCAATCTTTTGCGCGTTCTCCAGGACTTCGGCCTTCGTGTGAAGACGCGGCATCTTGTAGTTGACGACCGCGACGCCGACGCTGTCGTTGCTCGAGGAAATGTCGCCGTGCATCATGGGTGGGTCTCCTGTTGTGTCTGACGTCCTCTCCCCGCCAGGCGGGGAGAGGGGTAGGCGGCCAGCCGTCAGTGGCTGATCATCCACGGCCGCGCGTTGGGGAAGCTTTTCGCGGCTGCCGGTTGCTTGGTTTTCGAAGATCCCGAGCAGCAGCCGCAGCCGGCTCCGTGCCCGGAGGAACGGCGGGGTGCGTGCGCGCTCCGCTCGTTGGTCGCATGCGCCTTGCGCCGGCCCGCATCCATCGAGGCGAGGTTGGGCGCGGTGAGGAAGGCGCGGCCGCAGGACGACCCGCAATCGGGGCAGTCATGCGGGTCTTTGAACTGCGCCATGGGGCGCAGCACCGTGAACGGTCCGCATTCGTTGCAGGCGTAATCGTAGACGGGCATCGGGGCCTCCCGAAGGATCGACAATGGGCGACGCGAGGGGAGCAACGGGCTTCCCGCTCCAGGGCTGTCGGTCTCACGCATCGCGCGCCTTCCCTCCCCACAGGGGGGAGGGGGACGCGCTTCTTTTCACGAGTGCGCGGTCTTGCTCTCACAGATCCGGCGAGAGCGGCATCTGGATCGAGCCGTCGATATGCTTGATCGGCCCGTCGGCGCCGGGATTGATGTCGAAGTCGAAGATCTTCGTGGGAATCCACAAGGTCGCACAGGCGTTGGGGATGTCGACGACTCCGGAGATGTGGCCCTGGACCGGGGCGGTGCCGAGGATCGAGTAGGCCTGGGCGCCCGAATAGCCGAACTTCTTCAGGTATTCGATCGCGTTGAGGCAGGCCTGCCGGTAGGCGACGGTGACGTCGAGGTAATGCTGCTTGCCGTACTCGTCGACGGAGACGCCCTCGAAGATCAGATGGTCGTCGAATTTCGGCGTCATCGGCGACGGCTTGAAGATCGGGTTCTTGATCCCGTATTTCGACATGCCGTCCTTGATCAGGCTGACCTTGAGATGGACCCAGCCCGCCATCTCGATGGCGCCGCAGAAGGTGATCTCGCCGTCGCCCTGGCTGAAATGCAGGTCGCCCATGGAGAGGCCGGCACCCGGCACGTAGACGGGGAAGTAGATCTTCGAGCCGCGCGACAGATCCTTGATGTCGCAATTGCCGCCATGCTCGCGGCCCGGCACCGTGCGGGCACCTTCCGCCGCCGCCTTGTCCTTCGCCTCGCCCTGGAGCCGGCCCATATGGGCGGTGGGTCCGAAGGGGAGGGTGGCCAGCGCCGGCACACGGCCGGGATTGGTGTCGTAGAGCGCCTTCTCGCGGGTGTTCCAGGTCTCCAGCATCTTCGGGTCGGGCAGGCAGCCGATCAGGCCTGGATGGATCAGGCCGGGGAAGCGCACGCCGGGGATGTGGCGCGACTTCGTGAACATGCCCTCGAAGTCCCAGATCGACTTCT
The DNA here is from genome assembly GCF_022829685.1 of Methylobacterium sp. E-045. Classification (GTDB taxonomy): domain Bacteria; phylum Pseudomonadota; class Alphaproteobacteria; order Rhizobiales; family Beijerinckiaceae; genus Methylobacterium. The sequence goes on from NZ_JAKSYE010000096.1 coordinate 75,318, forward strand.
GGGCCTGGGGGAAGTGTTCGTCGAGGAAACCGCCGCCGTTCTTCTTGGAGAAGAAGCCGTTGAAGCCCCACTGGCTCTCGGGCTTGGCGCCGATGTCGAGGAGATCGACCACGAGGAGATCGCCGGGCTCGGCCCCCTCGACGCCGATGGGGCCGGACAGGAAGTGGACGATGGACAGGTCGATGTCGCGCACGTCGTCGGCGGAATCGTTGTTCTTGATGAAGCCGCCGGTCCAGTCGTAGGTCTCGACGATGAAGTCGTCGCCGGGCTTGACCATGGCCACCATCGGGATGTCCGGGTGCCAGCGGTTATGGACCATGTCGTTGTCGTAGGCCGACTGCGTCAGGTCGACCTTGATCAGGGTCTCGGCCATCGTTGTTCGACTCCCTCTGGGGTGGTCGGGGCATGCGCCCCGTTTGGGCCGGCCGGTTCATCCGACGGGCCGTGGACGATGGCCGGCGGCGCCCTTTTGCGGCGCTGCCCGGCTTTCAGCTCGCGAGCAGCTCTTTCAGGGCGGCATCGAGCGTGGCGATGTCGTCGGGGCTGGTGCCGGGGCCGCCGGCAAAATGGCCCCACCAGGTCTCGATCACCCGCAACTCGGCGTTCGGCATCGACTGCGCCTCGATCCGGTTGTCCTCCGGCGGGAAGTACAGGTCGGTGGAGGCCGGCATCAGGATCGCCTTGGCGCGGATGGCGGCGAGAGCCGCCTTGGTATCTCCGTTGAAGACCGGGTTGGCGCCGATGTCGCCGTTCTGCCAGGTCCACAGCATGGCCAGCAGATCGTTGGCGTCGCGGGTGTAGAACAGGCCTTCCCAGAACCCGACGAGGAAGTCCTCCAGCGACGCGTAGCCCATATGGGTCAGGTCGGCCTCGATCCGGTAGAAGGTCTGCGACAGGCCCCAGCCGGCATAGACCCGGCCGAAGGCGCGCAGGCCCTTGTTCGGTGGCGACGTGTACCAGCCCTCCGCAAAGGCGGCGTCCGCCTGGAGTGCGGCCTTCGCCCCTTCGAGGAAGACGAAGTTGTGCCGCGAGCACTTGGCCGAGCCCTGGAACGGCAGGATCCGCGGGACCATGTCGGGATAGAGCGCGCCCCAATGGTAGGTCTGGAGGGCGCCCATCGACCAGCCGGTCACCAGCACCAGCGTCTCGATGCCGAAATGCTCGGTGACGAGGCGGTGCTGGGCGACGACGTTGTCGTAGGCCGTGACGTTGGGAAAGCGCGGCCCGTCCCAGGGGGCGGGCGTGTTGCTCGGCGAGGACGAGAGCCCGTTGCCGAACATGTTCGGGATGATGATGAAGTACTTGTCCGGATCGAGCGCCATGCCGGGGCCGATCAGCCATTCGTTCTCCGTGTGCTGGCCCGAATACCAGGTCGGATAGACGATGGCGTTGTCCTTGGCCGCGTTGAGCGTGCCGAAGGTCTTGAAGGCGAGCTTGGCCCCGCGCAGCGTCTTGCCGCATTGGAGCACATAGTCGCCGAGCTCGAAGATCTCGTAATCCGCCATTGGGGGCTGCCTGGAGCTGTGTTGCGGAACGACGGGCGGAGGCTCCCCCGCAATCAGACCGAGAGGAAGCGGGCGACCTGCGCCTCGTCGATATCGGCCCGCATCGCCTCGTGAACGATGTTGCCGTTCTCGATGACGAGCACCCGGTCGGCGACGTCGAGGGCGAAGCTCAGCACCTGCTCGGAGACGACGATGGAGAGGCCGCGCTCGTCGCGGATCTTTTTCAGGGTGCGCCCCATTTCGCGGATGATCGAGGGCTGGATGCCCTCCGTCGGCTCGTCGAGGAGGAGCACTTTCGGCCGGCTCGCCAAGGCGCGGGCGATGGCGAGCTGCTGCTGCTGGCCGCCGGAGAGGTTGCCGCCGCGCCGTCCCTTCATCTCCAGCAGCACCGGGAACATCGTGTAGAGGTCCTGCGGAACCTTGCGCTCCTTGGTGACGGTCAGGCCCGTCTCGATGTTCTCCTGCACCGTCATGGCCGAGAAGATCATCCGGCCCTGCGGCACGTAGGCGAGGCCGCCTGCCACGCGCTGGTGGCTCTTGAGGGCGGTGATGTCCTGACCGTCGACGGTGATGGTGCCGGACTTCACCGGGACGATCCCCATCAGGGTCTTCATCAGCGTGGTCTTGCCCATGCCGTTGCGGCCCATCACGGCGACGATCTCGCCGGGGGCGATGCTGATGTCGAGGCCGTGCAGCACCTCGCTCTGGCCGTAGGCCGAGTGGAGGTCGCGGATCGCCAGCATCGGCTCGGTGCCGAGGACGGGCCCCGGCGGGAGGGTAGCCGGGGAGGAACTGGTCTGAAGCATGGCGCCGGTCCTGTTCAGTGGCCGAGATAGACTTCGATGACCTTCGGGTCGTTCTTCACCCGCTCCATCGAGCCTTCGGAGAGCACCTTGCCCTGGTGCAGCACGGTGACCCGGTGGGCGATGTCCTCGACGAACTTCATGTCGTGCTCGATGACCAGCACCGAGCGGCCGACGATGATCTGGTTGAGGAGCTCGGCGGTCTTGATGCGCTCGCCGACGCTCATGCCGGCCACCGGCTCATCGAGCATGAGGAGTTCCGGGTCTTGGATCAGCAGCATGCCGATCTCGAGCCATTGCTTCTGGCCGTGGCTGAGGAACTCCGCCCGCTCCTTGAGCTGGTCCTTGAGGAAGATCATCGTCGCGACCTCGTGGATGCGGTCGCGGACCTCGGCATCGCGCTTGAAGGTGAGCGCCCCCCAGACCGTGCGGCCGCGGGGGAACGAGATCTCGAGGTTCTCGAACACGGTGAGGTCGTCGTAGATCGACGGCGTCTGGAACTTGCGGCCGACGCCGGCCTGGACGATGGCGCTCTCCGAGATCTTGGTGAGTTCCTGGCCCTTGAACTTGATCGAGCCGGCACTGGCCTTGGTCCGCCCGCAGATCAGGTCGAGTACCGTGGTCTTGCCGGCGCCGTTGGGGCCGATGATGACGCGGATCTCGTTGGGATCGACGTAGAACGACACGTCGTTCACTGCCTTGAAGCCGTCGAAGGAGACGGTGAGGGCCTCGACCGAGAGGAGGAAGTCCTTCGCGTCGGGGGATTCGCCGATGATCGGCGAGCTCAGGATGGCGGCGTTCATCTCAGGGCGCTCCTATTCGGCGGGGGTGCCGTGGGGGACGGGCGCCCCCACGGGCGCCAGGGCCTTCACCTTGCGGGTGAGCCGGGGCTCGACATAGCTGCGGTAGATGCCGGCGAGACCGTTGGGGAAGGCGAGGACGACGGCGATGAACAGGGCGCCGAGGCCGAAGAGCCAGAGCTCGGGGAAGCTCTCCGAGAAGGTGGTCTTGGCCCAGTTGACCAGGAGCGTGCCCCAGACCGCGCCGAACAGGGACAGGCGCCCGCCGACGGCGGCGTAGATCACCATCTCGATGGAGGGCACGATCCCGACGAAGGACGGCGACATGAAGCCGACCTGGAGGGTGAACATCGCCCCGCCGATGGCGGCGAAGCCGGCCGCGAGGCAGAAGGCGAAGACCTTGAACCCGGCCACGGAATAGCCCGAGAACCGGACCCGGTCCTCCTTGTCGCGCATGGCGAGGAGGATGCGCCCGAGCTTGGCCTTCTTCACGTATTGCGCCGCCAGGATGCAGCCGATGAGCAGCCCGCCGTTGAGGAAGTAGAGGATGAACTTCGCGCTGTCGGTACGGATGTCCCAGCCGTGCAGGGTGCGCAGGTCGGTGATGCCGTTGATGCCGCCGGTATAGCCCTGCTGGCCGACGATGAGGATCGTCAGGATGGCGGCGATGGCCTGGGTGATGATGGCGAAGTAGGTGCCGCCGACCCGGCGGGTGAACATCGCGAAGCCGATGACGAAGGCGAAGAAGACCGGCACGGCGAGGATGAGGATCAGCGTCAGCGGCAGGCTCTGGAACGGCTTCCACATCAGGGGCAGTTCGGTGATCTGGTTCCAGTCCATGAAGTCCGGGATGCCCGGCGTCGACTGGATCTTGGTGTTCTCGACGCTGGAGGCTTCGAGCTTCAGGTACATGGCCATGCAATAGCCGCCGAGCCCGAAGAACACGCCCTGTCCGAGAGACAGGATGCCGGCATAGCCCCAGCACATGACGAGGCCGAGCGCCACGAAGGCGTAGGTGAGGTACTTGCCCACCAGGTTGAGGCGGAACGCGTCGAGGGTCGCCGGCAGGACGATGAGGATGAAGGCGGCGAGGAGTGCGAGGCTCACCCACTCCATCGGCTTCATGAAGGGATTGTCGTTCACGGTGAGCGACTTCGACAGGGTCTGGACGGGGCTTGTCATCGGGTAGGCCTCCTCAGCGCCGGACCTTGAGGGTGAACAGACCCTGCGGGCGGACCATCAGGATCCCGACGACGGCGAGCAGCGTCAGGACCTTGGCGGTGGAGCCGGACAGGAAGAATTCGAGGGTCGACTGGGTCTGCGAGATCGAGAAGGCCGAGGCGATGGTGCCGAGCAGGCTCGCGGCACCCCCGAAGACGACGATCAGGAAGGTGTCGACGATGTAGAGCTGGCCCGAGGTCGGCCCGGTGGAGCCGATCATGGTGAAGGCCGAGCCGGCGATGCCGGCGATGCCGCAGCCGAGGCCGAACGTGTAGCGATCCACCTTCTCGGTATCGATACCGACGGCGCCCGCCATGGGGCGGTTCTGCATCACCGCGCGCACCTGCTGGCCGAAGCGCGAGCGGTACATCAGCAGGCCGACGCCGACGGTGATGAGGGTGGTGATCGCCATCACGAACAGGCCGTTGATCGGCACCTCGATCGTGTCGGTGACCTGGACCGAGCCGATGAGCCAGGACGGCAGCTCGACGCCAACCTCGCGGGCCCCGAAGATGGTGCGATAGGATTGCTGCAGGATCAGCGACAGGCCCCAGGTGGCGAGCAGCGTATCGAGGGGGCGCTTGTAGAGGTGGCGGATGAGCGTCCATTCGACGATCATCCCCAGGGCTCCCGAGGCCAGGAAGGCCAGGATCATCGCCACGAAGAAGTAGATGCCGAACAGGCCGGGCAGGTGCGTCTGGAAGAAGGTCGAGCACAGATAGGTGACGTAGGCGCCGAGGATCATGAACTCCCCATGCGCCATGTTGATCACGCCCATCTGGCCGAAGATGACCGCGAGGCCGAGGGCCATCAGCACGTAGACCGAGAACAGGATCAGGCCGGCGAAGCCCTGCATCGCGAAGATCGCGCCGAGATCGCCGAGGGAATAGTCACCGAACATATTTCCGACCTTCCGAAGAATCCGATGTCTGCTTTGCAAGCATCAGGCCGATCAGGCGTGGCGCAGCGCTCCCCCGAGAAGGGCACGCTCCCTCCCCTTGTGGGGAGGGCCGGGGTGAGGGTGGATCCGCCGGCCTCTGGCCCGCGAGGGTCACCCGACCACCCCCGCCCTAACCCCTCCCCACGAGGGGGAGGGGGCGCAGTGCTACTGGTAGCCCTTGGGGAAGGGGTTCGGCTCGATCAGCGCGGGGCTCTCGTAGACGATCTCGAACTGGCCGCTCGGCAGGGCCTTGGCGACGCGGGTCTTCGACCAGAGGTGATGGTTTGGGTGGATCTTGACGTAGCCCTCGGGGGCCTCCTTGAACTCGATGTCCGGGGAGGCCGCCACCACCTTGTCCACATCGAAGGAACCTGCCTTCTCGCAGGCCATCTTCCACAGGAACGGGCCGAGATAGGCGGCCTGGGTCACGTCGCCGATCACGGTCTTCTCGCCCCACATCTTGTGGAAGGCTGCGACGAACTTCTCATTGTTGGCGTTCTTGAGCGACTGGAAGTATTTCATGCAGGAATAGGCGCCCGCGATGTTGTCGCCGCCGATGCCGTCGATCTCGTCTTCCGTGACGGAGATGGTCAGCAGGGTCTGCTTCGAGAGATCGATGCCGGCTGCCTTGAGCTGCTTGTAGAACGCCACGTTCGAGCCGCCGACGACGTCGGTGAAGATCACGTCGGGCTTGGTGAGCTTGATCTTGTTGATCACCGAGTTGAACTGGGTGTGGCCCAGCGGGAAGTATTCTTCGCCGACGACCTTGGTCTTGAGCACGTTCTCGATGTGCTTGCGGGCGATCTTGTTCGAGGTGCGCGGCCAGATGTAGTCCGAGCCGATGAAGAAGAACGTCTTGGCGCCCTTCTCCTTGGTGACCCAGTTCAGCGATTCGAGGATCTGCTGCGTGGCTTCCTGGCCGGTATAGATGACGTTCTTGGACTGCTCCAGGCCCTCGTAGAAGGTCGGGTAGTAGAGCAGGCCGTTATACTGTTCGAAGACCGGCAGCGCGGCCTTGCGCGAGGCGGAGGTCCAGCAGCCCATCACGGCGGCGCAATGGTCGTTGACGAGGAGCTTCTTGGCCTTCTCGGCGAAGGTCGGCCAGTCGGAGGCGCCGTCCTCCTGGATGACCTTGATCTTGCGGCCCAGCACGCCGCCCATCTCGTTGATCTGGGCGATGGCGAGCTTCTCCGCCTGGATCGAGCCGGTCTCGGAGATCGCCATGGTGCCGGTGGCCGAGTGGAGGATGCCGACGGTGACTTCGGTATCGGTCACCGCGAGCCCGGTGGTGTTCACCGCCGAGGTCGGAGGGGCCGCAGCGAAGGCGCTGCGCGGCATCATGGCCATGGCCGGAATGCTCGCCAGACCCATCAGAAGTTTGCGACGCAGGGCCGAGTGCGGTCCGTGCTCGTTGTCGGCTGCCATCGTGCGTGAACCCCTTCCACGAGATATCCCGCCGGCTCCTGCATGAGGCGGGCCGTTGCGGATGGCGGAAGCTAGGCGGGATGGCGCGGCGCAGCATATACGCTGTTTTGCGTAGGGCGGAGGATATGCGCGTCGCCTTCCCCGTGCCCCGGAGGACGATCTTTCCCGCGCGGGGCATGCCCTCCCTGTGAAGGGAGGCCTCGACGCGGCTCTCCTGGTGTACCAATGTTTCCGGGCCCCGCGGCACGGGGATTGCTCATCGACCGCCGTGTTCCCGCGACCGCGCGGGCCGGCCTTCCTCACACTTGACGCTGACCGGGCAGACTGAACGACCCCATGAGCGGCCGCCAGCAGATTCCTCCGATCCGGCGGGCCTATAACCGCTTCGTCGCGGACGAGACGCTCGAGGATTACGCCCTTCGCTTCACCGCGAAGAAGGCGCGGCGCTGGTCGAGCCTGCAGGTCGCGCAGACGGCGCTGGGGTCGCTCTCGTTCCTGGCGCTGGAGGCGATCGGCGGCACCCTGGTGCTGGCCACCGGCTTCACCAACACCGTGACGGCGGTGCTGTTCGTGGGCGTGCTGATCTTCGCCACCGCCGTGCCGATCAGCCTCTATGCCGCGCGCTACGGCGTCGACATCGATCTCCTCACCCGCGGGGCCGGGTTCGGCTATCTCGGTTCCACCATCACCTCGCTGATCTATGCGAGTTTCACCTTCCTGTTCTTCGCCATCGAGGCGTCGATCATGGCTCTGGCGCTCCAGCTCTGCCTCGGCCTGCCGCTGGGGATCGGCTACGTCGTGAGCGCGGTGGTGGTGATCCCCCTCGTCGTCTACGGCATCAGCCTGATCAGCCGGTTCCAGATCTGGACACAGCCGCTCTGGATCGCGCTCAACCTCCTGCCGCTCGGCTTCATCGCGTGGAAGGGCGGCCCCGCCCTCAGTGACCTCCTGTCCTATCCGGGAGCCTCTGAAGCGGTCGGCTCGATCTCCACGGTCCTGGGCTACCCGATCTCCGGCTTCGATCTCGCCCAGTTCGGCCTCGCCTCCGGCATCCTCCTGGCGCTGCTGGCCCAGATCGGCGAGCAGGTGGATTTCCTGCGCTTCGTGCCGCCGGCCGAGACGTCGGAATCGGGGAGCAATCCGCGCTGGTGGCTCGCCGTGCTCGGGGCCGGCGCGGGCTGGATCCTGCCCGGCATGTTCAAGATGATGCTGGGCGCCTTCCTGGCGGTGCTGGCCCTGGGGCAGGGCGTACCGCACGAACAGGCGGCCGAGCCGACGCAGATGTACGTGGTCGCCTTCGGCTACGTCATGCCGTCGCGGGAGGGGGCGGTGCTCCTCACCGGCCTGTTCGTGGTGATCTCGCAGCTCAAGATCAACGTGACCAATGCCTATGCCGGCTCCATCGCCTGGTCGAACTTCTTCTCGCGCCTCACCCACAGCCATCCCGGGCGCGTGGTCTGGCTCGTCTTCAACGTCGCCATCGCGCTGCTGCTGATGGAACTCGGCATCGACAAGACCCTGGTCAGCACGCTCTCGCTCTACGCGGTGGTGGTGTCGGCCTGGGTCGGTGCGCTCGCGGCGGATCTGGCCGTCAACAAGCCCCTCGGGCTGTCGCCGCCGGGCATCGAGTTCAAGCGGGCGCATCTCTATGCCGTGAACCCGGTGGGCACCGGCGCCTCGGCCCTGGCGCTGCTCGCCGGTTTCCTCGCCCATGCGGGTCTGCTCGGCGCGGGGCTCCAGAACTTCGCGCCGCTGCTCTCCCTCGTCACCGCCTTCGCCGCGGCGCCCGCCATCGCCTTCGCCACCGGCGGGCGCTACTATCTGGCGAGGCCCGCCATCGCCGATTGGGGCGGCCGCCCGGAGATCCAGTGCACCGTCTGCGAACATCCGTTCGAGGGGGAGGACATGTCCCATTGCCCGGCCTATGCCGGGCCGATCTGCTCGCTCTGCTGCTCGCTCGACGCCCGCTGCGGCGACCTGTGCAAGCCGCACGGCCGTCTGGAGGCGCAGGCCCAGAGCGCCCTGACCCGGATCATGCCGGCCAGGACCGCCGCCTGGATCGGGGCGCCGCTGGGCCGCTACCTCGCCCTGATGCTCACGCTGGTGTCGGTGATCGGGCTGATCCTCGGGATCGTCCATGCCGGCATCGCCGCCGCCCAGCCCGAGCACGGCGAGACCCTGCGCGCGGCGCTGACCAGCGTGTTCTTCATCCTCGTGGTGATCCTCGGCATCGTCGCCTGGCTGTTCGTCCTCGCCCAGGAGAGCCGCCGCGTGGCGCAGGAGGAGACCGCTCGCCAGACCGCCCTGTACGAGGCCGAGATCGAGGCCCACAAGATCACCGACGCCAAGCTGCAGCAGGCCAAGGAGACGGCGGAGGCCGCCAACCTCGCCAAGAGCCGCTACGTGGTGGGCATGAGCCACGAACTGCGCACCCCGCTCAACGCCGTCCTCGGCTACGCGCAATTGCTGGAGGGCGACGACGGCATCCCCATGGCCCGCCGCAACGGCATCCGCGTCATCCGGCGCAGCGCCCAGCACCTGTCGGGCCTGATCGACGGGCTCCTCGACATCTCCCGCATGGAGGCGGGGCGTCTCCAGATCCACCGCAACGAGTTCCGCCTCGTGGATTTCCTGGACCAGATCGTCGACATGGTCCGGCTCCAGGCCAACGCCGCCGGCCTCGAATTCCGGTTCTCGCGCCCGCCCATGCTGCCGGCCGTGGTGGCGGCGGACGAGAAGCGCCTGCGCCAGATCCTCCTCAACCTCCTCTCCAACGCGATCAAGTTCACGGAAAACGGCTGGGTCGCCCTGGAGATGAGCTATCGCAGCCAGGTGGCGGTGTTCTCGATCCGCGACAGCGGCCTCGGCATCCCCGAGGGCGACCTGCAGCGGATCTTCGGGCCCTTCGAGCGCGGCTCCCTGCCGGCGGCGCGCAACACGCCCGGCACGGGGCTCGGGCTCACCATCGCCCATCTCCTCGCCCAGGTGATGGGCGGCGAGATCACCGTCACCAGCGAGGTCGGACGCGGCACCTGTTTCAGCCTCCGGCTCATGCTCGCCTCGATGCATCGGCCCGCCGGTCCCAGGCCCGTGGAGGCGCCCGAGCCCGCCGGCGGCCATCGACAGGCGAGGCCGGCCCATGACGGGCCGCCCCGCGTGGTCCTGGTGGCCGACGACGATTCCGCGCATCGTGCGCTCATGCGCGACGTGCTCGAACCCCTCGGCCTCGTCGTGCTGGAATCCCCCGACGGGCCGCATTGCCTGGCGCAGGCGATGGAGCGGCGGCCCGACATCATCCTCCTCGACATCGCCATGCCGGGAATGAGCGGCTGGGCCGTGGCCAAGGCCCTGCGCGATGGCGGGCTCTCGTCCCGTATCGCCATCATGTCCGCCAACGTCCACGAGATCAGCCCGATCCGGGGCGACGACGCCCCGCATGACGAGATCATCCCCAAACCCTTCGATCTGCGCGACTTCCTGGAGCGCATCGAGCGGCTGCTGGCTCTGGGCCAGCCCGCGCCGCCTCCACCCGCCGTGGCGCAGGTCTCGCCGAGGAGCGGGAATGGCGGGGAATCCCTGCGCCAGGACCACATCGCCGAGCTGATCCGCCTCGGCCGCATCGGCCATGTCCGCGGCATCGAGGCCAAGCTCGCGGAACTCGAAGACCAGACCGCCATCCCCGCCGAGATCGCCGCGCAGATGCGCGGTCTCGTCGCCTCCTACGACCTCCGGCGCTACGTGCGCGTCCTCGAAGGGATGCGCGATGGCTGAGATGCAGCGCGACATCGTCCTCGTCGTGGACGATTCCCCCGAGACCCTGAGCTTCCTCACCGAGGCGATCGAGCGCTCCGGCGCCACCGTCCTGGTGGCGGTGGCCGGCGACCTCGCCCTGGCGCTGGTGGAGGAGATCACCCCCGACATCATCCTGCTCGATGCGATGATGCCCGGCATGGACGGGTTCGAGACCTGCCGCCGCCTGAAGGCGCGCAGCGACCTCGCCCTGGTGCCGGTGATCTTCATGACCGGCCTGTCCGAGACCGAGCATATCGTGAAGGGACTGGAGGCGGGCGGCAGCGACTACGTCACCAAGCCCATCGCCCCCGACGAGATCCTGGCCCGCATCCGCGTGCATCTGGCGAGTGCGCGGGCGGCCCAGAGCGCGCGGGCCGCCCTCGACACCACCGGCCGCACGCTCTTCGCCGTGGACCGACAGGGTGTCGTCCTGTGGAGCACGCCGCAGGCCGCCCGCGTGCTGGCCAAGCTCGGCGACGGGGGCGCGCGCCTGCCGGAGACCGGCCGCGCCTGGCTCGCCGAGCAACTCGAGGGCGGCAATGCCGCCGCCGTCGTCCTCTTGGATGCGGAGGGGAGCGCCCACAGTCTCAGCCTCATCGGCACCACCGGCGACGAGGTGCTGCTGCGCCTCTCCCGCGATGCCTCGGCCAGCGGGATCGAGCGCCTGCGCGGCAACCTGCCGATCACCGCCCGCGAGGCCGACGTGCTGTTCTGGCTGTCGCGCGGCAAGGCGAGCCGCGACATCGGCGAGATCCTCGGCCTGTCGCCGCGCACGGTGACGAAGCATCTGGAGAGCATCTACGCCAAGCTCGGCGTCGAGAACCGTACCGCCGCCTCGATGATCGCCTCCCGCTACATCGACGACCAGGCCTGAATTCAGCGCGCCGCCGCCGTCCTGGCGGATCGCGGTGGCGTCTCGGCGACGATGTGGAACGCCGCCGGGCGGCGGAACAGGAAGACGAAGGGCGTGTGGCGCACCACCCGCTCGATGGCGAGGGGGACGAGCACGGCGACGATCGTCACGACGAGGCTGGCGAGCCCGATATCGGTGATGGCGCCGGTCTTCACGATGAGCGTCCGCGTGGCCGCCATGGGCAGGAAGAACGCCAGGTAGATGACGATCGAGCGCTCGCCGCAGGCTCTGAGCGCCGCCGTCACCGGCCCGCCGGCGAGGGTGAGGAGCGCGCCGGTGGCGACGATGGCGAGGGCGCCGGCCCCGCCGAGGGCGAGGCTGACGACGGGCAGGCTCGCCAGGGTCGGGAAGGTCTCGTGTCTGGTGGCGGTGAAGGCGAAGACGCCGTTCACCACGGCCCAGGCCGCGAGGCCTCCGAGGGCGGCGAGGGGGTGGCGCTGGACGAGGCCGGCGAACCGGAAGATCCGGTCCGCGAACAGATAGCCGGCGACGAACCAGACGTAGCGGCTGCAGAATTCGGTGACGAGATCCGAATATCCTTCGAGGGGAATGCTCTGGAGCAGGGCGGCTCCCCCGAGGAGGAGCGCCGGATGCAGGCCCCGCAGGAGCTTCGTCAGCACCGAGAACACGGCGAGCAGGTAGATGAACCAGAGGGTGGAATAGGGCTCCACCAAAGCGTGGGCGAGATGGGCGAGGAAAGCCCCCGGCCCGGCGCCGTCGACGATCTGGCCGTACTTCACCGCCGATTGGATGAGGACCCAGAGCAGGTAGAAATACGCGAAATGGACGACCCGCCGGTCGGCGAAGAGGCGCCAGTCCCGGTCGATCACCCGCCCGACGAACAGACCCGACAGGAGGAAGAAATCGGGGATGCGGAACGGCTTGGCGAAGGCGACCACGGTGTGGAGGAAGCCCTCGCCGCCCATCTCGTTACCGGTGCCGAGGGTCGAGTGCATCATCACCACGAGGACGATGCACAGGCCCTTGGCGACATCGACCCAGGCGAGTCTCAGGGCCTCCTCGGAGCCTGGGAGCTGGGTCGCTGGCGCCAAAGCTGCACTCCGTCGATATCCGGGGACGAGCATGGCCGATCCGGGGTTAACGCCAGGTGGCTCCGATGCGGTCGTCCTTGATCCATGCCGAACGCCCGGTCAACGCAATGCCGCGTAGGCTGCTCCCTCAAAAATCGAGGGAGGCGGACAGAATGAAGGTCCGGGGCGATGCGACGGTCACGAAGGTGCCCGTCGTGAGCCAGTACCGGTTGTCGGCGATGTTCTCGACGTTGAACCGGAAGGTGATGGGCCTGTCATAGACCAGTGTCGCATAGCGCAGGCCGAGATCGACCCTGGTCCAGTCGGGGAAGCGCAGGGTGTTGGCGTTGGTGAGGTAGGGACCCGACGTGTAGATCACCCGGCCGTTGAGGGAGAGGCCCGGTACCCAGGGCGTGTCCCATTCGAGGCCGGCGGACGCGGTGAGGTCGGGCACCCCGGAGGCATCGTTTCCGCGCTGGAGCGGATCGTCCGGCTTGGTCAGTTCGGGACGCAGGAAGGTCGCGCTCGCGAACCCGCGCAGGCTCGGCGCGATGGCGCCGTAGGCCGACAGTTCCAGGCCCCGGTTACGCTGCTCGCCGTTATAGGCCACCACGTTCGTGGCGGACACGGCCTGGTTGGGTCGGCTGATCTGGAAGAGCGCAGCCGTCGTGGTGATGGTCCCCCAATCGACCTTGATCCCGACTTCCTGCTGATCCGACTTGTAGGGACTGAGGATCGCGCCCGCATTGCTGAAGCCGGGGGCGACGATGGTGCCCGCCGTCAGTCCTTCCGCGTAGTTCGCGTAGAGGGAGACGTTCTGCCAGGGCTTGATGACGATGCCGGCGAGGGGCGACGTGGCATCGGCGTCGTATTCGCTCGTCCGAGCCTGGGTGACGGTGTCGTAGCTCTTCTGGTTCACCATCTGGTAGCGCACGCCGGCGGTGAGCAGAATACGGTCGTCGAGGACCGACATCGTGTCGACGACGGCGACGCTCGTCAGCGACGTGTCGGCATAGCGCTGGGGGTTGAGGCGCGCGCCGGTGACCACGGGAAGCGGGACCGGACGGTAGATGTTCGACGGCACCGATTCATCCGGTGTGTTCGAGACATAGGCGAAGCCGTCCTCCCGAGTGAACCCCGTGAAGACGAAGTTCAGCGAATGATTGATGAACCCTGTGTCGAACCGGGCCTTCACGCCGGCATTGCCGCTGATCGTGCTGCTGTCGGAATCGTAGAAGGCGTTGATGAGCCGGAAGTTGCCCAGGGCGTCGGCGCCGCTGGAGTACCCGAAGACGCGGGAATCCGGGAAGGTCTGCTGATTGGAGCCGGCGCGATAGCCGAGGCCGCCATAGGCGGTCAGCCAATCCGTGAGGTCGTATTCCACGAAGGAGGCGACGGTGTTGTCGCGCTGCTTGAGCAGCGTCCCCGGATACCAGTTGCTCCGGGCATTGGGCGGCTGGGGAATGAAGGGGATATCCGATTGCAGGGTCATCTGCGGCCGGAAGTTCTTGGTGTCGTCGTTCTGGGAGATGATATCGAGGGCCCAGCGCAGGCGCTCGCCGCGATAATCGAGCGAGAGGGCGCCGATACCGCTCTGAACGTCGCCGCCGTTGATCGAGGCCTCGCCGGTCCGGCCCAGGCCGTTGAAGCGGATGCCCCATTCCTTATTCTCGCCGGCGCGTGTGCCCGCATCGACATGGACGCCGAAATTGCCGTCGCTGATGAATTGCGGCGTGACGCGCACGAAGGGGATATCGAGCGCGCGCTTGGTCACGATGTTGATGCTGCCGCCGACGCTGCCGCCCGGCGGGATGCCGTACATGAAGGCGCCCGGCCCTTTGAGCAGCTCGATGCGCTCGATGTACTGTGCCGCCACGCGGTTGGAGGGAACCAGTCCGTACAGGCCGTTCAGGCCGACATCCTGGGACGGGACGTCGAAGCCGCGGATCTGGAACGTGTCGTCGAACCCGTTGCTGCCCGTCGTCAGGCGCACCGAGGAATCGTTGATGAGCGTATCGGCGACGGTGCGCGCCTGCTGGTCCTGGATCACCTGCTGGGTGAAGTTGACGGTGCTGAAGGGCGTGTTCAGCACATCCCTGGTCCCGAGGATCCCGAGGGACCCGCCGCGGGCGACCTGACCGCCGGCATAGGGGGGCGGCAGGTCTCCGAGGCGCCCCGACCCCTGGGCGCCCCGTCCCGCGCCGCCGGCCGAGGCTTCCACCGAAAGCTCGTCCAGCCGCACCGCCGTCTGCGCCCAGGCGCTCGATGACGATCCGATCCAAGCGAGTCCGAGCGAGGCGGCGCCGATTGCCGAGTAACTCAGGGTTGTTGCCAGTGTCGAGACGCGCTTACGCACCGTTGCATTCCTGTTGTTGCGACAGGCATGCGAGTTTTTGGCTCGCAGCCAGCGCATCGATGAGTCAAATATTTTGGGATCGACTTCGTGTATACGAAAGCGAATAATTTATTACATGAATTTCGGCAAGGACTTGGGAATCGTTGCTCAAGCAGCGTGCTTCCAGGGCAACAAAGACGAATTGTTCTAAAGAAAAAGACCCGCCGTCTCACGAGGGATGTCAACGCGCCCGACGACCCGGCAGCGGCCACGTCGGTCCGCTCCGGCGGGGCCCCCGGATGGCGGGGCGTCAGGAAACCTTGCGGCGCGAGAGCTTGCGAGCCCGCGTCATCCGCGTGGCGGCGTGGAAATCGTCCGGCTTGGTGCGCACCCAGGCGAGGAAGCCGCTGATCTCGGGATCGGCCCGCAGGACCGCGATATCGGCCAGACGCCGGGCGATCTCGGCCTCGCTGTAGCGGGCGTGGATCGCCGAATGGCAGATCTGGTGCAGGCGGACGGTGCCGGCTTTCGCGCCGCCCTTCAGCTTGGGTGTGAGGTGATGCAGGCTCGATTTGGCGCGGGGCGGGATCGGCCTCTCGCAGAGCGGGCAGATCGCGGGACCGGCCGGTCGGTCCGCGTTGTCCTCGTCCTCCCGCCATTGCCGGGCGCGTCGTCCCAAATCCCCGTCTCCCATCCTGCGGGTATCAACGCGGCATCGCCGGATTGGGCTCGCCGCTCCTGACGGGACGGAACGTCGCTTCCGCCTCCGCATCGCGCTGGCCGAGGAGCGAGACGTGATCGCCCGGCACGGCGACGAAGCGTGCCCTCGTCCCGGCGAGGGCCGCGAGGTCGCGCCCATGCGCCACGGGAATGACGGGATCGTCGGTGCCGTGGACGATGAGGATCCGCCCCGCCGCGGCGCCGATGCGGCGGTCCGAACGCCAGGTATCGCGCAGGAGCAGCCCGGGCAGCAGAGGGAAATGCTCGGCCACGAGGCGGGCGAGGGAGACAAAGGGCGCTTCGAGATAGAGGCCGAGATGCGGCTCGCGCGCGGCCACGGCCACGGTCACCGCCGCCCCCATGGAATGACCGTGGAGCAGGATGGGCGCATCCGGGGCGCGGTCACGCACGAAGCGGTAGGCGGCCATCCCGTCCTCGATCAGGCTGGCCTCGCTCGGGGAGCCGGCCGAGCCCGGATAGCCGCCATAGGCGATGGCGAGGGTGCCCCAGCCGGCCTCGCGCCAGACCCCGCTGGAGAACCGCGCGGCATGCGGCTCGGGCAGCGAGCCGTTGCCGTGGAAGGTCAGCACCACGCCGTGTCCGGGTTCGGGCGCCCGCCACAAGCCGTAGAGACGGCGGCCGTCGGCCGTCGTCACGGCGACCGCTTCCGTCCCGGCCGGGACCCGGCGTTCGCCCTCGGCGAGACCGGCTCCGAAGGCGCCCGGATAGATGAGATGGCGCTGGAACAGGAACAGGGCGCCGAGGAGCGAGGCGGTCAACCCGAAGGCGACGAGCAGGATGACGCGGAGCAGGGTCATTCAGGGCGCTTCGATGATGGAATGGTGGATGGAAAGGGCGGTCGGGGGGCGGCGCGCTGTTGAGACCCCCCTCTTATCGTGTCATGCGCACGAAGCGCCCGCGATGCGACGGTGCCGCGCGCGGGGCTGAGAGCGTAGAAGACGGTCGGACATGGCGGAATTCGGGATCTCCACCCGCCGCCGCGCGTCCTTCGGTCCGAGACACCATCGGGGGTGAGATGTCGTCAGAGCTTCCGCCAAGCCAGCTTCGCGCAGCCACCATGCCGGTCGGCCCCAGCGCGAACTTCCTGCTCATCGCCCTGATCTTCCTCGGGACCGGCCTCGCCATCGGCACCGGCGCCGTGGAGGGCTCGGGTGCGGCGTTCGTCTTCGTGATGGCCGGCTGGCTGCTCAGCCTGTGCCTGCACGAATTTGGTCATGCCTTCGTCGCCTGGAAAGGGGGCGATGCCGACATCCCGCGGACCGGTTACCTCACCCTTGACCCGCGGCTCTACGCCGACGCGCTCTCCTCCATCGTCCTGCCGCTGCTGTTCACGATCCTCGGCGGAATCGGGTTTCCCGGCGGGCGCGTGTTCGTGAACACCCATCTGCTGCGGAGCAAAGTCTGGGTCTCCGCCGTGTCGGCGGCCGGCCCGGCGATGAACGGCCTGGTCCTCCTCGCCCTCGCCCTGCTGTATTCCCTCGCGGGCGAGGAATCCGACACGCTTCGGGCGGTGCTCGCCGTCTCCGCCCTGTTCCAGGGCACAGCCATCATCCTCAACCTGATGCCGCTTCCGGGCCTCGACGGCTACGGCATCCTTCAGCCCTGGCTGCCCGAGCCGGTGCGCCGCGTCGCCGACCAGGCGGCCCAGCATGTCAACCTGATCCTGGCGGGTCTCTTCCTGTTCTCCAGCGCTTTCGGCCCGGCGGTGTTCCGTGCCAGCCTCTCGATCATCGGCCTCCTCGGCTTCGCGGTCGTGGATGCGCGTGTCGGCTACGGCCTGATCCGTCTCTGGTAAGGCGTCCGCGCCCGGCCTATGAGGCAGGGAGGGCGGCGCGGCCCACGGAGATGGCAATGGCCCTGAAGACGACGTTCGTGGTCCAGACCTTCGTGATCAAGCGCAAGCGCCTCGTGCCCGGCGACCGCGAGGTCGCGCCCACCGAGAGCGGCGCCCTGAAGAAGGCGGAGGCCATGTCCGGCCGCATGCCCGGCACCGCCGCCCTGAAGGTGGTGGCCGACGACGAGACCGGCGAGCTCGAGAGCGCGACGATCCTCGGCCAGTTCGGCGAGGTGCCCGATGATTTCGCCGAGAGCCTCACCGGCGGCTGACGCGACGGCGCGCGTGAAAACCGCGCAGGCTGGCGCCATCGGCAACGCATCCCCCGCTCGTGCGTAGGTCCGGAGATCCATCCAGACCAAGCAGAGACCGGGAATCCCCGCCGATGAAACATAAGCCCCTGCGCGAGCAGGTGATCGTCATCACGGGTGCGTCGAGCGGCATCGGCCTCGCCACGGCCCGCATGGCGGCCGGGCGGGGGGCGCGCGTCGTCCTCGCCGCACGGAGCGGGGATGTCCTCGCCAGACTCTGTGGGGAACTCGGAGGCCCCGGCCGAGCCGTCTCCGTCGTCGCCGATGTCGGGAGTCGCGAGGATGTCCAGGCCATCGCCGACGCCGCCATCGCCACCTTCGGCGGTTTCGACACCTGGGTGAACGTCGCCGGCCTCACGGTCTACGGGCCGCTCTCGGCCATCGCCCAGGAGGACCACGAACGCCTCATCCGGACGAACCTCTGGGGCACGGTGAACGGCTCCCTGATCGCGGTCGAGCACCTGCGCCGGCGCGGGGGCGCGCTCGTCAATGTCGGCAGCATCGCCTCCGACCTCGCCTTCCCGTTCCAGGGCCTCTACGCGACCTCGAAACACGCGGTGAAGGGCTTCACCGATACCCTGCGGATGGAACTGATCGCGGAGGATGCGCCGGTCACCGTGACGCTGATCAAGCCCGCCTCCATCGACACCCCGCTCCCCGACCGGGCCCGCAACTACATGGACCGGCGGCCGACCCTGCCGCCGCCGATCTATCCGCCCGAGGAGGTCGCCAACGCCATCCTTCACGCGGCGGTGCATGGCCAGCGCGACATCATCGTCGGCGGCGGCGGCAAACTGTTCGTCATGGGCAAGGAATTCGCCCCCGGTGCCTACGACCGGCTGGCCTCCGCCATCATCGCGCTTCAGAAGCGATCCGAGCCGGCGGAGCATGCCGAGGGGGCCCTGCATGCTCCCCGCGGCGCCGGCGAGGTGAGGGGCTCCCCGCCGTTTCCCGTCATGCGGTCGAGCGCCTACACGCGGGCGACCCTGCATCCCCTCGTGACCCTGAGCGCGGTGGCGGGCCTCGCCGCCACTGCCGCCGTGCTTCTCGGCCGCAAGTCGTCCCCGCGAAGGCGGTTCTGAGATGGCGGGAGCGATCGACGGCCAGTCCCGACCGTATGCGTCTTCCCCGGCGGTGCCGGTCCGGGCGGACAGGCCGCCGCGCCGCTTCCTCGACATCCCGGACGGGCCGAGGATCGCCTATGTGGAGGCGGGGTCGGGCCCGGACCTGATCCTCGTCCACGGCGCTGTCATGACCCTGGACGACATGTGGCTCGGCCCGATGGAGGTGCTGTCGCGCCATTTTCACGTGGTCGCCATCGACCGGCCCGGCCATGGCGAGAGCGAGCATGTCCGCCTGAACGATGCGTCGGTCTGGCGGCAGGCCCGGATCGTCCGTGACGTCGCGCGGGCCTTGGGGCTCCGGCGTCCGGTCCTCGTCGGCCATTCCTTCGGCGGAGCCGTCTGCCTCGCCCTCGGCATGGCCTATCCTGACGAGGCGGGCGGCGTCGTCACCGTCTCGCCGATCTGCTTTCCCGAGCTGCGCCTCGAACAGCTCCTGTTCGGGCCCCGCGCCTGCCCCCTGGGCGGGGAGACGCTGTCGCGGATGCTCGCCGGCAGCGATGCGATGCTGATGCCGTTGCTGTGGCGGGCCATGTTCCTGCCGCAGGCGATGCCGGCGCGTTTCGCCGCCGAGTTCCCCTTCGGCCTTGCGGGCCAGTCCCGCCGCCTCGTCGCCGATGGCGAGAACGCCAACATGCTGTGGAGCGACCTGTCCCGCAGCGCGCTCTCCTACGCGGCCTGCCGCGTCCCCGTGGCCGTCCTGTGCGGCAGCGCCGACATCGTCACCAACCCGCTGATGCACGGGCGGCTGGCCGCGCGCCTGATCCCGGACGCGACCTTCCGGTGGCTGCATGGCCTCGGCCACATGCTCCATCACTTCGCGGGTGAGGCCGTCGTGGACGCAGCCCTCGAGATCGACCGGCGGCGCGCGAGCCGCCCCTGATCCCGGTTTCGGCCCGGCTGCGCGCCCTCATCCGGTGCGTCCGGCGGGCGCGCCCTCGCCGTCGCCGGGCGTGACCGTCTCCCCGTCGAACCCGTCGAGGAGCGGTGTTGCAGCCTCGGCCGCCGCCGCCTCGATGGCGCGGTAAGCGCGGACCAGATCGGTGCCGAAGGCCGTGGCCGCCCTCGAGAAGCTCGGCCTGTGGGGAGGTCTGCAGCCGCGCCTCGCCCAGGCCGACAACGTGCGGGCCGCTCTGCTGCTGGTCTCGCGCGGGGAGGCGCGGCTTGGCGTGGTCTACGAGAGCGACGCCAGGTCCGATCCGGGGGTGAAGGTGGTGGGCGTATTTCCTGCGGACAGCCACTCAAAGGTGGTGTACCCGTTCGCCGTCACGGCCGAGGCTAAGGGGGAGGGCACCGCCAAGTTCCTTGACTTCCTCAAGGGAGCAGAAGCCAGGCCCTTCTTCGAAGCCCAGGGCTTCACCATCCTCGGCCCTACTTCTGCACAGTAATTAAGGAAAACACCATGAAGATCAGCGCGCGCAACACCCTCAAGGGCAAGGTCGTCGCCGTCGAGAAGGGCGCCACCACCGCCCATGTGAAGATCGAGATCGCCGACGGCACCGTCGTCACCGCCTCGATTACCAACGAATCGGTGGATGCACTCGGCCTCACCGTGGGCGGCGAAGCCTATGCTGTCGTCAAATCTTCTGACGTGATGATCGCCGTCGACTAAGAGTGCCTCACAAAACTCCCGGTCACCCTCGGTTCTCGCTCTGAGGACGGCGGCGCAGCGGGAGTTTTGTGAGAGACACGAGAGCATTGTCCGTACTTTATGGATCACGGGACAATGCTCTCACCTGCTGTGTGGTCGCATTTTCTTCACGCGAGCCGGCATCCACCTCGCTTGAAAATGCACTCAGGCACTACCGGGAGGCCGCGTCCCCACTGGCGCGTGGCCTCCCGACCGGTCGGGGAGCCTCATCCCCGCGACCACGGCCGTTCACCGCCGGAGCGCATCGCCAGTCCGCCCGTCACGAGGCGCCGCCGAGCCGAAGACGGGGAGAGCGCCACGTCCGCCGAAGATCGAGCCTGTCCGGCCGGTCCGGTGCGAGGAGCGAAAATTCACTCCCCCGATGCGCCCGTCGCCAAAGACTTTGCATCGATCTTCGCTGAAAATCGAAAATCCATTCCGTTGACAGAAACGGCAAGTGCCTCATGATACGAAGGCAATCTTGAACAGTTTCTGCGCGTGACTGATCAGTAGTGGCAAAGTCTGTCGGTTCTGCTGTGGCCGACTGTCTCGACACTTCTGTCGCAGTCTGGTTCACGCCGTTCCTTCGGAGCGGCGATCGGCCTGCCATGGCCTGTCCGGATCTCACGCCGACCCGACGTCCAACGGAGCCGCCCCATGTCGAACCAGAGCCCGAAGCCGCCCCGCCCCGCCTCGCTTCACCCGGAGACGCTCGCCCTGCATGCGGGCTGGCGCGCCGATCCGACCACGGGCTCGGTGGCGGTGCCGATCCACCAGACCACCTCGTTCCAGTTCCGCGACACGGCCCATGCCGAGAACCTGTTCGCCCTGAAGGAACTCGGCCACCTCTATACCCGCGTCACCAACCCCACCGTGGACGTGCTGGAGCAGCGCCTCGCCGCCCTCGAAGGCGGGGCGGCGGCCCTGGCCCTAGCTTCCGGGCAGGCGGCGTCCGCTCTGTCGGTGCAGAACCTTGCGCGGGTGGGCGACAACATCGTCGCCTCCACCGACCTCTATGGCGGAACCTGGAACCTGTTCGCCAACACGCTCCCCGAGCAGGGGATCGAGGTCCGCTTCGTCGATCCGGCCGATCCGGAGAATTTCCGCCGCGCCACCGACGACCGCACCCGCGCCTATTACGGCGAGACGCTGGCCAACCCGAAGCTCGCGGTCTTCCCCATCGCGGAGGTGGCCGAGATCGGCCGGAGCTTCGGCATCCCGCTCATCGTCGACAACACGGCGGCGCCGCTCCTGGCCCGCCCGTTCGACCACGGCGCGGCCATCGTGGTCTATTCCACCACCAAGTATCTCGGCGGCCACGGCATCGCCATCGGCGGGGCGATCATCGATGGCGGGCGGTTCGACTGGTCGGCCAACCCCGAGCGCCAGCCCGCCCTCAACACCCCCGATCCGAGCTATCACGGCGCCGTCTGGACCGAGGCCGCCAAGCCCCTCGGGCCCATCGCCTATGTCCTGCGCGCCCGGGTCCGCCTGCTGCGCGACCTCGGTCCGTCGGTCTCGCCGCTCAACGCCTTCCTGACCCTGCAGGGGCTGGAGACCCTGGCCCTGCGCATCGAGCGCCACAGCCGCAACGCCCAGGCCGTGGTCGATTACCTCGCCGCCCGGCCCGAGATCGAGCGGGTCATCCATCCCTCGCACGCCACCGGCAGGGCGCGCGAGCGGGCGGAGACGTATCTCACGGGTGGCCTCGGCGGCCTCGTCGGGTTCGAGCTCGCGGCCGGGCGCGATGCGGGCCGGCGCTTCATCGAGGCCCTGTCGCTGTTCTATCACGTGGCCAATATCGGCGACGCGCGCAGCCTCGCCATCCATCCGGCCACCACCACCCACGCGCAGCTCTCCCCGGAGGACCAGCGCGCCACCGGCGTGTCCGACGGCTATGTCCGCCTCTCCATCGGCCTCGAACATATCGACGACATCCTGGCCGATCTCGATCAGGCGCTGGCCTCGGTCGGCTCCTTCGCGAAGGCCGCCTGACCATGGCGGCCGCCCCCCTGGCTTCGTGGGCAGCACCCGAACCCGGTGCTCCCGCCGCCTCGATTCCCCGTCTCGACCTGCGCCGTCTGGACGCCGGGCCGGCCGAGCGGGAGGCCTTCCTTGCGGAACTGCGTGACGCGGCCCGCGACGTCGGCTTCTTCCACCTCGTCGGCCACGGCATTCCGGCGGCGGAGATCGCGCAAGTCCAGGCTCTGGCCCGACGCTTCTTCGCCCTGCCTCTCCCGGAGAAGCAGGCCGTGGCGATGGTGCGCTCGCCGCATTTCCGAGGCTATACCGCGGCCGGCCGCGAGGTCACCCGCGGTGCGCCGGATTGGCGCGAGCAGTTCGATGTCGGCGCCGAGCGCGAAGCCCTGCCGCAAACCGCCGCCTCGCCCCCCTGGACCCGGTTGCAGGGTCCCAACCAATGGCCGGTCGGCCTGCCCGAACTCCGCATCGGCCTGCTGCGCTGGCAGGCGGCGGTGACACAGCTCGGCATCCGCCTGCTGCGCGCCTTCGCCCTCGCCCTGGGCCAGCCGGAGGACGTGTTCGCCCCGATCTACCAGGACGCGCCGAACCAGCACATCAAGATCATCCGCTATCCCGGCCGCGAGGCCACGCATGGAGACCAGGGCGTCGGCGCCCACAAGGACAGCGGCTTCCTCACCCTGCTGGTCCAGGACGGGCAGAGCGGCCTCGAAGTCGAGGGGGCGGACGGCTGGATCGCGGCCGAGCCGGTGGAAGGGAGCTTCGTCGTCAATATCGGCGAACTGCTCGAACTCGCCTCCAACGGCTATCTGCGCGCCACGATCCACCGGGTCGTCACCCCGCCGGCGGGGCGCGACTGCCTCTCCGTCGCGTTCTTCCTCGGCGCCCGCCACGACGCCACGGTGCCCCTCCTCGACCTGCCGGCCGATCTCGCCGCCGAGGCGCGCGGTCCGGCGAGCGACCCCGACAACCCGCTCTTCCACGAGGTCGGACGCAACTACCTCAAGGGCCGCCTGCGCTCCCATCCCGATGTAGCGGCGCGGTTCTACGGCGATCTCGCCGTGACGGGGGCCGCATGAGAGGCGGTCCCCGGCGCGTGATCTCCGGCCTGCTGGACGTGGTCCTGCGCGGCCGGCCCCGGTACGGCGACGCCCCGCGCGGCAATCCCGATGCGGCTCATCTCGCCGGTGTCGCCGCCATGTTCAGCCACGCCACCTTCCTCAGCGAGGTTTCCCCTCCATGGCAGCCGACATCGCCGTCTCCGACCCGGAGCCCCAGGCCTATCGCGACATCCGCGCGGCCAACGACCGCTACGCGGCAGGCTTCGACAAGGGCGACCTCGCCCTCCCGCCGGCCCGCCGGTTCGCCATCCTGACCTGCATGGATGCGCGCCTCGATCCGGCGAAATATGCCGGTCTGAGCGAAGGCGACGCCCACGTCATCCGCAATGCCGGCGGGCGGGCCAGCGACGACGCGATCCGCTCCCTGGTGATCTCGCACAAGCTCCTCGGCACCGAGGCGTTCTTCGTGATCCACCACACCAATTGCGGGATGGAGCTGTTCACCGATTCCGTCATCGGCGATCTCCTCGCCGACAGTCTCGACACCGCGAGTTTCGACGGCACGGTCTGGTCGAACCCACATCATGGCGGGGGCTCGCCGGCCGGATATGCCATCGACTGGCTGACCATCCCCGAGCGGAGCCATGCCGTCACCTCGGATGTCCGGCGTATCCGCGCGCATCCCCTCGTGCCGAGCCGCATCCCGATCTTCGGCTTCGTCTATGACGTCGCCACGGGGCGCCTGAACGAGATCGCGGCGGCCAGCGAGGCGGGCCGGCCCACGCCGCCGCTCCGTCTCGGTTAAGGGCACCTTCATGAGACGTGCCCTGTGGCCGATCCGGTCCCGCTCCCGCCGGATGCTGCAGCGCCGGCTGCGGAGGGCGAGGGCGTTCCACCCGGCCCTGTTTCGCGCGAGAGCCAGGCTCCCGGCCGGTGCGTCGGCCGACGAGACGTCTTAGGATGAGACGCGTCCCGGCTCAGCCGGGCGCGCCCGCCGCCGGGATCGCGGCGATGCCGGCCGAGGCGGCCCAGGCCGTGAGGTCGGATTTCCGGATCGCCGCCGCCATCAGGTCGGGAAACAGGTCCGGCGTGCAGGCGAAGGCGGGTACGCCCAAGGCGGCGAGCCGGCCCGCCAGCGCGCGGTCGTAGGAGGGCGCGCCCTCGTCGGACAGGGCCAGCAGCGCCACCACCTGTACGCCCGACGCCACCATCCGCTGCGCCCGCGCCAGGAGCCCGGCCTCGACGCCGCCCTCGTAGAGGTCGGAGATCAGCACCAGGATCGTGTCCTCCGGCCGGGTGATGCGGGATTCACAATAGCCCATCGCCCGGTTGATGTCGGTGCCGCCGCCGAGCTGCACCGAGAACAGCACCTCCACCGGGTCTTCCAGCTCGTCGGAGAGGTCCACCACCTCGGTGTCGAACACCACGAGGCGGGTGGACACCGCCGGCAATGAGGCCATCACCGCACCGAAGATGCTCGAATACACGACCGAGCTCGCCATCGAGCCGGATTGGTCGATGCACAGGATCACGTCCTTGAGGCTGGCGCGCTGGCGCCGGCCGTGGCCGAACCGGGTCTCGGGGATGATGGTCCGGTACTCGGCCTGGTAATGGCGCAGGTTGGCCCGGATGGTCCGGTTCCAGTCGATCTCCGCATGGCGCGGGCGCCGGTTCACGCTGGCGCGGTCGATGGCCCCGGTCACCGCCTGGCGCAGGGGCTCTTCGAGCTTGCGCATCAGGGCCTCCACGACCTTGCGCACCACGAGGCGGGCGGTGTACTTGGTCTTGCCGCCGAGGAGCCCGCGCATGGAGATCAGGGTCGAGACGAGGGCGACGTCGGGGACCACCGCCTCCAGCATCTCGGGCTCGGTGAGCATGCGCTTGAGGTCGAGGCGCTCGAAGGCGTCGCGCTGCATCACCTGCACCACGGAGGCCGGGAAATAATCGCGGATGTCGCCGAGCCAGCGCGGCACCGAAGGGGACGAGGCGCCGAGGCCCCCCTTCCGATCGGAATCGTAGAGGGCGCCGAGTGCCCGGTCCATGCCGGCATCACGACCCGACAGGCCGCAGCCGGTGCCGTCCGCCGCCCCCCCGCCGAGGACGAGGCGCCAGCGGCGCAGGCGTTCCGTGTCGCTCATGGCCTGTCCTCCGTCGTCTCGTCCTCCCCAGACACCGGAACTGCGGTGTCGGAGACCGCTTCGGGGCCTAAGAGAAGGCGAAGGATCGGCAGCACCCTGGCGGCGCGCTGATCGTCGAAGATGCGGGCCGATCCCTCGTCGTCGGAAACACCCGTCCCATGGCGCGTCAAAGCCTCGCCGATGGCGCGCCGCTCGCCCTGCGCCATCGTCGCGAAGGTGCGTCGCAGGAGGGGGAGCAGTTCGTCGAAGAGCGTGCCGTCGAGGCCCGACAGCCATTCGTCGAGGACCGCGAGCAGGGTGCCGCCGTGGATCAGGACCGTACCGCTCTCCTCCAGGAACCCCTCGATCCAGGCGGCCGCCGACAGCGTGCCGGAGGCGCGGGACAGGGCGAGGCGAAGCCGATCGCCGGCCTGCTCCGCCGTGAGCGCCCGGTCGTCGAAGAGCAGCCGCACGGCGCGACCGACGACGCGGCCATGCACATGGGTCTGGTCGGCCAGGCCGCGAAGGGCCTCCTGCCAGACCGCCTTGAGGTCGGGCTCCTCCAGCAATGAGATCGCGCCGTGGACGCCGACGATCCGCCCCATGGCCGCCGCGGCGGCGTCGTCGTCGAGGCTCTGGCAGGCCGCCGTCAGGCCCGCGGCGGCGCGCGGCACGAGCCCGCGCACCACGCCGAGCACCGGTCCCGTATCGGAGGAGCGCACCGACCCGTAGCGCGCCAGTTCGGCGAGCGGCGGCAGCGCCTCCATCAGGTCGAACACGTCCGCCGAGACGGCGGCGCGGTCGTTGAGGGCGCGGATCACATCCTCCCCGGCTCCGGCGAGATCGGCGTCGAGGAGTGTGCCGATGAGGCCCGACAGCTCCGCGACGCGGGTCGCCTCGCGGGCCCGCCTGCGCACCCGGCTGGCGGCGGCCTCCGCCACGGTGCCGCCATCGGCCGAGGCGGCGACCAGATCCACCACCCATTCGGGCTGCCAGGACAGGAACCACGCCTCCTTGAAGGTGCCGCGCCCGCGCGCCTGCTGGCGCCGGCCCCAGGGGATGCCGATGAGATGGAGCCGGTTGAGGAAATGGCTGCGGGCGAGGTCGTTGTCCTTGCGCAGGTCGAGGACGAGGTCCCCGGCGACCGCCTCCGGCTTGAGGCGCAGGCTCTTGCAGGTCGCGGCGAAATCCGCCTCCACCGGCGTGCCGGGGCTGTCCGGCGGGGTGGCGCCCAGGCGCTCGCCGATGACGAGCTTGCGCTGGATCAGGGCCATGGGCGCCGGGTCGGCGAAGCACAGGGTCGCCTGCGCGGCCTCGTGCAGGTCGTCGAGGGACGGGCGCGCCCGTCCCCGGAAACCGGCCAGCGCTGCGGCGAGGCGGGCGGCTTCGATCACCGAGGCCGGGGAGGCGTCGAGGTCCTCGGCCCGGAGCAGGGCCGCCGCGCGGGCGAGCCACCGCGCTGCGACGCGGCCCTCGTGGTTCCACAGGGTGTCGTACCATTCCGGCGAGAGCACCCCGGCCCGGTAGCCGCTGGCGGTGGCGAGGCGCTCATAGGACCAGGGCGCCCAGGCGGCGGCGACCCTGGTCTTGGGCAAGCCTTTCAGGGTCGCGGCGTCGAGGCCGACCTGTCCCTTGGCGTCGTGGCGCGCCAGGGCCGGGGCGTGCCAGGCCCCGCAGATCACGGCGATGCGGGCAAAATCCTCCCGTCCCGCCTTGCGCAGACAGGTGCGCATATGCGCCTCGCGGGCCTCTTCGCGAGACGCCTCCTCGTCGATGCCGGTCTCGGCCTGCGCGCCCTCGCGCAGGGCCGCCATGGCCTCGTGGATCGCCGCGAACACGTCGCCGTCCTCGCCCGCGCGGCTCTCGACGAAGGCGTCCCACCAGCGCTCGCCATCGGGGAAACCCGCGACCTCGGCCAGTTCGCCCAGGGGATCGCGCCGGAGGGCGAGGGAGGGGGCCTCGGCCGCCTCGTCGGGCGCGGGCGCGTCGAGCCCGGCCGGGGCCGGTTCGCCTTCGGGCGCCTCCCCCCTCGCTGCGAACCCGTCGGCGAGCTGGATCGCGTGCGGCAGGTCGATGAAGCGCAGGGTCGCCCCGTGATCGAGGCCGTGGCGCATGGCCACCCATTCGGGCGAGAAGGCCGCGAAGGGAAAGAAGGCGCAGGTCTGCGGCCGGTCAGCCCGGTAGACGAGGAGCGCTACGGGCGGCGCCATCGCCGGGTCGGCCACCAGCGGGATCAGGGCGTCGGCATCCGGCGGCCCCTCGATGAGCAAGCAATCGGGCCGGAAGGCGTCGAGGGCCGCGCGCAGGGAGCGGGCCGATCCCGGTCCGTGATGGCGGATGCCGAAGATCCGGACCTCAGGCATCGCGGCCGGGGGTGGTGGGGCGAAGGCTCATGGCACGAACGGTCTCGTGGGTGGGGTGTCGCGGTGGATGGCGCGCGGGGGGGGCCCTCCCCCGCGGAGGGGGGAGGGTAAGAACGCCCTCATGCGCTCTCGCGGGCGGCGCGGTAGAAGTCCTTCCACTCCGACCGTTCCTTGACCACGGTCTCGAGATATTCGCGCCAGACGATGGCGTCCTGCACCGGATCCTTGATCACCGCGCCACTGATCCCGGAGACGAGGTCGTGGGCCGAGAGGTGGCCGTCGCCGAAATGGGCGGCCAGTGCCAGCCCGCTGCCGACGACGCTGATCGCCTCGGCCGTGGAGAGCGTGCCGGACGGCTGCTTGACCTTGCTCTTCCCATCCGCGGTCACGCCCTCGCGCAACTCCCGGAAGATGGTGACGACGCGGCGGATCTGGTCGGCGCCGGGGGGCTCGGCCGGGATCTCGAAGGCGCGTCCGAGGGCGGCCACGCGGGTCTCGACGATGGCGATCTCGGCCTCGATCGTGGCCGGCGAGGGGAGCACCACGGTGTTGAAGCGGCGCTTCAGGGCGCTCGACAATTCGTTGACGCCGCGATCCCGGTTGTTGGCGGTGGCGATGAGGTTGAAGCCCCGGGCGGCGGCGATCTCCTCGTTGAGTTCCGGGATCGGCAGGGTCTTCTCGGAGAGGATCGTGATGAAGCTGTCCTGCGTCTCGGAGGGGATGCGGGTCAGTTCCTCGACGCGGGCGATTTTTCCGTCCTCCATGGCGCGCACGATCGGGCTCGCCACCACCGCCTCGCGGCTCGGCCCCTTGGCGAGGAGCAGGGCGTAGTTCCAGCCGTAGCGGATCGATTCCTCGCTGGTGCCGGCGGTGCCCTGCACGATGAGGCGCGAGGTGCCGCAGATCGCCGCCGCCAGATGCTCGCTGACCCAGCTCTTGGCGGTGCCGGGCGTGCCGAGGAGCAGAAGCGCCCGGTCGGTGGCCAGCGTCGCCACCGCCACTTCCATCAGGCGCCGGTCGCCGATGTATTTCGGCGTGACCTCGAACCCGGAGCCGAGCCGCCCGCCCATGAGGTAGGTGACGACCGCCTGCGGCGAGAGCAGCCAGTTCGGCGGGCGGGGCCTGTCATCGGCGCCGCGCAGCGCCTCCAATTCCTCGGCGAAGGCATCCTCGGCGGCCCGGCGCAGCTGCGTCGTCTTGGTTGCGTTGGTCTGGCTCATGCCTCAGGCGAACTCCCGTCGGATGGTGGCGCGCAAAGCGAGGGTCTCGGCGAAGGCCTCGATCTGCCGGCGCAGGTTGTCCTCGGCCTCGTCCGGCAGCCGGGCGAGGATGGCGGCGGCGGAGGCCGCGTGGTCGTCGGCGGGCCAGGCCCGTTCGGCGAGGCGGGTGAGCAGGTAAGCGGAGGCGAGGTCCTTCCGGTCGGACGGCGAGGTCCGCGTCACCGAGGCGAGCCAATCGAGGAGGGCCGCCGTGAAGGCCCCGGACAGGGAGGAGGGCGTCTGCCGCAGCAGGGTCAGGATCGTATCGATCTCGCCCCCGCCGAAGTGCCGCGTCACCGTCGCCTCCCATTCCGCATCGGGGAGCGACCGCACGGCGCGGGCCCAGATCTCATGGATGTCGTCGCCCGGCTTGATGCCGGAGAGGCGCCCGGCGATGGCCTCGGCCAGCACCGTCGCCATCGTCCGTACCCAGTCGAGGTCGCGCTCGCGGCGCGCGGCGGTGAGAAGGCCGTCGACGATCTGGTTGGGCCATTCGCTGCGCAGCGCCAGTTCGATCCAGAGCCTCGGCGGATGCTCGGCGAAGGCGTGGAGGGGAGCGGCGGCGACGATGCTCTCGAGCAGGCTGGCTCTCACGCCGCCGCGCCGCCGCTCGTAGGCGTTCGGCTCGATCCCGTCGCGGGCGAGCGTCGGAGATTCCTCCAGCAACGTCACCACCAGACCGTGTTTCGTCCCGCCGAGGAGCGTCCGTCTGCTCTCGATCACGAGGGCGGTGCGCACCCTCGCCGCCATGCGGAAGGCGAGGAGCGAACGGGTGAGGCGCGGCAGCAGGCTTCTCGCCGCCGCGCGCACGCCGCCCGCGCGATCGTCCAGGCAGGTCTCGAGGAAGGGCGCGTCCGCCTCCGACAGGCCGATCTCCAGGATGTGGACGAGGCGCTCGCGCATCTCCGCCTTCTCGGCGCGGAACCCCGCCTCCAGTTCGGCGCGGGCTCCTTCCGGGTCGCGCCGGCGGAAGGCGGCGAAGGCCGCGTAGCGCTCGGCGGGGCTCGCCTCCGCATCGTCCGGAGCCGGGGCCGCCGCCTCGGTGCCTCGGGCGGAACAGGCCGTCTCCAGCCAGTCGAGCTCCTCGCCCGCGACCGCGTCGATGGTCTCGTCCCACTCGCGCCGATAGGGCGCGAGGGCCGGGAGCAGCCAGGGCGGCGCGCGCATGCCCCGCTCCGCGGCGATCTCGCACCACTCCTTCACGCGGCCCCGCGCCTCCGTGCCGGCGGCGAGGAGGAGGCCGAGCCGCGCCGCCGCGTCGGGCGGGCAGGGACGGCCCTTCGCCTGGCATGGCGGCGCCGGCGTGAAGGCGTCGGGGGGAAAGCCGCTGCCGGCGAGATGGTGGATGCCCGCGACCGCGACCCGCGTCAGCAGGGCCATGCCCGGTTCTTCGCGCGGGAGGGCACCGGCGACCGTCTCGAACTCGGCGGGGGCGGGGGAGCGGTCGGCTCCGAGCAGGGCGGCGACGAGGGCCGCCTCCCAATCGTCGGGGGTGGACGTGCCGAGGCTCATCAGGCCGCCCTCACCAGGATCGGCCGGGCATCCTGGGCGGGAACGGCGTAGAGGTGCCCCTCGGCCACCATGGCCAGGGGTGTTAGCGCGAACCCGTCATAGAGCCCGAAGAGATCGACGTGGCCCCCCGCCGCCACCGCCATCAGAGGGGGGAAATGTGCGGAATCGGCAAGGGTGAAACAGCCGGTGGCATCACCCGCGGCCATGGCGCCATCCGCCCCGTGTCCGAGGCGCTGGCCGGACAGCCGAACCGGCCAGCGGTCGATCCACGGCGCCCTCGCCAGAGCCTCGGCGAACCCGTCGAGGGCCGCGGCGACGCTCGTCGCGCCGGGCAGGGCGCAGGCTCGAGCCGGCCCGGCGCGACCCTCGCGAAACACGGCCCTCAACGGCGGATCGCCGGGATGGAAGGCGAGGGCGCCCGAGAAATCCTGTCCCGCCGCGGGGACCGGCGGCAGGGGCGAGCCGGAGGTGCCGTAATCGACCACCTGGGCCATGGCGCCACTCGTCCGTCCGGCGAGCCAGACGGTGCGGGCGGTGAGCTTGTCCTCGTCCTCCACCGCATGGGCGAGGATCGCCCACTCGTCGACGAGGCCCGGCCGGCCCGCCAGCTCCTCGGCGGTGACGGGATAGCCGATGGCCGCGCGGACGCCGGCGGCCTGTTCGGGGGTGAGCCTGTCTGGACGCCGGGCGGCCCGGACCAGCAGGGACAGGCGGCCGAGGGCGAGGGCGAGGCTGGCTTCCGGACCTGCCGCCCCCGCCCCGGGTGGGGCCGCGACGAGGCCCGGCATGGCCCGGACCCTGCGGGCGAGGCCCGGGGCCTGGCCATCGACGAGACGCCCCGCCATGCGGTCCCAGAAGGCATAGGGCTCGCGCCGCACCGTCGCGAGACCGCGGCGCATTAGGTCGCCGAGCCAGAGGTCGAGTTCATCGAGGGCCGCCGAAACCTTGCCCTCGCGGGCCTGGCGGCGCTTGGCCTGCCCCTTCTCGTCCACGGGGGCCGGGGCCGCCTGGGCCCGCGCCTCGGCGGAGACGGCACGGCTTTCGCGCCCCTTGATCCAGGCGGCGACCCAGTCGGGCGGTTCGGCCTCGGGGATCGGCGCGGCCGCATCCACCAGCATCAGACCGAGGGCGTGCTTGCAGGGGAATTTCCGGCTCGGGCAGGTGCATTTCGAGCTCGGCCCCGAAAGGTCGGCGACCGTGCGATAGGGATTCGCCCCGCTCCCCTTGATCTCGCCCCAGACGACGTCGCCCGCCCGGCCGAGCCCGCCCCACTTGGCCGGTTTCGCCTGATCCTGGCCGGCCTTGCGGCTCGATGCATCGGGAGCGAGGTCGAGAATCTGCGCGGAGGTGAGGCTCATACGGCGATGGGATGGCGATTCCGAAGCGGGATGATTCGCAGGAGCGTAACCAGCCGGACCTGTAACGCAAGCATAAATCGACAGATTTGATTAATAATAAATAAGACATCGTATCACGATAGCTGAGAACGGGCTGACAGAATGTTCATGCAAGATAAAAGCGCCGAGGAGACCCAGTTATAGTGGACGCTGGGCGTGATCGAAGCTCGGCTCTTCAGCGATCGTCGGGCTCTCCGCTCGAATTTGGCCTCGGGCGTGGCGCTCATTCTTCCGACTTCACGTTCGTTCGATGGTCATCCGTAGAGCTGAGCTGATGGTTCGGTATGTCTTCCAGAACTCTCTCTGCGCCATCGTGCTCCGGCCGTGACCGGGAGCGTCGTGAGCGCGCTCGCCGCCGCGCCGCCCCGGTCGACGAGGGTGCGGACATTTGCCCGGAGAGGCCGTCGCACGCCCGAGAGAGAACTTTCACGAGGGCCGCGATATCTGAACCTATCGCTGACCTTCGCGTTTACAGTCCTTGTGTCAGCGAGGGAGTGGGGATGCGCATCGAGGAATACCGTGAGCCGTCTTGGCCCCGTCCCCGTGCCACGGATCTGAACGTTGCGCTGACCGAGACGACGCGGCGGCGTCTCGGCGAAGAGCTGCAGGCCCTCTACGAGCCGGTCATCGACGAGTCGCTGGACCCGCGCCTTGCCGAACTCATGAAGCAGTTGGAGGCGGATCGGGACCGATAGGGCCGAGTCCGGGCGGTAAGTCTTGGAATGACAGGATCCAGAGGACGCACGAGGTTCTGTCAGCGGAAAGGGACACGAAAGCGGCTCAAGCGACAGACCCCCCCTGTAGTCCCCACGGGGGACGAGGAATCCGAAGGCTTCGCCGGGTTCAAATCGGCCTTCCCGACACGCAGCGTCGCGCTCCCGACGGCCTACGCCCGGAAGCGCTAGCTCGAGGCTCGACGACGGGGAGCTTCGCTGACGGGGACAGGCCTCACGACATCGGCTGAGTTTTCAGCCGTCGCATTTGAATGGCTCGGCAGCCGCATTCCCGCTTCCCCGTTTTCGGCGACCGGCACGCCGGGCTCCCCGGATCGGAGGAACTCAAATCGATCTTGCTCCTCGCGTCGGCCGACGAGAAGAACCAGTTCGCGTTCAGGCACCTGTCGCGCAGGCGGCCGTGGAACAACGCGACCAGCGCAGTGTCGGTGGGCTCGCCAGGGCGCGAGAGTGTGCATCGGTCGCGCGAGGTCGCTCACCGCGTCCAAGGCGAT
This sequence comes from Methylobacterium sp. E-045, assembly GCF_022829685.1. GTDB lineage: Bacteria > Pseudomonadota > Alphaproteobacteria > Rhizobiales > Beijerinckiaceae > Methylobacterium. Next base: position 108,637 of record NZ_JAKSYE010000096.1, read on the forward strand.
GGCCTCGTCGCCGCTCTTCACGGCCCGGGTGATCTAGAGCGTTTTCAAGCGAGGTGGATGCCGGCTCGCGTGAAGAAAATGCGACCACACAGCAGGCTAGAGCATTTTCCGTGATCCAGAGATTACGGAAAATGCTCTAGCTGGTCTGTATCTTCGCCAGGCGCGTCGCTCCGGGTCGTTCAACGAATCTGGCGTGACAGGGAGACTCCCAGCCTCTCGATCTGCATCTTGGGCCGGCTTCCCGCGATGAAGACAGCGAGATCCTTGCCGGGGTTGATGACGAGAATACTGTTGAAGCCGTCCGTCCCACCGATCTTCAAAGTGACGGGGTGCGTGCCGGCCTCGGGGTCGCCCGGGTTCTCAATCCAGGCCATGCCTTGCACGAAGGGCTGTCCCTCAGGCTGGTAGATCGGCGCCATAGCCGTCGCCAGGGCCGTGGTCAGCGCAGGGGGCACCCGCTCGCCGTTGACGCGCTCGTGGCCGAGCGCCGCCTCGCCGAAAGCAAGCATATCGGACGCGGTCGAGCGCAAGGCGCCGGCAGCGTACCAGGCGAAGACGGGCCAAGGGATGACCTGGCCGCCCTCCGGTCCGAACCCCTGTGCAATCCGCCCGGCTTGATCCGGGGGCACGCGGACGGTCGTGCTGCTCATGCGCAGCGGCCCGGTGATCCGCGCGCGCACGAGCTCCTCCCAGCGGGCTCCGAGCCGTTCAGCCACGAGATACCCAAGAAGGCCGACGCTGGCGTTGGAATAACGGTAGGGGGCGGGCAGATTGCAGCGTCCACCATCGCCCGGAGCCCAGCGGCCAACCCAGGCCAGAAAATCCTCGCTGGTGTAAGTGTCGATGCCGCGCTCCGCGAGGCGCCGGGGCACGTCGCCCGGGAGTTCGGGCATGCCGGAGGTGAAATCGGCAAGTTGGAGCGGCGTGACTGCCGCCGCGCAGGCGTGCAGGCGCAGCCGTGGCAGGTAGTCCTGGATCGACGCATCGCGCTGCATCGCGCCTTCCTGGACCGCTTCGGCAAACAGAGCAGTGGTGAACACCTTGGTGATCGAGCCGATCTCCACGATGGTCTCGGGCCCATAGGGCGCACCACCCGTGCCGCTGTAGCCGAAAAAGGCACGGCGCCCGCGCCAGCTCACTCCGACGATTGCGCCAGGAATGGCCTCCCGCGCCACCGCTTCACCGACGATGCGATCGACGAACGGCTGCAGGGAGGCGGCATCCTCGCCATACAGGGCGCTCGCGGGGGCTCCGAAGTCCTGGGCGAGGGCCTTTCCCGAGTTCGCTGGCCCGATCAGGAAGAGGCAGACGGCGAGGGCACGCAGGCCGAGCCCTGGGCGTTCGCGACCAGCATGGGGTGGGATGCGCATAACCTGTCCGTTCTCGAGGGTGAAAGAACTGTCGGATCGTTACGACAGGAAGGGGATGACCTCCGGAGGTCATCCCCTTCCTGTCGTGGGACCGTACCCTACAAGTCCCGTCCCGGCGGTCACGGGTCGCTCACTTCGCGGGCGAGCCGGCATCTGAGCATTGAAGAGGAGGGGCACTTCCGGCGGTCCAGGTCACATCGCCGCCTTTGCCGCGCAACTCATGAGTCGCGTCCGCATAGCGATAGCCGGATCCGCTGATCTGGATCGGCAGGGTCACGGCGGGCCCGGTGGGCGGCCGCACAATGGCGACCGCGTTCGGCTCGGCCGTCACGAACTCGACTGCCAGGGTCGCACCAGCGGGACAGGAGAACGTAGCCCGGATCGGCGCCTTCTGCTGGGCCAAGGCCGGCGCGATCTGGCACAGGAGGGTCGGCGGAAGCACGGTCACCAGGGAGATCATCAAACCAGATACTGTGCGCATCAAACTCTCCGTTCGAGGGGCGGTGACGTCAGGCCGAAAGGGGTGTTCGCCCGTCCTGGCTCAGAGTGCCTCTGAATGTGTGCTCGGGAGGTAGCCGAAAGATCGCCGTGACTTCGGATAGCCCTTCGTCTTCAGATGCACGGACACTGCTTCGCGGATGGCGTCAGGACGGGAGGGCGTCGGATCCGGCTGATCTGCGATCCAGGCATCGGGTGAAGCAAGTCGAGCCGGCAGCCTGCGAACGCCGATGGTCTGGCCTGTGCCGGTGCTCGCCGGGCGGCCTCGCTTTCTGACGCCAGAGCGCTCTCCGCCGAAGTGGATGCCGGTTCGGCGAAAGAGAGTGCGACACAACAAAAAGCGAGAGGTGTGTCCCGATCCAACGTGGTCGGGCGCAGCTCTCGCGTTCATTGACCGTGCCATGATGAAACGCTCGCGTAAATTTCGAGCCGGAACAAGGTTGTAACCTTGTTCCGGCTCCAATCATCCAGGTCAAGACCTGTCACATCATGAGCATCCGAAATTCTACATCATCGGGGCACGCCGGTGAACGCTCATGGATTTCGGTTCAGCCGACACGGTGCGACAGTCATTCCGGCTCCGGCATCGATACGTAGATCAAGATGCCGAGCAACGCGGTCGAGAAGCGGAAGGCCGCCTCTTGGCCGTTCCACGTTTTCGACATCCACATGCCGAACCACTCGCCCCCGATGCCGAGAAAGCCGGCCTGCCAAACGACGAACCCGAGGCTTAGCCCGACGATCGCCCAGGTCTTTGCCTGCGCGAACCGGCCGGTTGGAGCTTTCAGGCGCCGCACCATCAGCACGGTGCCGATGCAGAGGAACAGGGCCGTGAGGAACTCGCCGGCAACGATCAGCAGGAACGCGATTGTCTGAAGGGGCGGATTCGTGATCGATCGATCCTGAATGCCGGAATCGGGAAAGATCGTATCCATCGAGAGGGCATGGCGCACGAAAGCCATGTTGATTTGCGGATCGACGATGTTCTCGAACACGGCCAGGCTGCAGGTGAGCGCGACCGATGCGACGAGGGCAATCTTCGACAAGCGTACGATCGTCATCCCATCCCCTTCCTCGACCGCTCCAGATGTTCTCCGCCAAAATGGCCTTCGGCTTTCAGGTGATCGGTGAGCCGCTTTTCCGCAAGCGAGGTCAGCGAGCGCTGATCGTCAGCCCCGCGTTCGGCCGTCGCCTTCGACTGCGGGTCTATCCGGAGGTCAGGGCTGCCGTCTTCTTCCACTGCTCGACCGTGAAAATGTAACGCCACTGGCTCTACCGGAGGAGGACTGAGCGTAACGTAAATGGCGTTACAGAGAAATCCGCCCGCCAGGGCGTTTGGGATGGGACGGCTATCCCTGGCGCCGGGGACCGCCATCCAGTTGGAGACGGGACGCGGCAGAAGGACGTCTTCGGCGAGGGGGAGCCTGTCCCTGCGGGCGGGGCGACCTCGTGAGGAAAGTGACGACGAAGGCGGGCGCCTTCGCCGCTCACGATCTGAAGCTCTGCCCTCTCGTGGTGGCCTTGCCGGACAAGGTGCCGGCTCATCGCCGCGTCGGTCCGCTGATCCTCGACGGCGCGGCGCTCCTCGCGCGGCGCGGTCGGACAATCACGGGCGGTGGCGAATCTTCGGATCGCGCACCGGGCCGTGAAGAACGGGCCTGAACAGGCCGTGGGGAACGCGAGATCAGCGGCAGGGGATTAGAAGAGCTGACGCTTCACCGAGTGAATTGGAGCGGGCGATCGGGATCGAACCGACGACATTCAGCTTGGGAAGCTGATGGATCAAAATTACGGCAGCGTGAGACATCCTGCGCTTGCTGACCAAGCCACTGCGAATGCAAAGGAAAAACGCGCTCCTGCACATTTATGGTGTTGACTACGGGCCTTTCGATGTTGTGGTATCGCTGTGGTATCGCGCCTGGGAGGATTGGGTGTCAACCTACACGAGAGAGAGGGGGCGATTGACGGCGGTTGATGTGAAGCGCGCCCTGGCGATGGTCGCGGGCGGCAAGGTCCCGGGCCGCGGGATTGACCATGCCGACATCGCCTTCCCCGGACTTATTCTCCGGACGACACCACTGGCGGTCACTTGGTATCTGAAGACCCGGACCAAGACGCTACGGCTGGGAGATGGGGCGAGCCTGACAGTGGCGGCTGCCCGCGAGGCAGCGACGCGGGCCAAGCTCGACCTCAACGCCGGCATCGACCCAAGCGTCGACCTAAGGGTGTTCGAGCACGCCATGGCGAAGACGGGCGATCTTGCGGTCGCCATCGACGCGGCATTCCCCGAGGTGGTTGAGCTCCAGACTGACGAGGACCGGCGCCGTCGAGGACCGTGGCAATGGAAGGACCTCGTTGATCTCTACCTCGCCCACAAGCTTCCCACCCTTCGCCCGCGTTGGGGCAAGCAGTTCGAGGGGCACGTGCGCAGGTCGTTGAACAACCGGCTGACGAACATGCGGGTCGCCCAGGTGCGCCAAAATGACCTGCTCTTACTGCGTGACGAGGTAATAGAGGCACGAACGCTCTCAGCCGCGGCTGACACCATCGAAGCGGTGAAATCCGCTTTAGACTGGGCACTCAACATGAATTCTCATCGGGCAGGGTTCGCAGAGACCGCGTACCCCTGGTGGCGAGAGAAGGTTCAGACAGGTTACGAGTCAGGAAAGCGGACCCACACGCCCAGGCTGGACGAGCTTGCTCGGACGCTCGTACTCGCCGAGCAGTACCGGGCGCTCGGCGGCAGCGGCAAGGAGACCTCAGACGCAGTCCTAGGCGCGCTATGGGCGGTCGTCCTTACCGGCCAGCGCGTTGGCGCGCTGACCGGCACTCGGCGCGACAGCGTCCTCCCATGGAACGATGGCCCGGTCGGATGGAAAATCTGGAGTTGGTCAGGCGAGGAAATGAAGAAGTCGGGTGGCATCGAGGTGCCGCATGCCCTGCCGATGCCGCCCGAGGCTCTCGCGATGATTGCCAAATACGATGCCGACCCGACAAGCACGTTCCTGTTCCCTTCAGGGGTGTCAGACAAGCCATTGCAGGGCACCGCGCTAACATCGCTGTTCGCTCGCTTGATGGGAAAGGAGAAGGCCGCGAAGCAAGATGGCATCACGCTGCGTCCGGAAGGGGACCTGTTCATAAAATGCAAGATCCGACCGTGGGTTCGACACGACGTCAGGCGCGCGTTGTCGACCTACCTCGACATGGAGCGACTCGGTGGATCAGCCTCCGCCATACTCGCCCACCGCAGGCAGCGCTCGTCCGACGATACGAGCATGGCGGAGTCTGAATTTACTGAAGCTATGACGTTGAAGCACTACATCCACGGTCAAAGGCTGGAAGTGAAGCAGCCGGGGATGGATGTATGGGTGAAGGCTATTCTTGAGGCCTATGAGACCGAGCGAGCCCGCTTCTCCGCATAGAGAACGGAGCTCAAAAGCCCTCATCACCACGCCTCGTAATTCGTGGGGCCCTCCGTCGTGAGCGATAAGCGGCACCGCGGAGGGCGGATTCACAAACGCCGCGCGAGATCCAGCCCAATCTGTTCTGGCCACGTCCTCTCGGAGGCCTTGCCGAGCACACCGCTGACATTCAGGACGCGACACATTCCGCCCCGATAGACACATAAGGGATCGGAACCCGGTCGGTCAGGGCACCCCTTACGATCGACAGGCTAGTCGTGGGGCCCCCGCCATCCAACCATGATGGCGACGAGTAGGACGTCAGCTGCGCGATTGGGATGACGATACCGGCTGCGCCGCAGTGTCGCCACGGTACGGAATTGAGGACCGTCCGGCGAAGGTCCACCATCACCATCGATCCGTCTGGTCCTGCGGCCCTCGTCATTCGACCAAGGTAGCCTGAGGTAGGTCGCGCGACGGGAGGTAGAACTGACGCTGCCTGCAACGAGTAACGCTGCGAGGAATTCAAGCTGCACTTGGGCAACCCTACGTACGCCTAATCTCGTAAGTTCGTGGCTCCGTCACGCATTTTCGATCACGTACGATAATGGTTAATTAACCTTTTATTTCCGATGGTTAGGGAGATGACGGGAAGGGAAGTGATTGAGAAGCTAGAAATCAGAACCCCGTCTTCCTAAACCGTAGGTCGCAGGTTCGATTCCTGCCGTTCGCACCATCACTTAGCGCCTGCCAGCGCTGCGCCAAAGGGACTTTTTTAGGAACCTTCGATGCGCTTCTGTACGCTTATATGCGCTTATCTTCGTAATGCGAGTGAGAGCGCTCTGCGTCAGTCGAACTCGTTCGCGACCCATCGAGGGACCTCACCCTCGCCGTCACAGGTCCTGCAGAACTCCACATCGCGATTTCTACACGCTGGGCACGCGACCATCTTGTAGTCGCTTCGATCAATCTCGTCAGCGTATCTCCGGTCCAGCGCGCCGTTGCCTCCGCAGGCACGGCACCGTACATTGTGCCATTCGCCTGATCCCTTGCAGATCGGACAGTCCTGGCTCTCGTACTGACTGATGTCGACCTCGTCTGCGAAGCGGCGATCCATTTCCCCCTCGCCACGGCAGACAGGGCAATCGTCCCCTCGAAATATGCCCTCGCCTTCGCAGAGCGGACATTTGACTGAATCGAAGTCCCTAAGGTCGACCTCATCACGCTGACGTCGGTCCAGCGATCCATTGCCGCCGCACGCCGGGCAGTGCAGGCCTTCTCGAACGCCTGATCCTTTGCAGAGTTGGCAGGAAACCGTCTCCCAATCACGAGGGTCAACCTGTTCTGCGTAGCGACTCTCCATCTCGCCGTTACCGTCACATGCTGGGCAATCGGCACCTTTGAACGCGCCTTCGCCGTGGCAGAGGGGGCAAGCAACATCTGTGAAGCGGTCGAGATCGAGGTTGCTAATCTGGCGAGTCGTCAGTTCGCCATCGCCACCACAAGCGGGGCAGTCTTGATGCTTGTGCTCGCCGGTGCCCTTGCAAAGGGGGCAGGCATCGTAGCCAGCGCGCTGGGCGAACTCGGCCTTGACCTCGCTGGCAATCTTCAAGGTAGCTACGAAGTTTTTCGGAGTCTTTGAACTGGCAGCCAAAGCCTTAAATTGCGGTTGCATTGCCTCAAAGGCAGCGTAGTCAGGGTCATCCTTCGAACTTGGCGCCATCTTTCCAACTTGACGAACCGCTTTAGTCGCAAGACCTTCGACGGCAGCAACCTGCTCCGGCGTCTTTGCCGCGCCTAACTGCTTATTCAAGCTGTCACATGCTTTGAGCATCGTGTAGAGGCGGCCAGCAACCTGCGCCTGTAGCTGCCAAAGACCACGACGATAATAAGTAAGGGCAGACTTAAAGTCTTTTACAAAGCTCTTTGCCTCTTTTTGAGGTCCGTATCCACCATGGTCAAACTTTGTGTGGTGATTTGCGCAGAGCCAAATCAAATTCTCTGGATGATTATTTTTAGATTTTGCAACAGGGTCGATATGCGCAGCCTCGCACGAATTGCCATTCTTTAAGCAAATCGCACATTCTCCGCCTGCCTCCTCCTTAACTTCACGAAGTATGCCTAAGGGAATTGGTGGTCTAGCGCCAGCCTTCGACGGCCAAGGTAAATTTAGCCAGTCATTAAATTCGATGAGATCGTCATGATTAACGAATACTCGCCCGCCATCTTTGCGAACTTTCAGCTTTCGCTCAGCACCCTGCTTTGGCGCGTAGCTGGCCAACCACTTCAACAACCTAGGTGACAGGCCAACGAGCGCTGCGGCTTCGAATTCGTTTAGCTCGTCCTTAGGCTTGGTAGGAGCGGTTGGCTTCGGGCGTTTCACGGATCGAACCTACACGGACAAGAATCAGAGACTCCAATGCCATCGGAGCACCTGCTAAGATAGGCCAGAAATCGGCGCGAGGGCAGCTTCAGGCGTCTAAAGAACCGTGCGGTCGGCGACGTTCAATGAACATTGACGAGCGTTCCTTCCGCTGGGCTCGACACGTGTGGCGGCGAAGGGGTCTCCCTTGCCAGCGTCGAAGCCCTGTCGGTAGGCGTAGCAACGTTGCAACGCTTCGGCGATGCGGGTTCGGAAGCGGCGGTCCTTTAGCCGGCTTATCGTGTTCAAGAGCAATTTGTGCTCCTTCTCGTCATGCAGCGGACGCCGGCGGGCGACATCGGGCTGCAGGCGGTTCCGCATGAATACCAACATGCGCGAGAGTTCGAGGTAGCGCTGCATCAGGTCGTCGTCGGTTAACGAGATCCGACCCTCGGAGTAGGGAACGAAGTGGCGTGTCCCGATCAGGTCGAACTCCTCGAACATCGGGAGCTTGGCCACGAGCGACGCTTCGTCGGCCCGCAGCCGGCCCGGGTTCGAGGCCGAAACTTGCTCTTAGGTCCAGGCCTTCTGGTAACAGCGAACCATCAGTTCCGTGTCGACCTCAATGATGAGGTTGCTGATCTCGCGCCGGAGGATCTCAACGTACCTGCTCTCGGCTTCGCGCAAGTTGTTGGTGACCTCCCAAGCGGGTTTGCTCGGCTGATGAGCCCTACGTCCGAACAATCCCACGATTCGCTCCCTGCCAACGCCGAGAGCCTAGCAGGCGGTTCGACGATTGCTCAGGGACGGATCGTGCCAAAGGCATCAAGGAAGCCCAGGATCGTGGTATGGTCCAGCTGGCTCAGCATGGTCGCAAACCGGTTGGCGAGCACCTCAACTCGAACCTCGGCGGCGGTCCCATGTTCAACTGGTTCGACGCGGCCATGGCACAGCGCGTTGATGATCTCACGCTCCATCACTGCGAACGAACCAGGGCCTTAGGCGAGCTCAAGCAGTTGGCCAGGCTGTTTGGTAAGGGTTACCTGCGCGCTCTTCACAGCGAGATGACCGCGGGGCTCATCACCCAAGGCGGTCCAGCGAGAGTCCTGCAAATCAAGCTGGCATGGATCGACAAGATCCCTCTCGCAAAGCCTTTTAACAGGACCAAAAAGACAGAGCTTGGCGATGCGGTACTACTCGCGATCGAGGAGCAAAGGATCGCCGGCCAGCCAACCCCAGTAACGCGGCGTGCTAGGGCCGTTTTACTCCAAGCCAAAGTCACGCAGAGGTATGCGCAGACTAAACGGCCTACGGTACCTATTTCACCTATGGCCGGCAGCACTAAGGACGAATACGAATTACTCTCAGCTTGGCCAGAGTTTGATTTATATAAAACCTCTGGAAACACGCATCCACTCGCAACCGCTATCAATCTTAATGCGGCTAAGACGACGCCCCAACCGTTTGGCTGGTACGTAGGAGCGCCTCGGTGCAATCAGATCCCTTCGAACGTCACCACCACTTGGCCATCTTGGTGGATGTTAGGACCTTCCATCCAGGGCGACGGCTGCGTTGTCAGCTTTGGAGCATTCCTGAGATCGTTCCTGTGCAACTCAACTATCATCACATCAAGTGGTCCACTGGCGGCTGGCGAACCGTTCAATTACCCGAGCAACTCAACCTCCAAAGCAAGCCTCACAGGCTGGGACCGCGTCTGCGCTGAGATTATAGACATCGTCGAAGATAAAAATATGCCTGCCCCACAGAGTATATTTGGAGCGAACACCAGCCGCATTGTGTCAATGGACGAAATCCATCTGAGCTTTATCGCGCCAATGTCTGAATGTAATTCTTATCTTTCGTGGCTTCCACCAGGCAATCCCCGAGCGTTGCGATTTTTTCGCGGGCCTCATGAAAGATTTTATCCCTTATTCCCGGACCAGTATCCCCAACTACCAGCAGATATTTTCGTTGGATGGCATGCTAGCCAACCGGGACGCCCTCGATCTTCAAGGAATCTTCATAGAAGAACTCCGGTTTTGATATTTCGTTCTGTGATCTATGAGGGCGAGGGCTAAAATCTGAGATGGCAGTATGCTGCTAGCCTGTAAATAGCTTGCCAGGTAGGGTGGCTGCATTAGAGGGTGTTGCAGCCCTAACTGGCGCCAGCAGCGACGTTTGGGTGGTACGGTACCGGCGATAGGCCGCCGGGCGGCCTGAAGGTCGGCCTGCCAGCACCGCAGGTGCAGCCTCCGTCCTGAGGCGGTGACGCCGTCGGATCGAGTGGCATCTGCATCCCCTCGTAGTAGCGCGTCTCGGTCGCCATCATTGCCGCACGTACATCGTCGGTGAACATGAAGGCGTAGAAGCGCATCGTCATGCGGATATCGCAATGGCCGAGGAATTCGCTGACGACGGCGATGTTGCCGGTTGCACGCAGCATCCGGGTGCCCGCCGTCTTCCGCAGGTCGTGGATCCTAAGGTCATCGACACCCCGACGCCAGCAAAGATCTTCCCAAGACGACGAGAAACCTTCGGAGGTGAGGGGATACCGTTGCCCCTTGATCATCTTCCGGTCCGTGCGGGCGATCCGTTGGGTCTTCGTTGCTTGGTACGTAAACACGAACGTCTCGTGCCGATTTACTTGGGCTCTAAGAAGCACCTCAAGGCGAGGCGTGATCGGGATTTCCTGGATCAAAGGATTCTTACTGTTCTTCTTCCGCTTAAGCCGCGGGACCCTGATAACCCCTTCGCGGAAGTCGACTTGCTTCCATTGGATGAGTGCCGCCGACAGGCGTAGGCCACTCAGCAATAGGAAATCCACGAACTCCAGAAGGTCCTTGCGCTTGTCATTGCGTAGAAGCGCCTCCTCATAGTCGCTCAACACGCGAACGCGCATTTCTTCGGCTTCGGCGAACTCGACATAGTCTGGCTCATTCGGCAGCGGCACCTTGTATCGCTTGCGGGCGTGCGTCAGGACGCGCTTGACCAAGTCAGTTACACTGCGATTGACCATTGCCCCGGATACATTGCCCTTATCAGAGTCTTCCCAGCGATGGTCCTGCTTTCGCAGCTTGATTAATTCTCCTAATAGTTCGTCATCGATATCCTGCAGCTTAGTGTTAGGGCCTATACGAAACGTGAGTAGATGAAACCTCACGCGGATCATGTCGGCGGTCTTCGTGGCGCTTCCCTTGTCGGTCATGTACTTCGACGCACCCTGCATCCAAGTCATGTTTGCGGCATCAGCCAATACGCGATCCTTAGGCTTACGGGCACGATACGCATCTACGTAAGCCTTGGCGTTCGCTTCGGTCGTACAACCAGTGCCGCCTTGATATCGCTGCTTTGCGATTTGGACGTCGAAAATATATTCACCATCCTCCGAGTTCGTCGGAAGGTAGTAACCCTTCCCATAATCGGAACCATCGGCGACCGGCATGATCTCACCGGGGACAAGTCTCTGTCTCTTCATTATCGCTTGCCCTTCCTTGCGAGATATTCGGCGAAATCGGACCCATAACCACTTGCGTCAATTGTACGGACGGAAGGCTTAACCATCCTCCTCCTGATGAAGGAGGCGACGGCCTCGTCGGTAACACGCAGTGATTGACGAATCTTTCCGCGACCAATGTTGAAGACCGTGATCTCACCATCGGCGATGAAGTTCTCGATCTGCTTCTCCGAGCAGGCCAGAAGCTTCGCGACCTCTTGGATCGTCATGGCCTTGCCCAGCGCGCTGGTTGCGGCCTCAGGGGATGGTTCGGATCGGGGCTTCCATCCGCGTGGCTTGGGCTTGCGTTCGGAAGTCGAGGGAGTGGCATTCTGGGTCACAGGGGCCTCCTGCGAAGCGTGGGGGGCCCGTCGCGAGAGGGCGCGCCGGGGAGGAATAGGGCTGAGGGGGGCGGCCTAGTGAGGCGCGTTTTAGGAGCATGGTCGGCATGGGGAGGCTCGCTGCTGGACACGGGTGGAGACGCGCAAGGGATCTCAGGCGCGGCTAATCTGGCTCGATGAGGCTGGGATGCGACCCGGATCAATCCGGGTCGATGGCCCCTACAGTAGCGGTATCGAGTTCGTGGTCATGGGTGCCTCCCGATGCCGGCTGGTGCCGGTTCCTGGCCGATATGCGACCGTTTTTCGGGGGCTTTAGATCGGCCGGTACTCCAGGCCGAAGGTCCGCAACGACCTCAGGCTATGGAGCCAGACTGACGGTAGGCCCGCATGAAAGCGGCCATATGTTGCGTGACGTTGGTCATGGCTACCTTGATGGCATTAAACCGTGCTCGGAGCCCAGGACAAAATGAACGCTTGAAAAAACCATCGACTCCTATTTCGCATTATGCTTGACCGTTTCTCTCTAAGGCGAAGGCGAAAGGCACAGGCCGGACCCTGCAGGACCTCAATGCCAGTGAAGTGCCTACTGTCTTGCACAGGTTAGCTATCGAGTGCTTTTCGCAATTTATGCGCTATCCCCGACAGGTAGGACCGGAGAAATCTGGTCTGAGAACGATTATGTTGCCATCGCGACGATGTTCGCGCTCTCGCCGCAACGCGCGGCGTTCGGCCTCGACCATGACCTCGGCCGCGATGGCCAGCCGGGCGCGGTCGACGGCGGCTTCGTAGACGTCGTCCCCGAGTTCGGTCCTGATCTCGACCAGGGTGCCCAGCAGGGCGAGCACGCACTCATCCATGGCTCACCCCCATGGTGCTGGCGACGAACTGATCCAGGGCCGCCTCGTAATCTCCGACTAGGCAAAGGAAGGCGGGGGCCTCGACGATGCGGGTCCTCATCAGGAGCCGCGCAAGGTCCTCGATCAGGCTCCGGTGGCGCCGGACGCAGGCCTGCGTGTCGGCGTAGAGACGCGCCAGGTCGCCCTCAACCTCTTTTCTAAGGGCAGCGTCGAAGTCGAGGAGGCCCGAGGGCCCTCGGTCGACATGAGACCTGTGGAGTAGGCTATCGCCCAGGCCGTAGGACGCACGGATCGCCGTGGCGATGCCGGTCGCCTGCGCGAGGTCATGGTGGGCGCCGGTGGTCGGCCCGAGCCCGAACTCCTCCTCGCCGGCACGGCCGGCCAATGCCGCCATGATCCTGGCGTCGAGGATCTCCTTCGACATGACAGAGGACCCATGGTCGTCCAGTTCAGTCATGCCGCCCATCTGGCCGCATGCGACGATGGTGACCCGGCGTATCCGGCCGGCACCCACCATGTGAGAAATCACGGCATGCGCGGATTCGTGGACGGCACACCGATATCGGTCGGCTTCGGAGCGGTCATCGGTCGGCAGGACAGCCTCCAGCAGATCGCCGATCTGCAGGGAGCGACCCGCGAGTCTCGCCGTCCGTCGCGCCTGGGCGATCCAGGCGGTGACGTCGGCGCCGGTGCTTCCGGCGCCTGCGGCCGCGACATCGGTCAGGTCGATGCCGACGAGGTCGTCGCCCAGGTGTTGGCGCAAGATCCCGGCGATGGCGGCGGCATCCGGCCGGCATACGTGAATGAGGCGTCCCAGGCGGCCCGGCCTGATCAGGGCCGGATCCAGGCGGTCGGGAAAGTTCGTGCAACCGATGAGGATGACGCGCGATCCAGGGGCGGCCGTGGTCTCGACAGTACGTAGGTAGGCGGCCTGCAACGGCATCCAATATGTGCTGTCCCGGTCGCCCGATGCGGCTCTGCGCCCGGGCATTCCGTCCAGTTCGTCTAATAGGAATATACACCCGTTTCCGCCGTGAGAGCGCGCCGCCGCGAAGGCCTCGGTCATCGCCGCCAGGGTCTTGTCCAGGTACCCCGAGCCCTCGAACCAAGCCGCCACGCTGGTCTCCAAAAGTGGAAGCCCGGTACTGACGGAAAGGCTGTGCGCCAGGCTGGTCTTGCCCACGCCGGGGTCGCCGAACACGACCACGGACTTGTCGGCTTGGACCCAGAAGTCGGCCGGAGACATGGTTCGATAGTCGTCAACCAGGCGTCGGGCCCATACTCCGGCCTCGCCCTGACCATGTAGCTCATGGACCGGTGGGACGCGGCGAAGATTGGCTCCGGGAGACGACTTCGCCGCGATGGCGCGTTCGAGGCGCCGGACGCATCCGGCCGGCCCGCCGATGCCGTTCCTGAGGGCGGAGGCGATGTCGGGCAGATCCAGGATCTCAACCTGGGCCGGGACGCGCCGGGCGGCCTTCCCAGTGAGCATGCGGATGGCGGTGGAGACCATCGCCGCGGTGGGCCGGTTCAGCCTAATGCGCAGGTCGGCGGCGGCGATGAAGGCCGGCGGGACATGCGCATCCGGGGCGTGGCAAACCACGACGACGCGCTGGCCGGAAGCGATCACGTCGGCGAGTTCGGCCGCCCCGTCGGTGGGCTTGCGAGCGCGGCCAATGCCGTCCCGGGCGTCGGTCATGCCCCAGTCGAAAGTCAGGCACAGTACGCTGCGGACCTGCAGGACCCAGGCTGCGGTCGGGGGCTCGACGAGCACCGCGAGCCCGCGCTCGTTCTGGAGGCGCCTCCGGGTCGCCCTCGTCAGGGCCTTCTCAAGGATGAGGCCGGCGAGCACCTTCGAGGGGTTTTCGCGATGCTCGACCGTGGGGATATCGAGATCTTCGTTGCCGAGGAACGCCTCAGCGGTTTCGGGATCGGGCTTTCGTGGGCGTCTGGTCATGGCTGCCTCCACGCTAGGGCAGCCGGTCGCGCTGGTGGCGACGGGTCAGCCCATGGCGGGTGTCGGGAAGGCGCGAGCGCGCCCGTGACAGGTCGCGACAGGGGCGGTGCCCTGCCGGGAGGCATCTGATTTTCGAAGGGGGAAACGCAGGGTGGTCATCGGGAGGGGTCCGTCAAAAGGTCCTCCCTGGCATCGCGGACAGACGCGAGGCTATCGACGGGAGGAGGAATCAGAGTGCGCCGGCCCAGGAATTCCCGTCCGGTTCACCGTGCGTTTCATAAGTGCGAACATGATTGCCTAATTGCAGCTGAAGCCGCGCGAACGCAAGTAGTCCAAAAACAGGATCTGGGGACGACTGTGGAAAAGGCGGCGGTATCAGTGAGCCGACGAGACCGGACGAAACGCTGCGATATCCCGCAACCTTGACCATGCGGGGGAGTTAGGTTGGGGCCAGGGATGGGACGATAGTGCCTGAACATGACAGCGGACGCGGACCATCCCTTGGATGCCGCTTCCGGGTGAGCCATTTACCTCACATCAATTTGGCCTTCACGAGGGGACGGTCGAAGCGTTGAAGATCGTTCACCTTCCTTCCGGTTGGCTTACAGCGGGCGATGTTGATGCGGCCATAGCTCAATCCCCGGGGCACGCCTTTAACGCGGCAGATGAAATTCGCTTTGTTGCCTCGCTTGGCTGTCGGCTGAAGGTCGATGCCGTCGTACGACTGCTTTGTTACGCCAATCAGGCGTCCGCGTCGTCTAAACGCCTGACGCTCGACCTGACGGAAACCCCCGACGTCCTGGGGTACATCAACCGAATCCTTTTTTTCGATAGGCTGGCACTGGACGTGTGCGTACTTCCGCATCGTCCGGAAAGGCTGGGGGCGATGGCATACAGGGGCGGCAACGGCGGCCTCGTCGAGATTGAACCGATCAACCGCGAGGGATGTGATCCTGGTTTGAGGCAGCGCCTGATCGTTGCAGTGCAACAGGCTTGCTCGACGCGTTCGGACGTTCGGTCGTTGGTGGAAGCGACCCGCACCACACTGTCCGAACTTGTCAGCAACGTCGGAGATCATAGCGAAACCGACCTCGACGGGTTCGCGGCGCTGCAGGTGTATCGCAAGCGAAATAATCTGGTCGTGACGGTGGCGGATAGCGGCGTCGGCATTCTTCGAAAATTGCGGCCGGCGCTTGTGGCTGAAGTTCCAGCGCTCGCTGAAGCGGGGAACGTGGAGATTTTGTGCGAAGCGATTCGGCGCGGTGTATCGAGCACCGGGGAGGACGGGCGCGGAATGGGGCTCAAAGGTTCGGCCCAAAAAGCCATCAAATTCAGGTCGACGCTCGACATCAGAACTGAGAGGCAAGGGGTGATCCTATTCCCATCGGCGGGAGCCTACGAGCCGGCCAAGGGTATGCTGTACGATAATCTGCCCTACCTGGCTGGGACGCACATGACGATCACGTTCAGCCTCGCGGCTTGACAAAATCAATGAAAACTGATTAAGTGATTTCGATGAACGAGAGAGCTGCGAACGTGATCGCCCTGATCGATATGATGGGTGGTGAGACGGCGGGCTGGGGCCGGCCCATGGGTCGGCAGGTTTTCGAGCGTATTAGGGAATTCGTGGATCAGCGCCCTCGTGAGAGGGTTTTTGCGATTTCCATGGCCGGCATCGAACACCTGGATTTCTCATTCGCCTCTGAGACCATTGTCGAGATCGCCCGTCGTCATCGAGGGGAGAAGGGCTTTTTTATCGTCGACCTGTCGGATGACGATCTGCGAGATAACATCGATGCGGCTGCAGTTAAGAAAGAGCAGCCTCTCGTTGTTTGGTACGATGGTTCGTACAAGCTGATCGGTATGCCACCGAGCCAAGGTGTCCGCGAAGCTCTTGCGTTTGCGCTTGAGCGCCCCGCCACCCGCGCGTCGGAGTTCGCATCTGCTCGGGATGGTATGTCCATCGCGAACTCATCGTCGAAATTCAAGCAGCTTTGGAGTGGGGGATTCCTTCTGCGGTCGGATGGTAGTGCCGAGACCGGAGGAACGGAATTTATCTATCACCCTATCGCAAAGGTTGGACATACAACCTACGCCTGACGTCCGTATCTGCTGCAAAAAGGCCCGCAACGACGTTGCAGGCCTTTTTCGTTTTCGGTCAATTCAAGTTTTATCAGGCTGCGGACTTCAGAGGCGGCAGGGGGTGGACCGGTTCGAACGGCTCGGCGAGCGAATGGAAGAAGTGTCGCCGGAGTTCGGGAAGTTGTTCCCTTGCCTCAGCGTAGGCCCGGCTCTTCATCTCGGCGACCCGCGCCACGTTATCGAGCGTGTAGCGTCCCGTGGGAACGACATGGTCGATCCGCCAGATCGCCTTCCTCGTGTGCGGATCCCCGGTAATGATCCTGGCGGCTCCCATGGCGCTATGCGACTGCCCCGCCATGAAGAGGCGGGTCACGTTCGGAGCCATGAAGAGCTTGCCGCCGAAGCGGGAGGGCGCTTGCACATCGGTCGTGGTCCCAATGCTCAGGATCTTCAGTCGGTCGCCTGGCCACCCGAGCACCCCCACAGCCTCGACCGCAGCGACGCCAATAGGGTTGTTAGCCCAGACTCCGCCGTCGACGAGTTCGACATCGTCGCTGGTAAGGTAAGGACATAGAAACGTCGGGGCGGCCGCGGTTGCCATGGCGGCATCGACGGCGGGCTGCTTGTGATCGCTCTCGAACCGCAGATGATGGGCGGTCTTGTAGAGATAGACATGCTCGTTGACCGGGTGCCAAGCCGGAATGACGACGCGGGTCCGGCTCTCACCGAGGCGCCTGTCCCCGAGGATGTCCTTGAGCGCCTTATGCAGGTTGTCGGACGAGTATTTGTATCCGAACCAGCTCGCGGCGCCACGAAAGCGCTGTCTGATCCAGTTCGCCACAGGCCCGCGGTGCTGGTCGAAGATCTCAGGACCGCGCTCTTCATAGAAGGTAAGGATCTCCCTGGCGCTGAGGCCGAGGCACAGACCGAGGGCGATGATCCCACCGGTCGAGGTGCCGACGATCAGGTCGAAGTAGCGTCCGATAGGTTGGTCGAGATGTTCCTCTAGGCGGGCGAGGATCGCAGCCGGAAAGACACCGCGAATGCCGCCCCCGTCCAGGGAGAGGACCCGGTAATCGCGGGCGAGATCGTGTTTGGGATCGATGACATGCATGTTCGCTCTCCTCAGGAGGAAGGACGTCCGCTGGCGGGGCGCGACGGCGGGTGCATCCCGCCTCCCTTCCAATCATCCGAGAAGAGCCACTCCTCGTAGTAGCGGAGCCAAAGGATGCTCCACGGGACCACGGTCCGGTCGAGCAGCATCCACGGCTCCCATTCCCCCGTGCCGGGAAGGTAGAGGCACAGGGAGACGGGGGACTGCGAATAGACGTGCGGAAGCTTTCGCCCACCGGCGATGGCCCGAAGGTCGGGCGCATCGACGAAGACTTGCGGCGAGCGACGCGGAGCCTGGACGATCCGGAGGTCGTAGAGCCTCCCCAGAGGATCCGGCGAGGTCGTGAACTGCCAGCTCAGGCCACCAGGCCCAGAGGCTCCCCGACCCTTGCAGATCGGGTTGGCCTTCAGGTTCAGGTGATGCTGCGCCGGTGTCAGGAACCGCCGGGATCGGATCGCCGCGGCCATCCTTACCTCCCGTAGAAGGTGTTGGAACGGACCGGCGTGGCCGCGAGAAGGGGCGTGACGCCCGTGGTGAGTCCGATGCCGGCAGCCACGTGCAGGCTACCGCTCCGCCGAGCGGCGGCGAGACCCGCTTCCATGGCGGCGAAGACCTTGCCGACCGGCCTCGGGCCGAACATGCCTTCCATCTTACGACGGACCTGATCGTGTCCCTCAGCGGAGCCGAGGGTTTCGAGGTCGGCGAGCGCACGGGCGTGCCATTCGAAGAAGGCCTTGGCGCGGGCGGGCTTCCGGTTCCATTTCTCTGCGAAGTTCTCTCCCCGCGTCGTGGGGTTCATGATGAACCACAGATGGCGGCCATCGACCACGTCATGGCGGATGAACCTCGTCATGCCGCCGACGACGGCAACGAGGGCGTCGTACTCGGTGTCGAAGGTGGTACCCGCGAGCGCCGCGTAGCTCTGCGCCAGCAAAGTCGTCAGGATGACGGAGATCGGCGCGAGGGAGGCATCGATCCCGTACCGGTCGACATGGACGTCGCGGTGCCGCTTGGCGACCTGGACGATGATTCGCAGCATGCCCTTCTCGGTGGCTTGAACGGGGAAGGGCTCGATGTCGGCACGGATGCCACCCGCCTCGTCGAACGCCTTGGTGACACGGATACGAAGCGTCAGGGCGGCCTTGGTCTCGAAGTCGCGCCGGTATCCGATCGGGTTGGAAGGCTTCCACTTCCGGAGGGCCTTGTCGGGGACGAGTTCGCCCCCGTTAAGGCAGGCGGGGTTCTCGACCGAGGGCGTGATATCGAGGTGAAACCGGTCGGCGTAGTTCAGCCGCCAGCAGCGCGGCATCTCTTCCAGCAGCGGCGCGTAATGGCCGGAGGCTGCCAGGCGGTCCCCGATGATCTTTTTCACCTCAGCCGGCTCCATGCCCGAGGAGGCACCGAGAAGGAGGCAGACCAGATCTACGTCGAACTCCGCGATCCCGAGGGGCTTCACGACGGTTCCGAGGGCCACCGAGCCCTGCAGGTACAGCGAGAGATCTTTCAAGAGCGGGTGATCTCCCTGGGAGAGCCAGCGCGCCACGCCGTCATAGCGTTCGGCAGCCTCCTCTTTCCGTCCCGGTGGGATGTCCAGCGTATGGCTGACCTCGTGGAGGAGCTCCATGAGGCGGGTTTTTCGGAAAACGCTCCGTCGATCCATGTACATGCCTGTTTCCCTTGAGCTTTCACTCTCTCGCTTGATCTGAATAATCTCATTCAGCAACTCTGATTAACGAGACGTAGCAGGGTTCCGGGCGGGCGGCAAGTCCATGGTTGGACGACGATTTTCTAAGTCAGGCGCTCGGACCGGCCCTTCGGTCCCCGCCTGTGGCAATGGCGGGACTACCGCTTGGAAAAAGTTGGGGGAAACAGGGCATTCTCGGAGCGAGGGGGCATCAAGCGACGGATAGGGAGACTCGTGGAGTAGAACGTATCGAATAGCATTACGCGCTACTCACGACGCGTCCACGAATGTCCATGCAGCCTTTCCCGGCGCGTCGGGAGGGCACGTCCAAGAAACCTGCAGTGCTGCACCCAGGCCCGACGGAGGTGCAGGGGCATGTCCAGCACCGGGTTTCGGATCGAACTTCCGTCGAGGGGAACTCACTGGCCGGCGGAAAATGCCAGTCCAGCCTGCGCAGTCTACTCCAGATTCAGAGCTATGAAATATACTGCAAATTCGATGGAACTTGCTAAGCTTGACCTTGGTTCCTGACCGCTCACTTCGGGTATGAATGGCCGGAGTTTGACGGGGAACGCACGTGACGCTTGGTACTCATCCCGGCACCCGCTGGTTGAAAGTCGATTTTCAGTGCCATACCCCGCGTGACTGGGGGTGGCAGGGTTCTCCGAATTTGCCCGGCGGTGGTCCCGATCTGGAGGCGGAGCGGCACGCCTGGGCCGATAGGTTCGTGGCCGCTGCCGTGGAGCGTGGGCTTCATGCCATCGCCGTCACGGACCACCACGACGTCGCGTTCCTGCCCTACGTCATCAAGGCCGCAGAAAGGAGCCCACACCCGCTTGTGGTCTTCCCCGGCGTCGAGATCACCTGCCATGACGCGGTGCAGTGCCTTGCCCTTCTGGACCCCTCGTCTCCCAGAGAGACCTGGCATCGCCTCATCAGCCAACTGAAGGCTGTCCGCCACGCGGATGCCCACGATGCACGGGGATGCGAGGTGCTGTCGTGCGGGCATACCATCGTCGAGGTTCTGGAGATCGTGGCGAATGATCCTGCCCTCCGGCAGGCCACCATCGTCATTCCCCATTTCAGCAACGAAGGCGCCCACAAGTCGCTCAACCAGGCAGGGCATAACGCCCGGTTCAGGGACCTGCTGTGCGACGCGGTCTATATCGAATGCCACCATCGCGATCTCGATGACGTCACCCTCGGGAAGATACAGGGACGCATCAAGGACTGGGGTACCCGGAGACGGGCCATCATCGCCACGGGTGACAACAAGCGTGAGGCCTGGGAGCGTCTCGGCCACCACGAATGCTGGGTGAAGCTCGGGGAACGGACCGTCGAGTCCCTTCGGCAGGCGCTGCTGGCGGACGAGGCGCGAGTCGCCCACTCCCAGCCCCAGGTCCCCAACGAGCGTGTGACCGAGATCGTAATCCAGTCGACCCTGACCGGGGACGCTCCCCTCAAGATCACGATCAATGACGGCTTGACGGTCCTCGTCGGCGGTCGCGGCTCGGGAAAGAGCGCGGTGATCGAGTTCCTTCGCTTCGCACTCGGAAAGTCGGTCCAGGACCTGAAGCACGAGGATCCCCAGAAGGGGCGTGGGCGGGACCGCGAGCAGAAGCTCATCGAGGAAACCCTGAAAGGCGGCTGGGTCGAGGTCACCCTCATGCGTGGCGGCGTCAGGGAGGTCTGGCGGAGGGGTGGAGACAACCCGGACACGATCACCGTCACGACCGCCGGGGGTGTGGAGCCAATCACCGTCGCTGCGGCACGGAAACGCTTCCCCGCCCGCGCCTTTCACCAGAAGGAGCTTTCGACCACGATGGTCGATCCGACGATGGCCGCGGAGAACATCACGGGCATCGCCGCCGCCGAAGTCATCGACGAGCGCCGCCGCATAGATTCCGAGATTGCCAGCGCGAAGCGAACCCTGACGACGGCATTGCAGGACCTCGCCGCGCATTGGCAGTCCGAGCTCGAACTCGCTCAGGCCAAGAGCACGGTCGACGATATCAGGCGCCGGCTCGACGCCGTAAATTCCCAGATGGTTGATGGGGGCGTACTGCCGGATGATCTCGTACTGCTGGCAGATGAGCCGCGACATGGCCGTGCCCGCAACTACCTGGACAAGGCCGTCTCTCAACTAGCGGAGGATCGGGCACGGATCCTCGCACTTGACGCCGTCATCCTCGACCTACCCGGCGACCGCTATCCCGGGGCTTTCGATTTTCCTGAGATCGCCGGACTGCGGGATACCCTGGCGGCTACGCGTGCGAAATTGCGTGCCGAGTTGGGGAATATGGTACTCGCGATTGACGCGATGGTGACCGAGCATGCGACCGCCTCGGAGAGCTTCGCGGCAACGAGTGCGGACTTCCGCTCGCGCTACGATATCGCCAAGGATCGGCAGGCAGCGCACGGCGCGCTGATCACCGAGGGCGAGAGGCTGTCCATCCAACTGAAAGAGGCCGAGGCCGCCGAGGCAAGGGTGGCGGCGAAAGTAGCCACCTCTCGCGTGGCGGTCGCCGCATTCACTGAGGCCAGGGACGGCCTTGCCTCCCTCGTCCAGGCGCGCCACGAACTGCTCCGCCGCGCCGCCGGCGAGGTGGCGAACAAATCCAACGGGACGCTCAAGGCGTGGGAGAAGAGGGATAACCGACCGGCCGAATGCATTGCGGCCTTCTGCGCCCTGATGGAGGGCACAAACGTCCGGAATGTCGAGCAGGGTTGCGACGAGTGGGTGTCCTCGATCTTCAAGGTCACCGATGGCGTTGCGTGGAAGGCCCTCTGCGATGAGCTTGTCGCGATCTACAAGGCGAAGATCATGGCCGGCAGCCCCGCCGAACCGGGTGCGGATGCAAGCCGCAGCATCAAGGACTGCATCTTCAAGGGGCAGGTGGTCTCGCTGACCGACAACCAAGCCTCCCGCCTCTACGGCAAGCTCACGGATCAAACCGTCGGCCTGATCATCTCGGCGACCCCGAAAGACTCGATCCAGCTGACCTATGTCAGCGATGGCCAGAAGATCCCCTTCGAGCGGGCCTCGCCCGGTCAGCAGGCCTCGGCCCTCCTCGAACTCCTGCTTCGGCAGGTGGCGGGGACCCTGATCGTCGACCAACCGGAGGACGATCTCGACAACCGCGTCATCATGCGGATCGTGGATCGCATCAAGACCTCGAAGACGACCCGCCAGATTATCTTCGCGACCCACAATGCGAACCTCGTCGTCAACGGCGACGCCGACAAGGTCGTGACGATGGTCGCGACCGTGCCGGAGGACAAGGCGCCCGCGGGGACCGGTGCGATCAAGGTTCAGGTCGACGGGGCCATCGACACCCCGTCGGTCCGCGACGCCGTCACCGACATCATGGAGGGGGGCCAGGCCGCCTTCGACATGAGAGCGCGGAAGTATGGCTTCGAGGCCATCGGTCGATAAGCGGCCTTTGTGCGATGGTGAATTATCAGCGTCGACGACCAGTGGATCGACGCCGAAGAGGGTTAAGCCCCGCTCGGCCGGCTTAGGTACGCGGCCCCTCGACGTGTCGCGAGAACCTCCCGCACCTCGGTCCAGTGCATCCCGGGATACCGGTCGTTGTCGAGCGGCCCGAGCTTGCCGTCGCCGCTGTACATGTCCCGCATGTACTGCATGCCCTGCCACGGTGGGAACACGTCGCCCTTTCCGGGCGCCACGAGCCGAGCGACCTTGATCATTGCTCCCAGCAGCCCGATGCCGCCCACTCGCAAGGTCCTGAACGGCTTGCCGACAACGTCGCTCGCGGTCGCCGCCAGGCCCCGGGGGCTCGTGACCTCACCGGCGATCCGCAGCCACCGTGGCGTGGTCGGGTCCATCGCCGCGGCCGCCGTGTAGGCCGCCACGTCGTCCATCGTCGTGAAGTCGACGGCCTCGTCCGCATCGCCCCAGTGGATCACCCGCCGCGGGCCGAACAGGATGAACGGCGCCTGCCCGGTCAGCATGTCCATGAAGGCGCCATAGAGGATCGACGTCGCCCGGATCGGTGCCCCGTCGAGGCGTTCCGCGAACTCCCGCCGCAGATCCATGTTGCGGTTCCACCCCGGGGGCGTCTGCGAAAAGTCCAACGAGAAGTCCGAGGGGATGAACCGGGGCACCCCGGCCGCGACGGCTGCATCCAGGAGCACTGACTGGGTGCCGATTATCGTCGGCCGCAGCCCGTTCAGCGCCGACACGACGCAGTCCGCCCCCATACAGGCTGCCGTGACCTTGGACAGGTCGTCGAGGTCGATCTCGACGACGCGCACGCCGGATGCCTGCAGGGCGGAGACCCGGTCCGCCGCCGTGCCGCGCCGGACCACCGCTTTCACGCCGGCACCGCGTTCCCGCAGCGCCTTCGCGATCCGCAGGCCCAGGCCCCCGGTCCCACCTGCCAGCAACACCTCCGTCGGACCGCTCACGTCATCGCCTTCAGGATCAACCGAAACACGACCATCACCGCCCCCATCCATCGCCCCAAGGCAATGGGTCGGGACCGCAGGCGTTCCAGGTCGCCGTCGCCCCCCAGCCCAGCTAAATGATGTAACGTGTAGCGTTACCCATTACGCGTTACTCTCGGATCCGCGGCAAAGCTCCGCCACCGAGGACGCTTCGCCCCTCGCGTTTCCGGCCAACCTTTCGCGGATCCGCTCCAGAGTCACCGGCGCCCAATCCCAGCAATCGACACCGACGTCCGTGCTCGCCCCGGTCCCCGGCAGGGTACCGTGGGAATGCCCGTAGAGGTGAATGTCGCCCCGGTGCATCCGCGGCCACACCCGATGCCCGTAATGCGAGCACCAGATGCCCGTGGCGGTCCCGTCAGAATTCTGGACGACCACATGGGCGACGTCGACCACGGGCTCGGCCCATGGCAGGCGCGCCCCGATGCGGTCGTGGTTTCCCCAAACCAGGAGCTTGCGACCGTTCAGGCGTTCGAAGATCCCCCGGGCATACGCTTCGGAGCACTGGTAGGCGAAGTCGCCCAGGTGCCAGACGGTGTCTTCCGGGCGCACCACGGCGTTCCAGCGGGCCACCAAAGTCTCGTCGTGCTCCTGGATCGAAGCGAACGGCCGGGGGGCATGCATCCTCGGACTGAGGATGCCCTGGTGGCCAACGTGGCTATCTGCGGTGAAGAAAATTTGGGGCATGTCAGCCTCTCGCGGTTGCGGAGGCTGGGCGCGCGGCATCGCTCTCCGGGGTCAGTCGGCGGGGGGAGCGGGCGTGCGTTTCATGGTTAAGGATTCCTGAACTGGTGGGGTGATCGCCTGGACGGTCCCCGAGCGCAAGGGGTGATGATCCTCTCCGTCGAGCTCTATCGTATGGGGCCCATCAGGCGGCAGCAACGACGGGAAGCTCGTCAAGGCGGGTCGTGTAGCGAGGCGACCGCATCTCGAACTTGGTCGACCATTCGCGTTTTGGAGCGAAGCCGGCGGCGCCCGGTACGACGGCGCCGCGTCCGAAACGACGATTGCAGGCATCGAGGGCTTCCATCAGGGCCGCCCCCATTTCCCGGTCGAGTTGGCCCAGGCCCGGCAATGCCCGCTGCGAGGCCGCCAGCGGTGTCAGATCGGTGGTGACGATCCCGGCCTTGGAATAGCGGTAGCCCCCCTTCCACGTCCTCCGGACGCCGTGGGTGGCGGCCTTCACCAGCGCGAGGGTATCATTGGTCGCCTCGGGGAGCGTGACGACGGTCGAGACCGAACGCTGCGGCCGGTGCCGGTCATGCTCCGACGTGTGGAAGAAGACCGTGACGTGGTTAGTGGCCAGCCCTTCGCGCCGGAGCTTCTCCCCGAGTCTGGACGCGTGCGTGGCCATCGCCTGCTCCATGGTCGCGATGTCCTCGACGCGCTCGGAGAACGACCGGGTCACGGCGCATCCCTTCCGGGTGGCGGCCACCGTCTCCAGGTCCAGGCAGGCCATGCCCCGCAGCTCCTGGACGAGGCGCTCTCCGACCACGGTCATCGCCTTGCGAGCGACGCGCGTGTCGAGGTCGCGGACATCGGCGGCACTGTCGCATCCCAGCGCCTCCAGACGCCGGGCGTTGGCCGGTCCCACCCCCCAGATGTCGCCGACCGGGATGCGGATGATCCAGTGGTCGTATTGCTCGGGATCGGTCAGGTCGCAGACCCCACCGAGTTCGGGGTTCTTCTTGGCCACATGGTTGGCGAGCTTGGCTAGGGTCTTGGTCGAGCCGATGCCGACGCAGGTGGGGATCCCGGTCCAAGCCCGCACCGTTCCCCGCATGTCCCGGGCCAGGGTCTCTCGGTCGCGCTCCCGCACGTCAGAGATGTCCAGGAAGCTCTCGTCGATGGAGTAGATTTCGATCCGGGGGGAGAAGTCGCGATAGACCGCGTTCACACGGGCCGACATGTCGCCGTAGAGGGCGTAGTTCGAGGAGTAGACCCGGATACCCTGGGCCTTGCACATGTCGCGGATCTTGAACCAGGGCTCGCCCATCCGGATGCCGAGCGCCTTGGCCTCGTTGGTCCGGGCGATGGCGCATCCGTCGTTGTTGGACAGCACGATCACCGGCACCTTCGCCAGGCGGGCGTCGAAGACCCGCTCGCACGAGCAGTAGAACGAGTTGCCGTCGGAGAGCGCGTAGGCCCGGGCAGTCATTCGCAGCGGCGCCGGGCGCAGACGGACCCGGAAACGACGCCCCAAATCTCGACGAGGGCGTCCGGGGCCAACCGGTACTCGGGAAAGCGTGGGTTGGCGAAGTGCAGCGAGATCCGGGGGCCCTGGCGCTTCCAGATCTTGAACGAGCGCTCGCCGTCGATGTCCACCACCACAATGTCGCCGTTGCGCGGGGTCAGCGACCGGTCGACCACGGCGAGGTCGCCGTCGAACAGGCGCGCCAGGATCATGCTGTCGCCGGCGACCCGGACCAGGAACGTGGCGGGGCGGTTGACGATCAGCAGGCGCTGGAGGTCGATCTCCTCCTCGATGAAGTCGTCCGCAGGGCTCGGGAAACCGGCGCGCACTGGCTTGGCGAGAAGCGGCAGCGGCATGGGGAAGCCGATGGCGATATCGATGATCTGCATGGTGCTCCTCCGCGAATCTCGCTTACGAACAAACCATGAACGGATTTGACGCGTTCCGTCCAGCGGTCACGCTTAATCGTGGAGGCGAATTTTTGGTCGGCGCGAGTTTGACCCGGTGGGTGGATGTCGCGCCGCCGGTATTCGGTCTTTGGCGGAAACCGGCGGGGAGGCTCTCCTCCGTGGGCGTCGCGATAGCGAGCAACGTTACCTGCTACGAGGAACACCCCCGGGGAAATCCTGTTGGGTCGGCATTCCCCCTGGAGACGCGCCATGACGACCGATCCCCTGCACAAGTACCCCCGGCCTCCGTTCGAGGCCCAGCCCCAGGGCTTTCCCGGCAAGACCGGCAAGATGACCCCCGAGCCCGATCACGGCGAGGAGAGCTACAAGGGTTCGGGAAGGCTTTCCGGCAAAGCGGCGCTGATCACCGGTGGCGATAGCGGCATCGGGCGCGCGGTCGCCATAGCCTTCGCCCGGGAGGGGGCGGACGTCGCCATCTCCTACCTGCCCGAGGAGCAGGCGGACGCCGAGGCGGTCCAGTCCTGGATCGAGAAGGCCGGGCGGCGAGCGCTCCTCCTGCCGGGGGATCTCAAGGATCCGGCCTACGGGCGCGAGATCGTGGCCCGCACCGCTGAGACGTTCGGCGGCCTCGACCTCCTCGTAAACAACGGCGCCTTCCAGCAACCGAACGAAGGATTGGATAGCATCGAGGATGGGGTGTTCGAGGACCACTTCCGCACGAACGTCTTCGGTCCGTTCTACGTGACGAAGGCGGCCATGGCCCACATGAAGCCCGGCGCCTCGGTGATCTTCACCTCCTCGGTGAACTCGAAGCACCCGATGTCGTCGCTGCTCGCCTACAGCGCCACCAAGGGCGCCCTGAGCAACATGGTCCTCAGCCTCGCCCAGTTGCTGTCTGAAAAGGGCATCCGCGTGAACGGCGTACTGCCGGGGCCGATCTGGACGCCTTTCATCCCCTCCGGGATGGACCAGGATTCGGTCAAGTCGTTCGGTTCGAAAGTGCCGTTCGGCCGCCCCGGCCAGCCGGCCGAGCTCGCCTCGGCCTATGTGATGCTGGCGTCCGACGAGAGCAGCTACACCTCGGGTGCCCTGGTCACCGTGGCAGGTGGAATGCCCGTCCTCTGATCGAGCCATATCACGGTTGTCGGCGTTTCCGGCGGCCGCGTGTGATTGGGGGAGGCCCTGCGACACCGCACGGCCTCCCGAGTGACAACTCAGACAGCTTCAGGCGCCTCGACGGTATGGTGCAACTGCCGCACGAACCTTGGAAGCCGGGTGGGACGACCTCAACTTGCTCATATGAGCACTGCGTTCGACGTCATCATCGTAGGGGGCGGCGCCGCCGGCATCGGCGCCGCCCGGCGTCTTGCCGCTCATGGGTCATCGGCCCTGCTGCTTGAGGCGTCGTCGCGCCTCGGCGGTCGCGCATACACGCAGGACCTCGGCGGATACCCGCTCGACCTCGGGTGCGAATGGCTCCATTCGGGCGACCGCAATGCTTGGGTCGGCATCGCCGAAACGTCGGGCTTCCCGGTCGACCGCGGCGAGCCGCCATGGTCGAAAGCCCACCCCGGCATCACCCAGGACCAGGACGCCCAGGAGGCGGCGCAAAAGGCGTACGGCGAATGGGAGGAGCGGCTCCGCACCGTCGCGGCGAGCAGCGACCGGGCCAGCGACGCCCTTGAGCCAGGCGGCACCTGGAACGCCTACGTGCAGGCCATCGCCGGCTTCATGAGCGGCGTCGCGCCCGAGCAGATCTCCGCAGCCGACTACCTGGCCTACGACGATGCCTCGACCGGCCGAAACTGGCATCTGCCGCTCGGCTACGGCACGCTGGTCGCCGCCAGCCTGCCGTCCTCGACGACGCTGCGCCTCGCCACCCCCGCCGAGCGGATCGATCTGACGGCGGACGGCGTCGCCGTCACCACCCGCGCCGGCATCGTCCGTGCCGGGGCCGCCATCATCACGGTCTCGACTGCGGTCCTGGCCGGCGACGCGATCCGCCTTCCCTGCGGGGTCGACCCGTGGCGCGAGGCGGCCGCCGCCCTGCCTCTCGGTCGCAACGAAAAGATCTTCCTGGAGATCGGGCGCGATGCCGCGTTCGAGCCGGACTCGCATGCCTACGGCAACCTGCGTGATCCAAGGTCGGCCGCCTATTCGATCCGCCCCAATGGATGGCCGGTGATTGAGGCGTTCCTCGGGGGCGACGGCGCCCGGATCGTCGAGGAGGAAGGCCCGGCCGCCGGCTTCGCCTTCGTCTCGGCGGAGTTGGCCTCCCTGTTCGGCAGCGACGTGGCCTCGGCGATCCGACCACTCGCGGCGACGTCCTGGAGCCGGATGGCGTCCATCGGCGGCGCGTACAGCTGCGCGCTTCCGGGCCGATCCCACGCGCGGGCGCGGCTGGCGCAGCCCTTCGATGACCGGCTCTTCTTCGCGGGCGAGGCGACGCACCCCTTCGACTTCACAACCGCCCACGGGGCCCACGACAGCGGGGAAAGGGCAGGCGACGAGGCGGTGGCGGCACTTGGAAATCGGTACGGCGTCGGGCGGCGAGGCCCTCTCGCCGCTGCGGGAACACGAGCGGCCGGGTAACCACCTTATCCCCGATGGCGCAGCGCCTCGACCAGCAAGGCGAAGGCCGGAGCGGGCTGCCGGCGGCTCGGGTAGTAAAGGTGGTAGCCCGGGAATGGCGGACACCAATCGGACAGGACCTGCACGAGCCGGCCGCCGTCGAGGTCGGCGCGGACCCGGTCCTCGGGCAGGTAGGCGAGGCCTAGCCCGCCCAGGGCTGCCTTCAGCGCCATCGAGCCGGTGTTGACCACCAGCGGCCCCTCGACCCGCACGTTCAGCACGCGCGACCCCTTCTCGAACTCCCAGGCGTAGAGCCCGCCGCGTGTCGGCAGGCGCAGGTTGATGCAGGCGTGCCCGGTCAGGTCATCGGGGGTGCGTGGTTTGCGGCGCCCCTCGAAGTAGGCAGGCGCGGCCACCGCGGCCATGCGCAGGTCCGGCCCGATGCGCACCGCGACCATGTCCTTCTCGACCTGCTCCCCGAGCCGCACGCCGGCATCGTAGCGTTCGGCGACGATATTGGTCAGGCCGTTGTCGACCATCACCTCCGCGGTGACGTCCGGGTAGTCCGGCAACAGCCGCTCAAGGGCCGGCCAGATCAAGGTCTCGGCCGCGTGCTCTCCCGCCGAGATGCGGATATTGCCGGCCGGCTTGTCGCGCATCTCGGTGAGGGCGGCGAGTTCGGCGTCGATCTCGTCGAAGCGTGGCCCCAAGGTCCGTAGCAGGCGGTCCCCGGCGTCGGTGGGCGAGACGCTCCGCGTGGTACGGGTCAGGAGCCTTAGGCCCAACCGCGCCTCCAGGCCCTTAAGCGAATGGCTCAGTGCCGATTGCGACACCCCCAGCTTGGCCGCCGCCCGGGTGAAGTTGCCTTCACGGGCCACCGCCACGAACGAGGAGAGGTCGTTGAGGTTCTCGCGCGCCACTCATGAACCTCGCTCATAGCCTCATGCGAGTTCTAGCGACTAATCCGATGGGTCCGCAACGGGTAGCTTGCCGATCAATGGGACCGGCGCGGCGCCGGACCGATCAGGTGGGACGGAACCATGAAGACGCGCAAACTCGGGGACGGTCTCGAAGTCTCCGCCATCGGCCTGGGGTGCATGGGCCTGAGCTTCGGCCTCGGCCCGGCGACCGACAAAGGCGAGGCCATCGCGGTCATCCGGACCGCCGTCGACCGCGGCGTCACCCTTTTCGATACCGCCGAGGGCTACGGGCCCTTCGTCAACGAGGATCTCGTCGGCGAGGCGCTGGAGCCG
The DNA here is from genome assembly GCF_022829685.1 of Methylobacterium sp. E-045. GTDB lineage: Bacteria > Pseudomonadota > Alphaproteobacteria > Rhizobiales > Beijerinckiaceae > Methylobacterium. The sequence goes on from NZ_JAKSYE010000096.1 coordinate 138,694, forward strand.
ATGCGCGACCGCGTCCTGATCTGCACCAAGTTCGGTTTCGACATCAACGACCGGTCCGAGATGGTCGGCCTCAACAGCCGGCCCGAGCACATCCGTACCGTGGTCGAGGCATCCCTCAAGAGGCTGCGCACCGACCGCATCGACCTGCTCTACCAGCACCGGGTCGATCCGGCCGTGCCGATGGAGGACGTCGCCGGGGCGGTGAAGGACCTCATTGGCGAGGGCAAGGTCAAGCATTTCGGCCTGTCAGAAGCCAGCGTCGACAACATCCGCAGGGCGCACGCCGTACAGCCCGTGGCCGCGATCCAGGACCACTACTCCCTGTGGATGCGCGAGCCCGAGACGACCAAGTTCGCCCTGTGCGAGGAGCTCGGCATCGGCCTCGTGGCCTGGGGTCCGCTCGGCCAGGGCTTCCTCACCGGCGCGATCACCCGTGACATGCGGTTCGACGACCCGAACGACCTACGCAAGGACTTCCCCCGGTTCACGCCCGAGGCGCTGGAGGCCAACTTCAAGGTCGTGGACTTCCTGAAGGACCTCGCATTGCGGAAAGGCAGCAGCCCCGCCCGGATCGCACTGGCCTGGCTGCTGGCCCAGAAGCCGTGGATCGTCCCCATCCCCGGCGGCACCAACGTCGCTCACGTCGACGACAACCTGCCGGCCGCCGAGCTCGACCTGACGCCAGGGGACCTGAGCGAGATCGACCGGGCCTTCGCCGCCATCGACATCAAGGGCGCCCCCCTCTCCGAAGCCCTCGACGCCGCCATCGACCGCTAAGCCTCAGGCAGCCCCGATCAACCGGACTCCGATTAGGACACGAGCATGAAAACCCGCAAACTCGGCCCGCTGACCGTCTCCGAGATCGGCTACGGCACGATGAGCTTCGCGAACTACTACGGCGCCTCGCCGGAGCGGTCCGAGGCGATCCGCGTCATCCGCGGCGCCTATGAGCGCGGTGTCACGCTGTTCGACACCGCCGAGGCCTACGGCCCGTTCACGAACGAGGATCTCGTCGGCGAGGCGCTGGCGCCTGTCCGGGACGGCGTCGTCATCGCCACCAAGTTCGGCTGGAACATCGACAGCGAGACCGGCGAGCGCCGACCCGGCCTGAACAGCAAGCCCGCGCATGTGAGGCGGGCGGTGGAGGGCATGCTCAGGCGCCTCCGGACCGACCGGATCGACCTCCTGTACCAGCACCGCGTCGACCCGGAGGTCGCCATCGAGGAGGTCGCGGGAGTCGTGGGCGACCTGATCGCCGATGGCAAGGTGGGACATTTTGGACTGTCGGAGCCAGCCGCCCCGACCATCCGCCGAGCCCATGCCGTCCAGCCCGTGGCGGCCATCCAGAGCGAGTATTCGCTGTGGACCCGTGACCCGGAGCCGGAGATCCTGCCGCTTTGCGATGAGCTCGGGATCGGGTTCGTGCCGTGGAGCCCGCTCGGCGCCGGCTTCCTCACCGGCAAGGTCGATCCGAACGCGACCATAGACAAGGCCGACTTCCGGTCGAACTCCCCGCGGTTCACCCCGGAGGCGATGAGTGCCAACCAGGCTTTGGTCGACCTGCTCCGGCGCATCGCCGAGGCCAAGGGCGCGACGCCGGCCCAGATCGCGCTGGGCTGGCTGCTGGCACGCCGACCTTTCATCGTCCCGATCCCTGGAACGCGCAGGCTCGACCGGGTCGAGGAGAACCTCGGCGCTGCGCAGGTGGTGCTGTCACCCGACGACATGCGGGAGATCGAGGCCGCCGCCTCGAAGATCACCGTCCATGGCGCCCGGCTGCCGGAGGCGGTCCTCCAATATTCCTACCGCTGACGCCTCGCGCGCCCGGCCGATCCGCAATCGGTTCCGTCCGAATTGATGAGGAGACCTCATAGCCTCATGCAGAATTGCGCGGCTAATCCGGATTGTCCGACAGGTCTACCCTGTTTCCCATGGCATCGCGGCGGCATCGACAGCCGCCGTCGCACGGAACCAAGGGAAATCTTATGGACATCAAGCGAAGTGGCTCCCAGCCTTCGGCCAAGGGAGCGGCCGAGTATTTCACCGGCTCCGTCCGCATCGACGCGCCCTTCCAGGGAACCGAGCCGGCCCGGGTCGGCGGCGCGACCGTGACCTTCGAGCCGGGCGCCCGCACCGCCTGGCATACCCACCCGCTCGGCCAGACCCTCCTGGTGGTCTCCGGCCTGGGATGGACCCAGCGCGAGGGCGGGCCGGTCGAGGAGATCCGTCCCGGCGACATCGTCTGGTTCCCGCCCGGCGAGAAGCATTGGCACGGCGCCACCGCAACCACCGGCATGAGCCACGTCGCCATCGCCGAGAAGCTCGACGGCAAGGCGGTCGACTGGCTGGAGCAGGTCACCGACGCGCAGTACCGCGCCTGACCCAAGGACGCCTGCACTTTCCATTCGGAGCATCATCATGAAGACTCGCACACTCGGCACCGGTGGCCTTGAGGTCTCGGCCCTCGGCTTCGGCTGCATGGGCCTGGACTTCGGCTACGCGACCAAGGTCACCAAGGCGGAGGGCGTCACGCTGATCCGTCAGGCGGTCGACCGCGGCGTCACCCTGTTCGACACTGCCGAGGTCTACGGCCCGTTCACGAACGAGGAGATGGTCGGCGAGGCGCTGCGGCCGGTCCGCGACAAGGTCGTGATCGCGACCAAGTTCGGGTTCGACATCGCCGACGGCAAGCAGGCCGGGATGAACTCGCGGCCCGAGCATATCGTCAAGGTTGCCGACGCCTCGCTCAAGCGGCTCGGCATCGAGGTCATCGACCTGTTCTACCAGCACCGGGTCGACCCGAACGTGCCCATCGAGGACGTGGCCGGCGCGGTGAAGGACCTGATCGCCGCGGGCAAGGTCCGGCACTTCGGACTGTCGGAGCCCGGCGCGGCCACCGTCCGCAAGGCCCACGCCGTGCAGCCGGTCACGGCACTCCAGAACGAGTATTCCCTCTGGACGCGCGGCGTCGAGACCAACGGCATCCTCGATGCCTGCGAGGAGCTCGGGATCGGGTTGGTGGCCTACAGCCCGCTCGGCAAGGGCTTCCTCACCGGCGCCATGGGCAAGGACACCAAGCTCGGTGAGGGCGACTTCCGCGCGATGCTGCCGCGGTTCACCCCCGAGGCGATGGAGAGGAACCAGGCGTTGATCGACCTGCTCAAGCGCATCGCCGACGACAAGGGCGCGACGACCGCCCAGATCGCCCTGGCGTGGCTGCTGTCCCGCAAGCCGTGGATCGTTCCCATCCCCGGCACGACCAAGCTCCATCGGCTGGAGGAGAACCTCGCGGCGGCGGAAGTCGTGCTGTCTGAGACCGACCTCGACGGGATCGAGCGGGCCGCCGCAGAGATCCGCGTCGAGGGCGAGCGCTATCCCGAGCATCTCATGGCCACGGTCGGTCGCTGACGGTTGGCCGCTTCGGTGCGCGCGATCCCGTGCGCACCGTCTCATGAAAAATGGAATCTGCCCATGCTCGCGCGTGCGGAAGCGGATCGAGCGTCGGGGACGATCACGGCGGACGTGTACCCCGGGGACGCCGCGGTAGGTGCCTCCACCGTGGGAGCGAAGGCTCCGGCTCGGATCGAGGCAGCCCGACACGGCTGGCGCGTTCTTGCCGTACTCAGCGCGCTGATGGGCTTCGCCTCGATCTCGACCGACCTTTACCTGCCGGCCCTGCCGACCATGGCCACGAGCCTCGGTTCCGACACCGGCACAATGGAACTCACGGTCGCCGGCTACCTGATTGGGTTCAGCCTGGGGCAGCTTCTCTGGGGGCCCCTCGGCGACCGATACGGACGTCGGGGACCCATCGCGTTCGGGCTCGTGCTGTTCGTCATCGGTTCGGCCGGCTGCGCGCTCTCGGGCTCGGCTGGGCAGATGATCGCCTGGCGCGTCGTGCAGGCGGCGGGTGCCTGCTCAGGCGTCGTCCTGGCGCGAGCCATGGTGCGGGACCTCTACGCCGGCGACCACGCCGCCCGGATGCTGTCGACGCTGATGACCGTCATGGCCATCGCGCCCCTGCTCGGGCCGCTCGTCGGCGGACAGATCCTGGCGGTGGCCGGCTGGCGGGCGATCTTCTGGGTGCTGGTCGGCGTGGGCGTCCTCACGCTCGCCGCCTTGTTCACGCTGCCCGATACCCTGCCGCCGGGGCGACGCAACCGTGAACCGCTCGCGTGGGCCTTCGGACGGTATGGCGCCCTGCTGCGGGAACCGCGCGTGCTCGCCTATGCCGGGGCCGGAGGGTTTTTCTATGCCGGGATGTACGCCTATATCGCCGGCTCGCCCTTCGCCTACATCACGGTCTACCGGGTCGGCCCCCAGGCCTACGGCCTTCTCTTCGGGGTCGGCATCCTCGGGATCATGGCCACCAACCTGCTCAACGCGCGGCTGGTGATGCGCCTCGGCGGCGACCGCCTGCTCGTCCTCGGGACGGGATTGGGCGCCTGCTCCGGCCTCGCACTCGCCGTGGCGACGGGGACCGGATGGGGCGGTCTCGCCGGGCTCGTGGTTCCGCTGTTCGTGTTCATCTCGGCCACGGGCTTCGTCGTGGCGAACTCCGTGTCGGGCGCCCTCTCTGGCTTTCCGGAGCGGGCCGGCGCGGTCTCGGCCCTAGTCGGGGCGATCCACTATGGCAGCGGCATCCTCGGTGCCGGGCTCGTCGGCGCCTTCGCCGACGGCACGCCGTGGCCGATGGGCTGGGTAATCGCGCTGGCTGGCCTCGGCAGCCTCGGTTGCGCCTGCCTGATCAGGCCGGCGAGAGCCCTTCCGACACCATCGGTGGCCAACGCCGGACGGGGCACGAACGGCGCCACCAGCTTCATTCATGAGCCTACCTCATAGCCTCATGCCGAATTCGACCCCTAATCGGTCAGGCTCGCATAGCTAGTTTAGAGCTGGTCCATGTTCAGCGTGGCCGACGCCGACGGCTCATGTCCGGCGCTCGGTCAACCATCGCCCCCCTGCCGGAGAACCAGATGCAAAGTCCAGGCGACCTCGAACTCAACCGGCGCGACCTGGTGGCGGGTGCCTCGGTCGCCGCCGCGGCCACTGCCTTCCCGGGCTCCGCCCGGGCACAGTCGACCGATGCCGAGGGGGCGGTCCTGACGAAGATGTCCCTGACCGTGAACGGCGAGCGGCGCGAGCTCGAACTCGACACGCGCACGACCCTGCTCGACGCGGTGCGCGAGCACCTGCACCTGACCGGCGCCAAGAAGGGCTGCGACCACGGCCAGTGCGGCGCCTGCACGATGATCGTCGACGGTCGGCGCATCAACTCGTGCCTGACCCTGGCGGTGATGCACCAGAACGATGCCGTCATGACCATCGAGGGACTCGGCAAGCCGGGCGATCTCCACCCGATGCAGGCGGCCTTCATCAAGCACGACGGCTACCAGTGCGGGTTCTGCACTCCGGGCCAGATCTGCTCCGGCGTGGCGGTCATCGCCGAGATCAGGTCCGGCATCCCGAGCCACGTCAGCGCCGATCTCAACGGACCCTACGAAGTCACCGACGCAGAGATCCGCGAGCGCATGAGCGGCAACATCTGCCGTTGCGGCGCTTACTCGAACATCGTCGAGGCGATCACCGAAGTCGCCGGGAGGCAGGCATGAAGTCCTTTACTTACGAGCGTCCGAGCTCGCCCGCCGAGGCCGCCGCGACGGTTGCCGCCAAGCCGAACGCCAAGTTCATCGCCGGCGGCACCAACCTGCTCGACCTGATGAAGCTTCAGATCGAGACGCCGACCCACCTCGTCGACGTGAACGGCCTCGGCCTGGACAAGGTCGAGGCGACCCCCGAGGGCGGCCTTCGCATTGGCGCACTGGTGCGAAACACCGACCTCGCGGCTGACGCCCGCGTCCGCAAGGATTACGGCGTGCTGAGCCGGGCGCTCCTCGCGGGCGCGTCGGGGCAGTTGCGCAACAAGGCGACCACCGCCGGCAACCTGCTCCAGCGCACCCGCTGCCCGTACTTCTACGACACCGCCCAGGCCTGCAACAAACGCCAGCCGGGGTCCGGGTGCTCGGCCATCGACGGGGTCAGCCGGCAGCTCGCCGTGATCGGCGCGAGCGAAGCCTGCATCGCGACGTATCCGGGCGACATGGCGGTGGCCATGCGCGTGCTCGACGCCACCGTCGAGACCGTCGACGCCAAGGGCGGCACGCGCAAGATCCCCGTAGCGGACTTCCATCGCCTGCCCGGCGACAGGCCGGAGGTGGACACCACCCTCAGGGCCGGCGAGCTCATCACCGCGGTGACGCTGCCGAAGCCGGTGGTCGGGAGGCACATCTACCGCAAGGTCCGCGACCGGGCCTCCTACGCTTACGCCCTGGTCTCGGTCGCCGCGATCATCGGCAAGGACGGGACCGGGCACGTGGCGTTTGGCGGCGTGGCGCCGCGTCCTTGGCGCATCGAGGCGGCCGAGGGCGACCTACCCAAGGGCGCCAAGGCCGTCACGGACAAGGTCTTCGCCGGCGCCAAGCCCACGCACGACAACGCCTACAAGCTGAAGCTGGCCGAGCGCACGCTCGGCGCCGTCCTGTCCGAAGCGAGGGCCTGAGCCATGAAGTTCGACACCCCCGCAGGGCAGAACCCCATCGACAAGCTCAAGGTCGTCGGCAAGGCCACGGACCGGATCGACGGTCCGTTCAAGACCACCGGCACGGCCCCATACGCCTACGACTGGCACGATCCGAAGCTCAAGCCCGCCTACGGCTTCGTCGTCGGTGCCGGGATCGCCAAGGGGCGGATCAAGGCGATGAACCTGACGTCGGCCAAGGCCGCGCAGGGCGTGCTGGCCATCGTCACGGCCGGGAACGCCGGCAAGCTCGGGAAGGGCAAGCTCAACATCGCGACCCTGCTCGGCGGCCCCGAGATCGAGCACTACCACCAGGCCGTCGCGCTCGTGGTCGCCGAGACCTTCGAGCAGGCCCGCGCCGCCGCGGCCCTGGTGAAGATCGACTACGCCGAGGCCAAGGGGGCCTACGACCTCGCTGCGGTCAAGGACACGGGCAAGCCGGAGAAGCTCGGGCCCGCCCCGGCCGACACCTCGGTCGGCGATTTCGCCGGTGCCTTCGCCGGGGCGCCGATCCAGCTCGACGCCACCTACACCACGCCCGACCAGGCCCATGCGATGATGGAGCCGCACGCGTCCATCGCCTCGTGGGAGGGTGACAGGCTCACAGTGTGGACCTCGAACCAGATGATCGCCTGGGCGGCGCGCGACGTGGCGGCCACCCTCGACATGCCGCAGGACAAGGTCCGCATCGTCTCGCCGTTCATCGGCGGCGGCTTCGGCGGCAAGCTTTTCGTGAGGACCGAGGCGATCCTCGCGGCCCTCGGCGCCCGCGCGGCGCGTCGGCCGGTGAAGGTCGCCCTGACGCGGCCTATGATGTTCAACAACACCGTCCACCGGCCGGCGACGATCCAGCGTATCCGCATCGGCGCCACCCCCGACGGCATGATCACCGCCATCGGTCACGAGAGCTGGTCCGGCAACCTGCCGGACGGCAAGCCAGAGGCGGCCGTCCAGCAGACCCGCCTGCTCTACGCCGGCGCCAACCGGATGACCCAGACCCGGATGGCCACGCTCGACCTCCCCGAGGGCAACGCCATGCGCGCGCCCGGCGAGGCCCCCGGCCTGATGGCGCTGGAGATCGCCATGGACGAGATGGCGGAGAAGCTCGGGATCGACCCGATCCAATTCCGCATCCTGAACGACACCCAGGTCGATCCCGAGAAGCCCGAGCGTCCGTTCTCCCAGCGCAACCTCGTCCAGTGCCTGCGCACCGGGGCGGACAGGTTTGGCTGGGACAAGAGGGTGTCCAAGCCCGGCCAGGTCCGTGACGGGCGTTGGCTCGTCGGTATCGGCGTCGCAGCCGGTTTTCGCAACAACCAAGTCACCAAGTCGGGCGCACGCGTCAGGCTCGACGCCAAGGGCATGCTCACGGTCGAGACCGACATGACCGACATCGGCACCGGCAGCTACACCATCATTGGCCAGACCGCCGCTGAGATGATGGGCGTGACCCTCGACAGGGTGATCGTGCGACTCGGGGATTCCGATTTTCCGGTGTCATCCGGATCGGGTGGGCAGTGGGGTGCGAACTGCTCGACCTCGGGCGTCTTCGCGGCCTGCGAGAAGCTGCGCGAGGCGGTCTCGCAGAAACTCGGGTTCAACTCCGCGGACGCGGTGTTCGAGGACGGGCAGGTCCGTTCCGGCAATCGCACCGCGCCGCTCGCCCAGGCGGCCGCCGGGGGTGACGTGGTCGCCGAGGACACCATCGAGTTCGGCGACCTCGCGAAGAAGTACCAGCAATCGACCTTCGCCGGGCACTTCGTCGAGGTCGGGGTCGACGTCGCGACGGCTGAGATCCGCGTCCGCCGCATGCTCGCGGTGTGCGCCGCCGGCCGCATCCTCAACCCGAAGTCGGCTCGCAACCAAGTCATCGGCGGGATGGCGATGGGCGTCGGGGCGGCCCTGATGGAGGAACTCGCAATCGACAAGCGTCGGGGCTTCTTCGTGAACCACGACCTCGCCGGCTACGAGGTCGCGGTCCATGCCGACATCCCGCATCAGGAGGTGATCTTCCTCGACGAGGTCGATCCGATCTCCTCGCCGATGAAGGCCAAGGGCGTGGGCGAGCTCGGCATCTGCGGGGCCGGCGCGGCGGTGGCCAACGCCATCCACAACGCCACCGGTATCCGGGTCCGGGACTATCCCATCACACTCGACAAGCTCCTCGACCGGATGCCGGACGCGGCGTGAGCATGGGTGAAAAATCGAATCCGGCGGAGGAACGCGATTGGGAATTATCGCCTCCGCCGGAGTCGTGCTCCTCCTCGTGGCCTTCGGTCCTTGCCGGGCCACCGACGGCCCGCCGGCCCCATCCCAGGATGCCGCCGCCATCACGGTCTCGCGCGCCGGGTCGCAACCCTCGGTCAAGGGACCGGCCGAGCGCTTCACGGGCTCGGTCCGGGTCGATCCGATGCTGAAGGAAGCGCCTCCGTCACGGCTGTCCGGCGGTCTCGTCACCTTCGAACCGGGTGCGCGCTCCGCCTGGCACGCCCATCCCCTCGGTCAGACGCTGATCGTCACCGCCGGTGTCGGTCGCGTGCAGCGGTGGGGCGGTCCCGTCCAGGAAATCCGGCCCGGCGACGTGGTCCGCATCCCGCCCGGCGTGAAGCACTGGCACGGCGCCGCGGCGGACACTGGCATGTCGCACGTCGCCCTCGTCGAGGCGCTCGACGGCAGGTCCACCGACTGGATGGAGCATGTCACCGACGAGCAGTACCTGGGCGGCTGACGCCCCGGCGAACGCACCTCGCCCCCTATCGAAAGGCCCGAACCCATGCGTCCCAGGATCGTCTGCCACATGATCAGCTCCGTCGACGGGCGCCTGCATCCCAGCCGATGGACCCCTCCGGCTGCCGGCATCAATGCCGGACTGCCGCACCGCCACTATGAGGAGGTCGCCGGGCGCCTCGGCGCCGAGGGCTGGATCGTCGGTCGCAAGACCATGTCGGAGATCGCCAAGGGGTCGGAACGGAACCCCGCCGCCGCCGGAGGTCTGCCACGCGAGACCCACGTGGCGGACCGGAAGGGCCGGGACCTGGCCGTGGCCATCGATCCGCATGGCAAGGTCCATTACGGGCAGGACAACGCCGGCGGCGACCATGTCGTCGCGATCCTCGGCGAGGGCGTCTCGGATGCGTACCTCGCCGAGCTGCGCGAGGACGGCGTCTCCTACGTCTTCGCCGGGCGGAATGGTCATGATCTGGCCCATGCCCTAGATACACTGGACGAAGCCTTCGGCGTGAAGACCCTCCTGCTGGAGGGAGGGGGCGCCATCAACGGGGCCTTCCTCAAGGCTCGCCTGATCGACGAGATCAGCGTCCTCGTCACCCCCGCCATCGACGGCCTGTCGGGGGTCCCGAGCATCTTCGACTACGTGGGCGCCATCGACGAGAGGCCGGCCGCGGGCCAGTCCCTTCGCCACCTCTCCACGGAAACCCTGGAAGGCGGTTTCGTCTGGCTTCGCTACCGGGTCGAGGACGCGCCGGCGTCGGCCTGAGGCCCCGGCTGAACCAAGCCTCCGCAGGGCTTACGTGGCGCAATGGAACGAGCTCGGATGCCAGGAATTCGCAAAGCGACGCGTCGTCACCGACATCATTGTCGGCAACATCTCGAAAGAGCCGTTCGTTGGGTTACAGGCCGCTACGTCCGATGCACGACAGGTTTCCCGGAGGGGGCGAGACCGGCGATCTCCTTAGGGCCCAGGATTGGAGCCGGACCCTACTCGGTCATCCCGATACCTGGCCCCATGCGCTGACGACCCTCGTGCAGGTGATGCTCAATGCCGGTCAGCCGATGTTCATCGCCTGGGGACCGCAGCGCACCCTGCTCTACAACGACGGTTACTCCGAGATGCTGGGGTCCCGGCACCCGGCGGCTTTCGCCCTGCCGTTCTTCGAGACCTGGCCCGAGGTGCGCGAGACTGTCGGGTCCCTGATGGACCGCGTCTTCGAGGGGGCGCCGATCCACATGGACGACCTCACCCTGACGCTGCATCGGAACGGCTACTCCGAGGAAACCCACTTCGCGTTTTCCTACACGCCGGTCCCCGATGGGGACGGCGGCATCGCGGGGCTGTTCTGTGCCTGCACCGAGACGACCGGACGGGTGACCATCCAGCGCCGGCAGGTCGCCGAGGCGAAACGCGAGCGCGACCGCCTGTTCGAGATGAGCCGCGACCTGTTCGGCGTCGCCACCTTCGACGGCTACCTGACGTCGATCAACCCGGCGTGGTCGCGCCAACTCGGTCGATCGGAAGCGGAGCTCCTGGCCCGGCCGTTCTCGGACATCATCCATCCCGACGACCTTGCGGCGACCGGGGACGTCGTCGCCACGCTCCAGGGCGGCAAGGCCGTCCATCAGTTCCACGTCCGCCTTCTCAAGGCGGACGGCACGCCCATCGCGTTCGCCTGGTCGGCCGTCCCCGAGGCCGACGTGGCGAGCGGCAGCTTCTACACGGTCGGGCGGGACATCACCGAGGACCTGCGGCGCGAGGAGACCCTCCGGCAAGCCCACAAGATGGAGGCGGTCGGCCAGCTCACCGGCGGGCTGGCGCACGACTTCAATAATCTCCTCCAGGCGGCGCACGGCAGCCTGGACCTGATCCTGCGCAGGCCCGGCGATACCGAACGCGTGGCGCGCCTTGCCCGCAACGGCCTGCAGGCGACGGAACGCGGTGCCAAGCTCACGGCACAGTTGCTGGCCTTCTCGCGAGCCCAGCGGCTTGAGCTCCGCCCCACGGAATTAACTGGGCTGGTCGCCGGGATGGCGGAGATCCTGTTGAGTTCGGCCGGCCCCCTCGTTCGGGTGGCCGTGGGTGCCGCCCGTCCCGGCCTCGGCGTGATGGCGGACCCGACGCAGTTGGAAATGGCCCTCCTGAACCTCGCCATCAACGCACGCGACGCCATGCCGGAAGGTGGGGACCTGACCCTCGGCTTCACGGAGCGGATGGTCGGTGAGAATGCAGACCTCCCGTCCGGCCCGTATGTGGACATCCGTGTCTCGGACACGGGAACCGGGATGCTGGAGAGCGTCGCCGCCCGTGCGTTAGAGCCGTTCTACACGACCAAGGGGGTCGGCAAGGGAACGGGGCTCGGTCTGAGCCAGGTCTACGCGATGGCGAAGCAGGCCGGCGGCACCGCCTGGATCGAGCGGTCCGAACGGACCGGTACGACCATTGTCATGAGCCTCCCCCTCGTCGAGACCGCCGTCGAGATCGAGCCTGCGCCTTCCGATCAGGCCCTCGCGGTCATCGATGGGACCAGACGGGTGCTTGTCGTCGACGACGATGCCGACGTGCGGCTGTTCCTATCCACTTCCCTTGAGACGCTTGGCTTCCATGTGGTCGTAGCCGAGGACGCCGAACGCGGACTTGCGGTGCTGGACGGGGCGGACCCGGACCTGCTGCTGGTCGATTTCGCGATGCCGGGCATGAACGGAGCCAAGATGGCGGAAGTCGTACGAACACGGCGGCCCGACCTCCCGATCATCTTCGCGAGCGGGTATTCGGAGACCGCGGCCATCGAGAGCGCGGTCGGGCCGTCCGCCGTGATGCTGAGGAAGCCGTTCGGCGTCAGGGACCTGGAAGCCGTGCTCAGAACCGCCTTCGAAGGAACCTGACCGTCGGGTCTCCGACGGCCCGTCCCATCGGGGCTTCCGAAGCCACGATGCCGGCAGGCGAGGACGAGGGGGCCCGATCTCAAGTCGGTTTCCGCATGAAGCCGATGTCGGTGGCAACGGCCTTGAGCCGGTCCGGCTCGCGTTCCTTGCGTTCCAAATAGCGTTCGACCAGGTAATCGGCCCGTTCGCGAGTGAGCAGCGTGAACCTCGTCAGCGATTGACAATTTTTGACAAAAAAAACGCAGCTTCTCTCGATAGGAGGCTCGCCATGCCCATGATGAACGTCAGCCTGACCGCCGAGCAGTTGGCATTCGTGAGCCAGCTTGCCAATTCCGGCGATTACTCCTCCGCGAGCGAGGTCGTCCGCGATGGGCTACGTTTGCTGGAGGGATTACTGAACTGGAGGGGTGATCGCCTGGACGCCCCCCAGCGCAAGGGGTGATGATCCTCACCTTCGAGCTCTATTGTATGAAACCCATCAGGCCGCGGCGACGACGGGAAGCTCGTCAAGGCGGGTCGTGTAGCGAGGCGACCGCATCTCGAACTTGGTCAACCATTCGCGCTTCGGTGCGAAGCCAGCGGCGCCCGGCACGACGGCGCTGCGTCCGAAACGACGATTGCAGGCATCGAGGGCTTCTATCAGAGCCGCCCCCATCTCGCGATCAACCTGATGAAATAGAAGGACCCAGCTACGACTAGATGGGCAAGCAGACCTGCCCACTACTCCATGGTATGGGAAAAGGGTCCGTCTGAGATCCCAACAGGAGACAGGTCTCCGAGAAGCCGACGCCCGCTCGTCAGGATCTGGATCGTATCCCGGCGACGGCATTCCCTTCGTGCTGTCTCCTCAAGATCGCGCAACGAAGAAACCAGCTCCTCGTGATTACGGTCGGGTTGGAGCAAAGCATCACCGACGCGGGTCGAGACACTCTGGTCGAGATCGCGCCAAAACTGAGGCGTCCGCTTCACGCTATTTATCATATTTTCAGAGACCATCTGTCGTTAGTGGTGCGACACCCGCAAACTAATGCCAGAGGTGTCCGGGTCTATGCTTAAAAAGACGTTTTTAAAATAAAATCGATAATTCGGAGATAATGAACACATCCCATCCTATGATCGTATTCTATGACAGGCGATTGGCTACGTTGCCAGACATGACGCTGTCGAATGGTGTCGTGCCCGATGCGTAGTGGCTCGTTGCGAACGACGTCTCGCCGCCGTCGAGGGCGAACGACGTTTCACAGTCCCAATCCGCCCCTGTCCGAAGGGGCCTTAACAACGCATTTCGGGAGCGGCGGCGGATGGAACAAGCACAACGGACAGCGAGCGGCCGATATCTCGACGAGCTCATCGCGCTCTTGGATGAGGAGCGGGACACAAGGCATCGCGCGCAACGGACCGAACTCGAAATCGCCCTCATCGCCTTACGAGACAAAGCAGCGTCCGGCGGCGCAAGCGAGCGGACGGTAGGCCTGATCAACACGGTGCAAGTCATGCTCGCCCTCCATGCGATGCCCGTCGGCATGGGCGCCATGCAATAGACCGACTTCGGCTTCGATACCGGCGAGGCACGCGATACGCTCGACGCTCATCACGGGTTTGTATGCTCTCCCACGGCGGAGCCGGGGATCTCTACCCGTCGATCCATCCAGAGCATGCCTTCGATCCTGGTCGCGAGCGCATCCAAAGCGAACGGCTTGATCATGATTTCCATGCCCGCCCCCATCCGGCCATTCCTGACGGCGGCGCTCGCGGCGTAGCCCGTCAGGAAAAGAACCTTCAGTCCTGGACTGTGTGCCCTTGCTGCGTCGGCAAGTTGACGCCCGTTCATTCCGCCGGGAAGGCCGACGTCGGTGAGGAGAAGATCGATGCGGACGCGAGACTCGACAATCCGCAGGCCGGACTGCCCGTCCCCGGCCTCCAGCACGACGTAGCCAAGCTCGGAGAGTAACTCGGCGATCACCATCCTCACGGCGATCTCGTCCTCGACCACAAGCACGACCGTGCCCGCCTCGGCAGGCGCCGGGGTGGTCACCGAGCTGGCAACCTTCACGACGTCCGCCGACCCGAGATGGCGTGGTAGATAGATCGACACCACGGTACCCTGGCCGACCTCGCTACCCAGCAGGACGTGACCGCCCGATTGCTGGACGAAGCCGTAGATCATCGACAGGCCGAGGCCAGTCCCCTGACCGGTGGGCTTGGTCGTGAAGAACGGATCGAAGGCACGGGCGATCACGTCTGGGGCCATGCCGGTGCCCCCGTCCGTGACGAAGAGGCCCATGTACTCGCCCGCCGGAACCCTCGGCGGCACGGCGTCGGACCCGAGATACGTATCCGGAATAATCGTGTTCCGGGTCTCGATCATCAGGGGGCCGCCGTCGGGCATGGCGTCCCGTGCGTTGATGACGAGGTTGAGCATCGCGTTTTCTAGCTGGTTCGGATCGCACAGCGCCGGCCAAAGGTCGGTCGCGAGCCTGGTCTCCACCGCGATCCCCGGCCCGACCGTACGACTGAACAGATCCTCCATGCCCGCAACCAGCCGAGTGACGTCGGTCGCCTTGGGATCGAGCGTCTGGCGCCGCGAGAAGGCGAGGAGCCGGTGGGTGAGCGCGGCGGCCCGATCAACAGAGGTCATCGCAACGTCGACGTAGCGGTCGACCTCCGAAGTGCGCCCCTGCCTCAGGCGCGTCCGGATCAGTTCCAGGCTGCCGGAGATACCGGCCAGCAGGTTGTTGAAGTCGTGCGCCAGCCCCCCGGTCAATTGCCCGACGGCCTCCATCTTGAGTGATTGGCGCAGCGTCTCCTCGATCCGTCCGCGCTCCTCGGCCTCCGCGTGAAGCCTGGCATTGGCTTCTGTCAGCGCGCAGGTGCGCTCGGCGACGCGCTCCTCAAGTGCCGTTCGGCGACGCGCCTCGCCGTCCCGAACTTCGCCGATGACCCGAATCCGGTCGACCGCACCCGCAAGCAGGTTGGCGTAGCTGCGCAGGAAGAGGGTATCACTCTCGGTAAACTGGCGGGGAACATGGCTGTCGATTTGAAGGATGCCGAACGGCGGTTTCCCGTGACCGCCGATGATGAGGACGTTGGCCACCGCCTTGACGTTGTTGTCGATCAGGAACTGCGAGTATCGAAACCGGGTCTCCTTCGCGATGTCGGGCGAGATCATGGGCTCGCCGGTCCGTAGCGCATGACCTTCAGAGGTGTCGTGCTCGGCGGTGATGGTCGCCTTGCCGATGACACCCTCCTTCCACCCGACCCCCGCACGAACGCGAAGCGTTTTCCCGTCCGGCTGGAGCTCGACGACCTTGGCGAGGTCGGTCCCGAGGGCCTGGCCAGCAAGGCGGCAAGCCTCCGTCAGGATCTGGTTGAGATCGTCAGATCGAAGGGCGAGTTCCCCGAACCGCGCGAGCGTCGTTTGCTGGCGGAGAAGCTCCTGCAGGTTGTTCCTACCGGTCTTGTTCAAAAACCCTTCCTCGGCGTGGTCGGCGATGTCGTCGGACACGATCCCGATGACGGTCCGGGCTTCGGCGGCTCCGGTGATGCCAATGTCGTTGATGTTCGAATTTCTCACCGCGTGCTCCAGTGCCGACTTGCAGGCATTCCCGCGTTCGTGGCTCGATCTCGACCACGCGACCCATTCCCGAAACAAGCTATCCGACCAAGACCACGGCCTTCCTGACGTAGGAGCCGTTCTCGATGTGCTGGACGAGAAAGTGCGCGACGTCGGCACGCGGGATCAGGCCATTCCGCCATGAGGATGGTTCGTCGAGTACCCGATACCGCCCCGTGGACGCGCCGCTCGTCAGGACGCCTGGACGGACCAGCGTCCAATCCAGTCCGCTCTTGCGGATGCGGATCTCCTGGGCATCCTTGTCGTCGTAGGCACGGCCGAACACGAGGCGGAACGGAACGAGTTGCAGAAAGCCGATCGCCTCCTTGCTGTCGCCAGTGCCGAAACCAGTGACCGACATGAGACGACGCGCGCCCGCTTTCTCCATCGCCGGCACCAGCACGTTGGTCGCATCCGAGAACAAACGAACCGGCTTGAACATGTCGAGGAATGGGACGCCAAGCGCCTGGACGACCGCATCGACACCATCGAGTGCCGCCTCGACATCCGCCACCTTCAGGGCGTCGCCCGTGAACCGCTCCAGGTTTCCGTCGGTCAGGTCGATCCTAGCCGCCGAACGGGCGAAGGCGCGTACGCGGTGGCCGGCCGCAAGGGCGGCCTTCACCGTTTCCAGGCCGATGCCGTTGCTGGCGCCGATGACGAGCACATGGGCCATGCGAGGCTCCTGGGAGAAGGACTGGGAAGGGACGGACCGGGTGGAAGCCCCGGCCATGCGAGCCGATCCGGATCGCGGTCAGATTCCGGCGTACCAGGCGTAGCCCTGGTCTTCCCAGTAGCCGCCCTTGCCCTCGCCGATGTCGGCGAAGCTCTCGACCATCTCGATGCGCATGACGTACTTGGCCTGCTTGTAGCCTAGGTTGCGTTCGAGACGCAGGCGTAAGGGCGCCCCATGCGCGACGGGCAGGGTCTTGCCGTTCATTTCGTAGGCGAGGATCGTCTGCGGATGGTAGGCGTCGACGAGGTCGATGCTCTCGTAGAAACGCACGGGTTCGGCCGTGCCGGCCTCCTCGGCCGGCGCCTCGTCGGATCGGTCGCCTGTGTCCTGTGTGGCGTCGGCACCGGCGGCCTTCTTCGTCATGTTCGGGTTCGGGTTGGCGACGGGAGCCTCGGCGCCGCCGGTGGCCTCGGCGTCCGCAGGCTCGCCCTGATCCATCGTGTCGGCGCAGTGGAACACGATGTAGCGGGCGTTCGGCTTGAGGACGGCACGCTGGAGGAGCTCCAAGAGCGGCACGCCGGTCCATTTGCCAATGCAGCTCCAGCCCTCGACGCAGTCGTGTCGAGTGATCTGGGTCCGGGCGGGCAGCTTGCGAAGGTCGGCCAGGGAAATCTTGAAGGGCTTCTCGACGAGCCCTCCGACTTCCAGTTGGAAGCCCGCGAACTTGCGCTTCACGAGGGCTTTGTAGGCTTTGTCCGGCGGGTCCTCGGTGCCGTTCGGCTTGAAGAACGGAGAGATGTCCGCCTCGGCGTATTCCGGCGCGAGGGTTCGCTCGGTCAGCAGCAGGCGCTGAACGAACTGGTTGGCGTCCTCGCCGGTCGCCAGCGTGCGCTTGAACCAACCCATCTCACCCAGGCGGTCGCAGCCGCCCAGCACGGTGGCTCCCAGCGCACCCGTGGCACCGAGCAGGATCGAGCGTCGACTGGGGAGGCGGATCATGCGGCTTCCCCCGCCCGGTCGGTGACGGGTGCCGGCTCGACCTGGCGCTCGATCACGAACCAGCCGGTGAGCATGCCGCGCATGTTGTTCCAGAAGCCCGAGAGCAGGACCAGGGCGACGTGGACCACCACGAACAGGACGAGGAGGTTGGCGACGATGAAGTGCACCGTACGCGCCGATTGCCGGCCGCCGAACATCGTCAGCAGGAAGGGGGCGGCCGCGTCCATCGCCGGCGACATCGCGAGGCCTGCCAGCACCTGCACCGGGAGGAGGACTAGGATGACGGCGACGTAGGTGAGCTTCTGGATGACGTTGTAGCGCTTGGCCTCGTTGCCTTGCGGGAACCGAAGCGTCAGGTGCTCCCAGATCGACGCCCCGAAGTGGCGGATCTGGTCGCGCGATGGGATCAACCGGAACCGAAGCTGACCACTGAGGACGCCGTAGAGCAGGTAGGCGAGCCCGTTGAGGACGAAGGCCCAGGCGAAGAAGAAGTGCCAGCTGCGTCCCCCGGTTAGGTCCTGCTCGCTTGGAAGGGTCAACCAGGATGGGAAACCACGGTCGGCCGGCTGGCCGTCGGCACCGGTCGAGGAACCGAGGAAGCCGGTTGTGTCGAAGGCATGCCCCAGCACCGTGGTCACGCCCTTCGGCGGATCGTCCTCGCTCGATGCCATCGACATCAGCGGCGTGTCGAAGGTCGAGACCTTGCCCCAGTACAGGGCCGGGTGGGCGTTGAAGATCTGCAGGCCGCTCATGAGCAGGACCAGCAGGGTTAGGGCGTTCACCCAATGCGCGATCCGGATGACGAGGGGGTGCCGGAACATCCAACGGCGACGTTCAGTCTCGCCGACTTCGGGGGCGGATCGCGTGAGATAGGTACGGGGCACGCTGCCTCCTCCGAGACCGATAATAGGGTCGGGAGGCCCGGATAGGGCCTCCCGTTTCGATGGTCGGCGTGGATCACATGCCGCGGTTCATCATCCGCTTCTTCATCATCTGGCGCTTCATCATGCGCTTCTTCATCATCATGCGGTCGCCCTGCATCATGCGGACCTGGGTCATGCCGGCGTTGTCGCCCTGCATTCCGTTGGGTCCCATCGGAGCCGCCGTGGCGCCGCCGACCGCGATGCCGCCGAGGAGGGTGGCGGCAACGAGTGCGAAGGTGATCTTCTTCATGTGTATTGATCCGGTTGTAGAAGTTTCGTTTTAGACATCTAGCAAAGTATTATATTCTTATATGGTTCCGCACGAAATGAATTTTCATTGCGGAAGTACGCATAAATCATAGTTATTTGATCGCATTCCATTTGAATTGCGTGATTTATGCATACCTTGATTTGTACGGATCGATTAGGGTCGTAGTTTCAAGCCGAAGGTTCAAAATGGATATTATTTTATATTGTCGCCTTAGTCCGGAGCAGGGCCGATTTACGGGTGAGGCGAACGCCTTATCCCCGAAGGTGATGGCGCATCCAGCGGGTCGCATCGTCGAGACTTCCGAACGTCGGGGCGAGGTGCACCCTCAGCGGTCCCAGCGCCACCTCCACGAACCAGTCGCCCTCCTGCTCGTGTTCGGGCGTGGCGAGTTTCACAAGGACCGCGACCAGCATCCCGTTCGCCATCACGAGCATCCCGTCCCGGTCGTCGCTCCCGGTGTCGATGGCGATGGGCTGCATCGTGACCAGTGTCTCGACGTTGCCGTGCCCTGGCACGGCTAACCTCCCTGCGATTGGCTGGCCCAGATGACGCTGCGCCGGTCGACCCAGCGCGCGTTCTTGAGATGGAGGTAGTTCGGGTTGAACTTGCAGAAGTCCTTCAGGCGCTCGATGTCGAGGATGGTCAGGACCCTGTTCCTGAGCGTGATCAGGCCCATGCCTCGGAGGTCGCGGAGCGTTCGGTGCACGTGGACGTTCGAGAGCCCCATCGTGTCGGCGATGTCGGTCTGCGTGAACGGAAACGCGTAGCTGTCGTCCTTGGAGTGGCCCACCGCTTCCAGGCGCGCATGAAGCTCGCAGATGAGGTGGGCGATGCGCTCGTCGGCGGCACGGGCCCCCATGTTGACCAGCCATTCCCGCAGGACGGCTTCGTCGACGAGGGCGCACCACCAGAAGGCCTTGGTGATCCGGGGGGACTCCGCCGTGATGTCCTCGATGGACTGGCGCGGGATGTCCACGACCTGGCACTGCGAGATCGTGCCGATGTTGTGGTCCATCTGGTCAAGGATGAACACGTTGAGGTCGCAAAAATCGCCCGGGACGAGGTAGGCCATGATCTGGCGCCGGCCGTCGGCCAGAACCTTATAGCGGCAAGCGAAGCCGTCGAGGATGAGGTGGACGTTGTCGGGCGGGTCGCCCTCCCGGGCGAGGTCGACATGGGCGCCGACCTGTCGGACCCTCGGCACCAACGCGTTCAGCGCCCGCCGGTCCGCATCGGACAGCGTCTCGTAACTCTCCAGCTTCCGGATCAGCGCATGCTGCATCAAGCCATTTCTTTTCAGGCGGATGGCTGATCGTAGGTCCGAAATACGACCTCCGTCCAATCATAGGATGGGTTCCGGCTCGAATTACCTATGTTCCCCTGTCAATCGGCGGATGCAGGGCGCATGGTGGCGGAAGTGGTCGAGGCTCCGCGCCCCCCCCGTCCCAACGAGGACGGAACCGTGCCAAGGCCCATCCAGGATCAATGCCGGAACCATCTGCTTTCAATTCTGATCCCTGACGATTTCGCACTGTTAAGACAGCACCTCGACATCGGTCCCCTTGCCGTGGGTGAGGTCCTGATCGCGGCCGATACCGCCATCCCCCGGGTCTGGTTCGTCGAGCAGGGTGTCGTCTCCATCATCGCGGCGTCCGCGGACGCCGGGCAGATCGAGCTTGGATTGGTCGGACGGGAAGGCATGGTGGGTGTGCCGGTCCTGCTCGACGCGGGCCGCACCCCCGACGAGGGGCGCGTCCAGATGGCCGGGATGGCCTGGTCGATGCCGGCGGACTGTTTGCGGGCGACCCTGATCGACAGTCCCCGTCTCCACAGAAGCTTGCTTCGATACGCCCAGGTCGCCAACGTCCAGGTCGCTTCGACGGCGCTTGCCAACGGACGCTTCAAGCTGGAGCAACGTCTCGCGCGCTGGCTGCTGATGTGCCACGACCGCGTCGATGGGGACATGCTTCCGACGACCCACCGCTTCCTGTCTTTGATGTTGGGGGTCAACCGCACCGGACTGACGGCGGCCGTGGCGACCCTTGAACGCGCGCATGTCATAGCGACGAGGCGTGGCACCATCACTGTGCGAAGCCGGGCGATGCTGCTCAGGCTGGCGGGATCGTCCTACGGCGTGCCAGAAGCAGAATACGCGCGGCTCGTCGATGGCTAGGCGAAACGAATTCGTGCGCGGCATCGGCTCGGCCGACGCTCAGGACGCCAGGCTCGCCCACGGGAGGGCGATGACGACCCTGAGCCCTTCCGCATCCCAGTGGTGCGAGATGGTCCCGGACAACTGCCCTCGGACGGTACGCTCGGTGAGCTTCGATCCGAAGCCCTCGTTGCGGGGCGGGCTTTCGATGCGGGGACCGCCGCGTTCGGTCCAGGCGATGCGCATGTCCCCGCCGACGCGCCGGCAATCGACGGTGACGGTACCGCCGTTCCCGGACAATGCACCGTGCTTGATCGCGTTCGTGGCCAGCTCGTGGATCACGAGGGCCAGGCCGGTCACCGATCCATCGCCGACCGGGACGTCGTCCATCGCGCCGTGGACGAACCGCCGCCCGGCACCACCCGCCTCGTCGTAGGGCCGGAGCAGCGCGCCCAGCAGGCCCTGGAGGGTCTGTTGCGGCCGGGACGAGCGTTCGTCCGCCTGCGGGATTTGGAGATATTCGAGTGCCCGGCTCATGGCCGTGAAGCGGTCGCGCAGGGTACCGGCATAGGATTGGACGGCCGGGAGGTTGCGCGCCGACAGGGTGACGAGCCCGTTGACCAGGGCGAACAGGTTCTTCAGCCGATGGCTCAGTTCGCGACCGCGCAGGTCGTGGCCGTCCTCGATCCGCCGCAGCTGCGTCATGTCCCGGGACACGGCCATCACGCCGACGAGCCGTCCGTCGACGTCGACGATGCGGGACAGGACGACATCCCAGTAAACGGTCCCACCCTGAGCGGCGGCGCGCCAGCCATCGAAGCGCGCCGTGCCGACCGTGGCCGCCACGGCCAAGGCGTCCGAGGCGACCTCGCGGACGCCCGAGGGCCACGACATGGACCATGATCCGTCGCCGGCATCGGCGATGTCGTCGCCGAGCATCCGACGGGCCATCGGGTTTCGAAGGCGGAGGTGACCGAGGTCGTCGATCACCTCGATGCAATCCTGGCTCGCGGAGATGAGTTCGCGACCGAGGTTCCAGGGGTCCCAATGGTCGTACGCGTCGTCCTCGGTCCCGCCCGGGGGAAGATCCGGTCGATGGGAACCGCTCATGGTGCCAGAGGACGGGGTGCCGTTGGTCCGAATCGGGACCACGTTCGAGGTCCGCACCCGGTCGATGCCCTGGGTCATGGCCTGATCCTACGTGGCCTGTGAATGCTCGGGCCACATGCGATGATCCAGGGATACCGTGACCGATTTCCAGCGGCCTGATCATAGGACTGTTTATTTCGATTTGTCCGATCCCCGGAACCCCGGTTTCCCCGGCTTTTGTAGTGCCTTGGGCGACGGATATCCGAAGCCTGTCGAAGAGAGATCGACGTCGACACGCCACTCCACGAGGACGGTGTCGTTCACTTGGGCGGGATGGAGGGGCGCCGGGACCAGTGGCGATCTCCAGAGCCAGAGGGAGGCGGTTACCTGGAAACCCGGCTCGATGCCGCTCTCGGGATCAGACGACCTGTCCGGCCCGTGCCCGGGCGACCCGGACCAAGCCATCGTCCCAGGCCGGTCAAGCGACACCGAGAACTCCATTGTCCACCATGGGCGGCTTGACGATGGCGTCCGGCTGATCGGTAAGCCGTTCAAGCGAGAGCAACTCGCCATCAAGGTCGCCGAGGCGCTCGGCCATCCTGTTCCGGTGGCGACCAAAGACAGCAATGTCGTCCCCATGCGCCCACGTGTCGGAAGTTGATCGACACCGGAGTGTGGCTCCAGGGAACCGGGTCTTCCAATTAACCCTGGACGATGCAACCGAGGATCGATCCGCCTGTTGGCCTAAGATGTCCATCAAGCGCCTCCCTACAGACTCGGTCGTGCTCGTCGTCGAGGATGATGCGCTTGTCCGTCTCTGCGCCGCCGAAATGCTTGAGGATGCCGGTTTTTCCGTCGTCGAGGCCTGCGACGCCGACGAAGCCTGGGACATCCTCCATGACCGCTACGACATCGCGGTGCTGTTCACGGACATCGACATGCCCGGCTCGATGGACGGCGTGATCTTGGCGGCGCGCGTGCACGCGACGTGGCCGGACATCAGGCTCATCCTTACGTCGGGCCGGCATCGGCTCGCCGACCGCGAGGTTCCGGACCACGGCCTCTTCGTTTCGAAGCCCTACAACGGCTCGCAGGTCGTCGAGGCAATCGGGCAAGCAGTCTGAGTCCTGCATGACCGAGCCACCCCCACTCGGCCTACCGACGCTTACTGCAGCTCGAATATTGAAGGGCAATGCCGTCATGTCCCTACACTTTGAACGCCTCGGCACGGGCCGGCCGCTACTGATGGTCCATGGGCTGGGGGCCAATCTCCGCACCTGGGATCCGCTCTTGCCCGCATTGCGCGGCTCGCGCGAACTGATCTTGGTCGACCTGCCGGGACATGGCAGATCGGCCCCGCTCCCGGGCCGGCAGACGGTGGAGGCCTATGCGGACGCGCTTGCCGGCTTCGTGAAGTCGCAAGGCCTGACGACAGCGGACCTTGTCGGCAGTTCGGTGGGGGGCCGGCTAATACTGGAGCTGGCGCGGCGGGGCATCGGTCGGCACTGCGTGGCGCTCGATCCAGGCGGTTTCTGGCGCGGATGGGAAACGCGCTGGTTACACTGGTCGCTCGCGGCATCGATACGCCTAGTGCGGTTGCTGCGGCCCTTCCATCCCGGCCTGTCGCGCCACGCCGTCACCCGTACGCTGCTGCTAGCCCAACTGTCGGCCCGTCCGTGGGTGCTGCCACCGCAGCTTGTCGTAGCGGAGCTGCAAAGCCTGGCGGCCACACCGGTGTTCGATGCGATGCTGCGTGAGCTGGCACGCGGGCCGTCGCAGCAGGGCTCGGCGAAGACCCCTAGCCTTATCACCATAGGCTGGGGCCGCCAGGACCACCTGCTGCTGCCGCGCCAGGCTGCACGCGCCCTGGCAGCCTTCCCGTCGGCCCGGCTGCACTGGTTCGAGCGCTGCGGCCACTTCCCGCATTGGGATCAGCCTGCCGAGACGGCGCGCTTGATCCTTGAAACGGTTGGGACGGATGCGCCTTGAAATGGCTTGTCGCACAACCGCGTCCGCGACCATCCACGGGCCGTCGAGCACATCGGCCGAGATTGCCGCCCCCGCCCCGCCGCCAGTCCATGGTCCGGTCTTCTATTGCCACGAAAACTAAGCAGCGCTTCGAAGCCAACTTATAGCGCAGCCGAACTCAGGTAGACTTTCAACGGACGCGAAGTCGTCCCGGACCGGGAATGGCCCCCGACCGCCTCGATGTTCGAAACGGTATCCCGTTTCCGACTCGATACGTCGACCCCCGAATCCGCTGCGCTCTTATCCGCCCCGGTCCGCTTCAGTTCCCCAATCACCGTGAGGAAGATCATGACCTACCTTAGATACGCACCCGACGTCGAGAAGCCCGATCCGGACGAGCAGAAGACGATTGACGGCATCATCAAGGGGATGACGCAGCAATCGGAGACCGTCGAGGCACGCGAGCACCATGCCGTGCGCGCCAGCCACGCCAAAAGCTCAGCTTGCGTCACTGGCGAGTTGACGATTTCCGCCGGCTTGCCGCCTGAACTGGCGCAGGGGCTGTTCGCCACACCAAGCACCCACCCGGTGGCGGTTCGTTTCGCTCAGGGGCCAGGCGAGACCCTGGGTGACCGGGTCTCGACCCACCGCGGCATGTCCATCAAGGTGTTCGGCGTGCCCGGCGAGAAGCTGCCCGGCCACGCCGCCGACACCCAGGACTTCGTCCTCGCGACGGGCACTACCTTCCCCTCGGGCACGGCGGCCGGCTTCCTTCGGGACGGCACAGTCATCGGCAAGTCGACGGGTTTGCCGGAGGGGGTCAAGAGCGCGGTCTCGTCGACCATGCGCAACCTCAACCGCGCCCTGCACGCCTTCGGGACGGAGAGCGCCCTGGCCGACTTCTTCGGCCATCCCTTCAGCCACCCGCTGGCCGACAGCTACTTCAGCCAGGCGCCGGTCCGCTACGGCGACTACGTGGCAAAGCTCGGGGCGGTGCCGTCGACGGAAAGCCAGCGCGCCTTGTCCGAGTGGCGGCTCGACCCGCACCAGGACGAGGACGGCTTCCGCCACGCCACGGTCGCCTTCTTCCGGGACCACGACGTTGTCTTCGAGCTGAGGGCCCAGCTCTGGACCGATGCCGAGAGGCAGCCCATCGAGGACGCCTCGGTCGACTGGCCGGTCTCGATCAGCCCCTACCGTACGGTGGCGACGCTGCGCCTGCCGCGCCAGGAAGCCTATGCCCCGGATCGCGTTCGCTACTTCGACGAGGTGATGACCTTCCGTCCGGCGCACAGCCTTGCGGCCCACCAGCCACTCGGTTCGGTCATGCGTGCGCGGCTTCAGGTCTACCGGGCGCTGAGCGACTTCCGTCACCGCGAGAACGGCATCGCGTCCGAGGATAGCGCAAGTTTCGATAAGGTGCCGGGCTAGACACGACCACCCGAGAGCCTCGTTCGTGAAGCCGGGTTGGCTTCCGCATCCATATGGAATTCCATGGTCCAGCTTAGCGACGTCCTCAAGGCCATCGGACCGAACGCGTCCATCGTGTTCGCGGCCTGGATTTTCATGGGCTTCCTGCAACAGCGCTATGACGCGGCACTCGGACGTTATCAGCAGGCGGTCGGGGACTACCGATCCGAGGGACACGATATCGGCAGGGCGGACAACCTGCGGGCCCAGGTACTCGCGTACCGGCGCCGCTGCCGATTGATGAGCCGAGCCTCCCTCATCGGCCTCGTCGCGGCCATCCTGCTGATCAGCGCCCTCATCTTCGGTGCGCTGGATGTCATCGTGCCTCGGTCGACGGCCATCACGGTTCTCGGCATCGCGACGGCCATCGGCGGCTTCGTCCTGGTCATCGTCGCCGCCATCGTCGTCATCGTGGAGGGAGCCGTTGTCATCCGTCAGATCGACGACGAGTTGCGCGACGTGCCGAACCTCACCGACGGTGCCGGCGGAGGGGCCGGGAACGACGTCGGCAATGCGCGGGCCTGAGGAACGGCTCCGCCGATCTCAGTTCGACGCGTGGGTGATGGCGCGGTCGACGTTCACGCGTTCCGACCAGTCCTTGACGCTGTCCTGGCCCTTGAGATCGATGAGCCGGGCGGCGGTGACGTCGACGTTCCTGAAGTCAGCCCCGGCGACGGTCGCGCCGGTGAGGTTCGCACCCGACAGGTCCGAGCCCATCAGCACGACGTCGGTGAGATCCGCATCGGTGAGGTCGGCGTATTCCAGGCGCGAGCGCCCGAGGTTCGCACCCTTCAGGTTGGCGTCCTTGAGGTTCACCGAGACGAACACGGTCCGCATCAGGCCCATGGACTGGTTCTTGATGTCGGCGCCGCCCTTGAGATCGATGAGCGTCGCCCCTGCCATGTTGGCACCCTTGAAGTCGCCGATGGGCATGGAGCGGCTGAGGTCGGCCCCGGTGAGGTTGGCGTCGCGGGCCGTGATGCCGAACATCTTCGCGTCGGCGAGCTTGGCCCCGGAGAGATCGGCCTTGATGAACCAGGCCTGCTCCAGGTTCGCGCCGGTCAGGTCGGCTCCTCGCAGGTTCGCCTTGTTGAGGCGTGCGGTCCGCAAGTTGGCGCCCCTGAGGTTCAGGCCCGACAGATCGAGGCCGGCGAGCGCCTTGTCGGAGAGGTCTATGGGCTTGCCGTCCGCCTTGACTATCAGCGCCTCGACGTCGGCCCGGGTCATCTCGGCCTTGGTCATCGCGGCGGAGCCCATGTCGGCTCCGAGCAGGAGGTCCTGCTCGGCTCTGGCGTGGGCTGCCAGGAAGACGGAGGCGAGGATAAGAGGGACGAGGCGGCGCATGGTGTCTCCCGGTCGTCCCGGACGAACGGCCGTCGAAGTTGTCTTCGAGGCTGCGCCGCCAAAGCCAATTTTTGTTCGTTGACGATTCCCATAACGCAGGCGGATCGAATTCGTCAGTGACTCAAGTCACCTCCGCGACGGGATACACGGCGTAAGCCCGTCTGCGACCGGACGGGCACTATTGCCGATCAGCCGCTCAGGGAAACGCCGCGACCGCAAGGGTGGCGCGTTTGGACAGTGCGAGAATCCGAAGGCATGGAAATGCCGACGTTTATTGCTGTCACCAACCGTTCCGTTCGCGATGCCGACATCGCGAACCGACATCCGGCTGGGCCGCACGCCTTCGGACTACTCGAAATCCGAGACGTGCGGCGGGGGCCTCCAACTGGCGTTACGAGGGCGGGTCCGTGCGCTCCGACTATCCGTCTATCGCGCCGATCTGCTTCATGATGCCGAGCTCGTCGGACGAACCCCATCGCTCGACCATCTTCCCGTCGACGAAGCGGCCGATCTGCATGCCCCGGACCTTGATGGCCTTCCCGGTGGGCTTGTGCCCGTTAAAGTCGCCCTGGTGCGTACCGGTGAGCGTGTAGGCAAACGCGACGTCGTCCCCGTCCGCGACGAGCTTCTTCACCTCGACCTTCATGTCCGGGAAGGCTGAGTGGAGCTGCGTGAAGAAAGCTTGGTATCCCTCTGGACCCATACGCTGCCCCGGCGCCGGGTCGTGGTCGTGGCAATCCGAGGCGACGACTTCGGGAAAGGCGTCGAACCGGCCGCCGTTGACAAGTTCGCCGAACGTCTCGGTCGCCTTGATGCTGGTCTCACGGGACATAGTGTTCCTTGGGGCTCGGAGATGGCAAAGGCGCGCCCGGCGCCTCGACGCACGGGAAACTCCTGCCTAGCCAGGTCGTTGCGTGCGTCCCCCGGAGAGGTCGGAGTGAAGTGGAAGCCCTGGCCGAGCATTTGGGAAAGCGTAGCCGGTGGCCCAGCGGCCCCTCCCGGCTTTTGAGGCGACTGCCA
This sequence comes from Methylobacterium sp. E-045, assembly GCF_022829685.1. Classification (GTDB taxonomy): domain Bacteria; phylum Pseudomonadota; class Alphaproteobacteria; order Rhizobiales; family Beijerinckiaceae; genus Methylobacterium. The sequence continues at coordinate 166,412 of NZ_JAKSYE010000096.1, forward strand.
CATATGGCCTTCTCGCCTGCCACCTATCCCCGGCGCACTGACAACTTTTGACTGATGCAGCACCGACCCACGTCAGGTCTCCAGCGCATGGGCCGTATCGGCGCAATATGATGTGATGCGTCGTGGCACGCGAGCCATGACACACGGTGTGGTCCTCCCAAGGACAATTCCTCCTTCAACTTAGGGCCACCCCTCACAGGGGCGGCCTTTTTCGTTCCACGGTCCCTGCGATCAGGGTCGGCGAGAACGGCCGCTTATTTTTGCGCCCGTGCGGAGAACATTGCGCCACTCGATATCGCCTCCATGCGGACGGATTGGATCGGACCTCCCGCTACCGCTTCATCCCCACGGCCCCGGGGATACGAGGCGATTGCCGAGCTTCGACATACGTTCCCCTTATCTTCCGCGAGGGAACTGAACCGGGCCGCAGAAATTTCCATGCGCTTCTCACACTACCTGAAGTTGCTCCAGAAGGTAACTTTGGTGTTCGAAATCGGATCTTTGGTTCCGATATCAATTGGATCGGATATCAGCTGTCGTTTGCGCAGCAGAGCAGTGATGTTTGTGATATTGATCACCGGGTTCAGTGCCATATTGGTTGGGATTTTCTAAAAGTGGCTAGACTATGCCATCGGCCTACAGACACATCGAGCCGCCGCTATCTGGTAAAGCGAGTCACTTACCCAGGAAGCGAGTCTCTCTTTCTCGGTAACGCTAGGCGTGTGGGCCGTGAGATATCATGGTCGACCGGTACCGGTCTTCGGCCTTTACCGGTTCTGATAGGGGCTCACTCGGCTGGCGCGGGAAGCGCCGCGGCCCCGGCTAATCCTTTTGATCAGCTCAGCATCACGCCGTCTGGTCTGGTCACGGCCGATACCAGATACCGAGTACCGGTATCTGGTATCGGAACCCTCAACTGAACGTTAGCTGTTTTGCGTGATCCTCTTATCATTCGAGGGTCCCCTTCACATGCCGACACAAGACGAAGTGTTCGAAGCGGCGGACGCACTTCTCGCAGGGGGCCAGCGCCCTTCTAGACGGCGAGTGCACGAACGACTGACGAACGGAGGATCGCCGGATGTGATCTTGAAGCACCTCGCTGCGTGGCGGGAGACCCGGAGATTTAAGCCTCAGCTGGAACTTAAGGATCTTCCAACGAGCCTCCAGGAGCGTTCCGGCGCCATGGTGAAAGAAACATGGCTGTTGGCCCAGAGCGAGGCAGCGCTCGGCTGGCAGCGGGAGCGTGCCTCCCTGGAAGAAATCCGGCGGGATGAGGCTGAGGATCGCGAGCACCTCCTCGGCTTGTTTCAGGAATCTGAAGCCAAAGCAGAAGGACTCGCCGCGCAACTCGCAATGGCTGTCGCTGAGGCGGACAGGCTACGCACTGCCCTGGCGGTCTGTGAAGACCAACTCCAGCGCTCCCGGTCCGAGGCCTTTTGGGATCGCGTAATGCAGGAGGTGCGAGCACTCCTGCCGTTAGAGGGCGGCATGACGTCCGAGGAGATCTTAGCGGCCCTGCAACCCTGGACGAAACGGGGGGCATCCGTCGCCAAGCAGAGGCTGAACCCTGGAACTCTCAGGATAAAAATGGAAGACCGGGCTCATTGGGGCAGGTACTTGGTCGCGCTGGGCGATGGTCGCTTCGGGCGTCAGGCCGGATGACCGGGGAGTGGATCAGGTCGCCCCCTCGGGGCAGTGACGGCTAGTCGCGATTTAGCCAACGGTGCCGTCCTTCCGCCGTCATGGTTGCAACTTCAGGTCGCAATCGAAGCCGCCGGACATTTTTACGACAGCCTGGGCGGCATCTTTTGACAAGCCGTAACGGTGGTATCAATGTGGTATCGCCCTGTTTTGGGGCGCCACGTCGCACCAGCTAAGTGCTTCAAATGATTGGAGCGGGCGATCGGGATCGAACCGACGACATTCAGCTTGGGAAGCTGACGTTCTACCACTGAACTACGCCCGCGTGCCGACAGGCGGGAAAGGCCTCGACAGGCGCGTTCCGGCTTTCCAGCGTGGGGACCATATCAGAGCGGACCGCTTTGTCCACGGTCCCGTCGCGGCGTTCCGCGAGGGTTTGCGTTCCCAAGGGGCGGGCTTTCCGATAGCGTGCCGGCCGGTCCGGCACGTCGATCCGGCCCATCGCGGCCCGGTCGCCTCGACACTTCGGCACGGCGCCCATCCCCAGCATGCGGATTGTCAAAAAGCACCGATGGATATTTCCTCAGCGCAAGGCGGCACGCACGCCACGATGAATGACGCCTCCGGCGCGACGCCCCGCCCCGGCCCGCGCCTCGTCCTCGCCTCGGCCTCGCCGCGCCGGCTGGCGCTGCTGCAGCAGGCGGGCCTCGAACCCGACGCCCTGCTGCCCGCCGACATCGACGAAACCCCCAACAAGTCCGAGGCACCGCGCGACCTCGCCCGGCGCCTCGCCCGGACCAAGCTCGACGTGGCGGGGGATGCCGCGCGCCGCCGCGATGACATGCGCGACAGTTACATCGTCTCGGCCGATACGGTGGTGGCCGTGGGCCGGCGCGTCCTGCCGAAGGCGGAACTGGCCGACGAGGCCACGGATTGCCTGCGCCTGCTCTCCGGGCGCCAGCATCGCGTCTATACGGCGGTCTGCGTGCTCTCGCCCAAGGGCAACCGCCGCGAGCGCGTGGTGGAGACGCGGGTGCGGTTCAAGCGCCTCTCCGGCCGCGACATCGAGCGCTACATCGCCTCGGACGAGTGGCGGGGCAAGGCGGGGGGCTACGCCATCCAGGGCCTCGCCGGGACCTTCGTGGTCAAGCTCGTGGGCTCGCACAGCGCCGTCATCGGCCTGCCGCTCTACGAGACGATCAGCCTCCTCGAAGGCGAGGGGTTTCCCGTGCGGCAAGGCTGGGGGGCGATGGCATGAGCGGGACCGCCCTCCCCAAGCGGAAGCCGGAGCCGTGCCCGGTCTGCGCCAAGCCCGCGCAGCCGGAGTTCCAGCCCTTCTGCTCGACCCGCTGCGCCGATATCGACCTCGGCCGCTGGCTCACCGACCGCTACGCGATCCCCACCGACGAGGACGAATCCGAGGACGAGGCCCCGCCGCGCTCGTCGTGAACCGATGCGATTGCAGGATGTGTGAGAAGGAGGCTGGACAGGGCCGCATCCCCTCACTATACCCCCGCTCCAGTCGACGGCGCCAAGCGCTTCGGCGGTGGCCCAGGTAGCTCAGTTGGTAGAGCATGCGACTGAAAATCGCAGTGTCGGCGGTTCGACTCCGTCCCTGGGCACCAAATTTTGCTTTTCAGCAGAACAGCTTATGGTGGGGATGCTTGTAGCATTTCTGCACCTTGAGGCCATCGGGTCACACTGGGGGCACAAAAGCTCAGCGCAGAAATCTTGATGCGCGTGGCGACCAAGTACCGGACCCAGCTTCAGCTCCTTATCGGGATTGATTCGAGAACGAACCTCACCGAATCAGCCGAAAGGACTCACACAGCCTCGTAGGATAATTCGAATCACGCGACGCCTTGCATTCAGACACCGCGCGTCGAAGCCCTTCCTTATTTTGAAAGCCGCAGCGTCGATTAGGTCGAAGCGCTCGACGTGCGGCGCGGGCCGTCGGCGGCGCGGCGGAGAAAGCCAAAGCCTGCACTTTCGAGCTTCAGCGTATCGGTACGCTAGCCTTTGCAGTTGGACGGGGTCGCCTTCTTCCAAAATTCATAAAATACGAGGTTCGGGCTGCACATCGATCCCCCGAGGCTCGAAAGAGCGCCTATGAAGCGACCCAACATAATTTGGCGGTAGCCCATAAGCGATGTCGGCTACGTTAGTATCTGGACGGTCGCTCTCTCAAGGGAGGGAGCTGACCGAGAAGCCGAACGATAGCCCCTGACCCGGTCTCGTGAAGGGTTGGGGCTGCTGCGAGCAGCCCAACCACGAGGACCCAATTCCATGTCAGCACAGCTCCTTTCCGAGATAGAGGCCATCAACGGCGACGTCGTAGCCGGTACAGGTAGCGGCCCTGGCGCGACCAATTTTTGGCGTGCAGGCCTCCACCACCGCGCTCGCCATCTCAGCCCCGCTCCGGACCTCCGCCAACTTGTTGGTCGTCAGGCCCTCCTCGCGCGGTACCTCAGTGACGAACTGCCCGGTGCCCTCGCTAAGCGCGGAGGCCGCCGTCTCGCCGCGTGCAGAGGTAAGGCCCCCTGCACCTCGGCAGCCTGCCCCGTCTGTCGAGCCCTCGGCGACGCTTGGCTGGCCGGAACCTGCCGGCAGCTTCTCCAAGCAAAGCCGTACGGCTGGGTCGCCTTCGGCGGCATTATCCTGGACCAGGACCCCATTAGGGCACTCGACGGCTACGCCCCTCGAAGGCTCTCAGCCGAGTTTAATCGATCTTTACAGCTGCTTGGGCTCGACCATTTGGCATGGCACGGCCGCTTCGCGGTGTCGGTCCAATCGAGCTTTGCCACGCGAGAGGACAGCATCACGGTCAACGTGGCTGCAGTTGCGACCACCGGTCCGTACCACGACCTCTCGGGTCGCTTTGACGAACAGCCGCCTGGAACTCTCATGGCCTTTCGGGCGGCGGCGGCAGTCGAAGCTGGAGCCGAGGGTATCGATGACGCCTGCAGATTGGCCCATCACCAATGGAACGTCCCGACGGCGACCCAGCAGGGTTGCACTCGCCTCTCTCAGTTCACCGCACCTCCAGCGCACGACCTACCGGGCGACCTGCGAGTGATTGAACTTGAACTGGCGGTCGCTTCGTACGTCGCAACGTGGGGGTACCGTGATCTGCTACTGCCGGCGACCGCCGCCCGTTTCGACCACCTGATCGGGTCGGACTGGGTGCCAAGGTGACGACAAGGCGGCTTCCGTCAGGGTAGCACAGCGAGACTCCAGGGAAGGGCTCTCCTGCGGGTATGTGTGAGCGCGCAAGCCCCACAGATGGACACGCAGCATGATCCCCGTCGATACTCTGGCTACGACGCGCCAGACGTCCATAGGAGGATTTCGATGCGGAAGTTGACGCTGCTAGGGGCCTGCGCCCTGTTCGTGTTGACGGTGGTGGTCAAAGCCGAGCCTGTTCCTGTCACCCCCGACGTACCAGCGACCTTCAAGCCAGCTCAGCGTGAGGGCTACTTCTTCGTTGGCGGCCGCTACGAGGGGGCTGGCGGGAAGGAGTTTGCCACCGGGCAGATGTTCGTCCAGTTCCACGCTCCGACGCAGGTCACACAGCCTTTCCCTGTTGTCATGGTGCATGGCACCGCGCAGACCGGCGTCAACTTCCTTGCCACACCAGATGGCCGAACCGGATGGGTAGATCACTTCGTAGAGCGCGGCTTTGCCGTCTACGTCGTCGATCAGGTCGGCCGGGGCCGGTCGGGCGACAACCCAGAGGTCTATGGCCCTTACGCTCGACTCGCACCCGGCGATTTGGAAAGCATCTTCACCGGTCAGGAGCGGTTCGAGCTATTCCCGCAGGCCAAGCTCCATACTCAATGGCCGGGCGGCCCCGGAGTGAAGGGTAATGAAGCGTTCGACCAGTTCTACCTCTCACAGGTCCCGTACATCGCGAATGCGTTGAAAAGCGAGGAGCTGGTGAATCCGGCACTGATTGCACTGCTCGAGAAGATCGGTCCCTCGGTCCTTCTGACTCACTCGCAGGCGGGAGTGTTCGGCTGGGCTGTTTCTGACCAGCGGCCGGATCTTGTGAAGGCGCATGTTGCCGTTGAGCCGAACGGACCGACTTTCTATGACATCCGGTTCAAAGGCGATGCAGAGTGGTACGAGCGCGTTGGTGACGCTCGCGCTCGGCCCTATGGCATCACTCGGGTGCCGCTTAAGTTCGAGCCACCAGTGAACTCCCCAACTGACCTGACGGTCATGCAGGCCGACCAGCCAATCCGGCCGGATCAGATCCGCTGCTGGTTGCAGGCTGAACCGGCTCGGAAGCTTCCGAACCTCGCGAAGGTGCCGGCTGTCATCGTCACCGGTGAAGCATCATTCCGGGCGACGATGGACGACTGCACAGGTGCTTTTCTAGCTCAAGCAGGCGCGAGACCAGATCGTCTCGCGCTCGCCGAACACGGCATTCATGGCAATGGACATATGATGATGCTGGAAGCGAACAACGGAGCGGTCGCCAACGTAATCATTGACTGGATCGTGGCTAAGACGCACTAAACCGGTGCGATGGGTAGGCGAATTGGACCGAGCACGCTCCTACGCTTCCGGCCACTCGCCACGCCTAACTATCCCGATTGCACCATTGGGCAGTGGCCGTCGCTGACCAGAAAAAGGACGACGACGGTAGGCAGCAGTGCATGATCACCATAGATGACTTGAACTAATCCACGAAATTGGATAGCTAGCGGTCTAGGACGTCGCCCTCCGACGGCGAAAAAACGGGCTCGACTGTCAAACAGCGTTGAACATTGACCCTGGATCGGCGTCGAACTTTGACCCCCTGGATGGGTATGGCGGGACGCCCCTGATCAGCCCGGCGAAGCGGGTCGGGGTGGCGCAGCCGGGCTTATCAGGGGTCCAGCAGGCGC